>NZ_JARWAJ010000003.1:0-475963 GCF_031451615.1 Vreelandella janggokensis | reverse complement strand
TGCGGCGGTAGATCGCTGCCACCCGGGTATCCACGTTGGGCATATGGCGGCGTAGAAAAGCCAGGTCCTGTCCCACCAGCGGGCCGCCGTAGAACGCCTTGACGGCCACCAGTTGTACAAGCCCACCCGCGAATTCCAACACCTGCAGCGCGCCGGGGTGTTCGATCAGGCGGCGCACGTGGTCGGTGACCACCTGCTCGGGGCTGATCAACACGTCGATGGGAATCGCTTCGTGGGCGAACAGCCCTTTGCGGGTCAGGTAGGCCGTCGCGCGCACCCGGGCGATTTTTGTCGGGGTACGGAACAGGGTATGCGCCACCTGGCAGGCGATCATGTTGATCTCATCGCTGCTGGTCACGGCAATCAGCATGTCGGCGTCTTCACAGCCTGCCTGACGCAGTACAATGGGGTAGGAACCCGCGCCGGTCACCGTGCGAATATCGAGCTTGGTATGCAGCTCGCGCAGCTTTTTGGCATCGGTATCGATGACGGTGATGTCGTTTTCCTCACGGGCAAGGTGCTCCGCGAGGGTGCCGCCGACCTGGCCGGCGCCGAGAATGATGATTTTCATTGCTGAGCATCGGTTCCGTTTAGAGCGCCAGCGATGCCTCGTTAATTGCGCGAGGCGGCCTATCGTGCGCTGCAATAAAGACGGCGGCCAGTGTAAACCAGCCGCCGCCGAAAAGCAGGTGGGGATTATTCCAGGGTAAAGCCAACCTTGATCGTGACCTGCCAGTGTGCGACCCGGCCATCTTCGATGTGGCCGCGGGTGTCGGTCACTTCCAGCCAGCGCATATGCTTGACGGTTTCAGACGCCTTGGCGAGCGCGCTCTGCACGGCGTCTTCAATTCCTTTTTCGGAAGAACCGGTTAGCTCAATGTGCTTATAGGTGTGATGACTCATGGTATCTCCATCCGTGTCATGAATTCACTGCCTGTCATTACGGAAAATGCGTTAGGCAGCCTGCTTCTCTAGTCTGGCATAAAAAAAGCCGTCGTGACTGCTCACTTCGGGGAACAATTGGCGCCCCTGGCCGCTGGGCATGCCCCAGGCGACATCGTCCGGCGTGGTGACGACAGCATCGGGTGTCCGGGCAAGAAATGCCTCGATTTGATCGGCATTTTCCTCTGGCAGCACCGAGCAGGTCGCGTACAGTAGTGTGCCGCCGGGGCGCAACATCGCCCAAAGATTATCCAGCAGCTGGCGCTGCAGAGTGGCGAGCTTGCCAATGTCGTCGGGGCGTCGCAGCTTCTTGATATCCGGGTGGCGGCGAATGACCCCGGTGCCGGAGCAGGGCGCGTCCAGGAGGATGGCGTCATACGGCGTGCCGTTCCACCAGTCGCGCTGGGTGGCATCGGCGTGCTGCAGGTCGGCGGTCAGGCCCAGCCGGCTCAGGCTGTCGTCAACCCGCCCCAGGCGCTGGTTGTCGCTATCGATGGCGGTGAGCGCGATATCGAACTGCTCCAGCAGATGGGCGGTCTTGCCGCCGGGCGCGCAGCAGGCGTCCAGCACCTGTGCGCCCGGGCGTGGCGCAAGCGCCGGGCCGAGCAGCGCCGCGCTCAGTTGGGCGGCCTCATCCTGGACGCTGACCAAGCCACGCTCGAAACCGGGCAGCGTGGCAACATCGCAGGGCTGCTCAAGGGTGATGCCATCCGGCGCGTGAACGCAGAGCTGGCCGCCCAGGCCGGTTTCAGTGAGCAGCGACAGGTAGGTTTCGCGATCCTGATGGCGCTGGTTCACGCGCAGCGTCATGGGGCCGGGCTGGTTATTGGCCTCGGCGATGGCCTGCCACTGCTCCGGCCATGCGTGACGCAGTGTTTTCAACAGCCAGGCGGGATGCTCGAGGGCGACGTGGGCATCGCGGTCGACCGTCGCCTCTAGGGCGGCGGCTTCACGCTGCAAGCGACGCAGACAGCCGTTGAGTACCCGGGTTGCCCAGTCCTTGCCGAGCAACCGCGCGGCGCCAGCGGTTTCACCCACGGCGGCATGGGCCGGAATGCGCATATACAGCAGCTGGTAGATGCCGATCAGTAGTAAGGCCTGAACATCGCTGTCGCGCTTTTTGAACGGCTGCTTAAGCAGTTGACCGGCCAATGCTTCCAGGCGCGGCAAACGCCGACAGGTGCCGTAGCAAAGCTCTTTGAGTAGGCTGCGATCCCGGGCGATCACGCTATGTTCATCCAGCCCGGCGAGGGATCCCTTGTCGGTGAGCACCGGTACGAGCCCCTTGGCGGCGGCGGCGCGTACTTCCAGGCCGCTGCCTTCTTTGGGTGCGCGAGGCTGATTCATGACGGTGCTCCTTCTTGCGGGCTGGGCCCCAGGCGCGTGCCCGGGATAAGGCGTGTCTGGCGGGCGTGGAGCAACTCGCGGGCTGGCAGCGCCTTACCCCCGGGAAGTTGGGCGCGGCTGACGCAAAGCACCTGGCGACCTTCGGCGCCACAGGCGATTCGCAAGTGATCCTCGTCGTGTTCGAGCAACATGCCGGGGGGTGTTGGCGACTGTTCACCGGGCTCGGCACTTGCCTTCAGCAGGCGCAAGCGGTCGTCGCCCAGGGCGCACCAGGCAACCGGCCAGGGGTTGAAGGCGTGAATGGTGCGTACCAGCTGTTCGGCAGACTGGCTGAAATCCAGCTCGGCCTCGGCCTTGGTGAGCTTGGCGGCGTAGGTGACGCCGTCTTCTGGTTGGGGCGACGCTGTAATTCGCCCTGTGTCCAGCTCGTCCAGCACCTGAACCAGCGCATTGGCTCCTTGAAGGGCCAGCCGGTCGTGCAGGTCGCCGCCAGTGGTCTGGTCGGTGATCGGCGTACGCACCTCAAGCAGCATGTCGCCGGTATCCAGGCCGGCATCCATTTGCATGATGGTCACGCCGGAAACGCTGTCACCGGCTTCAATGGCGCGCTGGATCGGCGCCGCGCCGCGCCAGCGGGGTAGCAGCGAGGCGTGAACGTTAAGGCAGCCCAGTCGAGGCATATCCAGCACGGCCTGGGGTAACAGCAACCCGTAAGCCACCACGACCATCACGTCGGCGTTCAGCGCTGCCAGGGTCGCCTGGGCATCGGCTCCTTTCAGGCTTTCAGGCTGGTGGACCGGCAGTTCATGCTCAAGTGCCAGGCGTTTGACAGGGCTTGGGGTGAGCTTGCGTCCGCGCCCGGCGGGACGGTCGGGCTGGGTATAGGCGGCGACCACCTGATGCTGGCTTTCCAGCAGGGCGGCCAGGCTTGAGGCAGCGAATTCCGGGGTACCCGCAAAAACAACGCGCAATGATGACATGGACACAGGGACCTGGCGGCAAAAGTAAACGTGACAGTAATCTTGGACAACAAGACGCGGTCAGGCGTCCTGCATCTGCTTGTGGCGCTTTTCCATTTTCTTGCGAATCCGGTCACGCTTGAGGGGCGACAGATAGTCGACAAACAACACACCCTCCAGGTGGTCGTACTCGTGCTGAATACAGTGCGCCAGTAGGCCGTCGGCTTCAAGCGTGTAGGGCTCGCCGTTGCGATCCAGCGCTTTCAACTCCACGTTCAGGTAACGCGGCACTTCAGCGTAGTGCTCCGGAATCGACAGACAGCCTTCCGACAGCGGCTCTTTTTCGTCGCCGATGGGGGTATAGCTGGGATTGATAAGAACCAGCGGCTGGGAGTTGTCGTCGCTGACATCCATGACCACCACGCGGCGGTGAACGTCCACCTGGGTTGCGGCAAGGCCGATCCCCTTGGCGTCGTACATGGTTTCCAGCATGTCATCGACGAGCTTGCGCACTTCATCATCGACGCTTTGAACTGCTTTGGCCTTGGTGCGCAGGCGCTCGTCAGGGAATTCGAGAATGGCGAGTTTGGCCATGGCGTTGCTTCCACCGTTGTGCTGAACTGAGTAGTCGCTTGAGCAGTGCGTCAATGGGGTCGCATGCCCAAGTGCTTTATTTATGAACTGAGTACTTTATGATCGACCACTATATCATGCTGTCAATGCTCCGGGCATGCCTGCCCGGTGGCGCAGCGCGAATCACCGTCGTAATCGCAGGTAAAGACAGGGGGCAGGATGGGGGCTGGACAACGCAGGCGATATGGCGTGGGCTGTTGGTTCATCGGGACGCTGTCGCTGTTGATGTCACTTGATGTTGGCGCCTGGGAGCGCGTTCGCGATTCGGCGCCCGAGCGCTATACGGTGGTAGAGGGCGACACCCTGTGGGACATTGCTGGCCGGTTCTTGCATGCGCCCTGGCAATGGCCGGATCTTTGGCAAACCAATCCTGCTATCCGCAATCCACACCTTATTTATCCCGGCGATGTGCTTACCCTGAGCGATTGCCAGGGCGCTCCGTGTCTTTCTCTTTCCCGGGGGCAACGGGTAGTCAAACTATCGCCCAAAATGCGCGCCGTGCCTCGACGCGAAGCGATACTCCCCATCGATGCGAGTATTATCCGGCCGTTCCTGCGTGATCATCGTATCAAAGAGGGTGACCCCGCCGATAACGCCATGGCTTATGTCGTGGCCGGTAACCAGGGACGTTTGATCAGCGGGGCGGGTGATTCGCTGTATGTGCTCGGGCAGGTACCCAGTCAAGCGGAGGTAGGTATTTATCGGCCTGCCGACACTTACTTGGCTAACGATGGCAAGGTGTTGGGTACCGAGCTGATCAAGATTGGCGAGGCCCGCTACCTGCGCGCCGATGCGGATGTCGCCCAGTTGAGAGTGCTGAGCGCCGCACAGGAAATACGCAACAACGACCTTGTCTTGCCGTTGGAAACCTCGCCACTGAATGACGACATGGTGCCCCGTGCACCGCGCAATGCGTTATCCGGGACATTGATCGGCGTACCGGGCGGGGTGCGCTTTATCGGCCGTCTGCAGGTGGTGACGATCGACTTAGGCACGCTGGATGGCGTCCAGGCCGGGCATGTCTTCCAGATTGCCGAGCAGGGTGAGGTCGTCAATGATCCACGTAGCCAGGAGCCGCTTAGGTTACCTGACGAGGCCGCCGGCACCTTGATGGTCTTCAACCCCTATGATCACGTGAGCTATGCGCTGGTGATGGAGGCCTCCCGAGTGCTGGAGGTTGGTGATCTTGTAAGGACGCCGCCGCGCTAGATCAGTTGGGTCAATCGTCGATAGGTGGAATGAGGAGAGGTAATGGATACCAGGGAATGGTTAGTGGTCAATGCACTGCCGGGGGTGGGGGCCCAACGAATCGCTGAGCTGGTGGCCCAACAACCGCAATGGCCACAAGGGTGGCTGGCGGGTTTGCCCAGCAAGGCAGCCAGTGCGCTTCGATTGTGGTGTGAGCACCCCACAAAAAGCCCCCTGCAACGTGAGGTCGAGACGAGTCTGACCTGGCAGTCCAGTGCGCCAGGGCGCACGCTTTTGCACCGCGACCATCCCGCATGGCCAAGGCTACTCAATCAAATACCTGATCCGCCAGCCGTCCTCTGGGCGCAGGGCGACCTGGGCGCCCTTGAGCGACCGATACTTGCCATGGTGGGCACGCGTCGGCCGACATCGGAAGGCACGTATAATGCGCAAACTTTCGCTCGGGAATTGGCCGAGCGAGGTTGGAGTATCGTCAGCGGAATGGCCTTAGGGATTGACGGGGTGGCCCAGCAAGCTGCCCTGGACGCGGGCGGTAGCAGCGTAGCGGTATTGGGCTGCGGGATTGATGTGATTTATCCCGCCCGCCATCGCGCGCTGTATCAACAGCTCACCGATTCGCCGGGAGGACTGGTGCTGGCTGAACATCCGCCGGGCACCAGGGCCCACCCGGCTTTTTTTCCGCGCCGTAACCGTATCGTGACAGGTTTATCGCTGGGTACGCTGGTGGTCGAAGCGGCCGAGAAAAGCGGCTCGCTGGTCAGCGCCCGCCTGGCCATGGAGCAGGGCCGCGATGTGTTTGCCCTGCCCAGTTCGTTGCACAATCAGCAGGCACGTGGCTGCCTGCAGTTGTTGCGCCAGGGGGCGGCAATGGCCTGCGACCCCGAGGATATCGTCAGCGAGCTGCAGCATTGGGCGAGCGAGTTTCTGCCCGCCCCAGGGGTAGGTATCGCTGCCCACCGGTCGGCAACTGACACCGCAGTCGAACCGCTGCCCGATGCGCTGCTCGGCTTGCTGAGCGCCTCCCCCACGCCCATCGACGCGCTGGTTCAACAAAGCGGCAGCTCGGTGAGTGACTGCCAGCAACGTCTGCTGATGCTGGAAATCGAGGGCTGGGTCGCATCCCAGGCGGGTGGTTGGGTGCGTTTACCCCGGCCATGATAAGATAATGTTTCCTTTACCATAACGGGTGGAGACTTCATGACGACAGCGGCTGAACTGGATAAAGCCGTTCGCGCATTGCGCAACGGCGGCGTTATTGCCTGCCCAACGGAAGCGGTGTGGGGATTAAGCTGTGATCCTGACAACGACGAAGCGCTGGCTCAGTTAATGCGCTTAAAGGCCCGCGATCCAGCCAAGGGCGTGATTCTGGTGGCGGCATCGATTGGCCAGTTTCAGCCGTGGCTCACACAGTTGCCGCTGGCCCTGCATGCGCCATTGATTGCCAGTTGGCCGGGGCCGAACACCTGGCTGGTGCCGGATAACGGACGCAGTCACGGTCTGGTCCGCGGTGCGCACAGTAAAGTGGCGCTGCGGGTCACTGACCACCCGCTGATGCAGGCGCTTTGCGACGCCTTTGGTGGCCCGCTGGTATCGACCTCTGCCAACGTGGCCGGCGATCCCCCGGCGACCAATGCAGATGACGTCAGGGCGGTGTTTGGCGACCAGTTGGCGGCGATCATCGACGGCGAGCTAGGCGGTAACGAACGGCCCAGCAAGATCCGGGATCTCGTCAGTGGCAGCGTGATACGCAGTTAATCGATCATCAGGAGACGACGTGGCGCACGAACATCTGGATACCGTCAAGAACTACCTGCTGGATCTGCAGGAACGTCTTTGCGAGGGGCTGGCAAGCGCCGACGGACAGGCAAACTTCAGGCAGGATGAATGGGACCGTGAAGAAGGCGGCGGTGGCCGCTCGCGGGTAATCGAAAATGGCGGCGTGTTTGAAAAAGGTGGCGTCAATTTCTCGCATGTTTTCGGTACCCAGTTGCCGCCCTCGGCCACAGCCGCACGACCGGAACTTGCCGGGCGCAGTTTTCACGCGGTCGGGGTTTCCTGGGTGCTGCATCCGGAAAATCCCCATGTGCCCACCAGCCACGGCAACGTACGGTTCTTTATCGCCGAAAAAGCGGGCGAGCCGCCTGTCTGGTGGTTTGGTGGCGGCTATGACTTAACGCCGTTCTACCCGGTGTTTGACGATGTAGTGCACTGGCACAAGGTAGCCAGCGCGGCCTGCGCACCGTTTGGGGACGACGTTTACGCGCGCTACAAGGCCTGGTGCGATGAGTACTTCTATCTCAAGCACCGAGAGGAAACCCGAGGCGTGGGTGGCTTGTTCTTTGATGATCTCAACGACGGCAGCTTTGAAGACTGCTTTGCTTTTCAACGTGCCGTCGGCGACAGCTTTCTGGACGCCTACCTGCCGATTGTCGAACGTCGTCGTGGCGACGCCTGGAACGAGCAGCAGCGTCAATTCCAGCTTTATCGCCGCGGACGCTATGTCGAGTTCAACCTGGTATGGGATAGAGGGACGCTGTTTGGCCTGCAAAGCGGGGGGCGCACCGAGTCCATTCTGATGTCGATGCCACCCTTGGCCCGCTGGGAATATGCGTTCACCCCGGAGAACGATAGCCCCGAGGCGAAGCTCAATGAGTATCTTGTGCCCCGCGACTGGCTCGACGAAGCCACCGCAACGCGTGGCGAGGAGGTTCTATGACCGATCGTTACGCCGTCTTTGGCAATCCCATTGGCCACTCCAAATCTCCCATGATTCACGCCGACTTTGCCGATCAAACAGGGCAGGACATCGACTATACCGCCATGGAGCCGCCGATAGGCGAGCTGGCGGCGGCGTGGCAGGCGTTTTGCGCCGAGGGTGGACGAGGTGCCAATGTGACCGTGCCGTTCAAGGCGGATGCTTTCGCGCTCTGCGATACGCTGAGCCATCGTGCCCGTCGGGCAGGGGCAGTGAATACGCTGATTCTGGGCGGTAATGGCCGCACCTACGGGGATACCACCGATGGCGTTGGCCTGGTACGTGATCTGGCTTATCACCGCGTGGCGCTAGCGGGAAAGCGTGTCTTGATAGTCGGCGCAGGCGGCGCCGTGCGCGGTATTCTGGAGCCCCTGCTCGGTGAGCAGCCCAGTGAAATGGTCGTGGTCAATCGCACGGCAGAAAAAGCCCGGCAACTGGCCGATGATTTTGCCGACTTGGGGCCGATCAAGGGCGGTGGTTTCGACGCTCTGGAAGGCAAATTTGACGTGGTCATCAATGGTACCAGCGCCAGCCTTTCGGGCGACTTGCCGCCGCTACCCGACGAGCTGTTTGCCAATGGCGCCTGGGCCTATGACATGATGTACGGTGTCGAGCCGACGGTGTTTTTAAAGTGGGCCGGGCCCCGAGGGGCGAAACTCCTGGACGGACTGGGCATGCTGGTCGAGCAGGCGGCAGAAGCGTTTTACCTCTGGCGCAATCAGCGCCCTGATACAGCGCCGGTTCGGGCGCGGCTGCGTCAGTCACTGAACTACGAATAGCTGAACTGTGCTAGCTGGATATAGCTAAGGAGCGACTTTTCGGGGTCACCCGAGGGCCGTAACCCTGATGAACCGCCGCTGCCGAGAGGCAGCGGCGGTTGTTTATTATGGGCGTGGACAGTTGGGCGTGCGGCCGTTGTTGCGCGCCTGTTCAAAGGTGGCCATGGCATTGCTCATGCTCGCTTGCAGCCCTTCAATCCGCTGGCCTTGGCTTGGGTGGGTCGACATCCAGGCCGGCGGTGCGCCACCGCCAGATGCTTGCTGCATGTTTTGCCACAGCGTGACGCTCTCACGCGGGTCAAACCCGGCCCGGGCCATCAACTCCAGGCCAATGGTATCCGCTTCGCTTTCATGGCGACGCGAGAAGGGCAGCATGATGCCGTATCGTGCCCCCATGCCAAGGACGCCCATCAGCTGCTCACCACCTGCGCCTTCCAGGCCGGAAGCGCTGGAAATGACGGAAAGCCCCAGTTGGGTCGCGCTTTGGGTCGATGCCCGCTCATTGGAGTGCTTGGCGAGCACGTGGCCGATTTCGTGGGCGACCACTGACGCCACCTGGTCCTGATTGGTGGCGATATCCAGCATGCCGGTATGTAAGCCCATATAGCCGCCGGGTAGCGCAAAGGCGTTAGGCTCTTCAGCCTCGAAGACACGGATTTGCCAGTCCATCTGCTGCTGGTCCTGAGGGAGTTCCGCGACAATGGCATTGGCAATGCATTGCGCGTAGCGTTGGCTTGCCTGACCGGCACTGGGCAATTCCTGCTGATACTGGTTAAAGGCCTGGCTACCCATGTTGTTGAGTTCCTCGTCGGATAACAACAACAGCTGTGAGCGCCCGGTAGGCGATGTCGAACAGGCCGCAACAGCAAGACACAGGGCCGTAATGGCGAGAGGGCGAAACCAGCGCATGGTGTATTTCCTTTTGTGAAAGTGAATTCCTTGCCCCAAGATAACGGCTGTACAGGGTAAATCAATCCTCATGCGAATAATTCATCAAGAGAGTCGTTATGGATGCCGAATTAAGCCAGCGCTTAACCCACTTACTCGATCGACTGGACCATTGGTTACCACCCGCAGCCGAACTGGTTAATTGGCAGACGGAAGTCGCCGCGCTGTGGCAGCGTCACCCGCTGGGCGGGCGTCTGGTGGCGGTGCCGCCAAGGGATGCGCTAGCGCTTGACGACCTGCTGGGCATTGAGCGGCAAAAGCAGGCGCTGGTGGATAATACCCGGGCGTTCTTACAAGGCTTGCCCGCCAACCACGCGCTATTGTGGGGAGCGCGAGGCAGCGGGAAATCGTCGGTGGTGCGCGCGCTGCTTAACGCACTGGCAGGCGAGGGGCTACGCCTGGTTCAGATTGACCGCCATGAACTTGCCAGCCTGCCGGTACTGGTCGAACAGTTGCGTCATCAGCCACAACGCTTCGTCGTTTACTGCGATGACCTCTCTTTTGAGGGCAACGACGATGCCTACAAGGCGCTCAAGAGCGTGCTCGATGGGGCGTTGACCGGCCCGCCGGAAAACGTATTGCTGTATGCCACCTCGAACCGTCGTCATTTGCTGCCCGAATCGATGGACGACAACAGCGGCTCGCAGCTGGTCGGTGAGGAGTTGCACCATGGCGATGCGGTGGAGGAGAAAATCTCGCTGTCGGACCGCTTTGGGCTATGGCTGAGCTTTCATCCCTTTAACCAGGCAACCTACCTGGACCTGTGCGCCCATTGGGTCTCGCGGGTGAGCGACGAGAACGTCAGTTGGGATGATGAGGCGCGCGCCGAAGCGCTGCGCTTTGCAACCCTGCGCGGTGGGCGCAGCGGACGCACCGCCTGGCAGTTTGCGGCCCACTGGGTAGGCCGCAAGGGATTGCACGACAAGGCTTAGCCGTTTAACGGCGGCTTTTACGTGCCTCTTTGGTGCGGTTGAGCTCACGCTTTTTGGCTTTCTCTTTGTCGCTGGCGCCTGCCATGTGGTCAAAGGGGTTGTCGCCGGAGCGAAACTCGAAACGCATGGGCGTGCCGCGCACCTTCAACACCTTGCGGAAGGTATTGGTCAGGTAGCGGCGGTAGGCGTCGGGCAGGGAGGCTGTCTGATTGCCATGCACGACGATGATCGGCGGATTGCTGCCGCCTTGGTGGGCCATGCGCAGCTTGATGCGTCGCCCATGGATCATCGGCGGCGGATGCTGGCTGACAGCATCCTGAAGCAGCGTGGTCAGGCGGTTGGTGGACCAGTGGGCGTTGGCGGCATTGAAAGCGCGGTCAATCGACGGGTAAAGGTCGCCTACCGCCGTACCGTGCAGCGCTGAAATAAAGTGCATCTCGGCGTAGTCGGCAAAGCCCAGGCGACGCTTGATTTCGTTACGCATCTTATCCTTGGCTTCGCTTTCCAGTCCGTCCCATTTATTGACCGCCAACACCAGGGCCCGGCCGGAGGTAAGAACGTAATCGAGCAGGTGCAGGTCCTGCTCGACCAGTCCACTGCGTGCATCCAGCACCATCACCGCGACATGGCATTCTTTAATGGCGTCCAGGGTCTTGATGATGGAAAACTTTTCGGCCACTTCACTGACGTTCTTGCGTCGCCGGACCCCGGCGGTATCAATCAGCACATAAGGCTTGCCGCGGCGTTCGAAAGGGATTTCGATGGCGTCACGCGTGGTGCCCGCCTCATCGAAGACGACCACACGTTCCTCACCCAGCAGGCGGTTGACCAGCGTCGATTTGCCCACATTGGGCCGCCCGATCACGCCGATACGAATGCCCTTGGTACCGGTGTCGGCGGGTATGTCGGCATCGCGCTCGGGAAAGGGCTCGAGCACCGTATCCATCAGGGTCGAGACGTTGCGGCCGTGAGCCGCCGCAATCGGCCATGGGTCACCCAGGCCAAGCGACCAGAAATCGCCCATGGCAGAGTGTTCTTCCAACCCATCGGTCTTGTTGACCACCAGCCAGGTTTTCTTCTGGTTGACCCGCAGGTGGTTGGCAATGGCCTCGTCGGCCATGTTCAAGCCTGCCCGCGCATCGACCATGAATAGCACGATATCCGCTTCGTCGATGGCGGCCAGCGATTGCTCCGCCATGGCCGCATCGATGCCTTGTTCGTCGCCGCTGATGCCGCCGGTGTCGATCACGGTATAGGCTTTATTGCCCAGCATGCCGTTGCCATACTTGCGATCGCGGGTCAGGCCGGGAAAGTCGGCGACCAACGCATCCCGCGAGCGGGTAAGGCGGTTAAACAGCGTCGACTTGCCCACGTTCGGGCGGCCAACTAGCGCAATCACAGGTGTCATGGAGAGACTTCCAGCGTTTCAAAATGTCCGTCATTGGCCAGCACGTGGATCACGTCGCCTTCAGTGACCGCCGGGACGCTAATGCCCGAGCTGTCGACTTCGGTGCGACCCACCAGCTCTCCTTCGCGGGCGTCGATCAGGTGCACATAGCCTTCAAAATCGCCTACCACCACACGCCCGTCGGCGAAGGTGGGGGCCGTCAGCCAGCGATCTTCCAGGGCGTCGTTGCGCCACACTTCCTGGCCATTAGTGCTGTCAATGGCGACCAAGTGACTATCGTCGGTGACCACAAACAGCAGGTCACCCACCAGCAAGGGCGAGTGGCGGCTGGAGAGTTCGCGCTCCCATAGGACATTGCCGCGCGTCGCATCCAGTGCCACCAGTTGGCCGTTATAACTGGTCACGAACAGGCGACCTTCCCGGCTGAGAATCGGCTGGCCCGCAAGGTCGACAAGGCGCTCGACTTCGCTACGACCTTGAGGCGTGGCAATCTGCATATCCCATAGTGGCTGCCCATTGCGATTATCAATAGTCGTCAAACGGCCGTTGGCCAGGCCGACAAAGCTGACCGGCTCGATCACCAGAGGCGTGCCGGTGCCACGCAGGGTCAGTGACGGCAGTGAACTGGAAAATACCCAGCGCTCGTCACCGCTTGCGCGGTCAAGTGCGGTCACCTGGCCGTCGATGCTTTGTACGACCAGCAACTCCGGGTTGGCCTGGGGGGCTGCCAGCACTTCGCTGGAGACCCGCGCGCGCCAGTTAACACTGCCGTCGCTTTGGTCCAGGGAAATGACTTCGCCGTTACGTGTGCCCAGATAGACCTGACCGGCAATCGCGGTCAAGGCACTGGAGATGGGCGTGTCCAGGTCGACTTCCCAGCGTTCCTCGCCGTCGTTGGCGGAAAACGACATCACCACGCCTTGCGCGTCGGCGGCGAAGACGTTATCGCCTTCGCGCGCTGGCGCAATGGGGTAGTGCGCCCGTCCCAGGCCGTCGCCTACGTCGTGTTGCCAAAGCGTCTCAAGGGTTGAACTTGCTTCGAAGCTTTTAAGCTCTTTGGGCGTGTATGCAGGTTCGCTTTTGCTCGCGCAGCCAGCCAATAGGACCAGTGCAGCGGCGCCCAGGGCCGCACGCATGATGGGAGTTGGAAGCGTGCGTTTCGAAAACGTAGATATGGATAACATTGATGTTGAAAACAGGGGGGTCATTGAGTTGTCTCCTCAGCGCCGAGATCGTCAAGCTTGAACTGCACGCCGTATAGCGGCTGGCCTTGTTGCTGTGCCAGCGAAAGGGCATCCTGCCAGGCGTTTCGAGCCTGGTCGTTCTGGCCAAGCGCCATGTGGGCGTCGCCCCGGACGTTGGCTTGCTGGGCTGCCAGGGGGTCGGTGATCGGTTCATCGAGCAGTTCGAGCGCGCGTTCGGGGTCGTCGTTGGCGATGGCGAGACGTGCCAGGCGCAGCCAGGCAAGGCTTTGCACATAGCGCCGCGACGAAGATTCCGCCACCTGGGTAAGCGACTCAACAGCGCTGTCGAGGTCATCCTGCTGAACGGCCAGGCGGGCATCAAGCAGTAAGGCCAGTTCAGCGTACAAGGTGTCGTCGTGCTCACTGACAATCTCGTCGACCATCTCACGGGCTTCGCTGAGCTGGTCGCCTTCAAGCTCATTGCCGGCGGCGAGGCTAACCAGCTGCTGATAGCGTACTGACGCTGCCTCGGCTTTGTCGGCTTGATAATCCTGCCAGGCGTTCCAACCGAATACGCCGGCTGCCGCCAGCGCAGCGCCAGCGATCAGTGACGTGCCGTTTTCTTTCCACCAGCGCTTGATCACATCCAGCTGTTCGTCTTCGCTTCTATCCGCCACGGGCGGCCTCCTATTCAGCAATAACCGCCGCCCACGGCTACGGTCATGATGGGTTGAGTGGCAGGCAATGCCTGCCACTCGTTTATGGGGTGTTGGGTAGCTGCTCGCTAAGCGTGTGAGCCAGCATTGCCTGGGGAACACGTTGCTGTTCCCGGTCGTCGCGCAGGGCCTTGAGCGTGACAGCATTTTCGGCTATTTCGTCTTGACCTAACAGCAAGGCGAACGCGGCCCCGCTTTTATCGGCTTTTTTCATCCGGCTTTTGAAACTGCCGCCGCCGCAATGCAACTGCAGACGTAGCCAGGGAAGTTCGCTGCGTAGCTGCTCGGCCAAGGTGATCGCGGCAATCGTCGCCGTGTCGTCCATCGCCAGCAGATACACGTCGCTGGCAGCTTCGTCAGGCACAAGATCGAGAGTTTCGAGCAATAAAATCAGACGCTCAATGCCCATGGCAAAACCCACCCCGGGGGTGGGTTTGCCGCCCAGTTGTTCGACGAGGCCGTCGTAGCGGCCGCCAGCGCATACGGTACCCTGGCTGCCCAGTGCCGTCGTCGTCCACTCGAAGACGGTACGCGAGTAGTAGTCGAGACCGCGGACCAGCCGCGGGTTGATGACATAGTCAATACCCGCCGCGTCGAGCATGGCTTTGAGTTGCTCAAAGTGGGCCTGCGAAGGCTCGTCAAGGTTATCCAGCAAGCGCGGAGCGCCGTCGAGCATCTCCGCCATGGCCGGGTTTTTGGAGTCGAGAATGCGCAGTGGGTTACTGGTCAGCCGCCGCTTGGCGTCTTCGTCAAGCACGTCGCGATGCTGCTCGAAATAGGCAACCAGCTTGTCACGGTAAGCCGCGCGGGCCTCGCTGGAGCCCAACGAGTTGAGCTCGAGGGTCACGTGCTCCATCAGCCCCAGCTCTTGCCACAGGCGAGCAGAGAGCAGAATGACCTCGGCATCAATGTCCGGTCCTTCAAAACCGTAAGCCTCAATGCCGACCTGGTGAAACTGGCGATAGCGACCCTTCTGCGGCCGCTCATGGCGGAACATCGGCCCCTGGTACCACAACCGTTGGGTCTGGTTGTACAGAAGACCATTTTCCATGGCGGCGCGTACGCAGCTGGCGGTGCCTTCGGGACGCAGGGTAAGGCTGTCGCCGTTACGGTCTTCGAAGGTATACATCTCCTTTTCGACGATGTCGGTGACTTCCCCGATGGAGCGCGCAAACAGCGCAGTCTGCTCGACGATCGGCGTGCGGATTTCCGCAAAACCGTAACGCTGCATCAACTGGCGGACTATTCCTTCAAAAAATTGCCAGCGAGAACTCTCGCTGGGCAATAAATCATTCATGCCTCGAATGGCTTGGATTTTTTTCGCTACAGACTTGCTCAAGGCAAACTCCCTGGGTCGGCTATCCCGCGTTGTGCTTAAACGCTGCGGGCGATCGTGTTGTCTTCCTGCTGCTGTTTTTCACGGACTTTGTCGCGGATCAGCCGCTCCAAGTCATCGACAAGGTGGTCGTTGCGTAATTTGCTGGACGGCTTGCCGTCGATATACACCAGGTTGGCGGGGCTGCCGCCGGTCAAGCCAATATCGGTTTCCTTGGCTTCGCCAGGACCGTTGACCACACAGCCAATGACCGACACATCAAGCGGGGTCATGACGTCTTCCAGCCGTTCTTCAAGCTGGTTCATGGTGCTGATGACATCGAAATTCTGCCGCGAGCAGCTCGGGCAGGCAATAAAGTTGATGCCTTTGGAGCGGAGTTTGAGGCTTTTCAGCATGTCGTAGCCGACCTTGATTTCTTCCACAGGGTCAGCTGCGAGCGAGACACGAATCGTATCGCCAATCCCATCCATCAGCAGCATGCCAAGGCCGATGGAGGAT
This sequence comes from Vreelandella janggokensis, assembly GCF_031451615.1. Taxonomy (NCBI): domain Bacteria; kingdom Pseudomonadati; phylum Pseudomonadota; class Gammaproteobacteria; order Oceanospirillales; family Halomonadaceae; genus Vreelandella; species Vreelandella janggokensis. The sequence continues at coordinate 460,317 of NZ_JARWAJ010000003.1, read as the reverse complement.
TTTACCGTGCCGGAGCGTAGCCCGCCTGCTTCGGTAATACCCAGGTGGAGTGGCTGCTCAATGCGTGTGGCCAGGTCGCGGTAAGCGGCCACGGCCATGAAGACATCCGAGGCCTTTACGCTGACCTTGAAGTCAGGAAAATCCAGGCGGTCCAGGTAGTCGATATGGCGCATCGCCGATTCGACCAGGGCTGCCGGTGTCGGTTCGCCGTATTTTTTTTGCAGGTCTTTCTCGAGAGAACCCGCATTTACGCCGATACGCAGGGGAATGCCATGCTCGCGCGCGGCACTGACGACCGCACGGACGCGGTCTTCCCGGCCAATATTGCCAGGGTTGATGCGCAGGCAGTCAACGCCTAGCTCGGCCACACGCAGGGCAATCTTGTAATCAAAGTGGATGTCGGCGACCAGCGGCACGTTGGCTTGGCGCTTGATCTTGCCAAAGGCTTCAGCGGCGTCCATATCGGGCACTGACACGCGTACGATATCAGCCCCGGCTTTCTCTAACTGGGCTATTTGCGCAACGGTCGCCTCGACGTCCAGCGTGTCCGTGTTGGTCATGCTCTGAACGGCGATGGGCGCATCTCCGCCAACGGCAACGTTACCCACATGGATTTGGCGCGAAGCCCGGCGCTTGATGGGCGAATGAGCGTGCATAAGTCGGTTACTCTCCCAGAGTGAAGCGAGCCACGTTGTTGGCGCCTGCGCGAGAGGTCAAGTCGACGTCTTCGCCTTGATAGCGCATTTCAACGCCAGTGACGTTGCCCACGGTGAGCCGGAACGGTGGCTGACCTTCGACACTGGCAGACGTGCCAGGTTCTTGAAGTCCTACCAGCACGCGCTGGTTGTCAGCGTCGATAATTTCGGTCCATGACTGTTCGTTGAAGGTCAGCGTCAGAAGGTTAGGGTTGGCGTCGTTGTTGCCGTCATCGCTGTTGCTGTCATCATCCTCGCTATCCGTTGTTGCCAGATTGTTGGCCTGAGCCGCCTCATCGCCGTCGACCAGCGATGCAGGATCAGGTTCAGTTGAGGACGTATCGTTACTTGTTGTCTCACTGATACTGTCTTCGGTGCTTTCTGCGGCAAGATTGCTCTCCGCTGTGCTGGTGTCATCTTCAGCGACCAGATCGTCAAATGTCGTTTCTTCTTCTGCGTCGCTGGATGAAACCGCCGATTCAGTCTGTGAAGGCTCGTCTAATAAATCACCGGCCTGGTCCTGCGCTTCGGGTGTGTCCATTTGTGACGATGAATCCAGGTCAGGGAGCTCGTTCCCCCCGCGGCTTTGCCACCACATGACGGTAACGGCAATCAACGCCACGATGACCAGTAATGTCACCAGCTTGAATAACCAGGCGCCCAGTCGTGAGGGCGGCTTGGTGACTGCGACCGGCGTAACTTTGCGTTCGACATCGGCTTCGCCAAAGCGCGCCCGGTAAGCCTCAAGTATCTGTCGTTCATCCAGTTCGAGATATTTGGCATAGGCGCGCAGGTAACCGCGGCGATAGGTCACCACCGGGATTTCGCTGTAATCATCGCGCTCGAGGCCATCGACAACGGCAGGGCGCAGATTCAGCGCCCGAGCGGCGTCGTTAAGGGCAATGTCAAGTTGTTCGCGGCGGCGGGCCAACAGCTCGCCGGGGGAGTCATTAACATTTGGGGTGTCGCTAGCTTGTGACGGTGTCTCGCTCATGGCTGAGCATCCTTCATTAAATAATCGGTGGTCAGGGCGTCCATCGCTCAATTGGCACTCAGCTGACGTTGATAGTCGGCCACAGCGGCGTGATCGCCTCTGGCTTCGGCAATATCAATGGCCAGCGTCAGCGCATCCTGGCTCGGCCCGGCAAGCTGCAGGTGTTTTTGCAGCGGTGACCATGCCTCGGCGTAATTGCCCTGTGAATATTCGAGTTCAGCTAACATTAAATAGCCGCGTGGGTTGCGCGGATCGATTTGTTGCGCGCGTTTAAAGCGCTCGCGTGCTAATTCCGTCTCGCCCAGGGCCATATAGCACTGCCCTAAATTGGCAAAAAGTTGGGTACGATTATCGTACTGGGCATCCTTGGAAGCGATTTCCAGTTGGTTGCAGGCGGCTTCCACTTGCCCCTCTTGGTAAAGAAACGCGGCGTAATTGTTACGCGCACGGGTAAACTCGGGCGCCGTCTCGATAGCACGTTGGAAATGCTGGTCAGCCAGGTTGCTTTCCCCTTGCTGCTGGTAAACCAGCGCGATGGCCTGCAGCGCTTCCGCATTATCGGGGGCGATCTCAAGCGCACGGTCCAGTGCATTGAGTGCTCTTGGCAGGTTGTCGCGTTCCAGGTAGGCAACGCCGAGCTGGGTATAGGCTGATGCGGCCTCGGGAGGTGACGGCGAGGAGGGTACATTGGAGGTAGAGGCACAGCCGGCTAGCCACATGCTGCCGATCAGCGCGGCGAGCAAGGACACCCGAGATGGGTGGTAAAGCCTGCGGTGACACATCATGTAGATCCTCGCAAGGTAACGGTAAAAAAGGGGGATCGCTAAATTAAACCGTGTCCATCAAAGCGCTGTGTTAACCGGAAGTCAAGAAGGCGTCTCATCAGTCGGCATCCAATTGAATCGATTGGATATAGCGGGCGCTGCGTTTGGTGCGATCCTTCACCCGGCCCACAAGCTGTCCGCAGGCGGCATCAATATCATCGCCGCGCGTCGACCGAATGGGAGCAGTGTAGCCCAAGTCGTGCAGCCACTGCTGGAAACGCATTGTCTGGTTCCGCGATGGTGTTTCATACCCGGAGTTGGGGAACGGGTTGAACGGAATCAAATTGATTTTACAGGGTAGCTCGTCGAGCAGCGCCGCTAACTGCTCGGCGTGCTCTTGCTGGTCATTGACGTCTTTGATCAGGGTATATTCGATGGTCACCAACCGGTTTTCTGGGCATTTAGCCAAATAGCGGTGACAGGCATCCATCAATGACCGTATGTTGTACTTGCGATTTAGCGGTACGAGTTCGTTACGCAGCTCATCGTTGGCGGCGTGAAGCGACACTGCCAGGCTGACGTCAAGCTCATCGCCGAGCTTGTCCAGCATGGGTACCACGCCCGAGGTGGAAAGCGTGACCCGGCGCTTGGACAGGCCATAGCCGTCGTCGTCGAGCATCAGCTTCATGGCCGGCACGACGTTATCATAGTTGAGGAGCGGCTCGCCCATGCCCATCATCACCACATTGGTCACCGGCCGGTTGGCAGTGTCCCGCCGCGGGCCGACGCTGCGCTGGGCGACCCACACCTGGCCGATGATTTCAGCGGCAGTGAGGTTGCGCTGAAAGCCTTGCTTGCCGGTCGAGCAGAAGCTGCAGTCCAGCGAGCAGCCCACCTGGGAAGAAACGCACAGGGTGCGGCGCTTACCGTTTTCGGCAGGGATCAGCACGGTCTCGACGTAGCTGCCGTCTTCCACTTCCAGCACCCACTTGCGTGTGCCATCGCTCGAAGTGCCCTCGTAGATCACCCCCGGCCCGCGAATTTCCGCCACCTGGGCGAGCTTTTCCCGCAGCGGTTTCGACAGGTTGGTCATCGCGGAAAAGTCATCGCACCCTTCGATGTGAATCCACTTCATCACCTGGGCGGCACGAAATTTCTTTTCGCCGATAGAGACAAAAAAGGCCGCCATCTGCTCGCGCGACATACCCAGCAGGTTTTGACGCTCGGGCGTCGCTTTTGCGCTGGGCGTATGTTGGGGGGCAGAGCTAGGCGTATGTTGGGCTACGGTGGTGGTCATGGCGGTCAGCGTATTGGGAAATGGCGAGGGCGAAGCCCCCGCGTAAATGGCCGGCAACAGACGTTGAAACGGCGGCGCTACCTTAAAGGCTAGCGCGGGCAGATTTCGTCGTTGCTGAAGAAGTAGTTAATTTCGCGCTCGGCGCTTTCCACAGAGTCAGAGCCATGGACAGCGTTGGCGTCGATTGTTTCCGCAAAATCGGCGCGAATCGTGCCGGCTGCGGCTTCCTTGGGGTTGGTGGCTCCCATCAAGTCGCGATTTTTGGCAACCGCGCCTTCGCCTTCAAGCACTTGCACGACAACCGGGCCTGAGGTCATGAAACCGACCAGGTCCTTGAAGAACGGACGCTCTTTATGCTCAGCGTAAAAGCCGCCGGCTTTTTCTTCAGACAGGTGCAGCATTTTTGCGGCGACCACGCGCAGCCCGGCGTTCTCAAAACGGGCGATGATCTCGCCAATGGCGTTTTTGGCTACGGCGTCGGGCTTGATGATAGATAGCGTACGTTCAGTTGCCATGTTCAGCGTCTCCTGAAAGGATGAAAAACATTGCCGCCCCGGTGGGCCGGGGCGGTACAAATAAGGTGTCGCCAGCCATGTCGGCTAACGAGTGGCGCGATTATAGCGCTTAAGCCGGGGGATGAATACCGCCCCGTCATGAGCCTGCAACGCGCACTAGACGGTAAAGCTTTCACCGCAGCCGCATTCGTCTTTTACGTTGGGGTTATTGAAACGGAAAAAGCGATTCAAGCCTTCGTTGACGTAGTCGACTTCGCTGCCGTCGAGCATCTCAACGGCGTCGGGGGCAACATAAACGCTCGCACCATTGGCCTCGAAGCGAACGTCCTCGTCGTTCACCTGATCGGCAAAGTCCAGTACATAGCTATAGCCTGAGCAGCCGCTGGGCTTGACGGAAACGCGCAGGCCCAAACCTTGACCGCGTTCGTCGAGCACTTGCTGGATCTGCTGGGCGGCAGCTGGGGTAATGTTGAGTGTGGCCATTGAGGCGTCCTCCTGTAAGTAGTCAGCCGCTTAGCGCTGCTAAGCGCGCAGCCCGCTCACCGCATGGCGGATAAGCGTGATGGCATGGTCGATGTCAGCCTCGGTAGTAAAGCGTCCGAAGCTGAAACGTATCGACGAGAGGGCAAGACGTCGCGGTACGCCAATGCCAAGTAATACGTATGACGGATCTACGCTTGCAGAGTTGCATGCAGAGCCGGTAGAGACAGCGACATCGCGCAGCCCCATCAGTAGCGATTCACCTTCCACACCTTCAAAGGCGAGGTTCAAAATATTGGGGACTGCCTGGGAAATAGGGGTATTGGCGTAGACACCGTCCAGTCCCTCCAGTCCTTTCAGAAAGCGTTGCTGCAGTTGGGTGATATGCGTTTGATCTGCAGCATGTTGCTGCTGCATCAGGTTAAAGGCTTCGCCCATGCCGGCAATCTGATGCGTGGGCAGGGTGCCGGAGCGCATGCCACGCTCGTGGCCGCCGCCGTGAATCAGCGCTTCAATGCGCATATCCGGGTGGCGCTTCACGTAGAGCGCCCCCACGCCCTTCGGCCCATAGGCCTTGTGGCCTGACAGCGACATTAGGTCCACCTGCTGGGCGACCACCGATAGTTCGATGCGGCCGACGGCCTGGGCGGCATCGCAATGAAAGGCGGCACCGAACTCGTGGGTCACCGCGGCGAGGGCGGCAATGTCATTGATGCTGCCGAGCTCGTTGTTGACCGCCATTAGCGAAACCAGCGCGGTGTCATCCCGCATGGCCTCGCGTAGTTGATCGGGCTGGATGCAGCCGTCGGGTCCCGGCGTCAGCCAGGTAACCTCAAAGCCCTCGTTTTCAAGCGCCCGGGCGGTGTCGATAATCGCCTTGTGTTCAATGGCTGACGTCACCAGGTGCATGCCCCGTTCGCGATTGGCGCGCATGAAGCCGATCAGTGCCAGGTTGTCGGCCTCGGTGGCACCGCTGGTCCAGACGATTTCGCGTGGGTCAGCACCGATCGTATCGGCCACCTGGCGACGTGCCTGCTCCACGGCTTGTTCCGCCTGCCAGCCCAGCATGTGGCTGCGCGAAGCCGGGTTGGCGAACAGTTGATCCACGGTCAGGTAACGCTGCATCACCTCGGCCACACGCTGGTCGACCGGCGTTGTGGCGGCATAATCAAGGTAGATGGGAAGCGAAGCAGCAGTCATCGTGGTCATGTACCTGTGGTGGAAAGAAGGTGCTGGCGTATCAGGTTGACGAAGCAAGGATACCTGCCGCGACCCGTTGCTGCTGGCGTTCAGCGACCTGCATTACATCGGGTCGCTGCATCAACTGAGCCAGCGTCACGTCGTTCAGAAAATGGCGAATCTGCGCCGAGAGATCGCACCATAAATGGTGCGTCAGGCAGGTATCTCCCTGCTGGCAGTCCGAAAGCCCCTGGCAGCGTGTGGCGTCGACGGTTTCGTTAACCGCGTCAATTACCTGGGAAACGCTGATGCTGTCAGGTGCGTGGGCGAGGAGGTAACCGCCACCCGGGCCCCGCACGCTATTCACCAGCCCGTAACGGCGTAACCGTGCAAACAGTTGCTCTAAATACGACAGGGATATTTCCTGGCGCTGGGAAATATCGCTAAGGCTGGTGGGCCCATGCTGGGCATTCAGGGCTAAGTCCAACATGGCGGTTACGGCGTAACGCCCTTTGGTAGTCAAACGCATGACAGGTACCTCGACGCCGGTGGCTCAGCGCTAACGGCAAATGTTTCGCCATTATGGGAAAACCCGAGTGCTTTGGTCAACCATTACCCGATGAAGCGTCCTGCTCAGCCGAGGTCGTTGATCGTGGATATTTTGCTGAATCCGAGCAGGCGCCGTCGGCTTCATCCAGAATATCGGCGAAATCCTCATCGCGCAGCGCCGGTAGCTGGCCATCCCGATAGCTGGCATCCAGTTTGCGCAGCGTCGAGCACATGCGTTCGATACGTTCATCCACGGCGTGCATGTGATCCAGCATGGCCTGCATGGAACGGGCGACTGGGTCGGGCATGTCCTCGCTTACGCCGTAGGCATCAAAACCGAATTTCTGGCAGATTGCTTCGCGGCGAGCCGGGTCGACGTCCAGGGCTTCTTCGACATCCGGGTCGGCACGTTTCACTACCTTGCCGGGAATGCCGACCACCGTCGCCCCGGCCGGGACTTCCTTGGTGACCACGGCATTGGAGCCGATTTTAGCGCCCGCACCGACGGTGAAGGGGCCGAGGATTTTCGCTCCCGCGCCGACGATCACGCCATCGCCCAGCGTCGGGTGGCGCTTGCCCTTGTGCCAGCTGGTACCCCCAAGCGTGACCCCCTGATAGAGCGTTACGTCATCGCCCACTCTAGCGGTCTCGCCAATCACCACGCCCATGCCATGGTCAATGAAAAAACGCCGCCCGATGGTCGCGCCGGGATGGATTTCGATGCCCGTCAGCCAGCGTCCAAACGTCGACATCGAGCGCGATAGCCACTTGAGGTTTTTTTTCCACAGCCAGTGACTGCAGCGATGCAGCAGCAGCGCGTGAAGTCCGGGGTAGTTGGTCAGTACCTCAAGAAAGTTGCGGGCGGCCGGGTCGCGCTCAAAGACGCTGTTAATATCTTCACGCAGGCGTTGAAACATGGGGATCCCTTGGGCGTTGGCAGTTCGATTCGTCACCGGGTGGTTTTGACCCGAATCGCAGGGTCATCGAGCGCAGTAGACATCTGATACTGGGGGCGCGTGACACTCTCTTCAAGTCTAGCGCTTCACTCACGCGGCTGCTTGTGATGCGCCGCCTTTTCGGTGGCGGATAAAATCCCGCGTAGAATATTCATTTCCATCTGTTCAGGGCGGGCGCGAAGGTAAAGACGTCGCAGGCGCGCCATAAGCTGACGGGGCTTCTCTGGGTCATGGAACCCGATGGCGATCAGTACGCGTTCCAGGTGTTCAAAATAGTTTTCAAGAGCTGCGTGTGAAGCCAGTTCATCGTCCGCTTCCGATACGGTGACGGGCAGAGCCGCGTCCGCTGGATCAGTGGTGCTGGGCTCCTGGCTGGCTTGAGATAACCAGGCCATGCGGCATTCATAGGCGAGTACCTGAACGGCCGCCGCCAAGTTGAGCGAGCTGAAATCAGCATTGGTGGGGATATGCACGTGAGCATGGCAGCGCTGAAGCTCGGCGTTGGTCAGGCCGCTGTCCTCACGGCCAAAGACCAGCGCCACGCGCGACTCGCTCGGCCGGCATTCTCCGGGCAGGCGGTCGGCCAGCTCGCGGGGGGTTATCATCGGCCACGGCAGGGTACGCGAGCGGGCGCTGGCACCCACCGCCAGCGTGCAGTCCGCCACGGCGTCTTCGATGGTCGCAAACACCTGAGCGCTGTGAAGCAGGTGGTCGGCGCCCGAGGCGCGGGAAATGCTCTCCTGGGTGATGACCTCGCAGCGCGGCGCCACCAGCGCCAGGTCGGCGAGCCCCATATTATGCATGGCGCGGGCGACCCCCCCGATATTGCCAGGATGACTGGTGCCAATAAGTACAATGCGGACGCGCTCAAGCATGATAAAACCCGACCCCTAGAAGCGGAAAAGGCGCAGTTTACCATGAGTCGATAGCATGCCCGATAGCGGTCTGCTAGAATTGCGCGCCATAGGCGATGTCTACGCCTAACGTTCTTTAACATCACTGTGACAAGGCCCAACCATGAATCCAATGGTCCAATTTACGCTGCGCGCCGCGCGTAGCGCTGTTGAGCATTTTTTGAAGGTGCGTGAGCGCATTGAAAATGCCCACGATGAATTCAATCTCGACAAGTTGCTTGAAGACACGGCGCGTAAAGCCGAGGCGACAATTGTTCAGCAACTGGAGCGTGGCTATCCTCAGCACGGCGTCATCGGGCGCTACACGACTTTCAAGCCCGGGCAGGCTGAAAGCGAGGATATCGTCTGGAAAATTGAACCGCTGCACGGCTACTCCAATCTGGCCGTGGCAGGTAAGGGCTTTGCACTGTCAGTGGTGTGTCTGATTAAAGGTCGTCCCGAGCATGCGGTGATTATCGCCCCCTTTGCGGACGACGAGTACATCGCCAGCCGTGGCCGGGGTGCCCAGCATAACGGTAAGCGTATGCGGGTTAGCCAAGCCAAGGCGATAAGCGCTACCCGCCTGGCGATGAGCCTTCCCGAAGCGTGGTTACGCACCCGTCATCTACCTGCTTACTTGACCATTACCCAACAGTTGGCTCCCCAGTTAGATACGCTGGTGGCCACGGGCAGTGGGTTGCTGGATATCTGCGAGTTGGCGACGGGACGCGTCGACAGCGCCTTTGTGCTGGGACTTGAAGAGCAGGATCTGCAGGTGGGCAGTCTATTATTGAAGGAGGCCGGTGCGTTGATGGGCACTCCGGACGGGCAGCCCAACGTGAAAGCCGAAGGCCAGCTGTTGGCGGCGGGGCCGCGTCTGTATAAAGCGATTATCAAGCAGCTTGCACCCCACCTTTAAGGTCTAACCATCTAAACCCGATTATCAAGACACCGTCATCAAAGCAAAACGCCCCTGCCGTGGATAACGGCAGGGGCGTTTTTTGGGAAGCAAAGCCTGCCTGATTAGGGCAGTTCTTCCTCTTCTTCGTCGGTTTCTTTCTGGGGAGGAATCAAGTCTTCCCGCGACAGCTTGAGTGGGAGAAGTAGTGCGCCAGAGACATAGATGGATGAAAATGTCCCCACCACGATACCCACCAGCAGGGCGATGGCGAAGTTTTGGATCATGTCGCCGCCCAGCAATAACAGGGCAATGAGTACCAGCAGAGTGGTACCTGAAGTTGCCAGCGTCCGAGAGAGCGTGGCATTGATCGCATCGTTGAAGATTTGCGGCATATCATCAATGCGCGACATACGGATTTCTTCGCGCATGCGGTCGTATACCACAATGGTATCGTTCAGTGAGTAACCAATGACGGCGAGAATTGCTGCCAGCACAGTCAGGTCGAAATCGAGCTGAAATATGGCGAAAAAACCGACCACGATAATGACGTCATGCATCAACGCAAGCAGGGCACCAATAGCGAACTTGTATTGGAAGCGAAGCGCCACGTAGAGCATCACCACACCCAGTGCGACCAGTAACCCCATGCCGCTTTGGTCGCGCAATTGGTCACCGACCTGAGCCCCGACGAATTCGGCGCGCACCAGATCAACGCTTGCGCCATCGTCTCTCAGTAAGTTGACGACCTGGTTGCCAATATCCGGATCGAAAGCTTGGCGCAGGCGTATGAGCACTTCGCTGGAAGCGCCAAAGGTTTGTACGGCCACGTCTTCAAAGCCGTTGTCTTGCAGCAGTTGGCGTATCGTGTCGAGAGCAGGAGCTTCGGCGTAGCGCACTTCAATCAGGGTGCCGCCAGTGAAGTCCAGGCCTAGATTCAGCTGCTGGAAAAAAATCGCGCCAATCGACACGATCAGCAGGACGGCAGCGACGATGAACGCCAGTTTGCGGCGCCCCATAAAGTCGATTTGCCGTTGTGTTAAAGGTTTCATGACCACCTCGTGAAATCTGGGCTGAGCATTGGCGTTAGATCCACAGCTTTTTGACGGGCTTGCTGCCGTAGGTCAGGTTGACCATGGCGCGCGTCACCAACAGTGCGGTAAACATCGAAGTCAAAATACCGATCGACAGGGTGACGGCGAAGCCTTTGACCGGCCCGGTGCCAATGGAGAACAGAATGACCGCCACCAGCAGCGTGGTGATGTTGGCGTCGACGATCGAGGTGAACGCACGCTCGTAACCCGAGTAGATCGCTTGCTGAATCGACATGCCATTGCGCAATTCTTCGCGTATTCGCTCGAATATCAGTACGTTGGCGTCGACGGCCATGCCTAGCGTGAGCACGATGCCGGCGATCCCCGGAAGCGTCAGCGTGGCGCCCAAAAGCGACATGGCAGCTACCAGCAGCGTCAGGTTCAGTGCCAGCGCGATGTTGGCAAAAATACCGAAAACCTTGTAGCGAATCAGCATGAACAGGGCGACCAGTAACAAGCCGATCTGGACCGATAGCAAACCGCGCTCGATGTTGTCGGCCCCCAGGCTTGGCCCGATAGTGCGTTCCTGGACGAAGTAGATGGGGGCGGCAAGTGACCCCGAACGCAGCAGCAGGGCAAGCTCAGCAGCTTCGGTGGGTGACTCAAGACCGGTAATGCGGAAGCTGTTACCCAGCGCGCTCTGGATGGTCGCCAGACTGATCAGGCCGCGTTCCACATAGGGTTCGCGAACCGTGGTCTCTTCCCCATTTTCCATGACCGTGCGCTCTTCGGTCTTGTGCTCGATAAACAGCACTGCCATGTTGCGCCCGATATTGCTGCGGGTGGCGCGGTTCATCAGGGTACCGCCAGTGCCATCAAGGTCGATGTTGACCTGTGGGCGTCCGTTTTCGTCAAAGCTGCGGCTGGCGTTTGAAACGCTGTCGCCGGTGACGATGACGTCGCGCATCAGGTCGGCAGAACGTGATGGCTGGTTGAGGAAGCTGAAGGTTTCCGTTTCGTTGTCGGGGGTGTCGGGGCGTGCCTCCAGGCGGAATTCAAGGTTAGCCGTTGCACCCACAACGCGCTTGGCGGCCACGGTATCCTGTACGCCGGGTAGTTCGACAACGATCCGGTTAGGCCCTTGACGTTGTACCAGCGGCTCCGCGACGCCCAGCTCATTCACCCGGTTACGCAGCGTGGTCAGGTTCTGATTGATCGCGTAGTCCTGGATTTCATTGACCAATTCGTCGGTCAGTGACATCACCAGGCGCGCCGCGCGGCCTTCTTCTTCGTTGCGGTATTCAAAGTCGGGGAACTCGCGGCTGATCAGGCGGCGCGCTTCATCGCGATCTTCTTCGCCTGCGAAGTCAAGCGACAGGCTGCGCTCGTCTATCTCGGTATTGCGATAGCGAATGCCCTCGCTACGCAGCATTTCGCGAACGGCACTGGCGTTAACTTCCAGACGCTGGGTCAGGGCCGCTTCCATGTCCACTTCCAGCAGAAAGTGAACGCCGCCGCGCAAGTCGAGGCCCAGCGTCATGGGTGAGGCGGAAAACGCCTGCAGCCAGCCGGGGGTGGCTTCGGCAAGGTTAAGGGCCACGGTGGCATCATCACCCAATACATCGCTGGCGATTTCCTGGGTGCGTAGCTGATCGTTGGGGTTAGGCAGCCGGATAAGCCACTGCTGGTTGGTTTGTTCGATGGATTTGACAGCAATGTCGGCCTCATCGAGGGCGTTTTCGACACGCTCGATTTCGCTCTCATCCAGCGTTTCGCCGGTTTCGGCGCTACTGATTTGGACGGCGGGATCTTCAGGAAACAGGTTGGGAAGCGCGTAGATAAGGCCGGCCACTAAAACGGCCAGTATCAAGAGATACTTCCACAGGGGATAACGGTTGAGCATGCAAGCCCTGCCTTCAATTACAAACGGAATGCTGTGCACAGATTCACTGCGCACAGCAAGGTTCACCATCGTGGATACCATGTCACCCCTGCCGGGATGGCTGGCATTAAGGCAGGGGTACTACATCATTACATTAGATGGACTTGATGGTGCCCTTTGGCAGTACGGTGGCAACGGCGTTTTTCTGCACGTTGACTTCGGTGCCTTCGGCGATTTCCATGGTGAGAAATTCATCGCTCACCTTGGTGATGCGACCTACCATGCCGCCGCCAATGACGATTTCATCGCCTTTGTCCAGGTTACTGATCAATTGCTTGTGCTGCTTCGCGCGCTTGGCCTGGGGGCGCCAAAGCAGGAAGTAGAAAATCAGCACAAAACCGACCAGCATCACGATTTGCGCAATACCACCGCCAGCACCGCCTGCTTGGGCGTGGGCTGGTGAGATAAAGAAATCCAGCATTGCAGATAACTCCTGGGTTATAAACTCAATGAATGAGCAAGAGAAAGCGCCCGCTTGTACGCGCGCCGATTAATTCTCAAGGGGAGGCACCGGCAGGCCGCGCCGTGCATAGAAGCCTTCCACAAAGTTCGTCAATGTACCCGCTTCGATTGCCGCGCGCAAATCAGCCATCACCCTCTGATAATAACGCAGATTGTGGATGGTATTGAGCATTGAGCCAAGCATTTCGTTGCAGCGGTCAAGATGGTGCAGGTAGCCACGTGAGAAATGCTGGCAGGTATGGCAATCGCAGTCTTCTTCAAGCGGCCGGGTATCAAAGCGATGGGCGGCGTTGCGGATCTTGACGGTACCATCAGCGGTAAACAGGTGGCCGTTGCGTGCGTTGCGCGTGGGCATCACGCAGTCGAACATATCCACGCCACGGCGTACGCCTTCGACCAGGTCTTCGGGCTTGCCGACGCCCATCAGATAGCGGGGCTTGTCGTCGGGCATCCAGGTGGGCAAATAGTCGAGCACCTTGATCATCTCGTCCTTGGGCTCACCCACGGATAAGCCGCCGATCGCCAGCCCATCAAAGCCGATATCAAGCAAACCCTTCAGCGAGCGTTCACGAAGTTCAGGGTGCATGCCGCCCTGGATGATGCCGAACAACGCCGAGGGGGAGTCGCCATGGGCGTCCCGCGAGCGTTTGGCCCACCGCAGCGACAGTTCCATGGATTTCTCGGCCTCTTCGAACGTTGCCGGGTAAGGCGTGCACTCGTCGAAGATCATCACCACATCGGATCCCAGCGAGCGTTGAACCGCCATGGACTCTTCCGGGCCCATGAATACTTTGCTGCCATCCACCGGCGAGCGGAAATGCACCCCCTGCTCGGTGATTTTGCGCATCTCGCCCAGCGAGAACACCTGAAAACCACCAGAGTCGGTCAGGATCGGCTTGTCCCATTGGGCAAAGTCGTGAAGGTCGCCGTGGGCTTCGATGACGTCGGTGCCGGGGCGTAACCAGAGGTGAAAGGTATTGCCCAGGATGATCTCGGCGCCGATCTCTTTGACGGATTCGGGCGTCATGCCTTTTACCGTGCCGTAGGTACCTACCGGCATAAAGGCAGGTGTTTCTACCGTTCCCCGCGGGAAGTGAAGGCGACCCCGGCGCGCGCGACCGTCCTCGGCCAGGCGCTCAAAGCGCATAAAGCATTCGTTTCGCATCGTTGTTACTCGTTCAGAAAGCGGTTAAAGCGCGACATGATCAGCGGGTCAGCAGCATGGCATCGCCATAGCTGAAAAACGCATAGCGCTCGTCAACCGCCGCTTGATAGGCGTGCATGATGTTATCGTAACCTGCGAATGCCGAAACCAGCATTAACAGTGTTGATTCGGGCAGGTGGAAATTGGTGATCAGCGCATCCACACAGCGCCATTCATAGCCGGGGTAGATGAAGATATCGGTATCGCCACTGAACGGGGCAATTTGATTGTCCGGGCTCTCGAGGCAGGCGCTCTCCAGGCAGCGCACGCTGGTCGTACCCACCGCAATCACCCGCTTGCCCGCTGCCTGTGTGGCGCGCACCTGCTGGCAGGTGTCTTCTGAGACATCAATCCACTCGCTATGCATGTGGTGCTCTAGAATGTTGTCCACGCGCACCGGCTGGAAGGTCCCAGCGCCGACGTGCAAGGTCACGAAGGCGCTGTTGATCCCTTTTTCTGCCAGCGCATCGAGCAGCGGCTGATCGAAGTGCAGGCCTGCCGTAGGTGCTGCCACCGCACCATCACGCCGGGCATAGACGGTTTGATAGCGCTCGCGGTCGCTGAGCTCGTCTTCCCGGGTAATGTAGGGCGGCAGGGGCATATGGCCGTGGGCTTCGAGCAGCGCAATCATTGGCGTGTCGCCCAGAAAGCGCAGTTCGAACAGCGCATCACGACGGCCTTCCACGACGGCGTGAATATCGCCTTCAAAGATCAGCTCGGTGCCGGGCTTGGGAGATTTGCTCGAACGGATATGCGCGAGACCGCGGTGCGCATCCAGCGGGCGTTCAAGTAGCATTTCCACCTTGCCACCGCTGGTTTTCTGGCCGTGCAGGCGCGCCGGGATCACTCGAGTGTCGTTGAACACCAGCAGGTCGCCGGGTTCAAGCAGCTCAAGCAAGTCGGGAAAACGACGGTGTTCTAGCCCACCGCTCTGGCCATCCACGCATAGCAAACGGCAGTCGCTACGCTGTTCAGACGGGTAACGGGCGATAAGCTCGTCGGGTAGCTCAAAGTGAAAATCCGCGCGCTGCATGAATAAAGCTCTATATCGGTGACCAAACGGGCGGCATAGGATAGCGCTTTACGTGGATAAAGTCAGTCAATGTGATTGACCTAGAAGGTGATCTACGTATAATGCGCAGCCATTGCCGGTGTGGCGGAATTGGTAGACGCAGCGGATTCAAAATCCGCCGCTGTAACAGGCGTGCCAGTTCGAGTCTGGCCACCGGCACCATATATATATCAAGGGCTTAGCGTTCATCGCTAGGCCCTTTTTCATTGCTGGTACTTCAAAAGTGTCCACAAAGTGTCAATAGAGACTCCAGCCCTTACTTCCTTACTTCCTTCCCCGTATTAGCCAGACGCTCAGCCGCCAACCTTCGATAAAGAGCAACCAGCGCGGCACTCTGGGTGTCCTCATGCCAGCTGGCGGCATAGGTTTGGCCGCGCAGGGCGAGCTGTGCTCGGTGTGTTTCATCGCTTAATAGCTGGTTAACTTTAGTGGCGAAGTCGTTATGGTTTTCCTCGGCGATCAGGCAGCCTTCTCCTTCTTTTAATACATCAAGCGTGCCCATCGTGGCAGTGGAAACGACCGGTGTGCCCAGCGCCATCGCCTCCAGCAGTACCAGTCCCTGGGTTTCTGTGCGTGATGCAAAGACGAAAACGTCGGCAGCGCGGTAGACGGCTTGCAGTGGGCCGTGGCGGTCGAGATAGCCAAGGAAAATTACGGCGTCTGACACGCCAACGTCCTGGGCGCGACGTACAAGCGAAGCATGGGCCGGACCTTCGCCGGTAATGATTAGCCGGGTGGTGGGGTGTTCGGTTAATACCTGCGGCAGCATATCGATCAGAAAATCGATGTTCTTCTCAAAGGCGGCACGGCCGACATAGAGCAGCAGCCGCGCTTCGCTAGGCAGATCGTGGTGAGCCCGAAAGTCGCGCTGGTCTTGAGGCTGACAAAACGCTTCTAGCGCTAAACCAGTGGCAATCACCGTGATGGGTGTCGTCACGCCGTAGTGGGCGACTGCTTGCTGCATCGCCCGTGAAGGTGCCACTAAGGCATTTAGCTGCTGGCACTGGTGCACTGAAAGCCTGCGTGCCGCAAAGCGCAGCCAGCGTCCTGGTAACCAGCGGATATAGTGATGAACATACGCCTCAAAAAGCGTGTGGTAGGTCGCTACCACCGGAAGCCCGAGCCGGCGACCCAGAGCAATACCCGCATAGTGGGCGGTAAAGGGCGTATGGACATGAATAACATCAAAAGCCTTGCCTGCAAGCTGTGGTGTCAGAGCGAGCAGATCGCGGTAGCGCATAATGCGATCCTCTGGATCGCCGGGCACCGGGTGCGAGCGGATACGCAGTACACCCGGTTCGTCCACTTGGCCCAACGGGTAGTCGGGGCAGATCAGCGTGACCGAGTGGCCCAGGCGTTCAAGGGCACCGCGAAAGCTGGCAATCGAGGTGGAGACGCCATTGACGCGGGGAAAGTAGACATCCGAAATCATCAGTACTTTCATGCATCCCGGCTGCGCGTTAGCCATTGAGGCCGTTGAGTGAAGCAGCGCCAACGCCGATTCCCGCCGAGCCTCGCGGTCAGTCTCACGTTGCAGATAGAGAGCATTGCCGTTGGCTAAATGGGTTAGCGCCGCGACTTCCTGGTCACTGAGCGGAGAGTTGAGAGGAGGGCGTCGACGCTGTGGCATGTTGTCTAAACTCTTATGGCAGCATATTTCCACCCTAACCCGAATCCATGACTTGCAGATGACAGCTTGTCATCCACATTGCACGTATCCGGAGTAGCGTTAACGCACAGTTGGCTAACCTCTCGCATTTTGTTGTCTCGCCGTCTTATAGTGAGTGTCTGAACAGCCTTCGATGAAAGACGGAACTCCACCATGTCCCTTTTTGAGCTGCACAGCCGCAACTTGTCCCAGGAGCAGGTGGCCCATACCCACGATTTTCATCAACTGATACTGGCGACCTGTGGTGTCACGGAGCTTTCGATGGAAGGGCAGGGGGAAAGGGTGACTGCCCGTCGCGGGTGTCTGATTCCTGCGTCGCGCCATCATGAGTACCAGGGCGATGGCAGTAATCGTACCTTGGTGCTGGACGTTCCCGTTGCTCAACTGGCCACGCTTGAAAAAGGCAGTGAGATTGAGCGCCTGTTCGATAAGCCGCGTTTTTTCAGCGTGCCACCTGGGTTAAATCAGCTTACCCACGCCCTGGCCAGCCAGCTTGAGCAGTGCCCTGCGCTGCAGAATGAAATCGCCATTCTGCTATTACGTGCGCTGACCATGTATCTGCACGACACCACCTCTGATGTAGCTGAGCAATTGGGACAGCACTGCATCAGCGAACGCCTCGACCTCGCCCGTCTGGATGCCTGGTTGGATCAGCACCTTGCCGACGACATTCGCGTGGAGCAGCTGGCCGCACTGTGTGCCTTGAGCCCGGGGCATTTCCACACCTGTTTCCGCGAGCTGACCGGCGTGACGCCGCTGGCCTATGTTCAGCGCCGACGCCTGGAGCATGCGCGTACGTTGGTACGGCACAGCACGCTTAGCCTGGGGCATGTCGCCATGCTGGTCGGCTTTCGCGATCAGGGCAGCTTCTCCCGCGCGTACCGGCGCTATTTTGACATCTCTCCCTCGTCTGACCGATAGGCGTTACCTCGAACCGGGCACCATCCTGAGATCGGTTTACATGACTTACGGGCAAACTTGCCGCAGTGTCGGGCAAGTAATTTGCCCAATAGCGTTCTAGTCTCTGAAGAAGCCCTTTTGATGGAGAGACCCAGTGAGCGTTACTTACCAAGACAGCAATGCGCGTATGAGCCAAGTGGCGGTTCATAACGGCACCGTTTACCTCGCGGGCCAGGTCCCCATGGATGCCTCGGCGGATATGCGCGGGCAAACCGAACAAGTGCTGGCACGTATTGATCAACTACTGGCCCAGGCCGGCACCTCCAAAGAACAGCTGCTTTCAGCGCAAATCTGGGTCACCAGCATGGCAGAGTTCGACCAGATGAACGCCGCCTGGGATGCCTGGGTCGTGCCGGGTCGCCCGCCCGTGCGCGCTGCCGTCGAAGCCAAGCTCGCCAAGCCCGAGTGGAAGGTGGAAATCATGGTGATTGCCGCACTGCCGGAGGCCTGATATGCGGGTAGTATCTGCACAAGACGTCGCTCAAACACTGGGTTGGGATGGTCTGGTCAAGCGGCTGCATGCCACCTTCGTGAATGGCGTTGAGTCGCCACCGCGCCACCATCACGCCATGCACCGGCCAGATGGCGAAGCCACCATGCTGCTGATGCCCGCCTGGGAAGAAGCCGGGTATATCGGCGTCAAGATGGTCAATGTGTTTCCGCAAAACGCCGACCATGGCGTCCCTGCTATCTCCGGGCTTTATCTGCTCAGCGAGGGCAAGCACGGACAGCCGTTGGCATGCATCGATGGCAGCGAGCTTACCCGGCGTCGCACGGCCGCGGCGTCGGCGCTTGCCGCCCAGGCCTTGGCGAATGAAGACGCCGATACCCTGCTGGTCGTAGGCACTGGCAAGCTGGCGCCGATGGTGATTGAAGCCCACGCCAGCGTGCGGCCTATCAAGCGGGTGCTGATTTGGGGACGCAACCCCAGCAAGGCGGCAGCGATTGCCGACGATTACGCCGAACGCTTCGAGACACAGGTAGTAGACGAGCTGGCCGATGCCGTGGCTGAGGCCGACATCATCAGCTGTGTGACGCTTTCCACCCAGCCGCTGATCAAGGGTGAATGGCTGACCCAGGGCACTCACCTGGACTTGATTGGCGCGTTTCGTCCACAAATGCGCGAAACCGATGCCCTGTGTTTGCGCCGCGCCGAGGTATTTGTGGATACCTACGCCGGTGCCCAAGGCGAGGCGGGGGATATTCTGCAGGCGGTTGAGGAAGGGGAGTTTCAGCTCGACCAGATTCAGGCAGAGCTTGCTGAAGTGCTTTCTGACACCAAGCCCGGACGCTCGGGAAAGGAGGCGATTACGCTGTTCAAGTCGGTAGGCGCGTCGCTTGAGGATCTCGCTGCCGCCATTGAAGTATGGGAGTCACTTCCCGAATAACCCACACAACAAAGAAATCGCTACCGATCAGGTGGTAACGCCAGTCATAACCAAGACCGACCAACAACCAAAACGAGGTATGTTATGAACACTAGCAAATCCATATTGATTGCCGCCCTGGCAGCACTCCCCCTGGCCATTGCCAGTGCTAATGCCCAGGCGCAATCCAATGAAATGGTGATCGCCACCCAACTGCCGGAGGACATGAGCAATAACGCGATTTATCCGGCGTTGGTGCACTTCAAAAATCTTGTCGAGGCACGTACCGACGGGGATCTGACGGTCAACATCTTCGGTGGCGGCCAGTTAGGCTCCGAGGTTGAGAATGGCTCGGAAGTACAGGGCGGGCGTACATTACAGTCGACGATCATGTCGGCCGGGGCCATGTCGTCTTTCTATGACGACTATCAGGTGGTCACGGCACCCTTCCTGTTCACTAACTGGCGACAAGCCTGGACCTTCTTCGACAGTGAATGGTTCGCTGACTTCATGTCCGGCACCATTGAAGACGCCGATATGCGCTACCTCGGCACCTTCGATGATGGCGGCGGCTTCGTGGCGTTTACCAACAACGTGCGCTTGATCGAGACTGTCGAAGACCTGGAAGGGCTCAATATCCGCACTGAAGAAAACCCCGCCCATGTCGCCATCATGCAATCTCTCGGGGCTTCTGCCACACCGCTGCCCTGGGGTGAGCTGATCACCGCGCTGGAAACCGGCCTTGCCGATGGTCAGTTCAATGCCCCGGTGCTCAACACCACCTTCAACTTCGATGCCGTCACCGACTACACCACGCTCACCGGGCATGTGTATAACAGCGCCCCCTGGATGGTCAGCGAGTCGTGGTACCAATCGCTGCCCGAAGAGCAGCAGCAGGTGCTGATTACCTCCGCGCGGGAGGCGATCCAGATGAGCCACGGCATGTCCGGTGCACTGGCCACCGCCAGCTGGGTGGAATCCTGCGAACGCTTTGAAGAGTGCTACCTGATGCCCGATGAAGAGCGCGAACGCATGGCCGAGATTGCCCGCCCTGCCTGGCAGGAGTGGATTGTCGATGACTTCGGCATGGACGAAGCCCGTGTGCAGGGGCTACTGGACGAAGTTGAAAGCGTCGGCCAAACAGTTGCCGAGGAAGACTACCGTGTTTATGGCCAATAAACGCATGTCCATAGTGACGCGCTGCTGATCGCCGCCGGGGCGGCACTTGCTGCCCCGGCGTATAACGTGATTGGCGGGCGTTGCATGAGGGGGTGTCATGGGCGTATTACAACCGTTGCGCCGCCTGAGCGATAGCGTCAATCAGGTGGCCATCGTGGTGTGTGTGGGCTGTATCCTGGCGATGCTGGGCATCTCCTTCACCGCGTTTATCTACAAGCTGGTGACCGGCAGCACGCTAAGCTGGACGTACTCACTGGCGCGACTGTTTTTGCCATGGATCGGCTTTTTATCAATGACCATTTCGCTGCGCTACGGCGAACACGTGGCCATGACCCTGCTGGTGCGCAGTTTGCCCCGCGTCATGGTGCAGGTGGCGGCCGGTCTGTGCCTGGCGGTGATTGCGCTGTTTGCGGTGATGCTCACCTGGTACGGCTGGAATTACTTCACTAGCGCCACCCAGGTCTACATGGTGTCCGCACAAATTCAAATTCCCAGCAAGGTGACTGCCATCGTGGTACCTCTCAGCGGCGTCATCATGCTGCTCCACCTGGTACATGGCTTTTCACTACTGGAGCACTTTATCGATGATAACGACGTGATCGGCGAGCTCATCGACTCGGCCGACGGGGAGCACCGCTCATGACGCCTGCGATTATCGTCTTCGTACTGCTGCTCTTCATCGGCGCGCCGGTGGCCGTGGTGATGGCCATGTCAGGGCTGGCCGGTGGCTTTGCCATCGGCGGCGAGCGCATGCTGGGCATCATTGCCGACCGCATGTTCTCCGGTGTGTCGGGCTTTCTGCTGATCGCTGTGCCCTACTTTATTTTCACCGCCGAGCTGATGAACCAGGGCGGGCTGACCCATAAGCTGATTGCGTTCAACAATGCGCTGTTTGGCCGGGTGCGCGGCTCGCTCTCCCACGTGAATATCTCCGTCTCGGTGTTTTTTGCCGGGCTGACCGGCGCGGCGGTGACCGACACCGTCGCGATCGGCAAGATCATGATCCCCGAGATGAAAAAGCAGGGCTACGATGCCGAGTACGCCGCGGCGGTCACCGCCTGCTCTTCGATCATCGGGCCGATTATTCCGCCCAGCGTGGTGATGGTGGTCTACGCCACGCTGTTGCGGGATATTTCAGTGATTGACCTGTTTGCTGGAGGCATTATTCCAGGCCTGATCATGGCATTGGCGCTGCTGGGCGTGAGCTTTTTCCTGGCCTGGAAGCGCAACTACCCCAAGCAAGCGCCGACGCCGTTCAAGATGGCGGTCATGGCGTTTCTGCTGGCGCTTCCCGCCATGGTGGTGCCGCTGATCATTCTGGGCGGGATTCTCTCAGGGCTGACGACGATTACCGAAGCCTCGGGCTTTGCCGCGGTCTACGCCATCGTGATCGGCGTGGTGTTCTACCGTAACCTCACCTGGCGCAAGATCTGGGATTCCCTGGTCACCACGGTTCGTTTCTCCGGGGTGGTGTTTTTTCTACTGGCAACGTCGGCCGTGCTGGGCTGGTTTGTCACCCGCTCGGGCATTGCCCGGGATGCGGCGAGCATGATCACCACCGTCAGCGATGCGGCCTTTGTGCAATTGATGCTGGTCTGCCTGCTGCTCATCGTGATTGGTACGGTGATGGATGTGCTGCCCGCGCTGGTGGTGATTGCCCCGGTGCTGGTACCCGCCATGATTCAGTTGGGTTTCGACCCGCTGCACTTCGCCATCCTGATGATCGTGGTGCTCAATATCTCCAATGTAACACCACCCGTGGGGATGACGCTGATGACCGCCGCGCGAATCGCCGAGGTGCCCTATGAGCGGGCCATTGTGGCCTCGCTGCCGTTTTACGTGTCGTTTTTAGTGGTAATTGTACTGCTGGCGGCGTTCCCAGCGCTTTCTACCTGGATTCCTTCTTTACTCTAACGGGCTGCCAAGGATTGCAAATTTGACCATGAAATGCTTCTACCATCCTGATCAGGCCTACCACGCGCCGCCAACGTTTCTGTTGCGCGGCCAGCCTGCGCCTTCACCGGAAGGCCCACTGCGCGCCGAGTTGCTTACCCAGGGTTTGACCAACGCAGGACTGACCCTGACCGCCCCCAGAGAGGCGGATTCGCCGACGCTGCGCAAGCGCCTGGAGCAAATCCATACACCGCGCTACCTGACATTTCTGGATACCATTTATGCCCGTTGGCAGACCCTGCCCAATGCGGCGGAGGTGGTTGCCCCCAACGTTCATCCCTGCGGCGGTGGTCACCACTACCCACGCCACCCGATCGGCCAGGCGGGCTGGCATCTGCATGATATGGCCTGCCCACTAAGTGCCACCAGCTTTCAAGGCGCGCTGGCGTCAGCCGCCAGCGCTGAAGCCGCTGCAGAAGAAGTGCTTGATGGAGCACCAGCGGCCTACGCGCTGTGCCGCCCGCCGGGTCACCATGCCGGGCCTGAACGCGCCGGGGGCTTCTGCCTGTTGAATAACTCGGCGCTGGCGGCCACGGTGCTGCGCGAACGCTTTGCCAAGGTGGCCATCATCGATGTGGACCTGCACCACGGGAACGGTACCCAGGATATTTTCTATGATCGCTGTGATGTCTGGACCGGCTCTCTCCACGCTGACCCCAGCGACTTCTACCCGTTCTTTTGGGGCGGTGCTGATGAAGAGGGCAGCGATGAGGGCGTCGGCGCAAATGTCAATCTGCCCCTGCCGGTAGGCAGCGATGAGGTGGTCTACCTCGACGCGCTGGCGGTGTTAATTGATCACCTCCAGCGCTACGCGCCGGATGCCGTTGTGGTAGCGCTGGGGTTGGATGCCCACAAAGATGACCCGCTGGCAGGGCTCACCGTGGAAACGGACGCCTTTGTAGAGCTTGGCAAACGTCTGGGCGCACTGGCGTTGCCCACCGTTGTGGTCCAGGAGGGCGGTTATCCCACCGAGTATCTAAGCGCCAACCTGAGCGCCTTCATGCAGGGCTTTACGGCATGAGCACGACCGGCTTTTACTGGCACGAACGCTGCTTTTGGCACGACCAGGGCGCCATTGGGGTGTTTTCCGCACCCGGTGAGTTTCTACAGCCCCAGCCCGCCTCGGAAAGCCCGGAAAGCAAGCGGCGGCTGAAGAATATCCTCGAAGTCAGCGGGCTGATCGATGAATTGAGCGTGGTTAAACCACCTGTCGCGTCGCTGGAGGATCTGCTGCGCTTTCACACCCCGCGCTACCTGGACGAACTGCAGGCAGGAGACAAATCACGCGGCGGCAACGGCGGCGACTGCGCCCCCTACATGCCGGGCAGTTGGGCGGCAGCCACGCAATCCGCCGGGTTAGCCATCGCTGCTGTGGAAGCCGTGGCACTTGGCGGGGTGAACAACGCCTATGCCCTCTGCCGTCCGCCGGGTCACCATGCGGAAGCCGACCAGGGCCGTGGGTTCTGCCTGCTGGGCAATATTCCCGTGGCGGTGATGCGTGCCCGCGCCTTGGGGCAGGTTAAGCGCGTGGTAATACTCGACTGGGATGTACATCACGGCAACGGCCAGCAGGCAGCGTTTTATGGCCAACCAGAGGTGTTTACCGTTTCGCTCCATCAGGCGGGTAACTACCCGCTGGAAACCGGTGATTTCGATGAACAGGGTGAGGGGGCCGGTCGGGGCGCCAACCTCAATCTGCCCCTGCCGCCGGGTTGTGGCCTGGGGGCCTACGCCTATGCCATGGAAAAACTGGTGTTGCCGGCGCTCGAGGCCTTCAACCCCGAGCTCATCGTGGTGGCCTGCGGTTATGACGCCTGCGCCAAAGATCCATTAGGCAAAATGTTGCTCAATAGCCAGGCGTTCGCCGACATGACTTCCCAGCTTAAATCGCTGGCCGAGCGCTGCTGCGATGGCAAGCTGGTAGTTGTTCATGAAGGCGGCTACTCGGAAGGCTACGCGCCGCTATGCGGCCACGCCGTCATCCAGACCCTGGCAGGCAGCGAAATTGCCGTGCCTGATCCGCAAAACGATGAAATTGCCGCCTGGGGCTATCAGGCCCTGCAACCGCACCAGCAGACGTTGATCGACGACTGGTGCCAACAGTGGGAGCAAACCACCCGATGACACCGCTTTACGACCGCGACGGCTGGATCTGGCAGGACGGCGAATGGCGTGAATGGCGCGACGCCAAGGTGCATGTGTTCACACACACGCTGCACTACGGCATGGGGTGTTTCGAAGGGGTGCGCGCCTACGCTGGCCCCGACGGCACACACCTGTTCCGAGCCGCCGAGCACACCCGCCGCCTGGTGGAAAGCGCCCATTCGCTGGATATGCCACTGCCGTTCAGCGAAGCGGCGCTGATCGACGCCCAGCGCGATTGTCTGGCCAAAAACGGCCTGAGCAACGCCTACCTCAAGCCCACGGTATTCTTCGGGGCGGAAGGCCTGGGGCTGCGCGCCCAAGGCTTGACTACCCATGTGATGATCGCCGCCTGGGATCTGGGCCCTTACATTTCCCCCCAGGCTGCGACCCACGGGCTGCGCGCGCTGACCTCTTCCTGGGCGCGCCACCACGTCAATATCAGCCTTTGCCGCGCCAAAACCAACGGCCACTACGTCAACTCCATGCTGGCGCTGAATACGGCGCTTAAAGCCGGGTTTGATGAAACCATCATGCTCGATCCGGAGGGCTACGTGGCCGAGGCCTCGGCGGCGAACGTGTTTTTGCTGCGCGATGGCGTGCTGCACACCCCGGAAGTGACCTCCTGCCTGCAGGGCATCACCCGGGATAGCGTGATTCAGCTGGCGCAACGTGAATTGGGTATCGAGGTGCGCGAGCGGCGGATGACCCGCGACGAGCTGTACACCGCCGACGAAGCCTTCCTGACCGGCACCGCCGCTGAAATACTACCGCTGCGCGAACTGGATGGGCGGCGCATTGGCGTCCGTGCGGCGGCTACGCCTGTCAACGAGCCAATCAGCCCCGACAGCGTGACGGCTCAACTGCAGCGCTTATATCGCCAGGCGGTGCGCGGTGAGCTGGCTGATTTTTGTCACTGGCTGACGCCAGCCTAAGTCTTGATTGCCTTCTCTAGCGCCGCCAATCTTCCTGGCTCCAGCGCGGCCTGCACGGCGGTAATGCGTATTACGTTGGCAAGTTCCGGGTGGGCCAGGCGAGCGACCAACACACCCTCAGCGAGCAGTTGCTGGTGCACCTCGGCGGCGAGCTCGGCGCTGGGCAGGCGAATACCGATAAAGTTGGTGGCGCTGGGCAGAACGTCCGCTCCCAGCGCGCGGAAGTGTTCTGTCAACTGCTCACGGCGGGCTTTTACGTCGGCAACGTGCTGGTTCACCTCGTCAGGGTGGTCGAGCACCACTTCGGCGGCGGCCTGGGTGAAGGTGGAGACGGCGTAGTGAATGCGCACTTTCATCATCATCGCCAGCACGTCGGGCTCGGCAATCGTGTAGCCAATGCGCAGGCCCGCCAGGCCGTGGGCCTTGGACAGCGTGCGCAGGCGGATCACGCCCGGAATCGCTCGGGTGGTGAATTCGCTGCCCGCATCGTCGCGGAAGTCCCCATAGGCCTCGTCCAGCAATAACCAGCAGGTGTCGGGCAGGGCCTCACGCAGCTTGAGAATGTCGCTATCGCTATGCAAATGGCCGCTGGGGTTGTCCGGGTTGGCCAGATACACCATCCTTGCATCGGCGTCTTGCGCTGCGATTGCCAGGGCGTCAAGGTCCGGGGCCAGCACGCCCGGGGCCTCAAAATAACTGGGCTCGACCAGGTGGCAGCCCTGCCCCCTGGCGAAATAGCCAAAGGTGGGGTAGGTGCCGGCGGTGCTCACCACCGTATCGCCGGGTTCGCAGGTGGTACGCAGGGCCAGCGCCATCAGGCTGTCGGCGCCGGCATCCACCAGCAGCGTCTCAAGGGGCATGCCCTGCTGGGCGCTCAAGCGCTTGCGTATACCCAACGCCTCGGCATCGCCGTAGCTATAAACGTGGGCCGCCAGGGCATCGCCAAAGTGCTCGCGCAGGGCGTGGTGAGGCATGTCCAGGCCCTCGTTGGAGCCCAACTGGTAGGGAACCGCATGGCCAAGCTTGCGCTCCAGCACCTTGATGCCGGGGAAAGGGTTATGTGGGCCTTCACCGGTGAGATGGTCGGGGTAGCGGGGCATAGTCGAGTCCTAAAGATAGAAAGTGGTTAGCTTAAAATTTTACCGCGATTCAGCAACTGGTACGGGTCAAGCGCCTGTTTGAGTGACTGCATCAATTCAATTTCATCTGTTGAGCGGCAGGTGCTGAGCCAAGGGCGCTTCTCCAGGCCGATGCCGTGTTCGGCGGAGACCGAGCCGCCCAGCACCGCCAGTGGTTGATACACCATGGCTTCTACTTCGCGGCGAACCGCTACGTCATCGCTCCCGGCGCTGACGGATATATGCAGGTTGCCATCACCCAGGTGACCAAACACCACGAGGCGTGCGTCGGGCCAACGCTGTGCCAGTTGGGCCTCCAGTGCATCGATATAACGCTGCATATCGGCAATGGGCAGGCTGACATCGAAGGTGAACAGCGGTGCCAGCCCTTTGATCAGCCCTTCGATGTCTTCACGAATCGCCCATAGGCCATCGCGCTGGGTGTGGGACTGAGCGATAACGGCATCGACAATCACTTCATTCTCTAAAGCGCTCTCCAGCGCTTCGCGGAACTGGATGGCGTTGCGCTCGTCATCGCTGCCCAGGCACTCAATAATCACATAAAAGGGGTGTTCGGGGGCAATCGGCGGCGTGTGGCGCCCTAGCGTTTCGGTAAGCAGGCGGTAGTGGTTTTGCCACATCACCTCGAAAGCGCCGAGACTGCCACCCAGCGCTTTGCCCATCTGGCTGAGCAGACCGGTTAACGCCTCGAATGAGGGGCAGGCCACCAGTGCCGTCTGCTCGCTGGGCGTGGGGGGCTGGAGGCGCAGTACCGCGCGGGTCACAATGCCCAGCGTGCCTTCGCTGCCGATAAACAGCTGCTTCAAATCGAAACCGGCATTGTTTTTCAGCATCCGATTCATGGAACTGATCACGCGGCCATTGGCCATTACCGCTTCCAGGCCTAGCACCTGCTGGCGCATCATGCCGTAGCGGATAACGCGAACGCCACCGGCGTTGGTGGCGATATTGCCGCCAATCGTGCAGCTACCCCGCGCGCCCAGGTCCAGCGGAAACTGCAGACCGACCTCCCGCGCAGCCTCCTGAACCCGCTGTAGCGGTGTTCCTGCCTGCACGGTAAGCGTGCCGCCTACCTGGTCAATCGCTTCAATCGCCGTCATGCGCTCCAGGGAGATGACCAGTTCATCGGGGCTTGCCTCGGCGCCGTGCACCAAGCCTGTTAATCCGCCGTGGGTTACCACTGTTTGCTCTACCGCATGGCATGCCTTCATGACGGCGGCAACCTGCTCGGTATTCGCAGGGCGGACAATCGCGCCTGCCTGGCAGGGAGCGCCGGTCATCCAGTCGACGCGGCGGCTGTGTACATCGTCGCCCGTTAGCACGTGGGACGGGCCAACAATGGCACGCAGTGCCTCCAGCGTTATCTGCATTCGAATGTCCTTTCGTTTTCAACAGATCAGTTTTCAACTGATCAGGCAGTCGCCGCGACGGGCGCTTCGCGGCCGGGAATCGCCTTGAGCAGGTCTTGGGTGTAGGCCTCGCGCGGGGCTAGGAATATCTGCTCGGCGCTGCCTTGTTCGACAATGCGGCCGTGCTGCATGACCACAATGCGGTCGCAAACATGCGCGGCGACGCGCAAGTCGTGGGTGATGAACAAAAGCGATAACGATAGCCGCTGCTTTAGCTCTTCCAGCAGTTCGAGCACCTGAGCCTGAATCGACACATCCAGTGCCGACACGGCTTCGTCGGCTACGATCAGTTCAGGGTTGAGCGCCAGTGCCCTGGCAATGCCGATACGCTGGCGCTGGCCGCCGGAAAACTCGTGGGGAAAACGCTCCATGGCACCGGCGCCCAGGCCGACCATGTCGAGCAACTCACCGGCCTGCTTAAGCGCCGCGGTTTTAGGCGTGCCGTTGGCGATCGGTCCCTGGGCAATCGCCATACCCACACGGGTACGTGGATTGAGCGAGGCGTAGGGATCCTGAAAGATCATCTGCACCCGGTGACGTTCTCGGCGCAGGGTATCCCCTTTCAACTGCGAGAGATTGATGCCGTCCAGCAGCAGTTCCCCGCTGTCGGGGTGTTCCAGACGCACCACGCAGCGCCCTAACGTGGATTTCCCGGAACCGGACTCACCGACAATGCCCACGGTTTCACCCCTGGCCAAGGTGAGCGATACGTCTTCAAGGGCACGTACCTCCCGGGCAGCTTTAAACCAGCCGCCCCGTGAACGGAACACTTTGCTCAATTGCTTGATTTCCAAAAGCGGCGCCACCTGGCTCGTCTCGCGGTGGGGTGGTACCGCGTTGCTGGGGATCGCCGCAATCAGCGCCTGGGTGTAGGCGTCTTGTGGGTTTTCGAGCACCGGCTGGGCGTCGCCCAGCTCGACAATCCTGCCGTGGCGCATGACGCAGACGCGGTTGGCGATCTCCGCCACCACGCCAAAGTCGTGAGTGATGAACATCACGGCCATACCGCGGCGCTTCTGGAGATCGCGGATCAGTTCCAGAATCTGCGCTTGCGTGGTGACATCCAGCGCCGTGGTGGGCTCATCGGCAATCAACAGAATGGGTTCCAGCGCCAGGGCCATGGCGATCATCACCCGCTGGCGCTGGCCGCCGGAAAGCTCAAACGGGTAGGCCCGAATGGCCTTTTCCGGCTGTGGGATGCCGACTTCAATCAACAGTTCCAGGGCGCGGGTTTGGCGCTCCTTGGCGGTGAGCTGGCCGTGGGCCTCGAACACCTCGGCGATTTGCGCGCCTACCCGCATCAGTGGATTCAGGGCGGTCATCGGCTCCTGGAAGATCATGCCGATTTTTAGTCCTTGCAGGGCGCGGTGCTGCTTTTCCGACAGGGCGAGCAGGTTCTGCCCTTCGAACAGGATCTCACCCTGGGTCGGGCGTACACCTTTAGGTAGCAGTCCCATCACCGCGTTGGCAGCCATCGACTTGCCCGAACCGGACTCGCCCACCACACACATGATTTCCCCGCGATTGACGTCGTAACTGACGTCTTCCACCGCCAGGGCGCGGTCGGCGCCTTTGGGCAGTGCAACGCTCAGGTCACGGATGCTGAGGACGGTTTCTGTTGATGCTTCATTCATAACAAGCACTCCAGCCATAACAAACGCCTAGCGCTCGCGGGACAGTTTGGGGTTCAAGGCATCGTCTAATCCTTCACCGACGAGGTTTAGCGCGAGTACCGTGAGCAGAATCGCCACGCCAGGGAAGAAACTCAGCCACCACGCTTGGCGGATTACCGTGCGCGCCGCGCCAATCATGTAGCCCCATGACATCACATTGGGGTCGCCCAGGCCGAGAAACGACAGCGCGGACTCCAGCAGTATGGCGGTTGCCACCATTAGTGATGCCAGCACGATAATCGGCGACAGCGTGTTGGGCAGTATCTGGCGCAGAATGATCGTGCTGTTGGACTGGCCGACCAGGCGCGCGGCTTCGACATATTCGCGGTTGCGCAGCGACATGAATTCGGCACGCACCAAGCGCGCTACCGGGGGCCAACTGACAATCGCAATAGCGAGCACGATCGAGGTGACACTGGGCTGCATGATGGCCACCAGCACAATCGCCAGCGCGAAGTTGGGGATCGTCTGGAAAAACTCGGTAAAGCGCATGAGCACATCGTCAATGATGCCACCGTAGTAACCGGCAATGGCGCCTAGCGGTACACCAATCAATAGCGCTACACAGGTAGAGACCAGCCCGATGAGCAGCGACACCCAGGCGCCGTGCATCAGGCCCGACGCTACGTTACGGCCCATGGTATCGGTTCCCAGCGGGAAGCCTTCCTGTGAGAGTGGCGGCAGGAACGGCCGCTGGACCATGCGCCAGGGCGATTCGGGGAACAGCAGCGGGGCGAGTATCGCCATGGCAATAATCACCATCAGGATGATGAACCCCACCAGCGCGCCACGGTTTTGCGCAAAGCGTGCGAAAAAGCTCATGAGGCCCCCTTGATGCGCGGATCCGCCAAGCGATAAACCAGATCAGTAATGATGTTGAAGACAATCACCAGCGCCGCCGAGAAGAAGAAAATGCCCAGCAGCAGGTTGTAGTCGCGCTGCTCAAGCGCTTCAAACATCAAGCGGCCGATACCGGGCCAGGCAAAGACGGTCTCGGTCAGAATCGCTCCGCCAACCATTTGCCCCGCTTGGAGGCCGGCCAGCGTGATAATCGGCAATAGCGCGTTGCGTAGTACATGGCGGCGCTGAATAACGCCGGGTTTTAAGCCTTTGGCCCGGGCGGTTTTGACGTAATCCTGCTGGGCGGCGTCCAGCATGGAGGTGCGCGTCATGCGGGTGTAAATGGCCATAAAGAACAGTGCTAACGTGGTGGCCGGTAGCACTAGGTGCTTGGCGATATCCAGCGCCAGCGCAATCCCCGTATGGCCTGCTCCCACGGTGTACATACCATAAGCGGGCAGCCAGCCGAGATACACCGAAAAGACCACCACCGACATCAGCGCCACCCAGAACAGCGGCGTGGCGTAGAACACCAGCGCGAGCGCCATAATCAGTGAGCCTGAGGGCTTTTTGACCCGTGCCGCGGCCATCGAACCGGCCACAATGCCCAGTACCAACGACAACACAAAGGCCGTGCCGGTGAGCAGTAGGGTGGCGGGCAAGCGATCCATGATCAGGTCAAATACCGGAACGCCCAAGCGGTAGGAGTAGCCGAAATCAAGCATGGCGATGCCCGATACGTAGCGCCATAGCTGAACATACATCGGCTGGTCGAGGCCGAAGCGCTCGCGCAATTGGTTTAAAAACTCCTGATCAGCGGCCCCCGCTTGACCCGCCAGAATCGCGGCAGGATCACCGGGGGCCAGCTGAATCAGTAGAAAATTGAAAATAACGATTAAAAACAGTACAACCACGGCTTTCAGTAGCCGCATGAGGATGAGGCGAGCGTAAACCATAAATACCTTCCTGACGTGGCTGAAATACCCAGGCGGCGCAGGCCGCCTGGGTAGGGCTTTAGGCCTAGCGGTCTAGCCAAGCATCCTTAAAGCCGTCGTTAACCCCCACGCCGGAGGTGACCAGGTTTTTCACATCGCAGCGGTAAAGCGTCGGGAAGCCCAGCTCCATCAGCCAGCCAACGGGCACATCTTCATGTAGGATCTCTTGCACTTCGCGGTAAAGCTTTTCGCGCTCTTCGTCGGGATAGGCAGTAGCGGCCTCGTTAAACAGCTCGTCAACGCGTTCGTTTTCGTAGCCTTCGACGTTATTCCAGGGCGAGCCCTTAGCGATATTGTCGGAAAGGTAGGTGCGTGAAATACCCAAGGCCGGGTCGCCGTACTGGTAGAGGTAGGTAAAGGCGAGGTCATAATCCCAATCACCCAGGCGCTGGTTCCAGCCGCCCACATCGGTGGCTTGGGTTTCTACGTTAATACCTACCTCGCGCAGGTTCTGCTGCACGGCTTCGGCCCAGCGCGTCCAGGTTTCGCCGTAAGGCAGCGGCAGAATGGTGATCTCTTCACCGTCGTAGCCCATTTCGTCCAGCAGCTCGCGGGCGTGGTCCGGGTCGTGATCGTAAGGCTCCAGGTCATCATTCTGGAAGCGCGCGTTAGAGCCAAAGGCGGAGAGCGGTACCTGGCCCAGGCCGTTCCACAGCACATCGCGGGCGAACTCGCGATCCATGGCGTACATCACCGCCTGACGGAAACGCTTGTCGGAGGTGGGGCCTTCACGATTGTTCATCCAAAGCATGGCGAAGGGGCTGAAGTATTCATGACCTTCTTCGGTCATGCACACGTTATCCATTTTCGCCAGGCGGGGAATGTCGAAATTTTCCACCGTGCCGCTGGGCAGTACATCAATGGTGCCATTCTCAAAGGCCACCGCCCGGGACGCGCCATCGGGGATAATGTGCCAATTAATGCCGTCCAGATAGGGTAGGCCGTCTTCGTAATAGTCTTCGTTTTTAACCAGCTCGATCACCGTTCCGCGTTCCCAGTTAGAGAACTTGAACGGGCCGGTACCAATCGGGTGATCATTGTGCTCGTTATCGCGGAATTCAGTGCCCGCGTAGAGGTGCTCCGGCACCATGGTGAAGGTGCCTGCTTCGAAAGAGAGCAAAAACGGCCCGAAAGGCTGGGTCAGGCTAAACTCCACTGTATGCTCGTCGATGGCTTCGATGCTTTCCACATGTTCCAGCACGGCGCGTGCACTGGGGTTGAGTTCACGGTGGAAAACATCGGCGGAAAACACCACATCCTCTGCGGTGAAGGCTTCGCCATCGTGCCAGGTAACGTCGTCGCGAAGGCGGAAGGTGTAGGTGCGGCCATCGTCGCTGACTTCCCACGACTCTGCCAACTGAGGCATGGGTTCAAGGTCAGTGGTATAGCGCAAAAGTCCTTCGTAGATATTGCCTGACACGGTGCGGGTCGGGGCATTTTGCACCATACCCAGCACCAGACCCGGAGGCTCGGGTTGAACTATCGTGTCGACGGTTCCCCCTTGCTTGGGGTCCTCGGCCAGGGTAGCCGACGAAAAGGCGAGTGCTGCAGCGGAAATAGCCAACGCTAAGGGTGTTTTCATTTTTCCTGCTCCTCGGTTATTAGCACGTAATGGGTTTACGTAGTCGTTAGGCGAGCGAGGCGTGATCCCATTAGCCCTGTTGTCATATTTTTAGGGCGTTATTGAATATAGGGTCTTTTTGAACATAGCAGCGCTTTGAAAAACTGTCGACAGTCGGCAATCGTTCGTCGACAAGGCGTTATTTTTCGCCATACTTAAGGGAACGCATACCCTCCATGAGTGAACTTTATGGCCTTATCAACCGCGCCTCCCAGGGCCTTTATCCAGCAGCAGAACCTCGTCGAGCAGGTGGCTGACTATTTAACCCAAGCCATTATTCAGCAAAATTTTTTACCCGGCGAGCGACTTTCTGAAGTGCAGCTCTCCCGCGACCTGGGTGTCAGCCGCGCGCCGGTTCGTGAGGCCGCGCGTTTGCTTGAAAGTCGCGGTTTGCTGATCTCGAAACCCCGGCGGGGTTTCTTTGTGCGCGCGTTGAATGCCGTTGAACTCGAAGACGTGTTCGATTTGCGGCTGTGCCTTGAGCGCCACGCGATTCAGCGTCTGGCCGAGCGCTATACGCCCGAGGCCCAGCGCGCACTCAAGCAGCAAGTAGAGGTGCTATGTAAAGCGGCCGAAGGCAATGACGGCACTCGCCGGATTGAAGAAGATCTGCAATTTCACCGCTTGATGTTGCACTACGCCGGCAATGAGCGGCTGCTGCGCGCCTTTAATGACCTGAGCCATGAACTGCGCCTATGCATTACCTTGATCACCAAGACCCATGAAGCCCCCGAGACCATTGCCACCAGCCATTTCAAACTGCTTGATGCGCTGGATAGCGGCCGCCCCGAGGCCTGTCGCGAAGCGATTGATTATCACATCGGAGTGGCCCGCGACTTTGTGGTGAAGGGCGTAGGTGAAACGGGGGAGTAAGGGATGAAGACATTCTTTCACGATGACCAAATGTTTCATCAGCCGCAAACCTATTTCTCCCGTGGGAAAATGCGCACGCCCCAGGAAGTCCCCGAACGCGCCACGCATCTGCTGGCGGCGGCCAAGCAGTTGAGCTTTGAGGTGCAGGCACCTGCCGATTATGGCGTGGCGCCGCTGCGTGCGGTGCATTCGCTGGCGTACCTACGCTTTCTCGAAAGTGCCTACCAGCGCTGGCATGCCCTTGGCGAAGATTGGGGAGACGAAGTGATCTCCAACATCTTTGTGCGTTCGCCCAACGCCCTGCGCGGCATACTGGCTGAAGCCGCGCGCTACCTGGCCGACGGCAGCGCGCCGGTGGGTCAGCATACCTGGCAGGCGGCCTACTGGTCAGCGCAAAGCGCGGTCGCGGGTGCCGAGGCCCTGCTTAACGGCGAGCGGTTTGCCTATGCAATATCGCGCCCGCCGGGCCACCATGCGGGTATCGAAACCGCCGGTGGCTTTTGTTTCCTCAATAACACGGCGATTGCCGCTCAACATCTGACGTCGCACTACCCGCGCATCGTGGTGTTGGACCCCGATATGCACCACGGGCAGGGCGTTCAGGAAATTTTCTACCAGCGCGACGATGTGCTGTATATCTCGATCCACGGCGATACCACCAACTTTTATCCAGCGGTGACCGGCTTTGAAGACGAGCGCGGGCAGGGCGCTGGGCTGGGTTACAACATCAACCTGCCCATGACCCATGGCTCTCCGGAGTCGGTATTTTTCGACCGCCTGGAGCAAGCTTGCCAGGCCATTCGTCTGTTTGAGCCAGACGCGATCGTGCTGGCGCTGGGGTTTGATATCGACGAGCGTGACCCGCAGGCCAAGGTCGCCGTCTCCACGCCGGGTTTTGCCAAGCTTGGCTGCACGGTAGCGGGCCTGAACCTGCCCACGCTGGTCATACAGGAGGGCGGTTACTACTTGGAAGGCCTGGAAGCTAACGCGGTGAGTTTCTTTGAGGGGCTGCTTGCCAAGGCGTAATCAATAAGACAAGCCATCAAGGTGTCTGGCACTATAGCCACTTTCAGCGATCAGCAAACGATCCGGATAGCAAACGAAAGGACACGGCATGGCCCACCTGCTACGCATCGTGATGATTCACGGCCACCTGGAAGGGGTGGTCGAACTGAGTGTGGATGGCCACACCAATATTTGCGGCACCAACGCCTCGGGTAAAACCACGCTCCAGCGGCTGGTCCCGGTGTTTTACGGCGAGCTACCTAACAAGGTAGTCCCTAAAACCCGCATGAAGTTTGACGCCTTCTATCTGCCTTCCAGCAATAGTTATCTGGTGTATGAATACCGCCGCGAAGCGGGCGACGTCTGTCAGGCGGTGCTCACGCGCAGCGCCAGCGGCGGGGTGGAATACCGCTTTGTGGCCTCGCCTTATCGGCCCGAAGATTACCTGATGGAAACCGACCAGGGCCCGCTGGCGATACCCTACAGCCAGTGGGCCAGCGGCCTGCGTCGCGAATCCATCGAGGTGTCGCCCAAGCTCTCCGCGACCTCCGAATACCGCGCGGTGATCCAGAACGACTTCACGCCCACGCCGGGCCTTGCCATGCACGGCAACCGCAAGGACGCCCTCAAGCTGCGCCAGATGGCGGCCAAGTTCAGCCTGGTCAAGTCCGAGCATCGCATTCGCCACATCGAAAAGCTGGTCTCGGCGGTGCACGCCAAAGAGGGCAAGATGGACACCCTCAAGACCATGCTGGCAGCGATTTTCGAAGAAGACGGCGTCGAGCTGCCGGTGACGCGTATCCGCAGCGCCAAAGCGCGCGAGTGGATCGCCCAGATGCGCCAATCCATGCGTCTCGAGCCGCTGCAGCGCTCGCTCACCAAGCTGCATGAGGTGGACCGCGAGCTCGAGCACCTGGAGACCTCGTTGTGGCAGCTCAAGCCGCAGTTGGAGGCCGATCAGAACAGCACCGAGCGCAGTCTGGCCGATGCCGAAGCCACCATGGCCGAGCAGCAGCGCGTCTTCGAAGCCGAGCAAAGCGCCTACGAGGCAGCCCGCGACCAACTCAACGACCAACTGAGCGAGCGCGAGAGCGAGCTGAAGCAGACCCAGCGCGAGCTGAGCGATCTTCAGCAGCGCTTTGAGGCCTTCGAAACCGCCGACATGCCGGCGCTTCAGCGCGACCTCAACGCGCTGCCGCAAAAGCGCGAGCAGTTCGACCAGCTCACCAGTCACCTGCGCACGCTGCAGGACGCGGTGCAGGCCAGCCAGGCCCGCAAGGAAGAGCGCCTGCGCGAACTTGGCGAAGCGCTGGCCCGCCAACGCGACGAAATTCAGGCCCTGGTCGACGCCCTGCACGACGAAAAAGCCGAGCGCCAGGAAGCCCAGTGGGAAGCCCAGCGCCAGTTGGAAGCCCGCTACCACGAGCAACGCCAGACGCTGGAGGCCGATTACCAGGCACGCCTGGCCCAGGGCGTCGAGCAGCTGGCCTCGCTGAAAGCGGCGCTCGAGCACAATGGCGCCACGCCCGAAGAAAGCGAAGAGGCCGCGCTGGCCCAGGCGCGGTTGGACCAGGCCCAGAGCGAACGCAGTGCCGCCAACAGCCAGCGCGAGAGCCAGCGCCGCGAAGTCGAAAGCCTCAAGCGCGAGCGGGACGAAGCCGAGCAGACCCACGCCGAGGCGCGCCGGGTGCTTTCCCGCCGTCAGCAGGACAACCAGGCCCTGCACCAGCAGCGCGACCCAAGTCAAGGCACGCTGCGCCACTTCCTGCGCTACCACCTGCCCGGCTGGGAGCAGCGCCTGGGCAAGGTGATCGCCCCCGAACTGCTGGAGCGCCGCGATCTGGCGCCGGCGCTTGCCGAGCCCGCCGGGGACGACCTGTTTGGCCTGGTGGTGGATACCCACGCCATCGAGCCGCCCGACTACGCCCAGGACGAAGCCAGCCTGCTGGCCGCCATCGACGCCGCCGAAGCCGAAGTGTTGCGCGCCGAGGCCGAAGTAGAGCGCGCCGAAAAGGCCCTCAAGCGGGCGAACGAGCGGGTGGGTGAGGCCGACGATGTGTTAAGCCAGGCGCAGTTGGCCGTCAAACGCGCCGATGAAGAGGTCGACTACGCCCAGGAAGCGCGCCGCCAGATCCAGGCCCGCCACGCCGAGGCGCAGCAGCAGCGGCGCAGCGAACAGCAATCGCTGCTCGCCGAGCAGGAAGCCCAACAGCAGGCCCTGCGCGACGAACGCCAGGACGCGCTGGACAAGCGTCAGGCGGCTCACCAGGCCGAACTTCTCGAGCTCAAGGCCGATGCGCAAAGCCAGTTGGATAGCCTCGATGGTCAGATTCAGCAGCACAAAACGCAACTCACCGAGCTGAAGGCCGAGCACAAACGCCAGTGCTATGAGCTGGAGCAGGCCTTCGATGAAGAGCTTAAAGAACAGGGCGTTGACCCGGAGACGCTGCGCGACACCCGCGCCAAGCTGAAAACCCTGGAAGCGCACAATCGCGAGACCGCCGCCCGCCAGGAAGAGCTCGAAGCCTACTCGCGCTTCATGCGCGTGGACTGGGAACAGCGCAAGCCCGAGCTGGTCGAGCAGGAAAGCCGCCTGAGCCGTGAAGTGGACGACGCCAAGCGTCAGCGCGAGCAGCACCAGCAGGCGTTCACCACCACCAAGGCCGCCCACCAGCGCCACGTCAGCGCGTTCGAGGCTACTCGCCGCGCGTCTCAGGAGGTCCTCAACGAGCTCAAGCCGCTGCTCAAGCAGCTCGACGAACTGCCGCTGTCGGCCAACGCCACGCCCCGGCAGGAAGCCCCAGGGGATGTCACCGAACGTTTGGCACGTAGCCGCGAGGCCCTCAAACGCCGCGCCCAGGAGCGCGACACGCTGCGCAAGGGCTGCCAGGAGGTCGAAAGTCAACTGATCAAGGGCGCGAGCACCAGCTTTGTCGACGCCCTGGAAAGCGAGCGCGCCAAGCTCAACGACCCCGACGACCCGCGCGCGCTGCTGCCGCTGCTGGGCGGCATGCTCAAGCTGCTCGAGGACCAGCAACAACAGCTGATCCAGCAGGGGCGCAACCTGAGCGACGACCTGGACAAGTTCTTCACCGTGTTCCGCGACCTCAACCGGCGAATCAGCGCCCAGAGCAAGCGGCTGTCCGACGAAGTAGCCGACGACCTTCGCCTGGAGGGCATCAGCAAGGCTGAAGTGCGCATCCAGTCGACCATCGACGAGCTGGGCTTCTGGGAGCCGCTGAAGCTGTTCTCCCAGCGCTACAAGACCTGGCGCGAATCGGGGCAGATGCTGCCCAGCGACGACTACCTCAACGCCCTGGCCGATGTGGTCGACCTGCTGCGCAGCGACCAGCAATACAGCTTTGAAAGTCTGCTGCGCCTGGAGCTGCACCTCAACGAAGGCGGCACCGACCTGGTCATCAAGAACGACCGCCAACTGCTCGAGTCCTCGAGCCACGGCATGGCGTACCTGATTCTGTGCAAGTTCCTGCTGGCGTTTACCCGCCTGCTGCGCGGCCGGGCCGAGATCGCCATTCACTGGCCGATCGATGAAATCGGCACCCTGGCCTATCACAACGTCGAAAAGCTGTTCGACGCCTGCGACAGCAACCGCATTCATATCGTAGGTGCGTTCCCCAACCCGGAGTCCGACGTGCTGCTGCTGTTCCACAACCGCTACCTGATCGACCGCGACGCCGACCAGCCCGACGTCCGGCGGCTCAAGCGTATCGAGCCGTATCGCAGCCGCTTATCGGAACGGCTCAAGGCACGCAGTGAGGAGGTGATGGCATGAGCGATACGAATCCGCTTGCCAATGGTTTGCTACCCCAGGGCCCGCTGCTGGAGCGCCTGCTGGCCGGCGAGTTTATCTGCGCGGTGAGCGACGAAAGCGCCTTTCAGCGCCTCGAGGATGAAGACACCCGCGAGGCCATCGACGCCTATTTGCGCCCGCTCAATCGCCGCCTGGCGAGCAACCCGGACGCCAGTGTCTACTTCCTCGCCTGGCGTCAGCTCGACGACAGCGCCCGCGACCAGCTCTCCCGCCAGCTCAGCGACACGCTGCACAGCCTGCTGCCGGTGCTCGAGTGGCTGCAGCTGGTCCAGGAAGCGCTCGGCCGCGACAGCGTGCTTTCCCCCGGCGATGTGCTTAAACCCGGCGAACTGCAGGCCAAGAGCGAAGACAACCCCAGCCTGCGCGAGCGCATCGAACGCCTGGCCACCGACAGCTTTTTCGGCTCCCAGAGCGACCAGCTGGACGCCCAGGTCAAGCAGGTGTTCAAGCGCCTGAAAGAGCACGGTTACCTGCTCCAGCCCCACGGCGAGCGGCAGGTCTTTCTGGTCACCGGCAAGATCGACTACCTGCTGGATCTGGTGCGCTTTATTCGCGATGAGGAACACCTGCCGGTCGACGAGCAGGGCGAGGCCACCCAGGAGGCGCTGCTGTGAGCGAGGCTGATACACCGGGGCTGGAAAGCCGCCTGATCACCACCGGCGTCGAGCGCCTGTCGCTGCTGGGGCGCCACGCCGAATCCCTGATGCAGGGCTACGCCCACGACGAAGTGCCGCTGGAAGGGCTAAGCAATACCGCGCTGCGCAGGCTGCTGGCGGCGCGGATTGTCTGGCGGCCCGACGAGCAGAGCGGCGTCAAGCTCACCCCCAAGGTGCGCGAACTGATCGCTGAAATGGTCGCCGACGAGGCGCGCCGCCACGTCAACGCCGATGTGGCCGAAACGCTGGAGCTGATTCGCAGCCTGGTCGAGAGCTACCGCGAATCCAGCCACCGGGGTGACTACTGGCAGCAGGAGCAGCAGCTTCTGCGCCTGCGCCAGGCGGTGGACGACATGAGCGGGCGCTTTGCCGACGCCATCGACAGCCTCTGGCAGCGGCTCAACAGCGACTTTGGCTTTGTCAGTCGCCTCAACGACAAGGTGCGCGAGAACGACCGCGCGCAAAAGCAGGTGGTGCGCCTGCTCGACGGCCTGGCGCTGATCGACTTCAACGAGCTGATTGCCCTGGTCGGCAGCGACGGCACCCTGCGCAAGCTGCTGATCAGCCAGCTACAGCAGCAGCTAAGCGAGCATTACACCAGCCTGCGCGAAGTGCAGCACCGACTGATCGAGCTGATGGCGCGCTTCCGCCATATGCAGTCGCGCAGCCGCCTGGTGGCGGGCATGGCCGCCTTCCTGCGCGAACACCCCGGCTTTGTGCCCGGCAACTACGCCCGGCGCAGCGAGGTGCCCGCGCTGTTCAACCGCGCCGCACCGCTCACCGCCGCCGGCTCCGCAGCACTGGACCGCGCCCAAGAAACCGCCACGCTAAGCGCGCTGCTTAATGACATCCCCGCGCCCGCCCACTCGGTGCAATCGGTCAGCGCCGCACGACCCTCGCAAAGCAGCGCAGGCGACCACGTCGCCGCCCGCCAGCAAGCGCTCAAGCAGGATGTCGAAACCTTCTACCTCCACGTGGTCGACAAGACCGAGCCCGACCAACCCATCAGCGCGCTGGAATACCTACACACCAGCGAACTGACCTGGAACGCCGAGATATGGCTATTCCAGGTCATCGCCGAATTCCAGGGGCTACCGCACAGCGAACAGCGCGCCTTCCATATTCAGCAGGAAGAAGGTCAGGCCAGCCCGTTTAATGAAGTGAGGTTGATTCATGACGTCGCGCTGAGTTTGGCGGTGTGAGTATGGAGGATGAAAACCTAACGCCTCAGGTGCGTAAAAAGTTAAGCGAAGTGGAAGGTTTGCTGCGCAGGCAATCACGAGTGGAAAAAACGCGTAACCAATGGGTGGAACAGTTTTGCAGGTGGTGTGACGCACACAATATTGAGCTTGGCTTAAGGTTGAGCGGTAAAACGCTTTGTTTTGATCGCGAACTTATCAAGCAGGTTGATGACGTGCTCGATAGCCAACGGCTGGCACCTGTTGGTCGACTGCTAAGCGGTATGAGCAGTGCCGAACAGGCGAAGAAAGGGCTCGACGAAGACAAGGGGAATCGCGAACGTCCACGCGCTCAGCGGGTGCTGGTCAATATCCCGGCGTCTACGCCCGCATGGTTGTCTAATAAGCATCGCTCAATACACGACGTTGACTGGCGCGACATAGACCTAGAAGAGTGTGATGTGCTGGTTCAGGTTGAGAATCTGGACAGCTTCTATGAATTCTCGTCGGATATTTCAGCACTAAGCAGCTACACAAATCCGCTGGTTGTCTATCGTGGTGATAGCCACTACGGCGGGGGCTTCAAGCAACTCGCCAACGCCTGGAACGCAATCCAAAAGCCACACCTCTACGCAGGTGACTTCGATGTAAAAGGCCTCAGCATCGCGCTTTCCAGCGGCGCCTCGCACCTTCTACTCCCGCCGCTGGCATGGCTCACCAAGCAGGCCACCACTTTCCACGACCCCGCTGAACAGCTCGAACACCGCCCACGCCTGCTACGCCACCGCGATCAATTACCCGCCACACATCCACTACAGCCGTATCTAACGCTACTGCTCGACCAGCAGCGTGGGCTAAGACAGCAGTGGTTGGGTGGAGAACTGGAGCGCGTAGCGCTGGTGTGAGGGAGTCTCCGTCGACCTAATGCGCATTGTCGGGTGATGTGCTTGCATCCAGTACGAGTAAAACTCGCAGGCACGTGAATTCTGAATATGTTGCCAAAATTGGCTTTGCTCTAAGAAGAATCAATGGGGTAGAGTCAAAAGAAGTGGCTGCAAAACCGCAATCAATGCGCCGTCGCGTTTATTGAGGTTTTGCAGTTGGGCGTAGAATCAGTGTTAGCTTGATGGTCAATCTATGAGTCAGCTAGAGAAAATTAACGATATCGAGAATGTCCTCGTCCGCCTCATAAAGTGTGAGCATTATTTTGAATTGTGCACGGGCTATGAAGGAGACTTTTGGCCGGTTGTCCAGAACGCAGTTGGGGAGGCTGCCTGCCTTTTTTGGTGCCATCTTTTTGGCAATTGGAAAGACGATCTACATTTCTGCCAATTTTTCAAAGACAGTTCCGAAAACGATTTCTCTCCAAAGTCTGTGAAGCAGAGAATGCTTTCCGCTATGAACCTTTCCGAGCCTGAATACAGACGGTTCTGGAGAGAGGTTAAGGACTGCCGCGATAAATTTGTATCGCACAAAGAGCATGGCGCATCGGTTATTTTCCCGCACATAGAGCTCTGCCGTATCCAGGCAGAGGAGCTTCGACGAATCCTATCGGATTATTCAAAAATGAAGAACAAAGCAGAACTTGGTTCCGGATGGGAATTCTGGGTCGAGTATTATTCTGGCCAATGGCTCAAAAGCGGCCAGTTTAGCGCTGAGTGTCAGCGAGAATTCAGTAAAGGAGTCGTTGGCGCTGCAAAAGAGCTAACAATTGCAGGCAGAGCGACGGTTTAGTCGTTGCTCCTTCGTCACAACGACTAAACCGCGCCTGCTGCAGGCGATAGCTGGGAGGTCCATGTGCTAGATGAGTTTCGAGTGTGGGTCCCGCTAGTTAAGGACTCCACGTTAGCGCTGGCAGCCTTAGCAACGGCATTCGTTGCCATCTCCGGTTTGCGCACCTGGAAGCGAGAGTTGGCTGGCAAAGAACACTTCACCGCTGCGAAGGAACTGGTCAGGTCTAGTCATCGCATTTGGCGAGAATGTGGCCGCCTTAGGTCGCCGCTATCCCCACGGGAGCAGAAAGTATTTTCGGCTGAAGATGTACAGAACACCACGGCTGCCGAACGTTGGCGAATTGCGGATTGGGAAGCTTACTCTAAGCGTCTTGATGACTTCGAGAAGGTATCCGACGAATACCGTGCAGTGCTCTTGTCGGCACGAGTTCTTCTCGGGTCGAAAGTCTATGAGGCATTTCTGCCGTTCAACTATCTGACAATCGACCTGATCAACATCGTTAACGAGTACCTTGATCTGCTTCAGCCCAAGGATGGAGCGCTGCTTCCTGACGACCCAGAGGTTATTGAAGCAAAAAAGCGTATTTCCTTGCGGCCGGGTGAAGATGACGAACTCTCCAGAAAAATCGCGGATGCAAGAGAGGATGGAGAGAAGGCCCTCCTTCCGTACCTTGCCCGCTCAAGCATTCGCGGCTAACCAAAAGCTGTAGCCGATGGCTCCGCCGCGGCTGAGCTTCCAAGTTAGCGAGACAACAGGGGGGGCATACCAATGCAATCAGACGTAGTTAATTTAGCCGAAAAATTCAGAAAGTTTTCTGAGTACTGGTCGCCACGTGTGGTCGCTGAAATGAACGATTATCAGCTCAAGCTGGCAAAGTTTCAGGGCGATTTTGTGTGGCATGACCATAGAGATACGGACGAGGTTTTTCTGGTCGTCAAAGGTGCAATGGGCATCGAACTCCGAGGTGGTACTGTTCATCTATCCGAGGGTGAAATGTATGTAGTGCCCAAAGGGGTGGAACATAGACCCTTCGCTGAAAGTGAGTGTCATGTTCTTCTAATTGAGCCCCGAGGCGTGGTGAATACCGGAGATTCTGGCGGAGAGCTCCAGGCGGAAAATGATGTCTGGGTATAGTGGTGGGCATGCCGTCTTTCGCTAACCAGGCCAAGCACGGCGATGGCGTTTATGCTGCGGCTTCACCTTCACTATAACGCCACGCGTGCTGAGCAGAGTTAGACGTATGCAAACAACGCTACGAACCCCAAAGCAAACCGATTACGACGCTATCGCGGCTTGGGTCAGTGATAAGAAAGCCTGTTCCCGCTGGGCGGGGCCATCCGTGCCGTTTCCCTTTGCTGCAGCCAATTTGCCTGAGCTGCTCGCCGTTGAAGGGTGCTCAAGCTATTGTTTATCCGATATCGATAACCACTGCATTGGTTTTGGCCAATTCTGGCCTGGGAAGCAGGGCGCGGTTCATATCGGCAGGATTATTGTTTCGCCTGATGCAAGAGGGAAGGGAGCAGGCCGCTTGCTTTGCGAAAAGCTGATAGCAAAGGCCAAGCAAGCAACAGGTGCTTCGACGGTGACGCTGCGTGTCTATCGAGACAATCATGCTGCTCGCTCTTTATATTCAAGCCTTGGCTTCTTTGTTATCGATTCAGAATCTACAGATGACTTATTGCTCATGAGCGCAACGGCTAATAGTTCACGCATGGCAGGCGCATGAGAAGCACCTTAGATGTAGGATGAGCGGTAGTAATTTGTCAGGAGTCCTTTCATGAAGGTGTGTGCTGCTCAATTACGACCAGTAGCCGGTGATTTGGCAGCCAACGTTGCTAAGCATCTTGAGCTTATCGAGCTTGCCGTTTCGCAGCAGGCCGATGTGGTATTTTTTCCTGAGCTGTCGCTCACGGGGTTCGAGCCCCGGCTCGCGGATTCACTTGCCATGGATATAGCGGACCAGCGGCTTGACGTGTTTCAGGAACACAGCGACCAAACTAACATGCTGATCGGCGTCGGTATGCCAATCTCCATTGGCTCTGGTGTGTGTATCGGCATGGTGTGGTTCTCACCTGGTGATGCTCGCCGTTTATACGCGAAACAACAGCTGCACGCCGATGAACTTCCTTACTTTGTTGCGGGCGGCAAACAGCTTGTATTGGAGAGAAGCGGCTCCACGCTTGTGCCTGCTATCTGCTACGAGTCGCTTCAAATGAATCATGCTGATAGCGCAGCTCACTTGTCTGCCGATATGTATTTAGCCAGTGTTGCTAAACCGG
The DNA here is from genome assembly GCF_031451615.1 of Vreelandella janggokensis. NCBI lineage: Bacteria > Pseudomonadati > Pseudomonadota > Gammaproteobacteria > Oceanospirillales > Halomonadaceae > Vreelandella > Vreelandella janggokensis. Next base: position 415,944 of record NZ_JARWAJ010000003.1, on the reverse strand, counting down.
TTGGCGGTATCGCCAAGGCAATGACGCATTATCCAGCGGTCGCAAGCCAGCATAATATGCTTGTGATCATGGCGAACTGTATCGGGCCTAGCGATGACTTTATCAGCGTTGGGCAGTCGGCCGCCTGGAATGGCTGTGGCGAACTGCTTGCCCAGATGGATGCTGAATCAGAGGGCGTAGTGGTACTGGACACCAGAAACGGAAGTGCTAGCGTAAAGACGCTTGATCATTAAGCGCCCCAGTCGATGTCATCAGTAGCACGATAGAGCTGGCCTTGGTTAAGGACATAGGAGTGTCAAAATGTTTGATTACACAATAATTCACTGGGTGACATTTCTTGGTGCGGCGGCCCTGCTAAACCTTTCCCCAGGCCCAGATATCGCTTTTATTTTGGGGCAAACGTTGCGTAACGGACGTCAACACGGATTCGCTGCGATGTTTGGCATCTGGACAGGGGCCGCGTTGCATGTCGTGATGGCGGCGGTGGGGCTTTCCGCAATCCTTGCCACGTCTGCCCTGGCGTTTTCTATTGTTAAGTGGGTCGGCGCCGCCTATCTAATATGGCTGGGTATTAAAATGCTTCTATCGCGGGGTGACGCTTTCGTGGCCAGTGAGGGTGTCAGCCATCAACGAATGCATTCAATCTATTGGCAAGGAGCACTGGTTTCTGCCCTTAACCCGAAAGTGGCCATATTTTTCCTGGCTTTCTTGCCTCAGTTCGTTGTGGAAGGTGCTGGCCCGCCCAGTGCTCAGTTGCTGTTGCACGGAAGCCTGATCATTGTTGTCGCCGCTTGCATAGAGCCACCTTTGGTTATGCTGGGGTCAAGGTTAGGCGCTTTCTTGAGACAAAATCGGCGAGTGGGCTTATGGATGGATCGTGGCCTTGGGGCATTGTTCGTCGCCTTGGGCGCGCGTCTGGCGGCTAGTACAAGGTAATATCGGTGAGAGCTGGTTGGCGATGCAGGATAGGTATGACCTTTGGGTGGCTCGGAATATGGTCAATCTGGATGGAATCCATCCCCTGGACTTTGAAGCAGCTTAACCAGGGCGTTAAATGCCCGTGATGGCCATGTCCAGGGCGCCAACAATCTGGTCTCTGAAATGCGATAGAGAGCCCACCGGGTTTTTGAGATGCTTTTCAGAAACAGAGGAAATTTGCGGGGTTAACAGGAGTAGTTCCTGGTCTGCAAAGCTGATTTCTGGCGTGAGGCCTTGCATGGCGTTGCCACCTAATGCGGAGCGTTTCCCCAAAGGGATGACGATGCGAGTTGTCAGTTCGCTCAGCAGGCTGCTCTGAATATCGACAAGGTATGGGTAGTGTTCTTGGCTGGTTTTGCTTGGGTTGGGGTATACATCGAACTGTGCCATCAAAATTCCCTGAATTCGTCGCCGAAGCATCCATGTTGTTCGACAAAATCGTTGTAGCTTTGGATCGCAGCGCGATTTTCTTCCACCCATTGGGCTGCTTCGCGTTTGGAGAGCTCTTCTTTCAAGGCTCGCTCCAAGGTAGCGGACAAGTTAATGTTCAGTTCACGGGTCTTACGCAGCAGGTCGCTATTGACTGAGAGGTTCGCCGCTTTTTTTGGCGCGGCTGCGTTATAAAGTTCGGCCATTGGAACCTCCAGGTGGCTATTCAATGTGTCATCTAAGTTTATGCGCATGGCAGTGCGCATTCAAGCATGCGCTTGCTGCTTTGGACGTTAATCCATCAAAGCCCATGGTTAGATCGCCAAAACGAAATTATTTGGGTCGGCAGTATGACCGTGGTGGTTGCTAGAGTGTCAACATAGCGACCAGGCTGGCTTCATCTTGTGCCCAAAGCGTGTACTTAAGAGATCACGAGCAAACGATGAATATAATCTTCCTCGGCACCTCCGCCGGTGTACCCACTAAGCAAAGAAACGTCACCGGAGTCGCGTTGCGTGAGAGCAAGGGGAAGGGCTGGTACCTGGTCGATTGTGGTGAGGGCACCCAGCATCAGATCCTGCACACGAAATTTTCGCTGAACTCACTGAAAGCCATCCTGATTACCCACGTGCATGGCGACCACTGCTATGGGTTGCCGGGCCTACTGGCGAGTGCGGCGATGAACGGCCGGGAAGCGCCGCTGACCATTGTGGCGCCCGCAGGCATCAAGGCATGGCTGGATGCCACCTGCGAGGCCACCCAGCTATCGTTACCCTTTGCTCTGGAATTTGTCTGCTCCGACGAGCTGCCAAGCGTCGAGTTTGAGCGCATCGCGGTTACCACCTGCAGGCTTTCGCACCGGGCGCCGTCCTATGCTTATGGGTTGACGGAGCGAAAGGTCGAGTCGGCACTGGATGTGGATAAGCTGGCACAAAAGGGGATTCCGAGAGGGCCGTTGTGGGGGCAGTTGAAGCAGGGCGTTGATATCGACTTCGCGGGTGAACGGTTAAAAAGCCGTGACTTCCTGATCGCTAAACACAAGCCAAGAAAAGTGGTGATCGCCGGGGACAATGACCAGCCCGCCTTGTTATCTGAGGCGTGCGCAGGGTCCCAAGTGCTGGTACACGAAGCCACCTATACCGAAGCCATGGCCGAGAAGGCCGGTGACGTGGGGCATAGCTACGCCAGTCAGGTCGCTGCGTTTGCCGAATCGGTAGCGCTGCCCAACCTGGTGCTGACGCACTTTAGCCCTCGTTACCAGCTCCACCCCCTTGCCTCGCCTTCCATCGAGGACATCCGCCAAGAGGCGTTGCGTGTCTACTCGGGTTCGCTTTACCTGGCGCGGGATTTTGGCGAATACACCCTGAATAAAGCGGGCCACTTTTCTGAAGTGGTGGGCGAATAGCCTTTTCGTGTGTCGACCCTTCGTGCAAGCAGCGGCTACTTTAAAATATATCGCTCACTTGCTCTTACCCGCTATCGTATATCTCACCCAGAACGCCGCGGCTTTGCATGTGCCCATCGAACAATTCCCCCTATCAGCGCTACAGCGCAAATACCTCGTAAGGCCGTTATTAACCAAAATTCGCTTTGCTGCCAGAAGACTAAATAAAGTAGAGTTAATTTTGATGGTTGTATAAAGATCTCAATTAAAGCGCCATCAGGTTCATTGAGGTTATTCAGCGAGACGTGTAATCACTGTCGGGCGCAATAATGCGTTCCGTTTATTACGATTGGTGGAGGATTAAATGATCACGGAAGAAGTCAGGGAATAGTCGATCGCAGCGTTCTATGTTGGCTTGCAACGGTGGGCCGAGACGGGACTCCGAACGTGTCTCCGAAGGAGGTTTTTGCCGCCCACGAAAACGATCGCCTCGTGATTGCTAATATTGCATCGCCTGGAAGCGTGCGGAATGTACTATCGAATGATGCTGTCTGTGTTTCGTTCGTGGACGTGTTCGTGCAAAAGGGCTTCAAGGTGCGCGGTCGCGCGAACTGTGTGGCACGGTCAGATTCTCGTTACGCCAGCTTAGCAGGACCGCTGGAAGAAATGGTCACGGGCAAATTCGAGATTCATAATCTAATTGAAGTGCGAGCCACGGCCGTAGAGCCGATCCTCGCGCCGAGCTATCAGCTTTATCCGGAAACGACTGAGGATGACCAAATCCAAATCGCATTGTCGGCATATGGTGTGTCCCGTGCCTAGAAACGTGGAGCTTCGTTGGAAGGCTAAGCCCAACAAAACGCTCCAACTGACCACTACACCGCTGCGCGGGTAGCGGCGTTTGAGCGCTCACGTTAAATGAGGAGGAGCCAATGGATCAGGACCTTGCGAATGAGCTGGTTGGGATGATGGCGGAAGACCAGCACATGTTGCATCAGCTCTTCGATTCCGGAGAGCTGCCTTCTGATTCATATCACCCACGCATGAAAGCTTTGCATGAGAAAAACGCTTTACGCCTAAAAGAGATTATTGGCAGTCACGGCTGGCCCGGGATTTCATTAGTTGGGGAAGAAGGCGCCAAAGCTGCCTGGTTAGTAGTTCAGCACTCTGTTTCAGACCTCGAGTTTATGGCTCAATGTGTTGGCCTGCTTGAAGAGGCCGTTGCTAGAGAGGATGTGGTAGGTTGGCAGTTGGCATTCCTGCAGGATCGAGTGCGCATTTTATCTGGAAAGTCTCAATACTACGGCACCCAGTTTGATGCTGATGAAAATGGTTGGCCAACACCGTTTCCCATCGAAGATTTTGCTACGGTTAACGAACGCCGTGCGCGTCTTGGGCTGAATTCCCTAGAAGAGCGCCTGGAACAAATGACTGAGCAGGAGCGGAAGCGCCTTGCCAATATCCAGCAAACCAGTTAATCAAACGCAGCACTTGGACGCCCTTGTCTCCGTTTCGCTGCGTCAAGGGCGCCAGTGCGCTCTGTGGTTCAAAAAGGAGAGCCAGTTGTGTCGCTAATGACTATCTTGTTGTTCATACCAGCGTGCTTTGCTCTTAACATGGTGCCTGGGCCCAATAATCTCCTGTCAATGGCTAACGCGAAGCGGTACAGCGTCAGAACTGCTTGCTATGCTGGTATCGGTCGCCTGGTTGCCTTCGTGGGCATGATTACGCTTGCGGCGATGGGGCTTGCCACCGTGCTGTATACATCGGAAAAGTTATTTCTCATCATAAAGGTTGTCGGAGGTCTTTATCTGCTTTGGATTGCCTTTCAATTGTGGACTGCAGATCCTTCTGACAATGAAAATGAAGCCCTTGGAGGAAGAAGCTTGCTCCAATTGGGGCGGCAAGAGTTTCTTCTGGCGGCCGGAAACCCTAAGGCTATTTTGATTTTCACCGCTTTTCTGCCTCAGTTTGTCGACCCTGCCGGTTCTGTAGGATTTCAGTTTCTGGTGCTAGGTATCCTGTTTTTGGTACTTGAATGGATAGCGATAGCCGGGTATGCATTTGTCGGGAAAGTATTACGTAATTGGTTCTCTCGACCTTCGATGCGTCGTGTGTTCAACCGGATTTGCTCGGGGCTAATTGGCACTGCTGGTATTGGGCTTTTGCTGGCTCGTCGTGAGTGAACTAACAAACCGCGGAAGGTGGAAGTCCCTGACGCCCCGCCGTTTTGCTCTACGTTATGCATAGGGAGTCAATGCATGATCTTCGAGTTACCTGCACCAGAATTGCAAAACGCTGAACCATTAGTTGGCTGTATTGAGGCTCGTCGCAGTATAAGGCATTACTCAAAGGCGCCTTTACCATTAGGTGTCTTGTCCCAGTTGCTTTGGTCGGCTCAGGGAAGCACCGGTCCAGACCAAAAAAGAACAACGCCATCGGCCGGCGGGGTATACCCGCTCCATCTACGAATCGCGGTGCAACGAGTATCAGGGCTTGAGCCTGGTATTTATGAGTATATGGATGACAGCCATTCGCTGAAGCTTGTCGGTGATTGTGTGCCGGAAGACACCATGCTAGAGCTAGGTATCGGCGATCAACCATGGTTGAAGGATGCGGCTATCGTCATCGGAGTGACAGCGAAACTTGAGGAGGCGGTTCGGCACTTTGAATGTCAGCCACCTCAGGGGGAGCGCGGTGCTCGCTATGTGTATATGGAAGTTGGCGCTTTAGCGCAGAATATCCATCTTTTGAGCACGGCTCTCGGAGTTGGCTGTGTGCTAGTGGCAGGGTTTGATGATTTGAGGGTGAAGCAAGCACTAAGGTTACCCTCAGACTTGGAGCCAACGGCACTGCTGTGTATTGGGCAACGGCCGGATGTTTAGCAGCGCATAACGATGCGCGTCACGCTGATAGCCCTTACTCCGCTTCGCGACTCACTCTACAACGCTTTTCGTACCGAGGAATCTATGCCAAGGATGCAAACACGCCCGTTGGTCGCAAGCCTAGTTGCGCTAATGGGGTTATGGATGACGTTACGTCAGTTGCCTGAGGTCGTTTCATCGTTATTTATGGTGTTTTCTGATCAGGGGGATATACCAGCCAGTGTTTTAATGATCCACGCGGTGCACTTTTTTAGTTACACGCTGATTGGCGTTGGTCTTATTTTGCTACGCGAGAAGCTGGCGGGTTGGCTGGTTCCACACGAGGCAAACATGTCGATTGGCGTTCGCGCTTTGATGGCGGTTGGAACGGCGCTTATCGGTATTTACTTTATTGCCACCGGTGTCGTTTCTCTTGGCGAGAGTTTTGCGCAACAGTACTCAAGTGCCAACCCTTATTTACTATGGCGAGGGGGAGCCTCTTTAGCGATGGGGCTGGTCCTTTTTGTGGGGTCTGTGGGTATTCAAAGGTTATGGGTATTGCTGGTCGGGCTGCGACGTGTGTAGGGGGCTGTCGCATGAAGCCTCCTACACCGGGCAGGTGACCCAAAGGAGGGTGATGTCGAGCATTGAGATGCCAGATTTGTCGCACTTGCTGGAAAGAGCGCCAGGCGAGTCAGTCGCGGCAATAGCCTTCACCTGTTCTGACGATCAGACAATCTTCCTTTTCCAATAGCCACTTCATGCCTGTCGCTTCGCCGTCGCCCGCACGGAGCAGCTGTGGGCCGTCCCCGCGGTTGAAGCGAATGCCATCGGCGGTTGATTGCCCTTCGAAGGTGCCGATTTGATCAGCATCCAGGCCGTAGCGCATGTGAAGCAGGTAATGGCCCGGGCCCGCAGACGCGTCCTTGCTGATTTCCAGGAATAACCCTTCTACGCCAGTCCATCGGCCGACCCACTGGTCGGTCATCTGGTGGTGGGGCGCGCTTTGTTCGGCTGACGTGCTTGAGTCGGTCACGTCGGAAGTTTCGGTATGTCTATCATGAGCACAACCGCTGATAAGTAATAGGAAGCTTAACGCTAACGCTGCTTTTGCCATGGCTGTCTCCTTATCAGACTGCCGTTACGCCCTATATACACGTAACATGCTTTATTTAGTTTGATCGAATTTTGGGATATGTCGAAGGGGTAAACAAAATGCAAAAGGTAAGAATCGATCTGGTGTCCGATGTGGCATGCCCGTGGTGCGCGATCGGCTACCGGCGCTTGGAGCAAGCGCTAGAAACCCTTGATGGCGAGATCGACGTTGAACTCCACTGGCAGCCCTTCGAGCTCAATCCGGACATGCCGCCCGAGGGCGAGCCGATCCTGGAGCATTTATGCCGCAAGTACGGCAAGGATGCTGCCAGCATGGAGCAGGCCCAGAGTGAGATTATAGCCGTGGCCGAAGGGCTTGGGCTGAATTTCAGCGGTGCCCGCGAGCGTCGGGCGCACAATACGTTCGATGCCCACCGTGTGCTTGCGTGGGCCGCAACGCAGAACCTGGAGACGCCCCTGCAGTTGGCGCTGTTCGATGCCTACTTTGGTGAGGCAAAAAACCCTTCAGATCCCACTGTTCTGCGAGAGAAGGCCATCGAGGTTGGGCTTGACGGGGACGCTGCTGAGGCTATTGCCCGGTCCGATCAATACGCGGACGAAGTTCGCGCGTCAGAACAGCGATTCATGGAAGCAGGCGTGAGCGCGGTGCCAGGGTTCATTCTCGAAGGGCGCTACCTGATCTCTGGAGCCCAGCCCGCCGACGTGCTTGTCGATGCACTTCGTCAGGTGGCCGAGGAAAATGCTAACCGCTAATACAGGTGCCGACCTGAAATCAAGATAGCTGTAGCAGCCCATCACATGGAGCCTGACTCATTTAAGGGCTCCTTTGAGCTGGTTGGTGGGCGGTTACGCGCTTCATGTCAGCCTGGCACTAGTAGTGATAACGACACGAAATAATCGTAATGGAACGCTCGTCAGCGGCGTACACCAAGCGGTTAGTGTCGTCGATTCGACGAGACCAGAAGCCAGCCAGGTTTTCCTTCAGAGGTTCTGGCTTGCCTAACCCCTCGAAAGGGGAGCGTTTCACATCGTTGATAAGTTTATTGATCCGCCTAAGGGTCTTTTTGTCCTGCGTTTGCCAGTACACATAATCGTTCCACGCCTCATCTGTCCACGACAGTAGACGACTACTCATCCACCAAATCCCTATGCGTGGTTTGCCCCGATCTAAGCTGCGCAATGGAGCGATTGAGATGCTCCGCGTTGGCGGGCGAACGCAGCAAGTGCACCGTTTCCATCAGGCTGTTGTAATAGTCTAACGACATCACGACAGCGTCTTCTGAATCCCGGCGCGTAATAACGGTGGTATCGGCATCATTAATTACGCCGTCTAATACCGCTTTCAGGCCATTTCTAGCTTCCGTGAACGATACAATTCTCATGGAACCTCCTATTGTACAGCTAACCGTACGAGTGTAGGCTTATGCGCCTGACTTGTACAGTAAATGGAACATGAGTTGCTGTCAGCGCACTAGCGCCGTTTGAACGGATTCAGCCCGTTGGCCTGCTGCATCATCATGCGTTTGGCGAAGGGGATACGCTCGGCGATATGCAGGCTGAGATCACCCAGTTGGCGCAGCGGTTTGGCACCGGTAAACAGATGGTGGAAGCTGTCGGTGGCGGCAATCATCGCCTGGTTAGCCGCCCGGCGCTGGCACTCAAAGCGTAGTAGGTTGAGGTAGTCGCCGGGGTCGCGGCCATGAATAATAATCTCGGCGAGCGTGTCGGCGTCGTGCAGGCCGATGTTCAGTCCCTGGCCTGCCAGCGGGTGGACGACGTGGGCGGCGTCGCCGATCAGCGCCAGGCGTTTGCCGATGTAGCGCTTGGCGTGCTGGCGTTTGATGGGGAAGCTGGCGCGCGCCACGATACGGGTGAGCTTGCCCAGCCGCTCGGGGAAGGCGTCTTCGATGTCTGTCTTGAGCGCGTCATCGTCCAGCTTTTCCCGCGTCTTGGTGGCCTCGTCGCTGTCGTACCACACAAGCGACGCGCGCTGGCCGGGCAGTGGCAACATGGCCATGGGGCCGGTGGGGGTAAAGACCTGCCAACTGACGTCTTGCTGGGGCAACTCGGTCTCCACGTTAATGATCATCGCCCGCTGGTGGTAGTCGTAATGGGTCACGCCAATGCTGGCTAATTCGCGCAGGGTGGAACGCGCACCATCGGCCCCGACGATCAACGCGGCGGTTAGCGTCTTGCCGTTATCCAGCTCGATCAGGCGCGCCTCGCCCGTGGTCAGGGTACTTACCGGGGCGCACTGGGTATAGCAGGTCACGCCGGGGAGGTCGGCCAAACGCTGCCAGAGGGCGTACTGGAGCGTGCGGTTTTCGACAAAGATACCGAAGTCTTCCATGCCGCTGTCAGCCGCAGAGAAAAGCGAGTGGCCGGTGCCATCCTGGTTGGCGACATCGATATGCCGGAAGGGGCAGCAGCGCTCCTCGGGCAGCTGTGTGCCGCTGGCGTTGATAAACGTAAGCGAGCGCGCATTCAGCGACGAGATGCGCAGGTCGTAGTCGCCCTCGGGCGCTGCGGGGGCATCCCCTTGTTCGATCAGCCCGACGGATTGGCCCGCATTGCCCAGCCGGGCCGCCAGTGCAGCGCCGACCATGCCGCCGCCAACAATAATGACATCATGATCCCGCATCGTCCGTTGATCAGACCCTTGCATAAGTGGCTCCTCGGATAAAAAGCTTGGCACAGAGTAGGCGTTGCCGTTGTCATACAGTATCGTCTAGCGAGAGCAGAATTGCCTAGGGGTGAACATTTGACGCAGGCAGTGGACATGATCAAAAGCGTGGCCCAGGCAGGTGAAGAGCTTGCCGACTTTATCGCGCGCTACCCAAAGCTCTGGATTCTTACCGGCGCGGGCGTGAGCACCGACAGCGGGATTCCTGACTATCGCGATGCCGATGGCCAGTGGAAGCGCTCACCGCCGGTTCAGCACGGCGACTTCATGGCTTCCCATGCGGTGCGCCAGCGCTACTGGGCGCGTGCGCTGGTCGGTTTCAAGGCCCTGACCGGAGCCCAGGTGAGCGGTGCGCACAAGGCACTGGCCGCATTGGAAACCATGGGTTATGTGGAGCTGTTAGTCACCCAGAACGTGGACCGCCTGCATCAGCGGGCGGGGTCAAGGAAAGTCATTGACCTGCACGGCCGGGCCGATACCGTCAGTTGCATGACCTGTGGCTACCATATGATGCGCCACGCCATGCATAGTGAAATGGCACACCTCAACCCGCGTTTTGCCGCCCTGGATGCCGGTCATGCACCGGACGGCGACGCTGACCTGGAAACCGATTTTTCCGCCTTTCAGGTCTTCGACTGCCCGCGCTGCAGGGGGATTCTCAAACCGGACGTTGTCTATTACGGCGATGTGGTCCCGCCTGCTCGGCGGGTTGCCGCCCAGGCTGGGTTGCACAATGCGGAGGCGGTGCTGGCCGTGGGAACGTCATTGATGGTCTATTCCGGCTACCGCTTCTGCCGCGAGGCGCATGGAATGGGCCTTCCCGTTGCCTCGCTCTCGCTTGGCGTGACCCGCGCTGATGCCATGCTCACCCATCAGTGGCGCGCACCGTTAACGCCGGTGCTGGAAGAGGCGGTGCGTTGTCTGCGCGAGAATTAGCGCGCCTTGGACACCCACGGATTACCCTCCAACCATAGCCGCCAGGGGGCGTCGCGGTGCTCAGGGCTGGCGTAATCGATCCCCACGCGAGGCCCGGTCGCAATAGCGGCACTATGCGTGGCTCGGCTAATCCACAGCTGTCCAGTCTGGGTCATATCGTGGCCGTACAAGGCCTTATCAATACTAAGCGCACGGGTGAGCTTGCCCGGGCCATTGCTCAACTGCTTGCCCGGTGCCTGGCGGGTGGCACGCATTGCCGCCTCGTTGATAGTGGGCTCCACGGCGCGAATTAACACCGCGCAGGGTGAATCTTCCGGCTCGGTGACCACGTTGAGTAGCCAGTGCATGCCATATACCAGATAAACGTAGGCGTGGCCCGCTGGGCCGAACATGGCTTCCGTGCGGGGCGAGCGGCGGCGGTGGGCGTGGCAGGCGGAATCCTCAGCACCGCAATACGCCTCTGTTTCCACAATCCTGGCGGCCAGTTGCTCCCCGTTGTCTTCACGCACCAGCCAGCAGCCGAGCATGTCTCGGGCGACCGTCAGGGTATCGCGGTTATAAAAATCCTGGGGCAGGGGCGTTAGCGTAGATTTATGGGTAGTCGACATCGTTGGGAAGCTTTGTCTCGGCGTTTACTTGAGTAAAATGCTAGGGTATTAGGACATACCTTATTCGCTAGCACGTGGATCGTTTCATGCTGTCATTTGAACATCGTTATGCCACCTTACCGGAACCGCTCTGGGTTGCCAGCCAGGCAACGCCGGTTGCGCGCCCGGAGTTGATTGCGTTTAATGCCCCGCTCGCCCGAGAACTGGGCGCGCAGGACATCCCTGATACCACCACGCTTGCCGAGTGGTTCAGTGGCAATCAGTTACCGCCCGGGGCCAAACCGGGTGCCCTGGGCTACGCGGGCCACCAGTTCGGCAACTTTGTGCCGCAGCTGGGCGATGGCCGAGCGTTACTGCTGGGTGAAGTCGTCGACCAGCACGGCAAGCGCCGTGATGTGCAGCTCAAGGGCAGCGGCCGTACGCCGTTTTCCCGCGGTGGCGATGGCCGCTCGCCCTTGGGGCCGGTGCTGCGTGAATATCTGGTCAGCGAGTTTATGGCCGCCGTAGGGATTCCTACCACCCGCGCGCTGGCGGCCGTTACCACCGGTGAGCGGGTGGTGCGCCAACTGCCCGAGCCGGGGGCGGTATTTACCCGCGTGGCCAGCAGCCATATTCGCGTCGGGACGTTTCAATTTATCGCTGCCCGTCAGGATGAAGCGGCGCTAAAGGCCCTGGCGGATCATGCCATTGAGCGCCATTACCCGGAGGCTGCTTCGGCAGACGACCCCTACATGGCGCTGCTTGAGGCAGTTGTCGCCCGCCAGGCAGAATTGATTGCCCGCTGGCTGAGCGTCGGCTTTATTCATGGGGTGATGAACACCGATAACTGCAGCCTGGCAGGGGAGACCATCGATTATGGCCCCTGTGCTTTCATGGAGCAGTTCAATCCGCAGAAGGTGTATAGCTCCATCGATGAAGGCCGCCGCTATGCGTTTGCCAACCAACCGGCGATTGCCCAGTGGAACCTGGCCCGCTTCGCCGAGACATTGCTGCCGCTGATAGACGGTGAGGGCGATGCCTTGGTTGAAAAAGCCACCGATGCTATCCGCCATTTCGATACGTTGTTTAACGCCGAACAGCGCCGCTTGCATGCCGATAAGCTAGGCCTGGAAGCGGAAAGTGACCAGGCCGAGGCGTTGATGGAAGGCCTGGAAAGCCAGATGCACCAGGGCCGGATGGACATGACCGCCACCTTTGATGCGCTGACGCAATACGTCGCGTCGCCCAGTGACCAGAGGCGTGAGGACGTGCTGGCGCTAACGCAGAACTCAGAGGCGCTAGGCGAATGGCTCAGCCAGTGGCAGGCGGCCCAGGTGGCAAGCCAAAACACCGACCGCCTGGCAGCCATGCAGCGCGCCAACCCGGTGGTGATTCCCCGCAACCACCGCGTTCAAGAGGCCATTGATGCCGCGGTCGAGGGCGATTTCACGCCGTTCCATACGCTACTTGCGGTAGTGACCAAGCCGTTTGAAGACACCGTTGAAGCGCGTCGCTTGGCGGCACCCGCCACCGAAAGCGAGCAGGTGCTGCGGACGTTCTGCGGTACCTGATGCTGTGGTAAGCTGTGTTTTTTTACAGTTTAAAGGCTAGCCAGTGCGCAAAATTATTCACTGCGACTGTGACTGTTTTTTCGCGGCGGTGGAGATGCGCGACAACCCGGCGCTGAGCGATATTCCCATCGCGATTGGCGGCAGCGTGGAGCAGCGCGGGGTGGTCGCCACCTGCAATTACCCCGCCCGCGAATACGGCATTCACTCGGCGATGCCCATGGCCCAGGCGCTCAAGCGCTGCCCGCATTTAACGGTCATTCGCGGCGATATGGCCAAGTATAAAGCCGTCGCGCGGCAGGTATTTGCCATCTATCGCGACGTTACCGAGCTTATCGAGCCGCTTTCCCTGGATGAGGCTTTCCTGGATGTCTCCGGGGTTACTCAGCATCACGGTAGTGCGACGCTCATGGCCGAGGCGATACGTGAGCGGGTCAGCCGCGAGGTAGGCATTACCGTCTCGGCGGGTGTGGCGCCGAACAAGTTTCTGGCCAAAATCGCCAGCGACTGGAACAAGCCCGACGGCCTCTGCGTGATCACGCCGGATGAGGTGGACGGCTTCGTACAGCAGCTCTCGGTGAAAAAAATCCACGGCGTGGGTCCGCGTACGGCGGAGAAACTGGCGGGTCTGGACATTCATACCTGTGCCGATTTACGCGCTCGGACACTCACGGATCTGGTGGAGCACTTCGGCCGTTTCGGGCGGCGGTTGCATGAGCTGAGCTGGGGGCGAGATGATCGACAGGTGAAAACCCACCGCGAGCGCAAATCAATCAGCACCGAGCAAACCTATGCCCAGGACTTGCCTACTCTTGAGGCCTGTCGCCATGAACTGCCGGGGCTGATCGAGGATTTAGAGCGCCGCTACGCAAGGCTGGACCCGCCGCTCGGGGTGCGCGGGCTAATCGTTAAAGTAAAGTTCAACGACTTCACCCAAACCACCGTAGAGCACGCTGACCCCGCGCCGGACCTGGCTCAGTTCGAAACACTGCTGAACGTGGGCTGGCACCGTGGCGAGCGACCCGTGCGCCTGCTGGGCGTAGGGTATCGGCTGGCGGAGAACACGCAAGTGCAACAGCTGGCGCTTTTTTAATTAGCCTGTTAACGCCTGATCGGATTGACGCTGCGCACAGAGTGAATTAAAACAGATGTATGATAGATGGTTTCTAACCACTGACTTATCGACTTCACCATGAGCCCTGCCATGCCTGCTGATACCTCATCACGCCCTCGCTTAGTGTTTGCCCATGCCAATGGCTTTCCCGGTTTGAGCTATCGCAGCCTGCTTGATCCATTGGCCGAGTCCTTTGATCTGCACCCGCTGGATCGCCTGGGGCACCATCCGGATTACCCGGTCAATCATAACTGGGGCAACCTGGTGGATGAGTTGCTGAGCTACCTCCCCGATAGCGATAAGCCATTGCTTGGTGTCGGGCATTCGCTGGGCGGCACACTGATGGCGATGGCGGCTGATAAACAGCCCGAACGCTTCTGCGGCGTGATCATGCTCGATCCACCGTTGATGCTGGGACGGGATGCCTGGGCGATGAAAGCTGCCAAACGCTTTGGGTTTGTCGACCGGGTAACACCTGCGGGTAAAACCCTGGGCCGGCGCACGGTATGGCCGAGTCGTGAGGCCATGGCCAATTCGCTGCGTCGCCGCGGGCTGTTCCGGCGCTTTACCCCGGACGCGCTCAACGACTACATTGAAGCAGGAACCCGAGTGTTGGCCGACGGCAGTGCCGAACTGACGTTTGACCCGCGCATCGAGGTAGAGATTTTCCGTCATTTGCCGGACCACTTGACCCGTTTGCCGCGTCGGTTGAGCGTCCCGGTAGAGGTCGTGGCGGGCGACAACTCACACTTGTTGACGGCGTCGCGCATTCAGCGCTTGAAGCGCTATGGGGTCGAGGTGAGCCGTGTTCCCGGCACGCACATGTTCCCCATGGAGCACCCCGAGGAAACCCGCGACGCTATCCTGGATGTCTGGCATCGCATGGCCAAGACGAGTCAGTCTTCCCGCACAGCGTAAGGAGACGTTATGTATCTTTCTGTACAGCTTAGCTATTACCCACTGGCCGATGATTTCAAGCCGGTGGTGAAAGAAGTGGTAAAACGCCTGGAAGCAACAGGCCTGGAGGTTCATCCTAACCGGATGAGTACCCAGGTGTTTGGTGAATTCGACGAGGTGATGGCAGCGCTGAGCGATGTCATGAAGTGGTCGTTCGAAACCCATGGAAAAGCGGTATTTACGGCTAATTTTCTCGAGGGTGACCGGCGGCCTCGTTAACGCCAACATAAAAAACGCCGCCCAATTGGGCGGCGTTTTGGTCTGATATAAAGATAACGCTTATACCAGCGAATCCAGGCAGGACTCGATAATATCCAGCCCTTCATTGAGCACATCGTCTTGAATGGTGACGGGCATCAAGAAGCGGATGGTGTTGCCGTACATGCCGCAGGAAAGCAGGATCAACCCTTCTTCACGTGCTTTTTTGCACAGCGCCGCGGCCAGTTCAGGGTTGGGCGTACGGTCGGTTTTGTCCGAGACCAGCTCAAAGGCTGCCATGGCACCCATGTTGCGGCTGTTATCAACGCAGGCGAACTTGCTTTCCCAATTGCTGAAGCGTTGCGCCAGCTTTTCGCCCAGCGCCTGGCTCTTCTCGAGAATGTTCTCTTCTTCAAACACTTCCATTACCGCAAGTGCAGCCGCACAGGCGGTCGGGCTGCCGGTATAGGTGCCGCCCAGCGAGTTGGGGCCAGAGGCGTCCATGACCTTGTCGGTACCCACGATCGCGGAGATCGGCATGCCGTCGGCCATGCTCTTGGCCATGGTCATGATGTCTGGCTCTACGCCGCTATGCTCGATGGCAAACATCTTGCCGGTACGACCAAAGCCCGACTGTACTTCGTCGATGATCATCAAGATGCCGTGTTCATCGCAGATTTCACGGATCTTGGTCAGGAAGCTGGTGGAGGCTGGGTAGAAGCCGCCTTCACCGAGTACCGGCTCAAGCACGATAGCGGCGGTATCTTTGGGGTTGGCGTCGGTTTTCAGCGCCATTTTCAAGCCACGGATGGCTTCGTCTTCGCTTACGCCGTGGTAGGGCACGGGGTAAGGTGCGCGGAAAACGGTGCCCGGCATCGGGCCAAAGTCGGTCTGGTAAGGCGCGACCTTGCCGTTCATGGCCATGGTGTAGAAAGTACGGCCGTGGTAGCCGCCGTCGAAGCAGACCACATTGGAGCGTCCTGTGGCCGCGCGGGCAACCTTGATGGCGTTTTCCAGCGCTTCAGCGCCCGAGTTGGCCAGCATTACCTTGGCGTGGCCACGTACCGGGACGATCTGGCTCAGCTTCTCGGCGACTTTTACATAGCCTTCATAGGGCATTACCGTCTGGCAGGTGTGCATCACCTTGTCGAGCTGGGCTTTGACCGCCGCCACGACCTTGGGATGGCGGTGGCCGACGTTCAGTACGCCAATGCCGCCGGCAAAATCGATAAAGCGATTGCCATCGGCGTCCCATACTTCAGAGTTTTCCGCGCGCGCGGCAAAGGCGGTGGCGGGGCTTGCGGCACCAGCAGCGACATACTTGTTTTTTAACTCGTTTAACTCGGCATTACTCATAGCTCAACTCCTGAGTTGATGGGGATAGGCTTCAGCATAGTGCGCAATAGGCAGGATTACATGGATGAAGCGACCACAACGCGATTGCGACCCGACTGTTTAGCTTGATACATGGCTTTATCGGCATGATCAAGTAACCGGGTGGTGGAGGCCTCAACATAACCTGCCACGCCTGCGGAGAGCGTAACCGTCAAGGCCCGCTGGGTAAATGTTGTCTGGGCAACGGCAGCGCGCACTCGCTCCATGGCCTGCCGCGCATTTTCTGCATTTACTTCGGGCATGATGACCAGAAACTCTTCGCCGCCCAGGCGAATCTGCAAGTCAGTTTCGCGCAGTGTCTCGTTCACTTTAGCGGTTACTTCCTGGAGAATATCGTCGCCTACGCTATGGCCGTAGGTATCATTGATCGCCTTGAAATTATCCAGATCAAACATCGCAATGCTAAGTGGGCTGCCATAACGCGAGCTTCGACTTAGCTCCTGTTCCAGGCGCTGCAAGCCGGCCCGGCGATTCAACAGGCCGGTGAGCTCGTCATGGTGGGCGAGGTAATGCAGGCGCTCGTTCGCCCGTTGAAGGCGTTCTTCCAGCCGTTTGCGCTGGGTGATATCGACAATAAAGGTGACTTTCCGTGGCTGGCCGTCGAAGCCGATGATGCGTGCGGCTTCGGCGATAATGGTATGCGTTTTGCCACCTTTACCGATGACCTCCCACTCCTGACGCAGCTCATGTCTCTCCTCTCCCCCTATAAACGAGTCGTGGAGGGCCTGGAGCGTCTCGCGGTTGGCATCGGGAACGACCATGGTGAAGTGCTGGCCGAGCAACTCCTCTTCGGCATAACCGTAAAAGTCACAGTACGCCGGGTTGACCATTTCAAAATAACCATGGGGGTCGGTGATGCAGATACCCAGCGGTGCCGCCTTGATGACGTTTTCCGTATTGCGTTTTGATTGGTCCAGAAGCTGATGAATGTCTGGCGAGGCGTAACTAGTCATTGGGTACCTTCGCTGACCTGCTGTGATTCTTCGCGTAGCGCCATCAGGCGCAGCTTTAAGGCTTTATCGTCAGCCAAGGCATTGACGGCCGGTCGTGCATAGTAGAACCCTTGTTGGCAGGCAATGCCTTCACGGGCCAGCCACAACGCCTCTGCGTGGGTTTCCACGCCTTCGGCAATCAGTTTGATCGCTAGTTCATCGGCCAGTTGAATGATCGAGCGAAGCAGCGACTGGCGTCTATGATCCTGGTCACAGTTCATCACCAGTTCACGGTCTATCTTGATTTTATCGGGGGCGAGGTCGGTCAGAAGGTCCAGATTGGCGTAACCATTGCCGAAATCGTCCAGGGCCGTTCTGAAACCCATCGAGCGATAGGCATCAATGATGTTGCATAGATGCTGCCTGTCACGCACGCGCTCGGTTTCGGTGATTTCGAAGATCAGTCGGTCGGTTGGCCAACCCACGCGTTTAGAGACGTCCAGTGTCGCCTGGATGCAGGCCCTGGGTTCGTATACAGCGTTGGGCAGGAAGTTGATCGACAGCGCTGTCGGCATATCAAGCGCGCTTGCCATCTCAATGGCTTTAACTCGACACGCCTGGTCAAAGTGATAGAGCAGGCTGTCGGTCACCTGGGAAATAACGCTCCAGGCAGATTCACCTTGCGGGCCCCGTACCAGAGCCTCATAGGCGTCAATCTTGGCAAGCGATACATCCACAATGGGTTGAAAGGCCATCGTGAAATCGAAGGGCAGCTCGCCTTCGCAGCGTTTGCAGGTTCCGTTTGTGCGCGCGCACTGACTCATCGTATCTCCAGGTCTCTGGCGCTCGCCAGTAACAAAACAAGCGCGGCATTGCCTACTTGGCCAAACAATAGCAGGTTAGTCGTACAAATAGACTAACTCTCTGTAAGCTTTTTGTATATGTATTGTACAGTATTTTGGTGATAACGGACATCAACCAAAAGCACCGGTATAGGCTGCTTTTTACAGTAGCCTAAGATGTAGTTAACCAGTGTACGGTTGGCTAGGCGTTTAAATGAAATCGGTCAGATTCAGATAATACCTGCATCGCGCAACGCCTGTCGCTGATCAGGGGTAATGCCAATATCGGTTAACACGTCGTCGGTGTGTTCGCCGAGATAGGGCGGCGCCTTACTGGCGCTGATCGATTTACCATTCATGCGAATGGGGTTCGCGACCAGATCAACCTGGCCCGCCTGGGGGTGGGGCAGCGTCTGCTTTAACCCACGCGCTTTGACGTGGGCATCGTCGAATACCCGGTCCAGGGTATTGATCGGGCCGCTGGGCACGCCCACGTCTTCAAATGCCGCCAGCCAGTCGTCGGTGGGGCGCTGGGCAAGTGCCGCTTCGAGTACGGGCACCAATTGGTCGCGGTGCTGAACGCGCATGCCGTTGGTGGCAAAGCGTGGGTCGTCAGCCAGGGCGGGCAGTGAAAGCACCGAGCTAAAGCGCTTGAACTGCTCATCGTTACCCACGGCGACAATCATATGGCCGTCCTGGGTGGCAAAGGCCTGGTAAGGCACGATATTGGGGTGGGCGTTACCCAGCCGCTGGGGGACGTTGCCTGAGGTTAAATAGTTCAAGGCCTGATTGGCGAGCACGCCTACCTGAACGTCCATCAGCGCCATATCGATATGGCAGCCGACACCCGTGTCGCGGCGCTGGTAGAGGGCGGCGAGCACTGCGTTGGCGGCGTACAGGCCGGTAAAGATGTCAGTAAACGCCACGCCGCTTTTTACCGGGCCGCCGCCAGGTTCCTCATCAGGCTTGCCCGTCAGGCTCATGATCCCGCCCATGGCTTGAATCATGAAGTCGTAGCCGGCGCGGTGGGCGTAGGGGCTTTCCTGGCCGAAGCCGGTAATCGAGCAATAGACCAGGCCCGGGTTGAGGGCCTTGAGGCTTGCGTAATCCAGGCCGTACTTCTTGAGACCGCCGACTTTGAAATTCTCGATCACTACGTCACTGTCAGCCGCCATCTGCTTGATGAGTGCCTGGCCCTCGGGCTTTGCCATGTCCACCGTGACCGAACGCTTGCCGCGGTTGGCGCACAGATAGTAGGCCGACTCGGTACTGCCCGCGAGCCAGGGCGGACCCCAGTGGCGGGTGTCATCGCCGCAGCCGGGGCGTTCCACCTTGATCACGTCGGCCCCCATGTCGGCCAGCATTTGCCCACACCATGGGCCGGCCAGCACTCGGGAGATATCGAGTACCTTGATTCCGGCCAAGGGTTTGGTTAGCTCGCCCATAGAGGCTCCTGTAAGGGGGGATAAGTGCTCAAAGCCAGGTGCTTAACAGATAGTGATAAACGACAGTGATCAAAAGAACGCCTGAATGCCGGTCTGGGCGCGACCCAGAATCAAGGCGTGCACGTCGTGGGTGCCTTCGTAGGTGTTGACCGATTCCAGGTTCACCATGTGGCGAATGACGCCGTACTCGTCAGAAACGCCATTACCACCGTGCATGTCCCGGGACTGACGGGCGATATCCAGCGCCTTGCCGCAGTTGTTACGCTTGATCAGCGAGACCATTTCCGGTGCCCAGTTGCCGCTATCCATCAGGCGGCCCACCTGGAGCGCTGACTGCAGGCCAAGGGTGATCTCGGTTTGCATGTCAGCGAGTTTTTTCTGGATCAGCTGGTTGGCGGCCAGCGGGCGACCAAACTGCTTACGGTCCAGGGTGTACTGGCGGGCGGCATGCCAGCAGAATTCAGACGTACCCATCACGCCCCAGGCAATGCCGTAGCGGGCCTTGTTCAGGCAGCCGAACGGTCCCTTCAAGCCGCTGACATTGGGCAGCAGGTTCTCTTCAGGCACAAACGCATTTTCAAGCACGATCTCGCCGGTAATCGACGCGCGCAGCGAGACCTTGCCTTCGATTTTCGGCGTGGTGAAACCTTCCACGCCGCGTTCGACGATAAAGCCCTTGATCTGGTTGTCGTGGGCGGCCGACTTGGCCCAGACCACCGCGATATCGGCAATCGGACTGTTGGTGATCCACATCTTGGCGCCGGTCAGGCGATAACCGCCGTCAACTTTCTCTGCGCGGGTAATCATGTTGCCGGGATCGGAGCCGTGGTCTGGCTCGGTCAGGCCGAAGCAGCCGACCATCTCGCCGCTGGCAAGCTTGGGCAGGAATTTCTGTTTCTGTTCTTCGGAGCCATAGGTCTCGATGGGGTACATTACCAGCGACGACTGCACGCTCATGGCGGAGCGATAGCCGGAGTCCACGCGCTCGACTTCCCGGGCAATCAGGCCGTAAGCGACGTGGTTGACGCCTGCGCCACCGTAGTCGGGGGAAACGGTCGCCCCCAGCAGGCCAAGCTCGCCCATTTCGGTCATGATCTCGCGGTCGAAGCGTTCTTCACGGAAGGCGCTGAGCACCCGGGGCTGAAGGTTTTCCTGGCAGTAGTCGTGGGCGGCGTCGCGGATTTGGCGCTCTTCGTCGCTCAACTGTTGCTCAAGCAGCAGCGGGTCGTCCCAGTTGAAGTGTGTCATGTGAACTCCTTGGTGCTGTCCCGCAGACGCCCGCAAGCGACCACGGCAATAACGGTGCAGTCGGTGTGATGCTACAGTCAATGTATCGCCGTTTCTTTAAAATATCTACATTTTTTTAAAACGAAGAATTTATTCGATACCGCGTGCCTTGAGCACACGGGTAATGATGGGGACCGGCGTCATCAAATGGTCGCGCATCAGGGTAGACGCTCGATCTGCATCCCGGGCCAGGATAACGTCGACCAATGTGGCATGCTCCTGGCGCTTTTGCTCCAGGGCCGTGGGCGACATGACGGTTTCCTGCAGCCAGAGATGGCGGTAGCGCTCCACCTGGTTGAACAGGGTGTCGCGCATTTGCAGGAGATGCGGCGAGTTGCAGCCGCTGGCGATGGCGGTATGAAAGGCTTTGTGACGCAGGTCCCAGCCGTCGAGCAGCTCATCCGGCGAGCTGATGGCGGTGACCTTGGCCAGCCGGTGCGCCGCGGCCAGCACGGCGGCTTCCCAGTCATCGTCGCCGCGTTCGATGGCCAGGCGCAAAATGAGCCCCTCAAGCTGCGCGCGGGCGTCGTAGATATCGTTGAGTTCGGCAAGCGACATGGGCGCAACGCGATAGCCTCGCTGGCTGATGGCCACCACAAGGTGGTCGGCCACCAACTGCGATAATGCCTCGCGCAGCGGGCCGGTGCTGACCCCGTAATCGTCTTTGAGGCGGCTCATCAGCAGCTTCTGTTCCGGTGCGAAGCGGCCTCGGATAATATCGTGCTTGAGCTTCCGGTAGGCGCGAATGGCGAGGTTCTGACGCGGCGCGTCTGGCTCCATGGCGAGTGGCTCCCTGATTAAAGCTGGATAATATCGGTAACAGAAGAATAACGGCTATTATCAGGAAATGTTAACAATTTGGCCTGGAGGAAGAGATTGATGTGGGATTTCATCATTATTGGTGGCGGTATCCTGGGCATGTCCACGGCAATGCAGCTCCAGCAGACCTACCCCGATAAACGTCTGATGGTGCTCGAAAAAGAAAGTGGCCCCGCGCAGCACCAGAGCGGCCATAATAGTGGTGTGATTCACGCCGGTGTGTATTACACGCCGGGTAGCTTGAAGGCCAGATTTTGCCTTGAGGGTAATCGCGCTACCCGCGAATTCTGTGACCAGCACGACATTGCCTACGACATCTGCGGCAAGTTGCTGGTCGCGACGAACGAGGTCGAAAAGCAGCGCATGGAAGCGCTTTGGGAGCGTACTGCGGCCAATGGCCTCGAGCGTGAATGGCTGGAAGCCGATGCCCTGCGCGAGCGCGAGCCGAATATTACCGGCGTGGCGGGTATCCATGTGCCTTCCAGCGGGATCGTCGATTACGCCGAAGTGACTCGGGCCATGGCCGCTGACTTTCAGCGCCTGGGCGGTGAAATCCGCTATGAAGCTGAAGTGACGGGGTTGGAGGAGCGCCGCCAGGAGGTGGTGGTGAGCACATCGAAGGCGTCGTACACCAGCCGTTATCTGGTGTCGTGTTCGGGCCTGATGGCCGACAAGGTGATCCGCATGCTGGGGCAGAAGCCCGACTTCACGATCTGCCCGTTTCGCGGCGAGTACTACCAACTGCCCGAGCAGCATAATCACATCGTGAACCACCTGATTTATCCCATTCCCGACCCGACGATGCCGTTTCTGGGCGTGCACCTGACCCGCATGATCGACGGCAGTGTGACCGTCGGGCCCAACGCAGTGCTCGCTTTAAAGCGTGAAGGCTATCGTAAGCGCGATGTATCGCTTGCCGATATGGGCCAGATGTTGACGCACCCCGGTATTCTCAAGGTGCTGGGCAGGCATCTTCGGCCGGGCCTGGCTGAAATGAAAAACTCGTTTTACAAGCGCGGCTACCTGGAGCTGGTGCGCAAGTACTGCCCCAGCCTGACGGCGGATGACTTGCTGCCCTACCCGGCGGGGGTTCGCGCCCAGGCGGTCTCCAAAGACGGCAAGCTGGTGGACGACTTTCTGTTCGTCAACACCCGGCGGACGCTCAACGTGGGTAACGCGCCGTCACCGGCGGCGACTTCGGCATTGCCCATTGGCGCGCATATCGTTAAGCAGGTTGCGGCGCTGCTGATCGATTGACCCCGGCGCTTAGCCAAACAGCAGGCGCAGCAGGATCGCGGCGATCATCGCAAGGGTAAGGTATTTGATCCACATTGCTCCCCGCGGGCTCATGTTGACCTTTACCGCCAGCCAGGCGCCGGTCATGCTGCCCACCGCCAGCAGAAGCCCGTAGCTCCAGCGCACCTGGTCAAACCACATGAACATCGCCAGGGCAGGGAGGCTATAGACGAGAATGATCAGCACCTTGAAAACATTGACCTGAGCCAGGTCGATTTTCAGCATGCGGTACAGCACGATGATGAACAGCACGCCCACGCCGACCTGAATAAAGCCGCCGTAAATACCGATCACGAACATGGCCAGATAAATCAGCGGGGTCAACCGGTCCTTGGTGAGCGGGCGGGTATCCAGTTTGGGCTGCGGCAGCAGCATCACCAGGGCCGAGGCGGCCATGACGGCAATCAGGATCGCCTCGAACAGCGCATCGCTAACCTGCAGGGCGAGCCACGCCCCCACCAGCGAGCCGACAACGGCAGGCACCGAAAGGCGCAAGCTCAGACCGATATGCGAGGCGCCTGCGCGTCTGAAATTGCTGATCGCGGACACGCTCTGCAGCACAATGGCGACACGGTTAGTGCCGTTGGCTACCTGGGTGGGCAAGCCAAGAAACATTAGTAGCGGCAGTGCCAGCATCGAACCGCCTGCCGAGAGCACGTTGATAAACCCGGCGATAATACCGATGCCCACCAGCGCAGCGGCCTCCCAGAGCATCATGGGCGGCACCTGCCAGGGGCATAGTGTCGATAGAGCATGGGGGTCTCCTTGCCTGAAATTTCGATAAGCCATTGATCATATAAGCATCGCCAACTAAACGCACGCAGACGACTTTTCGGCTTGGCCAAGCGTTGAAGCAAGGTTTGCCTTAACGCCAAGTTATTGGCATCAAACGGCGATTGCATGCTAATTTCACTGGGACCGCTTCCATTCGACCGGAAGCTGGATGTATGACCTCCCTATCGTCAACCATACCTATAAGTCCAAACAGGACGGAGGAAACGCTTATGCGAACTCTATCTAAAGCTGCTGCCGCTTCACTCCTGGCCGTTGCGCTGCCTGCCAGCGCCCAGCAACTGTCTATCGCCACGGGCGGTACCGGTGGCGTTTACTACCCCATCGGCGGCGGTTTCGCCGAGATGATCAACGAGCATATTGAAGGTGCTCAGGCCACCGCCGAAGTGACCGGTGCGTCGGTCGAAAACATGGGGCTGATCATGCGCGGTGACGCCGATATGGCCCTGGCCCTGGCCGACACCGTTTATCAGGCCTATACAGGTACCGGCGACTTTGAAGGCCGCCAGATCGAGAATACCCGTGCGCTGGCGTCGGTATACCCGAATGCCGTGCAGCTGGTCACCCTGGCCGACTCAGACATTGAATCGCTGGCCGATCTTGAAGGCAAGCGGGTTTCCGTGGGTGCACCCGGTAGTGGTACCGAGCTGAACGCGCGCGCCGTACTGGAAGCCAACGGCCTGAGCTATGAAGACTTCACGCCCCAGCGGCTGAACTTCAACGAAACCGCTGACGCCATTCGCGATGGCGATATTGACGCGGGTTTCTGGAGCGTTGGGCCTCCCACCAGTTCCATCATGAACCTGGCCACTACGCGTGACATCCGTATCATCGGCCTTTCCGATGAGGAAGTCGCCAACGCGCGGGAAGCAGTGGAAGTGTTCGCGCCCTACCAGCTCCAGGAAGGTCTCTACGAAGGCATGGACGAAACGGTCCAGACCATCGGCATTCCCAACGTACTGGTGGTCAACTCGGATATGGACGAAGAGCTGGCGTATCAGTTAACCCAGTTGCTGTTCGAGAATACCGACGAACTGATCGCGGTTCATCCGGCGGCGAACGATACCACCGTCGAGTTCACCATGGAGTCCACGCCGGTACCTCTGCATCCGGGCGCCATTCGCTACTTTGAAGAAGTCGACGCCGAGATTCCGGATCGTCTACGTCCCTGATTCTTGCGCAGGCGATCATTATGCAACCATTACGACGCCTGCCTTGGACACTGACGGTAAGGTTAGTCCCGGCCTTTGTGCTGGGGCTAACCGGTTCACCATTAGCCGGAGCGGAGTCCACCTCTGCTCCGGCTAATGCGTCTGAGCTCCTGGTAGTGACCGATGAGCAGGGCGAGCAGCTCTTCCAAACGCCAATGCCCGAGGGCTCGCGCTGGTGCCTGAAATGGCAGCATTCGGTGGAGAAGTTTACGGTCCTGGACTGTTACCGAAATCACGCGGGGGTGATGGAACTGGAACGCAGCCACCAACCCGACTTTGCCGCTGGCCTGGGGCACATTTACGGTCGTGGCGAGCAGGTTTCCGATGGTCAGGGCGGATATTGGATCGAGCACATCGACGAGCCCGTTCCAGGGAATCAGTATGTATTGCGTGTCGGCGCACCTGCCGTTAACCACCGCCTGGTCTGGCAGCGTAATGGACAGGCACACAGCTTCAGCCTGAGCCGCCGGGCAGCCGGCGAGCGGGTAACGCTGGGCCTGACCGAGGCAGCTGACGCCAACGCGAAAAACTAATCAGCCAGATATATCGTCTGACGAGGACTCCATGAGTGAATCAAAACAACCTTCGGTGGTAATGCCCGGCGGCAATGTGGTCCAGCCACGTGCTGTGTTGTGGTGCATTACCATCGTGGCGGTAGGGCTCTCACTGTTTCAACTTTACTCAGCGGGCATCCAGCCGTTGGGCCTGTTTTATCAGCGCAGCATTCACCTGGCGTTGATCATGATGCTGGCCTTTTTGATGTTCCCGGTGTTTGGCGGAGGGCGTCCCAGGGGCATTGTTGGCTGGGGGCTTGATGCGGTGTTTTTTACCGGTGCGTTGATTACTGGCGGCTATCTGGTGCTGTATCTCGATGAGATCATCAATCGGGCCGGTTTCTGGTCCCAGACCGATATCATGGTGGCCTGCATCGCCACGGTAACCGTGCTGGAGGCGAGCCGCCGAGCGGTAGGCCTGAGTATGACCATGATCGGGCTGATTGCGATTCTTTACGCGATGGCAGGGCCACGCGGTGATCTGGCCTGGCTGGGGGAGTGGCTGCCTGGCATCTTGGGGCATCGGGGCTATAGCTTTGACCGTATTGCGGGTCAGCTCTATCTTGGCCAGGAGGGTATTTTCGGTCTGCCGCTGGGCGTGGCCGCGACCTATATCTTTATTTTCGTGCTGTTTGGCGCTTTTCTGGAAAGTACCGGTGCCGGCAAGTTTTTTATCGACATGGCTTACGCGGCGACGGGCCGCCAGCGGGGCGGGCCCGCTAAAGCGGCGGTCTTGGCCTCCGCGGGTATGGGCTCCATTTCTGGCAGTGCAATCGCCAATGTGGTGACCACCGGCGCCTTTACCATTCCGCTCATGAAGCGCCTGGGTTATAAGCCCAAGCAGGCCGGTGGTATCGAGGCGGCTGCTTCCACAGGGGGGCAGATCATGCCGCCGCTGATGGGAGCAGGGGCGTTCTTGATCGCTGAATATACCAATACGCCGTACCTGGAAATCGTCAAGATCAGTATCCTGCCCGCGATTATGTACTTTGCAACGGTTTACCTGTTCGTGCATATCATCGCGCTTAAGCAAGGCATGCAGGGTATGGCCAGAAGCGAGCTGCCCCAGATGCGCCAGGTGATGAAGGATGGCTGGCACTTCCTGCTGCCGCTGGGCGTTCTGGTATGGCTGCTGGCGATGAGCATGTCACCCAGTCGCGTCGGCTTTTATGCGGTCGTCACCATGGTGGCGGTGGCCGTGTTGCGTTATGTGTTGTGGTTCTTCTTTGTGGCCCCTCGCCAGGGTGAAACCGTGACGGCCCACAGCATCAAGGAGATGGCCGCTGCAGGTTTCAAGAAACTTGTGGAAGGTCTGGAGTTGGGGGCGCGCAATGCCGTCGCCGTCTCCATGGCGTGTGCCGTTGCGGGGATCATCGTGGGCATTGTCGGGCTTACCGGCCTGGGGCTTAAGTTCTCGTCGATGATGATGGCGTTTTCAGGCGGCAACATTGTGCTCGCACTCATCATGGTTCTGCTGGCAAGCCTGGTCCTGGGGATGGGGCTGCCGGTCACCGCCAGCTATATCGTGCTGATCGTGCTGGTCGGCCCGGCGCTGACGACAGAGTTCGGGATTCCGCTGCTGGTTGCCCACCTGGTGGTGTTCTGGTACTCCCAGGACTCTAATGTGACGCCGCCCATTGCCCTTGCGGGTTTTGCCGGGGCCGCCATTGCGGGCAGCAAGCCCATGGAAACCAGTTTCCAGTCGTGGAAGTTCGCCAAGGGACTGTATCTGATTCCGCTGTTCATGGTGTTTAATCCGGAGATCATCGTGGGCGGTCCAGTGCCGCTGGTGATCTGGAACGCGGTGATCGCCTTGCTGGCGCTCTGCGCCTTTGCCGCTGCGTTGGAAGGTTACCTGTTCACCCGCATGGGGTGGCTGTCACGTGTGGCGATCGCGGTAGCTATCGTCGGCGTGTTCTACCCCAACCTGATGGCGGAAGTTGCCGGGGTGGTCGTCATGAGCGCGGCGATTATCGCCAACTGGTTGGCCAGTCGCCGGGAGTCTGCTGTCGCGGCCTAGCCTGCTAACGGCCCGATCGATGCAGTGAAAAACCGCCGCATAAAAAAAGGCCTGGCATATCGCCAGGCCTTTTGCGTGGAGTGGGGTTGGCTAGAAAATCGATTCCGCCGTGCCGGAGCCTTGTGAGCCACTGGCCTCTTCCAGTTCACGGCTGATCTGTCTGTTTTGGTAGTCAGGCAGGTGATCCTCATGGAACAGCTCAACGATACCGCCAGACTGGTCGTCGCGCAGGCGACGGCCGCTATCCGGATCAATGCGCGCGGTAATGACCGTATCCGGGCGCTCAGGCAACGCCTGGGGCGTTCCTTCCAGGGCTTGCCCCATAAAGTCGATCCAGATAGGTAATGCTGCCTGGGAACCATACTCGGAGATGGTCTCGTTGCTGTCCTTGCCTACCCAGACGGTGGTGACCAGCTTGTCGTTAAAGCCTGCAAACCAGGCATCACGCTGGCTGTTGGTGGTGCCGGTTTTGCCGACGATATCGTCGCGCTCAAGGCTCAGCGCGGCGCGTCCGGTGCCTCTCTCGATCACGTCACGCATCATGTCGCGGAGAATGTACACCGCAGCGGGGTCGGCGACGCGTTTCGCCACAGGGTAGTCGTGGCCGTTTATCTCCACCGTCTCCTGACCGTCTTCACATTCACGGCAGGCCACTTGCGGGTTTGCCTCGTCGATGGTTTCCTCTTCTTCGTCACCTTGGCGAGCGACCCGTTCGATAAACCAGGGCGAGACCTGGAAGCCGCCGTTGGCCAGCACCGAATAGGCATTGGTCATTTCCATCGGTGTCAGCGTTGCGCTGCCCAGTGCCAGCGAAAGACCGTTAGGCAGACGCCCTTCGGCAAAGCCAAAGCCTTTCAAGTATTCAAGCGTGTAGTTGATGCCCATGCTTTGCAGAACGCGGATGGTCACCAGATTGCGTGAGCGGGCCAGCGCCGGGCGAAGGCGCATGGGGCCCTGGAAGTCGCGGCTCGAATTCACCGGGCGCCAGAGCTCGTTGCTGCCGTCATCCATCACCACGGGGGCATCATTGACCACGCTGGCCGCGTTCATCTCGCCGTCTTCAAGGGCGGCAAGGTAGATAAACGGCTTGAAGATGGAACCGGCCTGGCGCTGGGCCTGAATGGCGCGATTGAATTTACTGGCGTTGAAGTCAAAGCCGCCCTGAAGCGCACGAATTGCCCCGGTGCGTGGGTCTTGGGCGACCAGCGAGCCTTCTGCATCGGGTAGTTGCGATAAGCGAAGCTGACCCTCTTCATTTTCAACCACACGGATCATATCGCCACGCACCGCGATCTCCTGCGCCGAGCTGGGTTGGGCACCGCGGCTGCGCGGGCTGAGATAAGGTTGGGCCCAGCTCAAGCCTTCCCAAGGTATCTGGCGTAGTTCGCCGTCAACCAGCACCTCCATTTCCTGGCCGCTGCTCTCGACGACAATCGCTGGCTCCAGCAAGCCATAGCGAGGCGTGCGGTCCAGGACCTGAAGCCAGTTGCTGACATCGCCGTCAATGCCTTCGATTTCAGTTTGGCTTCGCGCGGCCGCCTGCCGGGCGGTTTGGCGAATTTCCGGTGACTCGGCAAGCTCTTCTTCCAGGCCCCGGGTTTCGGTCTCTTCCTGGGCTTCAACCAGGCTTGCGGCAATGTCGCGTTCCTCAGGCCCGCGCCAGCCGTGGCGCCGGTCGTAGGCAATCAAGCCGTTGGCCAGAGTGCGGCGGGCGGTGGGCTGCAACTCGCTGTCGATGGTCGTGTAAATGCGGTAGCCGCCGGTATAGGCATCGTCCCCGAAGCGATCGACGGCGTATTGGCGGGCCATTTCGGCCACGTAGGACGCATCCACTTCCGGCACGGTGGAATGCCGCTCTGCGGTCACCGGCGCTTGAACGGCTTCACGATAGGTCTCTTCGTCGATGTGGCCCAGCTCGCGCATGCGGAACAGAATCCAGTTGCGGCGAATCAGCGAACGTTCAGAGTTGGCCAGGGGGTTAAACGCCGAGGGGGCTTTGGGCAGGCCAGCGATCATGGCGGTTTCGGCCAGCGTCAGTTCATCCAGGGGTCTGTCGTAATAGGTGTCGGCCGCCGCGGCAATCCCGTACGCCCGGTTACCCAGGAAGATTTTGTTTACATAAAGTTCAAAAATTTCTTGTTTGTTTAACACCTGTTCCATCTGCAGGGCGAGCAGTATTTCGCGGATTTTACGCGTGAAGGTTTGGTCCAGCGTCAGCAGATAATTGCGCGCCACCTGCATGGTAATGGTGGAGCCGCCGGACTGGATGGTTCCCCCGCTCTGCATCAGTTCCAGGGAGGCGCGCGCCAGGCCGCGCGGGTCCACGCCCTGGTGGTCGAAGAAACTGGCGTCTTCGGCGGCGGTCAGTGCGTTGATCATCTCATCGGGGATTGCCTCGAAGTCAATTTCGATGCGTCGTTCTTCGCCAAACTCCCCGATCAGGCGCCCGTCGCGGGTCAGGATGCGCAAGGGGGTGTGCAATTCAAAGTTTTGCAACTGACGAACGTCCGGAAGGCCCGGAGCGAAATAGATAGCGGCGCCGACCAGGGCAAGAACGACGGCACCGGTGAGCGAGACCAGAATGCCCAACAGCGACACAATAAGGGTGCGGAGAAACGTCATGAATGGAAAGTACCCGTGGGATGAATAAAAAAGAGACGGTATCTAAACGACCGTATCACGCAACTGGCTGCCATTATAGGAAGCCAAGGCGGCCGCCACCAGTGTTGATGTGCCATCATGCGGCGTGAGTGTGACTCGGCTTAAAATCATGTAACCTCGAGCAACGCGATAGGCAAGCGACTCCGGACCCATAATGCGCTTACTCAAACCTCGTAACGGGTTGATCGGCGTCGATATTACCTCGGCGACTGTCAAGCTGCTTGAACTCAAGAACGCTCATCAGAACTTTCAGGTGCAAAGCTACGCCGTGCGTCCGCTTCGTGAAGGGGCGGTAGTGGAAAGACGCATCCGTGATATCGACGACGTCGCCCAGGTTCTCAGTCGCGCGGTAGAACATGCCAGCCCGTCAACGCGTAAAGCGGCGGTGGCCGTACCTGCGAGCGCGGCGATCACCAAAACGCTCAGCTTTCCGCGATCACTCAGTGAAGACGATATTGAAGCCCGCATCATCGCCGAGTCAGACCGGCATATTCCGTTTCCGTTCAATGAGGTGGCGTTTGATTTTGAGTGCCTGGGGCCATCGCCATTTGACGATGACCGTCAGCAGGTGGTGCTGGTGGCCTGCCGCCAGCAGGATGTAAGCCAGTTAACCGAGACCCTCGAGCGCGCCGGGCTCGAGCCCGCCGCCGTTGAAGTTGAAACCTTTGCCATGGAGCGATCGTTTGAAGTGCTGCGCCGCCAGCTTCATGTTCAGGACGACCCCGACGCCTGCGTCGGCCTGGTGGATATCGGGGCCAATATGAACGCTTTTCACGTCGTGCGCGGTGGGCACATCGTCTACAGCCGTGACACGGTCTTTGGTGGCCGCCAACTGACCGATGCCATCCGCGACCGTTACCAATTAAGTATGGAGGAGGCCGGTTTTGCCAAAAAACGCGGCGGCCTGCCCGATGACTATCCTGACAGCGTGCTTAACCCGTTTTTGGAAACGGTCGTACAGCAGGTGGGCCGCTCACTCCAGCTTTACTACACCGCAGGGCGTCAACATGAGGTTCAGCATATTGTTCTGGCCGGTGGGTCGAGCGTAATTCCTGGCTTGGCAGAGCGTATCGCTGAAGATAGTGGCATGAACGTGACGATTGCCAACCCCTTCCAGGCCATGGCGGTCAACAAGCGCCTGGATGTCGAAGCGCTCACCAACGATGCCCCGGCGATGCTGACTGCAGGCGGCCTGGCCATGAGGGTTGGGCAATGAGCATCACCATCAACCTGTTACCCTGGCGTGAGGAGCAGCGCGAACGGCGCACGCGGCGTTTTTACTACTTTATGGTGCTGATGTTGTTGTTAGGCGTCGCACTCGGCTGGGGCATCGCCAAGTTTTATTCAATGCAACTGGCTGCGCAGCAACAGCGCAATGCGTTTATTGAGGCTCAAACCCGCGAGCTGACAGCGGATATTGGCAACCTGGAGCGCTATAAGGCGGACGCCCTGCGGCTCGGTGAGCAACTGGTGTTGTTCCAAACGCTGCAAACACAGCGGGCCAGCACCGTTGAGCTGTTCAATGCACTCGCTAGCAGCGTCGCCAGCGGTGTGGTCTACCAGCAGGTGTCGCGCAACGGTGCCCAGGTCAGCATCGAAGGGGTCGCGGCCAGCGAACGGCAGGTGTCCGAGCAGTTACGCCGAGTGGCTGACAGTCGGGCGTTTGGCGTGCCATCGCTATCGGAAGTCGAGAGTGACGCTGAGGGTGGCGGCCGACAGTTCCGTTTCGATGTTGAGCAACCCTCACTATCGGCTTCCGCCGAGGAGCAGCCATGATCTGGAAGCGGGCGCGTTGGGCGCAGGAATGGCAACAGCTGCGCGATGTCGATTGGCGAGACCTGGATGTGAAAGAAGCCGGTGGCTGGCCATTGCTGCTCAAAGCGCTTTGCGGTGGGCTGGCCTTGCTGGTGGCTGTATTGATAATGGAATGGTTGATTATCGGCGAGCGGCGCGCCGAGTTGGCCAGTGCGCAGCAGCAAGAATCGCGCTTGCTTGGCGACTACCGTCGGCAGTCAGGTGAAGCGGCTCAATTGCCCAAGATACGCGAGCAGCTTGCCACGCTGGAAGACCAAATGGCGCGTGTGCGCGCCATCCTGCCCACCGGTGCGGAGATTCCATCGTTGCTCGATAGTATCAGCGATGCCGCGGTGGATAACCGGCTGACAATCGAAACCATTCGTCTGCGTCCCACGGTTACCCAGCCCCACTATGTGGAGCAGCCGCTGGATATACAGGTACGCGGCGACTTTCATCAGATTGCCCGTTTCGCCGCCGACATTGCCTCGTTACCCCGGCTTGTGACCCAGCACGACTTCACGTTGGCGCCCGTCGATACCACTGGGGACAGCCTGCGGCTTTCCTTGCTGGCGCGCACCTACCGAGATCGGGAGGAGGCTCCATGACGTCGTGGGTTCGCCGAGGGTTAGTCGCTGGATGGCTAGCGGGGTTTCTCCTGTTGACGGGCTGCGCGGATCCAGCGCTGTCGCAACTGGAGGCAACCCTTGACGATATACGGCAAACCTCCAGCAGTGAGCCGGTCATGGTGATTCCCTATGTGCCGCTTTACCCTGCACAACGCTATCAGCACAGCGAGGCGCGCAGCCCCTTTTTGCCGCCACAATCGACACAGGACAGCGCGTACGGGGCGGCGGGTGAAAATGGCCCCGACCCGCAACGACCTGCCGAACCACTGGAGCGCTTTTCACTGCAAGAGCTTCAACTGGTTGGCACGATACGCATGGACGGTCGGCGAGTGGCCATGATTGCGACACCTGAAGGTGAGGTGGTTAACGTCAGGGAAGGTCATTATATGGGCACAAATTATGGTCGCATTGTTGCCATATCAGCTCAGGAGATTGAGATTCGCGAACGCGTCTACACCCAGCAAAATGGCTGGCAGACACGTCCTGCTTCGCTCACTATTGTCGATGAGCGCTAAATGATGACGGGCATGCGCATCACGCAGCGACCCAAAGCAAGTGGATGGAGACCCATGGCAAACACCTTGGTAAGCCGTTTTCGGCAAAGCATGCTGGCCGCAATGATGCTACTTCCCGGTTGGGCGGTGGCGTCGGTGCTCACCGATCTCGAGGTGCGTGAAACGCAAGGCGGCGACGTGGCGTTGGAGTTGCGTTTCAGCGGTGAGGTGCCTGAGCTCAATGGCTACCCGCTGACGAACCCGCCGCGTTTGGCACTGGATCTGGCGGATACCCAAAACGGCCTGACCGAGCGTCGGACACGCGTTGACCTGGGGGGCGTTGAGGGCATTACCGCGCTGGAAGGCAGTGGTCGCACGCGCCTTGTGCTGGACCTGGAGGCGCCTCGCCAGTTTCGTTCATCGGTGTCCGGTGACCGGCTGACCGTGACCCTGGCGGCCGCTGGGGCATCGAATGAGCTGCCTGTCGAACGCCTTGAAACAGCGCAGGGGCCCCAGGTGCAGGATATTGACTTTCAACGCGGTGAAAGTGGTGCAGGGCGCTTGTTGGTGACCTTTGATCGCGACAGCGTCAGCCCCAAGGTGCGCGAGGGTGGACGTAATGAGGTGATTGTCGAACTCGGGCAGGTGACGGTGCCCGACGCCCTCAATCAGGTCTATGACGTGACGGATTTTGCCACGCCGATCTCGCGTATCACGCCGCGCCGCGGGCAACGCGGCAGTGAGCTGGTGCTCACCACCGATGGCCCCTATGCCATGGTGTCATCGCAGTCAGGCGATCAGTTGACGGTGGAAGTCCAGCCTGTCAGCGAAGTCCCGCAGCAGGCGCGTGTGGATCAAGGCGAGGAATATACTGGCGAGCGGTTGAGTCTTAACTTTCAGGATATTGAAGTGCGCGCCGTGCTTGCCACGCTCGCCGATTTTACCGGCTTGAACCTGGTGGCCAGCGATAGCGTCAGCGGACGGGTAACGCTCAATCTTAACGATGTGCCCTGGGACCAGGCGCTGGACCTGATCCTCCAGAGCCAGGGGCTTTCCAGTCGTGAAAAGGGCAATGTGATTGTGGTGGCGCCGGCGAGCGAACTGGCTGAACTAGAGCGCCAGGAACTGGAAGCCCGCAATCAGCAGGAAACGCTGGCACCGCTTGTAACAGAGTTTATTGAAGTGAAGTACGCCCGTGCCGAAGACCTGTCGCAACTGCTGCGTGGCGGTGAAGGTTTCGGTCTGCTCACCGAGCGAGGCCGGGTCAGCGTTGACCAACGCACCAACACGCTGCTGGTTCAGGACACCCCGGATCAAGTGCGCGAAATCGTGCGCACGCTGGACCGCCTGGATGTAGCCGTTCGCCAGGTGCAGATTGAAGCCCGCATCGTGATCGCCCGTGATACGGCTTCCCGCGAGCTGGGCATCAACTGGGGGGCGTCCAGCACCCGCGGATTTCAGGGTGGCGGTGACGGCACATTCGAACGCCGCGATATCAATCCCGACGGGCTAAACCGCGCTCGCGGCGGGCTGGCGGTTGATTTTGGCGATACCTCCGACGCCGGTGCCGGGTTCAGCTTTGGCTACCTGGCCGGTGATGTATTGCTCGATCTTGAGCTGCGCGCCCTGGAAAGTGAGGGCAAGAGCCAGACCATTTCACAGCCCAAGATCATTACCGCCAATCAGCGCACCGCTACCATCAGCCAGGGCGAGGAGCGTGCCTTCCAGAGTGTTGACGGTAACGATAATCCGGATACCGAGTTCAAGGAGGCCGAGCTATCGCTTGAGGTCACCCCGCAGATTACGCCGGATAACCGCATCATCATGGATCTGTTGATTCGCAATGACAGCTTCCGGGAGTCCGAGTTTGGGGGGGAACCGCCGATAGACACCAATGAAATCGAGACCCAGGTACTGGTCGATAATGGGCAAACCGTGGTGCTGGGCGGTATTTTAACCACTGAGGAGCTGCGTCAAGTCGCCAAAACACCGCTGCTCGGCGATATTCCCTTGCTGGGTCGACTGTTTCGCTATACCGAAGAGAGCAATGAAAAGGTAGAGTTGTTAGTCTTTATTACACCACGACTTCTTGATGATGGCTTAACGGTTCGCTAATGCAGGATTTACCCAACCTTTTTCTGATTGGCCCCATGGGGGCTGGCAAAAGCACGATTGGTCGACTGCTGGCAGCCGAACTATCGCGCGACTTTTTTGATAGCGACCACGCCATTCAAGCGCGCTGCGGGGCCGATATCCCGTGGATTTTTGATGTGGAAGGCGAGCAGGGCTTTCGCCAGCGTGAGATTCACATGATCGACGAGCTGACCCAACGCCATCCCGTGGTTGTGGCGACCGGCGGTGGCGCGGTGCTGCGCGAGGAAAACCGCCGCGCGCTCCGCGAGCGGGGCACGGTGGTGTACCTGTTGACCACTGTCGATCAGCAGCTCCGGCGCACGGCGAAAGACCGCAACCGCCCGCTGTTGCAGTGTGCTGACCGCGAGAAGGTGCTGAACGATATGTTCGCCGCCCGTGACCCGCTTTATCGCGCCACGTCGGATATTACCGTGCGTACCGACCGGCGCAGCCCGCGCGCGGTGGTCAACGAAATTGTGCGTCGCGTCCGGCGCCTGGTCGACCCTCTTGAATCCATAAATTCGTCAAACAAGGTATCCCCATGACCGCAGTTGACGGCGTACAGCGTACGCTTGAGGTGGCGCTCGGCGAGCGCAGCTATCCGATCCTTATTGGTACAGGGCTTGTAGGCAGGCCCGATATGCTGACGCCGTATCTGGCCGGCCAGCAGGTAATGGTGGTCACCAATGAAACCATTGCCCCGCTGTATCTGGAACGTCTCTGCGATAGCCTGCCGGATGATCTGGAGGTGCGCACGCTAGTGCTGCCCGATGGCGAACAGTACAAGACCATCGAGCAGGTAGAGCGTATCTGGAGTGCGCTGTTGGAAGCGGGGTTTAACCGTCGCTGCACCCTGATAGCGCTGGGCGGTGGGGTCATTGGCGACATGGTGGGCTACGCGGCCGCCGCCTACCAGCGTGGCGTGGCGTTCATCCAGGTGCCGACCACGCTGCTGTCCCAGGTGGACTCCTCGGTGGGCGGCAAAACCGGCGTCAATCACCCGCTGGGTAAGAACATGATCGGCGCCTTCTGGCAACCCAAGGCCGTGCTGGTCGATATCGACACGCTCACCACGCTGCCCGCGAGGGAGTTGTCAGCGGGACTCGCGGAGGTGATCAAATACGGTTTCATCCGCGATGAAACCTTCCTGGCCTGGCTGGAAGCCAACATGACGGCTTTACGCTGCGTGGAGCCCGAGGTGATTGCCGAGGCCATCGCCCGAAGCTGCCTGATAAAAGCGGATATCGTCGCTGAGGATGAAACCGAGCAGGGCGTTCGCGCGCTGCTCAACCTGGGCCACACCTTTGGCCACGCCATTGAAGCGCACCAGGGCTATGGTAACTGGTTGCACGGCGAAGCCGTAGGCGCGGGGATGGCCATGGCCGCGACGCTCTCCCATGAGCTGGGCTGGATTTCGGCGGCGGATCGCGAACGCAGCCTGGCGGTGATCAAGAGCGCCGACTTGCCTGTTCATGCACCGGCAAGCATGTCGAGTGACGACTTTCTTGCCCGCATGCGGCTGGACAAGAAGAATATCGATACCCGCTTGCGCCTGGTGCTGCTTGAGGCGTTGGGCAGTGCCTGCGTCAGCGATGCGGTGCCGCCTGACCAATTAAAAACCCTGCTCGATCAATATCCGCGACGCTAGCCGCTGATTTCCCGTTGTATTGCACCTAAAAACACCCCGCTTCGACTAAGCGGGGTGTTTTTAGGTGTGCGCAATAAAGGTTTCTGTTTTAGCTAATCCGCATGCCTTATGCAGTATCGGCATGGCTAAAAAGCGCCTTATTAGACTAAAGTCTAGGCATTGGAGTGTTTCGTTAAAATAGCGTTTTCCTGCGCTGCAAGTGGTTGAAGGATATCGTTTTTTTAATTGATCGGTTGTGCAACTACAGGATTTGGAAAGGGTTTTGAAGGCTCAGGAGGTGAGGAAAGATTGCGCAAAGCGGCTGCAAATCGCTATGCTGACCGGCCATTTTCCAATGGTAGCGAAGGCAAAAGCCGCCCTCCTACAGGCCGGTTATCACCACTAAAAAAATCAACAACCCGCCTTTTTATCACAACCCCGCTACCAAAAAAACACGCTGACTAGAGGCACGCCCATGAATAGAGGTCTTCACCAGCCCGGCGAGTTTCGCGACAACTGCGGCTTTGGCCTGATTGCCCATATGGAAGGGCAGGCCAGCCACGACCTGTTGAAAACCGCGATCGAGTCCCTTACCTGCATGACGCACCGGGGGGGGATCGCCGCTGACGGTAAAACCGGCGATGGCTGCGGGCTGTTGCTTAAAATGCCCACTCACTTCATGCAGGCGGTGGCCAAGGACGCCTTGGGCGTTGAGCTGGGCGAGCGTTTTGCCGTTGGGGTTGTGTTCCTGCCCGATGATGACAAGCGGGCTGCACGTGGACGCGATGCACTTGAAGACGCGCTCAAGGCACGCGGCCTGAACGTGATCGGCTGGCGCGATGTGCCCACCGACGCCAGTGTGTGCGGGCCGATGTCGCTCGATTGCCTGCCGCGTATCAGGCAGGTCTTTGTGCAGCCGGGTAGCGGTGAGCACTTTGATGTTGACCTTTTCATGGCGCGCCGTCATGCCGAACAGGCGATGCGCGACGACGAAGACTTTTATGTTGCTTCGCTGTCGTCCGAAGTGGTGTCGTATAAAGGGCTGGTAATGCCCGAAGATCTGCCGGCTTTCTATACAGACCTCAACGACCCGCGCCTGGAAACGGCGATTTGCGTCTTCCACCAGCGTTTCTCGACCAATACCGCACCGCGCTGGCCGCTTGCCCAACCGTTCCGCCTGCTGGCGCACAACGGCGAGATCAACACCATTCAAGCCAACCGCGGTTGGGCGAACTCGCGTAAAGCGAACTTCGTTAACGAGCGCCTGCCGGATATCGCCGAACTGGATGAAATTGTC
The DNA here is from genome assembly GCF_031451615.1 of Vreelandella janggokensis. NCBI lineage: Bacteria > Pseudomonadati > Pseudomonadota > Gammaproteobacteria > Oceanospirillales > Halomonadaceae > Vreelandella > Vreelandella janggokensis. The sequence goes on along the minus strand of NZ_JARWAJ010000003.1, from coordinate 377,902 downwards.
AATACCACCGGTTCAGACTCCTCCAGCATGGATAACATGCTGGAAGTGCTGCTGACCGGTGGCATGGAACTACACCGCGCAGTGCGCATGATGGTGCCGCCAGCCTGGCAGAACGTCGAAACCATGGACGCCGAGTTGCGCGGCTTCTATGAATACAACTCCATGCATATGGAGCCGTGGGACGGCCCGGCAGGCGTGGTGATGACCGACGGGCGCCAGGCAGTGTGTATGCTCGACCGTAACGGCCTGCGTCCTGCGCGCTGGGTGATTACCAAGAATGGCTATATCACCCTGGCGTCGGAAATCGGCACCTACGGCTACAAGCCGGAAGACGTGGTGGCCAAAGGGCGTGTGGGACCCGGCCAGATGCTGGCGGTGGATACCCATACCGGTGAGGTGCTGCATACCGAGGACATCGACAATCGGCTGAAGTCGGCGTATCCGTACAAGCGCTGGCTGAAGCAGGAAGCCAACTACCTGGAATCGGCGCTGACCGAGTTGGCGCGTTTCCAGAACATGGATGGTAATGCACTGAACGTGCAGCAGAAGATGTTCCAGGTCAGCTTTGAAGAGCGCGACCAGGTGCTGCGTCCGTTGGCTGAAAGCGGTCAGGAGGCGGTAGGTTCAATGGGCGATGATACGCCCATGGCGGTGCTGTCCAGCCGTCCGCGGCTGCTGACGGATTACTTCCGCCAGAAGTTTGCCCAGGTGACCAACCCGGCCATCGATCCGCTACGTGAAGCGATCGTCATGTCGCTGGAAACCTGTTGTGGCGCCGAGCTGAATGTTTTCAAAGCGACCCCGGAACATGCCCACCGGCTGATCTTGACCACGCCGGTGCTGTCGCCGCGCAAATTTACCGCCCTGGTCAGTCAGGATGATCCGGCATTTGCCAGTCATACCCTGTCGCTGGGCTATGACCCCGAGCAGCAGTCGCTCAAACAAGCACTGACGGCGCTTTGCCAGGAAGCCGAAACGCAGGTGCGGGCCGGTAAAGTCCTGCTGGTGTTGACGGATGCCGACTTGCCCAAAGGCATGCTGCCGATTCAGGCAGTCCTGGCGGTAGGGGCGGTTCATGCCCATCTGGGCCGGCTTGCCCTGCGCCCCAACGCCAATATTGTGGTCGAGACCGGCTACGCCAGGGATGCCCACCAGATGGCCGTGCTGTTCGGCGTGGGCGCGACGGCTGTCTACCCATGGCTTGCCTATCAGGTGATGGCGGATATGCACCGCACCGGCGAACTGACCGGCAACCCGGCAGACGCGCGGGAAAACTACCGTAAAGGCCTGCAGAAGGGGCTGTTCAAGATCCTCTCCAAGATGGGCATCTCGACACTGGCGTCTTACCGCGGTTCGATGCTGTTTGAAGCTGTCGGCCTCGACGACGACATCATGCAGATGTGCTTCCCGGGCATGGCGTCGCGCATCCAGGGCACTGGCTTTGCCGAGCTGCAAATGCAGCAGGCATTGCTGGCCAAAGACGCCTGGATTCCCCGCAAGGGCATCACCCAGGGCGGCTTGTTCAAGTACGTTCATAACCACGAGTATCACGCCTATAACCCTGACGTGGTGATGACGCTTCAGGCCGCTGTCCAGGAAGGCAGCTACGCCAAGTGGAAGAAATTCGCCCAGCTGGTCAACGAGCGGCCGGTGGCGACAATCCGCGACCTGCTGGCCCTCAAGCCTGCTGAAACGCCGATTCCGCTGGATGACGTCGAGCCGGTTGAAGACCTGCTGCCGCGCTTTGACAGCGCGGGCATGTCGCTGGGCGCGCTGTCGCCGGAGGCCCACGAAGCACTTGCCCAGGCGATGAACGAGGAAGGTGGCCGCTCCAACTCCGGCGAGGGCGGCGAAGACCCGGCGCGCTACGGCACGATTCGCAGCTCGAAAATCAAGCAGATTGCCTCTGGCCGTTTTGGGGTGACGCCTCACTACCTGGTCAATGCGGAAGTCCTGCAGATCAAGGTCGCCCAGGGCGCCAAGCCCGGTGAGGGTGGTCAGTTGCCTGGCGGCAAGGTCAATCAGCTGATTGCGCGGCTGCGCTACTCGGTGCCCGGCGTGACGCTGATTTCGCCGCCGCCGCACCACGACATCTACTCGATCGAAGACCTGGCGCAGTTGATTTTTGACCTCAAGCAGGTCAATCCGGACGCCCAGGTATCGGTCAAGCTGGTGTCCGAGCCGGGTATCGGCACTATCGCGACAGGAGTTGCCAAGGCCTACGCGGACCTGATTACCGTGTCCGGCTATGATGGTGGTACGGCCGCAAGTCCCCTGACCTCGATCAAGCACGCCGGGTCACCCTGGGAGCTGGGGCTGCCGGAAGTCCATCAGGCGCTGCGTATCAACAGTTTGCGTGACAAGATCCGCCTGCAGACCGACGGCGGTCTGAAGACCGGCTTGGACGTGGTCAAGGCGGCGATCCTTGGCGCGGAAAGCTTCGGTTTCGGTACCGCGCCGATGGTCGCGCTGGGCTGTAAATACCTGCGCATCTGTCACCTGAACAACTGTGCCACCGGTGTCGCCACCCAGGATGACTTCCTGCGCGGCGAGCACTTCCGCGGTACCGTGGACATGGTCAAGAACTATTTCCGCTTTATCGCCGAAGAAGTGCGTGAGTTGATGGCCATGCTGGGTGTGACCAAACTCACCGATCTTATCGGCCGTACCGACCTGCTCGACGTGCTGGAAGGCAATACCGCCTCCCAGCGCAAGCTGGATTTGACGCCGCTGCTGACCAACGACTTCGTGCCCGCGGATGCGCCCCAGTTCTGCAAGGTGAGCCGTAACGTGCCCCACGATCCGGGTGCCAAAAACCAGGAAGTGTTGGCGGCACTGAAAGACGCCATAGAAAACCAGTCGGGTGGCGAGTTTGATTTCACCATTACCAACTGTGACCGTAGTGTCGCCGCGCTGACATCCGGCGCGATTGCCAAGCGCTACGGTGAAGAAGGCCTGGAAAACGCGCCGATCACCGCGCGATTTACCGGTGTTGCCGGGCAGAGCTTCGGGGTGTGGAACGCCCGTGGCCTGAACCTGTATCTCGAAGGCGATGCCAACGACTACGTGGGTAAAGGCATGAACGGTGGCAGCATTGTGATTGTGCCGCCGAAAGTCAGTGAATTTGAAAGCCACAAAACGGCGATTATCGGCAACACCTGCCTGTATGGCGCGACCGGCGGCAAGCTGTTTGCGGCGGGTACGGCGGGTGAGCGTTTCGGGGTACGTAACTCCGGGGCGACGGCCGTTATCGAAGGCGCGGGCGACCACTGTTGCGAATACATGACCGGTGGCCTGGTCTGCGTCCTCGGTGAGACCGGGGTGAACTTCGGCGCCGGCATGACAGGCGGGTTTGCCTACGTGCTGGATGAAGAGCGCACCTTTGTAGACAAGTACAACCATGAACTGGTTGAGATTCACCGTGTTAACACCGAAGCGATGGAGGCGTATCGTCGCCACCTGCGCGAAATGATTGAGGCCTACGTAGCAGCGACAGGATCAGCGCGTGGGGCGGCTATTTTGGAAGACTTCAGCGACTACGCGCGTCACTTCTGGCTGGTAAAGCCCAAGGCCGCAAGCCTGGGTAGCCTGCTGGATCAGTCTCGGCGTCAGCCGGAATAACCGTTTTATGCCCCTATCGCTGACAGGAGAGAGATCATGGCCAACCGTTTGAATAACGATTTCCAGTTTGTGGATGTGGGTCGTCAGGACCCGCAGAAAAAAGATGCGCGTAAGCGTTCCAAAGAATTTGCTGAAATCTACGAGCCCTACAAGCCTACCGACGCGGCCAGCCAGGCACACCGCTGTCTGCACTGTGGCAATCCGTACTGCGAGTGGAAGTGCCCGGTACACAACTACATACCCAACTGGCTGCAGCTGGTGGTGGAAGGCAACATTATCGAGGCCGCCGAGCTTTCGCACAAAACCAACTCGCTGCCCGAAGTGTGTGGTCGTGTGTGCCCCCAGGACCGTCTGTGTGAGGGCGACTGCACACTCAACGATGGCTTTGGCGCGGTGACCATTGGATCGATCGAGAAGTACATTACCGATACGGCCTTTGCCATGGGCTGGCGTCCGGATATGTCGCAGGTGACCTGGACGGACAAGAAAGTGGCGATTGTGGGGGCAGGACCTGCAGGCCTTGGCTGCGCCGATATCCTGGCACGCAATGGTGTCAAGCCGGTGGTGTTCGACAAGTACCCTGAAATCGGCGGCTTGCTGACGTTCGGTATTCCCGAGTTCAAGCTGGAAAAGAACGTCATGGAGCGTCGCCGTGCGGTCTTTGAAGAGATGGGCGTCGAGTTCCGGCTGAATACCGAGATCGGTACCGACGTTGAGTTTGAAACGCTGCTCCAGGACTACGATGCCGTTTTCCTGGGTATGGGCACTTACAAGTATATGGAAGGAGGCTTCCCGGGCGAAGATCTGCCGGGTGTTTATAAAGCGCTCGACTTCCTGATTGCCAACGTCAATCGCTGCCTGGGCTTTGAAAAAGATCCCAACGATTACATCTCAATGGAAGGCAAGCGCGTGGTGGTCCTGGGCGGTGGTGATACCGCAATGGACTGCAACCGCACCTCGATTCGTCAGGGAGCGGCGAGCGTGACCTGCGCCTATCGCCGTGATGAAGGCAACATGCCGGGGTCACGTAAGGAAGTTGCCAATGCCCGGGAAGAGGGCGTCGAGTTTCTGTTCAACCGTCAGCCGGTCGCCGTGGTCGGTGACGACAAGGTCGAAGGCGTGAAGGTGGTGCGTACGCGTCTGGGCGAGCCGGATGAAAACGGTCGCCAGCGCCCTGAAGTAGTGCCGGGCTCGGAAGAGATTGTTCCCGCCGATGCGGTGGTTGTTGCCTTCGGTTTCCAGGCAAGCCCCGCGCCCTGGTTCGACCCGGCCAATATCCAGGTCGATGAGCGCGACCGTGTCACCGCGCCGGAGCACGGCCAATACGCCTTCCAGACCAGCAACGAGAAAATCTTTGCCGGCGGCGATATGGTGCGCGGCTCTGACCTGGTGGTCACCGCCATCTACGAAGGCCGTCAGGCAGCGGAAGGCATGCTGGATTATCTGGGCGTTTAATTCGGATTCCAGCATCGGACTTGTCGGGCGATCGGGCTGTCTACGGGAAATCCTCTTCGGTGCCTCGATGATTGCTGATCGCCCAATGAATTGGGCTCCTACCACCCCGTCTTGCACGAGGCCATGTAGGAGCCCGACTTGTCGGGCGATCAGGCCATCGACTGGCTATCACCCTCGGCGCCTCGATCCCTCTTCCCGCCGTAATTGAGCCTTAGGTCGTACTCTGCTATTCTGTCGTCCCATCCTGGTGTGGCTTTCTGCCGTGCCTTCTGATCACGTTTCGACAGGTTTTTCATGACACGATATATCTTCGTGACCGGCGGCGTTGTGTCCTCTCTTGGCAAAGGCATCGCGTCGGCCTCGCTGGCGGCGATCCTCGAGGCACGCGGCCTTAAGGTCACCATGCTCAAGCTCGACCCCTACATCAACGTCGACCCGGGCACCATGAGCCCCTTCCAGCATGGCGAGGTATTTGTCACCGAGGATGGTGCAGAAACCGACCTGGACCTTGGCCACTACGAACGCTTTATTCGCACCAAAATGACCCAGCGCAACAACTTTACGACCGGGCGTGTTTACGAGCACGTACTGCGTAAAGAGCGGCGAGGCGACTATCTAGGTGGCACCGTTCAGGTCATTCCGCATATTACCGACGAAATCAAACAGCGCGTTTATGCCGGTGGTGAAGGCTTTGACGTCGCGCTGGTGGAAATTGGCGGTACGGTCGGCGATATCGAGTCGCTACCCTTCCTGGAATCGATCCGCCAGATTCGCAGCGAACAGGGCGCCAACCGCGCGTTGTTCATGCACCTGACGCTGGTGCCTTACATCAAGACGGCGGGTGAAACCAAAACCAAGCCGACCCAGCACAGCGTCAAGGAGCTCCGCTCCATCGGTATCCAGCCGGACATCCTGATTTGCCGCAGCGAAGTCGAGTTGGAAGAGAGCGAACGCCGCAAAATCGCCCTGTTCACCAACGTTGAAGAGCGTGCCGTTGTGCCACTGCAGGATGCCGATACGATCTACCGTATCCCGCTGATGCTTCACGAGCATGGGCTGGACGATATCGTCTGTGACAAACTGCGCCTGGAGGCCGGCCCGGCGGATCTTTCCGAGTGGGTGAAGGTCCTGGATGCCAAGCTTAACCCGCTGAAGTCGGTCAGCATCGCCATGGTCGGCAAGTACATGGAATTGCTTGACGCCTATAAATCGCTTAATGAAGCGTTGACCCATGCCGGTATCCAGGGGCGCATCAAGGTCAATATCGACTTCGTCGACTCGGAAGATATCGAGCGCCATGGTACCGAACGGCTGGCCGGTAAAGACGCCATCCTGGTGCCGGGTGGCTTTGGTGAGCGCGGCGTTGAAGGCAAGATCATGACCGCCCAGTTTGCCCGTGAAAACAAGGTGCCGTATCTGGGGATCTGCTTGGGCATGCAGGTGGCTGTGATCGAGTTTGCGCGCCATGTGGCGGGCTGGAAGGATGCCAACTCCACCGAGTTCACCCACGATACCCAGCACCCCGTTGTCGGCCTGATTACCGAGTGGCTTAACGCAGAAGGCAAAATCGAGCTGCGCGATGCGGCTTCCGACCTGGGTGGCACCATGCGCCTGGGCGGTCAGGTATGCCGCCTCGCGTCAGGTAGCAAGGCACGTGAAGCCTATGGCGCTGATGAAATCGTCGAGCGCCACCGCCATCGTTTCGAGGTCAATAACCAGTTTATCGATGACCTGGAAAAGGCCGGGCTGGTAATTTCAGGCAAGAGTGTCGACCAGTCGCTGGTGGAAATGGTCGAGCTTGCTGACCATCCCTGGTACGTCGCCTGCCAATTCCACCCGGAATTCACCTCGACGCCGCGGGATGGCCATCCGCTCTTTTCAGGCTTTATCAATGCCGCCGTCGAGCACAAAGCCGCAAGGGCACGTGCCCACGCGGCGCCTCAGGAATAACAGGGGGAAGCATGGCTTCTCAAGAGACATTCCAAGAGCACCATATCAACGTTGCCGGCCTAACTGCCGGCAATTCTTTGCCACTGATGCTGCTGGGGGGCATGAACGTCCTGGAGTCGGCTGAGCTGGCGGATGAAGTGGCCGAGACCTACGTCAAGGTGACGCAAAAGCTGGGCATGCCCTACGTCTACAAGGCGAGTTTCGATAAGGCCAACCGCAGCTCGATCCACTCCTACCGTGGACCGGGACTGGAAAAAGGCCTGCAGATCCTGGCGGATATAAAAGCCCGCCACGGAGTGCCGGTCATCACCGACGTCCACGAACCCTGGCAGGCCGCACCGGCAGCCGAAGTGGCCGATATTATCCAACTGCCAGCGTTTCTTGCACGCCAGACCGATCTGGTCGTGGCCATGGCCAGGACGGGGGCGGCGATCAATATCAAGAAACCGCAGTTTTTGGCGCCGCATGAAATGCGTCATATCCTCACCAAGTTCCGGGAAGCCGGTAACGACCGCCTGATGCTTTGCGAGCGGGGCACCAGTTTTGGCTATAACAACCTGGTTGTGGATATGCTGGGCCTGGGCGACATGAAGCAAACCGGGTCGCCGGTGTTTTTCGACGTGACCCACGCACTGCAGCGCCCGGGTGGGCGTGCCGATAGCGCCGATGGGCGCCGTGCCCAGGTGGCGGAATTGGCTCGCGCGGGCGTCGCGGTGGGTTTGGCCGGGCTGTTCCTGGAAGCGCACCCCGACCCCGATAATGCCAAGTGCGATGGCCCCTGCGCTTTGCCGCTGGATCAGCTGGAGCCGTTTCTGACCCAGCTCATGCAGCTGGATGCACTGGTGAAAGGCTTTGCGCCGCTGTCCATTCGCTGATGGCGCCGCCAAACGTGATACGTTAAACCTCCATTAGACCGACAACTAAGGACACTGTCATGACCAAAATCGTTGATATCCGTGCGTTGGAAGTACTCGATTCACGCGGTAACCCCACCGTTCAGGCTACCGTTCGCCTGGCAAGCGGTGCGGTAGGCGACGCCTGTGCCCCAAGCGGCGCCTCTACCGGCTCGCGGGAAGCGCTCGAACTACGTGATGGCGACAAGGCGCGCTACCTGGGTAAAGGCGTGCTCAAAGCAGTGGACGCGGTCAATGGCAGAATCCGTGAGGCATTGCTGGGGATGGACGCGCGCGATCAGCGTGGCCTGGACGACGCCATGCTTGCCCTGGACGGCACGGATAACAAGGCCAACCTGGGCGCCAATGCGATTCTGGCCGTATCGCTTGCGGCAGCTAAAGCCGCTGCCAATGCCAAAGGCGTGCCACTCTACGCGCACATCGCCGAGCTATACGGCCAGCCTGGCCAGTACCGCATGCCCGTGCCGATGATGAACATCCTGAACGGTGGCGAGCATGCGGATAACAACGTCGATATCCAGGAATTCATGGTCCAGCCAGTAGGCGCGGCCAACTTCCGCGAAGGCCTGCGCATGGGCGCGGAAATTTTCCACGCCCTGAAAAAGGTACTGTCAGCCAAGGGGCTTTCCACCTCGGTAGGCGATGAAGGCGGTTTCGCCCCCAACCTGGCGTCCAACGCTGACGCGCTGGCGGTTATCAAGCAGGCGGTTGCCGATGCGGGCTACTCGCTGGGCAGCGATGTGACGCTGGCGCTGGACTGTGCGTCTTCCGAATTCTACAAAGACGGTCAGTACAACCTTGCCGGTGAAGGCAAAAGCTACGACGCCCAGGGCTTCACTGATTACCTTGCAGGCCTGTGCGCGGACTACCCGATCGTGTCCATCGAGGATGGCATGGATGAATCCGATTGGGCGGGTTGGAAAGCGCTGACCGACAAGCTGGGCGATAAAGTGCAACTGGTGGGTGATGATCTATTCGTCACCAATACCAGGATTCTCAAGCGCGGCATCGACGAGCAGATCGGCAACTCGATTCTGATCAAGTTCAACCAGATCGGTTCGCTGTCGGAAACGCTGGATGCCATCAAGATGGCCCAGGACGCGGGCTTTACCGCGGTGATTTCCCATCGTAGCGGTGAGACCGAAGATACCACCATCGCCGATTTGGCCGTCGGTACCTGTGCCGGGCAGATTAAAACCGGCTCGCTGTGCCGTAGCGACCGCGTTGCCAAATACAACCGCCTGTTGGTGATCGAAGATGAATTGGGCGACGTCAGCTACCCGGGGATCAAGGCCATTAAAGGCCAATAAGGCAAGAAATGGCAGTGGCTTTGTAAGAGATGTCTCAAGATTTTGTAAGAGATCTCTTACAAATGCCGTCGAAAATCGCTCGATAGATGTAAGAAAAACAGAAATTTTTCACTAATTAAATTTTAAATATCTGTTTTTAAAGGTGTTTATGAAAAAGGGTAGGCCAGCATGGCCTACCCTTTGTCGTTTTGGACCGCCTTGTGGTGTCAGCCGGTTCTGCCACAATGCTCATCAAGGACAAGGGAGGCAAGGATGTCCCCCAGGCAGGATGCAACGGGATGCAGGTTGGTGCGCCGGGTGAAACAGTGATGTAAGTCCTGGCAAGGACAGCACCAAAGGAAGTTGACACAGGGAGTGGTCAAGAGGAAGTGCTTGGAGCGGGCGGCCTACGGGCCGCCTTTTTTTATGCCTGCCGCAGGCATAAAAAAACCAGCGCAGTCGCTGGTTTCTAAAAGGTGTGCAATGGCGACTCGATTCGCGCATCACTTACCGTTCAAGCTTCTCCAGCTTGCCGCTTTTGCCATCCCACTCCTCGGCATCGGGCAGCGGGTCTTTCTTCTCGGCAATGTTGGGCCACACTTCTGACAGTTCCGCGTTGATTTCAATAAACTGCTCTTGTCCCTCGGGCAGTTCATCCTCCGAATAGATTGCCTCGGCAGGGCATTCCGGCTCGCAAAGCGCACAGTCGATACACTCGTCCGGGTGGATCACCAGAAAATTGGGGCCTTCATAAAAGCAGTCGACCGGGCAGACTTCTACACAGTCGGTGTATTTACATTGGATGCAGTTCTCGGTAACGACAAACGTCATCTTGCTATCCCTCTTGCGGGACCAAGGGGACGCCCTTGGTCGTGGTCAATCGTGAATGGTTATAAATCAGCCGTTTTTTATAAGCTAAAAAGTATGGGCGACATTCTAGAGGTGCCCTAAGGCCGCGGCAAGCGCCGTGGCGATGTTCTGTTACGCGAATTAAAGCAGCTCGCGCCATTGATATAGCAGCGACAGAGCCTCTCGTGGCGATAAACCATCCACATCCGCGTTTTCCAGCGCCTCCACCACCGGGTGAGGTGCGCTGGCAAACAAATCATTCTGTTGAGGTGCGGCCGTTTGAGACAGTGGCATTTGACGCTGTTCCTCAACGTCGCGCTGTTCAAGGGTAACCAGCTTTTCACGCGCCCGCTGGATGACCTGGCTGGGCACCCCGGCGAGTTGGGCGACCTGCAAGCCGTAACTCTGGCTGGCGGGCCCTGACTCGATACGGTGCATGAAGACGATATTGTCGCCATGCTCGGTAGCGGTTAAGTGAATATTGGCCACGCCGTCGGCCTGGTCGGGTAGCCCGGTCATTTCAAAGTAGTGGGTCGCGAATAGCGTCAAGGCGCGGGCACTGGCCAGATGCTCTGCACTTGCCCACGCCAGTGACAGACCATCAAAGGTGCTGGTGCCGCGGCCGATCTCGTCCATCAGCACCAGGCTGTGCTCGGTGGCATTGTGCAGGATATTGGCGGTCTCGGTCATTTCGACCATGAAGGTCGAGCGTCCGCCCGCCAGGTCATCCGAAGAGCCGATGCGGGTAAAGATACGGTCGACGGGGCCTATTTCGGCAGCGTCCGCCGGGACAAAGCTGCCGCTGTGGGCCAGCAGTGCAATCAGCGCGGTTTGCCGCATGTAGGTTGATTTACCCCCCATGTTGGGGCCGGTGATAATCAGCATGTGCTGCTCGGGGGTGAGGGTCACATCGTTGGGCACGAAGGGATGATCACTCACCTGCTCGACCACCGGGTGACGACCGGCGTGGATGGTCAGACCGGTGGCCTCCACCAGGGTTGGGCGTACCCAGTTGAGTGCTTCGGCGCGTTCGGCAAAGGCGCACAGCACATCCAGTTCGGCCAGCGCCTGGGATGTCCGCTGCAGTGCGTTGAGATCCTCGTTGAGCTCGTTGAGCAGCTGGTCATAAAGCCACTTTTCCCGGCTTAGCGCGCGGGATTTCGCCGACAGCGCTTTATCTTCGAACTCTTTAAGCTCGGGGATGATAAACCGTTCGGCATTTTTCAGCGTCTGGCGGCGAATATAGTCGGCCGGGGCCTGCTGGGCCTGGGCCCGGGGCAGTTCGATAAAGTAGCCATGCACGCGGTTATAGCCGACCTTCAGGTTGGCAAGGCCGGTGCGCTCGCGCTCGCGCTGTTCCAGTTGAACCAGATAGTCGCCGGCGTTCTCGGCCAGGCCGCGGTGTTCATCCAGCTCAGCGTCGTACCCCTGGGCGATGACGCCGCCGTCGCGGATTACCACCGGCGGATTGTCGATCAGCGCCCGCTGGAGCGTATCGGTTATCTCCGGGTAGGGGCGAATATGCGGGCGCAGGCTATCCAGCAGGCTGCCGTTTTCGACCTCACCCAACTGCTGCTCCAGCGTGGGCAGCGTGGCCAGGGCATCGCGCAGACGCGCCAGGTCACGTGGACGGGCGCTATACAGCGCCACCCGGGCAAGAATACGTTCGACGTCACCCACGTCGTTCAGGGTATCGCGGATGGCCAGGTAGTTGGCGTCCAGGCTTAATAGCGCAACGCCTGCCTGGCGACCCTGAATGACGTCTCGTTGGCGCAGCGGTCGATTCAGCCAGCGCTTCAGCAGGCGCGAGCCCATTGCGGTTGTGCAGGTATCCAGAACGCTTGCCAGGGTGTTGTCAGTCCCGCCCCCGAGGTTGATATCGATTTCCAGATTGCGTCGGCTGGCGGCATCGATCACCACCGCGTCGTCACGGTTCTCGACGCTGATGGCCGTCACGTGGGGCAGGCGTGAGCGCTGGGTGTCCCGCGCGTAGTCGATCAGCACGCTGGCGGCGACCAGCGCTGTGGTCAAGTGCGCGCAGCCAAAGCCGCGTAAGTCCTGCACCTCGAACTGGTCGCACAAACTGCGCGTCGCACTCTGCAGGTCAAACAGCCACTCCCCCTGGCGGCGCAGGCCACGGGTCTGCGACCATGCGTCGGGCAGGGTAAGGCTTTCGGGGACCAGCAACTCAGCCGGCGATAGTCGCGTCAACTCGGCCAGCATCTCGGCTTCACCGTCGACTTCCAGCACGCTAAAGCGGCCGCTGGAAAGCTCAAGCCAGGCCAGCCCCCACTGTTCGTTGCCGGGCGCAACGGCCACCAGTACGTTATCGCGCCGGGCGTCCAGCAAGGCCTCGTCGTGCAGGGTGCCGGGCGTGACAATACGCACAACCTGGCGATCAACGGGGCCTTTGCTGGTAGCCGGGTCGCCAATCTGTTCGCAGATGGCAACGGATTCGCCAGCGGCGACCAGGCGTGCCAGGTAGCCTTCGGCACTATGATAGGGCACGCCCGCCATGGGGATGGGCTTGCCGCCCGACTGGCCGCGCTGGGTCAGGGTAATATCCAGCAGCGCAGCGGCGCGCTTGGCATCGTCGAAAAACAGCTCGTAAAAGTCCCCCATTCGGTAAAACAGCAGTACCTCGGGGTGCTCGCGTTTGATCTTCAAATATTGCGCGATCATTGGCGTGTGCGCGGGGCTGGCCTGTGACATGGACGTCCTAATTGAGCGGGGCGCAAGCGCGTGGAACTTGCTGCCTGTTCTTTGAGCAACTGAAACACAGTATTCTACGCTGAATTGATGACGCACATGAAGGAGCGACGATGTCACCCAGTGTCTCAAGCTTGATGAATCTGGATTTATCCCTGCTAGCCCAACGCCTGGGGCGCCTGTGCCAGCAGGCGCAACTGGAAGTGACCGCGGCCGAGTCGTGTACCGGCGGCGGCATTGCCAGCGCGATCACCTCGGTGGCGGGCAGTTCGGCGTACTTCACCACCGGCTACGTCACCTACGCCAATGCGGCCAAGACGCGTCTTCTGGGCGTGCCGGAAGGCACGCTGGACACCCATGGCGCGGTCAGCGACGTCGTGGTCAAGGCCATGGTGGCGGGCGCCTGCCGGGAAAGCGGTGCCGGGCTTGCGGTGGCCGTCAGCGGCGTCGCGGGTCCTGACGGCGGTAGCGAAGACAAGCCCGTGGGGACTGTCTGGCTGGCGTGGGGCAATGCGGACCAGCAGCAAGCCGAGCGGTTTGTTTTTCCCGGTGACCGTCAGGCCGTTCGTGAGCAGGCCGTGCGCCAGGCACTGGCAGGGCTGATAGTGCGGCTGGCGGAAAAAGTGGGTGACGGCAGCGAGAAATAATCGCGCGAAACACTAGCTGAGGATTTGTTTAGCGGCTAATCTTTGGCATACTACTGGCTAATTATACAGCTTATGATGAGGATTGACTGAATGGCTCAGGATGATAATCGCACCAAGGCGCTCAACGCTGCGCTCAGCCAGATTGATCGCCAGTTTGGCAAAGGCACGGTCATGCGGCTGGGCGACGCTCCCCGCGTTGTCATGCCGTCGGTGTCCACCGGCTCGCTGGGTCTGGATATCGCCCTTGGTATCGGTGGCCTGCCGTATGGCCGGGTGGCTGAAATTTTCGGCCCGGAGTCCTCGGGTAAGACGACCCTGACCCTGTCGGTGATTGCGCAAGCCCAGAAACAGGGCAAGGTCTGCGCATTCGTGGATGCCGAGCATGCGCTGGACCCCAGCTATGCTGAAAAACTGGGTGTTAATCTGGACGACCTGCTGGTGTCTCAGCCGGATACCGGCGAACAGGCGCTGGAAATCACCGATATGCTGGTGCGTTCCGGCGGTGTCGATGTGATCATTATCGACTCGGTGGCGGCGTTGACCCCACGTGCTGAAATTGAAGGCGAAATGGGCGATGCCCACGTTGGCCTGCAGGCACGCCTGATGTCGCAGGCGCTGCGCAAGATCAGCGGCAACATCAAGAATGCCAACTGCCTGGTGGTGTTCATCAACCAGATCCGCATGAAGATCGGCGTGATGTTCGGCAGTCCCGAAACGACCACTGGCGGTAACGCACTGAAGTTTTACTCAAGCGTGCGGCTGGACATCCGGCGCACGGGGTCGGTGAAAGTTGGCGACGAGGTCACCGGTAACGAAACCCGCGTTAAAGTGGTCAAGAACAAGGTGGCGCCGCCGTTCCGTCAGGCCGAATTCCAGATTCTCTACGGCAAAGGCATATACCACGCCGGCGAAGTCGTCGATCTGGGCGTGCAGCAGAACCTGGTAGACAAAGCCGGTGCCTGGTACAGCTACAAGGGTAAAAAGATCGGTCAGGGCAAGGCCAATGCGGCCCAGTACCTGGAAGAGCACCCTGACGTCATGGAAGAGATCGAAAGCCAGATTCGCGCCCAGCTGCTTGCCCAGCCCGAGCCGAAGAAAGAAGAGGCTGCCAAGAAGGAAGAAGCGGCTGACGCGAACGCCGAAGACGATCTGCTCTAAGCCGCGGGCGTCAGCATGTTCCCATCGTCCCACGAAGCCCCCCCCCGCGAGGTGGCTATCCAATTGCTGGCAAGGCGCGAATACTCGCGTACCGAGCTGGCGCGAAAGCTGGAACAGAAGACGTTTGCTGCTGAGGATATCGACGCCTGCCTGGACGCCCTGATCGAGCAGGGCCTGCAGTCGGATGAGCGATTTGCCGAAAGCTTCATTCGGTCGCGAGTGAATCGAGGGCAGGGCGTTATTCGCATCAAAGGCGAGTTGCGCCAGCGTGGTGTCGACCAGGAAATCGCCACGGCAGCGTTTGCGACCGTTGAGGAACGCGAGGCCGTCGACTGGTTTGAACTGGCCCGGGACACCCTGGCGCGGCGCTTCTCATCGCCTGGCGCTACCCCTAAAGAACGGGCTAAACGCGAACGTTTTCTGGCGATGCGGGGATTTGATTTTGACCAGATTCGCTACGCATTAGACTGCTTGTAGCCTGCTTTGCCGGGCGATTTAGCCTCCTTTCTGATAGCTCTGCCACTAACTGCGGCTTTAGTCGTTTGACAACTGCGCTATAATGGCGCTTTTGCGACCCCAGTGGGTAGCGGCGACAGCGCCCTGGGGCATCACGCTTTATTGTTACGGATACCCTATGAAGAGCGCAGAGATCAGACAGGCCTTTCTATCCTTCTTCGAAGAACACGGGCACACCATCGTACCCACGAGTTCGCTGGTGCCGGGCAACGACCCGACGCTATTGTTTACCAATGCCGGCATGGTGCCGTTCAAGGACGTTTTTCTGGGTCGAGACCCGCGCCCCTACGTGCGTGCCACCTCGGCGCAGCGTTGTGTTCGTGCGGGTGGCAAGCACAACGACCTGGACAACGTCGGCTATACCGCGCGCCACCACACCTTCTTTGAAATGCTGGGCAACTTCAGCTTTGGTGACTACTTCAAGCGTGATGCCATTCGTTTCGCCTGGACCTTTCTTACCGAGACCCTGGGGTTGCCCAAGGACAAGCTGTGGGTAACGGTACATATCAGCGACGACGAAGCCGAACGCATCTGGAAAGATGAGATCGGTATCGATCCTGAACGTTTTTCCAAGCTCGATGAAGATAACTTCTGGCAGATGGGCGATACCGGCCCCTGTGGCCCCAGTTCCGAAATTTTCTTTGACCACGGTCCCGAGGTCTGGGGTGGCCCGCCGGGAAGCCCGGAAGAGGACGGCGACCGCTACATCGAAATCTGGAACCTGGTGTTCATGCAGTTCGATCGCGACGCCGAAGGAACGCTTAACCCACTGCCCAAGCCGTCCATCGATACCGGCATGGGGTTGGAGCGTGTCGCGGCCGTCATGCAGGGCGTGCACTCCAACTATGAAATCGACCTGTTCCAGAACCTGCTCCAGGCCGCCGCAAGCGCCACTGGCTACGCGGATACCACCGCGCCTTCCTTGCGGGTGATAGCCGATCACATCCGTTCCTGCGCGTTCTTGATTGCCGATGACGTACTGCCGTCCAATGAGGGGCGTGGCTATGTACTGCGCCGGATCATTCGTCGAGCGATTCGCCATGGCCACAAACTGGGGGCGACAGAGCCGTTCTTCCACAAGCTGGTGGACGCACTCGATACGGAAATGGGCGATGCCTATCCCGAGCTGCGCGACGCACGCGATCAGATCACCCGTGTCCTGCTCAAGGAAGAAGAGCAGTTTGCCCGGACACTGGACCACGGCATGGGGCTTTTAAGCGCGGCACTCGATAACCTGCAGGGCGACGTATTGCCGGGCGAGACGGTGTTCAAACTCTATGATACGTACGGGTTCCCCTACGATTTGACCGCCGATGTGTGCCGCGAGCGCGAAGTCACGCTGGATGAAGAGGGCTTCCACCGTGAACTGGAAGCCCAGCGCGAGCGTGCCCGCGCGGCCAGCCAGTTTGGCGCCGACTACAGCGCTTCCATCGAACTGGACGGCGAAACCACCTTTACCGGCTACGACCGGCTGGAAGACCAGTCCAGCGTGACCGCTCTGGTGGATACTGAAGGCAATGAATTGGCAGCACTGGAAGCGGGGCAGAAAGGCGTTGTCGTCCTTGATCGCACCCCCTTTTACGGTGAATCGGGCGGTCAGGTCGGCGATACCGGTTACCTGCATGTCGACGGTGGGCGCTTCCAGGTCACCGACACCCAGAAACAAAGTGGCCACCATCTTCACCAGGGGATCATGGTCGAGGGCACGATGAGTGTCGGGGCCAAGGTGCGCGGCGAGGTGGATGCGAGCCTGCGTAATGCCACTGTTCGCAACCACTCGGCGACTCACCTGCTGCATCAGGCGCTACGCATGGTGCTGGGCGACCATGTGCAGCAAAAGGGCTCATTGGTTAATGCCGAGCGCCTGCGTTTTGACTTTAGCCACTTCGAGCCCATGACCGCCGAGCAACTGGCCGAAGTGGAGCGGCTGGTCAACGAACAGATCCTCGCCAACGCGCCGACCAAAATCGAGCAAATGAGCCTGGATCAGGCCAAGGCCAAAGGGGCTGCGGCGTTGTTTGAAGCCAAGTACGCCGACAACGTCCGCGTGCTGACCATCGGTGAAGATGACTTCTCGATTGAGCTGTGCGGTGGTACCCACGTGGCGCGCAGCGGCGACATCGGTTCTTGCCATCTGGTCAGCGAAGCAGGCATTGCCTCGGGCGTGCGCCGCATCGAAGCGATTACCGGCGAAAATGCCCTGGCATATTTCCGCGAACAGGAGGCCCGTGTCCAGCGGCTTGGGGAGCGGCTGAAGACCAAGCCCGAGCAGGTTGAAGCGCGCGTCGAAGGGCTGGTCGAACGCAATCGCAGTCTGGAAAAAGAACTTGAGCAACTCAAGGCCAAGCTTGCCAGCGCCGCCGGTAGTGACATGCTCAGCCAGGCGCAGGACGTTAACGGCGTTAAACTGCTGGCGACCCAGCTGGACGGCGTATCAGGTAAAGAGCTGCGCGGCGTACTCGACCAGCTGAAGAACAAGCTGGGCTCGGGGGTGATCATTCTTGGCGTTGCCGATACAGACACTGGCAAGGTCAGCCTGATTGCTGGGGTCACCAAAGACCTCACCGACCGGGTCAAAGCGGGCGAACTGGTTAACCACGTGGCCTCACAGGTTGGGGGCAAAGGTGGTGGTCGCCCGGACATGGCCCAGGCCGGGGGTAGCCAGCCCGATGCCCTCCCCGGTGCGTTGAACAGCGTACCGGCATGGTTGGAAAACACGCTTAGCTAAACAGACAGGCCGGTGGCATTATTTGCTATCGGCTTTTTTCTTCATACATGTCCAAACCACAGGAAAACGGCATATGGCATTATACGTACAGAAGTTCGGCGGCACCTCGGTGGGCTCTGTCGACCGTATCAAGGCCGTGGCGGAAAAGGTCAAAGGTTTCCGCGACCAGGGCCATCAGGTAGTCGTCGTCGTCTCTGCGATGAGCGGGGAGACCAATCGCCTGACCGATATGGCCCAAGCGCTAAACAGCGACCCCGCCCCGCGCGAGATGGACATGCTGTTGTCGACCGGTGAGCAGGTGACGATTTCCCTGTTGGCGATGGCGCTGCAGCAGGCAGGTGTGGCGGCAACGTCGCATACCGGTGCCCAGGTGGGTATCCATACCGATAGTGCCTATACCAAGGCGCGCATCCAGCGCATCGAAACCGAAGACCTGAGAGCCGACCTCGACGCCGGTCAGGTTGTCGTGGTGGCGGGCTTCCAGGGTGTCGATGAAGACGGCAACATCACCACGCTGGGTCGTGGCGGTTCAGATACCACCGGTGTGGCCTTGGCGGCAGCACTGGGCGCCGATGAGTGCCAGATCTACACCGACGTCGACGGCGTGTACACCACCGACCCCCGTGTCTGTTCCAAGGCGCAGCGTCTGGAAAATATTACCGTCGAAGAAATGCTCGAGCTATCAAGCCTGGGCTCAAAAATACTGCAAATTCGCGCGGTCGAATTTGCTGGCAAATACAACGTTCCCCTGCGGGTGCTGTCGAGCTTTGAAGATGGCCCCGGTACCCTAATTGTTGCTGAAGCAGACAAAGACGAGGATTCCATGGAAGAACCGCTGATCTCCGGTATCGCCTTTACCAAAAACGAAGCCAAACTGACCCTGCTCAACACGCCTGATGTGCCGGGTGTTGCCTCACGTATTCTGGGCCCGATTGCCGACGCCAATATTGAAGTCGACATGATCGTTCAAAACGTGGCCCCGGCAGGCGATTACACCGACTTCACGTTTACTGTGGCCAAGGGTGATTACAAGGCCACCAAGAAGCTGCTTGAAGAGACGGTGATTCCAGGCCTGGGCGGCGGTGAATTGCGTGGTGACGACAACATCGCGAAAGTATCGCTGGTGGGTGTCGGTATGCGTTCTCACGCGGGCGTGGCATCGAAAATGTTTCGCGTGCTGGCTGACGAAAACGTTAATATCCGTATGGTGTCGACCTCCGAGATTAAAATTTCGGTAGTGATTGACGAGAAACATATGGAGCTGGCCGTGAATGCCTTGCACAAGGCATTCGGCCTGGATAAGTCAGATATCGAATCTGAATAACATTAACGCCTTATACCTTCTACGCTGAAGGGTACTTGCTGCCGTGTGGTGGTGAGCTTTCTTTCAACGGGAGGTTAAGGTGTCATGGAGCCGGTGCCTTTGGTGGCAGGGGGTAGCATGCCGCATAATGGCATGGTACCGCTGCCGGCGGACACATCCCGTTGTATATAACGTCTGAGAAGGAGATCAGCCATGCTCATCCTAACCCGCCGTGTCGGCGAAACCCTGATGATCGGGGATGAAATCACCGTCACCGTACTAGGTGTGAAGGGTAACCAGGTTCGTATCGGCGTCAATGCGCCTAAAGACGTGGCGGTTCATCGTGAAGAGATATACCAGCGTATTCAGCGCGAACGAAGCGGTGAAAGTGAAGCCGAATAAGCGCTGTTTGATGGTGCGATAGTGCCGCGTTTTACGCGTAAGGTAAGGCCGGCGCGAAAAAAATCCGAGCAGGGCTGGACAACTTCCTGCCAAATCGGTAATATTCGCGCCGTGCCGTTAAGGAGAGGTGGCCGAGTGGCTGAAGGCGCTCCCCTGCTAAGGGAGTATAGGGTTTATAGCCCTATCGAGGGTTCGAATCCCTCTCTCTCCGCCAGCCGCACACCAAGGTAAGCGCCCGTAGCTCAGCTGGATAGAGTATCTGACTACGAATCAGAGGGTCGGAGGTTCGAATCCTCCCGGGCGCGCCACCTTTTTAGATGTTGTTTTACCTATATAGCAAACGTGGAATAGCATCCACGCGCCCGTAGCTCAGCTGGATAGAGTATCTGACTACGAATCAGAGGGTCGGAGGTTCGAATCCTCCCGGGCGCGCCAGATTCCAAACCCGTCCTTTTCAAGGGCGGGTTTTCTGCTTTCTAGACAGGCTCAAGTGCCACGCGCTTGAGTCTCGTGCTCGTTTAGCGCCCCACTTCACGGTAGGGCGCTTTTTTTATGCCGGTTCGGCCATCCGGGTTGGCACCACAAGGCTATCAAGCAGGGTGTCCAGATCGGTAATCCGCTTGACGCGCTGAAAGTGAAGGTTGGCTTCCGCGTTGCCTTGGCGCATCTGTGCAAGCCACTGCTTAACGAGCGATACCACCACTTTCTTAGGCAACTGTTGACGCTGACGATGAGCGTATTGCTTGAGAACGTTGGCGCGCATTGACCAAGTGGTGTCGGCCAGGCGCTCGCCGGTGCTCTGCCAGTGTCGTATCCTGGGCGCCAGCCAGGGATCGGCCAGGGCGCTGCGTCCCAGCATGACATCACGGCATCCTGAGAGCGTGCGCGCTTTCCAGTAATCTTCCAGGGACCAGATATCCCCATTGGCCACCACGGGCAGTGAAACGCGGTGTCGGATCTTGGCGATCCATTCCCAGTGAGCGGGTGGCCGGTAGCCTTCGTCACGGGTACGCCCGTGAACGACGAGCCGTGCGGCGCCGCCGGCTTCAGTGGCCTGGGCGCAGGCAACGGCCAGGCGGCGGTCAGAAAACCCCAGGCGGATTTTTGCCGTCACGGGAATTTCGCCGTCGAGGGCGCAAGCAACCGCTTTCACGGCCTGGTAAACGCGCTCGGGCTGGCGCAGCAGCGATGCGCCGCCGTCGTGACGGTTGACGAGCTTGGCCGGGCAGCCGAAATTAAGATCAATGCTGCGCGCCCCGAGTGCCAAAGCCTGGCGGGCATTGGCAGCGAGAGCCACCGGGTCGGCGCCCAGGAGTTGCAGGTGAACGGGAATGCCGCTGGGTGTGGCAACCTGATCGCGGGCGAGTTCAGGGCAGTGTTTGTAAAACACCCGAGGGGGTAAGCGGGCATCGACGACACGCACAAATTCCGTCACCGTCCAGTCAAACCCGGGCCTGACCGTCAGCAGCTCGCGCGTGACAGCATCGATCACACCCTCCATGGGGGCTAGTCCGATTTCGCCTTTATGTAGTAAATTAACAACCATGACTTACACCATCGCGCCATTGCATTCTTCAGGGGGTGTGGCAGGTTAGTGTATTCCCAGCATTGCGCCAAGCGTCAATGAGCGGTCGCGTTGATGGTCTTATTGGCTACCAGATAGGAGAAGCCTTATGCAGGACCCGGAATTATTACACGAAGGCCTGGGGCTTATGGCGTTAGGCATGGGGTTTGTGTTTGTTTTTCTTGCGATTTTAGTTTTTTTGCTGACTTTGATGTCAGGCATTATCCGGCGTTTTCAGCCTGCCCCCGCGCCGGTTGCGCCTGGTGGTAGCGCCAAGCCTGCCTCCCCAGCAAAAGGGCAGGGCGATGAGACGCTTGCCGTGATTAGTGCTGCAGTGCACCGTTATCGCTCGAAAAGACGTCGTTAACTTTCATCTTTTGTTGGGGTGCTCCGCGCAAACCGCATAATTTTTTGTTATTTTTACTACAAATAAACATTCCTTGACTACGAGCCAAGCCATGAACGAAACAAAAAGACCACTAGGCATTACCGATGTCGTGCTGCGCGACGCCCATCAGTCGCTGTTTGCTACCCGCTTACGTCTAGCCGATATGCTGCCGATTGCCGAAAAGCTGGATAAGGTCGGCTACTGGTCGCTGGAAACCTGGGGCGGCGCGACCTTCGACGCCTGCATCCGTTATCTGGGCGAAGATCCCTGGGAGCGCATCCGGGCACTCAAAGAGGCGATGCCGAACACACCGCAAGCGATGTTGCTGCGCGGCCAGAACCTGCTGGGCTATCGCCATTACGCCGACGATGTGGTCGATAAATTCGTCGAGCGCGCCAAAACCAACGGTGTCGATGTATTTCGTGTCTTTGATGCCATGAACGACCCGCGCAATCTGGAGCGCGCCATCAAGGCGGTTCGCCAGGTGGGCGGTCATGCGCAGGGGACTATTTCTTATACGGTTAGTCCGGTACATACCCTGGATAGCTGGGTCGACCTCGCCAAGACCATCGCGGCCATGGGTGCGGATTCGTTGGCTATCAAGGATATGGCGGGTCTACTCACGCCTTACACCGCGTTTGAACTGGTCTCGCGTCTCAAGAAAGAACTGTCGATTCCCGTACACCTGCACTGCCACGCTACCACGGGGCTTTCCACCTCGACCATTCTCAAGGCGGTCGAGGCGGGCATCGATAACGTTGATACCGCCATTTCGTCGATGTCGATGACTTACGGCCACAGCCCCACTGAATCGGTGGTGGCGATGCTCAAGGACACCGACCGCGATACCGGGCTCGACCTTGAGCTGCTGGAAGATATTGCCAGCTATTTCCGTGGCGTGCGCAAGAAGTACGCCGCCTTTGAAGGCTCCCTGCGTGGCATCGACTCGCGGATTCTGATCGCCCAGGTACCCGGCGGCATGCTGACCAACATGGAAGGCCAGCTCAAGGAGCAGGGCGCGGGCGATAAGCTCGACGATGTTCTCACCGAAATACCCCGCGTACGCGAAGACCTGGGCTTTATTCCGCTGGTCACGCCGACTTCGCAGATTGTCGGCACCCAGGCAGTGATGAATGTCATGATGGAGGAGCGCTACAAGTCGATTTCCAAGGAAGTCCAGGCGTTGCTCAAAGGCGAATACGGCGCCGCACCTGCGCCCTTCAACAGCGAGCTGCAACAGCGCGTGCTGGAAGGCAGCGAGCCGATTACCTGCCGCCCGGCGGATAATCTCTCGCCGGAAATGGACAAGCTGGCCAGCGAACTGAAGGACAATGCCAAGGCCGACGGCATTCGCCTGGCCGACGGCGATCAGCAAGTCGACGACGTGCTGACCTACGCGCTGTTTCCGCAGATTGGCCTCAAGTTCCTCAAGAACCGGGATAATCCCGACGCCTTTGAGCCCGAGCCCCAGGCAGCCGAGGCGGAAACGGCCAGCGGGCCTGCCAAAGGGGAAAGCAAAGCGCCTGCCGCCAGTAACGGCCCGGAAACCTATACCGTCAAGCTCAACGGCAAGGCGTTCGTTGTGGAAGTCGCCGAGGGTGGTGACATCAGCAACGTGCAAGAGCAGGCAGGTGCATCTGCCACCGCTGCCAAGGAAGAAGCACCGGCCCCCAGCGGCGAGGCAATCACCGCCCCGCTCGCTGGCAACATCTTCAAGGTCAATGTTCGCCAGGGCGACACCGTCGAAGAAGGTGACGTGGTGATTATTCTCGAAGCGATGAAAATGGAAACCGAAGTGCGCGCCAGCAGTGCCGGGACCGTTTCGGCTGTTAGCGTCAGTGAAGGCGACAGCGTTGTCGTTGGCGATACGCTGATCGAACTTTAAGGACCTCGCATGGATAAATTACTGACCCTATGGCAAGGCTCCGGGCTTTATAACCTGGAACTGGGCCAAGCCGTGATGGTGATGGTGGGCCTGTTACTGCTCTATCTCGCTATCTACAAGAAGTTTGAGCCATTGCTGCTGGTGCCGATTGGTTTTGGTGGCATTCTCGCCAATATTCCGGAAGCCGGTTTGGCGCTGTCCGCTCTTGAACAAGCGATTGATGTGGGGCGCCCCGCCGTGCTGGAGCAGCTTGCTTCGGCGTTGGGGGGCAGCCTCGACACCCAGGCGAGTATCGAGAGCTGGCGCACGAGCCTTCAACAGATGATGGCCAATGGCGCAGCCGAACAGCTTGCCACCGCAAAAGCCGTGGCCAATGGCGCGGGCTATGGCGATGGTTTGCTGTACATGTTTTACACCGTGGCGATTACCTCAGGCATTGCACCGCTGATTATCTTCATGGGCGTTGGCGCCATGACCGACTTTGGGCCGCTGCTGGCCAATCCGAGAACGCTGTTTCTCGGCGCCGCCGCGCAGTTCGGGATCTTTGCCACCCTCTTCGGGGCCGTACTGCTGTCGTCGATGGGCTGGATGGATTTCTCGCTCAACCAGGCGGCTGCCATCGGCATTATCGGCGGTGCAGATGGTCCGACCTCGATCTACGTCTCGAGCATGCTGGCGCCTGAACTGCTGGGTGCGATTGCCGTGGCCGCGTATGCCTACATGGCGCTGGTGCCGTTGATCCAGCCGCCGATCATGCGCCTTCTGACCTCCCAGAAAGAGCGCGAGATCACCATGACGCAGCTGCGCCCGGTGTCGAAGCTCGAGAAGATTGTGTTTCCGCTGCTGCTGTTGATCCTGGTGGCGTTGTTTCTGCCCGATGCGTCGCCGCTGCTGGGGATGTTCTGCTTTGGCAACCTGATGCGCGAATGCGGCGTGGTCGAGCGGTTAAGCGACACGGCGCAAAACTCCCTGATCAATATCGTGACGATCATGCTCGGGCTGGCAGTGGGCTCCAAGCTCATGGCCGACAGCTTCCTGGCGGTTGAAACGCTGGGCATCATGGCGCTGGGGATCGTCGCCTTCGGGATTGGCACCACGGCAGGCGTGCTGATGGCCAAATTGATGAACCTGGTGAGCAAAATGCCGATCAACCCATTGATTGGCGCGGCAGGCGTTTCGGCGGTGCCCATGGCCGCACGTGTGGCCAACAAGGTGGGACTCGAGTCCAACCCGCATAACTTCCTGCTGATGCACGCCATGGGGCCCAACGTGGCTGGGGTGATTGGCTCGGCGGTAGCCGCCGGGGTGATGATCAAGTACTTGGGTTAGGCTAAAGGGCCTCGCCCATAGCAAAACGGCCGCCCCCTTGAGGGGCGGCCGTTTTTTTGCTTAGTCGTTGATGACCTGCGCGGTAATGGACTGCTTCAGGCGGCTTTCCAGTGGTGTTAAGTCAAGCTCGCAATCACTCGGCCAGCCGATGGTGAGCGCCACTCCCTTTCCGTCATACTCGGCGTTGACCACGGGAATGGCCTGTTCGTCGCACCACCCGCGGGCAACGGATTCGTCGGCGAAGGAAAAGCGCACCCGGTAGTGAATGCGTTGGATGATTTCCCGGGTGCCAAGGGTGTCGAGTGCCTTGTTTACCGCTTGGGCATACGCCCGGGCCAGCCCGCCGGTACCCAATTTGGTACCGCCAAAGTAGCGGATGACCACGCAGCCGATTTCGCCCAGCTGACTACCTTGCAGCGAGTGAAACATGCGCCGACCGGCGGTGCCGCCGGGCTCGCCGTCATCGGAAAAGCCAATCTGCTGTTGCTCGCCCGGGGCGCCGGCAATGTAGGCCAGGCAGTGGTGGCTCGCACTGGGGTGTGCCTGTTTGGCGGCCTTTGCCAATGCTTCCACGGCGTCAAGCTCAGGGGTATGGGCTATCCAGGCAATGAAACGGCTCTTCTCAACCTCGATCTCGTCAATATGCCAAGTGCCTGGCGGCAGTTGGGGGACGCGATAGCGCATGATTATCCCGGCAATTTAGTGTGTCACGGGATGATGCTCAATTCCCATGAACATGCCAAGTACCTGAATATCGCGATTATGCAAAAACACTTCGGGGTGCCGGGCATCATCCAGCCACAGGCGTACGCCCGCCCGGCTGATGGATAGCTGCTTGAGGGCGAGGCTTTGCTGATTGATTTCGGCGATAACCGTCTCGCCCTGACTGTCGTCCTGATAGCGCCGAATCACGATGACGTCGCCATCGAACAGGTTGCAATCGGCCATCCGGTTGCCGCGTACCTTCAGCGTATAGGTGTTACGGCGAGTCATTCGCGCTGCTGCCGACGGGATCGAATAGGCGGTTGGCGTCGGGCGAGTCGTCGGTATTGCGGCGTTCATCGACATGTTCATCGGCTTTCTCCAAATCAGCGCCCGGTCCCTAGGCAAGATCTATCGGTAGACACGATACGGTTGTTAGGTTTTTACATGTTCTTTCATACAGTATTTGTCCAGTATAAACCTGTTTTTGCATACAGTGCCAGAAATAATTATCCAGTGGTTTGGCAAACCGACCTATGCGAGCGTCGAAGACCGGCGCGACTAGCGGGGAAATGGCTTTGAGTGTAGAGTTCAAGCCAGTATTTGATTGCGTGGGGTGGCATGTGTCGCTGAGTTTGCAAGGCCGTCAATTGGGTTGTGAGCGCGATGGCCGCTGGCTCTTTGAGGGGCTGGATATTGACGTCAATCGCGGCGATATATGGCATGTAGCCGGCCCCAATGGCAGTGGCAAGACCACGCTGTTAAAAGTGCTGGCGGGGCAATTCAATGACTATTGCGGGTCGCTCCACTGGCAGGGCAAGCCGCTTGGTCAGGGGCGTGAACATTTTGCCGCCAACATGCTTTATCTGGGGCATTCGCCGGGCGTGAGCGCGGGCCTGACGCCGCTGGAAAACCTGGCCTGGTACCAAGCGTTGCACGATGAATGTAGCGACGAGGTACAGCGCGAAGCCGCCCTTGCGACCATGGGGCTTGAAGGCTTTGAAGATGTTCCGGTGGGGCATTTATCAGCAGGCCAGCAACGCCGCGTGGCGCTGGCAAGGCTGAATCTCACTCCGCGTGTGCTATGGATACTGGATGAGCCCTTTACGGCCATCGATCAGGCGGGCGTCGAGGCGCTGGAGGCGCAGCTGGTCGCCCATGCCAGGGCTGGTGGGGCCGTGGTGATGACGACCCATCACGTACTCGAGATTGACCATCCACTGCGTCATGTTGCGTTGGGCTAAGGAGCCAGAGTTGCCGCCTTCAGAAACCACACAGCGCGTTGCGGTCCTGGCCGAGCCGACATCCAGGCGCCTGGGCGTCGCCTTTGGCGCTACCCTGGTGCGTGATCTCAATCGCGTTCGCCGTCGGCGCGGTGACGTGCTGAACCCGTTGGTCTTCTATGCCTTGGCGGTTAGCTTATTTCCCATCGGTATTTCACCCGAGGCAGAGCTGCTGGCTGTCATGGCGCCGGGGCTTTTATGGGTCACGGCGCTGCTCGCCACACTGTTGTCGCTGGATGGACTTTTTCGCAGTGATTTCGATGACGGCAGCCTGGAGCAGATGATGCTTTCCCCTCAGCCGCTTGCGGCGCTGAGTGTCGCCAAAGTGGCTGCCCATTGGCTAGTTACCGGTTTGCCGCTGGCGCTCATGGCGCCGCTGCTGGGTATCATGCTGGCACTGCCTTTCCAGAGTGTCGGCGTGCTGATGGCATCGTTAGCGCTGGGCAGCGCCAGCTTGAGCCTCATCGGCGGCATTGGCGCGGCATTAACCGTCGGTTTGCCCCGGGGTGGCGTGCTACTCTCGCTACTGGTACTGCCGCTGTATATTCCGGTGCTGATTTTTGGCACCGGGGCGGTTCAGGCGGCAATCCAGGGCGATACCGCATTGCCTCACCTGGCGATGCTTGGCGCCTTGCTGGCGGCAGCGCTGATATTTGCTCCCTGGGCCATCGCCGCGTCGCTGCGTATCAGTATTAACGGGTAGGGATGAGCACTGTATGTGGGGCTTGATACATAAGCTGGGGTCGCCAAAGTGGTTTTATTACCGGAGTGCAGCGCTGCAGCCCTGGTGCTGGGGCGTGGCCGCCGCGTTGCTGCTGGTCGGCAGCGTATGGGGGCTCGTCTTTGCCCCCGCCGACTACCAGCAGGGCAACAGCTTCCGCATCATTTATGTCCATGTGCCCGCCGCTTTTTTGGCCCAGTCGGTGTTTGTCGCCATGGCCGTTTCCGGGCTTGTTTTCATGGTCTGGAAAATCAAGATTGCCGATATGGCGGCGACTGCCATGGCCCCATTGGGGGCGGCCATGACCTTTGTCGCGCTGTTTTCCGGCGCGGTGTGGGGCGTGCCAACCTGGGGAACATGGTGGATATGGGACGCCCGATTGACGTCCATGCTCATTCTTCTGTTTTTATATATAGGGGTGATAGCACTGCGCGGTGCCTTTAGTCGTCGGGATAGCGGTGCGCGGGCGGCATCGGTGCTGGCAATGGTTGGCGTGATCAATATTCCCATCATCAAATACTCGGTGGACTGGTGGTACACCTTGCACCAGCCCGCCTCATTTACCCTGACCTCCCGCCCCGCAATGCCGATGGAAATGTGGCTGCCGCTGTTGATGATGGTGTTGGGCTTTTACGGCTTCTTTATCGCCCTTACGCTTACCCGTACGCGCAGCGAAATACTCCGTCGCGAAGCCAATACCCGATGGGTGAGAGCGTTGCTTGAGGAGGTTAACTGATGGTGGCCTCGTTGGCTGAATGGGTATCCATGGGTGAGCACGGTGTCTACGTGTGGTCTGCCTGGGGTATCACGGCCTTGTTTATGCTGGGCCTGACGCTCCATGCCCGGCTGGAACGTCGACAATTGCTCAAACATCTCAAGCGGGTAGCGCGCCGCCAAGCCTCACCCCCGCAGCAAAGAGGGCATGACGATGACCCCAAAGCGTAAGCGCAAGCTTTATGTGATTGTCACGCTGGTCAGCCTGGCAGCAGTGGCCGTGGGCCTGACCCTGTATGCGCTGCGGGCCAACATCAATCTGTTTTTTAGCCCCGTACAGATTGCCCAGGGCGAGGCCCCCGTGTCGCGTTCCATCCGTGCGGGGGGCATGGTGAAAGTCGGCTCGGTATCCCGCGATGCCGATAGTTTGAATGTCGAATTTACCGTTACCGATTACGTGGGTGATCTGCACGTTGATTACCAGGGTATCCTGCCCGACCTGTTTCGTGAGGGGCAGGGCGTGGTCGTGGTGGGGGAGCTGCAGGGGGATGGCCGTTTTCGTGCCGATGACGTCTTAGCCCGGCACGACGAGAACTATATGCCGCCCGAGGTCGCACAGGCCCTGGAAGAGGCCGGTTACTCGCCCGCCGATTTTCAGGCCAGGGCCGCCGAGGTGAGGCAACCGCGCGAGGACGATACGTGATGCCCCGCTACCTCGCCATCGATCGTCGTGTTCAGCAGGAGTCCCCATGCTGACCCGAATATTGCCCGAAATAGGTCATTTCGCCTTGATCGTTGCCCTACTGATGGCGGTTGTGCAGTCAGTACTGCCATTGGCCGGGGCCGCAACGCGGCGTCCCTTGTGGATGGCCTACGGGCAGCCCATGGCCACCGGCCAGTTCCTGTTTGTGCTGCTGGCCTACGTTTGCTTGACGGCCAGTTACGCGATGGACGACTTCAGCGTGGTGAATGTCGCCAATAACTCCAATTCGCTGTTGCCCTGGTATTACAAGCTCAGCGCCGTATGGGGCAACCATGAAGGCTCGGTGCTGCTGTGGAGCCTGATGCTGGCGGGCTGGGGATGCGTTGCCGGCTGGTGGTCGCGGCGCCTGCCCCGCGACATGCTTGCCCGTGTGCTCGGTGTCCTGGGGCTGATCAGCGCCGGTTTTCTGTTGTTTATCCTGTTGACCTCCAATCCCTTCGAGCGGCATCTGCCTGACATCCCCGCCGATGGCGCAGACCTTAACCCCTTGCTGCAGGATATCGGGCTGATCATTCACCCACCCATGCTGTATATGGGCTATGTCGGGTTTTCGGTGGTGTTCGCCTTTGCCATTGCCGCCTTGTTGGGAGGGCGGCTGGATGCCGCCTGGACCCGCTGGGCAAGGCCCTGGACCAACGCCGCCTGGGCGTTTCTGACGGTCGGGATTGCGCTGGGTAGCTGGTGGGCCTATTACGAACTGGGCTGGGGCGGCTGGTGGTTCTGGGACCCGGTGGAAAACGCCTCGCTGCTGCCATGGCTCACCGGTACGGCCCTGATTCACTCGCTGGCGGTCACCGAAAAACGCGGCTCCTTCAAGAGCTGGACGGTCTTGCTGGCGATTGCCACCTTTTCGCTTTCGCTGATGGGCACCTTCCTGGTCCGCTCCGGCGTGCTGACCTCGGTACACGCCTTTGCCAACGACCCATCAAGGGGACTGTTTATCCTGGTGCTGCTGGCTATCACCGTCACGCTTTCCCTGGTCGTGTTTGCGCTGCGAGCACCGCGCGTCAGCCATACGGTGGGTTTTAACTGGTTGTCCCGGGATGCCCTGCTGCTGATCAATAACGGGTTGCTGGTGACCGCGACGATGACGGTGCTGCTGGGCACCCTGTACCCGTTGATCCTGGATTCGCTGGGGCTGGGTAAGATCAGCGTGGGGCCGCCTTATTTCAATGCACTGTTTGTACCGCTGACCGTGATCGCCTGCCTGTTCATGGGCCTGGGGCCGATGGCGCACTGGAAATCGACGTCGCCTGGCAAACTGGTGCGCAGATTGTGGCTGGCCGGGTTGGTCGCGCTGGGTCTGGGGGCACTGGTGCCGCTGGTGTATCGCGGCGAATGGAACCTCTGGGTGACCTTGGGGTTGTCGACGGCGCTGTGGATAGGGCTGTCATTGAGCCGTGACCTGTTCGACAAAGTGCGTCATCGGCACTCGATATGGAAAGGGCTGCGCAGCCTGTCGTTAGCTTATTGGGGAATGGTGCTGGGCCATCTGGGGGTGGCGGTGACGATTGTCGGTGCCACGGTGGTCAGCCATTATGCGGTGGAGCGCAACGTGCGCATGTCGCCGGATACCAGCGTCGAGGTGGCAGGCTATCACTTTACCATGACCGAGCTTTTTGACCGGCGCGGTGCCAACTTTCTGGCCGATACCGCTGTTATTGAGGTACAGCGCGGTGACAGTCGCCGCCGTTTCGAGATGCAGCCAGAAAAGCGGCTGTATCTGGCGACGGGCATGCCCATGACCCAGGTGGCGCTTAGCCCGGGCCTCTTTCGTGATCTTTACGTGGCCATGGGCGAAGAGCTGGACGACGGCAGTTGGGCGATGCGTATCCAGTACAAACCCTTTGTGCGCTGGCTATGGCTCGGCGGTTTGCTGATGGCGCTGGGCGGTGTGCTGGCGGTGTTCGACAAGCGCTATCGTAAGACGCGCCCGGCAAGATTGGTCCAGGAGGGGCAGGCATGAAACGACGCTGGCTTTTGTTTCTGTTACCCGTTGCGTTTTTAGGTCTCGCGCTGTTTTTCTTTGAGCGCTTGTCCCAGGACCCCGCCGATCGTGACTCGGCGCTGATGGCCCGCGACTTCCCCGCCTTTGAGGCCACGACGCTGGAAGATGAGCAGCAGCGAGTCGATCAATCGTTGCTCCAAGGCCAACTGACACTGGTCAATGTGTGGGGAGAGTGGTGTGCCGCCTGTCGCCAGGAAATGCCCCAGTTGCTTGACCTGGCTGATCGGGGCATCCGACTGGTGGGGGTTAACTACCGGGATACCCGTGAGAATGGCCTGGCGTTTCTGGACGAGTTTGGTGATCCTTTTGCGGTAAACATTTTTGATCCTGAAGGTGAACTCGGCTTTGAGCTTGGCGTCATTGGCGCGCCGGAAACCTTTGTGGTCGATGCGCAAGGTGTCATTCGCTATCACCATAAAGGCTATGTATCTCCCGAGGATGTTCGCAACCGTCTTCTGCCGGAGGTGGAGAAATGGCGCTGATTCGCGGCTTAGGCCTGGTGCTGATGCTATGCGCGCTACCGGCGTGGTCGGCCGGTATCGAGCTGCGCGACTTTGACGACCCGGTAACGGAGCAGCGCTATCGCGACCTAACGGCTTCGATGCGCTGCCCACTGTGTGAAAACCAGGCAATCGATGATTCCGATGCGCCCATTTCGGCGGACATGCGGGAACGGGTGTATCAGTTGCTTGACGAGGGCAAATCGGATACGGAAATCATCCAGCACATGGTGCAGCGGTTTGGAGACTACATTCTCTATAACCCGCGTTTGGAACAGCGTACCTACTTGCTGTGGGGCTTGCCGGTCGGGCTGCTGGTAGTGGTGGGCGTTGTGGTGGCATGGATCGTCAGGTCTCGTCGCCACGCCTCGGCGAAGGCCCTTAGCCCTGACGAACAGGCGCGACTGGATGCCCTTATCGAGCGCAAGGAGTCGTCGTGACCCTGCTCTGGATCGCTCTTGCCTGCGTATTGCTGCCCGCGCTCTGGCTGTTGGTGTTGCCGTTGCGCACGGCGCGCCGGTGGCGCGACGAGCAAATGGCCTTTGAGCAGCATGAAAGCGCCGCTGAACAAAATGTCGCCATCTTTCGGCGGCGTCTCGCGGCGCTTGAAAACGCCCACGCCGACGGCAAAGTCGACGCAGCGCAATTGGCGGAAGAACGTCTTGAACTGGAACGCAGTCTGCTGGACGATACCGCCACCTTGCAGCGTCGGCCGCTCAAGCCTTATGTATCGGGGCGTTGGGTCGTGCCACTGGTGATGCTCGCGCTGGGGGCGGGCAGCGTGGTGTGGTACCAGCAGCAGGGCGCTGAAGACGATCTTGTGCTGTGGGCCATTGGCCAGGAGGTTCGCGAACATCCGGAGGGCTCGCGGGAAATGTATATCGAACGGCTTGAAGCCCAGACGTCCCGGCAGCCGACCAACCCCAACCTGTGGAGCACACTGTTCCCGCTTTATCGGGAAACCGGCCAAGCGGATAACGCCGTGACAGCGCTTGAGCGCTTGATCGCCCTCGAAGGGCGCTTGCCATCGCTGTTAGCCCAGCTCGCGCAGCTGCGCTTTTTCATGGCCGGGCGAGAACTCACCGACGAGGTGCAGGGGCTTGTGGACGAAGTGCTGGCGGAAGAACCCCGTCAGCCCACTGCCTTGGGTATACTCGGCATTCACGCCTTCGACGCTGGCGATTATGCGCAGGCAATTGACCGCTGGCGGCGCGCCGTGGCCAATGTTGAGAATCCCGATATCGCCGCGTCGCTGCGCGAGGGAATTCAGGCGGCGCAATCGCGCCTGGGAGAAGAAGGCCGTCAAGTTGCGCAGGCAGACGGCCCGGGGGTGCGGGTCAGCGTGTCGCTCGATCCCGATCTGGCAAGTCAGGTTGACGGTGATGATAAAGTCTTTATCGTTGCGCGCGATGTAGACGGCGAACAGCCGCCACTGGCGGTGGTTCAGGGCCTGGTGTCAGAACTGCCAATGACCGTCGTGCTGGACGACCGCGCGGCCATGACGGCTGACGCGCAGATATCGCAAGCGCGTGAGGTTCGTCTGATGGTGCGTGTTTCGCCAAGCGGCCAGGCTACTCCTCAGGCGGGGGATTTATGGGGCTCTGTCGACCGGGTCGACGTTGGCCCGATTAACGCACGAGAGACTACCAGGGTGACCATTGATCGTGTTTTTGAATAATCTCAACGTGAACTCTCCATGCGTTTAACGTCAATACGTCTCGTCGGTTTCAAATCCTTTGTCGACCCGGTCACGGTGCCTTTCGACGGAAATATGACGGCTGTCGTCGGGCCCAATGGTTGCGGTAAATCAAATATTATCGACGCCGTGCGCTGGGTGATGGGCGAGTCTTCCGCCAAGACGTTGCGCGGTGAGTCCATGGCCGACGTCATCTTCAACGGCTCGACGGGCCGTAAACCGGTGGGGCAGGCCTCCATTGAACTGAAGTTCGATAACCGGGATGGCGCCATGGGTGGGGTCTATGCCCAGTACGCTGAAATTGCGGTGAAGCGGCTGGTGACCCGCGACGGTCAGTCCAACTACTTTTTCAATGGCCAGAAATGCCGCCGCCGGGATATCGCCGACCTGTTCATGGGGACCGGGCTGGGCCCGCGTTCCTACGCCATTATTGGCCAGGGGATGATATCGCGGCTGATCGAAGCTCGTCCGGATGACCTGCGTGCCACCCTGGAAGAGGCGGCGGGGATCTCCAAATACAAAGAGCGCCGCCGGGAAACCGAAAACCGCATGCGGCGTACCCAGGAAAACCTGGAGCGCCTGGACGACATCCGCGAAGAACTGGATAAGCAGCTTGAACGCCTCAAGCGTCAGGCCGAGGCCGCCAAGCGTTACCAGGCATTAAAGCAGCAGGAATTCCAGCTAAAAGGCGAGCTTGCCGTGCTGCGCGGGCGTGCCCTGCGGGCGGAACAGGCCCAGCAGGAAAGCCGTGTGCGCGAGCTGGAAATCGCCGTCGAGAAAGACGTATTCGGCGTGCGCCAGTGCGAAACCCGCCTCGAACAGGCCCGTGAGCAACACGATGAGCTGGCCGAAGTCCTCGAGCGCCATCAGCAGCAGTTCTTTGAGACCACAACCCGCATCGCCCGTCTGGAGCAGGACCAGGCCCACCGGCGCAGCCGGGAAGCGCAACTGGCAAGCGACATCCAGACGGCGCGGCGAGACCTCGACGAGCAGCGCCAGGTCAGCGAAGGCGATCAGGAACGCCTGGCCGCCATTGAAGCGCGGTTGGACGAATTGCTGCCCGAGCACGAAGCACTCGACGAACAGCTGGAAACCCTGGAGCAGGCCCTGGCCGATGCCAGCCCCTCTCTGGAGGCCGCCGAGCAGCAGTGGGCGGATGCCGAAAGCCACTGGCGGGATGCCAGCCGCGAGGCCGAGCGCCGCCAGGATCAGTTGCGTGACCTTGAACAGCGCATTGCCCGCCTGCAGGCCGAACGCCAGCGCCGCCGTCAGCAGCGGGGCGAGCTTGCCGATGTCACCGAATTACGCAGCGAGCACGCTGAATGCCAGGCCCGCAAGGAAGAGGCCGAACAGCGCGCTGAGGCATTCCAAACCGAGCGCGACCAATGGCAGCAGCGCTACAGCGAAGCCAAGGCGGCTTACCAGCAGGCGACCCAGACCCGCGATCAACAGCGCGCCGAGTTGAGTCAGCGACAGGGCGAACTTGCCTCGCTGGAGGCGCTGATTGATGCCGCGCTTGCCGATCACGACCCGCACATCACCGAGGCGTTAGCCGCCCACGGGCTTGCCGAGGCGCCACGGTTGGGGGAGGCCATCAGTGTCGAACCCGGCTGGGAACGGGTGATTTCCTGGCTGCTGGCGCCCTGGCTCAATGCCCGTCTGGTTGCCGTTGATCAGTTGCAGGCCCTGCCCGACGCGCTGGCCACCGACTGGTGTTTGATTGACCGGGCGTCGCCTGCCTTGCACGGTGGACAACGCCTGGACGCGCTGGTGAGTGGGGCGGGCGCGCTGGGTGAATGGTTGGCAAGTATTCACTATGCCGAGAGCAGCGCCGAGGCGGATGCGCTATTAGCCACACTTGCCCCGGGTGAAAGCGTGGTCACGCGGGAGGGAGTGTGGCGCGGGCGTGGCTGGTTGCACCAGCAGGCCAACGGCGACGGCGTGGACGCGCTGTTGGTCACCCGGCGTCGCTATGATGAGCTGGCGGCCCGCCGGGAGCAGGATGAAGAGGCGCTGGCGCTTGCTGAAGCCCAGTGCGAGGCGGCCAGTGAAACCATCGAGACGCTGGAGCACACCCGCGATCAACAGGCGGAGGAAGAGCGTGCCCACGCCGCCACGCTCCAGCAGCTGGCGGTCACCGAGCAGCGCCTTTCTCAGCGTCTGGAACATCTGGAAAGCCGAGCCACAGAACTTGACGAAGAATTGAGTCAACTGCAGGAAGATGAAGCAGAGTTAGCGCTTACTCTCGATGAGCAGCGTGCCCGCTGGCATGAGGCCATGGAACAGCTGGAAATGGCGGCCCAGGCCCGCGACGAAAGCGCCGAGCAGCGGGATCACCAGCGCGAACAACGCGAACGGTTGAATCAGCAGCATGCACCGCTGAAAGCCCGCCAACAGGCGCTGGCGCTTGAACGGGAACGTCTCAACACCGAGGTTAATAGCCTGCGTTCCCAGCAGTCGCGTAGCCATGAAAGCGAAGAGCGCCTGGCGCTGCGCATTGAAGAGTTGGAAGCATCACGGGAGACCCTGCTTGAACCTGACGAGCTTGCCGCCGAGGAGCTTGAAGAGCTGCTTCACCAGCGCGAACAGCAGGAGCAGCGTTTAAACGACACCCGCCAGCAAACCCAGACGCTGGCAGAGCAGTTGCGTAACGACGAACTGACCCGTCAGCAGCATGAACGTAATCTGGAACAAAGCCGCGAGCAGTTGCAGCAGCGGCGAATGGACGTTCAGGCGCTGGCGCTAAAAGCTGCTACTCAGGATGAGCAGCTCACTGAGCTTGGCCACGATGGCGATGCATTGGCAGAACAGCTTGCCGACGACGCCACTGAAACCGCCTGGCAGGAACATCTGGAAAGCACCACCGACAAAATTCGTCGCCTGGGGGCCATTAACCTGGCGGCGATTGAAGAATATGATCAACAGGCCGAACGGCGTGACTATCTGGAAGCCCAGCACGCTGAGCTAAGCGAAGCGCTGGAAACCCTGGAACGCGCCATTAAACGTATTGATCAAGAAACCCGCATTCGTTTTAGAGATACGTTTGATCGGGTCAATACCGGATTGCAAACCTTGTTTCCGAGAGTGTTTGGCGGCGGCACTGCCTGGTTAACGCTCACCGGTGATGACTTATTGGAAACCGGTGTGGCGATCATGGCGCGTCCACCGGGTAAAAAGAACAGCACGATTCATCTCTTATCCGGGGGGGAAAAAGCACTGACGGCACTTTCCCTCGTGTTCGCTATATTCCAGTTAAACCCGGCGCCTTTTTGTATGCTGGATGAAGTCGATGCCCCCTTGGATGATGCTAACGTTGGTCGCTATGCCAAGTTGGTAAAAGAGATGTCGGAAAACGTTCAGTTCATCTATATCACCCACAACAAAATTGCCATGGAGGCTGCCGAGCGATTAATGGGGGTCACCATGCAGGAGCCGGGGGTCTCACGGATGGTCTCGGTAGGGATTGAAGAAGCAACAGCGTTGGTGGATTAATGCTCGCAAGTGTTAACGTTATTAACTACCCTAACGGTTAATGATCCACGCCCCAGCGTTAAAAAAGGTGACTTGAGGCGCTAAACTTATCTATATTATAGGGCGATGAGTGATTTTGGCCTTCAGTAGTGTTAGAAAATGTGGTAACCGCATCCAGCTTCCGGTACTCAGCAGGGTGATGTTTAAAGGACTGGGCATGCATTACTAACACGGGCTTCAATCGCAAACGATGTTGCTGTCGCGTAAGGTAGTTAATTAATAGACAGGCATTGGGGCACTTATCGCCGACGGTATAGTCGAATTTTTGCCTTAAATAACGTTAAAAACTGTGCGATAACGTGAAAATTAGCAAAAAGTGGCCCTTTTCGTAGTAATCGCGCTATGCTTGGGGTAAGTATAGGTTTAACAGTAGTGATCTAATTTTCAGGCATCGCGCCTTAGCAACCGTCAAAATGACCCATGGAATGTTCAACATGGAATTAAGAGAGTGGCTAATCATTTTAGGGCTGGCGTTGGTTTCCCTCATCGTGATTGATGGGGTGAGACGACTTCAGCGCCAGCGCCGTGTTCCTCGCCTTGACCAGTCTGTCGGCGAGACACCGGCAAGTCGATCCACCGAGTTCGATGACGCGGCTAAAGAAGCTGAGGTCAACTGGGAGCTTCCCAACGGCGGAGCCCGTGTCGTAAAGCCTGCTGATTATAGCGGTTTCAATCAAAAGCCCAAGTTGGAACGTCAAGAACACCCGGGACCCTCAAAAATACTTTCCCAGTTTAAGCGCGGTAGCTCCAAGACAAGTTCATCTGTCTCCTCGAGGGTAAAAGAGAGCTGGAAAGAGAGCCGGGATGAGCAACCAGCCACCACGCGCACAGCCGAAGCATCGACAACGACGCGTGCCCAGCGCCCCGAGGTGAAAATGCCTGAGCCAACGCCAGCGCCAGAAGAAGGCCATCGCGATCCTGCGTTGTCCTCCTCAGACGGCGCCAGCCCTGCGCCAGATGAAAACGCCACCGCTGCCAGCCGCGAGCCTCGTTTAAGTGCCATGGAGGAAAACGAGGTTGAACGTTCGGCGGCCACGCAAGACGTCCATGACGACAGGCCGGTACTGAGGGCTGAGCCGGAGGACGCCGCGTTCGCCAAACACGCCTCCTCTGATGGATCGACGAAACGTCGTCATCTGCGCAACGATATTGCCGGTGAATACCCGGATGAAGACGAAGAAGAAGATACCTATCGTCTGGTCGACTTTGAGGAAATTGGTCGTTCACTGAAACAGAAAATGATCGACCATCGCAAAGCCCGGGCAAAGAAAAAAGCCGAGAAGGCGCGTCGCGCCGACGCATTAGCCAAGCAGAAAGCAGAGCGTAAGGCGCTTGAAGCAGAGCAGCGCCGGGCAGCCGAGGAAGCCGCCGAGGCAGAGAAAGCCCGCATCGCTCAGGAACAGGCGAAAGAACGTGAGTTGGCTGCCCAGGCCGCTGAAGAAGAACGTCTCGCCCAGGCGTCCGAGATGGCCCAGTATGCCGCCGAGGAAGAAACTTACGACTCGCTGGAGCCACAAGCGACCCGGCACGAGCCTGATGAAGGGGTAGTACGGACTCACCCTGCACTGGAAAAAGCATTGCGTCACGATGTCTGCGGTGAACACGCCAAGGAAACCTTGACCAATGCAGAAGAAATGATCGTCATCAGCGTGCTGTCACGCGATCCGGAAGGCTTTGACGGTGGCAAGCTGCTGGAATTGATGATGGCCTGTGGCCTCCGCTATAGCAGCGCCATGGGGGTTTTCCACCGCTTCGAAACCGAAAGTGCCGACAGCGAACTGCAATTCTCCATGGTCAATGTCGTCAAGCCCGGCACCTTCCCCATTGAAGAGATGGATGAGTTTGTGACCCCCGGCATTACCTTGCTGATGCCGCTACCCGGCGCCCACGACAGCTCGGCAGCGTTCGAGGCCATGGTCGAAACCGCCATGGTAGTTGTGCGGCATATGGGTGGCGAGCTGAAAGACGAGAACCATAGCGTGATGACGGCACAAACCATCGAGTTTGCGCGCCAACGCGTACACGAGTTTGAACGCCGACATCGCCTGCACCGCCATATGCAGGCGCACTAACAGCGCGCTTGTCATCCAGCACCCGTCCTCTTGCAGAGGGCGGGTGTTTTTTATTTTATAATACCGTTAATTCGTACCACCGCTATCGAGAACCCGCTTCAATGAGTCAGCCTTCCCCCGATGTGCGGCAAGAAGTCAGCCAGCTTCGCGCCGAGCTGGACGACGCCAACTACCGCTACTACGTGTTGGATGAGCCCACGCTATCCGACGCGGACTACGACCGTAAGTTTCAGCGTTTAAAAGCCATTGAAGACGATAACCCTGAACTTGTCTCGCCGGATTCCCCTACCCAGCGGGTGGGCGCGGCGCCTGCCGATGGCTTCCCCGAAGTGGCCCACGCCATTCCCATGCTGTCGTTGGATAACGCCTTTAGCCGTGAGGATATCCACGCGTTTGCCGAGCGCGTTGCCGAACGCCTGGAGAGCGAGACGGATGATATCGAGTTTAGCTGCGAGCCCAAGCTGGATGGTGCGGCGGTGTCGCTGGTTTACGAGCAGGGTGTGCTGGTCAGTGGGGCGACGCGGGGCGATGGTCGCACCGGCGAGGGAATTACCTCCAACCTGCGCACGCTACGCTCGGTGCCCTTGAAGCTGATGGGGAAAAACGTCCCCGAGCTTCTGGAAGTTCGCGGCGAAGTGATCATGCGCCATGCGGGGTTTGAAGCGCTCAACGAACGCGCCCGGGAAGAGGGCAGCAAGGTGTTTGCCAACCCGCGTAACGCAGCGGCGGGTAGCCTGCGTCAGTTGGACCCGCGCATCACCGCTAAACGGCCGCTGGAGTTTCATGCCTACCAGGCGGCTCGCCTTGAGCCCGACCTGGGCGATACCAGCCACAGCGCCTTGATGGCGCGGTTATCAACACTCGGTTTTCGTACCAGCGCCGAGCTGACCACCATGAAGGGCCCCAAAGCCGTCGCCGATTACTGCGAACAGCTCGGCGAGAAGCGCGACCAGTTGGGCTACGATATCGATGGCGTGGTCATCAAGGTGAACGATCTGCGCCACCAGCGGGAGCTTGGCTTTGTCGCCCGGGCGCCGCGCTGGGCCGTGGCCTTCAAGTTCCCCGCCCAGGAAGAAGTCACCACGCTCAACGAGGTGGAATTTCAGGTGGGGCGTACCGGCGCCATTACCCCGGTGGCACGGCTTGAACCGGTGACCGTGGCAGGCGTGACGGTTTCCAATGCCACGTTGCACAATGCCGATGAAATTACCCGCTTGGGCGTCATGATTGGCGATACCGTCGCGATTCGTCGTGCCGGTGATGTGATTCCACAGGTAGTCCGGGTGGATACCGACAAGCGCCCCGCGGATGCCCGGCCCAT
Source organism: Vreelandella janggokensis (assembly GCF_031451615.1). Taxonomy (NCBI): domain Bacteria; kingdom Pseudomonadati; phylum Pseudomonadota; class Gammaproteobacteria; order Oceanospirillales; family Halomonadaceae; genus Vreelandella; species Vreelandella janggokensis. The sequence goes on along the minus strand of NZ_JARWAJ010000003.1, from coordinate 337,884 downwards.
TATCTTTCCCGAGCGTTGCCCGGTGTGCGACTCAGAGATCGAGCGTTTAGCCGATGAGGCCGTTGCCCGCTGCTCCGGGGGGCTTTACTGCGCCGCCCAGCGTAAAGAAGCGCTGAAACATTTCGCCAGCCGCAAGGCGCTGGATATCGACGGTCTGGGCGAAAAGCTGATCGAGCAGCTCGTTGATCTGGACTGGGTGAAAACCCCGGCAGACTTGTTTCATCTGACCGTTGAGCAACTGCAAGGCCTGCCACGCATGGGGGAAAAGTCATCCCGCAATCTGGTCAACGCCCTGGATAACGCCAAGTCGACAACCTTGGCGCGGTTTATCTACGCATTGGGCATACGCGAAGTGGGCGAAGCCACGGCGTCCAACCTGGCGAATCACTTCGGCACCCTCCAGGCATTGCAGGACGCCGACCAGGCAGGGCTGGAAGCGGTGAACGATGTCGGGCCGGTGGTCGCGGCTCACCTGTACACCTTTTTCCGCCAGCCGCATAACCTGGAAACACTGCAGGCGCTGATAGACGCAGGCGTAACCTGGCAAGAAGCAGAGGTTACCCAGGGCCCCACGCCCCTTGACGGCCAGACCTGGGTGCTCACCGGCACCCTTGAGTCGATGACCCGGGATGAAGGTAAGGCGCGCCTGCAGGCGCTGGGTGCCAAGGTGGCAGGCAGCGTCTCCAAGAAAACTGCCTGCCTGGTGGCGGGCGAAGCTGCGGGCAGCAAACTCACCAAGGCCGAGCAGATGGGTGTCGACGTCATCGATGAAGCGAACTTTATAGACCGATTGGCAGAGTGGGAGCAGAGCTAATGAGCCGATTTATTGAAGTACCCGCCAGAATGCTGCCGCAGGAAACCCTGGATGCCCTGCTCGAGGCGTTTGTGACTCGTCAGGGCTACGACACGACCGATACCACGGGCGAGGGCATGCATGGCTGGGTTGCGCAGCTTAAAAAGCAGCTTGAGCGCAATGAGCTGATCATTGCCCACGACCTTGAGCTAGAGATGACCGAGGTGATGACTCTCGCCCAGTGGCGGTCATTTGGCCGGGATATCGCCGACGACGAAGAAGAAGGCGATATCTAGCGGCGGCTCAGGCCCTCTCACTCCGAATAATCGCGCTGATAAGCCGCCGTCCCGGGTGGAGGTGGTCGACCAGCGGCAACTCCAACGGCTGCGGGTCGTCGCTGATACGCGAGGCAATGACCTCGGCGCACAGCGGCGCGCTGGCAAGCCCACGGGAACCGTGGGCGGTGGATATCCACAGCCCCGGGTAATGCTCCCCCCGTGTATCAGGCACTTTCGAGGCGTCCTTGCCTAATGCTTGATACGCCGCCTGCCAGGATTCAGCTATCGGCACCGGCCCTGCATAGGGGCTTTTGTCCGGGCTTGCCGCACGCACGGCGGCCCGGCCCTGGAGTGTTTCGGGGCTGAGTTCAACGCCTGATGCCTCTAGAGCCGCCACCCAGTCGGGCAATGCCTGTCGCAGCTCGTCAATATTGCGCTGGTGGTCGTCATGGGTGACGTGGCGGGTGTCATTATTGGGTACAAAGCTGGCGCCAAAGGTCAGCACGCCATCCACAGGCGGTGAAACATAGCCGCCAGCGCAAACTACCCGCTGAGGCGCTTTCACGTCTTCGGGCAGCGTCACTTCGCTGACCTGGCCGCGCACCTGCTGGAGCGGCAGTTGTGTGGTTTGCGCAAAGTGGTTGGCAAACTGGGCGTTGGCGATCACGACCTGGTCGGCGCTGACGGTATCGCCGTTGGCCAGGTCGAGCTGCCAATGCTGCCCGCCCCGCTGCAGTTGTGTCACATCCCCCTGAATAATACTGATAAGCGGATGGGCGAGCAGCTGCTCGCACAGCGCTTTGGGGTGTACCCAGCCTGCCTGGGGATAAAACAGCGCCTGCCGGGCACTGATCGGCACCCCGGCAAGCTCGCTTAGTTTTTCCGTATGGGCCGACACCACCGCTTCAGGCAGCGCATGGTACGCCATGAAGCGCTGCTGGCGGCGGGCTTCCTTATCGCTTAACGCCAGCTGTACCACGCCGCTTGGCTGCCATACAGGCGTGTCCGTGGCTAACTGCCCAAGCCAGCGCTGGGAATACATCAAGCCGGCCAAATAAAACCGGCTTTGATGGTTCGTCTCGGCGGCCAGTTTGACGTATAGCGCCCCCTGGCGATTGCCCGAGCCGCCCGCACCGGGTGCCTCGCGCTCTACCACGCTGACCTTGATCCCGCGCCTGGCAAGGGCGGCGGCGACACTGGCCCCGGCGATGCCCGCGCCAATCACCGCCACATGTTGGTTATCCAGGCCTGCAGGCGGCGTAAACCATGGCGTGGCGCGGCGGCGCGTATCGCTGGGTGGCACGGCGATCGCGCCTGCCAGCATTTCCCGCTTGCGTCCAAAGCCCGGCACTTTTTGCCATCCAAACCCGGCGGCTTTCAGCCCGCGTTTGACGATACCGGCGCAGGTGAAGGTGGCGAATGTCGCCCCGGGGCGTGAGCGCGCCGCCATGGCCTCAAATAGCTCAGGTTGCCACATCTCAGGGTTCTTGGAAGGTGCAAAGCCATCCAGAAACCAGGCGTCGACCTGGCCATCCAACTGCGACAGGCGCTCGGTGGTGTCACCAAAATGCAGATCCAGCGTCACGCGTTCGCTCAGGTGCAAACGGTGGATGCCGCTGACCGCGTCGGGCCACTGGTCGCAAAGCACCTGTGCATAAGTGGCAAGCGACGGCCATGCGCTCAACGCGCGGATAAGCGAGGCGCGATCCAGGGGAAACTTCTCTGTGGATAACAGGTGAAGCCGGGCGTGGGCCGGTGCATGCGCGGCAAAGCAGGCCCAGGCACACAGCATATTCAGCCCGGTGCCAAAGCCGGTCTCGCCGATCACAAAGGCACGCCGCTGCTGCCACTCGGTAAAGCGAGCAGGCAGGTGGTTGGCGTTGATAAACACGTGCTCGGTTTCAGCGCGGCCGTTATCACGGGAAAAATAAACGTCGTCGAAGGCGTCCGAGTGCGGCGCCGCGTCGTTCCAGGTGAGCGACGGCGACGTCAGCGCCGCCAGAGGCGGCAAAGGGTAAGGGTGTTGCGTCACGCAGTCATCCGTGTTGCAGAAAGATGGTTAAAAAATGACCAATTTGTGAATAGGGGCGTTATTCCTGGCTTAGGGAAATGCGTCCGCCGTGTTTTCACAGAGTTTTCCACAGCCTCTGTGAAAAAGCCGACGGACCCTCCATATTCACTCGCCAGGGTCAAGGTAAAACTTTCTTGAACGGTTTGACGGTCACCTGGGAATAAACACCGGCAATGACGTAGGGGTCGGCATCGGCCCAGCTTTTGGCGTCTTCCAGGCTGCCGAACTCGGCAATCACCAGGCTGCCACTGAAGCCCGCTTCGCCAGGGTCATTGGCATCAATGGCCGGGTGGGGGCCTGCGAGCACCAGGCGCCCTTCGTCGCGCAAGGCTTCCAGCCGCGCTAAATGGTCAGGCCGGGCGGCCAGGCGGCGTTCCAGACTGTTAGCCGTATCTTCACTGATGATGGCATATAGCATGTGCATAACTCCTTGAATGAAAGAAGGAACAAAAAGGTAGGTAACCACGGCTTCAATTGACCGGACCGGTATAAGCGAGCACCATATCGCATCAACCTAAGCCTTATTCTGACAAACTCGCCACACGGCGTCATGCCTATGCTCCGACTTCCTGCCACGTTTGAGACCGACCAGCGTTACCCCGTTGATTTGCATATGCATTCGACGGCATCCGACGGTGCCTTGACGCCGACGCAACTCGTCACGCTGTGCGCCGAACGTGGGCTTACCCACATGGCGTTGACCGACCACGATACCATGGATGGCGTGGTGGAGGCGGGCCAGGCGGCGGCATCCACAGGTATGTGCCTGCTGCCCGGCTGTGAGTTATCCACTCGCTGGCAGGGTATCAATATTCACATGGTGGCGCTGATGCCGGGCGGCCTCCAGGGCCCGCTGGTGGAAGGGTTGATCCATCAGCGTGAGGCGCGTATCAAACGCGCCGAGGTGATTGCCGAGCGGCTTGAAAAAGCCGGTCTGACTGACGCCCTGGCCAAGGCCCGCGAGCAGGCCGGTAGCGACCGGCCACTAGGCCGCCCCGACTTTGCCCGGGCCCTGGTGGCCGACGGCATGGTGGCCGATTGGGCCAGCGCCTTTAAGCGCTTTTTGGGCAGCGGCAAGAAAGGCGATGTAAAGGCCCACTGGCCGGAAATCAGCGACGCGGTGGGCTGGGTTGTCGCCTCAGGCGGCGTGGCGGTGCTGGCTCATCCGCTGCGACACGGCCTGACCCGGCGCAAGCGTGGCCTGTTGATGGATACCTTTCAGGCAGCCGGCGGCCAGGCGGTGGAACTGGTCAGCGGCCAGCAAAATCCGGACAGCACCCGGGATCTGGCGCGCCAACTGGTCGAACGCGAGTTATACGCCTCGATGGGCAGTGACTTTCACTTTCCCGGCAGCCACGCCGCCCCTGGCAGCATGAGCATGATACCGCGAACCGCAGCGCCGCCTATCTGGCAGCATCCGCGTTTACGCCACCTGCAGGACGCGCCGGCTGGGCCTCTCGCCGCTGCATAAGCTAAGGTAGGCGGTAGGACCACTAATATCCACAGGCAGGAGTACGCCATGAGCCAATACTTTCAGATTCATCCCGAGAATCCGCAAAAACGCCTGATCGACCAAGCCATCGAGATTATCCGCAAAGGCGGCGTGGTGGCGTACCCCACCGATTCCGGCTACGCGCTGGGTTGCCACCTGGGCGAGAAAAAAGCCATCGAGAAAATCAAATGGCTGCGCTCGCTGGACGACAAGCACAACTTCACCCTGGTGTGCTCGGACCTGTCGCAGATCGGCACCTACGCCAAGGTCGATAACGACGTGTTCCGGCTGCTCAAGGCGCATACGCCTGGCCCCTACACCTTCATTCTAGACGCCAGTACCGAAGTGCCGCGCCTGCTGCTGCACCCCAAACGGCGTTCTATCGGTGTTCGCGTGCCCGACCACCGCATCACCCACGCGCTCCTGGATGCACTGGGCGAGCCGCTGATGAGCGTCACCCTGATTCCCGTCGGCGAGGACCTGCCAATGAGCGACGCCGAGGATATCCGCGAGCGCTTTGGGGCACACCTGGACCTGATCATTGACGGCGGCGCCTGCCACCTGGACCCCACCAGCGTCATCGATCTGCGCGAACTGCCGCCCAAGATCGTCCGCGAAGGCCGCGGGGATGTCACGCCCTTTACCGTTTAAGTGGTTGATCTGTTAAGCGCTTGAATGCTTAACGTCCTCATCGTCTAACGGCGCGCCTCAGGTGTCACTATCCTGGGGCGCGTTTTTATCTGTGTCGTCGCCGTTGTCGTCTTTCTTCTTTTCTTCTTTCTTTTCTTCCTCTTTCTTGCGCGGGTCTTCACTGTGTTCATCCAGCCAGGTGCCGCAGCGCAGGCAATAGTAGGCGCGTTTTTCGTGGCGCTCGTGGCCGCAACCTGGGCAGGCTTCTTCAGAGTAGCGATCCTCGCGGATCGAGCGGATCACCTGGGCGGAGAACACCCCGGTGGGCACGGCGATGATCGAGTAACCGAGCAGCATCAGCACCACGGTGATGGATTTGCCTAACGGCGTTGCCGGCACGATGTCGCCGTAGCCTACCGTGGTCATGCTGACGATCGCCCAGTAGATCGACATGGGAATACTGGTAAAGCCGGCTTCTGGCGATTCGATCACATACATTAGCGCCGCAAACAGCGTGACCACCATGAAAATGCTGAAGAAGAACAGCAGGATCTGGCGCAGGCTGCGCTTTAACGCATCGATCAGCAGCCGCGCTTCACCGACAAACTCCATCAACCGCAGAATGCGGAAGATCCGCAATACCCGCAGGATTCGCACAATCACCAGACCGTGGGCGCCGGGTATCAGCAATACCAGCCAGGTGGGCAGGATGGCGATCAGATCGACAATACCGTAAAAGCTTTTCAGGTAGAGCGTGGGGCGCTCAAGGCAGTAAAGGCGCAGCACCAGCTCGATGCTGAACAGGATGGTGAATATCCACTCCAGGACATAAAAAAGCATGCCGTAGCGCTCGGCATAGGCTTCAACGCTATCCAGTAATATGACCCCGACGCTGAGCAGGATCGCCAGAATCAAGCCAATGTCAAAGGCTTTGGCACCCGGCGTATCGGACTCGAAAATGATGTGGAAAAGCTGCGCGCGAAGTCCCTCTGCGCCAGGTTTTAATGAAAGATTCATCAGGCCGTCCTGAAAAAGGCTGTGAGCGCTAGCGTAGCGCGGTTTGATGCGCCATGCGATGGGCAAGGGCCAGTGCGGCCTTGGCATACGTCACGCTTGGCTGGCCGGTGCTTCCCAGCGCATCGCGCATGGCGCTTGCGTCATCACGGGCCTGGTCGGTGAGCGCCGGATCGGCGGCCAGCATGGCAAGTGCCTTCTGAGCCGCCGCCAGGTGCTCGGCGCGGTGGCTGTCATGGTAGGCATCAAGCGCCAGCGTTGCCCGGTGCATCCATTGCGCAGGGGAGTCAGCGTCGGGAAGCGGCCATTGCTGGGCGGCGAGGGCGTTGCCACGGGCGGCCTTGCTGGTGTCTGAAGGACGCAGGGGAACGCGTTCGGCGATCGCCTGGGCCAGCGACCAGAGTGCCTCGGGCGCGCCGTGTTTAAGCTCGAGTTCCGCTTCGCAGATGATCGCCTGATGCCCACCGCTGTGAATCCTGCCTTCATCCAGTGCCAGTTCGATATGGCTGTCCTGCCACATCACCTGCCAGCTCCACCGTTCAAAATCGGTGCTCAGCTGAGGCTGCAGCGTTGGAATTGCCTCGCCCAGGGCGCCCTGAAACGGCGGGAGCCCGGCAAGCCCTTGGGTATCCAGGTGGCGTGTTGTCAGCGGCCATTCCCACTCATGGCGTTGCGAAAACCCGCCGCCGCCGTGGCCGGCGGTCTTGACGGTCTGCAGCACCTGGTCGTCCACCTGACGCAGACGCACCGCGATGCGCGCCTGGGCAAGTGCTCCCCCGGGGGTGTCGTAATAGGTGTTGGTCAGGGTTTGCCGACTGGGTGTCAGGGTCTGCAACAGGGGGTACTGGCGCAGGGCCACCGGCCCCTCGGGGGACAGGGCAAGCTTCAGTTCAATCTCGGTTGGCTCTGAGGGTTTCATGACAATTGCCACCTCTATACTATGACATTTAGGTTAAATTTTAATGACATTATGAACTTTTCATGACGGCGGCAGACGCACTCTCTATACTATTGCCGCCATTTCCCGGCTTCCCGAAAAAAGGCGTAAAGGCTTTATGGTTACTTCCAACCCTTTTTCCTCGATGTTTGGCCGCTCGCCATTCCAGCCGCTGCTCGCTCACATCGTCAAGGCAAACGAATGTGCCGATCAACTCCTGCCCTTCTTCGAAGCGACGCTTGCAGGCGATTGGGAGAGCGCTGCGCAACTACGCGAAAACGTCACCCGTTTAGAACACGATGCCGACGTACTCAAGACCGAGTTACGTCTGAACCTGCCTAACACCATGTTCTTGCCTGTTTCGCGCTCCGATCTGCTCGACCTGATCAGCGTACAGGACAAGATTGCCAATAAAGCACGCGACATTACCGGCATTATGCTGGGCCGTAAAATGACCGTGCCTGACGAGTTGGCTGACCCCATGCGTGACTATATCCGCACCAGCGTGGCCTGTGTGGCGCAAGCCCGCCAGGCGCTGGAAGAACTCAAGGACCTGTTGGAGTCAGGCTTTGGGCGCAACGTATCGGATGTCATGCACAACATGATCCGCGAACTGCATACCCTTGAGCACCAGGCCGATGGTCAGCAAGTCGCGATCCGCCGTCAGTTGTTCAGTCTGGAAAGCGAGCTACCGCCGGTCGATGTGGTCTTCCTCTACCAGATCATTGATTGGGTAGGCGAACTTTCCGACCGCGCCGAACGGGTCGGTAGCCGCCTGCAGATCATGACCGCCAACTAATTTGTGATCCAAACCTAATACCTGATCCCAACCAAGGGAAGCGTTATGCAGATCATTGCTCAGCACGGTGATATTTTTATCATCCTGGCCTGTCTTTTCGGCTTTTTCATGGCCTGGGGCGTGGGGGCCAACGACGTGGCCAACGCCATGGGTACCTCGGTCGGCTCCAAGGCCATCACCATCAAACAGGCAATCCTGATTGCCATTGTGTTTGAGTTTCTAGGTGCCTGGCTTGCGGGCGGCGAAGTCACCAATACCATCCGCAAGGGCATTATCGATCCTGAACTGCTGCAGGGGGAACCACAACTGCTGGTGTACGGCATGTTGTCGGCGCTGCTGGCAGCGGCCACCTGGCTGTTGGTTGCCTCGATGAAGGGGTGGCCGGTTTCGACCACTCACTCTATCGTGGGTGCGATTGTCGGCTTTGCAGTGGCAGGCCTGGGGGCCGAGGCCGTCGACTGGGGGGCGGTCGGTAGTATCGCCGCGAGTTGGCTGGTGTCGCCGCTATTGGCCGGTACGGCCGGTTTCGTGCTGTTTAAGTCGGTCCATCACCTGGTGTTTGAAGACCGCAACCCACTGGCAGCCGCCAAGCGTTATCTGCCCGCCTATGTGTTCCTGGTAGGCTTTGTCGTCTCCATGGTCACCATGACCAAGGGCCTGAAACACGTTGGCCTGAATCTTTCGTTTGGCCAGAGCCTGGTGATCTCGTTGATCCTGGGCGGGTTGCTCGCCGGTGTCGGTGTCTTGATGGAACGCCGTGTGAAGTACGTAGAAAGCAGCGATGATCACTTTGGCTATGCCAACGTGGAGCGCGCTTTTGGTGTGTTGATGATCTTTACCGCCTGCGCCATGGCCTTTGCGCACGGCTCTAACGACGTGGCCAACGCGGTTGGCCCGCTGGCGGCGGTGATCAGCGTGGTGCAAACCGGTGGTGAGATTGGCGGCTCGGCGCTGGTCCCCTGGTGGGTACTGGTACTAGGCGGTGGCGGTATCGTGGCCGGTCTGGTGACCTACGGTCATAAAGTGATTGCCACCGTGGGTACAGGCATCACCGAGCTGACGCCTAGCCGCGGCTTTGCTGCGACCCTGGCGGCGGCCACCACCGTCGTGCTTGCGTCAGGCACCGGCTTGCCGATTTCCACTACCCATACCCTGGTTGGTGCCATTCTGGGGGTTGGCCTGGCGCGCGGCATGACGGCGCTCAACCTGCGGGTGATCGGTACGATCGCCATGTCGTGGTTGATTACGCTGCCCGCAGGCGCGGCGCTCTCCATTCTGTTCTTCTTTATGTTCAAGGGTATGTTCGGTTAAGCGGCGAGGGCAGTACAACTGACCCGGCACGCCAACGCCTGGTACCCCAAAGCGGCATCTTCTTTATGCATAAGTGCATTAGAAGGTGCCGCTATTTTTTGTGCTCTGGTAAAGTAACCGTAGTTATTAACCAGAGTTCTTCCATTCACCTGCTGCCGGAGAGCGGCCCCTTGGATACACGCTTCCCCTTTGTCGACTGGTTTCGTAATGCCTCCCCCTATATCAATGCGCACCGGGGGCGAACCTTTGTCATCTTGATCGAAGGTGAAGCCATGGCGTCTGGCCGAGGGGAGCAGTTGATCCAGGACCTGGCGCTGCTGCATACGCTGGGCGTGCGTCTGGTGGTGGTGTTTGGCATTCGCCCCCAGGTGCACGAGGCGCTGAGTGCGGCGGGGGTTGAACCGACGCGCCTCAACGGCCGCTGGGTCGCCGACCGCGCGGTTATGGCGCATGTGGAACAGGTGGCTGCCCATCAGCGCCTGTGGCTGGAGGCGCGGCTTTCGCTGGGCCTGCCCAGTACGCCGCTGCATGGCGTGGAGCTAAGCGTGATTTCCGGCAACCTGGTGACCGCCAAACCGTTGGGCGTGCGCGAAGGGGTGGATTTCGACCACAGCGGTGAGGTACGCCGAGTGCGCGCCAGCGCCATTGAAGGGTTGCTGGAAAAAGGCTCGCTGGTGCTGTTGCCGCCGCTGGGGTTTTCCAGCACCGGCGAGGTATTCGACCTGGATGCTTCCGAAGTGGCCCAACATGCCGCGGTGGCGCTCAAGGCCGACAAGCTGATTCTGCTGGGCGAGTCCGAAGGTCTGGCAGACGAGCAGGGTGCACTGCTGCGCCAGCTGTCTCCCGCCGATGCCGAGCCGCGCATCCAGCATGCCGCGCCGGGCAGTGAACTGGCCCGCCATCTCAACGCCGCCTGTACCGCCGCGCGGGAAGGCGTGGCCCGCACTCACCTGCTTTCCTGGCGCAATCACGATGCCTTGCTGGGAGAACTCTTCACCCGCGACGGTGTGGGTACCATGATTACCCAGCACCGCTATGAACAGCTGCGCCCGGCCACGCTCAACGATGTGGCGGGCCTGTTGGAGCTGCTGGAGCCGCTGGAAAACCGGGGCATGCTGGTGGCACGCTCACGCGAGCGGCTGGAGCACGAAATCGATGACTACATGGTGATTGAGCGCGACGGCATGGTGATCGGTTGCGCGGCGCTGCATGTCTTCCCTGATACGGGCGTGGCCGAACTGGCCTGCGTAGCGGTGCATACCAATTACCGCGGTGGCGAACGCGGTGAGCGTCTGGTCGAGGCGCTGGAGCGCCGTGCCCGCCAGCGCGCGGTGCAGGAGATGTTTGTGCTGACCACCCACACGGCGCACTGGTTTGTGGAGCGGGGCTTCCGCGCCGCCAGCCTTGAAGAGCTGCCGACGCTGAAGCGTGAAACCTACAACCACGCGCGTAAATCCAAGGTGCTGGTCAAAACGCTGGCGAGTTAGGTATTGAGGATCACACCGCCGTTCAGATGCATTGTTTGTCCGGTCATGTAGGACGACTCTTCGCTTGCCAGATACACATAGGCAGGCCCCATTTCGCTGGGCTGGCCAGCGCGCTTCATCGGCACTTGGCCGCCAAATCCGGCGACTTTATCGTCGTCGAAGCTGGCGGGAATCAGCGGCGTCCATACCGGCCCGGGGGCAACGGCGTTGACCCGAATGCCGCGGTCCATCAGCGACATTGCAAGCGAGCGCACCAGGCCCTGAATCGCCCCTTTGGTGGCGGTGTAGTCGATCAGCGTGTCGTTGCCCTTGAAGGCGTTGATCGACGAGGTGGCGATGATCGTATCGCCCTCGCTCATGTGGGGTAGCGCGGCCTTGGTCATGTAAAAGTGGCTGAACAGGTTAGTTTGAAAGGTACGCTGCAACTGGTCGTCGGGGATCTCGGTAATATCGCGCCAGTCGTACTGCTCAGCCGCGTTATTGACGACGATATTGAGCTTGCCGAATTCTTTCAGGGCGCGCTTCACAATCTCACGGCAGAAGCTGGGAGCTCCTACGTCTCCTTTCACAACCAGGCAGCGACGGCCTTCAGCCTCAACCAGTCGTTGGGTTTCTTTGGCATCTTGGGTTTCCTTCAAATGCACGATCACGCTGTCGGCGCCTTCGCGTGCATAGTGCACTGCCACCGCGCGGCCAATACCGCTGTCGCCGCCGGTAATGATTGCCACTTTATCCAGCAGCTTGTCGGCACCTCGGTAGCTTTCGCGAATAAACTCGGGTTCCGGGTGCATGATGTGTTCGTCGCCCGGTTGTTTAGCTTGATGCTGAGGGGGTTGTTGCTGATTGCTCATGTGCGGTCACTCCTTTGTTGGCACAAACATCAAAAAGTAAGATGCAGCAGGTGCCGGCCTCCTTGGACACCCGTTTTTTAATGTAGACCCGGCTCGTCAGTAGGGGCAAACCGGGGCATCTACCGCATGGCGTAAGCCGGAATCCACGACGATAGTGACAGTCGATGTGCCTTATTTAGTTTGCTAATCACCCTGCTGAATACCATGATTCTTATATGGCATTGTTTTTAAATTGTTTTTTAATTCGAAGGGGATGGGTGGGCGAGAGGTGCTTAATTGCAAGTTACGCGTGACGCACTACAGTGAAGACAGGCAACGTAATGCCGAGCACCATTAACCGTAAGGAGTACGCGTTATGTCTCATCCCGACAGGAAAGACGAGAAATCACCCAAACCTCAGGACGAACACTACAGTGAAGCCAATCCGATGCCGGATACGCATCATGTAAACCCTGAGTCCGAAGACTCGCCCCAGAAACCGGGCAAGGACAGGCAAAAAGACAAGTAGTAAGCCAGGTTGATCCCCTCAACTCAGCCATCGCGGCGCTACCCCTTGTAGCGCCGTTTTACTTCCACGCTGAGTTGGCCTTCGCCCAGACGCAGCTTGAGCTTCTGCCCCGGCGAGGTATCGTCCGCACGCCGCACGATCTGACCCTGCTCGTCCTGGGCGATGGCGTAGCCACGGCCCAATACCGCGAGCGGGCTGATGGCATTCAACTCCCGGGCGGCGCTGGTTAACCGCGCCTGGCGGCTTTCCAGCTGGCGCTGCATGGCCGCGCTCAAGCGGCGTTGAAGCTGACTGACCCGCTCGCTTTCCACGCGGTGCAAACGTGCCATATCCTGGCTGGCCAGGCGCCGGCTCAATTGCGATACCTGCGCTTTCTGCTGGGTGAGCGTGTGCTGCATGGCGCGGCTCAAGCGTTGGTGCAGCGCGGTTAAATACTGGCGCTGACGATTGAGCTGCTCGCCGGGATGGCGCAGTTTGGCGCGCAGGGTATCCAACCGCTGACTGTCCCGCTCCAGGCGCGCCTGCATGGCCCGCATCAATCGGTTTTCATGGTGCTCAAGCTGGCGCTTGAGGGTGTGCTGGTCCGGCACCAGGCGCTCGGCCGCGGCGGAAGGCGTGGGCGCACGCATGTCGGCGGCAAAGTCTGCCAGGGTGATATCCACCTCGTGACCCACCGCCGACATCACCGGCAGCCGAGAGTGAAAAATCGCCCGCGCCAGGTGCTCGTTGTTGAACGCCCACAAATCTTCCAGACTGCCGCCGCCGCGGGTGATCAGGATGGCATCGCGTTCCGGGTCCAGCCGCGCCTGACGATTGAGCAGGGCCAGCGCCGAGATCATCGCAGGCGCCGCCTCGGCCCCCTGTACCGGCACCGGAATCAGCGTGACATCCGCCAGCGGCCAGCGGGCGGCCAATACCGCCAATACGTCACGAATCGCCGCGCCCGTCGCCGAGCTTAAAATCAACAGCTTGCGCGGCGGAAAGGGCAGGGGGCGGGCGTTGGCAAACACGCCTTCACCGTCGAGCTGGGCTTTTAAGCGCTCGAACGCCGCCAGCAGTTCGCCCAGCCCCGCGGCCTGAACGGCCTCGGCAATCAGTTGGTAATCGCCACGGGGCTCGAACAGCGACACCCGCCCGCGCAGCTTGACCTGGTCGCCGTCGCGCATCGGCGCCGACACAAACCGTGCCCGCTGACGAAACAGCGCACAGCGGATCTGCGCCCGGTCATCCTTCAGGGTGAAGTAAACATGCCCGGACGCCGGGCGCGAGACGTTGGAAAGCTCACCCTCTACCCACACCTCGCCCACGTCGCGCTCGAGTGTCTGCTTGGCGCGCTGATTGAGCTGACTGACGGAAAGCGCCTGGGGCGTGGCAGAGGACATAGGTTAAGCGCGCTCGGTGAGGAAGTGTTTCAGCGCCGCCGGGTCGGGGACGCCCTGGATGGTTTCACCGTCGATGATCAAGGTGGGCACCGACTGAATGCGCGCTTCTTCCATGGCGTGGCGCAGCGCCGCCTGGTGCTGCTCGCGGTAGCGGCCCTCGGCAAGCGCATCGAGCACCGCCTGGCGTTCCAGGCCGACGGAGTCGGCAATGTCGGCCAGCACGTCCGGGTCGCCAATATCGCGTTCCTGCTGGAAGAACGCCTTCAACGTTGCCATCGAATAGGCGTGGCCCAGGCCGTGCTCTTCAGCCATGGCGAAGACTTCAAAGGCCTTGTCGGTGCGCGGCTGCGGCGAAATATTGGGCAGCTTGATGGGCACACCCAGTTTTTCAGCCATGGGGTAGACCGCCTCGCGCCACACTTTAGGCAGGTACGGGTCTTCGACCTTCAAGGTGGGCACCGGCGCCGGGCGTAGCTCGAACGGGCGCCATTGGATGTCGACGTCCAGGCCTTTGGTGGCCTCGGCAAGCACCTCTTCGGCCAGCAGGCAGAAGGGGCAGACGTAATCGCTGTAAACAATGATTTGCTGGGTCAACATGCACCCCTTGGGTCGGTAAATGAATCGGTTATCAGGCTACCACCAATCGTCATTATCCATTGGTATAAGCGTAATGGCGTCTCTGCATTGCTGGGACGGCCCTCTACCCGTTATAATGGGGGATTAACTTTTCACGCCCCGTCTTCCACTTCAAATTGGGTGTTGCCGCTATGCTACGTATGGCTCAAGAAGCACTTACGTTCGACGACGTACTCCTCCTGCCCGGTTATTCGGACGTTCTCCCCAAGAATGTTAACCTTAAAACCCGCCTGACCCGCAATCTCTCGCTTAACATTCCGCTTGTCTCCGCCGCGATGGACACGGTGACCGAAGCGCGGTTGGCGATTGCCATGGCGCAGGAAGGTGGCATTGGTATCATTCATAAAAGCATGACCATGTCGCAGCAGGCCGCTGAAGTGCGCAAGGTGAAGAAGCACGAAAGCGTGATCGTTAAAGACCCGATTACCGTTAGCCCCAAAGCCAAGCTCGAAGACCTGCTCGCCATGGCGCGCGAGTACGGGTTCTCCGGTTTCCCGGTGGTCGAGGGCGAAACCCTGGTGGGTATTGTGACCGAGCGCGACATGCGCTTCCAGCCCAACCACGGCGACAGCGTGGCCGACATCATGACCCCCCGCGATCGGTTGGTCACCGTGCCGGAAGGCACCCAGCTTGAAGAAAGCAAAGCCAAGATGCGCGAACACCGCATCGAAAAGATGCTGATCGTTGACGACGCCTTCCACCTGCGCGGCCTGGTGACTTTCCAGGACATCGAAAAAGCCCGCACCTACCCGATGGCCGCCAAGGACAGCGATGGCCGTTTGCTGGTCGGCGCGGCTGTTGGTACTGGCCCGGAAACCCCGGACCGCATCGCGGCGCTGGCCGAAGCCGGTGTGGACGTGATCGTGGTAGACACCGCTCACGGCCACTCCGAAGGCGTGATTGATCGTGTGCGCTGGATCAAGGAACACTTCCCTGCCATTCAGGTGATTGGCGGTAACATCGCCACCGCCGCCGCCGCCAAGGCACTGGCCGAAGCGGGCGCCGATGCGGTGAAAGTCGGCATCGGCCCCGGTTCTATCTGCACCACGCGGATCGTCACAGGCGTGGGTGTACCGCAAATCACCGCCGTCTCCAACGTGGCAGAAGCGCTCAAAGAGTTCGACATTCCGCTGATTGCCGACGGCGGCATCCGCTTCTCCGGCGACCTTTCAAAAGCCATTGCCGCTGGCGCAAGCGCGGTGATGGTGGGCGGCCTGCTGGCCGGTACCGAAGAAGCCCCGGGCGAAGTGGAGCTTTACCAGGGCCGTACCTACAAAGCCTACCGCGGCATGGGCTCCATGGGTGCCATGTCCGAGAATCAGGGCAGTGCCGACCGCTACTTCCAAGATAAAGCCGAAGGTGCCGAAAAGCTGGTGCCGGAAGGCATCGAAGGCCGCGTACCTTACAAAGGCGTGATGGGCGCCATCGTCCACCAGCTGATGGGCGGCCTGCGTGCCTCCATGGGTTACACTGGCTGCAGCACTATTCAAGAGATGCGCACCAAGCCGGAGTTCGTGAAAATCACCGGCGCTGGCTTTAACGAATCCCACGTCCACAACGTGCAGATCACCAAGGAAGCGCCCAACTACCGGGTGAGCTAACCAGCGCTTTAGTTCAATAGCGGCGGGCATGGCTCGCCGCTTGCTTTTTGGCCTTACCGTGGCCCCGCCCCGCTTAACGAGATACCGCCATGAGTGACATTCACGCCCACAAGATCCTGATTCTCGACTTCGGCTCCCAGTACACCCAGTTGATTGCCCGCCGGGTTCGCGAAATCGGTGTGTATTCCGAAGTTCGCGCCTTCGATATCACCGAAGAAGAGATCCGCGAGTACAACCCCAACGGCATCATCCTTGCCGGTGGGCCGGAATCCGTCACCGAGCTGGATTCCCCGCGTGCGCCGCAGTGCGTGTTTGACATGGGCCTGCCGGTCTTTGGCATTTGCTACGGCATGCAGACCATGGCCGAGCAGCTGGGCGGCAAGGTGGAAGGCTCCAACCAGCGCGAATTCGGCTACGCCCAGATCCGTCTGGACGAGCCCACCGCGCTGTTCAACGACATCAAGGACCACGTCGACCATGAGACCGGCAAAGCGTTGCTGGACGTATGGATGAGCCACGGCGATAAAGTCGCCCAGGCGCCGGACACCTTCACCGTGACCGCTTCCACGCCGAGCTGCCCGATTGCCGCCATGGCCTGGGAAGAGAAACAGTTCTACGGCGTGCAGTTCCACCCGGAAGTGACCCACACCCTACAGGGCCAGCGCATTCTCGAGCACTTCGTGCTGGATATCTGCCAGGCCGAAAAGCTGTGGACCCCCGCGCAGATCATCGAAGACCAGGTACAGCGCGTTCGCGAGCAAGTGGGTGACCGCCACGTGCTGCTCGGCCTCTCTGGCGGCGTGGATTCTTCCGTCGTCGCTGCGCTGCTGCACAAGGCAATTGGCACCCAGCTGACCTGCGTCTTCGTGGACAACGGCCTGCTGCGCAAGGCGGAAGGCGACCAGGTAATGGAAACCTTCGCCAAGCACATGGGCGTGAAGGTCATCCGTGTGGACGCCGAAGACCTGTTCCTCGACAAGCTCAAGGGCGAAAACGACCCGGAGGTGAAGCGTAAGATCATCGGCAACACCTTCATCGACGTGTTCGATGATGAAGCCAGTAAAATCGAGGATGTGGACTTCCTCGCCCAGGGCACCATCTACCCGGACGTGATCGAATCCGCCGCCTCCAAGACCGGCAAGGCCCACGTGATCAAATCCCACCACAACGTGGGAGGCCTGCCGGAAACCATGAAGCTCAAGCTGGTCGAGCCGCTGCGCGAGCTGTTCAAGGATGAAGTGCGCAAACTCGGCCTGGAGCTCGGCCTGCCCTACGACATGGTCTACCGCCACCCCTTCCCGGGGCCGGGCCTAGGCGTGCGCATCCTCGGCGAAGTCAAAAAAGAGTACGCCGACATCCTCCGCGAAGCCGACGCCATCTTCATCGAAGAGTTGCGCAATTCAGGCTGGTACGAAAAAACCAGCCAGGCCTTCGCCGTGTTCCTGCCAGTGAAATCCGTCGGCGTGGTCGGCGACGGCCGCCGCTACGAATGGGTCATCGCGCTACGCGCGGTAGAAACCATCGACTTCATGACCGCCCGCTGGGCGCACCTGCCCTATGAGCTGCTGGAGAAGGTTTCCAACCGGATTATCAATGAGTTGGAAGGCGTCTCCCGCGTCACCTATGACGTTAGTAGTAAGCCGCCTGCTACTATTGAGTGGGAGTGAGTGGTTACTCACAAAAGCTGTTTAAAAAACCCACCGAAAGGTGGGTTTTTTATAAATTGTACTTCGGATTGTTGCCAGTATGTGATTACATCCATTAATCTGTTACTTTTCCGTGCAAAGTATTTTCTTGAGGGTTTTTATGTTGGGAGGAAAAGATTTTTGCACTAAAAAACTTGCTTTTTTAATTAGCTTGCTAACATCATTGGTGGCTGCGGTCGCCTTGTTGGCGTTTTTTGTGTTCTTTGCTTCACCAGGGCTAGTGAATAAGGTAATCGGATTTAATTTTTATTCATTATATTCTGGTTTTTTTGAATGTAAAGCAGGTGGGTGTCAATATCTATCTGGTCCAATGAATAACTTTGAAGATGTTGGTGTGGAAGATGTTTGGGCTTTTCAAACTTCGTTGTATCAAACTGTAATAACTTTTTTGATTGCAATAAATGGCTTGATTGCCGCTCTTTCAATAATGTACATAAAAAGTAATTCTGAAGAAAAAGCTGAAGATGCCGCTAAAAATTATGTTAAAGGTGAGGGTTTTGGTGCTTTTATTGATAAAAAGCTTTCAAAAATAAGTAAGAAGAAATTGAAGCAGGTTCAGAAAGACTATTCTAGTACTGTGGAAGAGCTTGAGTTTAAGATTTATGATATGAATGATGTGGAGATTAAAGTTAAACGTTTGGAAAACGAAAATAATGAGTTAAAAAGACAGATTGGCATTATATCGAAAAAAATAGCTGAGCTTGACAGTTCTGAATCGGATGGAAATAGTCTTGAGTTAAATAGGGGCAAATGAATATGGCGTTTATTAGAAAAGGTGCAGTAAAAGAGAGAAAAGTCCCTGAGTTTGAGAACCTTTCTGCTCCTGAAGATTTGGTTAAATTAGCAGAAGAGAAGGGAGTTAATACTAACCCAATAAATGTATCCGAGTTAGCTCAAGTGCTAGGTGTCTTAGTGAGATTCGAGCCTCTTCCAGATGATACGTCAGGAAGTTTGGTTAAGGATAAGCGCTCTGGAAGCTGGATTATGACAGTTAATTCATTACATCATCCACATAGACAAAGATTCACTATTGCACATGAGATTGCTCATCGGATATGCCATGCAGCGAATAGTGATAGCTTTGAGGATAAAACGTTTTTTAGAAACGGTGAGTCAAACTGGATGGAGGCCGAAGCTAATCAGTTTGCAGCTACCTTATTAATGCCTGAGAGTGAGTTTGTGAGCTATATAGATAACATCTCTTCTAAGGTGGAAGACTTAGCTAAGCATTTTCAAGTTTCTTCCATGGCGGTACGAATAAGAGCAAAAGTTTTGGGTTATGAAGGTCATAATTTATGAATAAATTTTTATACTTTCCGATGATAAAAACTAGAGATTCCGAGTTGCGCTGTTTTGCCAATATTAAAGAAGGTGACTTTAATGATTTGTTGCCAATTTATGAGTTGACTAAGTCTAGGAAAACGAAAAAAACTCCTGACGGCGATATTTATCGACGCATGAAGCAGATTGGGGCCATTCAAAATGGCAGGCCTTTCATTCTTGATTTGTGCACGGATCCTAAGTATATAAATCCCCAGATTGAGCAGCTTCTATCTCCTCATTTCGGCTTTAAAGACTGGCAGTATTTCGTATTTGATTTACACAATGAATTAAATATTATACCTATGATTCATATTTATGAAGATCAAGGTGGAGTTGCAGAGGAAGTTGAGGCTTTTGTCGATGCGGCATCTCAAAGAACTCCCTTTTTAGCAGTTCGTCTTCCTTATGATTTGGGCAGAGAGGATGTGGCGCGTTATTTAGAGCCAATCATTAGTGCATTGAAAAATGGATGTAAAATTTATGTTGTTTTAGATGCTGGATTTGTTAGAAACGATCCTGTCTCTGATATTGTGGATGAATTTCTTGATAGTTATGAAGGTTTAGTTGATTTAAAATATGGCATTGAAGATGTTGTTATAATGTCTACCAGTTTTCCCTCAACTCCTGCAAAAGAAGGTGGCGGTGATTCTAAGGGGCAATTTGATATTTTTGAAGAAAATATTTATCAAGGAGTGGTAGAAGAGCATAACGTTAAATATGGTGACTATGTTTCTATCAATACTGAGCAAATTGAGATAAAAGGGGGAACTTTTGTTCCTAGGATAGATGTGGCTGCGGAAAATGGTTTTAGTTTTTCCTATAAGCGGTATAGAAGAAATAGAGGCGGTTATGTACTGTGTGCAAAAGAAACAATAAAAGATACAGGAAATTATACACCATTGGGAACTTGGGCTGATGAAGAGATAAAATTGGCCGCAAATGATTCCCCATCAGGTATTAGCCCTGCTTTTTGGATTTCTGTTAGAATGAATTATTATATTGAAACTAGGCTTAGATTAAGAAGATCTTCGAACTAATTTTTCTGGTGATTTTTTTGTGAGTGTATAAATGTCATCTTTGCTTATTTTTTCTCCTTTTTCGATTTTTACTAAATAAGAAGAGGTTCTATATTTTTTGTCGAAGTCTAGTCTTGACCACCTTCGGATATCTTCTAATGAGTAAATAGAAGATATATGTTTACATAATTCATGTTTCGATTTTATTTTTTTATCTTTTGCTTTTTCTTTTAAGGATTTCACATCTAATGTACTGCAAAGTGTAATTTTATTATGCATTTTAAAGTTCTTTGATTTTCGAACCCATGAAATACTGCTTTGTGATGCAACTAATATCCCTACTGATTTCGGTGTTTTTTTTCTTACTTCCTTAAGATTTGTTTTTTCACAAACAACGAAGCAATAATCAAAGAAAGACTTGTAGCTATCAAGTTGATAGTCAAGTCTGGATATATTGTCTTTGGCTGTTTTTATTTCATATGCAGTCAATTTTCCTGAGTTTGATAAAACGAGATCAGCCCGTCTTTCTCCAAATTGAAATGGCACTTCTAAGCCCATGATATAATCTTGATAAGTATTTGTAATGTGATCTGCTAGGTTTACTTTTATATCAATTTCTTTCATTAGCCAGGCATCCATTGCTTTAGAAGTAGTTTCAATAGTTTGTTTTATATGTGAGTGATTAATCTTTGGGTAGCATATCTGATCCATGTTTTTCTATAAGTGCTCCTATGCGCTCCAGTCTTTTGGATCTTAAAAATTGTTGCATTGTTTCATAGCACAACCATGCAAATACAATACTTCCAAAAACTAGCAATATTGCTACAGGAAGAGATATAAGCCCTATGTTTTGGAGAGGTAACGAGCCAAAGAACATCCCTACGGCTAAAAGATAGAAAGTAAAAGAAATCCAACGCCATTTTTCTGGTGCTTTACTGTCGGGGAATTTATAAGGTTTTGTTCTCTTTTGGAGTTTGTTTTCTTTATAAATAACTTCTCCTTTGAGTCTCCTTAAGTCTTCAAGTGTTTCTATTGCGCTATCAGACTTAAATGCAAGGTTCACTAGGCGATGATTTATTTGATAGCCGCAATAAATTTTAGTTAAATATTCTAGTTTTGCTTTATTTGTACAGTGGTCAGGCTGCTCTATATACTTTTCATAGGTTGAGCATATATTTTCAAAGATATGTAGGCTGTTTTTTTGTTTTTTATATTTCCAATCGGGGATCTGATGTAGGAATATACGTGTCCAAGCAAATAAAGCTGCAGCTACAGCACCTGAAAACATTACTATGGAAATAATAGGAGTGAAAATTTCGTTTAACATTAAGGTCGCTTTTAAGTTGTGCCGTTATCTACAATTAAATTTTAAAATAGTAAGCTGTTGAGTTTGTTAATTTATTGTAAACGCTTTGACCACTCCCCGCCACTACCAACACCGTCGCTAGAAGCGATAGCGCTATCCCCACAGCAGATGTGCCGCTAATCCTTTCCCTGCGCACCAGTGAGCCAAACACGACGGGAGTCAGCGGGTACATCGACACAATCACAATGCTGATAATGGCAAGTTGCCCCTGCCGTGATAGCGTATAGAGCGTAAGCCCCAGTGCGCTGATGCCGCCTGCCACCGTGGCGAAAAGCGGAAAGCGTTTTTGTGCTGGCTTGGCGCGTTGGTAAAACGGTAGTAAACACACGGCTCCGCTTAGCATGCATAGGGCGATGCCATATAACGCAGCGTGGTTGGGCACCTGCCCAAGAAAGTGCAGCTGCAGGGCAAACCCCAAGCCTGCACCCAAACCAAAGAGCAGGCCTGTTTGGGTCATGCTGTTCATCTGCTTGTTGTTTATCCGGTTGCCGCCCGCCGTTAGCCAGATAGCGGGCAGGGCGATCATCACACCGAGCCATACCCAGGCGTTGGGTCGCTCGCCAAGAAACACCAGCGATAGCGCAAGGGCGATGGTCACCATCGAGACAGCACTAACGGGCACCACGAGAGCAAAGGGCGCCTGCGACAAGCCTTTGTAAAGCAGCAATGCGCCCAGGGCCGAGCCAAGGCCAGCCAGTGCGCCCCATTGCCAAGCGGCTGGCTCCCATGTGGAAAAGAGCAGCGCGCCAGCGAGGCTGACAAGCGCTCCGCCCAAGTGGGTATAAAAACCAATATTAAGCGGCGGGTAAAAACGAGCGAGCAAGCCATTGATGAAGTGGGTACTGCCGAGCAATAACATGGCGGTAAGCGCAAGGGCGATGGACATGCGGCTTCCAGGTTAGGATGATAAATGGAATGGCCAGCCTATAAGGCGCTCGCGTGCGGGCGGAAACCCAGTTAACTCATGGTCACCATGAGGAGATGTGATGATTAAAGGCGCAGACATCACCATTGCCCAACTGCGTGTATTACTCACCGTGGCAGAGGAGCAATCCTATACACGTGCTGCCGCGCGCCTTGGCGTTAGCCAGTCCGGCGTTAGTCACTTGATGCAGGCGTTAGAAAAACTGGCCGGTGGCCCGCTTATTTCAAAAGCCGCGGAAGGTTTGGAGCTAACGGCCTTGGGTGAGTTAGTGCTTGCTAGCGCCAGGAAGGTGGTGGGAGAGCTTCAGGTATTAAACCAGCAAGTGGCCCAGTTCCATGATGAGGTGGATGAAACGCTGAAAATTGGCGTCATACCCAGTGCGCTAGCGGGATGGTTATCGCCGCAACTTTCGAGCTTAGCAAGCCGCTACCCGGAGGCCATTAGCCTTGTACTGGAAGGCATGGAGGAAGAGATAAAGGAGTGGGTGGAAAGCGGCGTAGTCAACATGGGTGTGACGACCGATGTGACGCAGCTTAATGTCACCTACTGGCGTGAGCACTTTGATTGGCAGCGGTTAAAACAAGACGAGATTGTTGCCGTACTGTCCGAAAATCACCCACTCAGCAAACAAGCCAGCGTGACGGTGGCACAGTTAGCAGAGCACCCGCTTGTTATGTCGTCAGGCGGTTGTGAGGCGCTTATCCAGCAGATATTTGCCCACTCATTGGAAGAGGTCGAAACCTTCCAGGTGGATTTTTGGGTACGCGATACCCGCACGTTATTGCAGATGGTTGCTGGCGATGTCGGGGTTAGTTTTGTGCCCACATTGGCGTTAAACAATATGCCAATGGCGAAAGTTGTCACGTTGCCATTATCCCCTCGACGTGACCGGAACCTGATTGCTTTCTGGCCTAAACGGCAGCCGCTGAATTCCGTGGGTAAGCAACTCTTGAAAGCGTGTTCAAGATATAGCCAATAGGCTCACTAATAGTGATCAAAAAACCTTTTCTGTAAACCACGCTTCACTAGACAGAGTTCTTGAAAGCCGTATTATGTTCACTATGAGTGAACAAAAATCGTCAAAATTAAACCAGTTGCTAGCCAGCCTCGGAGACTCTGATTTAGTCTCCAGCCGCTGGCTGCAGGCGCATGGCTATTCGAGAAGCCTTGTGGCGCGCTATGTCTCCAGCGGTTGGCTGGTGTCTCCGGCACGTGGCGTCTATCTGAGAAAGGGAGGGCGGCTGCAGTGGCAGGGCGTATTGCGAAGCCTGCAAGAGCGCGAGGGCCTGGCATTATACGCCGGTGGGCGTTTCGCGTTGGCAATGCAAGGGTATGAGCACTACCTGCGCCTGGGCGAAGCAGCCACAATAACGCTTTATGGGGATGCCCGTCCGCCCGGCTGGCTCAGACAATTGGCACTGCCTGAACGATTTGAGTTCTGCGGCAAGCCTCCCTTTGACTGGCCGTTGTCTGATTTCACTGAGGATACGCAGAAGGGTCAGCTATCTGAGCAGGGCCTTAAGCGGCAAGAGGTGCTTTCTGGTGCGGGAACCATCGTTTGTTCTACACCAGAGCGCGCGATACTGGAGCTTTGCGATGGCCCCGCTGGGGCGGCGCTGGTCTACGAAGCTGATACGCTCATGCAGAGTTTGGCAACACTGAGCCCAAGGCGAGTGACGGGGTTGCTGCGCCATTGCAGCAGCATCAAGGCAGCGCGACTGTTTCTCGCCTTGGCGGATCGGTACCAGCATGCATGGCTAAAACGAATCTCGTTAGAGGGGGTGGATCTCGGCAGCGGTAAACGCGTTCTGGTGCCCGGTGGTCGTTTACACCCGACTTATCAGATCACGTTACCGAGGGACTTGGATGAGCACTTGGGATAAACGCTACACCGACCGCGTACAGCTACTTGTAGATATTCTCCCAGTGTTGTCACTGGAGCCTCGCTTTGCGTTGAAGGGCGGAACGGCGATCAATCTGTTCGAGCACGATCTCCCTCGATTATCAGTGGATATCGATCTTACATGGCTGCCGACCCACGGTTTCGCTGAAGACGCCGCCGCGATTGATAATGCGCTGAACATGCTGGCTGATGCGTTACGGACTCAATCAAAAACAATGCATGTGCAGTCGTCGGCGACTCAAGGCAGTCAAGGTGTCACGCGGTTGATTGTCAGCCGCGGCAGGGCACTTGTGCAGATTGAAACCACACCAGTAATGCGGGGCACGGTGCATCCAGTGCGTGAGATGGATGTTCGGCCGGTGGTGGAGGAGGCGTTTGGGTTTGCTTCTGCACAGGTGCTGAGTTTTGCCGATTTGTATGCAAGAAAACTGGCAGCAGCATTATCGCGTCAGCACCCACGCGACTTGTTCGATGTAGGACTATTACTGGATGACAAGCGAGCTGATAGGACGCTTTGGTACACATTCCTGGTCTATTTGACCTGTAGTCCAAAACCCGCCTGGGAAATTCTTGAGCCGCAGATGCCTAAGGATTTTGAAGATATTTTTCAGGCTCATTTTAAGGGCATGACGTCGGAGCCTGTCACTGCGCATGAGCTACTGAAGTATCGGGAACGGCTATTGGTACGTCTTGCTGAGTGGATAGATGAGCCTTCGCAAGAATTTCTGTTCTCCATCGAAGATGAGCAGCCGGAATTTGGTCTGATTGGTCTGCCCCAGGCTCGCGAACTGCCCGGTGTTAAACGTAAGTTGCAGAATTTGAGTCGTCGTTCCGAGGATAAACGCCGGGCAGACAGGCTTCAATTAGAACAAGCGTTGTCGCGGCTTTGGCCTAAGTAATTACATTGCAGCGAGCACGCACATAGTTAAGAAACTCGGTCACGGTTTGAGAGGTTCTTAAATCGGTATGCATCAGTCCCCACATGGTCGTGCTCAATTCAGGGATGATAGGGCTGATTCGTTTGATGCCCGCGCCTTCTTTTTCCAGATACGTCGGTAACACCGCTGCATAGTCGTAATTAGCGACCATGAAATAATCCATAAGAATCGAGTTGCTTTTTAATAGTCGGTTGTTAAGCAGGTTGTTTTTGGAGAACCACTTGCTGAGCTGTGGGTATTGCATTTCCGTATTGGGCGCAATCCACGAAATATCGCTTTCCAGCCAGTCAGTATGTTTGCTCTTTTGTGAAACATAGACAGCCTGGTCAATAGGCAGGATTTTCTTGCCGATAAGCGTTTCGTTCGGGTTGACCACAGGGCGAAATGCGATATCTGCGTCACGAGCTTCCAGGCTCATGAGTTTATTACTGACGATGACGCTTATATTCAGCTCTTTGTATTGGCAATTGAAGTCGTGAATGATATTGCCCAACAGACCATACATTAATGTATCTGTGGTAGTGACTGTCAGGTTGCCGGATAATGTTTCTTTGGCAGAGTAAAGTTTTCGCTGAGCATAAAGCACTTGTTTTTCGATTTCCTCTGCACTTCTCACCAGCTCTAATCCGGCAAGTGTTGGCACATAAGCATTATCTTCACGATGGAAGATCTTTACGCCACATTTGCCTTCAATGTTAGCCAGTTGCCTGTAGATGGTGGCTTGGCTGACATGGAGCTTGCTTGCGGCTTGTTTAAGTGCTTTCTCTTCAGCGATCGCGAGAACAACTTTAAAGTCATCCCACTTTAGATTCTCAATCATGAAAAACTCGTTCTCATTAATGATGGTTTACATGCTAGTCATGGGTGGATAGCGTTTCAATAAACTCTTTAACAGAAATTAATATTGCCATGAGTGAAACGCAACAAGCTTTTCCACTGATTTCTTCACAGCAGAAATTCAATGCCATTCTGGTTGCCGCTCTGTGTGTTGTCACGGCCGGTAGTTATGTCACCTTGTCGGGGTTGTTGACGTCACAGCTGATTGAGGAGCTTGGCTGGTCGTCTCTGAATACGACCTTTGGCATCACCATCAATATGATCCTTTATGGTGCGACGGCACCCTTCGCCATTCATTTGATGGAAAAGCATGGGATCAAGAAAATTGTCATCGCAAGCCTTGTGATACTGTTGGCCGGTGCTTTGGTCTGTACGCTGAATTCAAAAATAATATTCAATCTTGCATGGGGTGTTTTGGTTGGGCTGGGGTGTGGCGCGTTAACGATGTCCTTTGGCGCTCTCTTTGCTCGCTCCTGGTTTGAGAAAACGGGCTTGCCAACAGGTATATTGACGGCCTCCTCGGTGACGGGGCAATTTGTGTTACTCCCCATGTGGGCCAAGCTGGCTGATGAGTTTGGCTGGCGAGCGCCGTTAATAGGCTGTGTTGCCTTGACCCTGATCACATTGTTAATCGTGTGTTTGCTGCTGAATGAGAAGTTCTCGGCGGTGAGGACGGTGACGGCTCATCATATTAAGCCGAATAGTACATTTCGCGATGTCTTCATCAGCCTGAAAGGATTTGTGAAGAATAAGAAATTCTGGGTAATCGCATTAGCCTTTGGAATGTGTGGCGCTACCACGAATGGCCTGATGTGGAGCAGCTTTACCCCGGCGGCATCGTTAGAGGGGATATCGGTAGCGGAATCATCTTATCTGCTCCTGATAATCGGTCTTTTGAATATACCGGGCACCATTGGAGCAGGGTGGCTTTCAGATAAAATCAATAAGCAGGCGCTGCTGGCCGTTATCTTCTTTTTGCGGGGCGCGAGTTTGATTTGTCTGCCTTTTATTTTGTCGCAACCGGTTGGATGGGAGCTGATAGTCTTTGCCGTCGTGTTTGGCGTATTTGATGTTGCAACGGTGCCTCCGGTGATTACTTTGTGCAACCACATATTTGGTGATCAAGGGCCTTCGGCCTTTAGCTGGATCAACGTGGCTCATCAGGTAGGGGCCGGGTTGGTTGCTTTTTTAGGCGGGTTAATTGCCTTTATGACGGGATCTTATTTCGCATTGTGGTTTATCGCAGGCGGGATTTGTTTCCTTGCCGCTGTGATCGTGCTTAGCCCTTATCATGGTGAGAAGTAATGCTGTTTTACGAATCTTGCGCGCGTGGGCAATAGCATTACGAAGGCTGATAACGCCGCTGTTGGTGCCCTTTCTGCATGTCGCCTACTCTCGGCGAGGATTGATGTCGGCTAGATAGAGCTGACTTTGATCCCGCGTCGCCCCTCCTGACTCTATTTCTGGCACCTATCCGCGACGGCAGCGAGGCGCTTCTGGGCTGCTAGGATAGGTAGGTATGCCGTATTTCTAAAAACATTGCGCAGCATTTGTTAGCGTAGCGCCTGGGTCAGTGGCCGATATCCTATGCCTTGAGCAGAGAGGTTATCGTTGCTGTTTTTTTACCTCTACGTGGTTACCCGAAATACTGCAGTTTTCTATGAATTCAGGAAAGCCATATCAACATGGAGCCAAGATGATGAGAAAACGCTATCCCCTAAAACCGATGATGCTGGCCGTGCCGCTACTCGCGCTTAGCCCAGTAGCCTCGGCAAGCTATGCCTACTATGTAGGCAAAAACCTGACCGACGAGGGCGCCGTCATGATCGGTGGCACCGGTGAGGAAGTCTCCAGCCACTGGTTGGAGATCATGCCTGCCGAAGATCACTCAACTGAAGATACAGTGAGTGTTGGTGTCACCGCTGATGCCGGCATTCCCGGTGAGCTCATCGACATTCCGCAAGCCGAACACACCTTCCGCTACCTGTCGATGTCGTATTCCGACTATGAGGGTTTCCCTGCACCGCTCACCAACGGCGGTATCAATGAGCACGGCGTGGCCGTTCGTGACGTCTGGGCGACCAACCGCCAGGAACTGATCGACATGACGGAGACGCCGCAGCAGGGCCCTCAATACAGCGACTTGGCCAGGCTGGTGCTTGAACGCGCCGAGACAGCCCGGGAAGGTGTCGAACTGATCGGAGCGCTTATTGATCAGCATGGCTACTCCACCTATGGCGGCAATACGCACCTCATCGCCGATGACGAGGAAGGCTGGGTTGTTTGGGAGTTTGCTGGCAGTCAGGGGCTGTGGGCCGCCGAGCGGCTTGGTGATGATGACGTGCGTGTGCTCTACCCCGGCTATATTGAAGACTTCCCTGTCGATTTCGAGAACGACCCAGATTACATGGGCGCCGACAACCTGATTACCTTCGCCGAGGAACAGGGCTGGTATGCAGGCGAGGGTGACTTCAATGTATTTGACGTCTATGGCCGCCAGGATACCCAAGCGCGTACCGGTGGCTACAAATACATGTCCCAAGCGGACATAGAAGAGGCCCTGCGCGACTTGGCGCCGATCACTGAGCGCGAAATGATGGCACAGGTTCGTGATCATCGTATCGCTGACGATGAGGCGGGTTATGGGCAGGTCGCCACCTTGAAGGCCGATACGGACGCCGATATGCAGCAAATCTGGTTAGCGCCCACCGGCTCGTTAGCGGCTCCCTTTATTCCTTGGTGGCTCGGTGTCCAGGAGGTCCCCATGGAATATGGGCAGCACCGCTATCTTTCCAAGGGGGCCGCGTCCACCTTCCTCAACCCCGATTTTCAGGTACAGGAAGCCAGTGATTTTGCGGGCCGTCGCTTCAAGCAGGTCATGTACCTGATGTGCGAACAGCCAGATCGTTTTCACGGCTCTGTTACCGAACTCCTGGAAGGCTTTGAGCAAGATAGCTTCGATGATCTGAGCTGGGTGGAAACATCCGCCAAGACATTGATTGATCAGGGTAAGCGTGACGAAGCCAGGCAGTTGCTCACCTTCTACAGCCAGCAGCGTGCCGATGAGGCCCTCGATCTGGGGGATACGCTAGTCAATTGGCTGAACGCTTCGCTTGAGCTTCGCGATCAGCGCCGCCGCCCAGAGGGCGTTTTGCCTAATGACCAGGGCGGCGAAACCGTCAATTGCCTGGTTGACGCCGACCCGGATAAACCCAGCGATGCTCAGTAACTAGCGCCTGCTTCGGTCGTGAAAAGAAACGCCTCCTCGGCTTGGCGC
Source organism: Vreelandella janggokensis (assembly GCF_031451615.1). Classification (NCBI taxonomy): domain Bacteria; kingdom Pseudomonadati; phylum Pseudomonadota; class Gammaproteobacteria; order Oceanospirillales; family Halomonadaceae; genus Vreelandella; species Vreelandella janggokensis. The sequence continues at coordinate 308,803 of NZ_JARWAJ010000003.1, read as the reverse complement.
CGGGGAGGCGTCTATAGGGTTTGTACTCAGAAACTCGGTTAGTGACCATTGATTTTTTAGTACAGCGCCCGAGATTATCTTGGCTATCAACGATGAAAAGGGGGAAAGCGAATGCCTGGACATGATGAAATTGAACTTGGAGGTAAGCCTTTCAAGCATGCAATGGTAGATGCTGGAGATGTCCGTTTGCACACTGTATCAGGTGGCAAAGGCTTTCCAGTTTTGCTAATGGCAGGTTTCCCGCAAAGCTGGTACGCGTGGCGCCGCATCATGCCCATTCTTGCCGACCATTTTTACGTGGTTGCTATAGATTTACCTGGACAAGGTGATTCCGACAAACCTGTGGATGGCTATGATACTTGGACGGCTGGTAATCGTGTCCATGCGTTAGCAAAGGAGCTTGGTTTCGAGCGTTATCACATTGGTGCGCATGATATTGGTTCGTGGGTCGCTTACCCCTTTGTGGCGCGATTCGCCGATGAAGTAGGTCGGTTAGTCTTGCTTGACGCTAATATCCCAGGCCTGACGCTTAAACCAACAGTTGAGGTGGGGCCAAACATCTGGAAGTCATGGCACTTCTTTTTTCACCAAGTACCGGATGTCCCTGAGTTTTTAATCACTGGTCGGGAGAGAAGTTATATCGAGTGGTTCTTCCAGCGGAAAACTTTTAATCCCGCCGGTACTTTCTCAACTGCTGATATAGATGAATATGAGCGCGTCTATAAGCAACCCGGAAACCTACGTGGGGCGCTGGCTTATTATCGTGCAGTGCTTGATGACGCCGAGCAGAACGCGTCATTGGCGGCCAAAAAAATTGAGACGCCAATCTTGGCTTTGGGCGGTGATTTCGGCATGTCGCCTGATATTTATGACGCTATAAAACCATTAGCGACCCATGTGGAAGGTGGTGTCATTCAGAATTGCGGTCATTACATGCCCGAAGAACAGCCGGACGAAATCGCCGCTAAAATGATCAAGTTTTTTAGGGGCTGAATAGTTTGTCTACTGGGCTCCTATCGAGCTCTGTGTGGATGCAATGGCCGATTGACGATACAATTCTTTGTGCAGCTTTAAATACGCTGTTGCCGTAACACCATCACCCCCGCGATTAAAATCATGCCCATACCGAACCAGGTCGTGGCATCGTGCACTTCGCTGAATAGCAGATAGCCCCAAAGGCTGGCAAAGATGAGGTAGGCGTAATCAAAGGTGCCGATCAACGCCGAAGGGGCGATTTGATAAGCCCTTGCCAACCGGTGAACAGGAATGGCGCGCGTTAGGCGGACTTTGCTTAAGAGCCAACTTTTCGTACAAACACCTAGGGAGATTGATGATGCATAATCTCGGGGCATTCGCAGTCATTTTTGACGATGCATCAAGGGTTTTGCTTTGTCATCGAACAGATTTTGATGCATGGAATTTGCCTGGCGGAAAGGTTGAGCGCCTGGAAGCGCCGTGGAAAGCCGCACAGCGTGAAGTTCTGGAAGAAGTTGGCCTTGTCGTGAGAGTTGACCACCTTGTCGGTGTATATTCTGTGCCCGAGCAGGAAACCGTAGCGTTTGCTTTTCTATGCACTCGAATGGGTGGCGCTATTCGTCTTAGCGATGAAGCCGACGATATTCAGTATTTCCACAGAGGCGATCTGCCCCCAAACACATTGCCTCGTAATGTTGAGCGCATCGAAGACGCGTTCAACGTAAGTGGCGGTGCTTCGTTGCGTGTACAAGTCCAATAAGCGCTTGCTGCGGATGGCCCGTGCGCTACGCGCTCGCGCCACCGCTGAAGCCAATCGACATCTAGACTTCCTAGGTTAATAGCTTGGCTATCCGCTACTTCTCCCGTTGCGGTTGTTTAGCCACTGCCCGCCACAATTAGTGCCGTAGCCACGATAGAAAGTGCTATACCCACCATGCCGGTGTCACTTAGGGAGTGCAAGGCGTAACAGGCTCTTCATTATATCTTGTGAATGTATTACGGGGAGATGGACATGGTAATCTGTCTCGTAACGATTGGCAGAGGTCTCCATGGTCAATAATCACCACGATACCGGCTACAAAGAGCTGTTCAGCTATCCGGAGTTTGTTCAGCAACTTATCGAAGGCTTTGCGCCCGCCGAGATTGCCCAATTAATGGACTTTTCTACTCTGAAAAGCCATAGCGGCAACTACATTACGCCTCTGTTCGAAGAAAAAATTGAGGACGTGGTGTGGTCAGTCAACGTCAACTGGCAGGGCATGACCCAAGAGGTGTACCTGTACATCTTGTTGGAGTTTCAGTCCTCGGTAGATCGCACCATGCCGGTTCGGCTGATGCACTATGCTGCTTGCTTCTACAGCGAATTATTCAAGCAGAAGGTCATCACGCCAGGCCAAGGCTTGCCGCCAGTGTTTCCGGTGGTGCTTTATAACGGCTCGGATCGTTGGACGGCATCGCTAGACCTGTATGAAATGATCACCCCGGAACCGCCGGGTCTGCTACAGGTCTACCAGCCACGGATGCGTTATTACCTGGTCGATGAAGGGCGCTATACTGATGAGCAGTTAGGCTTGGTGCAGTCGCCGTTAAGCGGGGTGTTCAGTATCGAGAAGGCCTCCACGAATCGCCAGGGGCTGCAGCAAGCCGTGGACCGAATTGTGGCGATTATTCAGGCGGACCCCCACAAAGAGCGCATCGACAAGATTATTACCCGCTGGCTTAAACGCCATCTACAGCGGCTCGGGGCTGAGGTCGACCTCAATCAGCTCAACAGTTTGGTGGAGGATAAAGACATGTTGGCAGAAAATTTGGAAAACTGGGCACAGCAAGAACGTCAGGAAGGCGAGAAGCTAGGCCTTGTGAAAGGCGAAAAGCTGGGCATCGAGAAGGGCGAAAAGCTGGGTATTGAGAAAACGGCCCGTAATCTGCTCAAGCTGGGAGTGCTGAGTGATGAGCAGATTGCTGAAGCGACTGGTCTGGCGCTGGATGAAGTGGTTGAACTGCGCATCGAAGGTAAGCGCTGACCTGCTCCCATTTTCGTATTTCCGTTTCACGCATAAAACGAAAGGGCAGTTCACGTGACTGCCCTTTATGTATTTGGGGCTGAGGATGGTAGACAGTCGAGCTACGGGCATGATGACGATCAGAAGTATTCCTGAGGAAGCGAGTGCGATTCTGGAAGAAGCCACACGTCCATCAAACCGCCTCAAAATGGGCGATGCCCTGGCAAATTTGACCTGTAACGTCGGGTTGACCAATGAAGATGTTGCAGCCATTGAACAGGTTCGCGACAAGACGCCTGCTGAGCTGATTAGGTTTGAATGATCGTTCTCGATACCAATGTCATTTCCGAGGCGATGAAACCCGAACCTGACCCGGCCGTCAGAGCTTGGCTTAATGAGCAGTCAGCCGCAACACTGTATCTGACGACTGTCACACTGGCTGAGTTGATGTTTGGCATTGCAGCGATTGCCGTATCGCAGGGCTACCAGGTTGCATCTCGCGACATGGCGACATTTGAGGCGGCTAATGTGGGCGTGGTTAACCCTTGGGAGGGCTAGCGGTTCTTGAGGGAGTATTGATGATCAATCGGGCAGAAAATAAGAGACGATATCCATTTCTTTGTGAGGAATGCCGATGATCTCAATGCCCCGTTGGCCAATCAGGTAAAAGATAACATGCTGGCCTTGGGGGTAGCTGTAATAGCCCTCGCTGATGTCTGCGCGATGTTTTCCTGATAGTGGATTTTCTGCGAGCCAGTGAAATCGTTTTTCAAAATCTTTTAGATAGATATTACGTTGGCTCCTGCCCCATTGCCGCTCCGTATAGCGGCCAATATTCTTTAAATCGTCTCTCGCTCTCGGTGTGATATGAAACGAGGGCATTACGTTTCTCTATCCAATTCGTTGATTAGTGAATCCATCGAGAAATCATCCACGAATTCACCAGACCTTGCTTGCTCGGCACCTTGGGCTAGATGAGTACGTAGCGCTTCCATTTTGCTTTTACGCTCCTCCATGGCACGCAACGCGTCACGCACAACCTCACTTGCGGAGCCGTAGCGACCGCTGGAGACCTCGTTTCTGATAAAGACTTCCCAGTGCTCTCCGAGGCTAAGGCTTGTCGTCGCCATGAGTGCTTCCTGTATTCAAAAGTAACAAATTTGAATATAGGTGAGGCTGGCAAGAAAGGCAAGAGAGCCCGCTAGCGAGGGCCGATGCGTATGTATACGGCTGAAACTAATCCTAATCATGAGCCGAATATTAACCATAATCGGCTCACGATATGATCTGAATAATTGACACAGCAGTGGAGCATTTGAGCAGGGCATCAATGCGCATAAATACCAATCGCTGGCCAAGGTAAGTAAAGCCACCGCAACATGTGATTTAGCTGAACTGGTAAAAAAGGACTGCCTCTACAAGCTACCCGACGGGGGCGCAACACGCGTTATTGGGTGATGCTTGGTTAAGCAACTACCGAGGATGTCTCGGAAGTGCATCATGAAAATAGGCGTCAGCCCCGCTGTTGCCGTAATACCATCACCCCCGCGATTAAGATCATGCCTATTCCCAGCCAAGTCATGGCATCGGGCACTTCGCTGAATAGCAGATAGCCCCAAAGGCTGGCGAAGATGAGGTAGGCGTAATCAAAGGTGCCGATCAACGCCGAAGGGGCGATTTGATAAGCCCTTGCCACCCCGGTATTCACAATGATCAGCAGTAGGGCGTACGCGCTAACGATCAATAATGCTGTGGCATCTAGCGGTTGCCAACCAGCGAACAGGAAAGGTGCGCGTTCAGCAAGCGATGCTGTGCTGCTGATTGACACCAATACGCTGAAGAGCGTGCCTGCTGCCAGGAAGGCTAGATTTAATCCCAGGGTGAGAAGTAAGGGATGCTCTCTTTGGCAGTGGTGGCGAGTGACCAGCATGGCTAGCGCATAAAAGAGGGCGGCAAGCACGGGTAGCAGTGCGGCAGGTGTGAAGGCGTCGCCGCCAGGCCGCAACACCACCACCACGCCAAGGAAACCGCAGAGTATGCCCAGCCAAGCCTGGCGTGAAAGATGCTCGCCCGCCCCAAAAGCAGCCAGCACGGCAATAAACAGCGGCGTGGTGTAAATAGCGACCGCTGCCACTGAGAGTGGAATCAGCGGCAGTGCTGCGTAGTAGGCGATCCACATCAGTAACAGAAGCAGGCTTCTTATCGCCACCCAGCGGCGTGATTTTACCTTGGGGCGGGGGCCTGAATGACCAATGATCAATCCAAAGAGTAACGACAGCGATAGTGCTGAGGCGATGACATAGAGTTGCCATAGCGACATACTGGCACTTAGATACTTAACCAGGGCGTCGGTCAACGCCAGCAGAAAGACAGCCCCAATGATAAGGCTTATGCCCTGTAGGATATTATCTTGTGGTTCAGCGGTGACCTTCATTGCAGCGTTCCAGGTATGAATTCCGCTATAGAATGCCGCTGCCTCTAGCCGTGCTTCAAACGACTTCTGCGTCACAATGTATGAGCTCAGATTATGGATAACGTCATCAAGTCTCTTCCACCGCTGGCGACGCTGCGCCCCTTTGAGGCTGCCGCCAGGCTTGAAAGTTTTTCGCGCGCGGCCGATGAGCTACACCTTACTCAGGCGGCTATCAGCCGACAGATCCGTGCGCTGGAGGAAGACCTTGGCGTGATGCTTTTCGAGCGCCGTCATCGCCGTGTGTTTCTTACCCGCGAGGGGCGCGAGTTTGGCCGTACGGTCTCCCAGGCGCTGGAGAGTATTGCCACGGGAGCTCAGGGACTGCGTGGCGACCCGGATGATAAGCGCGTCGTATTGTTCTGCCAGTTATGCGAAGCGTTCTATTGGCTGATGCCACAGCTGGCGGACTTCAATCGACGCTATCCTGACATTGAGATACAGCTGGCGACCTCGACACGGCCGATTACCGAATTTAGTGGCCGCTTCGACATTGCGCTGCAAACCAACGGACGACCCAGCGGGAGCCATCGTGTGGTGTTTACCGCCGAGGACGAGATATTTCCGGTCTGCAGCCCTGCTTACCTGAAAGGGGCCGCTACGCCGTTGAGTCTCAATGCGTTGCTGAACCAGCGGCTACTGCACCACCACGCTGAACCGCCGGACTGGCTGGAGTGGGATGATTGGTTTCGTGCCATGGGGCACTTTGAGTTTTCATCAGCGGAGAGCGCTGTGTTCGATAGCTATCCACTGTTACTGCAAGCGGCTGTCGCGGGGCACGGTATCGCCTTGGGATGGCGGCGCACAACGCAACGCTTAATTGAAAATGGCGAACTGATCCGCCCGGTGACAGAGAGCTTGCCCCAGCACGATGCCATCGCCTTATACACTCGCCAGGGCGCACCTCAACGCCAAGGCAGCGAAGCATTACTTGGTTGGCTGCGAGAGGTGTTGAGTCATGAGTGATAGTAGGGCTTGTATATGTTCTCCATAACTCTATGAGCCGAATATAAACCGTAATCGGCTCATAATATGATCTGAATAGATGGGTCAATCGGCGCACGCATCCTTGGGAGCAGCGCCACTGGCCGCCTTTTTAACCGAGCAACTGCGCGCGCGCGGCCTCAAAGCCTTCAAGTAGCGTGCGATGTTCGGCCCCCAGGCCTTCGATGCAATAGCTGTTCAAAAACTGCCGACCGGCAAAGAGCTTCCGGTCAGTCTCGGTCAGCTTGGCTTCCTCGCAGAGCCCCTTCCACTCACTGGCAATCGTTGCGAGCTGTTGCTCAATGATGATCTTGGCTTCTGTGTCATTGAGCAAGAAATCAGGCGCGGCCGCGAGACAGCTATGCAGCGTGCTCATACGGTTTTCACCCTTGATCAGCATCGCCTGTGTCGCCTCGTTGCCGGTTCTTCCTTGGGGGCAAATGTCATAGGCTGGGGTCAAAGTGAGCATCTCGCCGTCCCAGAAAGCAGCATGATTGCGGGCATGGTCGTCCGTGTTGCCGCATAGGATATTGAAAACGATCCGTCCGTAGAGCTCTCGCAGCGTTTCCTGTGGGTCGCTGAAGCGGTGACGGATAATCTCGGCAAGATCTTCATAAGACGCATAGCGTGCCATCATTTCGTCAAGGCCGAGCATCGTCAGAGCCGAGACCATCGCTTTACGCTGCCAGCCAGCCTCTGATTTGAGGCGGTCAAAGCGTTCGATGAGCAGAACGTCCTTGCCAGCCGCTGAGATCATCGAGACTGAGGCAACATTGAGGTTACATAAAGCCGCGAGCTTCATGGCGATAAATTCCAACTTCACAACGCTGTAAAGATCCGAGCTCGACGAGAATTTGGCGATTGTTTTGTGATCGCCGTTGTCAATCAGGGCTTTCGGGCGCGCGCCGCCGATCGACGTGCCGTGGTTCAACGCCTGGTCGAGAGCTGGCGTCAGCGGGGCGCCTTTCTCGATCCGTTCGGCCGCTTCAAGCAATTCCTCATAGGACGCTTCTGCCTTGAGGCGGGGAACGTATTCGGTGGCGGAATGCTGAAAATCGAGTGCACCGATTCGGTCTGATCCGGACTCAAGCAAGTAGGTCAGTTCGTCGATGTCGCTGGTTTCGGTCTCGGCGGCCTTGGCACCCATTAGACGGTTGATGATAACCCTGCGGCCCCAAGCGTCAGGCGAGCCGTCACGAAGGCAACTGGCCATTGCTAAGCCAGCGGCCGGTTCGATCAGGCCGCGGCGGAGCGGAAGCTCGGCGTCATAGATGGGTATTGCGTCATCACGCTCCAAATAGCTGGCGCCATAGTTGAAAGCGTAGGTGCCCCTTTGCTGTGTGATTCGTCCAGCCACGACAGGTTGTGTTTCTCCCGGCAGCCAAATCCAGACATAGGCTCCTTTGTGGTCAGTAAGCTTAGAAATCATCATCGACCTCCTGCTTACTAGGGCGAACGCTCTTAGGCAGCAGCGTTAGTTTGTCTTCGAGATGGGCGTTATGAATCGCCAGGGTCCGTTCGTCAACATCGAACAGACTGACGCCGACGAGTGTCGCAACCTCGAAGACGGTGCCGATCTCAGAACCGGCTTCGCCGTTTTCGATGTTGCGGAGGGTCCTGCGGGTGATGCCCGCGCGTTCTGCCAGTTCTGTAGCCGTCATTTTGCGCTCCAGACGGCCAGCCTTGATCAACTTGCCAAAGAGTGAGAGCGCCTGCTTCGTGACGCGAGAGTAGCTGCGTGCCCGTTTCATCGCCGTTCCATTAGTTTGGGTAATTTAAGACCCATAAAAGCTATTTTGGGCTTTTAAATGCTCATTATGAGTCAGCTTTGGCAAGATGCCAAGTTTAGATAGGCTGCTGCAGCGTTGGCAAACAGATACTGGAAATAGTCTATCGAATCCGGCAGAGGGAGGGCTCAGAGATCGTGGACAACTACGATGCGGCGTTGCGTCGACCGATGAGAGGGGTGCTGCTTAACTGCGCGTGAGGTTCAGGTCATGGCTTAAGTTCATGCACTTTCAAGCTTAACAGTGGAAGAACTTAAATCCGCGCTCGTCTGAAAAAAAAGTTGACAAGCGCAAACAGTCGACATTAACTGAAGTCTGGAATAGTAATCTTCATTCCAATATACCGGAAATATCTAAGAAGTCCAACATACCGGAATATTCCAACAAGGAGACTCATCATGTTAAAAGCCTTTACCCTACTCAGTTCCACTGCGTTCGCCTGTTGCGCCTTCGCCAGTGCAGCTCAGGCCGACAAACTTCAGGACGTTCTCGACCGCGGATATCTAATTGCGGGAACTGGCAGCACCAACTCTCCCTGGCACTTCAAGGACGCCAACAATGAACTTGTCGGATTCGACGTCGACATGCTTCGGCTGATTGCCAAGGGCTTATTCGACGACCCTGAGGCGATCGAATTCGTCAACCAATCGGGCGATGCTCGAATCCCAAACCTCGCGACCGACAAGGTTGATGTGGCCTGCCAGTTCATGACAGTGACAGCTGGCCGCGCACAGCAGGTCGAGTTCACGATCCCCTATTATCGTGAAGGCGTGGGCCTGATGCTGATGGCAGACGGCGAATATGCCGATTACGACGCGCTGAAAGCAGCGGGGAGTGACATCACAGTATCGGTGCTGCAGAACGTCTATGCAGAGGAAATGGTGCATGCCGCCCTGCCAGAGGCTAATGTCGACCAGTACGACAGCGTTGATTTGATGTACCAAGCGCTGAACTCGGGGCGCTCTGATGCAGCAGCGACCGACCAGTCGTCGTTGAGGTGGTACATGACGCAGAACCCGAACCGTTTTGCCGACGCCGGTCACGGCTGGAACCCCCAAAGCTATAGCTGCGCCGTTAAGCCTGGCGAGCAGCGCTGGCTGAACTTTGTGAACTCGGTTCTGCACGAGGCTATGACAGGTGTTGAATTCAACACCTATGCAGCTTCCTTTGAAGAATGGTTCGGAGTGGAACTCGACCCGCCCCAGATTGGTTTCCCGATCGAGTACAAGTAAGACAGAAAATCCTGGGGGGATTTATGGAATACAATTTCAATTTTTCGGCGGTGTGGAGAGACTTCGATATCTTGCTCTCTGGTTTGGGGCTGGGGCTAGTTTTAGCCTTGGCCTCCATCGCGATCGGTTGTCTGATCGGGTTGTTCCTGGCTTTCGCGATGTTATCAAAAAAGAAGCCTATCCGTTGGGCTGCGTCAGTCTATGTATCGGCATTCCGCAACACGCCGATTCTTGTACTAATCCTCTTTACCTTTTTTGCACTGCCGGAACTCGGTATTAACCTTGGCAAAATTGAAAGCTTCATCGTCACGCTTTCGGTCTATTCTGGTGCTTACTTGACCGAAGTCTTTCGCTCTGGCCTCGTTTCGTTGCCCTCGGGGCTTCGAGAGGCCGGGCTGACTATCGGATTGACCGAATTCCGGACCAAGGTTCTCATCACTATCCCGGTCATGTTCCGTCGTGTCCTGCCCGCGCTCGGCAATAACTTTATTTCTCTATTCAAGGATACTTCGCTTGCTGCGGTCATCGCCGTTCCTGAGCTTACTTTCTACGCCCGCAAGATCAACGTGGAAACTTTCCGTGTAATCGAGACCTGGTTGGTTGCAAGCCTTATGTATGTTGTCGCCTGTTCGATCATTGCCGCAATTCTACGGCGTACCGAAAGCCGTCTGGCGATCCCGAGATAGGTGACCAAATGGATATAATGCAAGCTCTTAATGCTGTCTGGGCGGCGCGGATGCCTTTGCTAGACGGTTTCGGCTATACGATCCTCATTTCAACTGTGTCGATACTGCTGGGCACGCCCCTAGGAGTCGTCGTTGGGGTGATTCTCTCCTATGGAAACCCGGTCTTACGATTCTTCGTGCGCCTGTATTCCGACTTCCTGCGTGGCACGCCGGTCTTCGTACTGATTCTTGCCTGTTACTACATTCTATCGATAATTGGTATTCAACTGTCAGCTATGCACGCTGGTGTCTTCGCGCTTACGCTATTTTGCTCATCGCATGTCGGTGAAATTGTTCAAGGCGCCCTGAAGGCTATTCCTAAGGGACAGACTGAAGCAGCGAAATCTGTAGGCCTCACGTTTTTTGGAACGTTCTTCTCAGTACTCCTTCCGCAGGCGCTTCGAATGATCCTGCCGACTTGGGTGACGACTGCCACCGAAATTGTGAAAGCATCGACGCTGCTCTCGGTCATCGGTGTGGTCGAGTTGCTGCTGGCGGCTCAGCAAGTGATCTCCCGCACATATCTTAGCCTCGAACTCTACTTCTTTGCGGGGCTTATCTTCTTCCTTATCAACTTCGCGATCGAGAAAGCCGGACGCTTCGTCGAACGCAAAGTCTCGTTGCCCAGTTGAGGTGTACATTGACTGTTCCTGTTCTGAAAATCACAAACCTGCATAAAAAATTCGGTGAGGTTGAGGTGCTAAAAGGCATCGACCTAACCATGCAAAGTGGCAATGTCGTGAGTCTGATTGGATCGAGCGGATCAGGAAAGACTACCCTGCTGCGTTGCGTCAACCTGCTGGAAGACTACGAGGATGGAGTCGTCGCTGTTGAGGGGGAACAGATCGGCTACAAGCAGCATAAGGGGAAGCGAATCCGGCTTAAAGAAAGAGAAATAGCTCGCCAGCGCGCTATGACCGGTATGGCATTCCAGCATTTCAATCTTTTTCCTCATATGAGCGCGATCCATAATGTCATGCTGGGTTTGATCAAAACTCGCAAGATACCGAAGGACGAGGCTTACGCGGCTGCAGAGGATTGGCTGGATCGTGTGGGTATGAAGGATCGAAAGGACCATTACCCGGGACAGCTTTCTGGTGGCCAACAGCAGCGGGTTGCCATCGCCCGTGCGATCGCCATGAAACCGGCGCTCATGCTCTTTGACGAGGTGACCTCCGCGCTTGACCCAGAGTTAGTTAGCGAAGTGCTGGCAGTCGTCAAGGATCTCGCCTCAGACGGCATGACGATGCTCTTAGTTACTCACGAGATGCAGTTCGCCCACGACGTGTCGGACACCGTCGTCTTCATGCAAGACGGTCGCATAGGCGAGGAGGGCCCACCCGAGCAACTCTTCCACAACCCGAAATCAGAACGTCTCGCGGCGTTCCTCAAAAATTCAAAGTTTTAATAAGGATAGAATATGAGCATTAAAAGGCATGGTTTAAACGAATCCAAGGGCTCTGGGCGTCAGACGTTACCTTTTGCTAAAGCGACAGAGGCCGATGGCTGGCTCTATGTCTCTGGCCAGACGCCGATGGTGGATGGCGAAGTGATTGATGGTGGAATTGTGCCACAGGCCCATCAGGCGATCAGCAATATGATCGCGATCGTGGAGTCAGCTGGCTATAGCGTTGCCGACATCATGCGAGTCGGGGTCTGGCTTGACGATCCACGCGATTTCTGGAGCTTTAACAAGATCTTTGCCCAATACTTCGCCGATTCACCTCCTGCCCGAGCTTGTGTTCAATCGGCAATGGTTGTCGACTGTAAGGTCGAGGTTGACTGTATTGCTTATCGCAAGGCGACCTGACAAAAATTCCCTGCAGAGGGCACACTCAACGAAGAAACAGCCGGTACCTGAATGAGTAATGAGAAATTTGCCCCACCTACCAGAACGAAAGAACGTGGGCTGGAGCGTGCCTTTTTGATCCTTGACTATCTTTGCACAATTAGTGAGCCACAGCGCCCCATTGACATTGCAACCGGCATGGGAGCCCCAAAGTCCTCGATATACGAACTGGTTGGCCTGCTGACGACAGCGGGTCTGCTGGAACGCACTGACTCTGAAGGGCGGGTTTTCCTCGGACGCAAGTTGCACTACTGGGGGCTGAACTATTTGAAGAACTTCGATATAACACGCCATGCTCGGCCGGTTCTGGAATGGATCACGGATCAGACTCGCGAGACATCGCAGCTATGCATGCTCGAGCGAGATAAGTACTTCGTTGCGATGATGAACGAGGGTAGTCGTCCCTTCAGGATTAGTGCTGATGTCGGCGAGCGGACGCCCATCCCCTGGACTGCGTCGGGCCGTTTGCTTCTCGGCCATCTAACAACGAAGGAAATCTTGGCGCTAATACCACCCGAGGATTTCATATGCCCCAACGGTGGTCGTATTGACCCTCAGGAGTATGCCGATAGCGTGCATAAGGCCTGGAAAGAGAAGTTTTTCTCTTTTGATAGCATTGCGGACAATTTTACCCACTGTTTCGCAGCACCAGTTCTCGATGCCGAAGGAATTTGTCAAAGCACCGTCTGTATCATCGCACCTAAGCAGGATGCTATGGAAAACTATGCCCTATATCGCGAGACTCTCATTCAGGCGGGAAGGAGACTGTCGTATCTACCCAATATTTCGAACGACTATATTTAAGGCCAAGTGGCGAGATAACCTGATCGTAAACTTGACCTTCATCGACGCCACCATTCTGCTGAGATTAGCTGATGCATATCAATGACATTGATACCCCCGCTGTACTAATCGACCTGGATAGAGTCGAAGCGAATCTGAAACGTGCGCAGGATTATGCCGATGCGCACGATCTTTCTCTGAGGCCTCACGTGAAGACCCATAAACTTCCGGAAATGGCTCAGAAGCAGGTGGCACTGGGAGCTATAGGCATCACTTGCCAGAAGATCGGTGAGGCGGCGGCAATGGCCGATGGTGGGCTGACTGATATTTTCTTGCCCTACAATATTCTCGGCACATCCAAACTCGACAGACTAGTCGACTTGCATACCCGCGTGACTTTGTCAGTTACTGCCGATAGCGCCCATACAATCGCGGGTTATGCCGCCCGGTTCAGTGCAGCCGACCCACTGAACGTCTTGGTGGAATGCGATACCGGTGCAGGGCGCTGCGGTGTGCAGACTCTGGAAGAGACGGTGGCGCTCGCCCGGCAAATCCGTGATGCGCCAGGCCTTACTTTCGGCGGACTGATGACTTATCCACCCAAGGGCAACATCGACAAGGCCGATGCGTGGCTGCATAAAGCCAAGGCCGCGCTCGAGTCGGCGGGCTTTCCGCCCAAAGTAATCTCTTCCGGGGGGACTCCCGATATGTATCGCGCCGGTGAAGGCACTGCCACGACCGAATACCGGCCCGGCACCTACATCTATTCTGACCGGATGCAAGTCGCTTTCGGCGTCGGGACACTGGACGATTGCGCGTTGACGGTGAAGGCCACGGTGGTCAGCCGCCCTAAAGTAGATCGCGCAGTCATCGATTCCGGCTCAAAGGCACTGGCAGCCGATGCGGTTCCGGCGCCGTACAAAGGCCACGGCCATCTGGTGGAGTATCCGGATGCTGTGATCACCTCTCTCTCCGAGGAACATGCGGTCGTTGATCTGTCTGCCTGCATGGACAAACCATTAATCGGCGACACGGTTCGTGTAATTCCTAATCATGCCTGCGTCGTCACCAACCTGTTCGACACGGTCTACCTAGTGCGAGGCGATACCGTCGAAAGGGAGGTCGAGATCACATCGCGCGGGCATCTGCAATGATGACCATGAAAGTTGGTATCGTCTAACTGGAATGAAAAGGGCCTCTGGAGTCATAAAGTAGGTTCTATGCCTGCTGTTTGCACTGATTCTCACATCCGATGAGATCCAGACTCCCTTTTCTTTGGGCCAGCTTACCTCCTGAATTCAATTAAGAATTGCATTAGCGATGTGTTGGCCGCAATAAAAGGTCGGCATCACGGTCGTCGGCTTTAGAAGAGCTCTTTACTGGCTCTGATTCTGTCTCCGGCTCGATCACGATTTCATGCGCAAGCCGCTCTTTTTCAAGCGCTGCCAAGGCAATTTGATAGCAGTCTTCGATATGACGGTTGCCCATCACCTTCATGGCGGTGAAGCTGATGCTGCCTGCCACGGCACTGCCGATTAGCGGGACGAACTTCGTCACGCCTTTCGCGGCGACCTTGATGCCCATCTTGTTGAGCACCGTCACGATGAGTTTTTTGGTGATGTATTTCCCGGCCAGCTTGCTGCCGGTATTGGAAATGGCGGTCATCACAAAGAGCTTGGATTCGGTATCCAGGCTTTCGATTTGTTCAGGCGATAAGCCAAATTTTTCATTAATTTGGGGGATCAACCGCATCAAGATGGCCACGTCTGAGCCAAGGTCCACCCCGGGGATGGGAATGATCGCCGCCCCGGCTGAAAGGCCTGAGCTCCTCGTGACCAACGACTGGCACGACTGTTTGATGGCGTCGAGGTCTTCCCGTGACTCGATCATGATGCGGTCCTCTCTTGATAGACGATGGTGGGCTTCTCAGGCGCCCTCGATGCCATCCACGATAAAGACCCGATAGTCGGCCCCCTGAAAACGGTGCTGGCGGGCTTCCTGGTAGGCGGGGCTTTCATACCAGGCGCGGGCGGCAGCCATATCGGGGAAGCGTAAAATCACCGCCCCTTCCATGGCGCTACCTTCGAGCACTTTGAAATCACCATAGAACGCGAGCGGCTCAGGGTCATGGCCTTCGCGGGCGGCTTTGGCCTTTTCGCTGTAGCGCTCCATTTCGTCACTGTCGTGGGTGTGTTCTTTGATCATTACCACATAAGCAGTCATAGGGAGCTCCTCGTCGGTGTGAAATGTGGGTCTGTGCATCATACCTGCCATGGGCAGACTTCTGCTGGATCTAAGCGTCTTGCGTCCAGAGCGATGTGAGTGAACCGCCGACCGGGTCGCTCTCGGGCATCTCCACGTTAGCCACGCGTGCCTTTGCCGCTTCCAGCTGTGCCGGGTCGCCGCGTTCTATCTCCGGCCTTTGGCCGGGCGGGTAGGCGCCTACCATGCAGAAATCATCGTCCGCCTCCAGGCTTGCATGCCCAACCCCTGCGGGCAGCACCAGCACGTCGCCAGCGCAAAGCATCAGCTCGCGGCCGTTAGGGCCACCCAGTCGTGCTCGGGCTTGGCCGCGAAAGATGCCCAATACTTCGTGAGCGGTGGAGTGAAAGTGGTCAAAGTCATACAGGTGGTAGCGCCATGCCGGCGGCCAGCCGTGGCGCTTGAACATGGCTTCGAAGGTGGCGGCACACGCCTCTGGGTCACGAGTGTCGATAACATCCCGGTAGATCAACACTGGCAGTGGGGAGTTGGGGTAGCCGGTCGCGTCATCGCTGTCCAGATGGAGCGTTTCGGGTTGCTCGATACTCATCATGGCCTCCTGTGTCGTGATGGGTGTCTCTCAGCGTAGACGTTAGTGGCGCGATGGGTCAGCCTATTGCCACCGCTCAGTCGCCCGGTCGCTGCCAGAGACCGCTAGGCCTTGGCGCTGGCTTTTGCCAGCGGGATGTCATCGCGTGAACGAGTCCCAGACCCAGCAGGCGCGCTTTGTCCGCCTTGCTGGTCGAGATGCGCGCGTCCCAGGCCAGAGCACCGTGCGTTTTCACCTTGACCCCGATTTCCCGGTAGACGCCGTGGGCGGTGCCGATGGCCCAGGCGCAGCGAGGCGGCAAGGCCGTCAATCCACCGCGGGCGGCATCATAGTAGGGTTCCGCCAGGTCGATCAGTTGTCGGGCCAGGCCTGCCAGGGCTTCACGATGCCTTGGCGCGGTCATCTCCTGGCGGGGAATGCCGGCTTCTTCCAGCCACTGGGCCGGCAGATAGCAGCGATCAATCTGTGCATCCTCGATGATGTCCCGGGCGATATTGGTCAGCTGAAAGGCCATCCCCAGGTCGCAGGCCCGATCCAGGGTCGCCTCATCCTTCGCGCCCATGATCCAGGCCATCATGATGCCCACCACGCCGGCCACGTGATAGCAGTAGTCCAGGGTGTCGTCGAGGGTGACATAGCGCCGCTGTGCCACGTCCATGGCGAAGCCGTCCAGATGAGCCAGGGGATAGCGCTCGGGGATCCCGTGGTCGAGCGCCACCTCCTGAAAGGCGGCGAAGGCCGGGCTTTGCATGGGCTCCCCGGCATAGGCACGACGCGTCAGGTGTCGCAGCTCGTTCAGGCGCGTCTCGCTGCTTTCGCCCGTGGTTTCCTGAGCACGAAAGCCCAGCTGCTGGTCGTCGATCACGTCGTCGCAGTGGCGGCACCAGGCATAAAGCATCAGGGCGCTGCGCCGAGTGGCCGGATCGAACAGCTTTGCTGCAGTGGCAAAACTCTTGGAGCCCACGGCGATGGTCTGTGCGGCATGCTGTCCTAGCTTATCGGTCATTGAGTCGCTCCAGCATCAGGCCCGCAGTGGCCTTGGCGGAACCGATCACGCCGGGCACCCCGGCCCCGGGATGGGTGCCGGCCCCCACGAGGTAGAGGTTGTCGATCTTGGCATCCTGGTTGTGGGGTCGGAACCAGGCGCTCTGGGTGAGAATCGGCTCCAGGGAGAAGGCGGAACCCAGGTGGGCGTTGAGCTCCTCGCGAAAGTCCAGGGGCGTGAAGTGCCGACAGGTCACCAGGTGCTCCCGTAGCCCGGGAATATAGTGGCGCTCCAGATAGTCGAGGATGCGGTCGCGGTATATCGGCCCCTGGGTTTCCCAGTCGATGTTCGCCTTGCCCAGGTGCGGTACCGGTGCCAGAACATAGTGAGCGCTACAGCCTTCGGGTGCCATGCTCGGATCGGTGACACAGGGGGAGTGCAGGTAGAGGGAAAAATCCTCCGCCAGGGTGTCCGCGTTGAAGATCTCGTCGATCAATTCCTTGTAGCGGGGGCCGAAGCACACCGTATGGTGCTCCAAGCCTTGCGGTGGCCTGTCCAGGCCGAAATAGATCACGAACAGTGACATGCTGAAGCGCTTGCGGCCCAGAGACTTGGCCTGGCGGGTGCCGCGGGAATGCCCGCTCAAGAGCCTGCTGTAGGTATGCATCACGTCTGCGTTGGAGGCCAGTGCATCCGTCGGGAAATGTCGGCCGTCCATCAAGGTGACGCCGCTCACCTGATCCCCTGCGGTTTCGATGTTTGCCACTTCCGCGTTCAGTTCGAGGGTGCCGCCGAGATCCTTGAACAGCTGGACCATACCCTGTACCAGGGCGCCGGTGCCGCCCCGGGGAAACCATACGCCCCACTCCCGCTCCAGGGCATGGATCAGGGTATAAATGGAGGAAGTGGCGAATGGGTTGCCCCCCACCAGCAGGGAATGAAAGGAGAAGACCTGGCGCAGGTGCGGATCCTCGATGAATTTCGAGACCATGGAGTAGACGCTGCGCCAGGCCTGAAGCTTCGCCAGCTGCGGCCCGGCGGCGAGCATGTCGCGAAAGGCCAGAAAGGGCACGGCGCCGAGCTTGCGATAGCCTTCCTCGAACACTGCCTGGGAATAGCTCAGGAAGTGCCGATAGCCCTCCACGTCACGGGGGTTGCGCTCGGCGATCTGTCGCTCCAGGGCGGCCTGATCGTTGACGTAATCGAAGGCAGGGGCATCTTCCCAGCAGAGCCGGTAGAAGGGCGTGACCGGCAGCAGTTCGACATAATCTGCCATGTGTTTGTCTGCCAGATGAAAGAGCTCTTCCAGGGCGGAGGGGTCGGTAATCACCGTCGGGCCGGCATCGAAGGTGAACCCCTGGTCTTCATAGACATAGGCGCGGCCACCGGGCTTGTCGCGCTTTTCCAGCAGGGTGGTCTGGTAGCCGCCGGACTGCAGGCGAATCGCCAGGGCCAGGCCGCCGAAGCCGGCGCCGATCACCAGGGCACGTTGAGGCTGGGTCATGAGCGTATTCCGAAGAAGGTGGATGAAATCTTTTGTGGGGAATTCGCCCGCACCGCCTTGAGCGCTTCGCCAAGCGGCACCGGCGGCTTGCCCATCAGGATGCGCACTTTGTCGGCACGGGTCAGGCGTCCGGCGTAGAAGCGTTCGATCAGCGGTTCTGGCAGGCCGTAGAAACGTTGCATGACCTGCCAGCGCCGCGCCGGGCGGCCCGCCAGGAACAGCATGCGATTGAGCAGGCGAAAGTAGCCCTGGTGTTGCCATTCCCGGGCGGCGAAGGCATGGATGGCCTGGAACAGCGACGCCGCATCGAGCTTGCCAAGCTCGGCGATGCGTTCTGCCAGACCCATCGCCTGGGGCAGGGAGTACCCGGTGGTGGGGTGGAACAGACCGGCGCGCAGGCCGCTTCGTGGTTGGCCCTGGGCGTTCTGCCAGAAGGCACCGAACTCACCCGCCAGGATGATCGGCAGCACGCCGCTCTCTTCCCGCAGGGTTTCGACGATCCGCCAGTCGCGATCCCGCGCGTAGGCGCCAATATGCTCACGCAGTTGGGCCGCGTCCGCCTCCGGGCGGTCCACATAGTGGGTATCCTCGATCAGCAGGGTATCGTGGCTGAACGGCAGCACGTAGACGAACCGGTAGCCGTCCTGCTGGGGCACGCTGGCGTCCATGAGGATCGGTTCTTCCAGGCCGTGGGGCTTGTCCAGGCGGACTTCCTGGCCGAGAAAGGCCTGGTAGCCCAGGGTCAGGTGAGCGCTGTCGGCGGGGCCCCGGCCGTCGATGACCGCTTTCGCGTGCAGCACCCGGCCATCCTCGAGTTCCACGCTATCCGTGGAAAGGCGGGCCACGCGCGTGTCGACCCACAAGTTGTCGCCCAGGGCCTCTTCCAGAACGCAGGCGAAATCCCGGGAGAAGATACTGGCGTAGCCCCCGTTCAACAGGCGCTCGCGGTGCGGGAAGATCACACGGTGCCGTGGCCAGCGACGACCCACCATGGGCGCCAGCCAGGCATGTTGGTCTACGGAGAGATCGCCATCGTGAAACGACCAGGTGTGATGACCACCGGGGCGACTTTCGCTTTCCAGCATCAGCAGGCGCAACTCTGGCTGCGCCTGTATCAAGCGCAGGGCGATCAGGCCATTGGCCAGGCCGCCCCCCACCAGTATCAGGTCATATCCTGGCGCGTTCATGAATCATACCTCGTCGCCAGCGATCGGCGCGGCAGGACAGGGGCGATGACGGCGATATACCTAGCCATGGGGCGCTTCCAGAGGGACGCCGCGATCATCCAGCAGCACCGCCGTACGCAGGGCATGCAGGTCGGCGCTGCCGGTACAGAAACAGGCGATGCGCAACTGCTGGATGATTACCTCGAAGTGCTCGATCACCGCCTGACTCGATTCGGTGGCACTCTCAAGCACTGCGGCGGCCTGGCCCACCAGGTCCGCGCCCAGGCGTATGGCCTTGGCGGCGTCCACTCCATCGCGAATGCCGCCGGAAGCGATCAAAGGCGTCTTCGGCAGGGTCTGGCGCACCGCTCGAATGGCCTGGGCGGTGGGGGTGCCCCAGCCGGCGAAGGCCATGGCGACCCGGCGCTGGTGCTCATTTGTCGCGCGTTCCGCCTCCACCGCCGCCCAGCTGGTGCCGCCGGCGCCGGCCACGTCGATCATCGCCACACCTTCTTCCACCAGCGCCCGGGCCACCTCGGGGGAGATACCCGCGCCGACTTCCTTGACCACCACCGGCACTTCGAGCGACGTGACCAGCGTGCCGATGGCCTGAAGTACGCCACACCAGTCCCGGTCGCCGCCCTGTTGCACGGCCTCCTGCAGGGGGTTGAGGTGGACGATCAATGCATCCGCCTCGATCATCTCCACCGCCCGGCGCGCCCAGTCGATCCCCTGGGGCTCCCGAAGCTGACCCGCGCCGATATTGCCAAGCAGTGGAATATCCGGGGCGATGCGTCGTAACTGCCTGGTCAGGCCATGATCGTTGCCAGACTGCAGGGCGACTCGTTGGGAGCCGATGGCCAGGGCGATACCCAGGTGTTGGGCGGCTTCTGCCAGGTGATGATTGATCGTTTTGGCCCGTTCGGCGCCGCCGGTCATGGAACTGATCAACAGCGGCGCCTTCATGGGTTTATCGAAAAGTCGTGCGCTCAGATCAATCTCGTCCAGGTGCAGCTGTGGCAGGGCGCAATGGGCGAAGCGATAGTCGGCGAATCCCGTAAGGGTCCGAGCGTTAGCCCGACGAGCGTCCAGCACGATGTCGAGATGATCATTCTTGCGTTTCACCATACTGTCATCGGTCATGTCTCGCTCCCGCTGGAGATGCAGCCCGTTGCTGCTTTAGGCGTTTTTTGAGTTTCCTGACATCTGGCGCGTAAAGGAAGCCGAAGGACACAGCCCCCTCTCGAGTACGCACGGCATGATGGATTCGGTGAGCTTGGACCAGACGCTTCAAATAGCCGCTCTTTGGCTGCCAGCGAATCGGCCAGCGTTGGTGAACCATACCGTCGTGAAACAGAGAATAAGCGACGCCGTAAAGCGTGATGCCTGATGCGATAGCCATGAGTGGCGTCCAGTAAAGGTCTCCCACCGCAAACATGCCGACCACCACCAGCGAAAACACCACAACATACAGGTCATTTTTCTCGAACACGCCCTCAGTGGGTTCGTGATGGGATTTGTGCCAGCGCCAGCCCCAGCCGTGCATAATGTACTTATGGGCGTACCAGGCGAACACTTCCATCCCCAGGAAAGCCGCTATCACAAGCATGAGCGTCCATAACCAGTCCATCATGTTTTACAACCTCTCTTAGGCCGGCGTCTTGAATAAGGGGAGGGCAGCTAGTAGCAGGCTTACCAGTGCCACGGCGGCCAGGATGCCGCCGGGCTGGGCTAGCTGAGCCCAGCTGTCGCCGCGAATCAACGCTCCGTAAAAACCTTCAATCGCCCAGGCATTCGGCGTGAACAGGCTCACCGTCTGCAACCAGTCAGGCATCATGAAACGTGGCACCATTGAGCCGCCTACGCTGGAAACAATGAGCACAAAAAACGAAGAAAAGGTTGTCGCCTGCTGCGTTGTTCGACACAGCGACAGGAGTAAAAGTGCCAGCCCGGCACTGGCGGCGGCGCAGGCAATTGCCATGACAATGACTTTCGCCAAAGCGCGCTCTATCTCCAGCCCAAACCCGAACCTGGCGACCAGGAAGATAGCGCTGGCCTGGAAAAATCCCAGACTCAACAAAAACAGAAACCGGCCCAGCAGTAACCGCGAATGCGCCGCTTTGCTCAGTAGAAGGCGTTCGGCGATACCGTTTTGGCGCTCTTCCAAACTGACCATGCCCGCGTTCACGGCGGACAACAACAGGAACAGAATGGCGGTGGCGCCAGCATAGTAGGCGATACCGCTGAGCCCAGATATTGACGCTGTCGCCTCGCCATAGACGGGATCTAGCTCGATAAGCAAGTCTTCGATCGCTGCCTCGCCCGGGTCCCTGGCCATGGCTTCCAGAGCGGCGTCCAGGCGTGCTTGTTGTTCGGGCGAGAAACCCTCAACCAGAGCTTCTGTGGTTTGCGCAAGACGCTGCACAAGAACCTGCGGTTGCTGGGAGACCAGGCTTTGGCGCAGCCAGCCCTGTAGAGACAGAGCGGCAATTTCACGGGTGGGTTCGCTGACAATAGTAAACAGCGGATCGTTGTCCGTGTCTGGTTGCCCGTGAACGATCACCCCCGTGTCGAAATTGCCTTGTTGCACCTGTTCCCGTAGTTGAGCGCGGCCCGAATCGGGTAGAGCCGTCATCTCCAGTTCTTCGGTCTGCGTCAGGTACTGCGCAAACTCTTGCATCTGTTGATCTTCGGTTTCCACCACAAGACCGACCCGCAAGTGCAAGTCGCCTTCCGTGGCGCCGGAGAAGATGCTGGCAAAGATGGCGAATACCAGGCTGGGCAAAGCAAATGCCATGAGTAACGCACCGCGGTCACGCCACAAGCCCAGGACCATCACTCGGAAAATTGCCCTCATGACACTGTCTCCACCGCAGTATCGCTTCGGGCACCGGTAACCTGCTGCATCACGTTTTTTAATCCGGGTCGGCGTATCGATACCTCGGCAATGGCCTCACGTGCTCCGCCCAGGTCGCGGTAGAGGTGGTCGATCAATCTATCCAGCGGCAGGTCACTTTCCAGCCACCATTCACTGCTCTCATCACTACTCTCATCACTGCGAGGGCGAAAACCCATCTCCTGCAGCCGCTCACAGAGTGCCGGGGGCAGCATGTGAACCGTACGCACAACGAATAGCTGACGGTTGCCGAAGGTTTCCTGTATCAACGCCTGGGGCTCGTCCAGGGCTTTCAGTTGGCCTTGATGAAGAAGGGCGACGCGGTGGGATAGCACTTCAGCTTCATCTAACTCATGGGTCACAACGACCACGGCCACACCTTGCTCGGCGCGGCGGCGAATAAGGTCGTGGATTGACAGGCGCACACCCAAGTCGACCCCGGCCGTGGGTTCGTCCAGCACGAGCAGAGAAGGGTGGGAGACCAGGGTGGCTGCCAGGTGTAAGCGCCGCTGCATACCACCGGACAACTGGTCGACCCGCACATCGGCGTTGTCTGTTAACTCGATTTCTTCCAGCGCTTGACTGACCCGGGCGGGCATCTGGTGGCGGCTGACACCTGTGCAGCGCGCGAAAAACGCCAGGTTCTCCCGCCCCGTCAAGTGCCGGTATAAACCCAGGAACTGGGGGGTGAAGCCGATGGAGTGTTGATAGGCCTTACCCGGAGAAAGCGCTTTTCCGGCAATGAATATTTGCCCGGAACGGGGGCGCAGCTTGCCGGTGATGGCGCGCAACAATGTCGATTTCCCGGCACCATTAGGCCCGAGGATACCGAGTATTTCACCTGGACGTACCTGTAAAGAAACGTCGTCTAAGGCGCTGTGGCTGCCGTAGACAACCCTTAGTCGATCAATGGTGAGTGCTGCAGTCGTCGTCATTCGCAAGGTCTAAACCCCAAGCCTTTGCGCCGCACCGTTGAAGGCAACGAACTGTTGTTCCACGAGCGCTGCGAGTGAGGATTCATCGTATCCGGCTCTACGCAATTGCTCTCTTGCCATGGCTTGTGCATTGCTCAATGCGCCGCGAACTTCTTCGGGTGTGTAAAGAGAAAGCAAGGTGGTTTTCGCACTATCCTGCTGCACGTCCTTACCGGTCTCCTGCACAAAGGTACTGTGATCCAACATATCATCGTAAAGCTGAAACAGCAGACCAAAGGCACGGGCAAAGCGCGTCAATGCGTCTATCACTTCTGCATCCAGCCCCCGAAGTCGTGCACCGGTAACGACAGCAAACTCAAACAGGCAGCCTGTTTTCTGGTGGTAGAGTTGCTCAATGGCGCTCTTGGTGCCCACGGGGTGATTTTGTAAATCAGCGATCTGTCCGCCCACTAACCCCATAGAACCAATAACATGACTGAGATGAGCGCTAACGGCGACTTTGGTGGAAGCATCCACGTTGGGGCAATCGGCGATAACCCCGTACGCGAGGTTGAGGAAGTTGGTTGAGGCAAGAATGGCGGTGCTTTCGGAAAAGCGTATATGCGTGCAGGGGCGGTCGCGGCGCATAGTCGCATCGTCCATGCAGGGCAGGTCGTCGAGAATCAGCGAAGCGGTATGCACCAGTTCCGACACACAGGCCATACGGAGGGTGTGACTGTCAGTGGCCACATTCGCAGCTAGAAGCGTAAGCAGCGGGCGCAAGCGCTTGCCTGAACCCAACAGGGCGTAATGCATGCCTTGATGCAGATGCGTGGGCGATGTTTCCTGAGCTGGCATAAGCTCCAGCAAGGTTGCGTTTACCATGCTCTTTAGATGGACAATATCCATCGGTGGCGTCATTGAAACTTGTCTCTTTCTACCTTGAGACGCGACAGGCGCGGACTCTGCGGCGGACGCTTGCGGCTTGCGTATAAAGGTCACCCTGTACCCCCCGGTTGCCTACCTATGCGGCCGTAATAAAGTCAGAGCTGACTTCCTTGAACCGCCATTTGAAGAATTGTATTAACCTGGTCTTTTGGATCACCATGAAAGACGGGCGACGACACGCTTCTCATCAGCGAGTAGCGAAAACGACCAGCCATTGCGCTCACAAAGCCGTTGCACGATACCCAGACCAAGACCATAACCCCGCGACGAGGACACCTCAGTCGGCGCGTGCCGCTTTTCGGCGTCGCTGCTCACCTGATTGGTGACCAGGAGCTCATGCTCTTTAATACGAATCGTGATCGGGCCGTGCGCGTGGAGCGTATGCTCGAACGCATTTCGCACCAGATTATTGACCGCAATAGAAAAGGCCTGCGGATGTCCGTTGACTTTGGGGTTTGCGAGTTCGTCGATATCCACATCGACGAACTGGCGGGTCAGCAGGTAGCGCTGCTGATCAATAGCCTTGCTCACCAGCGGCATCACTAAAAACTGCTCGTCATATAACCCGTCGTCGGTTTCGCGAGCGAGGCACAAGAACATTTCAATCGTGGTTTTCATATCGAGCGTTGCGCGCCTCACTCGATCAAGCGCCTTCACATCGGTCGCTGACAGGTTGCTTTGTTCCAGCAGCTCAAGTGCGCCTGTTATGACCGTGATCGGCGTCCGCAACTCATGACTGGCTGAACTGGTAAAATATCTTTCCCTCTCAACAAATGCGCTGATACGCTCAAGCGTCTTCTCGATGGTCCTGGCGAGCACGCCAACCTCATCATCACCGAATCGGCTGGCCTCTATGCGTTTATGATCTTCGGCCGATAGTCGTTCCGGGTCGATGTCTGCGACCGCTTCGGCGAGTTGCGCCACGGGGGCGACGGCTTTGCGCATAACCACCACGCCCAGCGCGAAACCAAGCGTCGCGAGTGCTCCAACGGCACCGGTAATAAAAAGCAGCCACCACCAATCCTCTGACGACGCCGCTTCAATCCCGGCAACATCGAATACCACAAAGCCGTGTTGCTGGTCATTGTCGGTCGGTACTACCGCGACATGCAGTTCTTTTTCTTCGAATTCGTACAACCCTTCATCGGGATTGGTTTGCGCCCATTCCCGCAGTGATTCAGGCAAGCGACCGATCTCATCGTATCCGCGAAGGTTCATCGGCATAGCGGGGTAGCTCTCTGCGGCACGCTGCAGCTGATGCTGGAGCACCCGGTCTTCGGTAAACCTGATCGCCGCGAAGAAAGCGAGCCCCCAGGCCACGCTCAGTACAGCTACGCACACTGCAAATGCAATGGCGACACGTGTGCGTAAACTGTGCCGGTACATTACTGAGTATCCTCTGCAATTCGGTAACCGATGCGATGCACGGTGTGAATTAACGGACTATTAAACGGCCTATCGATAGCCTGGCGCAGCTTGTACAAGTGCGAGCGAAGCGCATCGCCATCGGGGCGCTCCTCAGCCCACAACAAGGTTTCGAGGTCATCGCGAGCCACAACAGACGGCGCTTCTTCCATCAAGCGTTGCAGTAGTCGCATGCCGGCAGGGGTAAGGTCGATGCGCTGACCCGCACGATGCACTTGCAGCGTGGATCTATTCATCGTCAGATCACCAACCGTCAACAGGTCGTCAGTCTTTCCGTGACTACGTTTGCAAAGCGCCTGCAGTCGCGCATGTAGCTCTTGTAAGGCGAATGGCTTGACCAAATAGTCATCGGCGCCCGCCTCGAACCCCTTAAGCTTATCGTCAAGCGTGTCTCTCGCCGTTAGCATGAGCACGGGCGTTTCTACTTTGGCATCGGCCCGCAGCTTTGTGCAGAAACTTAGGCCATCCATCCCCGGAAGCATCAGGTCCAGGACGATAACGTCGAACGGATTCGTCAACGCCAGGTACATCGCGCTGATACCGTCATAGGCAAAATCCACAACATAGCTATGCTTTTCAAGATACGCAGCGATGTTCTCGCAAATGTCGCGGTTGTCTTCGACAATCAGCACTCTAACCGGTGCCGCTCCAAGCACGTTTCCCATCTGCTGATCTCCCCTTTCAGGCATAACCCGGTCGCAGACCCATTAGTGGCTCGGCCTCGCTGCCTTGATGAAACTTTGACAGGTTAGCAAAGCGGATGTGACTAAAACGTCGCTGAAATGTGAAAGCGACAATCTAGTGACAATAACAAATGCGAATCGGACGGTGCCGGCTTATTCGGCACCGTGTCTGACCTTTTGGTCGGACGCCAGCGCTCGCATGGATTGATCTTCGTCGCATGGGACGAGGCTGTACGGTAATGCGTCTTTAAGAAGTCTTGGCGGGGGTCGGAACGATAAAGAAGTATTGCGTAAGTCTTCAGTAAGTGAGCGGCTGTGACAGTCAACACGCTTTCCATTCAACGTTGACTGAAGGGCCTCTGGTCTTTGGAGACTTCGCGCATGATCTACCGACTCCTGCACCGGTGGCGCTGGCTTGGCGCCTGGACCCTGGCCAACCTGCTGCTTACCTGGATGATCTCGCTGCGCTATGTCGGCTATATCCAGCCCGAGGGGGCCGAGCAGTGGAGCTACCTGCTGATGGTTTTCCTCGGCCATCTCTCGCTGCTGGTATGGCTGGCCGCTCTGCCGATGTTCCTGCTGGCCACACTTTTACGCGGCATCGGACTATGGCTGATGACGACCCTGTGGGCGAGTGGCCTGCAGCTGTTGCTGCTGCTTGATACTTTCGTCTACGCTCAGTATCGCTTCCACCTGAGCGGCTTCATCCTTGACCTGCTGCTCAACGCCGGGGGAGACGTGTTCAGCTTCTCATGGGTTGCCTGGGCACTGGCCGTCGGTGGCGTGCTGGGTATGTTGGCGGTGCAGGGTGGTCTCGGGCTGCTGTTCAGGCGGCGTCCACCGTCACGGCCTGTGGGCGCAATGCTGGTAGTGAGTTTGTTGGCCCTGCTGGGGGTGCACGGTTGGCATGCCTGGGCGGATGCCCACTACGACCGCGACATCACCGGCATGACGCGTCATGTGCCGGTCTTCTATCCGGCCACTGCCAAGCGCTTCTTCGTCAAGCACGGGTGGGTCGACCCCCAGGCGGTACGTGATCGGGTGGATCTCGAGGCGACGGAGGGCGAGGCGCAGGATTTGGTCTACCCCTCCGCGCCCCTGAGCTGCTCGCCGTCGGTGTCTACCGACAACCTGCTGCTGGTACTGCTGGATACCCTGCGTCACGACATGCTCACGCCTGCGGTGATGCCGAATCTTTACCGGTACGCCCATCAACCCGGTTGGTTCAGGGCACGTGAGCATATCAGTGGTGGCAATTCCACCAAGGCCGGCGTTTTCAGCCTCTTCTATGGCCTGCCCGTTACCTACTGGGATGCATTTACTGCCAGCCAGACGCCCCCGGTGCTGATGGAGCGATTAAAGGCCGCCGATTACCGTTTTCAGGTCCTCTCTTCGGCGACGTTGGTGAGCCCTGCCTTTGACCGTAACGTTTTTGCCGGCCTCAAGGATGTCTCGCTGGAGTCAGCAAAGGGCGAGCCCTGGGAGCGCGATCAGCAGGTCACCGATGACTGGCTAGCCTGGATGGACAACGAAGAGGCAAAGTCAGATGAGCGCCCGTTCTTTGGTTTCCTGTTCTATGACGCCGTGCACGGCTATAGCCATCCGCCAGATTTCCCGCGCTTCACGCCCTATTGGGAGCATATCAACCACCTGAGCCTGGGGCCTGACTTTGATCCTGAACCTTACTGGAACCGCTATCGCACGGCGGCGCGCTATGTGGACCAGCAATTGGGGCGGGTACTCGATGACCTGGAACGCCGAGGGCAGCTTGAGGATACGGCGATTGTGATTACCTCCGACCACGGTGAGTCCTTCAACGAACATGGCAAGAACTACTGGGGACATGGCAGCAACTATACGCCGGAGCAGGTCCAGGTCCCCTTGGTGATGCATTTGCCGGGACGCTCCGGTGGTGCGCTGAAGCGGCGAACGCACCACGCCGATATCGCACCGACGCTGCTCGAGGAACTGCTCGACTGTGAGTCGGCGCCTCAGCATTACACCCTGGGGCAAAGCCTGTTGGACGCCGACCCCCATCGCGACTGGATGCTTTCAGGCAGCTACATGGGTTATGGCATCTTGATGCCCGACTATCAGGTGGCCGTGCACCCGACAGGTGCCTTCGCAGTCTATGACTACCGCATGAACGAGCTTGACGATATCGAGCTTGAGGCCCGGGTGTCGAACGAGGTACTCAGGGCGCTGTCGAGGTTCTATCGCTAATTCTATGCCAACATATATATAACGACGAGAGATCCAGTACCTGCCACTCCTATTATATTGGTGAGCTCTACTATCTCATCCTCAATATGACTCAGCAGCCAAGCTGTCGTGTCTTTTGATGTTATTTTGGAAAACATGAAGGCTGTCGTGCTAGCTTCAACGCTGAAGACGGCAATGATGGTTTCAATTGACTTTGCATTAAGCATGATAATGGGTAAAGCTAGAAAAAGAGTTAAAGAAGTTGCTATGCGTAAAGCAAAGTGCTGTAAATGGCTTAAGCTTTCAGGAGCATCAGATAACCAAACGTTTGAAAATAAAGTCTTCTCTTCCACGCGTCGCGTTAGAAAAAAATACTTGGATAGTGAAGACTTGGATATAAGCATGTTATTTCACCTGTTTTTTCTCAACGTTCATGTGCTATACGGTGATCGCTCGACCTTCGTTACTATTGATCGGGCGGCTCACCTCAAGGAATCCTGCTAACTTCAGTCGATTTTTCGTCGCTTAGTCACCTGTCACCTCGCGGATATTATCGAGGAGTTCGAGAAAATAAGGATTCCAGGTTAATCGGGCATGGTATTTGTCCGCATCGCGCTGCCCCCATGCGCTAAACCACAGGGTGTCAGGGTCATCGGGCGGGGTGAGGTCGTCCTGGCCGTTTTCCAGCATGAGATAGCTTCCCGCTTCCCCGTAATACCTATTCTCCGGCGCAAACAGCACATTCATGTGGGAAAAGTTGCTGATCCGCCGGTCGGGCAGGTAGCTGGTGAGGGGCGTAACGCGGGGATCGTCGAGGTGAGCCGCGGTGTCGCCGTACCATACGAAGCGTGATGACGGATGAGTAAAGCGGGTTTGAAAGGCATCGAGCGTCGCGTCGGGGTCGAGAACGCTGTCGTGCTGGCTCATGGTCATCAGCACGGGCTTATCGAAGCGCTCGGCATGGAGGTTTTTTTGCACGGCACTGACCGAGCGATAATACAGCGAGGCGCCGCGCGACGGCAGCGACCGGTACGTGACGATATTGTCCTCGTCGTCGATGTCGAGCCAGTCCCAGAAATGGGCAATCGCCGGGGCAAGAAACAGGTAGTGGCTATCGGGGTAAAAGCCTGGGGAAAACAGCAGCAGCCCGTCGACATTGTCGTCGTGGTACGCATGGGAGGTGACCAGGTTGCCTCCGGTCGAGAAGCCACCCAACCAGAGTTCATCAACTTCATCTGCAAGCAGCTTGGTGTGATGGGCAACGGCGCTTTCCCAATCGTCATGGTCCGGCAACATCAGGTCGGCGGGGCGGCTGCCATGGCCGGGCAACAGAATCGAACGTACCAGCCAGCCGTCTTCCGCCATGGCGCTGGCCATATCCGTGAAATACCAAGGGCTTGAACCCAATCCGTGCACGAACAGGATGCCGCGTTTTGCCTGTGTCGCCGGACGGCGCTCAAACGGTGCGTTGAGCGCTATCTCACGGTGGCGGTCGTCGCCGATGAAGGCGCGATTGTCGGCAATCCACGCCCGGGTGTCGCGAACGTACTCATCGAAGCTTGGTTGATCATGGCGCGGCAGGCTGCCCGAAGGTTGGAAACGCGGGGAGTCCGGCGGTACGGCGCAAGAGGCCAGCAATACCAGGGCGGACAGCAGTACGCTTAGGCGAAGAAACATGGAAGTCTCCATCGGTGGGTGCTTGCCTTTGTCAGCGCGTCGCTATGCGTTGCTTACCGGGAATGGTCGGGTAAACGGGCGAGGCGTTGGCTTACAAGCAGAACAAGGACGCCATGAGCGCCGACGATGATTCAGTTGTTCAAGGTGAACCCTGGCAGCACCGCTTCGGCCTCGATAGCGATCAACCATTCCGGTTCGGCTAGGCCGTGTACCATCAGCCAGGTGGCCGCTGGTGGCGCACTGGAGAAGCGGCGCTTAAGCGCTTCCATTACCACGTCCTGCTCGTAACGGGCCGATTCGGCCAGATAGATTCTCAGCATCACTACCCGCGAAAGGTCGCCATCAAGGTTCAATAGCAACCGTTCGACGTTGTCCAGTGCGGCCTCTGTTTGCGCTGCCAGCTCAGGCCCCGCCAAGTGGCCCTGGGTATCGACGCCTACCTGGCTGGACATCAGCACCCGGCATCCACCCTGGACCAGCACGGCTTGGCTGTGCCCTTCGTCCAGGGTATCGGGCAGGTTGGTCGGATTCAGGGGTTGGCGCCTTAAGATTTGCATAGCAACCTCGTTGGTAAGCTGATGGTTATCACGATCACTCGATCCATTGGGCGTGATGCGCTACAGAGCGCTTTTAAATCAATCGCTATCATTGGCATCGCTCGCTCTGCATAGCGTCATGGCCAAACCGGGGTGGGCGTTGTGGGCCGTAAGCACCCAGCCGTGTGCCATGGCAATCTCCTGGCAGATGGCCAGCCCCAACCCAGCGCCATGGTCGCGCCGATGCGCCCCACGCCAGAAACGTGAGAACAGCAGGGCCAATTGCTCTGGTTCGACGCCTGGGCCACGGTCACGCACAGTTATTATATTTTCCTGGATCTCCATGCTGACGAGCGTCTGCTCGGGGGCATGCTGAATAGCGTTCTCCAGCAAGTTCTTGAGCAGGGTGAAGCATGCCCCGCGATCGGCCTTCCATGTCACTCCTTGATCCGCGGCAAGCACCGTTAAATGAACGTCGGCGGATTCCGCCATGCGTTGCAAGTAGGTGGAAGCTTCGTGGGCGATGTCGTGCATTCGAACAACGCTAAACTGGTAGTTGTGCGCCTCGCTCGCTTCGGCCAGCAGTAGCAGTTGTTGCACCTGCCGGGTCATGTACTCGACATCGCTCAATAGCGCCTGGCGGTCATTTCGCCCTTCCTCAAGCAACTCAACCTGCCCGCGGATCAGCGCCAGGGGCGTTTTTAACTCGTGGGCCGCGTGGCCGAGAAACTCCTGCTGGAGGCGATAACCACGCTCAAGGCGTTCCAGGGCGTGATTGAAGCTATGTACCAGCGGGGCAATTTCCACAGGCACGGCGTCCGTATCGAGCCGGGCGTCTATAGAGCGCGGCGAGATAGCCGCCGCCGATTTGGAAACATCGCGCAGCGGCTTGAGGGTTAAGCGCAAGGTAATGTAGGCGCATAGACCGAAGGCAACGAACATGACAAAGCCAAACACCAGTACGCCCGCTGCCACCAGTGGAAAGGCGACGAGATAGAGGACATCAACGAATCTTGAACTGGCGACGAACTGCAGATACCACGTTCTTCCACCATGCTCAAAGGGCTCCGTGGCACCGTAGAAAGTTCTGTCATCATACTCAAAGGAAAAGGTGCCACGCGCCAAACGTAGAGCCTCGCCGTCGGCTGGCCAGAAAGCTTCTCCGGCACTCGAGGCCACTGCCACGTTCCCGGCATCATCCAGAATCCGGTACGCCGTCTCGCGTTGTGGGCCTTCGTAGAGCCAAGCGCGGTCGTTCATGCTGGCGTCGAAACCGACGGGCCGGCCACGACTGTCGAACTCGATATTATCCACCAGCCCCTCGGCCGCGTCGGCCATATCCATACGAGGCAGTAGATCGCTCTGAAGCACCACTGCGGCGGCAATGACCAGCAGTGTGATACTCAGCACCATACCCGCCAAATAGGCCAGCAGCACCTTCAGCCTCAGGCTATTGAGCGTCATCCGCTTGACGAAGCGCATATCCCATCCCTCTGACGTTGGCGATCCGCTGGCGCGAACCGATAGCAAGAAGCTTTCGGCGCAAACGGTGCAGGGCGACATCCAGGGCGTTCGGTGTCACCGCCTCACTTAGCCCCCAGGCCGCCGCCTCCAGCGCGCTGCGGCGGACTACCTCATCGTGCTTGTATAGCAGCAACTGCATGATGTGCAGCTCCGCCGGCGCGAGGGTAATGCTCTTGTCGCCGCTAAACAGAACGCCGCTTTCCGTATGCAGTCTCAGGTCGCCATAACTCGTATCGATGGGGTGGAATTCCACCGGGCGGCGCAGCAAGGCACGGACACGTGCCACCATCTCATCCATGGCAAACGGTTTGGGAAGGTAGTCGTCGGCACCGGCTTCGAGGCCTTCTAGCCGGTCATGCAGCGCATCGCGGGCCGTTAACACCAGGCAGGGCACGCTAAGGCCCGCGTTGCGCAACTTCTTGAGCAATAGCAGCCCATCGCCATCCGGCAAGCCGCGATCGAGCACCAGTGCCTGGTAGGGCATCTGCTGCACGGCAGCCCAAGCCGAATCAATGCGGTCGACCACATCAACGGCGATGCCAGCGGCCACCAACCCATTGCACATTAAATGCGCTAGCCGGTCGTGGTCCTCGATCAACAGTATGCGGCTCATCAGAAGGTATAAAGATAGCCAGCTAACACGGCGTTTTGGGTCGAACGATCCACTAGCGGACTATCTTTGATTTCGTCCGCCAGGCTCGTGACCTCAACACCTATCAGCACAGAGTGATGCTGGTCAAACTGGTACACGCCGCGCACCCCCGCCTCGATATTGACACCCGATTCCCCTGAATAGGCAGGGCGATCGAAGCGAACTTCACTATCGCGAACGCCGAAGTAGTAATCGATGTTCTTGTCGTCCTGCCAGGACGCTCCCACGTGTGGGGTTAGCATTATATGCTCGCCGAATTCCCACGTTCTCTCCAGGCCTAGGTCGAAGCGCTGCCCGTCGCTGTTGCCGGAGGCGTCGGTGAGCCATTCGGCGCTGACCTCGAACAGCTCGTTTTCCCACTCCACGTTGGCCCCCGCCCAGAAGCCCCCTTTGCGCTCGTTCATGCCGTTGAGAATTTTGGCGTCGCCTTGCTCGTAGCCGCTCTCATCGTACTGGGCGACGATACCGAAATTGAGTTGTTGTGAGTTGCTGATGACAAGACTCGGCAGTTTAAATTCGATTTCCGGACCGAAGACACTAATGTACCGGTTTTCGACCTGGAACAAGGGGAAGGGGGTGTTTTCCCTTTCGATACCGGCATAGGGGTCCTGTTCGCTTATTGCACCTATGCCCAATCCCCAAGTGGTTCCGTCTGAATATTCTTCGTCAGCGAACGCCAACGGAGAGGCAATAACAAGACCACCAATAAAGGTGGCGGTTGCCAATCTCATAGTGATGAGGCGGCCGTTCAGCAATAGCGACTGATGAGAACTCATGGTTGCACTCCTAGCATAGTGTGTAAGTGAGAACGGTATGGAAGTGCCATCATCAGGAGCGCTATCTTACGCGTTTCTTACTGGTGCCGGATTTTTTAAAACGTTACCTCAGTAAGAAATGAGAAAGGAAGGCAGGCCGATAGTGGTTCAAAAGAAATGCTTGATGTCGTTTTTCATCAACGAACAGAACATTTTGGAACAGGCCTGAATTATGTCACCTCCGACCAGAAAAATGTATTTCGGCATTATGATTGTCGTGATCGCCAGCGCTGCCGCGCTGGCGTGTATGCAGGCGGTGTCGTCGGAAAGCGATGCCGTCGCCGAACCGACGGCGCAGCCCTCACTATCCGTCAACGTGACGACCTTAGAATCTCAGACACTTCCGACGACGATTGCGGCCAATGGTGATATCGCGGCGTGGCAGGAGATCAGTATCGGCACCGAAATTAGCGGCCTGCGGCTGGTAGACGTCAAGGTAGATGTGGGTGATGAGGTTAGGGAAGGGCAAGTGCTGGCCGTTTATAACGACACCACGGTGCGCGCAGAGCTGGCGAGAAGCCGCGCCGCCGTGGCGGAAGCCGAAGCAACGCTTGCGGAAGCAACGGCCAACGCCCAGCGTGCCCGCGGTTTGAAAACCACCGGATCGCTTTCAGAACAGCAGATTCAGCGATATGAAACCGCCGAGCTCACCGCACGAGCGCGGCTAGATGTTGCACAAGCCGAGAATGAAGCTCAAGCGCTACGCCTGGCGCAGACGGAGGTGGTCGCCCCGGACGATGGCTTAGTTACCTCCCGTACAGCCACGGTAGGCGCTGTCATCGGCACTGATCAGGAGCTGTTTCGGTTGACGCGCCATGGTCGCCTAGAGTGGCGGGCAGAGGTCGCCGCGTCCGATCTGAATAAGCTGCGACCGGGCCAGACTGCCAGGGTCACCGTGCCCGGTGGATATGAGCTCGAAGGGCGCTTGCGCACCATCGCGCCGCTAGTGGACACCGCTACCCGCAATGGCCTGGTCTATGTCGATCTTCCAGTAAGCGACGTCGCCCGAGCGGGCATGTTTGCAAGGGGTAAATTCGAGCTGGGCACCCGCCAGGTGATGACGCTACCCCGCGCCGCGGTTCAGCTACGCGATGGCTTTGGCTACGTCCATCGCGTCAGCGATGAAGGCCAGATAACGGAGCAGAAAGTTGCCCTCGGCCAGCACACTGAGGATCGAATCGAAATTGTCTCAGGGCTTGAGCCCGATGACCGGGTGGTTGCCTCTGGCGGTGCGTTTCTCGGCAATGGTGACCAGGTGCGGGTGATTGAGACCGACGTCGAGGAGGGGGTATGACGTTGAATACCTCATCCTGGGCGATTCGCAATCCTATTCCGGTGGTTCTGCTCTTCATCCTATTGACCTTCTGGGGGCTCATTTCCTTCCGAGGCTTGTTTATTCAGGACTTGCCGGATGTGCAGCTGCCCCTTGTGGAGGTCTCCGCCTCGTTGCCGGGGGCGGCCCCTGCCTTGGTGGAGAACGAGGTTGCCCGCAAGATCGAGGACGCCATCGCTACCATATCCGGCGTCAAAAACATCTCTACAACGCTGACGGATGGCAATGCCGACATTGCTATCGAATTCAGGCTGGAAAAGTCCTTGCAAGAGGCTCTTGAGGATGTGCGCGACGCGGTTGCTCGCATTCGCACGGAGCTACCCGCCGACCTGCGTGATCCAGTGATTCGGAAGGGTGAGTTTTTCAGTGAGCCGATTGTACGCTACGCGGTGACCTCCTCCGATCTAGACGATGAGGCACTCTCCTGGTTCGTCGATGACAAAATGACCAAGGCCGTCTTGTCGGTGCCAGGCGTTGGCTCGGTTCGGCGTATCGGCGGGGTCGATCGCGAAGTCCGCGTGGCATTGGATCCGGACCGCCTGCTGGCACTGAATACGACAGCGCTGGATATCTCACGCCAGCTGCGCCAGGCGCAGTTGGAGGCGCCCGGTGGACGTGTGGATGTCGGCGGCGCCGAACAGGCCGTGCGCATCATTGCCAACGCTGAATCCGCCGCCGAGCTGGCGGCAATGGAGTTGGCGCTCAGCGACGGTCGGCGCATTCGCCTTGATGAGGTGGCGACGGTTACCGATACCGTGGCCGAGCGGCGCTCGATGGCATTGCTTGATGGCGCGCCCGTTGTCGGCGTCGAGATGACCCGTGCCGAGGGGTACGGCGAGGTGGATGTGGCCGAGGGGGTGCAGTCTGCGCTCGCGGCGTTGCAGGTGCAATATCCCCATGTCGAGATCGAAGAGGCCTTCAATTTCGTCGGGCCGGTGCTGGAGAACTATCAAGGCTCCTTGCACATGCTATTCGAGGGGATGGCGCTGGCGGTGCTGGTGGTGTTCTGCTTCTTGCGCAATTGGCGGGCGACACTGATTGCGGCGGTCACGCTTCCTCTCTCGATCATCCCCACCTTCGCGTTCATGCACCTGATGGGCTTCACGCTCAATGTGGTGACGTTGCTGGCGCTCTCGCTGGTGATCGGGGTGCTGGTGGACGATGCCATTGTCGAGATTGAGAACATCGAACGGCACCTGCTAATGGGCAAGCCCCCGCGCCAGGCCGCCATGGACGCGGCGGCGGAAATTGGCCTGGCTGTCGTCGCCACCACCTTTACATTGATTGCCGTGTTTCTGCCCACCGCCTTCATGAGCGGCACCGTCGGGCAATTCTTCGTTCAGTTCGGTTGGACGGCCTCGGTAGCGGTGCTGTTTTCGCTGCTGGTGGCGCGCCTGCTGACGCCCATGCTGGCTGCATATCTGCTGCGCGCACCCCAACACCCCCCTCACGATCCAGCTTGGATCAGCCACTATCTGGTCGTTGCCCGTTGGTGCCTGCGCCACCGTAAGACAACGCTCCTCGCGGCGGCGGCCTGTTTTGCAGGCGGTATCTGGCTGGCCTCGACCCTGCCGGGAACCTTCATACCCCCCGATGATAATTCCCAGACGCAGGCGACGCTCACCTTGCCGCCCGGTAGCACCTTGTCTGAAGCGGTGGCGCTTGCCGAGCAGGCACGCTCACGGCTGGTGACGCAACGGCATGTCGTCAGCGTTTTTGCGGCCATCGGTGAGAACTCCGGCAGCAGTGACTTTGATGTGACCTCTGTGGAACTGACCATTGGTTTGGCGGAACGCGCAACCCGCGCGGACGTTACTCAGCAAGACATAGAGCAGCAGTTGCGCGTTGCACTCGCCACACTTCCCGGCGTGCGAACTCGCGTAGGCGACGAGGGGGATGGCTATGAGTTGGTGCTCGCCGGTGAGGATAGCCGGGTGCTTGAACTGCATGCTCGCCAAGTCGAGCGGGAGATGCGCGCTATTCCCGGCATCGGTGCGGTGAGTTCGACGGCCAGCCTGGTCAGGCCTGAACTCATTGTACGCCCTGATGTTGCCCGCGCCGCTGATCTTGGGGTCTCGGCTCAGGCCATCGCCGACACGCTGAGCATCGCAACCGTGGGCGACAACGCTGAGGACCTTCCTAAGTTGAACTTCAGCTCGCGTCAGGTGCCGGTGATGGTCCGACTGGCGGATGCCGCGCGGGAGGATATGGCGACCCTTAAACGGCTACCCGTGCCTGGCGCGAACGGACCCGTGCCGCTGGAGAGCGTGGCTACCTTTGAGTGGAGCAGCGGCCCTTCGGAAATTACCCGGCATGATCGTCTGCGCAACGTCAATTTCGAGGTGAGCCTGCAAGGGCAGCCTTTGGGGGAAATCGAACAGGCCGTGCAGGCACTGCCCAGTTTACGTCAGTTGCCGCGCGGCGTGTTTCAGGCCGCAGAAGGCGATGCGGAGGAAATGGAGGAGCTTGCCTCAAGCTTCGGTATTGCCATGCTGACCGGCGTGCTGTGTATCTACATGGTGCTGGTGCTGCTGCTCAAGGATTTCACGCAGCCGGTCACCATTCTGGTGGCGCTGGTGCTCTCCATCCCCGGGGCTTTCCTGGCGTTGTTCCTCACGCAGACGCCCGTGTCGCTGCCCGCCATGATCGGATTGATCATGCTGATGGGCATCGCCACCAAGAACTCGATCCTGCTGGTCGACTACATCATTATCGCCCGCCGGGTGCATGGGTTGGAACGTGTGGACGCCATTGTTGATGCCTGCAAAAAACGTGTCCGGCCCATCGTGATGACCACCATTGCCATGGGGGCGGGCATGATGCCGATCGCCTTGGGCTGGGCGGGCGATCCCAGCTTCCGGGCTCCCATGGCCTTTGTGGTCATTGGTGGGCTGCTCACTTCAACGCTTTTGAGCCTGCTGGTTATCCCGGTGGTGTACAGCTACGTGGATGACATCGGCAATATCCTGGGGCGGTTCAAGCTGCGCCCAAACCACGCAACGCAAACATCGGAGTAGAAATTGTCATGAAACAGATCGAAAAAAAACTAAAGAGTCTGACAATGGGACGCCGCAGTTTTCTAACTGGCGCGGCGGCACTTGGTGTTGGTGCCGGGTTGTCCGCGCCTGCCATTATCTCCAGTGCTGCTGCGACAGAGAAATCGGTCATCGCATTGCGAGACCAGGATCTGCCATTTATCGCCACGGAAGAGACCTATACTACCGAGGAACTGATCGCGCTGAACGCGATTAACGATCAACACGTAGAGTACCTCAGGGAAACGGGTCTTGCAGAACTTGGCCCTGGCCGCATCGGCGCAATGGATAAGGCGGGGATCAATGTTCAAATCCTCTCCGCGCATACGCCGGGCGTGCAGAATGTCCCTGGTCAGGAGGGCATCGATTTCGCCTATCGTCTCAACAAGATGATTGCCGATGGCCCGATGGCCACCTACCCGGGGCGGTACCAGGCCTATGCAACCTTGCCTCTGCAGAACCCGGAAGCATCAGCGGACGAACTGGAACGCGCCGTTCGGGAAGATGGCTTTCTGGGGGCCATGACCAATGGATTCATTGGCAACAAATTCCTCGACCACCCGGATTTCGAGCCACTTCTGGCGCGCGCCGAGGCACTTGATGTGCCGATATACCTGCATCCAGGCTTCCCCCCGGAAGACGTGTTCAATATTTATTACAACACCATGCGGCCAGGGTATGACCAATTGTTCCAGAACTACATTTTCAGCGGTTCAGGATATGGATGGCACCAGGAGGTGCTGACTCAATGTCTTCGACTGATCATCACTGGGGTGTTCGATAAATTTCCTAAACTGCAGATGATTATCGGCCATATGGGAGAGGGCCTGCCGTTCTACTACGAGCGTATCGTGGGAGATATGAGCGAGTCGACTGAAGACTCGCTGAACAAGCCTATCGGGCAATACTTCAGTGACAATTTCTGGTACACAACCAGCGCATTCTTCCAGGATGAACTGCTTCATCTTTTGCTGAGGTACATCAGTGTGGATCGGGTGATGTTTGGAACGGATTACCCGTTTGCAGACATGAAGCAAGGCACCGACTGGTTTAGAGCGGTGGATCTGCCCCGTGACGCCAAGGAAAAAATTGCGTTCCGGAATGCAGAAAAGCTGTTTGGAATAAAGGTCTGACGCACCGGCTCGGGATCGAATGATGCCGATTGGTTTTGGTGTCAGCGGGGCCATAATCGGAGATCACTTTGGCTGTCGCTCAAGGGTACAGCAAAAGGATGCCAAGCAAGGCCTCTTGCCTCCTTGCGCCCCTACCCGCTGCTAGAGGCTTCCACCTATTTTGATCGCTCGAAGCAAGCCGGTGTGAGCGTCATGACGCTGATAACCTAATCATCGCGGCTTAGTGACTTTGCCGGGTCCTCTGCAATAACAACCAGTTCCCGGTCATTTTCCAGCGTTGCCAGGGCAACTTGATAGCAGTCTTCGATATGACGGTTGCCCATCATCTTCATGGCGGTGTAGCTGATGCCGCCTGCCACGGCGCTGCCAACGAAGGGTACGAACTTGGAGACGCCTTTTGCAGCGACCCTGACGCCCATCTTCTGTAGCAGCATCACGATCAGCTTTTTGGTGATGTATTTCCCCGCCATCTTGCTGCCCGTGTTGGAAATGGCCGTCATCACGAACAGCTTGGCTTCGGTATCCAAACCTTCGATTTGGTCAGGCGTTAGCCCGAACTGGTGATTAATCCTGGGGATCAGCCGCATCAAGATGGCGACGTCTGAGCCTACATCCACCCCCGGCAGGGGGATGATCGCCGCGCCGGCTGAAAGGCGTGAGCTGTTCGTGACCATTGCCTGGCACGACTGCTTGATGGCATCCAGGTCTTCCCGTGACGTGATCATCATGCGTTCCTCCTTCTCGCGAATGATAGGCGCTTGGCTAACGGCGAGCAGAGACGAGAGAACCGCTATGTTAACCACCCAAAACGTTTAGTTTCTATAGGTAATCTATGCGTATCAGTATGCTATT
The DNA here is from genome assembly GCF_031451615.1 of Vreelandella janggokensis. Lineage (NCBI taxonomy): Bacteria > Pseudomonadati > Pseudomonadota > Gammaproteobacteria > Oceanospirillales > Halomonadaceae > Vreelandella > Vreelandella janggokensis. Next base: position 268,903 of record NZ_JARWAJ010000003.1, on the reverse strand, counting down.
AAACGGCGGTAGACCGCCATGGCCTTCCTGGTCATTGGCGAATTGATCACGTCTACGCTTCTGAGCCAGCTAGTGATTCCCGTTGTCTACCGTGGTGTCGATGATATCGTGAATTTGCTGCACCGCTCGACGACGAACCGGCGCGAGACAATAAAGGCCGAGGTTGATTAATATGGGGCTCTAGCAAGGAAAGCGACTAATGCGAACAGAAAAAGACAAGATGCTAGCAGGAGAACTCTATAATCCTGCTGACCCGGTATTGAGAAAAGAGCAGGAGGAAGCAAGGCGCAAAGTGAGGCAGTACAATCAAGTACTGGAAACCGACGCTCAGCGCTTGAAAGCGTTAAAAGAGTTATTTGGCTCTACAGGGGAGTGTCTTTATGTAGAGCCCAATATTCGCCTGGACTATGGATATAATATTCATGTTGGTGAAAACTTCTTTGCCAATTTCGACTGCATACTGTTGGATGTTTGTGAAATACGCTTTGGCGATAACTGCATGCTGGGGCCGAATGTGCAGATTTATACGGCCACGCATCCCCTCGATCCGCATGAGCGCAATGCGGGTAAAGAGTACGCAAAGCCGATTAGGTTTGGAGATAACGTCTGGATTGGTGGCGGTGCCATCATTAACCCGGGCGTTAGCGTAGGCAATAACGTTGTTATTGCGTCGGGTGCCGTCGTTATTAAGGATGTGCCGGATAATGTGGTGGTCGGCGGTAATCCTGCTCGGGTAATTAAAAACATTGAAGTTGATAGAGCGTAATATTGAGTTAGCGTTGAAGTAAGGAGTTGTCTTCACCTCTCTTTGCTTTATCCATATCAGTTGGAGTCAATGGAAGAATGCACTGCAGTGCGTCAGCAAACAGTGCATTTGCCAGTTAGAAGGCTAGAGGAAAGGGCTTACATTTTACTGAGCATCTCGACCGCCTGATCGAAGTGTCCGTCGCGCTCCGCCCAACGCAGGAACTTTACGTTCTCCACCAGGATTTCCTTGGGCGTGGGTTGCTTGTGAAACAGTGTCATGACCTCTTCCATATAGTCATTAAGCGGCATATAGCCTTCGCGGGTCGACTGCCCAGGTGTCAGCTCCGTCTGTACCGCAGGTGGGGCCAGCTCGATGAGTTCAACCTTGCCCTTGAGCTGCTCGCGGAGCGAGATCGTATAGGAATGGATGGCTGCCTTGGTGGCGTTGTAGGTAGGCGTGCCGCTTAACGGCACAAACGCCAGCCCTGAGGAGACATTCACGATGGCGGCGTACGGTTGGTTGACCAGGTGGTCGGTCAGGGCATTGGTCAGTCGGATCGGGCCGAGCAGATTGGTGACGATCGTCTGTTCGGCATCAATGAGGTCATGGGTGCTGGTCAAGTCCTCGCGGCGCATGATGCCCGCATTGTTGATCAAAACGTTGAGCCTGGGATGCTCGGCGACGACGCGCTCCGCAAAGGTGGTAATGGCCGTTGGGTCTTCGACATCGAGGGCCATTGCGTGCATGTCATGCTGGCCTGCAATGGTTTCCTCTAGCGGCTCCATGCGCCGCCCGGCGACGATCACAGTGTTGCCCAGCGCGTTGAATCGCAAGGCTAGTTCGCGGCCAATCCCGGAACCACCGCCGGTAATGAGCATGGTATTGCCTGATGTTTTCATGGTTAACGCCTCCATTTCTGAATAACTCGGTATGACGAATGCCTTCGGCGTGGGTGTGATCGCCGAGCTGCCCCAGTGTTAATCATTCAGTGACGGCGGGGCTTGCCAGCCCATGCGCAAAACTTGCCTAATCCTGTAAGTGCAGCGAGTTTCCTGTTGATGGATGCTAACGTTGATCAACAGGCGGCGAGAGGAAAGCAGATGAATTCACTCAAACAGGCGGTTCAAGTCTATGCCAAGCACCACGCCAATCACGATGGTTTGGTGTTCACCTCAGTGCCCGGGCTTAGCATGATGTGCGTCGAAACCCCCGCCGGTGATTTGCAATCGGTCTACAAACCGCTGGTTTGCCTGGTGTTACAGGGGGCAAAGCGGATGACAGTCGGGCACCAGACCCGAGTGGTCGCTGGTGGGGAGTCGGTGCTCGTGAGCGCGGATATGCCGGTCGTCGGACGGATTATCCAAGCCAGTCAGGACGAGCCCTACCTGGCCGTTGCGATTGACCTGGATAGAAGAATATTGCGCGAGCTTACCGCGCATATGGGCAGCACCCGCACCCAGCGCCCATCCGAGATGCAGACACTATTCGCCGAAGACACTGAAGCCGAGTTGATTGACTGCGCATCCCGGCTGATAAAACTGCTGGATCGCCCCGATTCCGCGCCGCTTCTGCGTCCCGGCATCATGCAGGAGCTGCATTATTGGCTGCTCTCGGGGCCTCACGGCAATGCACTGCGTGAGATTGCCGATCCGGATAGCTACGCAAGCCGCCTCGCGGCCGCTATCGAGATTCTCAGAGCTAACTACACGTCACGTGTGCCGGTGGAACAGTTGGCGACTGAGGCAGGCATGAGTCTTAGCTCGTTTCACAAGCATTTCAAACACATGACGTCGCTAACGCCGGGCCAATACCAGCAGCGGCTGCGCTTGATCGAAGCACGCCGCCTGATGCTTGACGAAGGTGTGACCGCGAGCAATGCCGCCTTTGAAGTCGGGTACGAGAGTGTCTCTCAGTTCACTCGCGAATACGGTCGCCTTTTCAAGATGCCACCAAAGCGTGACGCGCTGCGCTTGCAGAAAACTATCGGGGCCGCCAGTAGAAGCGCTGCTCAGCCGAGATGAGTAGGCGCTTGAGTTATCAGGGTGTTTACTCGGGTAGCTTGGCAATGACCTTGATTTCAAAGTCGAACCCCGCCAGCCACGTCACGCCGACCGCGGTCCAGTTCGGGTAGGGTTTTTCCGGAAACGCGCGCGCCTTGGCTTCCAACCAGATAGGGAATTGGGCTTCCGGGTCGGTATGGAAGCTCGTCACATCGACGATATCGTCGAAGCTTGCCCCCGCTGCTTCAAGGACACTGTGTAGATTGTCGAAGGCAAGCTGCACCTGAGATGCAAAGTCCGGCTCGGGGGAGCCGTCTTCACGACTGCCGACCTGGCCCGACACAAACAGAAAGTCGCCCGAGCGGACGGCGGCGGAATAGGTGTTCTGCTCATAAAGCGCCTGGCGGCCCTGGGGAAAAACGACGTCTCGCTTAGCCATGTGAATCTCCTTCAGTGGTCGAATTCGACCGGTGAGTTACGGTGATATCACTTTAGGCCTGCCTTTGTGGTGGATAAACGGGGGATTCTGTTCAACATTGTTTGTAGTTTTCAAACAATCACGAGGTGCTTGTCGCAACCATGGATCGTTTCAATGCAATGCAGGCCTTTGCTCGGGTGGTGGAGACGGGCAGCTTTACCAAGGCGGCTGACACACTTCACATGAGCAAGACCAGCGTGACGCAACTGGTGCAACAGTTAGAGGCACGGCTGCGTGTCAAGCTGCTCAACCGCACCACACGCAAGGTTAACGTTACGGCGGATGGCGCGGCCTACTACGAGCGCGTCATCAAGCTGCTGGCTGATATGGATGATGCCGAAACCAGCCTGTCCAACGCCTCGGTGTTGCCTCGCGGCCGACTGAGAGTAGATGTGCCCAGCCCTTTCGCTCGCATGATCCTGATTCCTGCCTTACCTGCTTTTCACGCTCAATATCCCGATATTCAAATCGATATGGGCGTCAGTGATCGCATGGTGGATTTAATCGATGAAAGCGTGGACTGTGTGGTGCGGGGCGGAGAGCTTACCGATTTATCTTTGATGGCACGTCGCGTGGGTGATCTGACGCTGGGTGTTTACGCTGCACCAAACTATCTAAAAAGGGCAGGTGTTCCTTCGCACCCCCAAGAACTGTCGCTCCCGCCTCACTACATTGTCGGTTTCAGATGGGCACGCACAGGCTCTGCCTTTCCCTATGCCCTGCACCGCAACTCAGAGCGTGTCACCGTGCAGGGGCGCTATGTGATCTCGGTCGACGATGGCAATGCTGGGCTTGCCGCGGGCCTGGCGGGGCTCGGCGTTATTTGGTTGCCTGATTATATGGCTAGGGATCACGTATCTTGCGGCGAGTTGGTACGTTTGTTTGATGATTGGCACCTGGAGCCGATGCCAATGTACATCGCCTTTCCACCCAATCGACACGTCAGCGCCAAGCTGCGTGTGTTCATCGATTGGGTCGTCGAGTTGGTGGCGCAGCATGCGCCCGTCATGGGGTAAAAGCGGCTTGGTCGATCGTGCACTCTCTGCGTTATGCTAGCCAGTTTCGCCATGTGGTGTGAAACGACTCAAACGGAGTTTGTACGCTTATGATCAACCCCCGGGGGCTTACCCGCATTCCTCTCCGACATGCCACCTTTATTGCCTGTTTGTTGCTGTTGGCGATCTCGCTGATTGGGCTGATGTTTTCAATGATGTGGCTGTGGGGCGTGGTGGTCTTCGGCCTGCTGTCGGCGCTTGGGGTCCACGATGTACGTCAGCGTCGGCGTACCGTTAGCCGTAATTACCCCATCCTGGCCCACTTGCGCTATATCCTTGAGTCGATAGGCCCGGAGGTTCGGCAGTATTTTATCCAGTCGGACTTGGACGCGCGGCCTTTCTCGCGGGAACAGCGGGCGGTGGTCTATCAGCGTGCCAAGAATGAAAGCGACAAGAAGCCGTTTGGCTCGTTGTTGGACATGTATCAGCCGGGCCATGAATGGATCAATCATTCCCTTCAACCCAGCACTATCGACGATCACGATTTTCGTGTTCAGGTGGGCGGCAGCCGCTGCCGTAAGCCCTATTCCACCAGTGTGTTCAATGTTTCGGCGATGAGTTTTGGTTCGCTGTCGGCCAATGCGATTGAGGCGCTTAACGCCGGAGCGCACAAGGGTGGCTTTTATCACGATACCGGTGAGGGATCGATCTCCCGCTACCATCGCAAGCACGGTGGTGATTTAGTGTGGGAGATAGGCTCGGGCTACTTCGGCTGCCGTAACGACGATGGAACCTTCAGCGAGGAGCGCTTTGCGGCGAATGCCTGCGACGATCAGGTGAAGATGATCGAGATCAAGCTTTCCCAGGGGGCAAAGCCCGGTCATGGAGGCATTCTGCCAGGCGCCAAGGTGACTGCTGAAATCGCTGAGGCGCGGGGCGTACCGATAGGCGAGGATGTTGTCTCACCCGCCGCCCATACGGCGTTTTCAACGCCGCTGGCGTTAATGCATTTTATCGCCCGCCTGCGCGAGCTTTCCGAAGGTAAACCGGTGGGCTTCAAGCTGGCGATTGGCCATCCATGGGAGTGGTTTGCCATTGTCAAAGCCATGCTTGAAACCGGCGAGCGGCCAGATTTTATTGTGGTTGACGGAGGCGAGGGCGGCACAGGGGCAGCGCCGCTGGAATTTATCAATCGGCTCGGGGTACCGCTAACCGAGGCGCTGACTCTGGTTCACAATACGCTGGTGGGTGCTGGTCTGCGTGACGAAATTCGCATTGGAGCGGCGGGCAAGATCATGTCCGGTTTTCATATTGCCCGCACTATCGCCCTGGGAGCCGATTGGTGCAACGCCGGTCGAGGCTTCATGTTTTCACTGGGGTGTATTCAGGCGCTCAACTGCCATACCGATAAATGCCCCAGCGGGGTGGCAACCCAGGACCCGAAGCGGGGGCAGCATTTGGATGTCGCCGATAAGTCTGAACGGGTCTATCACTACCACCGCAACACCCTAAGAGCGTTGGCAGAGATGCTGGCCGCCGCCGGGCTTGGTCATACCAGTGAGCTGGGCCCAGAGCACATTATCCGGCGGGTGTCAGAAAATGAGATTCAATCCTACGATCAGCTTTTCACGTTCTTGAAGCCTAACGAGTTGCTGACCGGGAACTGCCATCACACAGTCTTTGAGCACTACTGGGAAAACGCCCGGTCAGATTCGTTCTTACCGCCTTCGCGGATTGCTCAATTGCGTTTCACTAAACTGGAGTGAACGGCATAACGGCTAGACGCCAATCATAAGATGCATTGCGTTGTGCTACCTACGCTCGACCCAACCGGTGGCGTAGTTTGGGCAGCGTGCGCGAGACAGGGGGCAGACGGGTGGCCATGACGAGCGCGCCAATGGCCGCATACATTGCCCATTCGCCCATATCGGCGCGTACCACCCAGAAAAAGTGCAGCAGAACGAGGCCCAAGATAGCGTAGGAAAATTTGTGCAGCGGCTTCCAGCGTTTGCCCAGGCGACGCATCGACCATTTGTTGGACGTTGCCCCGAGTACGGCCAAGCCGATCAGCGCGATCATGCCGACGATAATATACGGGCGCTTGACAATTTCGCTGCCCAGCAGCGCCCAGTTAAGCCCCAGAATAAACAGCGCGTAACTGAGCATATGCAGGGTGGCGTAGGCGAGGGTCCACAAACCCAGCTGGCGCCGGATCAGCGCGAAGCCTTTCCAGCGGGTTAGCTTTGTCAGCGGCGTCAGGCTGAGGGTAAACAGCAGCATCCAAAGCCCGCCAATCCCGATGTTGAGCAGCAGGTAGCGCCCTGGCTCCGGGCCAGCGGCGTTGTTCGCCACCTGCCAACTCCAGACTATCAGCGGCGCGAGTGCAGCGAGAAACACTGCCACCCGCCAGGCCAACCATTTGCGCTGCGTTGCCATCAGTAGTGCTTCCTCAAGTCCATGCCCGCATAGAGCTCGGCGACTTCATCTTCGTAGCCGTTGAACATCCGGGTGTCGATGGTATTGGAATTGAACAGGGTGTTGGGTAGGCGGCGCTCGGTTGCCTGGCTCCAGCGGGGATGGTCCACATTGGGGTTAACGTTGGCGTAAAAGCCGTACTCATCCGAGGCAATCTTCTGCCAGGAGTTGACCGGTTGTTCTTCGACCAGCGAGATGCGCACAATCGACTTGATGCTCTTGAAGCCGTACTTCCAGGGAACCACCAGCCGCAAGGGGGCGCCGTTCTGGTTGGGCAGTTCGCGGCCATACATGCCCATGGCCATTATCGTCAATGGGTGCATGGCTTCGTCCAGGCGCAGGCCTTCCACGTAGGGCCAGTCGATGATCGAGAAGGATGAACGCTGACCGCGCATCTGCTCCGGGTCGACCAGGGTTTCAAAACGTACGTACTTGGCTTTGCTGGTGGGATCGGCGCGCTTGATGATTTCGGCCAGCGGGATGCCCAGCCAGGGAATCACCATCGACCACGCTTCGACGCAGCGCAGGCGGTAAATGCGTTCTTCAAACTGCGACGGTTTGACCAGGTCCTCAAGCGCAAAACGTCCGCCGTTGTTCACCTCACCGTCGACCACCACGCTCCACGGCTGGGTTTCCAGGCTACCCGCATGGCGGGCAGGGTCGCCCTTGTCGGTGCCGAATTCAAAAAAGTTATTGTATTGGCTGGCGTCATCAAAGGGCGCGAGCTTGTCCTTTTCAGGGTCGCTTGGGGTGATGGCATCCCACTTGGCGTCGCTGATCTTTTCTTTCAGCCAACCGGGGGCATCGTCTTCGGGAACGTCCGAATAGTCGTCGGCGGCGGCCTGGGCACCACCAGAGAGCGCGAGCCCTGCCCCCAGGCCTGCCATGCCGCCCATAAAGCGCCGTCGGGATAGGTAGATAGACTCGGGCGTGACATCGGATTCGTGCAAGTCACTCGGTTTGGCAATCTTTATAAGCATTGGATGCCTCCTGTGGGGGTAAGCCGTCGACAGAGGGTGGCTGGGTTCGCTATAACATCAGCATCGTTTTAAAGCATACGCATTCGACGCTGAATTGGATGAAGGGTTCTACACAACTTGTATGTAAAAGCTTATAAAAACAAGTTGCAGGTGATCTTTTTCTTGCCGAGCGGGTGTAACGATGAACGCTGGCTCGGTCATCCTTTTTAGTAGACAGTTTCAAAACCTTATTGCTCTGACCGACTGACAAGGAAAACCATGGCTTCAAAACGCCGTGAACTGGTGTCGTTAATTGAACAGGGAACACTACCGCCCGAGCAGGTGGCGCGCGCGGTGGACGTTGCCGAGTTGTCTCCTTCCTCCCGGGCCTGGGCCGTGCTGATTGATCGGCTGCTGTTATGGCTAGGCGGGCTGGCGCTGGCTTTCGCAGTGCTGTTTTTCATCGCGTATAACTGGGCAGAGATGGGCCGCTGGCCGCGTTTTGCACTGGTGCAGGTGGCGCTGGTGTTGGCAGCCGGGGTTGCCGTTTGGGGCACTACTCGGCGGTTAATTTTTAAGGTTGCGATAACGGCAGCGTCCCTGCTGGTCGGGGTGCTCTTGGCGTTGTTGGGGCAGGTGTATCAAACCGGCGCTGACCCATGGCAATTGTTCTTTGCTTGGGCGGTGCTTACGCTGCCCTGGGTTTGGGTGGCGCGTTTTGAAGTGCTCTGGGTGTTGTGGCTCGGGCTGCTTAACGTCTCGCTTTGGCTTTATTTCGATACGTGGGGCGGGGCGCTGGATATTTGGTTTATCAGCAGTGATGCCATTTTCTGGTGGCTATTTGCGCTCAACACGACGGCGCTTGCCGTTTGGGAGTGGGGGCTACAGCGCCGGGGCTGGCGCTCGAGTCGTTGGGGTATACGCTTATTGGCGCTGGGAAGTGGGGTGACTGTCACGTTCCTGATGATGACATGGATCGTCAATTCGGCGTCTTTTGCACCGACGCTAGTGGTTTACCCGCTGTGGTTGTTGGCCCTGTATAGCATGTATCGCCTCTGGCGCCCCGATTTACTGTTGGTGGCGGGGGGCTGTGTATCGGTGATTAGTGTCGTGACGTTACTGATGGCCAGGTTCTTGATAGGGAAGGACGAGTGGCAGGCGGGCAGTATGCTGATGCTTGCGCTTGTGGTGTTAGCACTGGGGGCTGGGGCCGTGGTGTGGTTGAAGCGTTTACACTTGGAGGTTACCCAATGACGCGCGAAACGACACCCCTAATCATCCGGTTGGATCAGGCGGGTATCCCGTTAAACGAGCACGACACAGCAGCATCCCAGGAAGTGCCTTGGTTTGTACGCCTGTTGCAGGCATTTTCCGGTTGGCTGGCGGCGTTGTTCCTGCTTGGCTTTATCGGCCTGGGGGCTATGTCGGTGGTGGAAAGTTCGAAGGCGTCGATGGGGCTGGGAATCGCCATGATCGTTGCCGCGTTTGCATTATTAAGTGCGGCTCGCAGTGATGTGCTTGAACACTTGGCGCTGGCAGTGAGTTTGGTCGGCCAACTGTTAGTGGCTTGGGCATGGGTGATGGTCTGGGAAACGTCTGCTTATCTCTGGTGGCCACTGTTGGGTTTGCAGGTCGTGCTGGCGCTGGTCATGCCGAGTCTGGTTCATCGAAGCTTTTCTGCCTTTGCCGCCAGCTTGGCGCTGTATATGGCCTTGGCGATGAGTGCTTTGGACCAAGCCGCGAGCGGGCTGGTGCTGTTGGCGCTTACGCTGTTCTGGCTGAATGAGTTTCGCTGGCCCAGGCATATCAGAAGTGTCCAGGCCTGGGGCTATGGCCTCTTGGTGGGCCTGCTGGTATTGCAGGGAGTCGCGCATGTCGGGCAGCCGTTATTGATTCAATTTGAAAGTCACAGTACAGGCACCGGAGGGTGGTTGGCGCCGTGGTTGAATACCCTCGTATTAGCGCTGACGCTGGCACTGCTGCTGCAAAGGGTTTTCAAAACGCAACCGCGGCATTGGAGCGTCTTTGTAGGGGTTGCCGCGTTGCTCTTGATGTCTCTATACGTACCAATGGTTGTGCAAGGTGTCGTGGTGATGTTGCTAGGGGTTGCCATAGGTCATCGCCTACTGATGGGGCTAGGTGTGCTGTCGCTGCTGGTGGGGATGGGCAGCTATTACTACTGGCTGGATACGACGCTACTCATCAAGGCATTAACGCTGTTAGTGATAGGGGTACTGTCCTTCGTGCTGCGTTGGGTGCTGCGCAAGTCACTGCGTGTGTGGCATGGCGCCATCACACCGCGGGAGCCCAGGTCATGATGCTTAGTGCCAAGTGGAGTCGCGTTGTCATTATTGTGACCACCTTGCTGATTCTTGCGGTGGTCAACTGGGCAATTTGGGAGAAAGAGCGCCACCTGGCCGAGGGTGACATCGTTTACCTTGAGCTGGCGCCCGTCGACCCGCGTTCACTGATGCAGGGTGACTATATGGCCCTCCACTTCGCCCTCAGTAACCGCATTCAAAGCGCGCTTGGTCAAGCTGAGGCTGAGGACTCACAGCAAGCCAGCAATGGTTATGTGGTTGTGCGCTTGGATGAACAGCGTATCGCTCGATTCCAGCGCCTGGATGATGGCACCTCTTTAGCCGACGACGAACAGCAACTGCGCTATCGGATTCGCAATGGCCAAGTGCGCTTTGCCACTGATGCCTTCTTTTTCCAGGAAGGTCATGCTGAACGCTACGAGCCTGCCCGTTACGGCCGTTTTCGTATCAATGAAGATGGCGAACCCTTACTGGTTGCTCTCCATGATAGTGAGCTTAATCTGCTGGGAGCATCGGCTCGGTAGTCTCCCATGTCAGTATTCAGAACCAAGCGCGGCATAGCGTTCGGCAAGAAAATCCAGCAGCGCTCTGACCGAAGGCAGTAAGCCGCGTCGCGATGGGTAAACCGCATGAATGACTTCCCGCCGTGGTTCCCACTCGGGCACTACTTGCACCAAGGTTTTTGACCTGAGCGAATCTCCCAGCATCAAGCTAGGCAGTTGCACCACGCCGACGCCAGCTAAAGCCGCTTTATAGAGCGCGGTCATGTCGGTGGTAATAAAGCGTGGTGAATGTTCCACCACACGCTCGTCACCGTCACGCTTCAAGCGCCAAACATGCGGTTCTTCCGGCCGTGCCCGGCTTAAACTGGGCAGGTTGGCGAGCATCTCGGGGGTAGAGGGGACACCATACTCCTCAAGCAGTGTCGGACTTGCCACCAGGCACTGACCGCGATCCGACAGCACTTTAAGAATCAGGTCGCTGTCTTCCAGGGGGAGGGGGCGGGCACGCAGAGCGATATCCACGCCTTCCACGAGCGGGTCAATGCGCCGATTGGTGCCTTCGAGATGAACCTCTACCTCTGGGTAAAGGGTCATGAAGTCCGCCAGCATGGCACTCACGTGAAAGCTCAACAGCCCGGTGGGGCAGCTTATACGGATAACGCCGCAAGGGGCCTGCTTGCTCTCTTCAATGAACTGCTGGGCGGCTTCCGCTTCCACCAGCATCGCCTTGCAGTGCTGGTAATAACGGTGGCCAATATCGGTAAGCGTCAGGTGGCGGGTCGAGCGGTGCATCAGGCGAACATGCAACTGATTTTCTAGTTCGCCCACGCGCCTGCTCAGCTTGGATTTTGCGATGCCTAAGGCACGCCCCGCTGGCGAAAAACCACCGTGGTCGACGACCTTCACAAAGTAATACAGATCGTTAAGGTTGGGGGCCGTCATGTGTGTTCTCCCTATGCAACGCTGTGTCCTAATTTCTTTATCTAATCCTCGAATAAGCGGAATACTACACTCTATAAAGCATGTGGAAACGCATGTTGGCACTTCATTAGCCACTGCTCACGCAGCCTTGTAGATAAAAAGGAGTACATCATGGCCAAGCCCTATGTTCGTCTTGATAAAGAAAATGCCGCTGTTCTGTTGGTGGATCACCAAACCGGGTTGCTGTCGCTAGTACGTGACATTGATCCGGATCGTTTTAAAAATAACGTATTAGCGCTGGCGGATCTGGCTAAATATTTTGGACTGCCCACCATTCTCACCACGAGTTTTGAAGACGGTCCCAATGGCCCTCTGGTGCCCGAACTGAAAGCGATGTTTCCAGACGCTCCCTACATCGCACGTCCTGGGCAGATCAATGCCTGGGATAACGAGGATTTCGTTAGCGCCATAAAAGCAACGGGCAAAAAGCAGTTGATCATCGCCGGTGTGGTAACCGAAGTGTGTGTGGCTTTCCCGGCGCTCTCTGCTCTTGAAGAGGAATTTGACGTCTTCGTGATTACCGATGCTTCGGGCACCTTTAATGAGCTCACTCGTGATGCCGCCTGGGACCGTATGTCCACTGCAGGCGCACAACTGATGACATGGTTTGGCGCAGCCTGTGAGCTGCATCGCGATTGGCGCAATGATGTAGAAGGTCTCGGCACGCTGTTTGCCAACCACCTACCTGACTACCGTAATTTAATGAATAGTTACAGCACGCTGACCAGCAAGTAAATCGTACCCATGACGGGGGCGAGTGCGCCTCCGTCATGGCTTTTCAGGATGGCACCCACCGCGTGTCCATTGGTGATGGAAGATCACAATGATCTCTGAATCTCTTGCAGCTCCACCTAGCGAGTCGAGGGCGATCACACTGAAGATATGCCATCGTGTAAAGTCCGATGCCCGGGCCGAGTACGAGTCATGGTTAAAAAGAATTATTTATGTGGCCGCTCAGTATCCGGGGCATCTAGGCGTGCATATTTTGCGCCCTGCTGAGGGGCACAATGACTATGAAATCGCGCTAAGGTTTGCCTCCCATGCCGATGCAGGAAGATGGCTTGAGTCTGCCGAGCGAAAAGCACTGATCAATGATGCGTTACCTGCTTTTCGGGAAGAGGAGGTAATCGAGATTCAGAGCGGTATCGACTACTGGTTTTCGCCACCTAGTGCGCCCACCAACAAGCAGCCTGTGCGCTGGAAACAGTGGCTCGTGACCACCTCGGTTATCTGGCCGCTTACCCTTCTGGTTCCTGTTCTTTTGACACCGCTCTTTGCACTGCTCCCCTGGCTGAGTACGTGGGGGATCAGGCACGGTATCGTCGCGGCCAGCGTGGTAGGGCTGGTGGTCTATGTGGTGATGCCTCGCGTCGTCCGTTTGGTCGCCCCATGGATGTTTCGCTGATATGGATTAACTTAATAGAAGCGAGTACTGACAGTTGACTGCCTCATACAACCAGGCACACGACATCGTTGTCTGCCTCTCACTGCTGGAGGAAAACCCTATGAGCTGGATGCCTGATTTAGAGCCCAAATGCCCATCCGCCGGTAGCGTGAATGATATCGAGACACTGATTGTTCCCCGTGCTCGGGACCTGGGTGGTTTCGAGGTGCGCCGTGCGCTTCCTGCTCCTAAACGCCAGATGGTGGGACCTTTCATCTTTTTTGATCAGATGGGGCCCGTTGAATTTCTGAAGGGTGAAGGCATTGATGTTCGCCCCCATCCGCATATTGGGCTTGCCACGGTGACGTACCTGTATCAGGGGGCGTTCCAGCATCGCGATAGCCTGGGTACTGACCAAATGATTCGTCCTGGCGCGGTTAATTGGATGGTGGCGGGCAATGGGGTCACCCACTCTGAGCGCACCAGTGCGATCACTCGCCAGCACAAACACCCGCTATTAGGTGTTCAGACCTGGGTAGCGCTCCCTGAGACGCATGAAGACAAGCCAGCCAGCTTTGAGCATCACAGCGAGGAAGCGCTGCCGATACTTAAAGGCGAGGGCAAGGAAGTGCGCCTGATTTTGGGCACGGCATGGGGAGAACGGGCGCCGGTAGAGACCTTCTCCGAAATGTTTTATGCGGATGCGATATTGCAGCCAGGCGCAAAGCTACCGTTACCGGATAATCATGAAGATCGAGGTATTTATGTGATGTCCGGCAGTGTCCTTATCGCAGGCGAGACCTTTGAAGCTGGCCGCATGATGGTCTTCCGACCGGGCGACCCGATAACCGTGGTGGCTGGGGGAGCGGGTTCTCGGTTGATGTTACTGGGAGGCGAAACCCTGAATGGGCCACGGTATATCTCTTGGAATTTCGTCGCCTCTTCCCGTGAAAAACTGGCGGCTGCCAAGCAGGCTTGGGTAGAAGCGGATTTTGAGCATGGTCGCTTTCGCCTTCCCCAGGGCGATGATGCGGAATTTATTCCTTTCCCAGGGCAGCCTGGAACATAAAACCAAAAGCTAGCTGCCCAAGGCAGCTAGCGGGTTAGCTCAAAAGTGAGCTTCAGGTGGGCATCTTTCCAAAACGTCCAGAGTTGAAATCATCGATTGCCGCAATGATTTCATGCTCGCTGTTCATGACAAAAGGTCCGTGACCTACGACTGGCTCATTCAGCGGCTCACCACTGAGCAGCAGAAAAGAGGTGTCGTTATTGGCTTCGATGTTCATTGCTTCCCCTTCCCTTGAGAGTTCGACAACCTGTGCTTCCCGAACTACCTGTTCGCCATTGACCTGTACGGTGCCATGCAGTACCACCAGAAGCGTCGTCCAACCGGTGGGTTGGTTCAGCGTAGCGACTTTGCCGCCTTTTAACTGAACGTCCCAGACGTTCATGGGGGAGTAAGTGCGCGCAGGCCCTGCATGGTCAAGGTGCTCACCGGCAATAACGCGTACTTGGCCTGCTTGATCCGGCAATTCGATCACAGGGATCTGAGCATTAAAAATAGCCTGGTAGCCAGGGGCTGCCATTTTGTCTTTTGCTGGCAGGTTGACCCACAGTTGGACCATTTCCAGCGAGCCGCCTGACTGAGTAAATGCCGGAGAATGAAACTCTTCGTGCAGAATGCCTGCGCCTGCGGTCATCCACTGCACATCCCCGGGGCCGATGACACCCCCTTTACCGGTGGAGTCTTGGTGCGCCACTTCACCCTGGTAAACAATCGTTACCGTTTCGAACCCACGGTGCGGGTGCTGCCCCACGCCGCGAGGCCGTTTTGCAGGCGTAAAGTTTGCAGGGCCCGCGTAATCGAGTAACAGAAAAGGGCTCAGCTGTTCTGAACGTTGACCATAGGAAAAAAGCGAACGAACAGGAAATCCATCGCCTACCCAATGAGCCCGTGGCGCATTCGTCACACGCAACAGTTTTTTCATCATGTACTCCTGTTGGCAGAGATATGTTGTCACGCAGAAATCATACTGCTAGAACAAAAGGCGCAGTAGATGGGGTTTTTGGGAATCATTGTTGCAATATTGGAACGAAAGGCGAGCGGTGAGTGGACGCAGTTAACGACTTCCTTGTCCAAGTCGCCTGCATCGCCGCAGGTTATTGATGCACTCCACCTTGCTTCATAAAGCCAGGTAGGCTGTACTCTTGACTTCACTGACCAGGAAGGCCTGGAATGGCGCATTCCCGGCCTGTCGTCGGCAGACAAGTGGCCCATCTCAATCAATAAGGTAAGTATGAAAGCAACCGTCTCGTGGCCCGCGTGGCTAGTGCTGGTTCTGACCTTCACTTTTTCCAGCCTGTGCGCGGCGCAAACTCAAGGAGAAGAGAGCGAGAACCGTCGGTGGTTTAGCGTTGATTCGCTCAACACGGGGCTTGGCGAAGTACCTGAAGAAGCCAACCGCGTCACACCAAGGGAAGCCATGCGAAGCTTTCTTGATCTCACCGAACAGGGGGAGTACGAAAAAGCGGCGCACATACTCAATCTGTCGGAATTGAGCAACAGTGAGCAGCGCGAAAAAGGCCAGGAACTGGCTCGACAGTTGGCGGAAGTGTTCAAGCGTGGCGAACGGATCAGCGTCGATAACCTGTCGGGGCGAGAAGACGCCGTGATAGAAGACCCCGCTGGCCAAAACCCCCTTGTTGGCGAAACGCGGCGTAACCTGGAGTTGGCATCATTACGGGCTAACGGGCAAACCTATGATATCCGGCTTGCTCGCTATCGCGTGGGTGATGATGAACCGATGTGGCTGATCATGCCCATCAGCGTCTCGTATATTCCAGTGCTGTATGAAGAGTTCGGGCCATCGATGCTGGAGCAATATATCCCTGAACGCTTGCAGACGTCGTTTGGCATATTGCGACTGTGGGAATGGCTCGCTATTCCGGTTTTCTTGCTGTTCGTGGGCATGGTGGGCTGGGGGGTCCATCGCTTGATCGGTTTGATGTCGAACTGGTTGCCCGCCGGCGCTTTCCGCATGTTTGCCGAGCAGATTGGGATGCCGACGGCATTGATCGTGATGTCGCTATTCACCCAAATGCTGTTGAATTACGTCGTCTCGTTTTCGGCGGTGGCGACGACCACTTTTCGTGTTCTACTCATTGGTATTCTTGCTTGGGCGGCTGGCACCATCGCGATGCGTTTCGTGGATACCCTGATGCTGCGCATGACCCGACGCATGGTAGGGGAAATTGATGACACCAAGCCCAAGGATGATCGCAAATTACTGACGTCGCTCTACGCGCTACGCCGCATCATTATCCTGGTTTCCGTCACCGGCGTGTCGATTTATGTCCTCGGCCAGATACAGCTTTTTGAATCCATGGGGTTATCCATTCTGGCGTCTGCCAGCGTTCTGGCGGTACTGGTGGGTGTTGCCGGTCAGGCGGTGTTGGGCAATATTCTAGCGTCTTTTCAATTATCGTTTGCCAAGCCGATTCGCATTGGTGATCTGGTGATCTTTGAAGACCAGTGGTGCTATGTAGAAGGCATTTTTTATACCTTCATCCGCTTGAG
This sequence comes from Vreelandella janggokensis, assembly GCF_031451615.1. Taxonomy (NCBI): domain Bacteria; kingdom Pseudomonadati; phylum Pseudomonadota; class Gammaproteobacteria; order Oceanospirillales; family Halomonadaceae; genus Vreelandella; species Vreelandella janggokensis. Next base: position 252,482 of record NZ_JARWAJ010000003.1, on the reverse strand, counting down.
AACCTGGGACGAACGGCGGTTGATCGTGCCTGTTACGTACTTTACGTCCAAGCCTTTCCAGAATCTCTCGGTCAAGAGCATCAAGATGTACCGATACGTGGAACTGACCCTGCACCTGAGTGCGGATATCGGGCTGATCAGAGACAAGTTTCTGGAGTTCGCAAAGGAAGAGGACTGCGTTATCGAGCACCACAAGCTGCTGTGTTATGTGACGGCCCAGACGGCAACGGCGCAAACCGTGTCCTGTTATTTAATGACCTCTGACCCCATGGCCGGGTGGACAGCGGAAATGAACGTAAGAGAAAAGCTGATGGCATTTATCCGCGATAATCACCCCGAATGGTGGCCGAGAGACGTCGTGGTTATCAGTCATCAGGATGTTGCGCGTGGGGCGAAAGTTAAAAGCTCCTCGGAGGCGGATAACGCTGAGGGGGAGCCGTCGGAATAGAATGAATCAGCGTCGAGGGTAGGCGACGGGGGTGAGGATGAGGGAAGCCTGCAGGGAGTCTAAATGCCTTTAAACATCGTGCAGCGCGAGTTGCCCGACTGGGGCGCTACTTAAGGCCCGCCGGTTGATGGACCCTTTCCTGACATCATGCTGCTGCATGGCTCTGAAGGCGCGTGGGGGGAGCCACCGGGACGCGGTACTATTCGCCGCCCATGGCTTCTTGGCGTTCCCTTATGGCTACTCAAGCGGCGGTGTGGTCGGTTGAAATGACCAAGTGCCTGGAAAAACGCCTGCGTGAGCACGGTCGCAGCCCGGAAGTGCACTACTACGAAGACGAGGGTCATATACCTACCCAGCAGCGCTGGGCAGAATAGGCATTACGAGTTGCTGATGGGTTTCTTTTCAAAACATCTATAACTCACTTTGCATCATTTTACCCTGACCACGATTGCTCAATGACTGAAAGGTTAACGAGCAATCAAGGTCAAAAAACCATCTTCATCGATAAATCCTTCATCGCCGGTGACAAACCAACGCTGTTCGTCGAGCTCCTTGATGGCGGCGTCTGTGCGCTGCGGGTCACTAAGATAGCCTTTCATCACCTGCGGCCCGCTGATCAATATCATGCCCGCCTCGCCGGTAGTCAGTTCTGCAAAGCTTTCAGGGTCAACGATTTTGCAACTGGTGCCGGGCAGTGGCATGCCCACGGTGCCTGGCTTGCTGCCGCGTTGCACCTGCTGGTAGTTAGCGCCCATGGCGTCGGGCAGGTTGACCGATGCTACCGGTGCGGTTTCAGTCGCGCCATAGCCTTCGTAGATAGGCGTGCTGAATTTTTGAGCAAAGCTGGCGCGTACGCTCTCATCGAACGTCTCGGCCCCTACGACGACCGCCCGCAAGCTATCCAGCATTGGCGGGTAAACCTCTGAGCTATCGACAAACAACGGCAGCGAGCTGGGCATACTAAACATAAGGCTGACTTGGTACTTGGCAATGGCGCCGGCGATACCTGGAGCATCGGTGGGGGCGGGATGGCATACCAGCGGAAGCCCTTCAATCAACGGCAGCAGTTGGGTCACTGTGAGGCCAAAGGCGTGAAACAGCGGCAGTGAGCCCATTACCACGTCGTTGCTCTGTGTGTTGAGTACATCCGAGGTTTGTTTGATATTGGCCATCAGGTTGCGGTGGCTCAGCATCACGCCCTTGGGTTCGCCTTCGCTGCCACTGGAGAACAGAATGGCGGCAGTCGCGTCGGCATCGTGGCCGTGGCAGAAGCAGCGCTGTAGCAGCCAAGTCGGCAGTATTCTCACCGCAAACCAGGTGCTCAAACGCTCGGCATTACCAATCGTGGTCTGCAGGTCTTCTAAAAAGACCACCTGCTGCTCACCAAGCCATTGGCTACCGTCGAGTCCGCGCTGCTCAAGCGTCTTCAAAAATCGCCGTGAGGTGAATACGGTGGTGATTTCCGCCTGGGAAAGGGCGGACGTCAACGCTTCCTGGTCGGCGGTGTAATTCAGGTTCACCAGCGTTTTACCGGCCAGCAGCGTGGCCATATTGGCAATGACCCCGGCACTGCTGGTGGGCAGCAGCAGGCCAACGTTCTGTCCTGGGTTGAGTTTGCGAATCCGTTTAGCCATGAGCAGGCTGGCGGTGAGTGCCTGGCTTGCGTTGAGTGGGTGGCCCTGGGTATCGGCCAAGGCAAGTTCGCCAGGGCGACGCTTAACACTTTGAATCCAGGCATTAGGCAGGGTGGGTAGGTCGTCCATGGCCTGCTGCCAGGAGCGGGTCGCCTGCTCGAAAATACGCCGTTTCAGCACATCCGCGGGGGTATCTTTGGGCAGCGGTTTGCCAAAGGCGACCACGACCGAGCGGTGCAGGGGCGCATTGCGCAGCTCCTTTAACTTGCTGGACGAGCGGGAAAACTGGCTACCCCAGAGGCCGCGCAGGTAGAAAGGCACGATTTTTACGTCGGGGTTAGCCATTCCACAGGCGCGCTCGTAGCCCCGGCGGAACTCACCCAGCTGGCCAGTGCGGCTGATCGCCCCTTCAGGAAACAGGCACACCACCTCGCCTGCGTTGAGTTGTTCAGCAACATCGGCCAGGGCCTTTTCGGCACCGCTGCCACGCTCGATGGGAATGCAGCCCAAGGATTTTAAGAACCAGCGCAGGTACCAGCGCTGGTAAACCGATCTGAGCATGACAAAGCGCACGGGGCGGGGGCTGGCGATCTGTACCATGGCCCAATCCACCCAACTGATATGGTTGCCCAGTAGCAGCACACCTCCCTGGGCGGGCAGGTTCTGCAAGCCATGCACATCGACCCGGTAGCGACGAGTCATCAAGAAGCTCAACAGGAAGCGCACCAGGCTTTGGGGCAGCTTAACAATGGTGTAACCGCCGCCGACCATCGCCACCGTGGCAATGAGCAACAGCAGGTAGTGGCTGTCTACTCCTGCCAGTGCGAACAGCGCCGTGAGCACCAAAAAGCCCAGCATGGCGATGTTTTGAATCCAGTTGTTGGCAGCCAGCACGGTGCCTAGCTCGTTGTCGGCGGCGTGAAACTGAATCAGCGCGTTAAGCGGTACGATAAACAGTCCACCCATCATGCCAATAAACACAAAGTTCAGCGCTTGACCAACAGGTGTGGTGAACAGCGGCAGGCACCATAGCCCCACGGCTACCCCAACAGCACCGACGGGAATCAAGCCCGTTTCTATGCGGTTATGTGAAAGCTTGCTGGCAAGCATGGAGCCCAGCGCAATCCCGATACCGCTAGCCGCCAGAATGCCTTGCAGTACCAGGGTGTTATCGATACTGAGGGCGTCTTTTGCATAGGCGGGAAAGGCCGCCAGTAGCACTTGGCCCACCGACCAGAAGGTGGCCAGGCCGATAATGGACAGCCTGATGACGGGCTGGCGGACGATAATCTGCAGGTTATCTTTTAGTGCAGCACCCCTAATGTAGCGTTGCCAAGTCAATGGAGTATCAGATTGCGTAGTGCTATCAAGCGGAAGACGGTAAAGCGTTGCCACCTGAATAGCGCTATTGAGTACCAGTAGCCAGCCCAGGGGCGCTATCTGGCGCAACAGCTGCGCTGGCGTTTGATCGGTAGGTGTTATCCAGGTTTCAAACAGTGCGGTAAACGCCACGGTACCTGCCAGAATGGCCCCAATGGTGACGGCCTGGATCAACCCGTTGGCTTCTGCCAGGCGCGGCTTGCCGAACAGCCCTTTTACCAAGCCGTACTTGGCCGGGGAGTAGAAAGCCGATTGGATCGCCAGCAGTAGCGTCATCGCAAAGGCCAGCCAGAACCAGCCTTGATAGTAAGCGGCGGTGATGCCCAGTGAAACCACAACGGCAGCCCAGGCTGATGTGCGCAGAATGCGCACCTTGGGGTAGCTGTCTGCCACGTGCCCCGCCGGGCTAAACAGCAAAATAAAGGGCAGCAGGATAAGTCCGTTGACCAACGCGGTGAGGACGACCTGTGTTTCACCGTCGTAACTTTTGAAGATCGTGTTCTGAATGACAATCTTGTGCCCCAGATCCACAAAAGCATTGAGGAAGATGGCGATCAGGTAGGGCAAAGCGCCTTTCAATTGCAGCAGTCGGTGCATGGTTGTGTAGCCTTATAAGTCCCTGTAAGTATTCGCACTTTCTAAGTAAGGCTTGCTTGTTGCAACTAATTTGCGAAAAGTTGTGTTATAAGTGCCGGTTGGTATCACTACCTGCTACTTTTTATGTATGGTGCGCCTTCATTCCGCTTACGAGATGTCTATGTCCCAAGCCGATTCGCTGATTGAAACGCTAAAACGCCAGCTTCGTGCTCAGGGTAAAACCTATGCCGATGTTGCCCGGTGGTTGGGGCTTAGCGAGGCCTCGGTGAAGCGCCTGTTCGCTGAAAAGCACTTTACTTTGGCGCGGCTAGAGTGCATCTGTGATCAGCTTAACCTTGAGTTCGTCGAACTGGTGCAGACCATGCAGGCAGGGGAGCAGCGTCTGCAGGAACTGACTCAGGCCCAGGAGCAAAGTATCGTCGATGACCGTGAGCTGTTTCTGGTAGCGGTCTGCGTTATCAATGGCTATAGCTTCGACGAAATTCATCACCAGTACCAGCTAAGCGAACTGGAGTGTACCCGGCAGTTACTCAAGCTTGAGCGGCTTCAGCTTATTGAGCTACTCCCCGGTAACCGTATCAGGCGGCGGTTAGCCGCTAATTTTCGCTGGCGGGTGAACGGGCCGATCCAGCGTTTCTTCCAGCAGTACATCGCCAACGAGTTTTTCCGCTCTCGCTTTGATAGCGACAGCGAAAAGCTGGTCGTACTCAATGGCTTGCTATCCCCCGCGGGTAATGCCGAATGGCAGCAGACCATGCAGCGTCTTGCTAAAGAGTTCCACTCCCTGTGTGAACGAGAAAGCGGGCTGCCTATTCACCAGCGGTTTGGCACCACATCTGTGCTGGCGGTAAGGCAGTGGCAGTATGGGTTGTTTCAGGATTATAAACGTGAAGCCGAAGCAAAATCCTAACGTGCTGCGCCACGAAAGCGAGCCGCTTCTTGCTCTAACCATTCGATGAAACGTGCCACCGCCGGTGGCGTAACGCCTTCAGAAGGCAGAATCAGTTCATAGGCGAACGGAGAAGCGAGCGGATACTGTTCCGCAAATGGGCGCACCAACACCCCGCTGGCGAGTCGGTCGGCCACCAGTGGGTAGCTGGCCAGTACAACGCCTTGTCCGGCCATAGCCTGGTCGAGTGCCAAGCTGTAGAGCGAGTATTGGCGCTGATGGGGGATTTTATTGATGGCCACCCCGGCGTTTTTCAACCAGTCTTGCCAGCTTGGGATCGGATGGCCCGCCTGGCTGCACCAATCGACGGTGAGCAGTGTCTGGGCCAGCAAGTCGGCGGGCTCGTGTATATGTTCCTGGGTTAACAGGGTTGGCGAGCAAACAGGAAAGAGAGTGTCTTCAAATAGACGCTGGCTGGTAACGCCTGGCCAAGGCCCTTGGCCGTAGCGCAGCGATAAGCGCGCCCTGTTGGGCATCCATAACGGTGGCGTTAAGCGCGCCTCTGCATCCAGAGAGATCTCTATTTGCCGCTCTTGGGCTTCAAAACCGGGCAAGCGGGGGAGTAGCCAAAGTTGTAGGAAAGAAGGTGGTGCACTCAGTAGCAATCGAAAAGCGTCTTCTGAGCGCTCGGTGACGTTCTGCACGCCGCTGGCGATGCGCAAAAGCCCCGCTTGAACATCTTCAGCTAGCCCCCTGCCTGCTTCGGTGGCGCGCACCCCATTGGCATGCCGTTCAAACAGCGCTACGCCTAAGTGACCCTCCAGCTGTTTCACCTGTCGGCTAACGGCACCAGGGGTCACCCCTAAACGAGACGCAGCGGCTTTGAAACTGTTTTCCCGCACCGCTTCCGCAAACGCGCGCAGTGCATTCAGCGGTAGTCTCTCAATTCTCATGGCATGAGTTTTCCTGAGCCTAGACCCGATAAGTAATCGTTTGTACGCAATTTTGCTTACTGCTGCAATGAGCGCCTCGATGTTAGAGGAGCTCACGATGAATAATCAAAGGATAGTCTCAAATGCCGATGCTGGCGGCATGCTTGGGGGGTCGAAGCGCAAGTCTGTGGATGCGACAGCCGCATCGCTAATGCTGCTTTTTTGTCTGGTGTTGGGGTTTCAACAGGTGGCAATTAAAGGCGTGGCTGAGGATATCTCACCCATGGTGCAGATCGCCCTGCGCTCCGCTATCGCAGGTTGTCTGGTGGGGTTGCTTGCCTATTGGCGCGGCATTTGTTGGGCGGATATGGGCCGCCATTGGGGCCCAGGGTTACTGGTTGGCCTTGGGTTTGCGGCCGAGTTCGCTTTTGTTGCCTGGGGACTGACCTACACACTGGCATCGCATATGTCGGTCTTTCTTTATACAGCGCCCATCTTCGCAGCACTTGGACTACATCTCTGGGTGCCGGGTGAGCAGCTCTCTCTTCGCCAGTGGTGGGGCGTTGGCCTGGCGTTTCTGGGCATGGTGATTGCCATGGCGCCGAGCGGTGCCTATAGCATCGATATTCTGATCGGCGATGGGCTGGGTTTGCTGGCAGGGCTATCTTGGGCAGCGACGACGGTAGTGATCCGCAAGACCTCGCTTTCCGAGGCGCCTGTGGAGCTCACTCTGAGCTATCAATTGAGTGTGACGGCGCTGCTGTTGTTGCCGGTGGCGGCGCTATCAGGTCAACTGATGAGTGCGCAGTTTACATCCATGGCGGTCGCCAGTCTGGGTTTTCAGGCGCTGATTATTTCATTTGCCGCGCTGATGCTGTGGTTCACGCTGCTGCGTCGCTATCGCGCGTCTCAGTTGGGCGTGTTCTCTTTTCTGGGCCCGCTGTTCGGCGTACTTTTTGGTACCCTGTTACTCAACGAGCCGCTAAGCATCAATTTTCTGATGGGCGGCGGCGTTATCCTGATTGGCATCGTACTGGTGACGCGATAAAGCGATTGATCCCGGCGTGGTAGGCGGCGGTTTGACGAGGGTTTACCCCACTAACGCCGCCACGATTTCCACCAGGCCAAACACGCTGACGCCAGCGGCAACAGGCCAACCCAGCGAGCGTAATCGCCACCACACTAACAGCGTGACGCCAAGCCCGATGACGGTCGCTATCCAGGAAATGAGACTAGGGCTCACTGGCACAATCGAAACGCCTAGCACGGCGGCAATCATCAGCGGACCGAGAATGCCAAGCCACTGGGGCATGGCATTCATACCGGTGTCGCTATCCAGGCGGCGCTGCATCCACATGAATGGCACCACCCGCATCAGCAGGGTCCCCAAGGCCGACACTACAACGGCGAGCCAAAGCGCGGTGCTCATGAGTCACGCCTCCTTTTTTCGAATTTGACCGTATAGAAGCATAGCGCGCCGCAGGCAGCCGCCAGCGGAATCGCCACGTTGCTCCAGCCGATCAGCGTCAAACCCAGCGCAGCCAGAATGGTGAGCCCCATGGCCATTGCCCAGCGTTTATCGGTAAAGCGAGGCGCCACCATGGTAAGAAACAGCGCGGGGAGCGCGAAGGGCATAATCTCGCCCAATAGCGGCCAGCGGGCGGTAAACGCTTCCCCGGCGGTGGCGCCCACGGCAGTGCCGATGATCCAGGTGCCCCAGGCCAGCAGCGAGGCGCCGACAAACCAGCTAAACCGTTTGGCGTCAGGCAGCTGGGGTAAGCGCGTCAGGGCAAGCGCAAACACCTGATCGGTCAGGCCGTGCATCAGCCAGGGCCAGTGGCGGCTGCGCGGTAATAACGCCGCCAGGTTAGGGCCGTACACCACATGGCGTACGTTAATCAGCATTGTCATTGCCACGACAAGCCATAGTGGAGACCCCGCGGCCACCATGCCCACGAACAGGAACTGCGAAGCACCAGCGTAAATAAGCGTCGAGATCACGACCGCTTCCCAGGTGCTGAAGCCTGCCTGGGTGGCAATCAAGCCAAACGAAAGGGACACCGGTATGTAGCCGCCCAGTAGCGGAATGGCTTCACGAACGCCCTGCAACGCGCTTCGGGCGGGCGAATGTTGGGCAATCTGGCTCATGGTGTTTCGCCTTCTTTGCCATAGGTAATCGTCATTAGCAGGGTGGCCGCCGCTGATTGGGTGCGGTAGAGGTGGGGTTGATCAGCGCAAAAGGTGACATGGCACCCGGGGGTCAGTGTTGTCGTGTCACCCTCAGGCCCGGCTTCCAGCCAGCCGCTGATCAGCGTGAGGGATTCTCGCGTGCCCGCTGTATGGGCTTCAGCATGCCGCAATGTATGGGGTGCGCAGCGCATCCAGTAGGCATCCACCTGGGGGCAATCCTTGCCCTGATCGATCAGGCGTACCTGAACGCCGTCTTCGCCGAGCGGCACGGAAATAGGCGCGACCAAGGTGCCGAAGGGCACATTCAACTGCACGGCCAGGCGCCAGATCGTGTCCAGGGTGGGGTTGCCGTTGCCTTGTTCGAGGCGGCACAGGTTGGATTTGGCGATACCTGCCTCGCTGGCTAGCTGCGAAAGCGACCAGCCACGTTCAAGGCGGAGTCTTTGTAAATGGTGGCCAAGGGTCTTGAGTGAAAGTGAATCCATGGGAGCGCCGCCTCTTGGCTTTATAAATGTTCCTTTTATAGAACGTTCTATATAAAGAACAGGCGGCTGTCAAACTGCTTGCTAGGCGATGCTCCGTCGTCAGTGGGCGAGGGAAGATAGCCCGCTAGGCTAAGGCGGCGCTTTTTGAGGGCGTCGCAATGGGCACGCTCATGGCATCGATATTTGCGTAGCCCTTTTCAACCAGCGCAACCACGTCCGGGGATGAGCCCCAGCGCAACAGCATGGTGTCGATTAACTGTTCGGCTTCGTTAAAGCGGCCGCAGTGGCTAAGCAGCTTGGCCACGGTGTAATCGCAGGCGGGGGTGTCAAACATGTCGTCCTTGATTTCCTGAATGGCGAGTTGCAGTCCGGCCTGTGAAATCTCAATACGCTGTTCGCGTTGCATAGCACGTCTCCTTGTGAATGCGGGGTCGTCAATATCGGGCTCTGCCGATGTTTATTATGTTGTACCTATATTGTACGAGGCGGAGCCTATTATAATGCTTCTCATCGTGCGATAACCTGGGATATGCAAACGAAAGGTTATTGCAGATTCACCTTCCCGAACAGCAATTGCCTTCAATTTTCTACCGCATTTATTTAAATAACATGGGTTTATATTTCAATGAAGGGGGCTGGAGTTATGAGCCTGGTAGTGTCACCCATGGTTCGCGTCCCAGTAAAAAAATTTATGCAAATCTTTGCAATGTTGGCGGTTAGCATCTAAGGTTACCGGTGTGTAGGACAAGGAATCGTCTGGCACGCCAGGAAGGCAGGCTTACGGATAAGCCACCAAGCCCGATAGGAAATCAAATGACAGGACGTCATACAGCACATGCCATGGAAAGGTATCCAGGAGGGATACAAACGACAGGACGTCGGTGAGATGCATGAAGGCCCCCGAGAGGGGGTTTTTTTGTGTCTAAACATCACGCCTAAGGGTGAGGTAACCGCCCCATAGCCGTGTGGTGGTGGTGATCAGGCAGGCCACCGCGAAAATACTGGCGAGTAGCGGGAAATGCTGAGGAAACAGGCAAAACACCACCAACGCAACAAAGGTTTCGGTGCCCTCGGTGAGCCCTTCCAGGTAGTAAAACGCTTTTGTCGGAAAGTCGGGCCGCTCGACGCCGCGCTGTTTGGCGGCAATCGCAAACGCTAGAAACGACGTGCCGGTGCCGATAAAGGTAAACAGCAGGAAAGCGGCAGCCAGGGCATTCTCTGCCGGGTTGGCCAACGCAAAGCCCAACACGACGGCTGAATAAAAAACGAAATCCAGACCGATATCCAGAAACCCCCCTGCCTCGCTCGTCTGGCCGCTCACCCGAGCCAAGGCGCCATCCAGCCCATCTCCCAGGCGATTCAGCAATACCGCCACCAAGGCAAGCGCGTAATGCTCCCATGCCAACAAGGGCAGAGCAGTGATGCCGATCAGGAAAGCGATAAAGGTCACCTGGTCGGGCGTGGCACGCCCGGTAAGCCGATGGGCGAGCCGTTCAAGTGGGCGATGGGTCAGGGGCATGGTCCAGCGGTCTAGCATACGGCGCTCCTTGGGGTGAATGACGATGAAACCAGCAAGCTAACATACCGGCCGAGCGGCGACCCGACCTATGAGGCCATGCTTATGAATTAAACTAAAGTCGTTATACTTTAGTATCAATGATGAATAAATCACTGGACGCCAGGCGCAGGGGCATGGAAAACGGGGGCCGAAGAAGGCGCGTGCCCTGACGGTTCCGGTCGCTATGGGTGGGTCGTGTGTATTCTTCATAACCTTACACACTTTCGGTGAGCGAAGTACGTCGTATGCTAAGCAATGGAATGATGACGGTGTGGAACCAGCTTTGGGCTTCCCACCAGCAGGCAAAAACCCTGTTACTGTGCGCGCTACCTACCACGGGCGGTTCGGGAAGCGGTAGTGCGTCTGGCAATAATGGCGCGGGCCCCGAGCCGCGTCCACCGGCGTATACAAAGCCGCAAAAAGTAGGGCTGCTGCTTGGCCCGCTGCTGTTCGCCTTTGTGGTGTTGTTCTTTCATCCTGCCGACCTGAGTTTTGAAGGCCGGATGGTGCTGGCCACGACGCTATGGGTCGCGGTGTGGTGGATTACCGAGGCGATCCCGATTCCGGCCACGTCGCTGCTGCCCATTGTCTTGCTGCCGATCACCGGGGCGCTTGAAAGCAGTCGGGTGACAGCGGCCTACGGCAACCCGATTATCTTCCTGTTCCTGGGCGGCTTCATGATCGCCCTGGCCATGGAGAAATGGGGGCTGCACAAGCGTATTGCGCTGGTGATCATTGGCCTGCTGGGAACCAGTATCAATCGCATCGTGCTTGGCTTCATGGCGGCCACCGGCTTTTTGTCGATGTGGGTGTCCAACACCGCCTCGGTGATGATGATGCTGCCGATTGGCACGGCGATTGTGTACCAGGTTACCCAGGAGCTGAGCAAAACAGATGGCGACCACAGCGACGATATCGATAAATTCAGCAAGGCACTGATATTTGGTATCGGCTACGGCGGCACCATTGGTGGCCTGGGCACCTTGATTGGCACGCCGCCCAATATCATCCTGGCAGCCACCGTATCGGAGCTGTTTGGGGTTCAGATTTCCTTTGCCGAATGGATGTTCTTCGCCTTTCCCGTGGTGGTGATTCTGCTCTTTGCGGCCTGGCTGTTGCTGACCAAGGTAGTTTATCGCGTCAGGTTTGCCGATTTGCCTGGGGGCAAGGCGGTGATCGACAAGGAGAAGCAGGCCCTGGGCGCCACGCGCTTTGAAGAAAAAGCCGTGCTGGCCGTGTTCCTGTTCGCCGCCTTTATGTGGATCACGCGCTCGTTTTTATGGGAAGGACAGTTGCTCAATATTCCCGGCATCAACGACACCATGATTGCCATGGTGGCGGCCATTGCGCTGTTTTTGATTCCCTCCAAACGTCGCGGCGGCTGCTTGCTGGACTGGGAGGTGGCCAAGGATGTGCCCTGGGGCATTCTGCTGCTGTTCGGTGGCGGTCTGGCGATTGCGGCGGGCTTCAGCGCCTCGGGACTGGCCGAGTGGATCGGCGAGCAGATGAGCGTGCTGGAAGGCGTCAACTTCCTGCTGGTGATTCTGATGGCCAGCGCCATGGTACTGTTCCTGACCGAGATCACCTCGAATACCGCCACGGCGACGATGATTTTGCCGGTGCTGGCGTCGTTGGCGCTGGCGCTAAACGTGCATCCCTTCGTGCTGATGGTGCCCGCGGCCATGGCCGCCAACTGCGCCTTCATGCTGCCGGTGGGTACGCCGCCCAACGCGATCATTTTCGCCACGGGCAAAATCAAGATCGCCGAGATGGTGCGCAACGGCTTCGGGCTCAATATCCTGGCGCTGGTGTTGATCGTCGCGGCGGTCTATATCCTGCTGCCGATGATGTGGGGCGTTGATTTGACCAGCTACCCCGACGCTTTCCGCCGCTGATTCACTGACGGTTGAGCTTGTCCTTTAACGCCCCGCCAACAGCGGGGCGTTTTGCTAGTATGATGCCGTCATTCTTCTTGTTGCTGAGTTTGCCATGCGCCTACTGCACACCGCCGACTGGCACCTGGGTCGGCTGTTTCACAACCTTTCGCTGCTGGATGACCAGCGTTACGTACTCGATCAACTGGTCGATATCATCGACCGGGAGGCCGTCGATGCGGTGTTGATCGCCGGGGATATCTACGACCGCTCGGTGCCGCCTGCTTTGGCGGTCGCCCTGCTGGACGACGTTCTGAAGGCACTGTGCAGCGAACGCAACCTGCCGGTGGTGATGATTTCCGGCAACCACGACAGCGCCCAGCGGCTGGGCTTTGGCGCAAGCCATTTACGCCAGGCGGGGCTGCACATTCTGTCTGATCTGACGGACATCGAGCGGCCGGTAACGCTGTCTGCCAAAGGCGTGGAGGTGGACATCTTCGGCATTCCCTACGCCGACCCGGAATATGTGCGCAGCCAGTTAGAGGTAGACGTGCGCGACTTCGACGGCGCCCATCGCTACCTGGTCGAGCGTATCAACGCCCAGCGCCACCCAACACGCCCGACGGTGCTGATGAGCCACTGCTTTGTGGATGGTGGCAGCGCATCCGACTCCGAGCGTCCGTTGACGCTCGGCGGTGCCGAGAGCGTCGCCTGGGAGCCCATGCAATCGTTCGACTACGTGGCGTTGGGGCATTTGCACGGCCCCCAATACCGTGGCGGAGAGCACATCCGCTACAGTGGCTCCCTGCTCAAGTACAGCTTTTCCGAAGCAAGCCAGCGCAAGGGCGTTACCCTGGTGGATATCGACGAACAGGGTGTCTGCCACATCGAGCACCGCCCTTTGACGCCGCGCCTGGACGTGCGCGTCCTGGAAGGCGAGCTGGATTCGCTTATTGCCCAGGGGCTTGGCGACCCTCATGCAGACGACTACCTACTGGTTCGCCTGACCGACCGCCATGCCATCCTCGACCCCATGGGCAAGCTGCGGGAGGTCTACCCCAACGTCATGCACCTGGAAAAGCCGGGCATGCTGGAATCCCGCGGCCGCCAACAGCTGGATCGCGAGCGGCTGCGGTTCAGCGCGCTGGACATGTTCAGTGATTTCTTCGCCCAGACCAGCGGCGAGGCGATGACCGACGAGCAGGCCGAGGCCATGAACGAGCTGATCAGCCAGCTCAACCGTGACGAGGAGAACCGATGACGCCGCTAAGCTTGACCATGCAGGCCTTTGGCCCCTTCGCCGGTCGTGAAAACCTCGACTTCACCGCGCTGGGGCAAAGCCCGCTGTTTCTGATCAACGGCCCCACTGGTGCGGGCAAAAGCTCGATTCTGGACGCCCTGTGCTTTGCGCTTTATGGCCAGACTACCGGTGCCGAACGTGACGCCAGCCAGATGCGCTGCGACCAGGCCGCGGCGGATGCGCTTACCGAAGTGACGCTGGACTTTCGCCTGCGCGGCAACGCCTACCGGATACGCCGCGTACCCCAGCAGGAGCGCCCCAAGGCGCGTGGCGAAGGAACCACCACGCAAAACGCGGAAGCCCAGCTTTGGCAACTGACGGCTGAAGGCGAGCAGGGCGACTGCCTGGTCGCCAAAAGCGTCAACGACGCCACGACTCAGGTCCAGGGCCTGATAGGGCTCGACGCCAGCCAGTTCCGCCAGGTGATGGTGTTGCCCCAGGGCAAGTTTCGCGAGATGTTGCTGGCGGACTCGAAAGACCGCGAAAAAATCTTTTCTCAGCTGTTTCAAACACAGATTTTTCAACGCATCGAAGAGCATCTGCGGACCCAGGCCAACCAGATCGAGCGCGACGTCAATAACCACCGCCAGCGGGTGCAGGGTATCCTGCAGGCCAGCGATGTGGAAAACGATGCCGCGCTCGACGAGGAACGCCGTTCTCTGGAGCCCCGGCGCCAGGCCGCCCAGCACGACCTTGCCGAGGTCAGGGCGCGCCGTGAGGCCGCTGAAAACGCCGAGCGCCAGGGCAGGGAGTTACAGGCCCAGTTTGATCAACAGGCCAGGCTCAAGGCGGCCAGGAAAGAACTGCTAGATCAGAAAGACGACATCGACGACGCCCAGGCAAGGCTGGCCGCTCATGCCCAGACACAGGCGTTGGCAACGGTTTACCAGCGCCTGCAAGCCGCCCAGCAAACGACCCGGTCGACCCGTGATGAGCTCGCCCAGGCAGAACGCACTGTGGCCGACCAGCGAGTCGCGCAGGCCGATGCCCAGCGAGCGCTGGCGGATGCCAAGCCGCCGTTTGAGCAGCTACCTGCGATGCGCGAGCAGGCGTTTCGCTTGCACCGTGCCGTTGAGCAATGCCAGGAACTGGCTGCGCTTGAGAGCCAGCGTGAGCAGCTTGCCCAGGAGGTTGAAAGCGCGGCGGCCGAGGTCACGCGACTGCGGCCAGGCGTTGAAGCCGCAGAGCAGCATGCCACCGCGCAGGAAATGCGCTGGCATCAGGGGCAGGCGGCGCTTCTGGCGGCGCGCCTGGAAACCCGAATGCCTTGCCCGGTCTGTGGCAGTCTCGACCACCCGGCCCCGGCGAGCGCCGAACAGGCGCCGGTGACCCAGGCCGAGGTCAAACAGGCCCGTACAGCGTTCGATAAAGCCCGTCAGGCGCTCTCGAAAGCCGAGCAGCACCATGCGCAGCTAAGCCAGCAACTCGCCGACAAGGCCTCGCATTGTCAGCGACTACGCGACGAACTGGGTGAGCAGTCCTCGCTGGAGGCGCTGGAAGCCGCGCAGGCCAAGCTCAAGGCCGATATGCAAGCCGCCGAAACCGCCTGGCAAACCGCTCAGGAAAAAGCCCAGCAGGCCCAGACGGCGCTGGCTCGCGCCGAGACAACGCTGGACGACGCTAAAAAGCGCCAAGCCCGCGCCAGTAGTGCCCTTGATGAGGCGCAGCAGGCGTGGCAAAACGCCCTGGCTGAGAGTGTCTTCGACGACGAAGAAGCGTTCAACCAGGCGCGGTTAACCGATGACGAGGCGCGACGGCTCAATGAGGCGGTGGCCCACTTTCAGCGCGAACAGGCCAAGCTGGAAGGGCAGTTGGAGGCAATTCACACTCGCCTTGAGGGGCAGGCATTGCCGGATCTAATCGCCCTGGCAGAACAGGTCGCTGAGGCAAAGGCCCAGGAGCAGGTCTTTGAAAAAAACTATCAGCAGCTGGCCACTCGGATTGAGCACTTGGATGCCACGCGAGAAAAGCTTGACGCCGCCCATGCCGCCCAGGCATCCCTTGAAGCCCAGTATCGGGTATGGGGTACATTGAGCGAGGTCGCCAACGGCCGCACGGGGCACCGCATCAGCCTGCAGCGGTTTGTGCTCGGCGTCCTGCTGGACGACGTGCTGATTCAAGCCTCCGAACGCCTGGTGCACATGAGCCGCGGTCGCTATCAGTTGGTGCGCCGGGAAGACCCATCCAAAGGCAATCGCGCCTCGGGGCTGGAGCTTGACGTGGCCGATACCTACACCGGCAAGAACCGTCCGGTGGCGACGTTATCGGGCGGTGAATCCTTTATGGCCGCGCTCTCTCTGGCACTGGGGCTTTCCGATGTGGTGCAGGCCTACGCTGGCGGCATTCAGCTGGATACGCTATTTATCGATGAAGGCTTTGGCAGCCTCGACCAGGATGCGCTGGACCAGGCGATTGCCATGCTTAGTGAACTGCAAATGGGCGGTCGCATGATCGGGATTATTTCCCACGTCAGCGAACTCAAGGAGCAAATCCCGGTCCGTGTTGACGTGCGGTCGAGTCGTCAAGGAAGCTCGGTGGACATAAAGGGTGCACTGCGTTAATGCCAGGGGGCATTAGGTTTTGCAGGCATGGTTCATGCTGCGTTCATGCAGCATGTTCTATAACGTGGGTTGGTCGTCAGCGAGTCCTGAAAAGACTCTCTACTTAGGAGTACAAGGATGAACGCAAGCAAGATTTTACAGCAACTGATGCAACAGGCAGGCGGTAGCCAGAAGGGCGGCAGCAGTGGTGGCGTCGATGTCAAAGGCATGCTGAGTGGCCTCTCTAAACAGCTCGGCGGGAGTGACCAGGGCGGCAAGTCAAGCGGCGGTTCATCGAGCGGGTTCGATATGAAAAGCCTGCTGGGTGGGGGCGCCATGGGCATGCTGGTCGGCTCCAAGCGCGGCCGTAAGCTGGGCGGCAAGGCCCTCAAGTACGGTGCCATTGCGGGTGTCGGGGTACTGGCCTGGAAGGCCTGGCAAAGCTCCCAGGCCGGCAAAAACGCGTCCGGCGAGTCGCAGGGCAGCGCCGAAGGGGAGCGCGTCGAGGTGCTGGACGGCGAGTATCAGGAGCGCCGCAGCCTGGAGTTGCTGCAAGCGATGATCATGGCCGCCCGGGCTGATGGTCATATCGACGAGCAGGAGCAGGCGCTGATCACCGAGCAGATTGATGAACTGGGCGCCGATCAGGAAATGCATAACTGGGTCGAGCGGCAGCTAAAGGCACCGCTGGACGCCCAGGCACTGGCCCGTGAAGCGGATTCACCCCAGGCAGCGCGGGAAATGTACCTGATCAGCGTGGCCGTGACCGACGAGCAAAACCCCATGGAGCGCGCCTGGCTCGATCAGTTGGCAAGCGCCCTTGAGTTATCGCCTGACATGGCCCGCGAGCTTGAACAACAAGCCCAACAGGCCGGCTGATGCTTGATACGCTCAATTTCTGGGTCGCCACCGGTTTTGGTCTGGGGTTGGCGCCGGTGGCCCCGGGTACCTTCGGTTCGCTGATTGGCATACCGTTGGCGTGGTGGTTGCTGGGCCGGCCCGTTGGCTATCAGGTAGCGGTGATCGCGGTGCTATTGGTAGTGGCAGTGCCGGTATGTCACGTCGCTGCCTGGCATTACGCGGGTCTGGATCACGGCAGTATCGTTGCCGATGAATATGTCGCCTTTCCATTGGCCGTCATCGGGTTAACGGCCGCGCGCCAGCCGCTGGTCATGCTGCTGGCGTTTGCGGTCTACCGTTTTTTCGATGGCTTGAAGCCGCCGCCGATTCACCTGGCCGAATATGTTCATGGCGGCTTGGGTATTGTGCTGGACGACGTGATTGCAGCCCTTGTGACCTGGGTCGTGCTGGCGCTACTGTTGAAGTTCTGGCAACGCCGAACGCTAAAAAGTACCTGACAATGCGCCTTAACTAAAAAGCGCCGCAGGCTAAACCTGCGGCGCTTTTCGTCATTGCATCAAGTTGTACTTATCGAAGCCTATTCCTTGACGACGATGACCGACTTGGCGTTGACGAATTCGTGCATACCGAAGCCGCCATGCTCTCGGCCGTAACCGGAGTCTTTTACGCCGCCAAACGGCATTTCCGGGGTGGCCACGCCAAAGCCGTTGATAAATACCATGCCGGTATCGAAGTTCTGGCTGGCAAGCTCGGTGGCACGCTTCACATCCTTGGAAATGATCCCACCGCCGAGGCCATAACGGCTGTCATTGGCAATGCGCATGGCATCGTCGTCATCCTTGGCGCGAATCAAGGCCGCCACCGGGCCAAACAGCTCGTCATCGTAGGCGGGCTGGCCGGGGGTGACGTTATCCAGCACGGTGACCGGATAGAAGGCGCCTTGGCCGTCGGGCTTCTGGCCGCCGCATAGGATCGTCGCGCCCTGGCGTACGCTTTCTTCCACCTGCTCATGGAGGTCGTCGCGTAAATCGACGCGCGCCATGGGGCCGACATCGGTGCCGTCTTGCGTGGGTTCGCCCACCTGCAGGGCGTTCATCCGCTCGACGAAACGCTCCTTGAAGGCCTCGTAGTTGGCCTCGGTCACCACAAAGCGTTTGGCGGCCACGCAGGTTTGCCCGGTGTTGTAGACACGACCCATCACACAGGTGTCCACGGCGACGTCCAGGTCGGCGTCGTCGAGTACCAGATAGGCGTCGTTGGAGCCCAGTTCGAGCACGGTCTTTTTCAGGTGCTCGGCGGCCTTGGCGGCGACCTTGCGGCCTGCACCGTCGCTGCCGGTCAGCGTGACGCCGCGCACCGCCTTATGGGCGATGACCTGGTCGGAGACGTCGTGGGAAATCACCAGCGTACGGAAAACGTTTTCCGGCAGGCCCGCCTCGCGGTAGATTTTTTCCAGCAGCAGGCCGCTACCGGTGACGCATTCGGCATGCTTCAGCAGCACTGCGTTACCCGCCATGATGTTGGCGATGGAATAACGCACGACTTGATAAGCGGGGAAGTTCCACGGCTGAATGCCGTAGATGACGCCCATCGGCGAATAGGTCACGATGCCGCGTTCACCGTTGCTCGGGTTGCGCGTTTCATCGGCAAGGGATTCCGGGCCGCGCTCGGCAGTGTAATCGCAGATGCCCACACACAGGTCGACTTCCTGATAGGCCTGCGAGGGCAGCTTGCCCATTTCCTTGACCATGAAGTCGGCAAGTTCTTCTTTGTGCGCCTTGAGCGCCTCGCCAATGGCCTTGACCACCTTGGCACGGTGTTCGAGAGGCTTGAGCCGCCAGTCGAGAAATGCCTGATGGCTGGCCTCCACGATCTGCATCGCCTGGCTTTCATCCATCAGCGCATAGGTCTGGAGTGTTTCGCCAGTGGTGGGATTGACGGTGGTGATGCTGTTGCTCATAAGATCTCCTATCTATAGATCAACATGGTGGAATCAACGCTGCTCTTAGAACCGCGTCCTGGCGCGTCGCTAGTCGTTGACCGACTGGTCTATTATGAATGTCTTGGTAATATAGTAGAAGATAGAGGGTGTTGCCTAATAGCCTCTCACTATGGGGAGATAAACGTCTCGGTCAGTCAAA
The DNA here is from genome assembly GCF_031451615.1 of Vreelandella janggokensis. NCBI lineage: Bacteria > Pseudomonadati > Pseudomonadota > Gammaproteobacteria > Oceanospirillales > Halomonadaceae > Vreelandella > Vreelandella janggokensis. The sequence continues at coordinate 233,653 of NZ_JARWAJ010000003.1, read as the reverse complement.
GGTGGGCCCGCCGGCCTCGTCGCCCCAGACTTCTTCCAGGCGGTCGTCGCGTCCGCAGCTGAAGCGGTAGAACTTGTAGCGGACCGGGTTCTTCTCGTAGTAGTTCTGGTGGTATTCCTCGGCCGCCCAAAAAGCGTCCCCCGGCAGTATCTCCGTGGTTACGCTCTCTTCGAAGCGTTCTTCCATCTCTTCCTTGGAAGCTTCGGCCAGTTCGCGCTGTTCGTCATTCTGATAAAAGATCGCCGAACGGTACTGGTCGCCGACATCGCAGAACTGGCGGCCGACCGCGAAGGGGTCGATGTTGCGCCAGTAAATTTCCAGCAACTGCTCGTAGCTGATCTGGTCCGCGTCGTATTCGACCTTGACCACTTCAATGTGGTCGGTGTTGCCACTGCTGACGTCATCGTAAGTGGGGTTTTCCAGCTCGCCGCCGGCATAGCCGGAAATGGTCGCCGTCACGCCGGGCTGGCGGTCGTAAGGGGGTTCCATGCACCAAAAGCAACCCCCGGCAAATACCGCTTCCGCGGGCGTTTCAGCCTGCAGCGATGTACTGGTGATGCCAATGGCGGCCGTAGCGATACCCAGAGCTAACGGGCGAAGCGGTAGGTGTTGCATCATGAGGTTGACTCCCGGTAGGTGAACCATGCTGTCGTCAGTTCTGAGTTGTTAAGTCGCCGGGTAGTTCACTTTCCTTATAAGCGAACGCTATCCCCTCGTTAAACCCGGCCGTGGCGTGGGGGCCATACGTCGTCCAGGGTTTTTAGCGCGGCGGCGATGGGTGGCTCGACGGAACGATCGTGTCGCCAAATCAGGCCCAGTGAACAGGGCAGGCGAACATGCTCCGCCACGGCCAGGCCGCTCTCCTGACGTTCCGCCATGGCCAGGGCATCCCGTGCCAGGCTAAGGCCCACGCCGGCGCGCACTAGATCGAGCATGCAGGCTTCCTGGTCGACCTGGGCGACACGGTTTGGCGTGATGCCGCCGTCGGCCAGGCGATGGTGAAGGAGCCGGTGGTGGACGGAGTCGGGGGGCGTGACGATCCACGGTAGACGGGCCAGAGACGTCCAGCGGGTGTCTGCCAGCCGCGCCTCCCAGCCGGCAGGGGCAATCACGTGATAGTCAAACTGGGTCAGCTCTCGCCAGGCCAGCGCCGAGTGGCCGGTACCTTCACCCGGGGGCGCCAGGTAAAAGCCCACGTCCAGCTCACCCTTTTCAATGCGCGTCAGTACGCGGCCACTCATGCCGTGGTGCAGCTCGGTTTCCAGCTGTGGCGCCCTGAGCATCAGGCGGCTTAAAAAAGCTCCCAGACGAATAAACTCGGGGTCGACGATGGTGCCGATGGTCAGTTTGCCGCGCAGCGTGCTGTGCAGGGCGCTGGCGGTTTGTTCAAAAGCGCTGGCGCTGGCCAATGCCTTTTCGGCGGCCGGCAGGAGAGCAAGGCCGTCGGCGGTCAGGCTCAGGCCTTGAGGACGTCGGTTGAAGAGAGCGAGCCCCAGGCTGGCCTGAAGCTGCTTCAACTTTAGGCTTACGGCGGGCTGGGTGAGGTGCAGTTGCTCGGCGGCGCGTGACACGCTGCCAGCGCGGGCAACCGCCACGAACGCCCGTAGTGTGGCGTATTCCTGCATGGGCGACCTTCTTGATGCGCATTGTTATTAATCAAGCTTATATCGTGGTTAAAAATTACTCAATTGATTGCCCCCGTTAGGCGGTTAATCTGGTGTTACCGCTATTTTAACTATCACGATACTTATAAAGGTTGCTTCCATGACCACCACAACGACCACCGCTATCCAGCATTTTATTAATGGCCAGGTAAGCCAGGGCACTGGCGATGCCCAGGACGTGTTTAATCCCGCGACGGGCCAGGTTAGCGGGCGCGTGTCGTTAGCCGGTGAGCACGATGTGAATGCCGCCGTGGACGCCGCCCAGGCTGCGTTTCCTGCCTGGGCCGATACGCCGGCCATTCGCCGCGCGCGGGTGATGTTCAGGTTTCTGGAGTTGCTCAACGCCAATAAAGATGCCTTGGCCGAGGCGATCACCAAAGAGCACGGCAAGGTGTTTACCGATGCCCAGGGTGAAGTGGCGCGGGGTATCGATATTGTGGAGTTCGCCTGCGGTATTCCCCAGTTGATGAAGGGCGACTATACCGAGCAGGTGAGCACCGGCATCGATAACTGGACGGTACGCCAGCCGCTAGGTGTAGTGGCGGGGATTACGCCGTTCAACTTCCCCGTCATGGTGCCCATGTGGATGTTTCCTGTGGCCATTGCGACGGGTAATACGTTTATCCTCAAGCCGAGCCCGCTGGACCCCAGCGCCTCATTGATGATTGCCGACCTGCTCAAGCAAGCCGGTTTGCCCGATGGTGTGTTCAACGTGCTGCAGGGCGGTAAAGACGCGGTTGAGCGGCTGCTGGATCACCCTGACGTCAAGGCACTGTCGTTTGTCGGCTCCACGCCCATCGCCAACCTCATTTACGAGCGCGGTGCCCGCCACGGGAAACGCGTCCAGGCGCTCGGCGGGGCGAAAAACCATATGGTGGTGATGCCCGATGCACATCTGGATAAGGCCGTTGATGCTCTGGTCGGCGCCGCCTATGGCTCAGCGGGCGAGCGCTGCATGGCAATCAGTGTGGCCGTGTTGGTGGGTGATGTGGCCGATAAGATCGTGCCAGCGCTTGCGGAGCGCGCCAAGTCCCTCAAAGTGAAAAACGGTATGCAACTGGACGCTGAAATGGGCCCGATTGTGACCCGCGAAGCGCACCAGCGCATTACCGGTTACATCGACAAAGGCGTAGCCGAGGGGGCCGAACTGCTGGTTGACGGGCGCGAGTTTGACGCTTCACAGACCGGCGACGGCTGCGCAGATGGTTTCTGGATGGGCGGTACGCTGTTTGACCACGTCACCCCGGACATGACGATCTACAAAGAAGAGATTTTTGGCCCGGTACTGGTCTGCGTGCGGGTTCCCGATGCGGCCACGGCGATTCAATTGATCAACGACCATGAGTTTGGCAACGGCGTCAGCTGTTTCACTGAAAGCGGCAGCGTGGCACGGGAGTTTGGTCGTCGCATTCAAGTGGGCATGGTGGGTATCAACGTGCCCATCCCAGTGCCCATGGCCTGGCATGGCTTCGGCGGCTGGAAGCGTTCGCTGTTTGGCGACACCCATGCCTACGGTGAAGAAGGCGTGCGTTTCTACACCAAGCAGAAGTCGATCATGCAGCGCTGGTCCGACTCGATTGATGGTGGCGCAGACTTTGTCATGCCCACCGCCAAGTAAACGCCGACGCGTTGCGGGAGCCAACTCATGACCGATACAACAAACAATACCTTTGACTTTATTGTCGTGGGGGCAGGCACCGCGGGGTGCCTGCTGGCCAATCGATTGAGCGCTAACCCCGATCATCGGGTACTGCTGATCGAGGCGGGTGGGCGCGATAATTATCACTGGATTCATATTCCGGTGGGCTATCTGTATTGCATCAATAACCCGCGCACTGACTGGATGTTCCGCACCGAGCCGGATAAAGGGCTCAACGGTCGCTCGTTGATTTACCCGCGGGGCAAGACCCTGGGCGGCTGTTCGAGCATCAACGGCATGCTGTATATCCGAGGCCAGGCGCGGGATTATAACCACTGGGCCGAGGTGACCGGCGACGATGCCTGGCTCTGGGAAAACTGCCTGCCTGATTTTATCAAGCACGAACACCATCATCGTCTGGACGAAGGTGGCGATGCTGATCCCGAGCACCGCGACTTCCATGGCCACGGCGGTGAATGGCGGGTGGAAAAGCAGCGGTTAAGCTGGCAAGTGCTGGATGATTTTGCTGAAGCAGCGGCACAGTCAGGTATTCCCCGGACACGCGACTTTAATCGCGGCGACAACGAAGGGGTGGACTACTTTGAGGTCAATCAGCGTGCCGGTTGGCGTTGGAATACATCAAAAGCGTTTTTGAAGCCGGTGCGACAGCGTCATAACCTGACCATCTGGCACTCAACCCATGTCAACCAACTCCTATTTGCTAACGATGGCACAACACCCCGCTGTGTGGGTGCCGAGGTGGTGCGCAACGGTGAAACGCTGCGTGTGGGCGCCAACCGGGAAGTGATCCTGTCTGCCGGGTCGATTGGTTCGCCTCAGTTGTTGCAGCTTTCCGGCATTGGTCCCGCTGACCTGCTGGCCGAGCACGATATCGAGGCAGTGAGCGCCTTGCCCGGTGTGGGCGAAAACCTGCAGGATCACCTGCAAATCCGCTCGGTGTATAAGGTTCAGGGGGGTAAAACGCTCAACACGATAGCCAATTCACTGATAGGCAAGGCTAAAATTGGCTTGGAATATGCCCTTAAACGTACTGGTCCCATGAGCATGGCGCCGTCACAGCTGTGCATATTTACGCGCAGCTCTGAGGAGTATGACGACGCCAATATCCAGTATCACGTTCAGCCGTTAAGCCTGGAAGCGTTTGGTCAGCCGCTGCACCCCTATGCCGCGATTACGGCGAGCGTGTGTAACCTGAATCCCAGCAGCCGCGGGACGGTCAGGATTAAAAGCCGCGACCCGCGCCAGGCACCGGCGATAGCGCCGAATTACCTGAGTACGCCGGAGGATCGCCAGGTGGCGGCTGATTCCTTGCGGGTCACGCGTAGAATTGCCGAGCAGCCGGCCTTTGCGAAGTATCAGCCTGAGGAAGTAAAACCGGGCCTTGAGTACCAGAGCGACGACGAGCTGGCGCGCCTGGCAGGTGATATTGGCACGACGATTTTTCATCCGGTGGGCACCGCGCGGATGGGGCGAGACGACGATCCCATGGCCGTGGTCGATAGCCGACTGCGGGTTCGGGGTGTCACTGGCCTTCGGGTGGCGGATGCCAGCGTGATGCCGACGATCACCAGCGGCAACACCAATTCACCGACGCTGATGATCGCTGAAAAAGCCGCAGGGTGGATACTTTCGGCGCGGTCATCGTACTGACACTTTTTTACGCGATAGTATTGACGTGTGCTGAAACAAGGCGCATTCTTCTGAGCAGTAGGTTAGCAAGTCGAACGTTGTCAGCAGTATCGAAGCGCCGCAAGCGTTGAGTCTGGTGAAAGTTTCTTGTTCTACCCACTGCAACTCGGGTATTACCCGGCTTTAAATACGCTTTATCGAGGATTTCGATCATGGCAACTGGTACCGTTAAGTGGTTTAACGACACTAAAGGCTTCGGCTTCATTTCTCCGGACGACAACGGCGACGACCTGTTCGCGCATTTCTCCGAAATTCAGGCTGACGGCTTCAAAACTCTGCAAGACGGTCAGAAGGTTTCCTTCGACGTCACCCAGGGTAAAAAAGGCCTTCAGGCTTCCAACATCAAAGTTCTGTAATTCAGAACGATGATGTGTGCCATCAGCCGATAGCTGATGTGCTGAAAAACCCCGCTTATGCGGGGTTTTTTGTATGTGTATGAAAAATCGCCACATTACTCGCCCTAGACGTTGCTTTGCGCTAGGGTGAGGTTTTTTTAAGCAAGGGATGAATCATCATGACAGCGCCTGGCGAACTCATTATCGAGCCGAAAAGCGGTAAACCCGCCGATGCGTGTGTGTTCATATTGCATGGTTTAGGTGCCGACGGGCATGATTTTGAACCTTTAGTTCCCGCGCTGGGTTTGCCGGCCAGCGCCAATGTACGTTTTATCATGCCTCACGCCCCGCGTTTGCCGGTGACCATCAACGGCGGGATGGTGATGCCTGCCTGGTACGATATCCTGGCGATGGACCTGGGCCGCCGGGTCGATGAAGCGCAGCTAAAGGTTTCGGCCAAGCGTATTCAAACGCTGATTCATGAGCAGATTGATCAGGGTATCGATAGCCAGCGGATTATTGTGGCGGGATTTTCCCAGGGCGGCGCCGTTGCTTATCATGCCGCGCTTTCGTTTCCCGAGCCGCTTGGCGGACTCTTGGCAATGTCGACCTACTTCGCCACCGCCGACAGCATTGATCTGGCCGAAGCCAATCGACAGATTCCCATTGAGGTTCAGCATGGCAGCTTTGACCCCATCGTGCCGGAAAGCTTGGGCAAAAGCGGCGCTGACCGCTTAACGAGTCTGGGCTATGCCGTCAATTACCGGCAGTACTCCATGGCCCACTCGCTTTGCCCTCAGCAGGTAAGCGATATTGGGCGCTGGCTTTTACAGCGCCTGAGCAGCTAATTAAAACATTGACGCTGTGCTGGTAAGCGTTATTTCAGGAGTAGGCGCATGTTTCGACCCTCGCGTGGCCGCCAAGCCGAACTCCCCAACGAAATTCCCAAGCCAGGCTGGCACGACATCGTCTGGCGTGTTTTGCGCTCGGCACGTCGTGACCGCATCATGCTGCTGGCAGCGGGTGTTGCCTTCTACGCGCTGCTTGCGTTGTTTCCGACCATTGCGGCGGTTATCTCTCTATGGGGGCTGTTTTCCGATCCGAATGAAGCAAGCCAGCAACTCTACAACCTCATCCGTTTGATGCCCCCCGAGGCGGCACAACTGATCGACAACCAGGCTCAGGAGGTGGTGGATAGCGTTGGGTCGAGTAATGAAATGGCGGCGCTGGTGAGCCTGTTGATTGCCATGTATATCGCCTCCAAGGGGGTCAGTGGCCTGATCGTGGGGCTGAACGTGGTGTATGGCGAACAGGAGCAACGCAGCGTTTGGCGTTTGGCTTTGCTGGTTACCACCATGACGCTCGGCATGATTGGCATGACGCTTCTGACGCTGGGATTCATAGGCCTGGTGCCGATGCTGGTCGATGCATTGGCGGTTGTTACCCCTCTGGACCGGATTATTGATTTTATGCGCTGGCCAGCCTTGCTGGTGATGATGAGTGCTGTCATCGCGCTGCTTTATCGCTTTGCGCCCTACCGGCGTGCCGCAAAATGGGAGTGGCTGAGTGTCGGCACCATGGTGGCAACGCTGCTTTGGCTGTTGGGGTCGGGCGGACTGTCGCTTTACGTGCGCTACTTTTCCAACTTCAGCGAGCTATACGGCTCCCTGGGGGCTGTAGTGGTACTGATGCTGTGGTTTTTACTCTCGGCGTTTGTGGTATTGCTGGGTGCCGAAATCAACTGCGAGCTGGAGCGTCAGACCCGCCAGGACACGACCATTGGTCAGGAACGCCCGCTGGGACAGCGCGAGGCCTACGCCGCCGACACCCTGGGGCGTCAGCATCCGTGGCACGAAAAGGACGACACCAAGATGCCGGGGGATAATAACCGCCACGACTAATCTGATGCGCTCCGCCTCCTGCCTTAGGGCAGGAGGCGGGCTTGGTTTTAAAGCGTTACAGGAGTTCTTCGGCGGCCAGGGCCAGGCGGGAACGCTCGACGCTTTTCAGCGTGATATGCCCGGCATGGGGCCAGTCGCGGAATCGCTCTACCACGGCGGCCATGCCGCAGGTATTGGCGGTCAGGTAAGGGGTGTCGATCTGTCCTACATTGCCCAAGCAGACTATTTTGGTATTGCGCCCGGCCCGGGTGACCAGCGATTTTAGCTGCTTGGGCGTGAAGTTCTGCGCCTCGTCGATGATCAGAAAGGTGTCGTTGAGGGTACGCCCGCGCATGAAGCTGGGCGCGCGTATTTGTACCCGAGAGCCGATCAGCTGCCGTGTGGCGCCGTTGTCCCAGGTGGACTCGCCTTCATCGTTACGTAACAGGTTATCCATGTTGTCGTGGAAGGCGCCCATCCACGGCGACATTTTCTCCTCCTCGGTGCCGGGTAGAAAGCCGATATCCTCGCCCATGGGAATCGGCGCGCGGGTAAACACAATGCGTTCGAACTGCTTTTGATCCAGGGTCTGCTGGAAGGCGGCGGCTAGTGTCATGTAGGTTTTGCCGGTACCCGCGTTACCGGCGATGGTGACCAGGTCGATCTCCGGATCCATCAGCAGGTTGAGGGTGAAGTTTTGCCGACTGTCGTGGGCGTGAACTCCCCAAACGCCCGCATGGTGACGGTAGTTGGTGAGCAGTTGCAGCCGTGCCGAGGTAGGCCCCAGCTCGCGGATGATCGCCTCGAACTCAGCACCGTTTTCGCTATCCGACACCAGCATACCCACGTGCCAGTGACGCGGCATGTCGCCACTTAGTTGGTAGAAGGTGTGATGGTCGATGCGTTCGACGGTCACCTCCACGTTAAGCGCTTCCCAAAGCGAGGCGCCGTGCGGGCCTGCAGAGGTGTATACCTGGGCGCCTTCGATCATCGCGTCGCTGTCGTCGAACGCACGATCATTCAGGTAATCCTCGACGGGCACTTTCAACGCTGCTGCCTTGACGCGCAGGTTGATATCTTTGGTGATCAGGATCACCGAGGCATCGGGGCGTTCTTCGCGCAGCCGACAGGTTTCGGCGAGGATACGGTTATCGGGGCTGTCGTCCAGGGAGTCAAAGGGTTTGAGGTCGCGGTAGCAAAGAAAATGCAGCTTGCCGGACTCCCCGGTGATACGTGGAATCGGGATGCCGCTTTGAATTTCGTCGAAGGTGACCTGGCTGGTGAGGTCTGAAAGCGTACGGCTGATCTGGCGTGCTGTACGGGCGATTTCGCGGATACCGTTTTTGTGCTTGTCCAACTCCTCCAGGACGGTCATGGGGATAACGACATCGTGCTCGTCAAAGTGGTAGAGCGCGGCGGGGTCATGAATCAGGACATTGGTGTCCAACACGTAAAGCCTGGTTGCTTTCTTATCGAGTCGTACCATCGTGGCATTCACTCCGTGGTTGACGGCAACGTCGACACTGGCAGGTGCGTCTTACGTCCTAATGACACTTGCCTGTGTCGTTAAGATGGCGTGTCCTGGTACCTCCTTATTTAGCGCTTTTTAATAGCTTGGAAGGCATTGGTGTTTTTTGCCAATAAATCTCTTTCAACGAACGATGTCAACGCGAAGCGAGCGCTCTGAGGCTGGCATCTATTATGCTATCGTCTATGACGGCGCTTGGAGCGCAAACTCGCCCGTTGCCGCGTATCAATCCGACGACTTAAACGAAGAACACTGTGTTGGCGATGAGGTTTCCATGACACCCGCGATTAATAGCGCAAAACGCGCAGGCATTGCCTTTCAAGTTCACGAATACACTCACGAGCCGACGGCCGAATCCTACGGTATGGAAGCAGCGGAGAAGCTCGGCATTGCGGCTGAGCAGGTATTTAAAACGCTGGTCGTGAAATTGGACAGCAAGCAGCTGGCGGTGGGGATTGTGCCCGTCACAGGGCAACTGAACCTGAAGCAGGTTGCCAAAGCCGCCGGGGCCAAAAAAGCCGCCATGGCGCAACCCAATGAAGTGGAACGCACAACGGGTTATGTGCTGGGGGGTGTCAGCCCGCTGGGGCAGAAAAAGCGTCTGGCTACCTTTATCGACTGCTCTGCCGACGCGTTCGCCACGATTTATGTCAGCGCTGGAAGGCGCGGGCTTGAAATCGAGCTGGCGCCTGGAGATTTAGCGTCATTGGCTGGTGCTAAATATTTTTCAATTGCAGTCGCTTAACGAGCTTGAGATATCTCTTTGCAAGCATTAAATAAATTGAGGTGTCGGTCTCAGTCACGCCGCTGTAAATTGACAGCCACTGTCTTACGGTTGACCGGCATCTCGTTAGCTCGCCGCAGGTCTAGGGCTAGTATCTGGTTGCCTGAGCGTCCTTTACGTCGGTGATAAGCCTTACCACGAGAGCTGAACGAGAATGGCTTGCGTCAATTCCCAGTTCACGAGGCGCTGCTGCAACGCCAACGCCAACGGCGATTGCTATCGCTTCTTGCAGGTAGGTATCTGAGTAACGGGTATAGAATTTTTCTTCATTGATGTCATCGATCATTGCCATGATGTACCTGATTGTTGCGTATTACATTCTTGGGGTGTCTGCTGCCAATGGTCAGGATCAATCATGCCGGGATAGACTACGCAGGCAAAGAGAAAGCCCCTTATCTGACTCACACCTACCTTTTTGCATCATTATGATTCAAAAAGGTAGGTGTGAGTCACATTTAAGGCACCTCTGAAGGGGGTTAATAATAATTACGCTCAGTTTTTAAACATAAGTTATTGTTAATAAAAAAACAAAATAATGTTGGCATCATTGTTCCATGACATTAATGGGCCGCTCTGTTGATGCAATATGCTCCTTTAGCATAATTGCCTAAAGCTGAGCAGTGCTTGATAATTAAACAGCCTCTACACGCATTAAGCGGCTGACAGCTTCGCAAGGGCGCGAACTGTTGACTCCGAGGCTCCTCCAGTTTTTCACCGGTCGACAGCGTTGTCGGCATGGATGCGGCTTCCTCTTGCTCCGCCATCCACTCTGCATTTTCCCCTATCGTGGCATTCAACCCGTGCTTTTGAGCGCGCCGAATTCGGCGTGCTCGGCTGTGTGTGCATTGTGCTTGGGGGGACGCTTTCATTAATCGAGGACATTCCCATGACCATTAACCGTCGCACTTTCCTGCGCAATAGCGCGCTCTCAGTAGCCGCTCTCTCGTCCGCGCAAATACCGTTCCGTTCGGCCCTGGCGGATACTCAGGCGATCAATATTGCTGCGCTTTACGACCTTTCCGGAGGGCTTGATATATATGGCAAGCCAGTGGTGGACGCGATCACCTTAGCGACTGAGGAGATCAATGCGTCTGGCGGGTTGCTGGGGCGGCCGCTCGACTTAACTACCTACGATACCCAGTCGAACATGCAGCTTTACGCACAGTACGCACAGCAGGCAGCACTGCGCGACCGCGCTTCGGTTGTGCATGCAGGTATCACGTCAGCCTCGCGCGAAGTAGTGCGCCCAGTGCTTAGCCGTTATCAAACTCTGTATTTCTACAACAATCAGTACGAAGGGGGCGTCTGTGATCGTAATGTCTTTTGTCCGGGAGTAACGCCAAGCCAGACGGTGGAAAAACTGGTACCCCACGCCATGCAGCAGTGGGGAAAGCGCGTCTACATACTCGCGGCCGACTACAATTACGGTCGTATCGTTTCGGACTGGGTGCGCAAGTATGTGACCGCTCAAGACGGCGAAACGCTCGAAGTTGAGTTCTTCCCACTGGACACCACGAACTTTGGCGCCGCTATCGCTCGTATCCAAACCGCCCAGCCTGACTTTGTCTGGTCGGCATTAGTGGGCGGAGCACACATGTCGTTTTATCGCCAGTGGCACGCCGCGGGCCTCAGTGGCGAGATCCCTATTGCATCGACTACCTTCGCTGGCGGCAATGAGCACATTGTTTTGAGCCCAGAAGAGGCGAACGGTATTCGTATTTGCCAGAACTACGTTCAAGAGCTTCCCAACCCAATCAATAAAGCGTTCGTCGAGCGCTTTCACGCCCGCTTTGGCGAAGACTACCCCTACATCACCGAGCTTGCGATGGGAGCCTGGCAGGGCATGCACTTATGGGCGGAGGGGGTTCGCCGAGCCAACAGCACCGAACGTTTGGACGTCATTGAAGCACTCGAGTCGGGGATAGAGCTCGATATGCCGAGCGGCCCTATATCCATCGATCCAGCTACCCACCATGCCATTCTGGATGTACATATCGCGGAGGTCCGCGACGGCCGGCTAGAACTGGTCGAAAGCTTTCCTCAACAGGCCCCTGTTGACACTGCTGAGGTATGCGATTTGATCACAAATCCAAATGATAACCAGCAATACACCATCGATATTTAAGGAGCTGGCTTATGGATTGGTTCATCCTGTTTGTACTTGAAGTACTGACTGCCATCGCCACGTTAGCGCTGATCAGTGTGGGGCTGGCGGTGGTCTTCGGCATGATGAAGATTATCAACTTGGCCCATGGCGAGTTCATGATGCTGGGCGGCTACGTGACCATTTTGGCCACCAATCAACTAGGTGTTTCTGTATGGTTCGCCATGCTGGTGCTGGCACCACTAATGGTGGGAGCGTTTGGGATTCTCGTTGAGCGGCTAGTGGTTCGCCATCTCTATGGGCGGATGATCGATACCATGCTAGCCACTTGGGGACTGAGTCTTGCCCTGGTAGGCATAGTGACGATGCTATTCGGTAACACAACAGTGGGCATCTCCTCACCACTGGGGAGCGTGGCTATCGGGGATTACCGTATCAGCGCTTACAATCTCTTTTTAATCGGGTTTGCCACGATGGTGCTGGGTGGATTGTGGCTGCTAATGCGCCTTACCCACTTCGGTCTTTGCGCTCGAGCTACCATGCAAAATGCCAACATGGCCGCGTCGCTGGGGGCTAATCCGTCGCGAATCTACAGCCTGACCTTTGGTTTGGGCGCGGCGCTAGCGGGGCTCGGCGGAGCCGTACTGGCACCGCTAAGCGGCGTGATTCCTACCCTTGGGGCAAGCTATATAGCCGAGGCTTTCATAACCGTTATTAGCGGTGGCACCGCCGTCATCGCCGGCACGCTATCCGCATCGGTACTGCTTGGCAGTATTAGTCAAACAGTGGCGTTTATCGCTACCCCTATCTTTGGAAAAGTGGCGCTTTTATTGGCTGCCATCGTATTAATTCGTCTACTGCCACAAGGTATTACCGGGCGCTTTTTTAGGAGATCATCATGATCGCACTCTCCAAAACCGACTACGGTGCTCTGGCAGCTTGCGCCGTGGCAGCTGTCGTTATTGCTCTGCTACCGCAGTGGATCAACCTCTTTTCGCTGCTCTCCTTGACCGTTTATCTCGTCATGGCATTGCTAGCTCTAAGCTTGGCTTTCATCTGGGGATTTGGCGGAATCCTTTGTTTCGGACAAGCAGCCTTTTTCGGCTTGGGTGCCTATGCCTACGCAGTGGGGGCAATCAACCTCGCCGATAGCAGTTGGGCGGTGCTTTTAGCGGTTGCCGTACCGGCATTATTTGCTGCTTTACTCGGTTACTTCATGTTTTACGGAGGCATTAGCGATGTCTATGTCGGGGTAATCACACTTGCCGTTACGCTGATTCTTTTTAACTTGCTCAATGCAAGCTCCGGCAGCGAGTACCGTATCGGAGAAGCCGCGCTGGGTGGTTTTAACGGTATTCCCGCCATTCCAACCCTTAATGTACCGCTTTTGCCTGACATGATACTCAGTCCCGAAGCTCTTTTTATCGTTGCCGGACTATGCTTGGTGGCCGTTTACGCGGGTCTAAGGCTAACTTTAGGCAGCCGCTTCGGTAAAACCGTTATAGCTATTCGCGAAAACGAGCAGCGTGCCGCACTACTAGGCTATGACGTGCGCTTGCATAAGCTACTGGTCTTCAGCATTGGGGGTGCCATAGCGGGTCTTGCTGGCTGTCTCTACGCCAATTGGGGGGCTTTTATTAGCCCTGGGGTGTTTGGGCTTGCACAGTCTGCGCAAATCATCATCTGGGTAATCGTCGGTGGTCGGGGTACGTTGTTGGGGCCGATTCTTGGCTGTATAGCTTTGCAGTGGCTGGTCAATCATCTTGGAACACAAGGGTTCATTGATAGTGGTTTGGTAATGGGACTGGTGTTGATGGCGTTTGTCATGCTGCTGCCCAAAGGGTTTCTACCCGCGTTGCAAGCGCTCACGAGGCGAATGACTAAGCGTAGTAAAGCCGAACTCCAAAAGGAGGGGACACCATGAGCAGTGCGCTTTTACAGACCCACGCGCTGGGCGTCAGCTTCGGCGGCGTGCAGGCGGTACGTAGTGTCGACTTTAACCTCGAAGAGGGGGAACTTAGGTGTCTGATAGGTCCAAACGGAGCCGGTAAAAGCACCTTTTTCAAACTAATCAGCGGCCAGCTTCGCCCTACCCGGGGCGATGTATATTTCCGTGGCCAGCCAATTGCAGGCCTTACGACTCACCACATTGCTCGGCTTGGTATTGGCATTAAGCCGCAGACGCCAAGCGTATTCGACGGGCTCGACGTGCTGGAAAATTTACGTTTGGCGGCGACATGCCGCGAAGGTCGTCACTCGGCACGCCAGCTTGCTATTGAGGTATTGGGCCGCATTGATTTAGAAAATCATGCTCATCGTCTGGTGGGGGATTTGTCTCATGGCCAGCGCCAGTGGGTTGAACTGGGCATGATACTCGCCTCGCGTCCAAGGCTTGTATTGCTCGACGAACCCGCCGCAGGCATGACTCAGGCCGAAACCAACATAACTGCTGCGTTGATTCGCGATATCAATGCTGAGGCAAGTGTCATCGTGGTTGAGCATGACATGGACTTTATTCGACGTATCGCCAATACCATCACGGTTTTCCATCAAGGTGGCATTCTTGCAGAAGGAAGCTTCGAACAAGTGACCCAAGATGCCCAAGTCCGTGATGCTTATCTGGGACGGGAGGTCGTCAATGCTTGAACTTAGCCATTTAAGCGCCGGCTACGGCCGGCTGAAAGTGCTTAACGATCTAAATTTTACTGTCGAAGAGAATAGCTGCGTCGGGATTCTGGGCCGTAATGGTACCGGCAAAACGACTCTTCTACGGGCGCTGGCGGGTGAGATTTCGCTTCAGAGCGGACATATCCTTCTCGACGGCAAGGAACCGGGACCCCGTGCGCATCAGCGCGCCCGAGCCGGTATCGGTTACGTCCCCCAGGGGCGGCAAATATTCCCCCAGCTTACCGTAGCGGAAAATTTACGTATGGGGTGTGTCAAGCAGTTTGCCGAGGCTAGCACAACAGTTGATGAAATGCTGGAGTTGTTCCCTCGCCTGAAAAGGCTGCTTGATCAGCCCGGCGGCGCCCTCTCCGGCGGCGAGCAACAACTGTTGTCACTGGCCCGCTGTCTCTGTGGACGTCCAAGTCTGATTCTACTGGATGAGCCCACTGAAGGGATCCAGCCCTCAATCTGCGACGAGATTATCGACACTCTCAAACTGTTACGCGAGCGAAAAGGGTTGACGGTCGTACTGGTTGAGCAAGATATCGAGTTTTTGACCGCACTATCGGATCGTATTTTAGTGCTGGACAAGGGCACATTGATTGAGGAAATCGACCCACGTCAGAGCACGTCACAGGACATCGCCGAGCGACTGGTCGGCTTTCACTAAGGAGATTTAAATGCCCATTCCACGCCCCACGTCGCAAGCTCTGACACAGAGCAGCCGCCGGCTTGGCATGACGCTGGACGACACGACCTTGAGTGAGTACGACACGCTGCTTCAAGCGGTCTGGGACGAGTACGATCGGCTCGACGAACTTACCGAACCACTGCCCGAAGTGGTCTATCCACGCACCTCAGGCGTTTTTCTTACTGCCGACGAAAACCCTTACAACGCTTGGTATGTTAAAACGCACATCGAAGGTAAACCGAGCGGGCCGCTGGCGAATCGTCGCGTAGTGCTAAAGGATAACGTATGCCTGGCGGGTGTGCCGATGATGAACGGTGCGGACAGCTTGCAGGGTTATGTTCCAGAACTAGACGCTACTGTCGCGACTCGCATTCTCGACGCTGGCGGCCGAATTCTTGGCAAGGCGCACTGTGAATATTTCTGTGTCTCGGGTGGCAGCCACACCAACGCTACCGGTCCAGTGCGTAACCCACGCATGCCAACGCACTCTGCTGGAGGCTCCTCTTCCGGATGCGCAGCACTTTTGGCTTCCGGAGAAGTGGATATGGCCATTGGTACCGACCAGGGAGGCTCCGTCCGTATTCCAGCGGCCTATTCCGGCATATACGGCATGAAGGCCACGTGGGGGCTCGTTCCTTACACCGGCATCATGCCGATCGAGATGACGCTGGATCATGCAGGAATAATGAGCGCTACACTTAGTGACAATGCGATATTGCTCGAAGCGGTAGCCGGCCCAGACGGTCTCGATCCGCGCCAGCAGGCCACTCCCCGTTTCGGGGGTTACGTCGAGGCGCTGGGCCAAAGCTGTGTCGGGCTGCGTATCGGTGTTGTGGCTGAGGGGTTCGAACATACCAATTCGCACCCGGGAGTGGACGCTACGGTTCGTCATGCAGCCGACCTGATGGCCAATTTGGGGGCAGTAGTAGAGACAGTTTCGATTCCTCTGCATAGTTATGGTCATGCCATCTGGACACCGATTGCGGTAGAAGGTACGACGGCACTGCTAGAAGGATACAACTACGGAACCAATTGGAAAGGCCTCTATGTCCCCAGCCTGATGCGCGCTCAGCGGGGCTGGCGCGAGCAGTCTCAGTATTTCCCCCACGATGTCAAAACCTGCCTGCTGGCCGGCGATTACGCCCGCCAAACCGGTAGCGGACGCTACTATGCCCGTGCACGTAATCTCGCTCGCAGCCTGCGGGGTGCCTACGATGACATGCTTGAGCGCTTTGATCTCTTGTTGATGCCCACCGTTCCACTGGTCGCGCCGCGGCTACCGTCGCACGATGCCGAACCCGAAACTTGGGTCGGCAGAGCATTGGAAATGAACGCCAACACTGCACCTTTTGATGTGACTGGCCATCCGGCTCTTTCCCTACCCTGCGGAGTGGTCGATGGGTTGCCCGTGGGCATGATGCTTATTGGCCGCGATTACGATGAGGCGACGCTGTATCGTGCAGGGTACGCTTTTGAGCAAAGCCATGACTGGCAGAGCCTTCATTATGGCTGCTGATGGATACCGGATCGGGCTGCTTTTCTCCCAGCTCAGCCTGACCGCCGATGTTGAGACAAGCCAAGCTAACGCTACTCAGTTAGCAATCGAAGAGGTCAATGCTGCGGGAGGCATAAACGGCGTGCCTCTGGAGCCGGTGACCTTAGAGATAGGTTTTAAACCAGATGATTACCGCCGCGCTGCAGAAAGCCTGTGCGATGTCGAGCGAGTCAGGGCCTTGTTTGGCACCCACATGTCGAGTACCCGAAAAGCAGTCCTGCCGGTATTGGAAAGTCGGCGTAAACCGCTTTTTTATCCAACTCTCTACGAAGGCTTTGAGTTTTCCCCGTGGTGTTTCTACACTGGCGCAGCACCCAACCAAAACTCCCTGCAGCTTGCTCGCCACGTACTGGCTCATTACGGCAAGCGTGTATTGTTTGTTGGTGGTCGCTACGTCTATCCCTACGAGTCTAATCGGATCATGCGTGATCTTTTCGAACAGGCCGGTGGCGAAGTGGTCGCGGAGTTCCATTTACCTTTTCTGGCCAGTGATGACGCATTTGATCAAGTGATGCACCGGGTGCGCGAGAGCGCCCCGGACGCTATCTACTCCACCATGGTCGGTTGCGATACGCCACAGCTTTACCGCGCCTACCGGAAGGCTGGCTTCGACCCTGCCCGCACCCCAATCGTTAGCTTGGCCACTAATGAGGCTGACGTGGCCCACCTGACGCCAGAGCAGGCTGAAGGACATCTCTGCGCCGCCCCATGGTTCGATACGCTCGACACTGCCAATAGCCGACAATTCGTCACTCGCTATCGGGCACGGTTTGGCGAGCAGGCGGCAATTACCGCTGGCGCCGAAGCCGCCTATTTTCAACTGCATCTGTACGCCAATGCGGTTCGCCATGGCCCGGACGACTCACTAGAAGCGCTGCGTCAGATGCTGTTTAGCATTTCCTTCGAAGCGCCTCAAGGCAAGGTTGCCATCGATACCGAGACCCAGCACACTTGGCTTTGGCCACGCGTTGCACGCTTAAACGCCCAAGCGCACTTCGAGATTATCCAACAAAGCACCGAGGCGGTTCGGCCCGACCCATGGATGGTCGAACATCAGCTTGGCTGTTTTTGAGCAGGAGGTGCTTGCATGACAACTGCGCCCTCGCTACTGCAGGAGCTCAAAGGGCTGCGCGTAATGGTCGTTCACCCTCGTGATGGCGAAGCAAAATTAGTAATTGGCCATTTGCGTCGTATTGGCTGCCAAGTGGAGATTTGCTGGCCTGTGCCGCCGGAGCTTGAAAGAGCGCCGGACGTCTTACTGCTATCCATTGAGGCAGACCAGCGCGACGCCATTCAAAAACTAACGAATAGCCTTGGCGAACAGGCGCCGCCCATTATCGCTATTGTCGGCTACGAAAATCCCTCCATGCTACAGCTGGTGCTCGAAACTCGTCCGGCAGCGGTCATCGAGCGGCCGCTACACCCTTTTGGGCTGCTCACTCAGTTAATGATGGCACGCGCCGCTTATCGACAACGTCGTGAAGAACGTATTGCAATGCAACAGCAGGAGGCGCGGCGCGCCACTATCGCGCTGGCTAAAGCTCTGTTGATGGTACGAGAAAATCTGGACGAAAAAGCAGCGCATCGGCGTTTGCAGCGCGAGGCGATGTCGCGTCGAGACACCATGGAAGCGGTCGCTGAGCGACTGATTCGTACCTTGCATCACTGAGGAAAACGGTCAGCCAATACAAGGTTGCAGGACTATAGCTATTGGAAGTTACTAAGTAAATCGTGAATAGGTTCTCATGCGAAGTGGGTAACACCTTCGTGAGTAGGTTGGACGAGGGATTGTTATTGGAAGCTGATCCCGAGCCAATAGTGTCTTTGCGCAAATAACGGACTCAGCCTCTATAGTGGCTAAAGCTCTATTCGGTTGAGAGTCAGAGTCCTCCGTGAAGGCGGTGGGCGTGGTCTATCAAGGGGAGCTGTTATGCAACGTATTGAAGAGTGCCTTTCGATGGAAGCCGCGCTGCCGTTATTTGATTTGCACGGCGCGGATGCGGTGGAGGTATTTGATACCCAGGGCCAGGTGATTGGGGTTTTAACCCGAACCGATATTGAAAAGGCACAGCAAAATGTGGCGTTAGACCAATTGGTGGGCGAGTGTATGCGCTATCGCATTACGGGTATTACCCCCCGAGAGGAAGCTCAAAGCGTTGATGCTTGTGGTTTTGATCAGGAACCGTTGCGTTCGCTGCTGGATGCTTTGCACGACGGGGTCTATATAACCGATGCCAACGGCGTTACGGTCACGATCAATAAGGCCTATGAGCGTATCACCGGTATTTCACGGGCGGAGGTGGTGGGCTTTCATATGGCCGACCTGGTGAAAGCGGGTTTTATCTCTAAATCGGCCTCGTTGGAGGTTATCCACACGCACCGTCCGATCACGCTTGTTCAGACTATTCACGATAGCCGCAAAATCGTGGTCACCGGTACACCCATGTTCACAGCCGATGGCTCGATAGCATATGTGGTTACCAATGTGCGTGATATTACCGAACTGCTTCTGGCGAAACGTGCCCAAGAGCAGTTAGAGCAGATCCAGCACATGCGTGAAGCTTACAAAGTACCAGAGGTAATGGCACTGAGTTCTCCTGGGGTTATCACCAGTCAACAAACAGAGACTTGTTTTAAAATGGCTAGGCGAGTGGCTAAATCGTCGGCGAAGATACTTATTCAAGGCGAGACCGGTACTGGTAAAACGTTGCTGGCACGCTATATCCATCGAGAGAGTGACCGTGCGGATGGGCCATTTATGGAGCTTAACTGTACAGCGTTTCCCGAAGGGCTGCTGGAGGCGGAGCTGTTTGGTTATACAGCTGGCGCTTTTACCGGTGCCGCCCCTAAAGGCAAACAAGGATTACTAGATGTGGCTCATGGCGGCACGCTTTTTTTGGATGAAATCGGTGATCTGCCGCTGGCTTTACAGGTAAAACTCCTCAAGGTGGTGGAAGAAAATCGTTATTTACCAGTGGGGGGGACGTCGTTTCGTCAAACCAATGTGCGTTTGATTACCGCGACCCACCAGGATTTACATGAGAGGGTCCAAAAGGGCACATTTCGCGAGGATCTGTTTTATCGTATCAGCGTCGTGCCGCTCTGGCTGCCGCCGTTGCGCCAGCGGCGAGATGAGGTGATTCCATTACTTAATTATTACCTTGATTACTTTAACCAGTTACACGGGCTGCAGCGGCGCTGGAATTTGGAGGCACTGGAATTGCTTTCTAGCTACTCGTGGCCTGGCAATATTCGTGAGCTGATCAATTTAACCGAGCGTTTGGCGGTCACGGTTGCAGAGAATGAGATCACCGTCACATCGTTACCGAGCGAGCTGTTCCCAAGTAGCTTGTTTAGCGTAGAGCCCTTCAGTGGCGATCTACGCCAGCAAGTTATGCAGTTTGAGCAGCAATTAATCCGACAAGCCCTTACTCACCATGGAACCACTCGAGCCGCTGCCGCTGCATTGGGTGTAGACCAGTCGACGCTGGTCAAAAAACAGCGCCGCTGGCGTAGTTCAGCAAACTAATGGTTGATTGCTCAAGTAGGGAGCAAGCTTATAACTCCCCGCATTTTTAAACAAAACGCGTATATCAACGGCAAGCGGCAACCGTTCATATCGATGAGGCCGCCACTCAGGTCGGCGGCAAGCGTTACTGGCTGCACTGTCTAAGTTTATGCGACAGGATGAGACGTATCATGAGCCGTGTCTCAAACAGCTATAAATTAATAAGCGGCACGATAAATCGCCTCAATATCCGACTGGGTTAAAACGCGCGGGTTATTGCGCAGCAAGCGTTCGACGTTAATCGCCTCTGCGGCCAACTCTGGGATGGCAGACTCGGGAATATCAAACGAACGCAAACCGGAAGGAATCGCCATATCGGTGCATAGTTTATGCATACGCTTAATCACGGCATCAGCCACTGCATCATCGGAAAGCCCTGCAACAGGTTCCTCAAATGCTACCGCAATGCCACGAAAGCGCTTCAGGCACGCCAGTTTGTTCCACTCCATCACGAAGGGTAGCAACAGTGCATTGGTCACCCCATGGGCCAAGTAGTAGCGTCCACCTAACGGGTATGCTAGAGCATGGACGGCCCCTACGCCAGCATTACCAAATGCCAACCCTGCCAGTAGGCTGCCGGTCGCCATATCCTCACGGGCTTGCAGATGGTTTGGGTTGGCAAATGCCTTGGGAAGCGCATAAATAATCATGTTCATTGCCTTCACCGCCAATGCATCGGTAATTGGCGTGGCAAAGTTTGAAAGGTAGGCTTCCACCGCATGCACCAGTGCATCCACTCCACTGGCAGCCGTTACGGAGCGCGGGCAGCTGAGTGTTAACTCTGGCGCTACAATGGCGACATCCGAGAGTAGGCAGTCGCTTACAATACCCTTCTTCATCTGCTGGGATTTATCAGACAGAATAGCGATATTGGTAACTTCAGAGCCCGTCCCTGCGGTGGTGGGCATAGCGATTAAAGGCACCTCGCGTTGGTCAACTTTATTCTCACCAAACAACTCTTCAAGAGGGCCATCGTAGTGCGCATATACCGCAACACACTTAGCGATATCCATCGCACTGCCGCCACCTAAGGCGATAACGCCATCGTAATGGCCAGCATTAAAGGCGTGTGTACAGATTTCAACTATCTCAACTTCAGGCTCAGGCGTTACTTGATCAAATACCTCATAGGTTACATTGAGCGATACGAGCTGCTCAGTGATGAGCTCCAGGATGCCTGAAGCTACAACACCGCTGTCGGTAACGATTAATGGGCGCTGGATACCTAGCGATTGAACGGATGTTTGCAACTGCTGCGCAGCACCATGGCCGGTAATCAACTTGCCGGCACTTTTAAAGCTGCTTACTTGCTTAAGACTGCTTAAGGGCATTTGGTATTTCCTATTGGCGTGTTTTTGGTTGTATTGCCAGTGCCACTAATGCGATAGCGATTTCACTAGCCATCAGATATCTAGCAAAGGTCGTGCCAAGTAAAGGAAATGCAAGTGGTTGTTTTTTAAAAATAAAAAAATGATTAAAAAAAGAGATGCAATCGATGGGAGAAAAAAGTCATCAAAAATTATAGATTGATGATTATTGGCATCAGCTGGCTGGCAGAGCTTTTTCCGTTTTCCAAAAAGCAATTTATAAAATATGCAACTCTAAAAGAGTAGCTAAAGAGATTGCTCAATAAAGTCTCAGATTTGTTTGCGCAAAGCCCGCCCCTCGTTCAGGCTCAGCCATTTCAAGCCATACTTTCGCGGCTACTGGAGTGCCTCGGACGCAGCGACAAAGTTACGGCGGTACACGAAGGCTTGTTACGGCTAGCGGTATGGCGTATCACGTCGCTAGAAAATGGCAAATGACCTGATGAGTTGACACCGGACACCGGTGGCCTACCGTTGAGATTCATGACCCTTAAGTGGCGCTTTCTGGTATGGTGCGAGGCATTAAGGCCGCTCATGCTTAGCGGGGTATTTTCGCCCCTTCAGGAATTTTTCTGTGTCCGACACTTCTTTTGCTTCTCTGGCGCTGCCCAGCGCACTCGCCAGTAATCTCGACTCGCTGGGCTATCACCACATGACGCCGGTTCAGGCACAAAGCCTGCCGCCCATGCTGGCCGGCCGCGATGTCATGGCCCAGGCCAAAACCGGCTCGGGTAAAACCGCCGCCTTTGGACTGGCATTGCTGGCCGAGCTGCGCGTCGAGGCGTTCGCCGTTCAGGGGCTGGTGCTGTGCCCCACCCGGGAGCTTGCTGATCAGGTGGCGGAGGAACTACGCCGACTGGCCCGGGCAATGCCAAACGTGAAAATCCTCACACTTTGCGGGGGCGCGCCGCTGGGGCCACAGCTTTCGTCGTTGGACCACGGTGCGCATATCGTGGTCGGCACACCGGGGCGCATTGACGAGCACTTGCGTAAAGGCTCTCTGACGCTTGGCTCGCTAACGACTCTGGTGCTGGATGAAGCTGACCGCATGCTGGATATGGGCTTTCAGGAAACGATCGACGCCATCATTGCCGACACCCCGGCCGACCGCCAGACGCTGCTGTTTAGCGCCACCTTCCCCGATGAGCAGACATCCGGCGGACTGGCGGCGATGACACGCGGCGTGATGCAGGACCCGATGACGGTCAAGGTGGCCGAGGTTCATGACGCCGCCACCATCGACCAGCATTTCTATCAAGTCGCAAGTGAAGACGCCCGCTTTGCCGCACTCAAACAGCTGCTGTTGGTTAACCGGCCGACCACCAGCGTGGTGTTCTGCAATACCAAGCGCGAGACTCAGGCGGTGGCCGACCAACTGGTAGATGCCGGTTTTAGTGCGGTCGCGCTGCACGGTGATCTGGAGCAGAAAGACCGCGACCGACTGCTTGTCTTGTTTGCCAATCAAAGCGCGTCTATTTTGGTAGCCACCGACGTGGCAGCCCGTGGATTGGATATTGCCCAATTGGATGCGGTGTTCAACTACCAGATCGCCCGTGAGCTGGATGTCCACGTCCACCGCGTGGGTCGCACCGGGCGGGCTGGGGCGAGCGGCATTGCCTGTACCCTGGTAACCCCCAAGGAAACCTACCGGCTGGAAAAGCTGGCCGACGTGTTGGGTGAAACCCTGACCACCGAGCCGCTGCCCAAGGTGACCAATGCTATGCCGTTCGAGCCACCCATGGCCACCCTGCAACTGGCTGGCGGCAAGAAAGACAAGTTGCGTCCCGGCGATATTTTGGGTGCACTGACCAGTGAAGGCGGCTTGCGCGGTGACCAGGTAGGCAAGATAAAAGTGCTTGCTCGCAGCGCCTACGTGGCGGTTGTACGGGACCGGGTTCAGCAGGCCCAGGCAAAGCTTGAGCGTGATAAGTTGAAAGGGCGAGCCTTTCGCGTCCGTCGCATTCGCCATTAAGTGTCTATTTGAGCGTGAACTAAAAAGGAGCCAACGCAGCGACCCATGAAAATTCCTAAACGATTACAGCCCTTGGTCGATGACGGCATGATCGACGAAGTACTGATGCAATTGATGAGCGGTAAGGAAGCCCAGGTTTATGTGGTGCGCTGCGGCGAAGAAGAGCGCTGTGCCAAGGTCTTCAAGGAAGCCAAGCAGCGTAGCTTCAAGCAGGCGGCCCAGTACCAGGAAGGACGTAAAGAGCGTAATACCCGCCGCGCCAGAGCGATGTCCAAGAAAACCCGTTACGGACAGAAAGAGCAGGAGCAGGCCTGGCTTAATGCAGAAGTCGATGCGCTTTACCGGCTTGCCGGTGCAGGTGTGCGGGTGCCCGAGCCCCATGGCTTTGTGGATGGCGTCCTGCTGATGGAAATGATCACCGACGCCGACGGCAACGTGGCCCCACGCCTCGATGAAGTCACCTTGACGCCTGAGCAGGCAGAGGCCTACTACGCGAAGGTGATTCAGGACGTGGTACGCATGCTGTGCGCCGGTTTGATTCACGGCGATCTGTCGGAGTTCAACGTGCTGGTAGATGCCCATGGTCCGGTGATTATCGACCTTCCCCAGGCCGTGGATGCCGCCGGTAATAATAGCGCCGCGGCGATGCTATATCGCGATGTGGATAACATGCGCAACTATTTCGGCCAGTACGCCCCCGCGCTTCTCGATACCCATTATGGTAAAGAAATGTGGGCGCTGTACGAATCCGGCGAGCTGCACCCCGACAGCAAGCTAACCGGTCATTTCGACTTTGATACCCATATCGCCGACGTGGATGAACTGATGGAAGTCATCGACGACGCCAAAGAGGAAGAAGCCGAGCGACAGGCGCGCATGCGCGACGATGGCGATGATGATGGCGAGATTCCACAGCCTTACTGATCCCGCAATGAATAGGCTCCTCTGGCCTTGTGCCAGCGCGAGGCGCTTTTGCAATGCGATCAAGGCCTAGCCGAGTAGCTCATTGGCCTGTTTGACGACGTTTTCGACGGTAAAACCGAAATGCTTGAACAGGTCGCCCGCCGGGGCCGATTCGCCGTAGGTGGTCATGCCGATCACCCGGCCATCCAGGCCCACGTACTTGTACCAGTAGTCCGCATGCCCGGCTTCGATGGCGATACGCTTGGTGACCGCCTTGGGCAGTACGCTTTCACGGTATTCGGCATCCTGGCCGTTAAAACGGTAGGCCGAGGGCATGGACACCACACGGACGGCCTTGCCCTGCTGCTCGAGCTCGGCGGCGGCGTCCATCGCCAACGACACTTCTGAACCGGTGGCAATCAGAATCAGCTCGGGCGTTACGGGCGTGCCTTCACTGTCCTTGAGAACAGGGTCTTTAAGCACGTACGCCCCGTTTTGAATCGACGCCAGCTGTGCCTTGGTGCGCGGCTGATGGGTCAGGTTCAGGCGCAATCCGAGTAAGTAAACGCAATATGCATCGTCGGCATTGAATATCGAGCGATCATGAGACCGCTCGACATCTCAACCGTGCCCCATTGAAGCTAGCTTAGCTCATGAATTCTGCGGTGATTGCTCAGAGTCATCGCTAAAGCTTCTGCCGCTTCCTTGCCTTTGGCTCGGAAATGGCCATGGAAAAAATCATGGTGTGTGCTGTGCTCATGGAAATGGTGGGGTGTCAGGACAACGGAAAGGATCGGAATTTCGGTTTCCAGTTGCGCTTGCATCATGCCTTCGATGACCGCTTGAGCAACGAATTCGTGTCGATAGATGCCGCCATCAATGACAAAGCCTGCCCCCACAATGGCGCTATAACGGCCAGTTTTGGCGAGTAGTTTAGCCTGAAGCGGGATTTCGTAAGCCCCTGCAACTTGGAATATCTCTACTTGGTCAGCGGAAAAGCCATGCTCGCTGGCAAGTTGAGCAATGAATGCCTCTCTGGCTTGAGTGACTATATCGTGATGCCAAGACGCTTCGATAAAGGCAACGCGAACTGATGAGGAGTGTTGGGTCTGATTCATGGTCATCCTATGGGGATTGTTTACCAGAACCAGGGCATGAGGCATCCAATAGCACAGTACCCGTATGCGTTGAAACGCATCGGGTAATATCACTAGGAAACCTTCTCTTTTATCCGGACTATGACCGTCGGCTCCGGAGTCTCACCGAATCTGCTGTCCTCAGCCGTTAGGTTACCCCCTTTGGCGGAGCGCTCGTGGGCTTGTCCGCATCAAGATATGATACGGCATCACCACCGGTGGGGACTTGCACCCCGCCCTGAGAAAGTTCGCCATTAACGGCGGAAAGCATTATACGCTGACTGCCTGGAGTGTGTAGAGGCAGCCTTAAAAATTAATTTAAGGCTGAGGGCAGACCCATTGGACGTTTATAGAGATCGACAGGCCCTGGACGCTTCCCGACATCCCAAGCCGATGCCATCAGTGGTAAGCTGGCGGACGCTTAGCAGGTTAATGATTGAGACGGTGGCAACTTTTTTTGAGCTAAGCGGCTTAAAACGTGCCAGAAGGCTTGGCTCCATGATGGCCAATCTGCTGGCCTCCTCCAGAGGGACTCATGTGGCAGTACCTGACGCTATGCGTAATTTTTTAAGCGGTTCTTTTGGTGCTGGCCGTTCTGGCAATGTTTGCCGAACTAATTCATCGACTGACAAGTAACATAAGGACTCGCCATGCTCTCGCGTATGCTCGCGCCATTGTTTCGTTACTTTGAAACGCGCGTTGATCCCTATCCCGAAGGCAACGTGACGACGCCTCCCAAGGGACTGGCGGCGTTCATATGGCATTTTTCCCGCCCGGTTTGGCCGCTGTTGCTACTGATGTCGCTGTTCACCGGCCTGGTCTCTGCCGCCGAGGTGGTGTTTTTTAGCTACATGGGCGAGCTGGTGGATTGGCTCGGCAACGTGGAGCGGGAGAACTTCTGGGCCGAGCATGGTCTGTGGCTTTCCGGAGTAGGGATTCTTGTGCTGATTGGCCTGCCGCTGTTGGTCTTGGCGCAGTCATTGGTGACGCACCAGAGTATCTTCGGCAACTACCCGATGATTGGCCGCTGGCTATCGCATCGGCACATGCTCAGCCAGAGCCTGGCGTTTTATCAGGACGAGTTTGCCGGGCGGGTTTCGCAGAAAGTCATGCAGACGGCGCTGGCGATTCGCGAAACCGTCACCAAGGTAATGGACCTGCTGGTCTATGCCATTGTGTACTTCACCGGTGCGGCGATTTTACTGGGCCGTGCTGATCCTTGGCTGCTGCTGCCGCTGGGGCTCTGGCTGGCAGGCTATCTGGCAATCATGTGGTTTTTCGTGCCGCGCCTGAGGGATGTTTCCATGGCCCAGGCGGATGCCCGAGCCCAGATGACCGGGCGCGTGGTGGATAGCTATAGCAATATTCAGACCATCAAGCTGTTTGCCGACACCCAGCGTGAACAGGACTACGCCAAGGATGCCATGGAAGGTTTCATGGGCACCGTGCACCGTCAAATGCGCCTGGTCACCATCATGAGCGTGTGCCTGACACTGCTGAATACGGCACTGCTGGTGGGCACAGCGGGGATGGCGATCAGTGCCTGGTACCTGGACGCGATCTCATTGGGCGTGCTCGCCATTGCCATCGCGCTGGTCATGCGGATTCGTTTCATGTCGGACTGGATTTTATGGGAGGTCGCCGGTCTATTTGAAAATATCGGTACGGTGCAGGACGGCATGAACACCATCGCCCAGGAGCCTACCGTTCGTGATACACCCAATGCCCAGGCGCTAAGCGTTCCTCATGGAGCGATTGCTTTCGAGGCGCTGCGCTTCGGCTATGAACAAGCCAAGGGCGAGAACAGAACCGTGTTCGACGGCTTGAGTCTGAATATTGCCCCGGGTGAGAAGATTGGCCTGATCGGCCGCTCCGGGGCGGGTAAGTCGACCCTCGCCAACCTGCTGCTGCGTTTTTACGACCTTCAGGGCGGGCGCATTGTTATTGATGGGCAAGACATCGCCGGGGTTACGCAAACCTCGCTGCGCCACCAGATCGGCATGGTGACCCAGGACACGTCGTTACTGCACCGTTCGCTGCGCGATAACATCCGCTACGGCAGCCCCCATGCCAATGATGACGACGTCTGGGAGGCGGTATGCCGTGCCCATGCGGATACCTTTATCAATGATCTGGTCGACCCGAAAGGGCGGCGTGGGCTGGACGCCCATGTAGGCGAGCGGGGCGTCAAGCTGTCCGGCGGCCAGCGACAGCGCATTGCGATTGCCCGGGTGCTGCTCAAGAATGCCCCGATTCTGGTGCTCGATGAGGCCACCTCGGCGCTGGACTCCGAGGTGGAAGCCGCCATTCAGGAGCAGCTTGATACCCTCATGGAAGGTAAAACGGTGATTGCGATTGCTCATCGGCTGTCCACCATTGCGATGCTCGACCGACTTATCGTGGTCGATGAGGGGCGGATTGTCGAAAGTGGCACTCATGCCCAGTTATTGGAAAAGAATGGCATTTATGCGCGTCTCTGGCGTCGGCAATCGGGTGGGTTCATCGGCCTTGATGTCGATGCTGTTAGCCCCAATGGTTAATGTACCGACCATTCTGTCCAAAGAGGTGTTCATGCAAGCGATTCAACTCAATCAGCCCGGCGGTCTCGACAAGCTAACGGTAGTGGATCAAGCCGAGCCCGGCGAGCCGGGGAAAGGTGAAATTCGTGTGCGCTTGCACGCCAGTTCGCTGAACTTTCACGACTACGCCGTGGTAGCCGGGATGATCCCCACCGAGGAGGGGCGTATCCCCATGTCGGATGGCGCCGGGGTTGTCGACGCCGTCGGTGAAGGCGTGAGCGAGTTTTCCGTGGGCGACCCGGTGGTGTCGACGTTCTTCCCCGGCTGGTTGGAGGGCCCGGCGCGGGTCGGCGACTTCCGTACCACTCCCGGCGATGGCATCGATGGCTATGCGCGCGAGCAGGTTATCGCGCCTGCCACCTCGTTCACCTATCAGCCGGCTGAATACAGTCACGCCGAATCAGCTACCCTGACCACCGCTGGCCTCACCGCCTGGCGCGCATTAGTCGTCGACGGTGGCCTGAAAGCTGGCGATACGGTGCTGGTGCTGGGTACCGGTGGCGTTTCCATCTTTGCGCTGCAATTTGCCAAGATGATGGGCGCACGGGTCATCGCCACATCGTCCTCCAACGAAAAGCTCGCGCGCCTGCGTGAGATGGGGGCGGAGCACACCATCAACTACAAAGAGACGCCCGAGTGGGGGAAAGCCGTCAAGGCGCTGACCGAAGGCGAAGGCGTTGATCATGTGGTGGAAGTAGGTGGCTCAGGCACGTTGCCGCAGTCGATCGATGCGGTCAAGATCGGCGGTCATATCGCACTGATCGGCATATTGACCGGCCGTGAAGGGGAAATTCCCACCGCCAAGTTGATGGCCAAGCAGGCCACCCTGAAAGGGTTGATCGTGGGCAGCCGCCGCGACCAGATAGAAATGATTCGTGCCATCGAAGCCAATGGCATGCGGCCGATTATCGACCGTGAATTCCCGTTGACCAAAATCGCCGATGCCTTCCGTCATCAAGAATCCGGCGAACACTTCGGCAAAATCTGCCTGACATTCTAGTCGAGCGATAACCCCCAAGACCTTGCGATCAGGCCTTAGTGCCTGGTCTTGCCTTGCACCAGCGCCGCCCTCACGGGCGGCGCTGGTGCGTTAAGCGTTTACTCGTCGTCTGAGGGCAGCTCAGCGCTATGGTAGACGTTTTGTACGTCGTCCAGATCGTTCAGCATGCCGAGCAGTTTTTCGAACATGGCCACATCGTCGCCTTCGACCGGCGTGGTGGTTTGCGGCAGAAACTGAATTTCATCGGCCTCAAACTCGATGTCGCCGAAGGTGTCCAGCAGCGCCTGCTTGGCCTTGGCGTAGTCGGTATGCGGTGCAAACACGGTGATGCGGCCGTCTTCATGTTCGATGTCGGTGACGTCGACATCTGCCTCCATCAGTGTTTCCAGCACGGCTTCCTCGTCGCTACCGGCAAACGCGAAAATCGCGCAGTGGTCGAACATATGGCTGACGCTGCCGGGGGTGCCGATTTTGCTCTTGGTCTTGGTAAAGCAACCGCGAACGTCGCCGAAGGTGCGGTTGGGGTTGTCGGTCAAGCACTCGACAATCACCATGGCATTTCCTGGGCCGAAGCCCTCGTAGCGCGCCGCTGAAAAGTCTTCGCCGCCCGCCCCGCTGGCTTTATCCAGCGCCTTGTCAATCACGTGAGAAGGTACCTGGTCCTTCTTGGCACGCTCCATCAGCCCGCGTAGCGCCAGGTTGCTATGGGGATCGGTGCCGCCCGACTTGGCGCAAACGTAAATCTCGCGACCGTACTTACTGTAGACCTTCGTCTTGGCATCGGCCGTTTTGGCCATGGATTCTTTACGGTTCTGAAAAGCCCTACCCATGTTGACGTCCTGTAATTAGTGATTCTCCCTGCTGATCAGGGGTGTCATCAAAAAAGCCAAAGTTTACCCAACAGAATATCATGCTAACAGCCTTATTTGCTCAAGCGCAGACGTCGTCTGGATGGTTTTGACGTACACTGTGCGGGTCGCCATTGGCTGGCGGCAAAAGGAATAATCAACGATCAAGGAGAATCACATGCCATTCTCGCTATGGTTGTCGCTGGCGGCGGTATGCGCCATGGGCGCCATGTCACCGGGACCCAGTCTGGCGCTGGTGCTGCGCCATACCTTGGGTGGGGGAAGACTGGTGGGTGTGACAGCGGCGTTATGCCATGCCGGTGGCGTTGGGCTTTATGCACTGCTTACCGTGCTGGGTCTGGGCGCGCTGATTGTGCAGTGGCCGGCCCTCTTCCAGTTGATTACCTGGGTAGGGGCTGCATATCTTGCCTGGCTGGGCATTAAAGCGCTGCGTGCCGGTAGCGCCGGGGCGATGCAGCAACAGGCAATGGTCACGTCCGGCGCTAGGGCCGCCAGAGAGGGCGTCTTGGTGGCGCTTGGCAATCCCAAGCTGATTCTTTTCTTCGTTGCGCTGCTCAGCCAGTTTGTCACGCCCGATATGAGCCTGGTCGCTAAAGCGCTCATCGTGGTGACGGCCATGGTCATTGACGGGGGGTGGTACGTGCTGGTGGCCGTTGCCCTGTCGCATTCAAGCGTGCTGCCCTGGCTTCAGCACCGTGCCCATTGGATCAACCGGGTGACCGGGGTATTGCTGCTGGCATTGGCGCTTCGCGTGGTGGCCGGTCCGCTGGTCTAGATCGGCATTGGCTGGCTCGAGGAACTGGTGCGTTGGGCATAGAAATGGCATGGTAAGTGGCGAGGCGTTCCAGGGGGAAAGCGGCAGATGACACTTTACGATCAGGATTGTTATAACCACATGGGGCAGCCGTTTAATCTGCGGGCGTTGCAGGGGCAGGTGTTGCTGATCGTCAACGTCGCCAGCCGCTGTGGCTATACCCCGCAACTCAAAGAGTTGGAAACGCTTTACCAACGCTATCGAGATCGCGGCTTCACGGTACTGGGGTTTCCCTGCGACCAGTTTGGCAAACAGTCCCCGGAAAGCGCTGAGGCCTTTTGTACTTTTGGCGAGCAGCAATACGGCGTCACATTTCCGCTTATGGAAAAAGTGCGGGTTAACGGCGGGGACGCTCACCCGCTGTTCGTCCTGTTAAAGCGTGAGGCGCCCGGCATGTTGGGCACAACAATGATCAAATGGAATTTTACAAAATTCCTGGTCGGGCGTGATGGCAAGGTCATTGCGCGCTTTGGTCCCCGGGATCATGGCCGCTCGTTACGGCTACGCCTGGAACGCGCGCTCGACGAGATTTAAGTCTCGCCGCGGGCGACCATCACCCGGTTCATCAGCTCGTTCCAACGGTGGCGAACCATCATGGTCGTCAGGCCTGAAAAAAGCGCCCAACTCTTGCGTCGCCAGCCTGTTAAACGCAGGTTGTGGCTGACCAGTTGCTGCATCAGCTTGCGATCATTGAACTCACGCCATTCGCTGGCAATGGACAGTTGGTGGCGGGCCATCACCGGCGCCATCTCCAAGCGGAACATCCATTCAAGCTCTTTGAAGGTCATCTCAAAGCGCTGAACGACCTCAACCATCTGGGCGTAATCGCGTTCACTTGGCTCGCGGTCCAGCCATAACGGGGCCAGTGCCAACCACAAATCGCCACGTTCATCGACTAGCTGCTGTGCGTTCATTAACAAAGCCTCACGGGCGGTCAGGGATAAAACAATATCCTGACGTGAAAGGTCCATAAGCTCAATAGCGGACAGCGCCGCCTGAGACCGCTAGAATAGTGCCACTGATGAGCTAAACACGTTATTTTGAAAGCGAGGTTCCCTTTGATTATTAAACCCAAAGTACGCGGCTTTATTTGCACGACCACCCACCCGGTTGGCTGCGAGCAAAACGTTCGCGAGCAGATTGAAGCTACCCGCGCACGCGGTTTGGACAAGAGCGCCGGCCCTAAAAAAGTGCTGGTGATCGGGGCTTCCAGCGGCTACGGCCTGGCGGCGCGCATTACCGCGGCGTTTGGCTACGGGGCGGATACCCTGGGCGTGTTCTTTGAAAAGCCGGCGACAGAGAAAAAGCCTGGCACAGCGGGTTGGTACAACAGCGCAGCGTTTGACAAATTTGCCAAGCAGGAAGGCCTTTACAGCAAGTCGATCAACGGCGATGCGTTCTCCCACGAAGCGCGCCAGAAAGCCATTGAACTGATCAAGCAGGACATGGGCGAAGTCGATCTGGTGGTCTATTCGCTGGCATCGCCGGTGCGCAAACTGCCGGATAGCGGTGAACTCAAGCGCTCAAGCCTCAAGCCGATTGGCGAAACCTACCGCGCCACCGCGATCGACACCAACAAGGACGCCATCATCGAAGCCGAGGTGGAGCCCGCGACCCAGCAGGAGATCGACGATACCATCACCGTGATGGGTGGCGAAGATTGGGAACTGTGGATGGATGCGCTGGACCAGGCCGGTGTGCTCGCCAAGGGCGCGCGCAGTGTGGCGTTCAGCTATATCGGCACTGAGATCACCTGGCCGATCTACTGGCACGGCGCGCTGGGCAAGGCCAAGGAAGACCTGGACCGTGCCGCCGCGGCAATCGATACCCGGCTGAAAGAGACCGGTGGGGGTGCCAATGTGGCGGTACTCAAGTCGGTGGTCACCCAGGCCAGCGCGGCGATCCCGGTGATGCCGCTGTATATCGCCATGGTGTATCGCATCATGAAAGAGCAGGGCGTCCACGAGGGCACGATCGATCAGCTTAACCGCTTGTTCGGCGAGCGGCTCTACGCCCCGCAAGACGGTGAGATGGCCACTGATGACGTCGGCCGTCTGCGCCTGGATGACTGGGAGTTGCGTGACGATATCCAGAAGGCCTGCCAGGACCTGTGGTCGGAGGTCACCACCGAGAACCTGTTCGAGATCACCGACTACGCGGGCTACAAGCACGACTTCCTGAAACTGTTTGGCTTCGAGCGTGATGATGTAGATTACGACGCCGATGTTGACCCGATGGTCGACTTTGATGTTGTCAATCTATAAACCGGTCAGCGCTAATTGGTGTTGCGACCGCTAAGTGTTACAGAAACGTCGGGCCTGGGAGCTCGGCGTTTTTGCATTTATACGTCATGTTTTGTTTACCACGACGTAGCCACTGCCTTTACCCAGGCAATTGGTTAAGATGTCGGTTTGTTTTCGTCACGGCGGTTTTCCATGCAGCATAACCCAGTCAACTCCCCCAATGCCGCGTCACGACGGCGGGTAGCGTTTGTGCTGCTGCCGGGGTTTTCGATGCTGGCGCATGCTGCCGCGCTGGAACCTTTGCAAATGGCCAACCAGCTCAGCGGGCAGATGCTTTATCAAACCGTCACGCTGAGTATGGATGACGAATCCGTCCGCAGCGGTGCGCAGCTTTCCGTGCTGGCGCAGCATACCTTGGCAAGCACGCCTGGGCCGCTTGATTTATTGCTGGTCTGCGCCCCTACGCCGCTGCCTTATGCACTGCCCGCCAAGCTCAATGAATGGCTGCGGGGATACGTGGGGCGCGGCGTGATGTTGGGAGGGCTGGCCGGTGGCACCGAGGTGCTGGCGCGCTGCGGGCTGCTGGAAGGTTACCGCGCCACGCTGCCCTGGCAGCGGTTCGACGCCTTTTCCCAGGCCTATCCGCAAGTCACGCTTTCCCAGCAGCTGTTTGAGATTGACCGCGACCGGCTTTCCTGTGCAGGTGGCACCGCGGCGATGGACATGATGCTGACGCTTATCGGTCAGCATCACGGCGCTCGCCTGGCCGAGCAGGTTTCGGAACAGTTCGTTTGCGACCGGATTCGCCTGGCGGACGAGCGCCAGCATGTGCCGCTGCGTAGCCGTCTGGGTCACGCGCCGCAAAGCCTGGTGGATGCCGTGACGCTGATGGAAGCCAATATCGAGGAACCGCTCTCTACCCTGGAACTTGCCGAGCATCTGGGAATATCCCGGCGCCAGTTGGAGCGGTTGTTCAAAAAATACCTGCAGGCGGTGCCCAGCCGCTACTACCTGGACCTGCGTCTTCAGGAAGCCCGCAAACAGCTACGGGAAAGCGACCTGGCGGTAGGCGATATTGCCTTTGCCACCGGCTTTTCTTCCGGGGCACATTTTTCTACCGCCTACCGACACCATTTCGGCATGACGCCGAGGGAAGAGCGCCTGAATTAAAGGGATTAGGTTAGATGGATCAGGTTAATGTATCCACGATGCCACCTTCCACGCGCAGGGCGGCGCCGGTGGTGGCGCTGGCTTGGGTGGAGGCTGCATAAACACTCATGCTGGCGACCTCTTCGGGTGTCGCCAGGCGCTGAATGATGGAAGAGGGACGATTCTCCTGCACAAAGCGCGCTTCCACCTCCTGCTGAGAAATGCCTTCTTTTTCTGCCATTTCACGAATCATATTGAGCACCCCTTCAGAGCGGGTTGGCCCCGGCAGAATGGCATTGACGGTCACCTGTGTGCCGCTCAATACCTTGGCAAGCCCCCGCGATACCGACAGCAATGCTGATTTGGTCATGCCGTAATGGACCATTTCGCTGGGGATGTTGATGCCCGATTCACTGGACAGGAACTGGATGCGGCCCCAGTTGCGCTCACGCATTCCCTGGGCGTAATGGCGTGAAAGGCGCACGGCGCTCATGATATTAACGTCGAAGAACTGCTGCCAAGTGGCGTCGTCGACCTCAAAAAAGTCCTGTGGGCCGAAGATGCCGACGTTGTTGATCAGGATGTCGGTGCTGGGCTGTTGTTCGATCAGCGTCTGGCAGCCTTCAGCGGTGCCCAGGTCGGCGGCCACGCCCGTCGCCTTGGCGTTGGGAACGTCTTTCTTGATGGCCGCGATGGCCTCGTCAATACGTGCCTGGGTGCGCCCGGTGATGACGACATCGGCACCTGCATTGGCCAAACCCTGGGCAATCGCAAAGCCGATACCTGCGGTCGAGCCGGTAATAATGGCGTGCTTGCCGTTAAGATCAATCTGCATGGGGTGTGCTCCTCTCTTACTGAGTATCAGTACCTCGCTACACAACGGGTAACTTTATAGCTTGCTAATGAGTGTGGTGCTCTTTTAGGTTTCTTCAAGGGGGAGGTATTCAATTGATCAGGCTTTCAGTCGCTTGCTGAGCACTGAGCCAGTAAAAGGGGCCTTGCGACCCTCCTTTATGACTCGGCATCCGGCGGCATCACCACCCACTCCGGTTCCTCGAATTCGCCGATCAGGCGGATCTCGCAGCAGGGGGCCGCACGGCGGATGATCTCCTTGATCTCCGGGTTGGGCTGGGCTTCCATGGCGTCGCGGCTGGACTTGCTGTCCCAGTGGGCAATGGCGATGAGGGTGCTGGGGTCGCCAATCTTGCGATGCAGCTCGGTGCCGCGTGCCCCTGTCGCCTGCTGGATGAGCTGGCTGGCGCGGACCCAGGCGTCGGCGTAGTCCTCGGCGCGGTAGCCGTCGCGGATATGCACTTCAAAGATATATTTCATGGCGCTTCTCCCTGTTGCTGCTGCTGAAACTTTCGATCCTGGGCCAGTGTATCCCGCCCACCCGTCCCCAACTGCTTCTTTTCCTGCGCCGCTAGTCGAGCGCAATGCTCAGCGTCTGCCGGGCCTTGCAGGGGTAGCCGTGGCGCAGGTGCAGGGTGCGCTCGTCGAGGTTCATCACCACCGCGAACAGAGTCTCCATGCGCTCGGCCTCGGGCAGGTCGATGTCAGTGTGCTTGCAGATCGACATGGGCGCATTGTGGTGGTCGCTCAGTACGTCGAACAGCGTGCTGACGCTGGCCTCGGGCGGTGGGTCGAGCAACTCATCGAGGCGGCGCAGGCGCACATGGGAGTCGGGCTTGGGGAAGTCGGCGACACAGGCGGTGGTGGCCGCGGCGTAGAGGTGGTTGGTATGGGTCACCCGCCCGTCGCGGGCCTCGAGTACCCCCGGTGGCCCGGGCTGTACCTCGAAACCGGCGGCCTGGCCTGCAGCGCTGGCGACCAGAAAGTGTGCCGGTGAGGCGACGCGGTCTTCCGCGACGATGCGCTGGGCGCTGGCGAAACCGTCGCTTTCGAGAAGCTTGCGCAGGGCGACGTGGATCGGCAGGCCGTCGCCGCAGGTCTGCGAGCGGATGGCGTTGAGACACACGCCGAGGCCGTGGGCGTTGAGGCCTATCTTGGCCAGCATCCCCGCCTCGCCGACGCTGACCAGCGGCGGAGCGTCGTCGCCCTCTATGTGCAGTACCACCACGTTATCGAGCTGGTCGAGGCGCCAGTCCCAGTTCTGGGCCAGCCACTGCCGACCCTGCTGGTAGAGCGAGAAGGCGGAACAGCCGCCGCTGGCTTGGGTTAGCGAGATCTCACTGCGGCAGTTGAGGGTGAGGATGTCGTCGCGCTGCAGGTCGGCGCCCTCGGCAATGCCCTCGAGCTCATCCAGGATCGCCGGAAAGCCGCGTTCGATAGCCGGTATAAAGCGTCGCGCCGCCTGTCGGGCTGCAGCCCAGTCGAGGCCTGCAAAGTCTTGAAACAGCCGGTCATAGACCTCAATGCTGCGCTGAATCTGTGCGGCGTGGCGCTGGCCATGGGCCACGCCAATGGCATGGCGGCTACCACGCAGTTGGGTTACGTTGAGCATGCGGAGTGCTCCTCGGGCGGATTTACTCAAGCCTACCGCGAACAGCGTTGAAGTGCAGGTGGGTGCTTGGATACGCAGGCTCACGGATTTGCTCGCCCTTGATGGCCGACACTGCGCGCCGATGCCTGGATTCCGCGCCTTATTCAATGTTTGAGGAAAGGGCGCGGCTGACAGCTACCGAAGGGCATCAGGCGTTCCCAAACGACTAAATACGTCACTGATACCGTGAGGTGAGAAGGATGGATATAGAGTGTTAAAAAAGGGGGCGCGTTAAATGCTGCTTTTCATAATTTGCCGTCCCATTGCTGAAAGCAGTTACCCTATTCGGCCCCTTATACTGTTTTCATTCCCTTACCCCACTGGAGGTAGCGTCCCATGAGCCACACCCCAAACCGTCAGGATTTCGATCACTATATGGCGCCCAATTACGCTCCGCAGCAGGTCATCCCGGTGCGAGGAGAAGGCAGCCGCTTGTGGGACCAGCAGGGGCGTGAATATATCGATTTTGCCGGGGGCATCGCGGTCAATTCCCTGGGGCACTGCCATCCGGTACTGGTCGATGCGCTAAAGGATCAGGGTGAAAAGCTGTGGCACCTTTCCAATGTGTTTACCAACGAGCCAGCGCTGAACCTGGCCAAGGCGCTGGTCGATCGGACCTTCGCCGATAAGGTCTTCCTGTGCTCCTCCGGCGGTGAAGCCAATGAGGCCGCGTTGAAGCTGGCTCGCCGCTGGGCTGTGGATAACCACGGTGAGCATAAAGATAAAATCATCTCGTTTTATCAGTCGTTCCATGGGCGCACTTTTTTCACCGTGAGCGTGGGGGGGCAGCCCAAGTATTCACAGGGGTTTGGTCCGGTGCCCGGTGGTATCCTGCATGCCGACTACAATGATCTGGAAAGTGTGCGCAAGCTGGTAGGCGACGACACCTGCGCGATCATGGTCGAGCCCATGCAGGGCGAGGGCGGCATCGTGCCCGGCACGCAGGACTTCCTCCAGGGGCTGCGCGATCTGTGCGATGAGCACAATGCGCTGTTGATCTTTGATGAAGTGCAAACCGGCGTGGGCCGCAGCGGCGAACTCTACGCGTATAAAAATTACGGTATTACCCCGGATATTCTCACCAGCGCCAAATCCCTGGGCGGTGGTTTCCCTGTGGGGGCAATGCTGGCGACTGATGCGGTGGCAAAATCATTGGTCATCGGTACCCACGGCTCCACCTACGGCGGCAACGCGCTGGCATCTGCCGTTGCCCTGGCGGCGGTCGAGTTTATCGATACTCCCGAGGTACTTGAAGGTGTCAAAAAGCGTCATGACCTGTTTCGCGAGCACCTTGAAACCATCAATCGCAAGTACGGCGTGTTTAAAGAGATTCGCGGTATGGGCCTGCTGATGGGCGCCCAAATGTCCGATGCCTATGAAGGACGTGCCAAAGATATCCTTCCACTGGCGATTGAAGAGGGCTTGATGGCGCTGATTGCCGGGCCCAATGTGCTGCGCATGGCGCCTTCCCTGGTCATTCCGGAAGCGGACATCGCCGAGGGCATGGCCCGCCTGGAACGTGCGATTGAACGGTTAGTTGCCGCCACATGAGTGAAGCCGTAGCAACCCCCGTCTCAAATGCTGAGGGAGCGTTGAGGATGCTGGTAATTCGACCGGTGAAAATGGACGACCTGGCGGCGCTGGAACAGCTAGCCGAGCACGCAGTACCCAGGCTCACCAATCTACCCGCCAACCGCGAGCGTCTTGAAGAGCGGATTGTGCGCTCCGAGGCGGCCTTCAGCGGCGAGGTGGAGTTCCCCGGCAACGAGCACTATACGTTCGTGCTGGCGGACGACGCCAGTGGCGAAGTGCTGGGCACGGCGACCATTCGCGCTCAGGCAGGCGCTAATGAGGCCTATTACACCTATCGCCAGGAAACGCTGATTCACGCCTCCCAGCAGCTCAACGTTCGCCGGGAAGTGCAAACCCTGGCGCTTTCCCATGAAGTTTCGGATGCCACCCTGCTGTGTGCCTTTTCGCTTAATCCGCGCTACAAGGGCACCAGTGCCGAAAGCTTGCTTCGCCGTGCACGGCTGATGTTTATCGCCCAGTACCCTGAGCGCTTTTCGCGCATTCTGGCGGTGGCATTCCCAGGCTATCTGGATACGCGCAGCGAGTCGCCATTCTGGGAGAGCGTGGGGCGGCACTTTTTCGCCCGCAGCTTCCAGGAGATGAATCATATTGCCGGGGTGCGCTCGAAAAGCTTTATCGCCGAAGTTATGCCCCAGTTTCCCCTCTACCTGCCCCTGCTAACGCCCCAGGCGCGGGCAGCGATTGGCCGTGAACACCCGGCCCATGAAGAGGCCCTGGAAGAAATGCTGGCGGAGGGCTTTGTGCGCTCGCGCCATGTGGATATTTTCGACGCCGGGCCGATTGTCAAAACCGAACGTGAGCGCCTGGAAACCTTCCGCTCGGCAGCGTGGCACCCGGTCCGGGTTCGTCCTGAACACGCGCTTCCTGACGCGGAACCGGC
This sequence comes from Vreelandella janggokensis, assembly GCF_031451615.1. Lineage (NCBI taxonomy): Bacteria > Pseudomonadati > Pseudomonadota > Gammaproteobacteria > Oceanospirillales > Halomonadaceae > Vreelandella > Vreelandella janggokensis. Next base: position 194,520 of record NZ_JARWAJ010000003.1, on the reverse strand, counting down.
GATGATTGCCAACCAGAAACTGGGGGGCTTCCGCTGCATTGTGGCACGCTATGCGCTGTCGCCTACCGGTCAGTTGATGCTGTCGCCCGAGCATGCCGAACGCTTGGGCGTGGAAGAGGGCCGCGCGGTGCTCGCCGCGCCGTTAACCTTGCCCAGCGCGGTAGATGCGCTTGATGAAGGAGAAATGTAATGCGCATTCGACCCATTGCCCGGGATGATCTTGATGGGCTCCAGGCGCTTGCGCAGCAGGCCGGTGTGGGGTTTACCTCGTTGCCGGATAATCGCGAGTTCCTGGCTGGCAAGATTGAAGCTGCTGCCCGCGCTTTTGAAGAGCGCACCCCAGTGGATGACCGGCTTTATTTCTTCGTTCTGGAAGACGAAGACAACGGCGAACTCGCGGGTTGTTGCGCGATTGAGGGCCAGGTCGGTCGCGAAGTGCCGTTCTACAATTACCGGCTGGGCACGCTGGCGCATTCCTCTGTACAGCTGGACTTGCACCGCACCATCGACACGCTGTTTTTAAGCTCCGACCATACCGGCGATGCCGAAGTGTGCTCGCTGTTTCTGCGCCCGGAATACCGCGGCGAAGCCAACAAGCATTTGCGCAACGGCGCGTTGCTCTCCAAGGCGCGCTGGCTGTTTATCGCCCAGTTCCGCGACCGTTTCCCCGATAAAGTGTTGGCGGAAATGCGTGGCGTTTTTGATGAGCACAACACCAGCCCCTTCTGGGAAAGTCTGGGCAAACACTTTTTTCCCATGGATTTCAATGAGGCCGATCGCCTGACCGGTCTTGGGCAAAAGAGTTTTATCGGCGAGCTGATGCCCAAGTTCCCGATCTATACCACCTTTATGTCAGAAGACGCGCGTGCCTGCATTGGGCAGGTGCATCGGCATACCCGCCCGGCCATGGAAATGCTTAGAAAAGAGGGGCTTCGTTGGGAGGGGTATATCGATATTTTCGACGGTGGCCCCACGGTGGAAGCCTACATTGACGATGTACGCGCCATCCGCAACTCACGGCTCTGCCAAGTGGAGGTGGCCAACAGCGCGCCGCAGGAGAGCCTCAGCCGCTGGCTTGCCGCGACCACCGATATGCTCAGCTTTACCGCGAGCTGGATAGGCCGTGCCCCCACTGAAGACAATACTATCGTGCTGAGTGAAGCCGAAGCACAGCGTTTGAGTGTCACTACCGGTGATCATTTACGGCTACTCGAGACCTAGGCGACGTTTACAGGAGAGTTTTATATGCACGCCCAACAGCAGCAACTGATCAACGGCGCCTGGGTAGCTGGCGAAGCAGCCACTTTGACGAAGGTTGACCCGGTTTCCGGGGCACTGCTTTGGCAAGGGGCGGAAGCCTCCGGTGAGCAGGTCGCCTCAGCCGTCAGCGCCGCACGTAGCGCCTTTCCCGACTGGGCGCGCACGCCGTTTGCCGACCGCCAGGCGCTGGTCGAGCGTTTTGTCGAGGTGCTGACCGCCCGCCGCGAAGCGCTGGCTGTCGCCATTGCCTCCGAGACCGGCAAGCCGCTCTGGGAAGCGCGCACCGAAGCGGGCGCGATGATCGGTAAAGTGGCGCTTTCACTCAAGGCTTACCATGAGCGCACCGGCGAACGGGAAAAAGACGTCGGTAGCGCCAAAGCCGTGCTGCGCCATCGCCCCCACGGCGTGATGGCGGTGTTCGGTCCCTACAATTTCCCGGGTCATCTGCCCAACGGCCATATGGTGCCCGCTCTGTTGGCGGGAAACTGTGTCGTCTTCAAGCCCAGCGACCAGACGCCGCTGACCGCTGATTTGACCCTGCAGTGCTGGCTGGAAGCCGGTCTGCCCGCAGGCGTCATCAACCTGGTGCAGGGCGGTGTGCCGGTTGGTCAGGCGTTGGCAGCTAACCCTGATATTGATGGCCTGCTGTTTACCGGTAGCGCCAAGGTGGGCGGCATGCTCCACCAGCAGTTTGCCGGTCAACTGGATAAAATCCTCGCGCTGGAGCTTGGCGGTAACAATCCGCTGGTGGTGAAAGACGTGGAAGATGAGCGCGCCGCGGTGCTGAGCATTCTGCAGTCGGCGTTTCTCTCCGGCGGCCAGCGCTGTACCTGCGCGCGGCGCTTGATGGTGCCTAAGGGCGAGGTCGGTGACAGGCTGATCGACGCGCTGTCAGACGCTATCGCCAAGCTGCACGTGGCGGGCCAGTTCGAAGAAGAACCTGCGCCGTTTTTCGGGGGCTTGGTCAGCGTGGCGGCCGCGGATGGCCTGCTCAAGGCCCAGGATGAGCTGGAGTCCATGGGTGGCACGGTGATCAATCGTATGCAGCGTCTACAGGACAACACCAGCCTGCTCAGCCCCGCGCTGATCGACGTGACCGGCTTGGACGTGCCCGACGAGGAGCACTTCGGCCCGCTGCTGAAAATCCACCGCTATGGCGACTGGGATGAAGCGGTACAACTTGCCAACAATACCCGTTACGGGCTTTCCGCCGGGTTAATTGGCGGCGATCAAGCCGACTGGGACGACTTCCTGCTGCGCATTCGCGCCGGGATCGTCAACTGGAACCGCCAGACCACCGGTGCGTCCGGTGACGCGCCCTTCGGTGGCGTAGGGGATAGTGGCAACCACCGCCCCAGCGCCTACTATGCGGCGGATTACTGCGCCTACCCGGTGGCTTCCATGGAAGCCGACAGCCTGGAAATGCCCGACACCTTGCCGCCGGGGGTCAGCTTATGAACACGGCGACCATCAGCAACGTCCAGGAAGTCAATTTCGATGGCCTGGTTGGCCCGACCCATAACTATTCGGGCCTGGCCGTGGGTAACGTGGCCTCGATGAGCCACGGCGGCCTGGTGTCCAGCCCCAAAGAGGGCGCGCTGCAGGGGCTCTTGAAGATGAAGTCGCTGATGGACGCGGGCTATGCCCAGGGCGTTCTGCCACCCCAGCAGCGGCCGGATATCGGTGCGCTGCGCGATCTGGGCTTTAGCGGCAGCAACCGTGAGGTATTGGCCTGTGCTGCCAAAGAGGCGCCGCAGCTGCTCCGCGCGGTCTGCTCCGCGTCCAGTATGTGGACCGCCAACGCGGGTACCATCACGCCCAGCATGGATGCACCGGACAGTCGGGTACATTTTACGCCGGCCAACCTGCAGTCTAGCTTCCACCGCTACCTGGAGCCGCAAACGACGGGGCGTGTGCTGCAAGCGATCTTCCGCGACGAACGGCATTTCGCGCACCACCCGGTGCTGCCCGCCACCCCGGCCTTTTCCGATGAGGGTGCGGCCAATCACACCCGCCTATGCGGTGAGTACGGCGAACCCGGCGTGCACCTGTTTGTGTATGGCCGCCAGGCGTTTGGTGACGTGCGAAGCGGCGAGCGCGAACCCAAGCGTTATCCTGCCCGGCAAACCCTGGAAGCCAGCCAGGCGGTGGCCCGTCAGCACGGATTGACGGCGTCGCAAACCGTATTTGCCCAACAGCATCCGGACGCCATCGACGCAGGTGTGTTCCATAACGATGTCATCGCCGTGGGCAACGGCCCCGTGCTGCTCTATCACGAAATGGCCTTCCTGGATGAAGAGGGCACACTCGATGAACTTCGCTCCAAAATGGCCACGCCATTAATTCCCGTGCGGGTACCCGTAGAGGCGGTGAGTATGGAAGATGCGGTCGCGTCTTATCTGTTCAACTCACAACTGCTCTCCAATCCGGATGGCACCATGACCCTGGTGGTGCCCGGCGAATGCCAGGAGCGCGAGGCGGTATGGCGTACCATCCAGGACTACCTGTTGGCGGGGAATAATCCGATCAGTGAGGTGATGGTCAAGGACGTCAAGCAGAGCATGCGCAACGGCGGCGGCCCTGCCTGCCTGCGCCTGCGTGTGGCTCTTTCCGAGGCAGAACGAACTGCGCTTACCGGCCGCGTACTGCTCACCGATGCGCTTTACGATGATCTGACCGCTTGGGTAAATCGCCACTACCGCGACCGCCTCGCCCCGGATGATTTGGCCGACCCGCAGCTCGCGGAAGAATCTCTGGTCGCGCTGGATGAGCTTACCCAATTGCTCAAGATCGGGCCTGTTTACCCGTTTCAGTTGGGGTAAGGGCTTAAGCTAAGCTAGCAACCAAAACGCCAAGGCCATGCCTTGGCGTTTTGCATACGATAAGTCCAAGATATCTCAGGTAACTGACGCCTAGAGATTCGCATATGGAAGCCATTATTCGTCGAACCGACGACAAAGCGTTCGCGGAAAACATCATTCGTCAGAACATGTCTGCCTACTATAAGCACCTGGATATGCACTGGGATCCTGACTTGTTCGATAAAAACTGGGACGAGTTTGATAGCTATGCGTTAGTCGTAAACGCTTGCCCAGTTGGTTTGTTATGCTTAAATCGTGAGGCAGGTGCTTACTATATTCGAGAACTGCAAATTGATCAGAAATGGCAGCGACAGGGCCTGGGTACCGCAGCAATCCGATACGCAATGGCAATCGCCCAACAAGCGAACGTTGACTTACTTAGACTACGCGTATTTTCTATCAACCCGGCAACTGCTTTATACGAGCGTATGGGGTTTCGCATTCTCAAAACCGAAGGCGGAACTCACTATATGGAGCGGAGCATTTTCTAATTTGTTCAAGTGGCTCGGATTTGACGATTAAAGGCGCGTGCCGGCATCGCCAGCAGCGCTCAATATTGCAACCTTCATGATATGTCTCTCTTGGGTAACTTAGTTAAGTTGCTTGGCTTTGCCAATGTTGAGCAGGGCAATTCCCCCACCAATCAGCAGGGCGCCTGGTAGCAGGCCTTCGGGGGTGGTTTCTCCCTGCAGCAGAATGGCGACGGGTACACCCACCACGGCGCCGACGGAACCCAGTAGGCTTAGAAACACTGGCCCGCCACTTTTCTGTAGCAGGAAAAGCAGCAAGAACTGGCCTGCGAAGACGACCGCTTGAACGGCAATCAGTATGATCGGCAGGGAGCGGCCTGTCGGAACTTGCAGCGAGAAGTCCGGCAGAAAACCCACGCTGAGTAGAATGATGGCGGCGGCGATGAGCATCCCCGGCGCCAGCGCATCGCTGGATACACCTTCTGGCCAGCGCAAGGTTCTGTAAAGATTACCGATGGCTAGCAGCACCGGGCCGATTAAAGCGAGGAGAATCCAGAGGTAATCGGCATCAGGCGCAGAAAGCTTATGAAAGGCCAGGGTGATGGCCCCTGCCAGAGCTGATACGACCCCGGCCGCACGCAGCACCTGGAACCGCTCCATGTTTAACGCTAGTGCGCCGAGGTAGGTGAGTAGCGGTGGCAAGGTGATGATCAATGCCACGAAACCAGCACCCACATGGGGGATGGCAGTGAAGAAGAGTAGGTTGGCACCCGCTACGCCGAGCAGTCCTGACATGGCGTAATACTTGACGGTGCGACGGTTAACGGGCGGTAGATTACGGCGGAAGGCGGCAAGAACCAACAAAATGAGTGCCGCCCCTGAAATCGACCAGAACAGAAACGCGAGCGCTGATAGCTGAATATCACCGGCTAGTTTCGCCAAATTGGTCGACAGACCCAGCAAAGCGCCACCGGCTAACAGGTATACCAGTGGGGCAAGCCAAGCGCTTTTGCATGGGGGGGTTGTGCGGGCAGTGCTTGATAGCGTCATTGGCGAAGCTCTCATTCGTACCGTTTTTGAAAGTATCTTGATATCAAGATATGTGCGATTAATCTTGACGTCAAGCTAGTCAGGCGCAAAATACGCTTATGGATCATGTAGACAACATTCTCAAACAGTGGCGGCAGGAGAGGCCCGACCTCGACGTTGTGCCGATGGGTACCATCGGGCGGGTCAAGCGGCTGAACCACACTTTCATGCGTGCAATGGAGAAGACCTGGGCGGAATACGGCCTGACGGATGCCAGTTTTGACGTTCTGGCGACCCTTCGCAGAGAGGGGGAACCCTACGCGCTATCGCCGGGTGATTTGATGGCATCCACGATGGTGACGTCGGGCACCATGACCCACCGTATCAACCTGCTGGAAAAGGCGGGTTTGATTGAGCGGGTTAAAAACCCCGACGATGGCCGTGGTTTTCTCATTTCTCTTTCCCAGCGTGGGTTTGATTTGATCGACGAAGCCGTGGCCGCCCATGTGGAAACCCAAACGCAGCTGGTGAGTGGCCTGAGTAAAGAGCAACGAGAGCAACTGGATGACCTGCTCAGGCAGTTCCTGGCGGTGTTTGAGTCATAGAGAGGCGTTTTACGTCAAACAAACCCGCTGCGATGGCGGTTGGCTTGACCTCGTGTAGACTCTTAACTGTCTTTAAAACCGACCAGCCAAAGACCCGAGCAGCTTAATGACCACCTCGAATAACGCTTTTTCCGATGCTGAGCGGCGCGGGCTCTACCGCGCCATCTTTGAACGGCGCGATGTGCGCTCTCAGTTTCTGCCTGACCGGATCCCCCCTGACGTGCTGACCCGCCTGTTGGAGGCCGCGCACCATGCGCCTTCCGTTGGCTTTATGCAGCCATGGGATTTCATCGTGATAGAAAGTCGCGACGTCAGGGAAACGGTGCTGGCAATGTTTGAGCAGGAGAACCAGAAGGCCGCCGAGCGCTTTGAAGGCGAGCGTAAAGCGCATTATCGAAGCCTTAAGCTGCAAGGGATTATGGAAAGTCCAATTAATCTCTGTATCACCTGTGACCGAAGCCGGGGCGGCCCCCATGTGCTAGGGCGCAATAGCATTGTGGAAACCGACCTGTTTAGCACTTGTTTGGCGGTGCAAAACCTCTGGCTGGCAGCGCGGGCGGAAGGGATTGGCGTTGGTTGGGTGAGTATTCTCGACCAGGAACAGCTGAGCACGGCGTTAAGCCTGCCTGAGCATGTTTACCCGCTGGCGTATCTCTGTCTTGGCTACGTGAGCGAGTTTTTAGACCAGCCTGAGCTTGAAGCCAAAGGCTGGCGCTCTCGCCTGCCATTAAGTGAACTTGTGCATGGAGATAAGTGGGGGCAGCCGCTGAACAGTGGTTAATGAGAAAACCTCTATATGGAGGGCCTCCTTGTTGCTCCAGGCCCACCTGTATTGGGTTTGCGGCGCAGGCTTTTGTCTTCGTACATGCGCTCATCTGCCAGAGCAAATACCTGCTGGGCAGGCGCTTCGCTGGAGCTTGCGCATCCCAAGCTTACATGAAGCGCCAGTTCTTCGCGTTCGCCGTTGGCAGTGTCGATGGTACAGCGCTGGTCGGGAAGGTGTTCCCGGATCAGACTGGCCATACGCTTGGCTGCTGCCAGGTCGGCAGAGGGAAACAGAATGACGAACTCATCGCCACCGTAGCGTGCCAGTACGTCACTGTCCCGGCAGTGACGTTGCAGATACCTGGCAACGCTGGCAATCAGTTGGTCGCCTGCGACATGCCCATGATGGTCGTTCACTTCCTTGAGTCTATCGACATCCAACATCAGCACAGCAAAATCCAGGTTTGGCGTCTGGGCCTTGCTCTGGATACTCATCTGCAGCGCCGATTCCAGAAATCCTCGGTTATAAAGGCCGGTGAGCCCGTCACGCTCAGCGGTTTTCTTCAGTTCCAAATGCAGCAATTTATTTTCGGTAGCGGCCGCCAACTGGTCGGCAAAGAGGGAGAGTATTTGCTCCAAGCCATCGTCCCGGTTGGGAGCTTTCACGAACAGCCAACCTTCGTACATGCTTAAACGGGCTCCCATGGGCATTATATAGAGGTTCTCACCTTCTTCTGTTTGTGGCAGTTTGACCGGATGTTCTCTTTGCTCATGAACGCTGGCCAATAAGCGCTTCAGGCGTTGTTCATCTTTTGGGCTTAGCCCCGCAACAGCCGCGTAGCGTGTTATTTCAGAGCGTTGCGGTTCCTGGAGAAAAACGGCAAAGCCGTAGCCGGGAAAGTGAGTATGTAGGTGGTTTAAAGAGTCATTCAGCAGGGAGTGGATATTGATCGCGCGATTGGCGACTGCTCCGAGATCCAACAGGGCGTGAAAAACCCGGTTCTGAAACTTAATCTCGCCAATGCTACGGCCAATCTGACGATTCTGACTGTACGTGACGCGACCAATGGTTAGAAAATAGACCACTGCTCCCGCCCACTGGTAGATGTCTAAGTTGTTACTCACATAGGGTCGAAAAGTAAACCCTGTCAAGGCACTTCCAATCAGGGCCGCGACGATAAAAAGTAGGGCTGAAACCATCATCTTCCTAAGTCCGCCGACCACTAAATTGTTCATCAGGCAGGCAAGCCCGATGGTAATGGTGGCTAACGCATAAAAATCCAGCACGCTGCACCAAAAACCAAACAGCAGGCTGTCGAAGAGGAGATTCCTGAACTCGGCACGCTTCGAATTCTGAGCGTTTGCCGCAAGCGCGTAGGCGACGCCGGGCCACAGCAGCAGCAACATCCCTGGCAGAATAAGCGTCCAGCCGCTGCCTTCTACGACAGCGATCCATACGGTTAGCCCGAAGGTATGGCAAAAGGCAAAAACTCGTGGGGCAATTGTTGCCAATGCAAGACGATGTGTACGTCTTAATAAAGGTTGCATTCGTGAGCTGTATCCAACGTCATTTGATTAACAGACTAGCACCTAAGAGGTTGATCAGCCTTAATCTAGCGTTAGGCCAATAGCATGGTGAGCCTACCTTTTGATCCTGGGTTTTAGGCCGTGTCAGAGCGTATCAATTGGATGTGATGAAGCCTGACTTCATCTGATGATCTTGCCGTCAAAATCTCTGACCAGCGGCGGGTTGAGAAGTGTCGGCGCTGGTCAGCCTTCCCATAAATCGCTAATGTATTCGTTTGTGCTAAACAAGGTAGAGCGCCATTTATGCAAAGCGATATCGCCCTTCAGCGACTGAGTGCTGACGATCCAAATGCTGAAATCGTCGCGGGCTGGACATTTGCAACCTGGGGGCATTTACACCCTGGCCTCACCCCAGAACAGGCTATTGAACGTTTAAAAGCCGAATGTGGTCAGGCTGGGGTGCCTTCCATCTTTGTCGCCATGCAAGGCGAAACCCCGGTAGGAACCGCCAGCCTGATTGCCGATGACATGAGCATCCGCCGTGAACTTGCCCCCTGGCTGGCCTCAGTATTTGTCGTGCCCGAGTGGCGGGGGCGGGGTATTGCGTCTGCATTGGTGCGCCGGGTAGAAGCAGAGGCCGTTGAGAACGGCATCGAGCACTTCTATCTCTACACCCCTGATCAGCAGTCGCTCTATCGGCATTTGGGGTGGCAAGATGTAGAAAGCCTTGAGTACCGGGGCGAAACCGTCACGGTGATGTCACGGCAGTTGACCTAACCATGGTCAGGGAAAACCGCTGTGTTGATATCTCAATGCTTTATGGGACGCGTGATGCGCTTGAGCTCAAGGTAAGCGTTCAAACCCGAATCGCCCAGTTCGCGGCCTATTCCACTGCGCTTCATACCCCCCCAGCTTCCCTGAGGCGGCGCTACCTGATCGCTATTGCACCAGACGTTGCCCGCTTCTAAGCGCCGGGCGATAGACGCCGCATGGTCGGGTTCATCGGCCACCACCGTAGCGGCCAAACCGAAGTCGCTGTCGTTGGCCAGCGCAATGGCCTCGTCGTCGTTAGCCACGCGACGTGCGCAGAGCAGCGGGCCAAAGATTTCCTCCCGCCACAGGCGACTGGTGGTGGGCACCTCACGGTAGAGGCGCGGCGCCACGAAGAATCCTCGCTCCGGCAGGGCGAGAGCGGGCGTCTCGCTAATCAACCCTTCCTCATTGGCTATGGCCATATAGCCTTGTACCCGTTCTCGTTGGCTGGCGTTGACCAGCGGTCCCATATCGGTTCCCTGCGTCATGGGGGCGCCCAAATGTAGCTCTGCCATGGCGGCGTCAATGGCTGAATAGAGGTCGTCCGCCAGGCGCTCATGAACCAGTAGCCGACTGGTAGCCGAGCACATCTGGCCAGCGTTGTAGCAAATACCGGCCATCACCAGATCCCGAGCAAGTCCGAGATCGGCATCCTCGGTGACCAGAATCGGTGACTTGCCGCCCAGTTCCAGCGAGACCGGCCTGACACCCTGAGCAGCGGCGCTCATCACTGCTTCGCCCACCGCGTTGCTGCCGGTGAAGGATAACTTGTCGATGCCGGGATGGCGGCTCAACGGAGCGCCGATTCCCTCGCCGTCGCCCAGCAGTAGATTAAGGACGCCCGGTGGCAGGCCTGCCTCCATAACGATCTCCGCCAGTACTCGTTCGGGCAGGGGTGTAATCTCGGAGGGTTTGAACACTACCGTGCAGCCAGCGGCTAGCGCTGGCGCCAGTTTCCAGGCACTACTGACCAACGGAAAGTTCCATGGGGTGATCAGTCCCACGATACCGATGGCATCCCAGTAGTGGCGCGCTTCCAGGTCGCGCTGACCCGCCTCTTCAACGGTTCCCTGGCGTTGTCCCAGAGCCACGGTGACCTTGGCGTAGTACCGGTAACAGGCAATAGCGTCGTCCAGGTCTTGGTAGGCCTCCGCCAGAGGTTTGCCGTTGTTGCGGGTGGAGAGTTCGGCGAGGGGGTGGCGACGGGTTTCTAGCCCCGACGCAATGGCCTCCAGATACTCGCCGCGAGTTGCCTCCGGTGTGGCTCGCCAGCCGGGCAGGGCGCGCTGGGCGGCTATCACGGCGAGATCGACGTCAGCGGGATCACCGCAGGTTACCTCGGCCAGGAGGGATTCGTGATAGGGGTCGAGCACCGGGCGGTACTTATTGCCTCGGCTAGGCACCCAGACATTGTCGATAAACTGTTCGCTCAGGGTGACGTTGGAAGCGTTCATGGAGGCAGGCATTGCGTGTTTCCTGTTCAGCGAATGGGCAGCCAGCGGTGTCGCGTTGGCCGCATCCCGGGAAAGTTGAGCTCTACAAGACGTAACGCCAGGGTCAGCACAACGGTGGTGGCCAGATAAATACCGGCGATCAGCAGCAGAGGTTCGTAGACCAGGAAGGTCTCGTCGCGGATGATATTAGCCGCTTGTAAAAGATCCATCAGGGCGATAGTGGAAACCAACGGAACCGACTTGAGCAGCAGGATCATCTCGCCGGTAAGCGTGGGTAGACAGAGCTGAATGGCGCGTGGCAGCCACAGCCGGGTAAGCACCTGAAAACCGCTGAGGCCGAAGGCTCGGCCAGCCTCTAGTTCGCCCTGCGGGACGCTCTGCATCGCGCCGCGGATGACTTCGCCGGAGTAGGCGCCCACGCTGAGAATGAAGGTCACTGCAGCAAAGAAGAAGGGGTCGCGAAGCAGCGGCCAGAAGAAGCTGTCGCGAATGCCTGGAACGCCCTCCAGCAGGCGCCCTACGCCATAGTAGAAGAAGAACAGCTGTACCAGCAGCGGGGTACCGCGCATGACAGTGGTAAAAGCCCAGGTCAGCCACGCCAGGGGACGAGGCCCGCGGATGCGCGCCAGCGCCACCCCTACCGCTAACAACAGGCCGCCCACCGCGGAGACCAGCAGTAGCCACAGGGTATTGATAAACCCCTCCCACAGGTAGCCCTGATAGAAAGGATCGCTCAGCCAGGAAAAATCCATATCAGGCCTCCGTGGGTTGGCCGCGCCGAACATAACGCTCAAGGCGCGCGAACAGTGCTGTGGAGCTAAGCGTCATTAGCAGGTAAATAACCCCGGCGGCAGCATAGAAAAGGAAGTAGGCGCGGCTACTGGCGGCGGCTTGCTGGATAGTGAAAAACAGTTCGTTGAAGCCGATCACACTGATCAGTGCGGTGTCCTTGATCAAGATCAGCCACAGATTCGACATGCCTGGCAGGGCGTTGGGCAGCATGCCGGGGAGCACAATGCGATGGAAGCGGGCCCAGCGTGAGAAACCAAAGGCGCTAGCGGCCTCCAACTGACCACGGGGAATGGCCAGGATGGCGCCGCGGAATACCTCGGTCATATAGGCGCCCTGGACGAAGGCCAGTACGCCCACAGCGGTGGCGAAGCCGGTGATCTGCATAGCACCCGCCATGCCGATATACGCCAGCAGGGCATCCAGCGCCTGGGCACCCGCATAGTAGAGCAGGAGGATCAACAGCAGTTCGGGCACCGCCCGGATCAAGGTGGAATAGGCGGTGGCCAGACCACGTAAGGGCGCCCAAGGGCTGAGCTTTGCACCGGCGCCCAGCAGCCCCAACAGTAGTCCGATGGCGTAGGCCAGCACGGCGATCTGAACCGTGGTCAGCGCGCCGCTAAGAATGGGGCCGGCCCAGTCGGCGAGCCCCTCCGGTGTCATGGCAGTCATGGTCGACTATTTCCTCGGTGACATAAGGAATCCCCGATACCTATGGCATCGGGGGGAGGCAATAACGGTCAGTTGTCGCTCAATCGTAGACGCAGACATCGGTGCCCAGGTACTGCTCGGAAAGACTGGCGCAGGTGCCTTCTTCAATCACCGTCGCGATGGCAGTATTAAGGCTCTCGCGCAGCTCGTCATCCGCTTGACGCAGGCCGATGCCGATGCCTTCACCATACGCTTCATGGCGGGGAGCGGTGGCCTTGATCTCGAAGCCTTCCGCCTCGTCACGATCAAGGAACTGCAGCATGGCAATCTCATCCGCCAGAATGACATCCAGGCGTCCTGAAAGAAGGTCGTTATTGACCTGCTCAGCCTGATCGTAGAGGCGGACATCAACGCCGCTGTCGCGCAGTTCACGGCGGGCGTAAGTGGCGTTGGTGGTGGCGCCCTGCACCCCCATTACCAAACCGTCCAGACCCTCGGGAATAGCGAGCGTGGTATCGCTTGATGCCACATAAGCGCCTGGTGTGAAGTAGTAGGGGCGAGTGAAGTCGATGACTTGCTGACGCTTCTCGGTGATCGACATTGAGTTCATGATCATGTCGATGCGCCCGGCATTGAGCGAGGGAATAATGCCGCTCCAGCCAGTCGGCTTGATTTCACAGTCGCGCCCCATGGCGTCACAAAAGGCGTGGGCCAACTCCACCTCAAAGCCCGTCCAGTCACCACTGGCGGCCTTGTAGGTGAAAGGTGGATAGGGTTCACCGGAGATACCCACTTTCAGGGGCTCGGCGGCCTGGGCAGTGTGGCCAAAGGAAAGCGCAGTCACGGCGGTAATCATCATCATGGGGAATTTCATGGTCTTCTCCTGTTAGGTCAGTTCTTCTGATGGTGGTTATTGTTATGGCGATATGGCGTGGTCAAGCCGCAGGTGCCATGAACTGGCGGCAGCGGGGATCATCAAAGACCTCTTCCGGCGTGCCTTCGGCGGCGATATGCCCCTGGTCGAGGTAGACCAACTGGTCGGAGACCTCTCGGGCAAAGTGCATCTCGTGAGTAACCATCAGCATGGTGCGACCCTCGTCGGCAAGGCCGCGAATAACACCCAGTACCTCGTTGACGCGCTCAGGATCCAGCGCTGAGGTAGGTTCATCGAATAGCAACAGCCGGGGTTCCATGGCCAGTGCCCGAGCAATAGCCACCCGCTGCTGCTGCCCGCCGGAAAGAAAGGCGGGGTAAGCGTCACGCCGATCGGCCATGCCGACTCGCTCTAAATAGTGTTCTCCCAAAGCGGTGGCCCGCTTGCGCGAGAGCCCCTTGACCCGCATGGGAGCTTCAATGACGTTGCCCAAAACGGTTAAGTGGGGCCAAAGATTGAATTGCTGGAAAACCATCGCCACCTTGGCGCGCAACCGTTGCAGTTGGCGCCGATCTAGACCGGTAATGCCGCCCTGGGGATTGCGGGTGAAACGAATCGCCTCATCCGCAATCGCCAGTTCGCCCTGGTCGGGTCTTTCCAACAGGTTCATGCAACGCAGTAAAGTGCTCTTGCCGGAGCCGCTGGCGCCGATAATAGACGTGACGCTCCCCTCAGGCACTTCAAGAGAAATACCCTTGAGCACCTCAAGGTCGCCAAAATGCTTGTGGAGTTGGTTAGCCACCACCGCCGGTGCGGCGTGGGGACGAGATGCAGGCTGAAATGATGATGTCATAGGCAATCGGCCTCCTTAGCCGGAGTAGGTGATAGCTCAGCCCGGGCGCGCTCGGCACAAGCCGCCAAGCGTAGGCTGGCGGCGGTGAGGTGCTCGGCATCAACGGTCAGGCTGAGCCTCACAAAGCCCGCTGCTGAAGGCCCAAACGCTTCGCCGGAGAGTACCGAAATGCCCTCTTCGTCGAGCAGGCGATCAGCAAAACTTTGCGATGAGAGGCCTGTGGCACGAATATCCACCATCAGAAACATTCCCGCTGGTGGACGGATCGCGGTCACCGCAGTGCTTTCGGCGAGCGCCCCGCAAACAGCGTCGCGGCGCGCCCGGTAGGCCTCACGCATGGCGAGCAACTCGGCGGGCGGTGTCTGAAGGGCATCGCAGGCAGCGTCCTGAATAAAGTCCGGGCAGCCATAGAGCATGCATAGCGCCAAGTGGGTGAGGTGCTCGATCAGCGCTTCGGGGCCCAGTACCCAACCCAAGCGCCAGCCGGTCATGGCGTGGGACTTGGAGAGGCTGCTGACGATCACGCTGCGCTTGGTCATGCCCTCTAGCGTGGCAGGGCAGAAATGTTGGCCCTCAAAAATCAACTCGGCGTAGACCTCGTCGGTGATCAACCATAGATCGTGGCGTCGACATAGTGCCGCGATGACTTCCCAGGTATCGGCGTCGATCAACTGGCCAGTGGGGTTGTGGGGGCTGTTGAGCAGGATCGCCCGGGTTTGAGGTGTGATGGCAGCCTCCAGAGCGACCGGGTCGAGGCTGAAGTCTGCCTCGCTGGAAAGCGGAACCTGGACCAGTTCTGCGCCGGTGGCACGTAGCACGGCTTCGTAGGTGACATAGCTGGGTTCGGGCACCAGTACTTCGTCGCCGGGATCCAGCAAGCACTGGGCGGCGGCATACAGGCCGCACTGTGCACCGGCCATGACAATCACGTTGTCCGGGCCTACATCAAGGCCCTGTTGGCGATAGCCGTCGGCGATCGCTTGGCGCAGCGCCAACTTGCCCTGGACATCGGAATAGTGGGTAGCACCACCACGTAAGCTAGCCACCGCGCGCTCAACAATCGGTGTCGGGGTGGCAAAATCCGGGTCGCCTACCGAGAGCAAGGTGATGTCGTCCCCGGCGGCCTGGCGGGCCAGGGCGCGGTAGTGGATGTCCCAGGCCGCAGCACCCTCGCCGGCGATACGGTCGGTCAGTCGTGAATAGTGCATAGGGCTCTCGTTCTGATGTTGGTTAGCAGGAATCGCCAGCGTCATCCAGCCGACGTCGTTCAGCTTGCCAAGCCCGGTCGCTTCCCGCGTGGCTTGTTGCCCAGGCTTCGTACTGCTTTGCTACGTGTTCAGCCATGGTCGGCGACACCAGACGCAACGGCTGGCCGGTGGCCTGAGCCGCCAGCTGTGCCTGGCAACTACGCTCCAGGTTGCGCATGCGCAGGAAGGCGTCACCTACGCTTGCGCCACAGGTCAGTAAACCGTGCTGACGCAGGATCATGGCCGAATGTTTCCCGAGGTCGTCAGCCAGACGTTGGCGTTCATCGAGTGCCAGCGCAATGCCTTCGAAGTCGTGGTAGGCCAACCGATCGTAGAATTCCAGCGACCACTGGTTGAGCGGCAGGAGGCCCTCCTCAAGACAGGAGAGCGCAACGCCAGCCACGGTATGTGTGTGCAGTACACAGTTAACGTCGGGTCGGGCGGCATGGAGAGTGCTGTGTATGGTAAAGCCTGCCGGGTTGATGCCCAGCCCCGTAGGATCGTCGAGCACCTTGCCGTCCGCGTCTACCGTCACCAGGCTGTCGGCGCGCACCTCTGAGAAACGCAGGCCGTAAGCGTTGAGCAAAAAACGCTCGCCGGTAAGGCGCGCTGAGATATGCGTATCGATGCCGTCGTCCATGTCGTCCAGGGCGATCAGTCGATAAGCAGCGGCCAGGTCCCGGCGAATTTCACACTCCTGTAACGTATTATCACTCATAGCGTGGCTTCCACGGCGGCTTGGGCATCCTTGCTACCGTCGTAGGTGGTTACGCCCTCGAGGAAATGGGCGACATGCTCAGGGTGTTGCTCAATCCACGCTTTGGCAACGGTATCGAGATCACGCTCCTCCAGGCTGAAGGCGCTGATGAATTCGCTTTGCTCGTCGGCGGTGAAGGTGAACTGATCGAGCAATCGAGTCAGGTTGGGGTTGGCCTCGGCGTAACGTTTAGCGACGATGGTTTTAACGTCACTGCGGCCGTTATCATCGCCATACACACCCGCTGGATCGTCCAGGATGTGCACGCCGTACTCGGGTATCATCCAATGGGGCGTCCAGCCGTAAAACAGAATCCAGCGGTCCTCGTCTACGGCGGCTGCGACCTCGCTGAGCATGCCCGGCGTGGAAGATGGCATCCCTTCCCAGTCGCCAAGGCCATAGGTGTCAGCATCGATGGCGCTCTCGAGCATATCGGTAACCGTTGAGCCGCTCTCGATGCTGTAGATGCGGTGCCCGAAACGCTCGGCTATCTCAGGATCAGCCAGCTCTTCAGCGCTGGTCACGCCGGCCTCATGGACATAGCCGGGTACCGCGAAACCCATGCGAGCGCCGGTAACGTTGTTGCCCAGGTCGACGATGCTGCCCGCTTCATTGGCCGCGTCATAGCTTTCCTGCTGAGCCGGTAGCCATCCGGCCAGGAAAGCATCAGCCTCGTCGCTCTGCAGGCTCTGATAGCCCACTGTGGAGCTGACTTCCAGTGCCTCAACTTGATACCCCAGCGGCCCAGCTAACTGGGAGAGGATTTCTGATTTGACAGTGACGCCCGGCCATGGAGGAACGACTAGGCGCAGCTCATTGCTGGCATCCTGTGCCGCCTGAGCACTTAGCGGCAGTATGCCGATCAGTGTCATGGTGGTTAAAAGGGCTGTTTTGCGCATGTCAGGATCCTTGTGTGTCGATTAATCGATCTATTATTCATTGCTTTTGCTATTTACAAAGTGTTCATCCAGGCCGTGGCATCCACCTCAATGAGTAGCGGTGAGTTGTCATCTCTCAACTTTTCGAGTGCCTTACCCAGGGCTGCGGGGTCGCCCACTGCGCGATAGCGGCAGCTGAACGCACTAGCCAGGTCGGCAAAGTCCGGCGCCGTCAAGTCGACGCCCAACTGCGGTACCGCGTGCATGGCCATGTAGCGGCGAATTTCGTCATAGCCCTGGTTGTTCCAGATCAGCACCGCTACCGGGTAGGGCAGGTCACGGGCAGTGCCCAGTTCACCGAGAACAAACTGCACACCGCCGTCGCCCACTAGTGCGACCACGGGTTGATCTGGGCAGGCAAGGGCGGCACCGAGGGCAGCAGGAAGGCCATAGCCCAAGGTGCCGTAGCCAGTTGCCGAGTTGAACCAGCAGCGGGGCGCGGGCAAGGAAGCCAGAAAGTTGCCGGCATACACCGGGCCGGTGGAATCGCCAACCAGAATGGCATCGGAAAGAGTAGCCTGCAGAGTGGCGTAGAGCGGCACATAGGGGACCAGTTCGGGGTCTTCGTGCAGGGCTAGCGCCTGACGAGTCGTGGTGGCGCGCCCATCGGTCTTGCGGCGATGGGGCAGCGCCTGCAGTAGCGCGGCCATTGTCTCGCCAGCATCGGCGACCATGGCCAGGTCTGCTCGCTGGTTGCGGCCCAGTTGCTGAGGGTCGATGTCTACTCGAATGAGCCGTCCATTAAGGTGGAAGCCGTCATCAAATACCAGGTCGTAGTCGGTTTCGCCCAGCTCAGTACCCAGCGCCAGAATGACGTCGGCATCGGCCGCCAGGGCACGTGCGGCGGGTAGGCTCATGGTGGCCCCTAGATCAAGCGGGTGATCCAGCCCCAGCACGCCCTTGGCGTTGATCGTCGTTAGCGCCGGGGCCTGCAGCCGATCAACTAAGGCGCGGGCGGCCTCGGGGGCCGCCACGCAGCCGCCACCCAGCAGCAACAGTGGGCGCTCGGCCTGGCTTAACCACTCGGCGGCGCGAGCAATGGCGGCGGGCGCCGGGGCTGGGGGGAACACCTCGATCGGACGCGGCAGGTTATCGGCAACCGGTGCGTCAAACAGGTCGATAGGAATCTCGATGTGCACCGGCCCTGGTCGTGCACCGCGAAAGATGGCAAAAGCTCGGGCCATGATCTCCGGCAGGGCGGCCGGGTCGTGCAAGGTGTGGCTAAAGACACTGACGCCTGCCAGGGTTTGTTGCTGGTTAGGCAGCTCATGGAGCCGCCCCTGACCACGCCCAAGCGTGTTGCGGCTGTTAACGCTGGAGATCACCAGCATGGGCACCGAGTCAGCCAGTGCCTGGCCCATGGCCGTGGCGATGTTGGTCATGCCGGGGCCAGTGATGATAAAGCAAGCGGCGGGACGACCACTGGCGCGAGCGTAGCCGTCGGCCATAAAGCCCGCGCCCTGCTCATGACGTGGTGTGACATGACGGATTGAGCTCGCACCCAAGGCACGGTAGAGCTCGATCGTGTGTACCCCGGGGATACCAAAGACAGTATCCACGTCATAGGCCTCCAGAGTCCGCAGCAGCAACTGCGCGCAGGTCTGGCTCATGGCATCGCCCCATCTGGAAGCGGCTCGGGGAGTCCACCGTGGGGCACTCGTCCCAGTATTCTCTCTACCATGGGGACGAAGTGTTCCAGGGGCAGGGTGTCATATTCGGGGTCAAAGCTGGCCTGATCCCAGTGGTCGCAGAAGCGGACGGTACGCTCATAGGCCGGGTGGTCGCGATATTGCTCTCGGGCGTGGGGATCCTGGCCGAAGAAGTGCCGGTAGTGATACCCCTGAAAGAGTTCGTGATGGCGAATCATCCAGGCGTTGAGTGGATCGACGAAGGGCTCAAGGATGGCCGCGGCAACCTCGGCGTGGTTCGCGGGGGTCAGGTCATCACCGATATCGTGAAGCAGTGCGCAGACGACCATTTCCTCGTCGGCACCATCGCGCAATGCCCGGGTGGCGGTCTGCAGGCAGTGCTCGTAGCGATCCACCGGATAGCCGTGGTGATCGCCAGCCAAATTGTGCAGGTGGGCGAGTACCCGGCGCGGGGTATCGGAGAGATAGTCACGGAAGCGGGCATCAATCAGCGCCCAATCATCGCGCTGAGCTTCGCCGAAGTAGCGAAATCGAGCTTGTTTCATGCGGGTTCTCCTTGGACCTTTGGAGTGGCAAGCCGCTGATGGAGTACGCGGCGACGGCTGGCGGTGCTATCGCGATCGACATAACCTTGGCGCATATGGCGCACCCCGCCAGCGAGCTGAAAGGCGCTGCGGCCATGCAGTAGACGGTAGTTATCGATAATCAGCATCTGGCCCGGGTCGAGCTTAAGGTGCAGGGTCAGTTCGTCGCCGGTGATTAATTGATAGAAGGCTTTGCGGGCGGCGTAGTATGCCTCCAACTCTTCTGCAGGCAGCGCTGGGATGTTTTCGGTACGGTTGGAGTAGCGCACCCGGGCGGGCTCGCCTCGGCTGTCCAGTTCGATCAGCGGGCCCTCGCTCTCCAGATAGGTATCGGCATCGCAATAGCGAAAGCTGGGCGTTACCCGAGTGAGGCAGGCGTAGGCGTTTGGATCCCGCTGGCGCAGCAGGTGCGCCGCCATAAAGCCATCGGCCAGGGTGCTGTCGCCACCCTCGGCGGCATTGGCCAGGCAGTGCAGCCAAATATAGCCGGGAATGGGGTCCCGGTAAGGATTGTCGGTGTGGGGCTCCAGGCCACGCTGAGTCATGGTCAGGTCGTAGGCGTTGGCCACCGATTTGACGTCAGCGATGCCACCCCAGTTAGTGCGTCTTAGCGGGCCAATGCGATCAATGAGCGGCTGCATGCCGTCATTGTCAGTGGGAACCCCCGAGACGACGACAAAGCCGTTGCGATGTAGTGCATCAAGCATATCCAGCAGCGCCGAATCGTCTTCAAGGGCGGTAGCAAAGTCTGCTTTTGGTTGTGGCGCCTCGGCGGCATCCCAGAGTTGCCGGGGTGAATCACTGGCCTGCTCGCTGAGTAGTTCGGTCAGTGTGAAAGAGGTGAGGTGCCCGTCGCTGAACGTCAGCGTCAGTAGGCCGTCAGCCACATCGACCGTCTCAATCGTCAGGTCCAGCGGTAGCTCGGCTGCTTCGACCAAGCGTTGTCCGGTATAGGGATCTCGGGTGGCATCATCGGGACTGCGTTCGCGTAACCAGAGGGGGACATAGTCACGATGATGGCCGTCAGCCTCAATCCGTAGGCGACGGCCCTGTGCTTGAAGGTTGACGGTGACGGATTGGGACATGGGGACTACTCTCCGCAAATGATCGGTTACTGACGACTGTGTTGGCTAGGCGCATCATTGCTTTGCCGATAGCCACCCTACCGCTGTTTTGGGTAATCAACTTGATAAAATTAGCCTTTTGTTGAATAATTTTAGCCATGAAAGACAGCATCCCTGAGGGCTGGCCCTATCCACGCCCGGATTCGCCGCCGCTACTAGACTCTGTCCAGGCCGAGCAAACGCTCAATGTGTGGTTGTTACCCAAGTTTTCCATGCTGACCCTTTTCTGCCTCTTGGAACCGCTACGGGTCGCCAATCGATTTGGGCGTAATCTCTTTGCCTGGCGTTTACTGTCCTCGGATGGGGAAGCCGTGGTCGCAAGTAATGGGGTTCGCATTGATGTTGATGGGCGGCTTGATGAGGTTGATCAAAACGCCCACCTAATGGTGGTCTCCTCCTACGAGCCAGAGGTCACGACCACGTCGCACGAGCGGTCGATATTAAGGCAAGTAGCAGCACATGGCGGCTGGCTCGGCGGGCTGGATACTGCCCCGTTCATTCTGGCGCGGGCGGGGGTGCTGGAAGGACACCGGATCGCAATGCACTGGGAGTGTATCCCGGCTTTTCGACAGGAATTTCCTGACCTCACCATTAGTGATGCGCGCTATGAATTTGGTCACGGGCGTTTGACCGGTTCAGGAGGTGTGGCCAGCATCGATATGATGCTGACCTGGGTGGAGAGCTCCTATGGGCCCGCACTAGCCGATGCCGTGGGACGGCAAATCGTGCATCAGCGAGGTAATACTGATAGCGCATCTATGGCACATAGCCGTCAATTGGCACATCTACCACGGACAGTGGTTCGAGCACTGGCGGTTATGGAAGCTCATTTATCACAAGTCATACCCATTCCCGATATTTGTCGCATGATCGGGCAGTCACAACGGCAATTGACACGACTCTTCATGGCCCATTTTGGCGAAACCCCGAAGCAGTGTTACCTGGGTATGCGGCTCGACGAAGCACAACGTATTTTGGCCGATAGCCGTTGCCGTGTGACCGAGGCGTCACTGGCGACCGGGTTCACTCAGCCAGCCCATTTCGCGCGTGCTTATCGCCAGCGTTTCGGGGAGTCGCCCAGCACCACGGCTGAACGTGGCAGCCTGTCGGCCGGTAACTAGTCAGCTGCTGCGATACGCTTTTGTCGCTTGGTGCGTTGCACGATGCGATAACGCGAGCGGACTTCGTCGCGTTCCAGATAGCAACCTTGCAGCCAGCGTTGGCCACTGCTGCCTTCAAAGGCATCACGCGCATGCAATAACCTGCGGTTATCGAAGATGACCAAGTCACCGGGATGGTAGGTGAATCGCATCGCGAAGCTGGGGTCACGCAAGCGACGCTGTAGTGCCATTAACGCCTCATAGGCTGGTTCGACTTGGTTGAAATCTGTCTGCAGAGGTCCCCTAAGGAAGTCGGCGATGCGGACTTCGAGCAGCTCACCATGCGCATCGCAGCGAATCACTGGCTCATGCCATACATAATCGGTGGTCTGGGCCGTATTGGCGAAGCACCATCGAACTTGGCGCAAGGTGTCGAAGACCTGAGGATCTTCATCGCGTAATGCCTCAGCAATGGCAAAGCCATCCATCATCACTGCCTGGCCATCCGTAACGCTGTTTTCCAGGCAGTGCAGCAGTTGGAGTCCCGGCTGGTATTCGCGTGTCGGTAGATCTACATGCGGTGGTAGCGCAATTGATGTATAGGCGTTTGAATCCGGGTTGGGTTTGGCCTTTACATCGAAGAGTTCACCGAAATTCGTCGGCCGGATAGGACCAATTCGCCGGGCGATGCTGGACAGCGTGCCGGGTTCAGTGGGCAGATTTTGTAGCCTGACGAGACCTTGACCCAAAAGGCTGTCCAGTGCCGGTTCCAACAGGGCAGTGTCGACGGGGCTGCCTGATGGGTGATCAAGCCAGCCGGTGGCATCGAACGTATCAGGTGCCTGCTTATCGCTACCACGCCATGTTTTTACGGTCACCAGCGGTGCATCCTGGGTATGGCCGTTGGAATAGTCGTGGGCTCGCAACCAACCGGGATGAAAGCGCAGTTGCCGCTGTTCCGGTGCAAAGATCAGGCAGACGGCGCCACTCTCCTCAAGCACAGCGCTGGCGAGCGTTGGCCAAGCGTTCAGGCTTGAAAGATCAAGTATGCGCTCACGGGTGGCGGGATTAATCGTTGAATCATCGGCAGCATTTTCGCGCAGCCAGACGCTGTGATAGCGGCTGAATCGTCCGTCCTGCCAGTAGACATGCAATTCTCTTGGTTGATGTTCAATTGATTCAATCGAGACATCGACAGGCCAGGCATCATAATCCGGCGTTAATGGCAATGAATCGTGGGTGTCGATGGGCATGGCTGGCTCTCCGTAATGAGGGTTGGCATTCGCTTTTGATGCCTGCCACATTGCCAGCAGGATGACGGCACTGGTGCGCACAATACGTCACGGGCTGTGCTTTATACGCCTTTTTAAGGCCTCAGCGTTCTACCGGAGCAACGTTCGGGCTGTCGGGGTGACGAACGTCACTGGGTGTGTAACCGTAATGTTGTCGGAAAGTGCGAGAAAAGCTCGATGCGGAATTGAAGCCGCAGGCGAGCGCGATTTCGATGATGTCACGCTGAGTTTCGCGCAGCAGTTGATGGGATCGCTCGAGCCGCAAAGCAAGATAGTAACGGCGAGGGCTACTACCCAACTCTTGCTCGAATAACCTTTGAAGCTGGCGCAGTGAGATATTTACCTGTTCGGAGATATCGGCAATTGTTATGGGGTGTTCGAGATTTGCCTCCATCAAGGCGACGGCTCGTAATAGCGCGGGTTTACGCGAGCCAAGTCGGCCGGATAGCTCGAAACGCTGGCGGTCCTCAGGGTGACGGATATGCGCATGAATGAGCTGTTCCGACACCTGCTGAGCAAGCGTATCGCCATGACGCCTTGCGATCAGGTCCAGCGACATATCCATGGCGGCCGTGCCTCCCGCACAGGAAAAACCGGACTTGCTGACTTCAAAGAGTGATTCGACGGCATGAAGGTGCGGATACGACTCGCGGAACACCGGTAGGCTCTCCCAGTGCAAGGTGATCGTCTGGTCGTCCAGCAGTCCGGCGTGTGCCAGTACAATCGCACCGGTGTCCATGCTTCCAAGCACGCAGCCTCGCAGTGCCTGGCGGTGCAGCCACTGCGTTAACTGACGAGAAATCGATTTCTCGGGCTCGAAGCTGGCACAGACAGCCAGGCTGGAAATGTCGGGATAGGGGGTGAGGCCTTCATCGGCCATCAGGGTCATGCTATTGCTGGCTGTCACAGGAGCCCCCGATTCACTAATCACGCGCCACTGGAACAGTTCGTGCCCGGCAATGCGATTGGCAATGCGGAGCGGTTCTACGGCTGAGAAAAAAGCCACCATGGCAAAACGGGGGAGCAGCAGAAAACCGATACGCTCAGGGGATTGTCCTTGGTACTGCAGTCGCATGCGGTGAAGTTCCTTGCTGCTGATCAGTGGTGAGCGTTGGTCTTACAAGCTAGATGTTCTTGCCTTGGCCTTTACGATGCCGATGAGGGCATTGCAGACAGTAGCTTGGATAGATGTGGGATAGCATATACCTGCTTGTAGACAGTCAACAATGGCTTGCTGAACAGGCGTTTGGTTGATGAGCAGGGCGTTTTTCGCGATCAAGCGTTGCGTATTGCCGCCCGTGGCTGCACCCACCTGAATAGGCAAGGTATTAAGGACGGTGACTTAATCTCTTAACGTTTGTCGCCTATGCTTAGGGTGAATAGCATTTACGCACCGACAAAGGCATCGCGATGAGTCATGCACTAACGGGACACAATCGCCCTCAGCAAGTGATTGAAGCCATCCAGCAGGTCAACGCACCGCTGGCCGCGGCGACCCGCCAAGCCAAATACGCCAAGATGGCGGCGTCGCCGTATCGTTTCTTTCGGGGTACCAATCATTTGTATTGGCAAGACGTATGGCACGACTGGCGCTTTGCGTTATTTGGGGGTTGGCCCAATACCCAGACCTGGCTGCAAGGTGACGCCCATGTCTACAACTTTGGTGCCTACGGTCATCATGATGACCAAGTGCGCTACGGTATGGACGATTTTGACGATGCGCTGATCGGCGACTACCAGTATGACTTGTGGCGGCTGGCCATCAGCGTGGTATTGGATGGCCGTGAAAATGTTGAACTTAGCCCCAAGGCCATTGATAAAGCGCTAAACAAGCTATTGGAAAGTTACTATCACACCTTGGCAGATCACACCGATGATGTGCGCATAGAGGCGGTGACGCTGGATAGCGCAAAAGGGCAGTTGAAACCTTTCATGAGCAAGGTGGCGGATAAGCAAAGCCGTGCGCGGATGCTGGAAAAGTGGACCACCCTCGACGACCAGCATGGCCGTCGGTTTGCGGAACGCCCCGGAAAACTAGCCAACTTGCCAGCAGACCTGGCCAGCCAGTTGCGTCGGCTGATCGAGCAGGAATACCAGCAAACGCTTCAGGATCCGGTAAAAGAGAGCGATCCCCGTCATTTCCGCGTAAAAGACACGGCTCGCCGGTTAGATGCGGGCACCGGTTCGCTGGGGGTGGAGCGCTACTATGTGTTGATTGAAGGGGGCGCTGATCATGAACACGACGACATCATTCTGGATGTTAAAGAGCAGGTGACCCCGGAAGCGTATCGCTTTATGGACAAGCCCCAAAAGCAAGTATGGCGGAGGCTATTCCCCAATGAAGGTATTCGCCATGCGGCAGCATTTCATGCCATTGCGGAACACCCGGATGCCTATCTGGGTTGGCTCACCATGAATGAAAAGGTATTTTCGGTCCGTGAGCGCTCTCCCTTCAAGAAGGACTTCCCCACCCACAAGCTGTCCGGTGGCAAGCCATATCGCAAGCTCGCGCAGCAGTGGGGGCAGATCCTCGCCCGGGAACACCTGCGCGGTGCGCAAGCGCTGAATAACGGGGATCACCGGCCGTTTGCCATGGCGGTTTGTCAGCGGCTTAAAGGGCGTGAAGAAAAGTTTGTGGATGTCGTGTCGACCCTGGCGATGGCTTACGCTGACTGCGTCGAGCAGGACTACAGCGTGTTTATTGATCACTTCCTGGCGACCGATTCCCCTTAGATTGGGCAGCCGCCTGGATGGCGGTGACGATGATTACTGTGTTTGCCGCCTGCCGATTATAAAGCCATGTTCCTCGAATGACTCGGACCATACCACGCAGCGGTTACGGCCGCTGCGTTTGGCATGATAAAGCGCTTCATCAGCGAGTCGAAGAAGCTTATGCGGGTCATGAGTGTGGTCGGGGTAGGTGGCGATGCCGCAAGACAGTGTGATCCGTCTGAGTGTGGTTCCCTGGTGGTCGCAAGCGCATTGGGCAATTGAGGCTAACAGCGTATTGGCGCTGGACTCGGCTGTTTTGGCAGAGGTATCCGGGAGGAGCGCGACAAATTCTTCGCCCCCAATTCGGCAGACTATGCCCAGATCCACGAAGTGTTGAGTGAGTAAAGAGGCCATTTTGACCAGAACCGCATCGCCTGCATCGTGGCCAAAGTAATCGTTGATGTCCTTGAAATGATCAATATCCAGCATTAAAAGCGAGACTTTTGTGCCATGTTGTTGAGCACGGCGGCATTCGTGATCGAATACCGTATTGAAATGGCGCCGGTTGTGAAGGCCGGTCAGGGGGTCTTCAAACGAGAGTCCTTCTAACTCGCGAACCAACTGCCCAAGTTCTTCTGTCCGTGCAGCCACCTGCTGCTCAAGGGTTTCGTTGGCCATTGCCAGTTGTTGCTGGGTGCGTCGGTAGTGCCACAAAAAAATGGCCGCAATAGCCAAGGAGAAAACCAGACTGCCATAGCTCAATGGCACTGTTCGCCAGGCCACAAAGCCATGAGCGACGGCCATGTCGGCGAGTAGCAATGGAGCAAAAAAGGTGAAGCTCAGTACCAGCAAGCGCTGTTCAAGATTGAGTCGGCGAAAGCGAAAGAGGGCGAGCAACAGCATAATAGGCAAGGTGATGGCCAGCAGAACATCAAACACCGGGAAGGTGATCGAGAGGCTGATAATGCCTAACTGCACCAGGCCCATGGCCATCACCAGGTAAACCAGGTGTAAGGCCCAGAGTCGTTTGATCCAGCGTTTGGCCGTTCCCTCAAGCCAATGGCTGAGTAGCATCCCCAGTGCGATCGGGAGGGTGTAGTAGCTGCCTGCTCTAAGCATATCCCAAGCCAAGGGACCATCGGCGATCAACTGGCGGGCGGGTGCCTCGGCAAGCAGCATCAGCCCAGAGGCGTAGGCGAACAGTGCGGTGGCCAGGAAACCACGTCTTTCAGGCCCAATAAGGGCGAAAATAGTGGCCAGAATGGCAAGTACCAATACCAGCGCACTGACACCAAGGTCCTGGGCCGACTCATGGATGACGTGTTTGAGCACATCAATACGCTCCATTACCTGTACTTCGCCCCAAAGACCAATACTGGTGTAGTAGGAATATAGGCGGAAGGCCAGTGGCTCGCCTGCAGTGTCTTCAGGCAGGTCGATCATGTGCCAAGGCCAGCCGGCAAAATCCCCTCGCCCCTGGTCGTCAAATTCCCCGTACTGATAAATCAGCTCATCACCGAGGTAGGCTTGGCCAATGAGATTGATACTGGTGATATAAAGGACGGGGTCGTTCCAATCGCCCTCAGGCAATGTCGTGCGTAACCAAAGGTGCTGATGGCCCTCGCGACCCGGTGGGTTAGAGGGAGACACCGTTGATAGCCAGTCGGCGGATTCATCATCTAGCCACTCGGGCTCGCCGTTAGCATCCCGGGGGGAGTCGCCCCAGCGGTATTCCCAGTCCATTAGCGGCTGAGGTGGAGCTGCCGCTTTGACGCCATTAGAGAGTGTCGCCAGCACAATGAGTGAGACGATCAGCAGAATAAAATGGCGTATGGCGAACCCACGGGGCAGCATGGCGAACGTCCTCGTTTTTTATAGCGGTCATTCTGCTGATTCAAGGCAACAACAATACTCACGACCTATGGTTGATGCAGCGTGATACGAGAGCTTAAGCGCTTTAGCCCATTTTAACCAAAAAGGACGCCAAGGCGATGCTGTTTCTTCAACGATCCCTCGGTGGGGTGATGTCAAAAAATACAAACGCAGATGCCAGTCAAGGTTCTTTCTTAAAGTGGTTGCGAAAACTCTTTAATTTACAGGATGTTGCCCCGCCGGGATTTTATGCCCGTGTTCGAGTCAGCAAGGTAAGTGCTATTCTGCCTGCTTTAAAGTGGCGGAAATAAAGGAGAGCCACGTGTCGGGTATTGTTGTCTGGCTGGATATGGTGGGGGTGATCGTTTTTGCCTTGTCTGGCGTCGTCCTGGCATGTCGTTCGCGCATGGACCCGTTTGGCATGCTGGTGCTGGCCGCCGTCACGGGGATTGGCGGCGGCACGCTGCGCGACCTGGTGCTGGGCGTCAGGCCGGTTTTTTGGGTGGCCGATCCAACGTACCTGTGGGTCATTTTTGCCACCGTGGGCGTCTCGCTGGTGGGGTTTCACTATATCCACCGCCTTTCACGCGGCTTTTTACCGATTGCGGACGCCTTTGGTCTGGCCTTGTTTACGGTGATTGGCGCCCACAAAGCGCTGTTGCTGGGGACATCCGGTGTTGTCGCCGTGTTGATGGGAATGATGACGGGGGTGGCCGGCGGCATGATCCGCGATGTGCTGGCCCAGCGGGTGCCGATGGTGCTACGCGAAGAAATCTACGCCACGGCGGCGATGGCGGGAGGCACGGTTTACGTACTACTGGACGCCCTTCAAGCGCCGCTTATCCTGACCATCGCCGCCTCGCTAAGCGTGACCCTTGGGTTGCGAATCGCGGCGATTCACTGGCATCTGGCGCTGCCGGTATTTGCCTGGGTAAGCGTAGCGCCCAAAACCGACGATGACGCGACGGTACCACTTTCCACGTCGCAAAAAGCCAAAGAGCGGGTCAGGATGATTCGCCGTGAGCGCAACCGTCGTTAAGGTTTGGGAAAACGCGTTGCCTCCCGCCAGCGCTCAAACCAGCGCCTGGGTTGAAATACTTTCAGGTCAGGCTCGCTGTCGATCAACTCTACGCCTGTTCCCAGGGCACCAATGCGGGCATATAGTGCGCCATTGGCCTGTTTCTCAGCCAGGGTGACGTCGGCCAGCAGTAGAAGAGGCCCGCCGGTAAGCGTCAGGTCGTAAAGGCGAATATGCTCGCCGTCGATGTGCAGCTTCGCATCACCGTTGATATCACGCACGTTCAAGAGTCGGCCCAGCCAACCGCTTTCACGGGCGCGCGCCAAGAAGAGTCGGGCGAGTAAGCCGGTATCACGCATGCCAAGGCGGAGGTCACTGGTGAGATTGATTGGGTCGCGCCACTCGAGCAGTGCGTTATCCAGGCTCAGTTGCACCCACCACCCGGCATCCTGAGTTCCATCTGCGCTGTGACGAAACACGTTTTCCAGACGCAGAAACGAGTCATCTGCGTTAAAACGCCGTGCGTCCAGGTCACCTTCGTCAAGTTGCAGATGCAGCTCAACATCGCCCTTGAGACGCTGGTCAAGCAGCGCCAGGTCGGCACCAAAGGCGCGCAGGTTGATCTCGCCCTCGGCGGTCAGTCCTTCCAGCAGCCATTCGCTGGTCAGGCTCGCCTGACCGCCTAATAGACGGATACCCGCCTCTTCGGGTAGATAGCGGTTATAGCGGGTGAAGTCGGGTACCTGAGTAATGGGCAGCGCGATACGCGTGGTGAAGTAGGCAGGCTCTGGCGATGCCAGCACCTCACTAAAACGGTCGGTCTGCGTCGTGAGAGCGAAGTGGCGCCCTTCAAGGTGAGGTTGGTCGTCATCCTGGCGCGTGAGTGTAAAGTGCGGTATGCCCAGCGAAAGCTGGGCGTGCTCGGCGCTATCCAACTGAGCCGTCAACTCGCCGCGCCCGGTGGCGAGATAGTCTAAAAAGCCCACCTCAAGCTGGTTGGCGTTGACCCTGAGGCGAGTTGGGGCCAGCAGGCGGTCATCACGGAAAGCGCCCTCAGCGAATAGCTGGCCGTTGCCCGCAAGCCTTAACCCGTGAGCACTGGGCAGGAAGGCATTCAAAAAACCTAGCCGCTGCACACTGCCCTCCAGAGCAAATTCCCCGCTGACCCGATTTGCGTCATTAGTTTCGGCGCGCTGGAAGCGGCCTTCTCTGAGTAACAGGGTGCTCTGTAGCTGCTCTGTGGAAGCGTCCGTATCCGCGACTTGCCAACGCAAACGTGATCCGCTGATATCCAGTGCGGTGCCGTCGAGCGCTGCCTGACGAATCACCAGGGTGAGCTGGGCATTGCTTTCCAGCGTGCCTTTCTGTTCGCCGTGCTGCCATCGGGTGGTGAGTTGCTCACCGGCTAAATGGATATCGCCATGCATCTGCTGGGTGGTGATATCAAGCTGGCCTCGGCTGGTGGCCTGGCCATTGAGCAGCTGTAGCGGGGCAGGATCGGGCAAGACCGCGCTCAGGTAGGGTTGCAGTACGCTGATGTCCGGCAGGCGTGCGGATTGCCAGGTAAGCCGGGCGGTAGCGTCTTCTCGCGCTTGCACAGGATCAATCGGGCTGCGCGTGTTCAGGGTGATGGTGGCGTCCGTCAGCAGCGTTCGCTCATGGTGGCGCAGGGTTGCGCCGATGAACGTAAGCGTCGCCTCGATAGCCTCTTCGGGGGTTAGCTGGGCCGTCAGCGAGCCGCTTCCTTGAGCATTGATATCCAGCAGTTGAGCCGACAGTTCTGGTGCCTGAATCGACAACGAGGCACGGTAAGGTCGGGCGTCACGAAGCGTTACACTGGCTTCGATTTGCCCGTTTCCGTCAAGGCGAATACCCTGGCCGTCAAAGGTGCCTGCCAGGTACCGGTCAAGCATGTCCAGCCGGTTGACCTGGCCTTGTAGTTCAAGCGTGGCGCCCGTCGGCAGATCCAGCCGGTCCAGGCGCTGGTTGGGAATGCGGGCAGCAAGGCGGAGCTGGGTATCGTCGGCATAGGGCTGGCTGTCAGCCAGGACCACATCGTTTAACTGAGTGGAAAAGGTGAGCGCATCGCCTTCTACTGCCAGGCGCACGTGCCCTTCGCCGACAGCGGTATGCAGCGACGGTGATGAATCAGGGGTTATCCAGCGCGGTGAGTCGCTTGAATGGGGCGTCAGGCGTTGCTCATCCATTGACAGACGCAGGACAGAGGCTGTCAATGTGAGCAGGCTGCCGGGCTGTAACGTGCCAGCGTCAAGCGCAAGCTCGCCTTTCAACGCACCGTTACCGTCAAGCGTCAGCCAGGGCAGCGCTTGCAGGTAAGGCATGAAAACGTCCCAGGCATCGGCTTGAGCATCGATTGTCAACTGCGCTGAAAGGGCGCCAAGCAAACTGGCAATAAGCTCATGGCGTGGGATGTTTGCGGTGGATACGCTTTTCAGAGTGGCATTGGCGTCTAACTGGATATCTCGGGCCAGGGTGGCCTGGTCGCTTGGCCGCATCAAGCGCCCATGGTGGATATCCAACGACAGATGGGGCACGGCCAAGGCGTCACGACTGAACTGAGTGTCCTTGATCTTGAGCTGGCCCTCGGCTTCCAGCGCCATATCGCCAACGGTCAGGCGGCGAAGCCCGCTTGCCTCCAGCGCTTTGATATGCAGCTCGCCGCGCAGCAAACCGAGCAAGGACAACGAAAGGGTGGCTTGCCGGGCGTCAACGGTGACGGGCATTCGATCATCTTCAAGCGCGAGGTAGAGATTCTCGACCTCCCAGCGCCCAGGGTGCAGGCTCTGGGCAGTTGACCAGCGCACCTCGACGCCTTCGATTCTGGAAATCTGCTGCGGCAGCCACTGGCTGTTGAGCAACCAGGTACTGCCGATGAGCCAGACAAGCACCACCGTCAAAGCACTCAAGAGTGTGACAACCAGGATGCGGGATAGACGTTTTGAGCGGTGACGCGGGTTTGGCATACGGCTTCCTTGCAGATGACTCCTGCTGATCGACGTTTTATGGCATTATGCGCGTCGTAAGCCCGCCATCGACTTTTGATTTCAACGCTAAGCAGACAGCCAACGCCATGTTCAAGGAATTTTACACGCAGCGCGGAGAGTATGTGGTGATCTCCGCTGAGCAGGCCAGCCACTTCGCCAAGGGCGTCGCGGGGGACTACAACCCGATCCATAATCCGGATGCGCGGCGTTTCTGTGTGCCAGGGGACCTTCTTTTTGCGCTGGTGTTGGCAAAATTTGGTTTGTCACGGCACATGACGTTTCGTTTTACCAGCATGGTGGGCGCGGATACACCACTGTTGTTCAGCGAAGCTGAAAATGGCGAGCTTCACGTATGCGGTGAAGACGGTAAACATTATTTACAGGTTACCCGACGGGGGGAGTGGACCAACGATGCCTCGGTAGTAGAAGCGTTTGCCCGCTGCTACGTAGCGTTTTCGGGCAAGAATTTTCCCCACTACCTCAAGCCGCTCATGGAACAGCACGGGGTCATGTTCAACCCCAAGCGTCCATTGGTGATCTACGACAGCATGGGGTTTTCGCTGGAGCGTCTGAACGCTGTATCGCCGGGATTGACGCTCAGCGACTCGTCGCTGGATGTGCAGGGCAAGCGTGCCGATGCGTTACTCGAATTTGCCATTCAATCAGCGGGCGAGCCGGTTGGGGTAGGCTCCAAGAAGTTGGTCGTCAGCGGGCTATGCCCCTATGACGCCGATGAAATGGCGGCGATTGTGGAAGAGTTCTATCGGCTCAAGGCTGCCTATCTCGCATCAGTCGAGTAAGCAGGCAAGCCGGGTACGACGTTAGTGGCGATGGCTGCCCTCAACGCTTGGGGTAGGGTATTCTTGGCTTCTCATCATAATGCCGTGCCACGCGCAGGTTCCATGCAACAAGTACTGGGCAACAAGTACCGGGCAACAGGCACGACGCAAATTACAAGAGGCGCTACATGAACCATCGTAAACTGCTGACCCTTGCCATTACCGCGACTACGCTGGCGGCAGCGTCACTCAGCACTCAGGCACGCGACTTTCGTTTAGGACTGATTACCCCCGCCCAGCATCTCTGGTCGACCGAAGCGGAAGCCTTTGCCGACACCTTGCATGAGCGTTCTGATGGCGAGCATAGCGTATCGGTATTCCCTGCCCAGCAACTGGGTAACGAAGCGCAGATGGTGCAGCAGTTGCAAAGCGGTGCGCTGGACATGGCTTTCCTGACCATTGCCGAAATCTCCAATCGGATTCCCGACTTTGGCGCGCTTTATGCGCCTTATCTGGTTGATGACGTCAACCACGCTGCTCGCTTGCTGCGTTCAGACGCTGCTGGCGAGCTGCTGGACCTGATGCCGGAAGGTGTCGGTCTGGTCGGCGTTGGTTACGGTATGGTGGGCATGCGTCAGGTGCTCAGCCGTGACCCTATCGAGAGTGCTGATGACCTGGAAGGCCTGCGCCTGCGGATTACCCCATTTGAGCCAATCCGTGATTTCTATACGGCAACCGGTGCGGCCCCAGCGCCCATGCCGTTGCTGGAAGTGTACGATGCCCTGGCCAACGGTCAGGTAGATGCCATCGACATGGATTTCGACTCCATCCTGATTCTAAAATTCTACGAGCAGGCCGATAACCTGCTGATCTCCAATCACATGATGTTCCCCATGGTGGGGGTGGTGTCCGGGCGTGTATGGCGGGAGCTATCCGAAGAAGACCGTGAACTGATCGACACGACCATGGCCGAGCATCTGGAGAATGTACTGGTAGGCTTTGAGCAAAAAGACGCCGCTCAGGAAGAAGAGATCCGTGCGCTGGATATCAATATCGTCGAAGCGGATGCTGAGTTTTTCGCCGAGGCGATTGCCGAGTGGGAAGATATCTGGGCACCCAAGGCGCCGATGCTGGAAACCCTGCGCGAGGAAGCCGATCGCCTGCGCGAGTAAACCGCCGACAAGCCAACCACTCGACCACTGACGAGGACCATCCACGATCATGTTGCAACGCCTTTCCTCGGGGCTTGCCCGCTTTGAAGAAACCGCCGCTGCCGCTCTGGCCGCGGCGGTGACGTGTTTGATCCTGATCAATATTGCCTTTCGTGTACTGGGTAACCCGCTTTATTGGATAAGTGAGTTATCCATTTACGCGATGATCTGGATGACGTTCCTGATTGCTGGCGCAGTATTCAAGCGTCGACAGGGAGTGGCGGTGACTCTGCTGAGCGATGTGCTGCCCCGCGCCGGGCGAAAACTGATCGTCCTCTGGGTGGATGCCATGGTGCTGGTGTTTGCCCTGCTGCTCGTTTGGCTTTGCTGGCGCTGGTATCAGCCCTTCATGCTCGCCCAACTAGGCTTCGACACCGGCGCGTTTCAGGGGCAGACCTTCAACTTCATATACGCCGAGAGCACCTCAACGCTGGGCGTGAAGAAGTTCTGGGTTTGGTTGATCGTGCCGTGGTTTGCGCTATCGCTCTCCCTGCATGGGCTGGCCAACGTCTGGCAGTCCGTCACCCAGTGGCGCCGCCCTGACGACGAACCGACGGTCGAGACCTTACGATGATGTGGGTGGAGCGCTTATGACGATTGCCGTGTTTGTACTGCTACTGATCAGTGCCGTGCCGATTGCCCTGGTGCTCGCACTGACAGCGATGGTGTATATCTATGTGTCGGGCAATAGCGTGCTGTTCGACTCTTACCCGCAGCAATTATTCAGCGCCATCGAGAGCTATGGGCTGCTGGCGATCCCGCTATTCATGCTGGCTGGAGAGCTGATGAACGAAGGCGGTCTCACCCGACGTTTGATCGCCCTGGCACGAATTCTGGTGGGCGGTTTCCGTGGAGGCCTGGCATATATCAACCTGGTCGCCAACATGATGATGGCGGCCATTATCGGCTCGGCGGCGTCGCAAATCGCTATCATGTCCCGCGCCATGGTGCCCGCCATGGAAGAGGAAGGCTACGATACGCCGTACAGCGCGGCGATTACCGCGGCAGGTGGTCTGCTGTCGCCGATCATCCCGCCCTCGATGCTGTTTGTGCTGTTCGGAGTAATGGCCCAGGTACCTATCGCCGAGATGTTTATTGCCGGGTTGTTGCCGGGGTTACTGCTGGGAGCAAGTTTCTTTATCGTGATCGCGCTGGTCGGCTTGGTGCAGCAATACCCCAAAGGCCAGTGGCCCAGTCGCCGTCAGGCGGTGCACGATGCGCTTTGGGGGCTGCCAGCAATGCTGATTCCGGTGATTATTATCGGCGGCATTCTGTGGGGCATTGCCACACCCACCGAGTCGGCGGCGTTGGCCTCGCTTGCGGCCTTGATCATGGGGCGTTTTGTGTATGGCGAACTACGTCTGGTTCAAATGCCCCAAGTGCTCAAACGCACGGCGGTCAATGCCGGTTTGGTCATCATGCTGATTGCCGCCGCTGGGGTATTTGGCTGGGTGGTGATCTACGAACAGTTGCCACAGATGGCGGCCGAGTGGATCGCAGCCCTTACTGCCAATCCCTTCATTTTCCTGCTCATGGTGATTGGCGCACTGTTGCTGGTGGGCATGGTCATCGACGGTATCGCCGCGCTGATTCTGGTGGTGCCGATCCTGATGCCGATAGCCGAGACGCAATTTGCCATCAGCCCTTATCAGTTTGGCGTCGTGGTATGTCTGACCTTGGTATTGGGGCTGTTAACGCCCCCTGTTGGTGCCGGACTGTTTATCGCTTCTTCGATGACCGGCGCACCTCCGCTGAAAATCTTCCGTGCACTGCTGCCGTTTTTGCTGGCAACCCTGGTCACGCTGGTGCTGCTCGCATGGCTGCCGTGGCTGACCAACGGGCTGATCCAGCGATAACAAACCGCTGCAAAACGATGTTCCTGGTGCTGTTTCGCTGGTACGTGTTCTGCTGGCGCATTGCCAGCAGCACGTCGTGATGGAAAGGCTAATTGACGCCGCGTGCGAGATTCTGTTTACTCGTGCAATAACGCGTTTACGTTTACGTCAACTTTCTAACACAATGACAACAGGAGCAACGCCATGCCCATTCGCGATATCCCCATGTTTATCGATGGTCAGCCCGTCATGTCCCAGAGCCAGGAATGGCGTGATGTGGTGAATCCCGCTACCCAGGAAGTCGTCGCTCGCGTGCCTTTCTGCACCGCCGACGAAGTCGAGCGCGCCATTGCCAGCGCTGAAATGGCCTTCAAGGAGTGGCGCAAGGTACCGCTGGGTAAACGTATGCGCATCATGCTCAAGCTACAGGCGCTGATTCGCGAGCACACCCCAGAGTTGGCGGCGTTGATTACAGAAGAGCACGGCAAAACCCTGCCGGATGCTGAAGGCGAGGTCGGGCGCGGACTGGAGGTGGTCGAGCATGCCTGCTCCATTACCTCACTCCAGTTGGGGGAACTGGCCAATAATGCCGCCAACGAGGTCGATGTCTACACCATGCACCATCCGCTGGGTGTCGGGGCGGGCATTACTGCTTTCAACTTCCCGATCATGCTGCCCTGTTTCATGTTCCCGCTGGCCATTGCGACCGGTAATACCTTCGTGCTGAAACCCTCGGAGCAGGATCCCAGCTCGACCATGCGCCTGGTGGAGCTTGCCCATGAAGCGGGCATTCCGGCGGGCGTATTGAATGTGGTTCACGGCGGCCCCGAGGTGGCGAACCAGATCGCCGATCATCAGGCGATCAAGGCGCTGTCGTTCATTGGCTCATCCCACGTAGGCTCGCTGCTGTATAACCGCGCCGCCGCGGCGGGTAAACGCATGCAGGCGATGATGGGCGCCAAGAACCACTGCGTGGTCATGCCCGATGCCAATCGCAGTCAGGCGATCGACAGCCTGCTGGGCTCTGCCTTTGGGGCGGCCGGGCAGCGTTGCATGGCCAACTCGGTGGTGGTCCTGGTGGGGGAAGCCCGTGAATGGCTCGACGATATTGTGGAAGGCGCTCGTGGCATGAAAGTCGGGCCTGGCACCCAGCGTGACGCTGACCTGGGCCCGCTGGTATCCCCTCAGGCCAAGGAGCGCGTCGAGCGTTTGATTGGCGCAGGTGAAAAAGAGGGCGCCAGATTAATGGTCGACGGGCGAGGCTGCTCGGTTGATGGCTATCCGGAAGGTAATTTTGTCGGGCCGACGTTATTTGCCGACGTGACGGCAGACATGTCCATCTACCGGGAAGAGATCTTTGGCCCGGTACTCTGCGTGGTCAGCGTGGCAACCCTGGATGATGCCATCGCGTTCATCAATGCCAACCCCAACGGCAACGGCACCTCGATCTTTACCAACTCCGGCTGGGTAGCGCGGCGCTTTGAAAACGATATCGATGTGGGGCAGATCGGCATCAACGTACCGATCCCGGTGCCGGTGGCCTATTTCAGCTTTACCGGCTCGCGGGGCTCGAAGCTTGGTGACCTGGGTCCCAACGGCAAGCAGGCGATTGCTTTCTGGACGCAGACCAAGACCGTGACAGCACGCTGGTTTGAGCCGGAAAACGTCTCCAGCGGTATCAATAGCACCATCTCACTTGGCTGATGTCACTCGCCAAACGATATTTCCCTCGGCCTGAATGGGCCGAGGGAACGTCAATGCGAGGACTAAAAATCCTGGAACAGCGGTAAACTCTCCTCCAGCAGCCGTTCAATCGGATCAAGCTGACTCTCGTGCAGCACCAGCATTGAAGGCTCGCTGGCAAAATGCTTGCCGGTTGGCACCAGCAGTGCAAACTCGCCTTCTTCAAGATGAAATTCGTGAATCTCGCGCAGCCCTTGGGCGGTATAGCACTGGGTGCAGCGGTACGCTTCGTCCTCGCCGTATACCAGGCGGTGGTACATCTTGAACAGCGTATAAAGTGCCAAACCGCCTTCAAAAGCAGGCCAGCGGGCCGGAATAGTGCGCGTTTCTTCATCCAGCGTTTGCCCGTCTGCCTCGGCATTGGCGATCGCATCGTCTAGCGGACTGGCCAGCAGGTCATCGCGGGCGGCCGGAAGGGCGACGTTGTCTTTTGAAGCCTGAGTAAAGGTGCTGACTGCGCGTTTAAAATCAGCCACGTTGTGAATGGCGTAGTCGGCATGCTGCAAGTCATCCGGCTCGAAACCGCCGTTCTCCCAGCCATGGATGACTCTCAACGTCATCAAACCACGCTCCATGGGGCGTGCCAACAGCAAGTAAAGCGCAATATGCAGATGTAACTGTCGCTCATCCGTATCGTTTTCAAACGCATTGTAAGGGTCAGCAAACAAGGCGTGGAGCCTGCCCGGCGTATGTTCCTTGGCTTCTGTATAGCGCATTAGAGATTTCCCGTTGAGCGAACCGTGTCGCTCTGGGCGCACGGTTTCTATAACGTTATTAGAGCACCTACGGAGTATGGCGAGCGATGACGCGGATTGAAAGCCCTCGGCCGTGTGAAGCACCGAGTGCTTGCGCGTTATGGCATGCGCGCGCCACTTTACGTTGGTGCGATTCTCGTTGAGAATAATACCTGTTCATAACGATCTTTCA
Source organism: Vreelandella janggokensis (assembly GCF_031451615.1). Lineage (NCBI taxonomy): Bacteria > Pseudomonadati > Pseudomonadota > Gammaproteobacteria > Oceanospirillales > Halomonadaceae > Vreelandella > Vreelandella janggokensis. Next base: position 156,776 of record NZ_JARWAJ010000003.1, on the reverse strand, counting down.
CACACTGTCGCCAGGGGGGCCTCGAAGAGGCTGAGAGTGCGCTTGCGCTGACCCTGGAACCTGATCCGGATGATACCGGCGGAGGAAGTGCGACATGCCCTACCTGACTTCAGCTGCGCTTGCCGCGGCACTTGGCGTTTTCATCATCCTAGGCCTGCGGGCTCGCTGGGCCGGTGGCACGGTCGATGATTACATTACGGCCCGCAATTCCCAGTCCGGAGCGACCCTCGGACTGTCGTTTCTTGCCTCCGGGATGGGGGCATGGATTCTGTTTGCCCCGCCGGAAATCGGCGCCTTTGTTGGCCCCGTGGCGCTTGCGGGTTATGCCATCGGTTCGGCATTGCCATTTATCGTATTGGGCCTTTATGGGCCGGCCATCCGCCGCGCACTGCCCGAAGGCAGAAGCATCGCCGAGTTTGCCCAGGCATGCTATGGCACCAGCGTGCGGCGCTGGGTGTCACTGGTGTCAGTGGCCTATATGGCCTGCTTTCTCGCTGCAGAGCTGACGGCGATTGGTGCGATTACCGCATTACTTTCCGATGTGCCGCCCGCTTTGGTTGTCCTCGGTGTCGCTTTGAGCACGCTTGCCTATACCGTGCTCGGCGGGCTGAGGGCGAGCCTTGCCACCGACCGGTGGCAGGCCTGGCTGTTGATCGCTCTGCTGCTTATCGTCAGCAGTGTTGCCTTCACCTATTTACCCGCCATGCCAGACGTATCGTCGATGCCGAGTGCCCCATTGGGCGACGCGCTGAGTGTAGCGGTGACACTGGTCATTGCTGTTACCGCGGCAAACCTTTTCCACCAGGGTTACTGGCAGCGAGTGTGGGCCGCGCAGGATTCACGCAGTCTGGGCCAGGGGGCCTGGCTGGGGGGTGGCATGACCGTCGCTGTGGTGATGGTCATCGGCGGCCTGGGGATGCTTGCCGCGATGAGTGGCGTTGCGCTAGGTGAGCCGCCAATCCCGTTTTTTGCTCTGCTGGGAAATGCGCCGTCGTGGCTCGCCATGCTGGCCCTGGTGCTGGCGGTGACACTGGTGGCGTCCAGTGTCGATACGCTACAGAACGCGATTGCCTCGCTGATAGTCTCCCAGCATGAGCAGCAGGGCAGGTCGCTGACCACGGCGCGCTGGTGGACCGTTGTGCTGATGGTGCCGGTGGTGATCATCGCCCTTCAGGGGCTTTCCGTATTGCGGCTATTCCTGATCGCCGACTTGCTGTGTGCCGCGATTGTCGTACCGGTATTGCTGGGGCTATGGAAGCGGATGTCCACCGCGGCTGCGATTGGCGGCGGTATTGCAGGGCTTTTAGGCGCCGTGTTACCCGGCTGGCTGGCCAGTGGTAGCCTTGCAGCGGGTCTCATGGCGGCGACTTTCCCTGCTGGTATTCCCACGCTGGGTCCTTTCCTCGGTGCGTTATGTGCTTCTACACTGGTAAGTGTTAGCTGGGCGAAAGTGGTTGGTCATCGGGCATCTTGGGCAAAGCATGGCTGATCACGTTATGATGGTTGGTTATCGTCTACCGTCATGGGCCACAGTCAATGAACTACCCTATTCTTCCCGACGAAGAGGCTCGGCTGGCGGCGCTTTACGAATTGGCGCTGCTGGACACGCCGGAAGAACCCGCATTCGACCGGGTGACGCGTCTGGTCACCCAATTACTGAATGTACCGACCTCGACCGTCACGCTGATTGACGCCAAGCGGCAATGGATAAAATCTCGTGTGGGAACTGAGCTTCGTGAAACATCACGTAGCGTGGCTTTCTGCGCCCATACCATTGCGGAATCTGCGCCGCTGATTGTTGAAGATACCCGAGAAGATCCGCGTTTTGCCGATAATCCGCTGGTGACCGTGCCAGGCGGAGTGCGTTTTTACGCGGGTATTCCGCTGCGCACATCAAAGGGGTTGGCGTTGGGGTCGCTGTGTGCCGTGGACACAAGGCCACGTCGGCTTAGCGACGCCGAGATCAACGCGCTTAAAGACCTTGGATCGATTGTTACTGATGAAATTCACCTGCGTGAGCGGTTCCTGTTTGAAAAGCAGCGCCGGGAAGCATCCCAGTCATCTCTCGAAGCGCTGCACCTGGATCTTGAAAACCAGATTGAGCGGCGCACCCGAGAGCTGAACCTGGTGATCGAGTCGGCCTATGATGCCTATATCAGCATTGACGATAACGACCTTGTGCTGGACTGGAATCGAGCCGCGACGACGATGTTTGGCTGGACGCGCAGGGAAGCACTGGCGCGCTCCATCGAGCATTTGATCTTTCCTGATGGCATGCCGGAAGGCGACCAGCAGACGCCCGTCACCTACTACGCGGCACGTCGTGACGGCAGCTCATTGCCGGTGGAAATGCGCATCAAGTCGCTCGATATAGAGGGACGCAGGCAGCGCAGCCTGTTTCTCCACGATGTTACCGAGCGCATACAGCTCGAGCGCCTGCGCGATCTTGAAGCCCGTGAAGACGCACTTACCCAACTGCCCAACAGGCGGGCCCTGGATGAGCGGTTGCCAGAGGCGATGGCGCGCACCCGGCGCCAGCAAACGGCTCTTGCGGTGCTGTTCATGGATCTCGATGGGTTCAAGGCCGTCAATGATCTGCATGGCCATGCAGCCGGTGACGAACTGCTGCGTGAAATCGCCAAACGTCTAAGCGCCGCCGTGCGTGAAACCGACTACGTAGCCCGCTGGGCCGGAGATGAGTTTGTCGTGCTGCTGGAAAACATCGCCCTCGATGCCGCCGAGCGGCTTGCCCGGCAGTTGATTGATACCCTCGAGCAGCCCGTACAGCTGCAGGAGGCGGAGGTGCATGTCAGCGCCAGCATTGGCGTGGCGCTCTATAAGCCAGACGTAAGTGAAACGGCACTGGAACTGCTCAAACGCGCCGACGTTGCCATGTATAACGCCAAACATGCCGGTAAAGCACAGGCCTGTATGGCTGACGCGCCCGCATGAAGGTGTCTGCCAAAACGTCATCAGTTAACCATCAGGGACGATCATGATTCGGACGCTGTTAACGACCCCCGAAGGTGAAGTACACGAAGGCGACGCAAAGCTGATCGACCTGTGGCGACAAACCCCGGGCAGTCATATCTGGGTGGATATGCAAGGCGAAAGCCAAGCCGTCGAGCAGCGCTTTTTGGAAGACTTTGAATGCCACCCGATGGCCATTCAGGATGCGCATAAAGAGCGCCATCCACCCAAAATCGAAGAGTTCGATCACCACACACTGATCATTTACCGCGGTATCTCCTCGTTTGATGCCCAGTTGAACTTCGTGCCCCAGCAAGTGAGCTTTTTTGTAGGTGAGCGCTTCCTGGTCACCCTTCACCCGGGCGAAGCGTTAAGCATCAAGCGTCTGTTCAATGAGCAGGGCAGTGCACTACTGGCTCACTCCCCAGAGCATGTGGCACTGCGGGTGATGTACCTGTCGGCCGGGTATTACATCGACAGCCTGCTGGAATTCGAAGTGGCGCTCAGCGATCTGGAAGATGAACTGCTGGATAACGGCAATGACGTATTGATGCGGCGTATAACCGCCTACCGCTCGCGGCTGGTGAAAATGCGTCGAATCTTCAGCTACCACAAGGGGATTACCCAGGAACTGACCGCCTACGACTATGCCCACCTGCCGCGTGATAAAAGCGACACCCTCCACGCGATTACTGACGTAGAAGAGCGCTTTGAGCGGCTCTATACGCTCACGCAAATGTATTACGACATCTGCGGCGATCTGGTCGATGGCTACATTTCGATTTCATCGCACCAGCTCAACATCACCATGCGCGTGCTGACGGTGATTACCGCTATCTTTGTACCACTCACCTTTATTGCCGGTATCTACGGCATGAATTTCGAGTATATGCCCGAGCTTGGCTATCGCTACGGCTATTTCTTTGTCTGGGGGGTAATGCTGGGTATCGGTGGGATGCTGATCTGGCTGTTCAAGCGCAAGCACTGGTTTTGACATCCAGCGTGGCCTGATGGAGACGACACAAAAGTTTGTTATGGTCATTATCAGGCACAACATCTTTATCTCTTAGTCGAGAGGAGCCCAGCGAATGGCAGACGCAAATGCTAGTTCAACGCCGCCGACAACCATGGCGGCCATGCTGCTAACCGGGCATGGCGGTATCGAGAAGCTTGAGTACCGTCAGGATGTGGCGACCCCCAAACCCCAGGCAGGCCAGGTCCTGGTGCAGGTCACGGCGACGGCTAAGAACAATACCGATCGTAAGGCCCGCGAGGGACTGTACCCTACCAAGGATAAGGGCGACGTGACCTCGTTTGCCATGGGCGGTGAGCCCACGCTGACGTTCCCACGCATTCAGGGCGCCGATGTGGCGGGCCGTGTCGTGGCGGTGGGCGAGGGCGTTGATGCTTCGCGGATCGGTGAGCGGGGGCTTCTGGATTTCAATCTGTATGCCGATGATCGCCGTGATATCAACCTGACCCCGGATTACTATGGCCACGGGGCCGATGGTGGCTATGCCGAGTACATCGCCGTACCGTCTGACCAGTTTCACCACGTGCCCAACCCGGCGCTGCACGATGCCGAGCTTGCTGCCATGGGGATGTGTTCCTACCAGACGGCCTACCACATGATGACATCCGCCGGGATCGGCGCCGGAGAGCGTGTGCTGGTCACCGGCGCAAGCGGCGGGGTGGGCACGGCGCTGATTCAGCTTTGCCGGGTAGTCGGCGCGATTCCCTACGCCGTCAGTCAACCCGATAAAGCCGATGCACTTCTCGCCCTGGGGGCCGAGGCGGTGATCGACCGCGGCGATTTACCCACCTTTGTCGATCGCGTGCTGGCTACCACCGACGGCCAGCCCATCGATGCGGTGATGGACCTGGTTGGCGGTGAGATGACCAACCTGTTCATCGATACCATGATTGTCGACATGCAGCACCGTAAACGTTACCCGCGGCTTTCCATCGCCGGGGCCAGCGGCGGCAATCTCAGCGAGGTCATGTGGACGCGCATCTACCTCTACCAGGTGCAGATCTTTGGGGTCTCTCACGGCACGCGGGAAGAGGCCGAACAGCTCATTGCCTGGATTCGTAGCGGCGAGTTGAAGCCGGTGTTGCATGCGGCCTTCAAACTGTCCGAACTCCATGACGCCGAGCGCTATTTCGTCAATCGTGGCAGTAACTATCTCGGCAAGATCGTGATTGTCCCGGATAGCCAATGGGAGTCCCATGGCGCTCCATTTGCCCTTAACGCTTCCTAACTGCAAAGAGTCCGGCGAATGAATACTCAACATACCATCCAGTTAATGGACACCCACGCGGGAGGCGATGTCAGCCGTATTGTAACGGGGGGTATTGATCACCTTCCGGGCAATAGCGTCCGCGAGCAGATGGAGTATCTGCGCGATGATGCCGACGGCCTGCGTCGGCTGTTGCTTGAAGAGCCCTACGGCATTCCCGAGATGTCCGTAGACCTGCTGGTGCCACCCAGCGACCCGGAAGCCGTCGCCGGTTATATCATCATGGAAGTCATGGGCTATCCGATCTATTCGGGGTCCAACACCTTGTGCACCGCCACGGCAGTGCTGGAAAGCGGTATCGTACCCAAGCAGGAAGGCATCCAGCGCTTCAAGCTCGAAGCCCCCGCCGGCCTGGTGCAGGTAGAGGCCAAGGTACATGACGGGGTCGTAGAGTCGGTCACCTGTGGCGGTCTACCGAGCTATATCGACACCTACCGTGAGACGATCGACGTGCCCGGCATCGGCCCCGTGACCTACTCGGTTGCCTATAGCGGTGGCTTTTATGCGCTGGTGGATGCGGCTGAATTAGGCTTCAAGTTGATCCTGGAAGAAGAGTCGGCGTTGGCGCTTTGCGCGCATAAAATCGTGGAAGCCATCAAGGCTGAGCGCGGTTTTTCCCACTACACCCTGGGGGATGTCGGACCGCTGCCGTTCCTGCACTTCATGGGGCCTGAAGAACAGGTCGCCGAAGGTTATGTGCGTTCCCGCTCAACGACCTACGTGCATCCCGGCGTTATTTGCCGCAGCACCACCGGTACGGGAACGTCCGCGCGGCTGGCGTTGATGCATTACGAAGGACGACTCAGGCAAGGTGACAAGCTGGAAACCGTGTCACTGCGCGATACAGGCTTTATCGGCACCTTCATCGATACCCACCAGGAAGGCGCTTATCAGGTGGTGGAGAACACCATTACCGGGCGCAGTTACGTGCTGGCGCACTCGGATATCGTGATCAACTGCGATGATCCCCTGGTTAACTGCGGTGAGCTGCATCACATCCTGAGCGATCGCCATCACCCGCCACGCGCTGAATTACCGTCAGAGACGACATAGCCTTCGGCCTCAATACGTTGCCACACCGGGGCCTTGTCGGCCTCGGTCATCTGCCCCCAGCAAGCGATTTCATCCAGACGTCGCCCGCAACCTTCACAAAGTGATTGGGTCGGTTCTATGCGGCAGATCTGACGACAGGGGGAGAGCGGACGGTCAGGGAGGGATGAAGTCACAGGTATCGTAAACCTCTTGGAGATAACAAAACGGCGGCTAATACTGACATGCCAAGGGTAACATGTCTTTGCGTATTAGCTGGGTGTGGTAGCGTGATGACTCCTTTTGTCTGCGATGAGGAAACGCCATGCATTATTTGCTCGACGAAACGCCGCTTGAAGTGGGCACTCTGTATCGGCTGCTATCCGGCTCGGTTTGCCCTCGCCCGATTGCCTGGGTAGCGACCCAGGACCGCCAGGGCAATGCCAATCTTGCCCCTTTTTCGTTCTTCAATGTCGTCAGCGTCGATCCGCCCGTGCTGGGGTTCTCGCCGTTACAGAACGGCCAGGGCCGCAGCAAGGATACCGTGCGTAACCTGGAAGAGAATCCCGAGTGTGTGGTGCATGTCGGTAGCGAAGCATTGGTCGACGCGCTCAATACCACCAGCGCAAGCCTGCCACCCGGCGAGGATGAATTCACCCTGGCAGGACTTGAAAAAGCCGCCATGCCCGGTGTGTCGGTCCCCCGCATTGCCAACGCGCCGGTTGCGTTCGGTTGCCGACTGCGCGACATCATTCGCTTTGGTGACCAGCCCATGTCAGGCAATCTGGTGCTTGCCAACGTGATCTCCCTGCATCTTGACGACGATGTCTGGGACGGTCGACACGTCAGCCTGGAAATACTCAACCCTGTGGGTCGACTGGCAGGTAGTGACTATGTTCGCACCACCGACCGTTTCGCGCTGCAACGCCCCCGCTAAGCTGGCAACGAATGAATCAGACCCTGCTTAACAAACGTTTGTTTACATACTTCACTACAATGTTTACTTAGAAATTAAGGATAATTGTCCTTTAGTCCTATATTCTGCGGCCGATAGAACTGTTGGGGGGTGATCACGCAGTGGTTATGCGTGGTGACCTCTACAGCGCTATAACACTGTTTTAAAAATGTTTTTAAACGTGTTCTTAAAAGTGTTCTTAAAAAAAGTGCTGAGACAGCCGTGCCTGGCAATCAAGCTGTACTCGGCAATAAAGCGGGCAAGCAGATAAAGGAGGGGGCAATGCGACGATTTTGGATAGCGTTACTGGCGAGTGTGGTGTCGATTTCGACAGCCCACGCGGAACTCAAGTTTGCCATTGTAGCACCCGACAGCGGGCCGGCCGCATCGCTCGGGCAGGGCATGAAAAAAGGTATCGACACCTACTTCGCTGAAGTCAACGCGTCCGGAGGCGTCAATGGCGAAACGCTGACGCTTGCCGCCTTTGATGACCGGTATGACCCGCTCAGCGCTGCTCGTCATACCCGCGAAGTCGTCCAGGACGAGGATGTCCTGGCAGCGATCGGTAATGTGGGCACTCCCACCGCTACCGTCACCATACCGATTTACAACGAAGCCGAGACGCTGCTGTTCGGCGCTTTTACCGGCGCGGGAGTGCTACGCAAATCGCCTCCCGACCGTTATGTCATCAACTACCGCGCAAGCTATGTGCAGGAAACCGCCGCCATGGTGGATGGCCTGATAGAGGCAGGCATCGAGCCGCAAGAGATTGCCTTTTTTACCCAAAACGACAGCTTTGGTGACGCGGGCTATAACGGAGCCAAGCAAGCGCTTGAGGCGCAGGGCTTTACCGGCACCGATAACCTGGCCCATGGCCGCTTTTCTCGCGGTACCCGCAATGTCCATCAGGGGCTGGCCACCATTCTGCAAGCTGCTGAAACGCCCAAGGCGGTGATTATCGTGGGTACCTATGGCCCCGCCGCCGACTTTATTCGCGAAGCCCGCCAGGATATGCCCGACGCCGTATTCCTCAATGTGTCCTTCGTCGGCAGCCAGGCGCTGTTGAACGAGCTGGGTGACCAGGCAGACGGCGTGATCGTGACTCAGGTTGTACCGCCACTGGATTCTGATCTGCCGGCGGTCGACGAATATCGCCAGGCGCTTGATGCGTATGCCGATGGCAGTGAACCCGACTTTGTTTCCCTGGAAGGTTATCTGGCGGCAAAACTGTTTGTGGAAGGGGTTAAGGCGGCAGGTGATTCGCCGGATCGAGAAGCCATTGTTGACGGCCTGCTTGGTCTTGGCGAGATCGATATCGGCCTTGAGGAGCCGCTGCATCTGGGGCCTGACGATCACCAGGCCAGTGACAGTGTCTGGCCGACGATTATTACCGATGGCCAATTCGAGTTAGTCGAGTGGTCAACGCTGCTGCGCTAACGCTCATACCCGCCGCTGTTACGTCATTTACCCTGATACGAGCGAAGCTAGTCTAATGAAAAAAACACTCAGTTTACGTGCCATGTTGATAGGCCTGTTTCTGGCCGCCGTTATCGGTGCCGTTGTACTGGCCGTCACCGGCTGGGCAACCAATCAGCGCTTGATCGACTCACAGCGTTACATCACCAATGATGTGATGCCATTGCAGAATGCCAGTCGCGAAATGGTGTCGACGATGGGCGCTTTTGGCCAGCGTCATGCCGATCTGCTGGCGGCTGAAAGCGCAGCTGACATGGCTGACATTACCCCGCGGGAGACGCTTGATGAGCGTTTCAGCCAGGCGCGCAATGACTTGGCTGCCGACGATGCCGAAACCCAGTCAAGCCAGTTGGCCGCTCTTGATGAGCACTACCAGACCCTGCTGGAGAGCGATACTTCACTGCAAAACGTTCGTCAGGAAGAGCTTGCCCTGCAAGCACAGATGGATGAAAAGCTCGCCGAGATGCAGGCGCTGATCGGCGAGGTCATGAACAGTGCTGGCGATATTGCCGGACGCACCGCGCTGGTTCAGGTGCGTGAACAACGTGCGCTTGAAGACCGCCTGAATGCCTGGCGCCAGGACGGAATGACAACATTGCCTACCGGTCTGCTGGATAACCTGTTCAGCAATGAAGCCGATGTCACCCGGCTAAGCAGTGAAGTGCGCATTGCTGTGGCGATGCTCGCCGATTTGGGGCGACGCTTGATGCAGGTCGAAAGTGAAGATGAACTGGTCAATCTGCGTTACAACCAAATTGGTCAGCAAATTGGTTTGGCCCGCCAGTCGTTGGCAGGTATTACCCGTTCGCCAAGCACCGATACCGAGCAGATGGAACTGGTGAACGGGCTGGATGACATTATTGTCGAGCTGGAAAGCTTGATGATCAGTGACGACAGTTCGGTTTATGCCTTACGCCAGCAGCAGTTGGACCGCCAGGCACAGGTCCAGAACGAGCTGAATAACGTCAGCCAGGCAATGGCGCAAATGGGCGACGCCTTGACCGACGTGGAAGCTTACGCGGTAGAGCAGGCCGACACTGCCGCTGCGCAGGCCGAAGCGCTGGCCAATGCAGGCCGTACGCTATTGATCGTTGTGACGCTTGTGGTCATTACGCTGCTGGCAATTTTCGGCTGGCGTACCATGGTACGGGTACTGGGGCCGCTGACGACCATGCGTCGACAGATGGAAAATATCAGCGGTGCTGCCGGTGAAAACGCTGATCTTTCCATGCGCCTGGATCTGCAGCGTAACGACGAAGTCGGGCAAACGGCCCAGGCCTTCAACCGCATGATGGATACCTTTGAAGGGATGGTGGCGCAAATTCGCCAAAGCGCCGAGGCGATTGCCGCGAGTAGCCGACAGATTGCCTCGGGTAACGAAAACCTTTCCCAGCGTACCGATCAACAGGCGGCTTCGCTGGCGGAAACCGCCTCCAGCCTTGAGCAGATCACCGCGACGGTCAAGCAGACCGCCGATTATGCGGATCATGCCAAAGGCGCGAGCACCAGCGTTGACCAGCGCGCCCGTTCTGCTGGCGATGTCGCTCAACGGACCACCGAGGCGATGGGTAACATTCGCGAATCCAGCGAAAAAATCACCAGCATTATCAAGGCGATTGACGATATTGCCTTTCAGACCAACCTGCTGGCGCTGAATGCATCGGTGGAAGCGGCGCGGGCGGGCGAGCAGGGCCGCGGTTTTGCCGTGGTGGCCCAGGAAGTCCGCAAGCTGGCAGGGCGAAGCGCTGAGGAAGCGGCACAAATTCGCCATCTGGTCGACGACAGCGTGGCCAAGGTCAGCGAAGGGGAGCACTTGGTCAACGCGTCCAGTACCCACCTCCAGGAAATCGTCGATAGCCTGGGTGAAGTCACGCGCTACGTGACGGAAATCGCTCAGGCGACCCATGAGCAGTCGTCCGGCATCGAGCAGATCAATCAGGCGATTGCCCAGTTGGATCAGGTGACCCACCAGAATGCCCGCCTGGTGCAGGAGGCTTCAACCGAAAGCCAGACGCTCGACGAGCGAGCCGGCGACATGAACCTGCTGGTAAGCCGATTCCGGGTTGGTGAAGACGCCGGTCAACGGCATTTATCACTGCCGGAGCAAAAGGCCGCGCCTCGCCTTAGCTAACGCGTACGTTCTACCCACCGTCATCACAGTATGTGGAGATGGTGGGTAGTGTAGTAATGGCCTACTACCCGTCTTTTACCCACCCTTGCTACGCTCAATACACACGCGACTCCGCGTGGTAACGCTATCTTGAGCAATGCGGTTGTTGATTAATGATTGATAACCTCGTTGCTGATAACAAGGAGACTTGAGATGAGCAGCAAGCGCATTTTAATGATTACCGGCGACTTCACCGAGGATTATGAAACCATGGTGCCGTTCCAGGCGCTAATGGCGGTGGGCCACCAGGTAGATGCGGTATGCCCCGACAAAAAAGCGGGGGATAGCGTGGCGACGGCGATCCATGATTTCGAAGGCGACCAGACCTACACCGAAAAACCCGGCCACCGATTCGCGCTCAACGCGACCTTCGCCGATATCGATCCGGCGGATTACGATGCCTTGGTGGTGCCCGGTGGTCGTGCGCCGGAGTATCTTCGCCTGAACAAGCAAGTGCTCACCATGGTGCAGCACTTTTTCGAGGCCGATAAACCGGTAGCAGCGATCTGCCACGGTGCGCAGCTGCTAGCGGCTGCCAAGGTGCTGGACGGCAGGCAGTGCTCCGCTTATCCGGCTTGTCAGCCCGAGGTAGAGCTTGCCGGGGGGCGCTTCGCCAACCTGGAGGTGACCGATGCAGTAACCGACGGCAATCTGGTGACCGCGCCCGCATGGCCTGCACACCCTGCCTGGCTGGCCCAGTTCATGGCGGTACTGGATCGCTGACATCATCGCCGCCCAATGATCATCCTACGCCCAGGTTATCTGGGCGTAGTCCTGTATGGCGGCTATGCTGGAAACATGAATCACGGTGAAGAGACGGTGTGATGTGCAAACTGTTTATCGATGCAGACCCCTCGCTTTGGCAAAGTGCCAGCCACTCACTGCGCATTGACGGCATGGTGACCAGCGTACGTCTGGAGAATTATTTCTGGCAGATACTCGGTGAAATTGCCCGGCGTGACGGTATGAACACGGCGCAAATGATCACGCGGCTGTATCACGAATCCATAGCCGCCGGGCATGATGCGGGCAACTTCACGTCGTTTTTGCGCGTATGTGCGCTACGCTACCAGGCCTTACAGTTAAGCGGGGATATACCGCAAAATATGGAGGTGCCGATTGCGTCGCTGGATGCCGAGCAGATGGTTTGTCGCGACACTATTCCACAGGCAAAGCAGGTCCACTGACGCTCTATTCAAATCGCTCACCCAGTCGATCAAGGAAGGTTTCAATGCGTAATGCGTTGGTACCGACATCGCTTGCGCCCAGCCGCGACGCCGAGCGCATATCCACTCGTACGCCGTTTTCCTGCTCGGTCAGGCGAATCACCACGTCATCCTTGAAGCCAAACCAGGGGGTGGTGGCCGTTGCCTCAATGGTATTATCAGTCATCGTTTCAATCTGCCAGCCAGCGGCTTCCACTTCTGCCTGAGCCGCGCCAAGAACGCTCGGCGCTGGTGCCGATACTACGAGAGGTTCCACCTCAGGGTAAGCTTCCTGTTGTTGGCGGGCGGTTTCTTCACCGGGATAATCAACGGCGTTGGGCGCGGCGTCTCTGGCATCGCGCAAGGCATCAAAGGCCGGTGGGTTCTGCGTGTCGGTGGTAATATCATGAATCATCGGTGCCTGCTGAGCACGCTGCCAATGCTGCCACGGCAAATAAAGCAGCGCGACGGTGCCCGAAAAGACGACAATCGCCACGACACCCGCGCCAAAGCGGCGGGTCATCGCGCCGGCGATCAGCAGTAGTAGGCTCAGCGCCCCGGCAGCAGCGGCCACGTACACACCATAGCGCAGCAGGCTGAAGGCATCACCGAGTGCGATGAGCTCCCAACGGTAAGCGGGGCCTGCCAGGCCCATCAGTATGGCGGCCCCGAGCAGAGCAAGCACGCTCAGCCATGCCAATAGGGTAGGCCATTTGCCCCCTTTCGGGTGCTGAGCGCTTGATTGTGTTGCCATGCCTTTCTCCCAGCGTTCAAAGCGTTAATATATTCAGGATATCTTCAGCATAACCAGCTATTGATCGGTATGCCTGTTTTCCCGACCAGAGAGCCTCTGACCACGATGACCCAGCACGATACCTACACCACGATGGCAAAACAGGTGCGCACATTGCTGGCAAACGCACCTCGCGATGCATTGCCCATGACCTATCAGCAGGTGGCGAACGCGCTAGGGCTTACGCCACCCCGTACTATCCAGCGCGTTGCTCAGGCGCTCGAGCAACTCATGGAAGAGGATGTGGCCGCCGGTCAGCCAATGGTCGCGGCATTAGTCGTCAGTCGCCAAGGTGCCGGTCTTCCCGCCGCTGGCTTTTTTGATCAGGCGGTGGCTCTGGGGCGTTTCCCTGCCGACGCCCGCCAACATGAAGCGTTATATATCGCTGAGCGTGACAGGGCGCTTGAATCTCGACATGCTTGAATTTCGAAACGACCCGCTGCAACCACGCTATCCTTTGCGCAGTGGGTCGAGTAGGCCGCTCAGGCCGTTATGGTCGATCTCATGCATTAAATGTAGCAGTTGACCGATTTCGCCGGTTGGAAAACCCTCCCGCGCAAACCAGTTCAGGTAGGGCCCGGGCAAGTCGGCAATAAGCCAGCCTTCATATTTGCCGAAGGGCATTTTACGTGTCACCAGCTTTTCCAAGTCTTCTGGGTTCACCTGTTGATTCCTATAACGCTTGATGGAAGCACCTTTTATCGTTTCAAAACGCTATTATCAACGCGTAATGGATTTTATTTTGGTACGGCGCGCTCTAGGATAAGGCAATTCAGCCTGGCTGGCGCAAGGCGTTAGCCAACCCAAAAGTGGTATGAACACAACTCACCTTTCAGGAGATAACCATGAGCCTTTCCCCGTTTCATCTGGCGATTCCCGTCTACGACCTGAATGCCGCGCGGGCGTTTTATAACGATGTGTTTGGTTTGTCTGAGGGTCGCTCAAGCGATCACTGGGTCGACTTCAACTTCTTTGGTCACCAGTTGGTGATCCATGAACACCCCAAAACGCCAGGCCAGGAAGAGGTCCATACCAATCCGGTCGATGGCCACAATGTGCCGGTGCCGCATTTTGGTGTGGTGCTTGGCTGGGATGAATGGGAAGCCTTGGCAGAACGCCTCAAGGCCCGTGATACCGACTTCGTGATTGAGCCTTATGTGCGTTTCAAGGGCGAAGTGGGCGAGCAGGCCACCATGTTCCTGCTCGACCCGTGTGGCAACGCGCTGGAGTTCAAGGCCTTCAAGGACATGAGCCAGCTATTCGCCAAATAGCCCTTTTTTCGAGATAACACAGTCTCAAGAGCGCATGGCCTGCTCCTGGCGACGATGCTGCAACGGCGCGTCGCCAAAATAACGCTTATAGTCGCGGCTGAATTGCGGCACGCTACGGTAGCCCACCGCCTGTGCCGCCTGGCTGACGTTATGGTCGTCCTGAAGCAACAGCTGTTGGGCCTTGATCAACCGGAGTTGCTTGATGTACTGGGTCGGCGATGCGCGAGTAATTTGTTTGAAGTGCTGATGAAACGTCGAGGGACTCATACTCGCCTGCCGGGCCAGCTGATCAACGCTGTAATCATTGGCAAAATCGCGATGCAGCAACGACAGCACTTGAACGATGCGTGCGTAATGTCCGTGGCCGCGCACCAATGCCTTGAGCGCCTGCCCCTGCTCTCCTTTCAGCGCCTCAAATACCACATCGCGTATCCGTGCGGTGCCCATTGTGTTGAGCTCTGAAGGCTCATGAAGGGCATGCACCAGACGTAATACGGCCGCCTGCATGCCTGGTGTCATGGCCACCGATGCCATGGGCAGCGTGGTCTGGCTGTGGCTGGGTGCATCGCCCATGGTGGTGACCATCTCGCTGAGCAGGGCTGGCTCCAATTGAATGGAAACCCCCAGCAAGGGCGCTTCAGGCGAGCCGTAGGTTTCACACTCGAACGGCAATGGCAGGGTTTGTACCAGGTACTGGCCCGGGTCGTAATGAATTTCCCTGTCTCCCAGGTAGCCGATCTTACGGCCCTGGGCGATGATAATCAGACTAGGCTGGTAAAGCAGGGGCGTTCGCGGTTGGTGGCGGTCAAGGCTGAGGAGCGATACCCCGCTTAGCGCGGTAGGCGTCATGCCTTGCTGATAAACCAGTGGGGTAATCAATTCGGCCAGCTCGCTGATGACCGGTGTCTCCTCGCCGTCGTCAGGGTTGGCTACGTCGATCGGCATGTCGGCCTCATGATAAAGTTTTGTTGATAGGATAATTATGACAGTTTTCTAAGGATCTTTTGTTATTTTATAGCAATTATATGGAGGATCATGCAAAAGTTTCGTAGATTCACTCATCGCTAAAAGCGGTCTTGAGGTCGATACTGGGAGCCAGTCCCTAGTTTTCAGGGAATCATCCGAACAAGGAGCTTTATTTGATGAGCGAAGCAAAAGCCTACGCCGCCTTTTCTGCAGAAAAACCGCTAGCCCCGTTTACCTTTGACCGTCGCGAACCCCGCCCAGACGATGTCGCCATTGATATCATGTACTGCGGCGTTTGCCATAGTGACCTGCATTTCGCCAAGAATGACTGGGGAATGACCCAGTACCCGATTGTGCCCGGTCACGAAATCGTCGGCCGCGTTACATCTGTTGGCGACAAGGTAAGCCGCTTCAAAGAAGGCGATATTGTCGGTGTTGGTTGTATGGTGGATTCCTGCCGTACCTGCTCGGCCTGCCAGGATGGCGTGGAACAGTATTGCCTGAACGGGTTTACCATGACTTACGGTAGCGAGGACCGTCAGGATGGCACCATGACCCAGGGCGGTTACTCCAACAAGATCGTGGTCAGCGATCACTTTGTGATGAAAATGCCCGATGGCATTGACCTGGCGTCTGCGGCGCCGATCTTATGCGCCGGTATCACTACCTATTCGCCGCTCAAGCATCACGGTGTGGGTGAAGGCCACAAGGTGGGCGTCATCGGCATGGGCGGCCTGGGCCATATGGGCGTCAAACTGGCCAAAGCGCTGGGCGCTGAAGTCACCGTGTTTACCCGCTCGGACGCCAAGGTAGAAGAAGCCAAGCGCAACGGTGCGGATCATGTTGTGGTTTCCAGCGACCAGGCACAGATGGACGCCGTGGCAGAGACCTTCGATTTCATGCTCGACACCGTGCCGGTCCAGCACGATATCAACCCATATCTGGCGTCTCTCAAGTACGACGGCACACACATCATTGTGGGTCTGTTGGAGCCCATTGAGCCGGCCATTGAAGGTTTCAATCTGGTCTTCAAACGCCGCGTGGTCGCCGGGTCGCTGATTGGCGGCATTGCGGAAACCGAGGAAGTGCTGCAGCTGTGTGCCGACCAGGGGATTACCTGCGATGTTGAAATGCTGGATATCAACAACATCAATGAAGGTTTTGAGCGCATGGAAAAAGGCGATGTTCGCTACCGTTTTGTCATCGACATGGCAACCATCTAACGCATTGCCGTTAGTCCAACGCTAGCTTACGTGACTGCCCGGTGATGAGCTTTCTGCCCATCACCGGGCTTTTTTGTGAGACTAACGTCTAAATTTTCCTAATGTGACTTCATTTTCGGCGTTGCCTGCCGATAGGCCTTGATACCTATTCTTAAAAACCCCAAGGGATCAACAGGATGAAGCACCTCTCGATTAAATGGAGCCTGACCGCCGCGCTGGTTATCTTACTGCTGATGATTGGGCTGATTGGCGGGCTGGGCTTCTATTCGAACACCACCAGCGAAAATGCGTTGAACGAGCTGGCCATCAACAACGGAGAGTTGGCCAACGCCGCCAACCGCACCCAGGTCAACGCATTGCGTGCCCAGATTTTTCTCGATCGCTATGCCAGCTTCAGCATGCAAGGGAACCCGGAAAAAGGCCAGGAGAGCCAGGCGATGGCCCAGGCCGCCATTGAGGCCGCCGACGAGCGTTTCGAGCAGTTCCGACAGGTTGAGCTTGCCGAGGATGATCCTCGCAATGAGTACGTTGACGAGATGGTATCGACCTACGATGCGTTCGTGACCGAGGGCATTAAACCTCTGCTGGAGGCAGCACCGTTCCAAGTCCAGCGCAGCCAGGAAGAGTTAAGCGAGCTGGGTATCGCCTTTGACGATGCCATGCAGGCGTTTACCCATTATGCCAATCAGCGCAGCGACGAAATGCTGGTCGAGGTTTCTTCGCTGAACCGTATCGTCGGCATTATCGCCATTGTCCTGTTGGTCGCGGCCGTACTGGCGACGCTGATCATGCGCATGGTGATTGTTCGCGGACTGGTCACGCCGCTGCGAGAGGCGGTGGAGCACTTCGAGCGTATCGCCAGCGGCGACTTGACTGCCGACATCGAGGACCGGGGACGTAACGAGGTAGGCCAGCTTTATAAAGGGTTGGCCTATATGCAGACCAAGCTTAAATCGCTGGTGGTCTCGCTGCGCGAAAGCAGCGATAGCGTATTCAGCGGTACTGGGGATATTTCCGCAGGCAGCCAGGACCTTTCCGCACGTACGGAACAGCAGGCTTCCGCACTTCAGCAAACCGCCTCCAGCATGGAGCAAATGGCCACCGCGGTGAGCCGCAATACCGAAACCGCCCAAGAGGCAGATCAGCTGTCGGTGTCGGCTTCGCAGTCAGCGGAAAGTGGCGGCAAGGAAGTGGCCCATACGGTGCAACTGATGCGTGATATTGCCACCAGTGCCGAGCGCGTTAACGACATCATTGGCGTGATCGACTCAATTGCCTTTCAAACCAATATTCTTGCATTGAACGCTTCGGTAGAAGCGGCGCGGGCTGGCGAACAGGGGCGCGGGTTTGCCGTGGTTGCCAGCGAAGTGCGCCAGTTGGCAAGCCGCAGTGCCGAATCGGCTAAAGAGATCCGCCAACTGATCGAGGCCACCACCGGCCAGATTCATCAGGGTGCGCAACAGGCCGAGAGAAGCGGTGAAACGATCAATGACACCGTGGACTCCATCCGCCAAGTCACCACCCTGGTAAGCGAAATCTCCACCGCCACGCGGGAACAGAACAACGGCATCGAACAGATAAACGCCGCCTTGACTGAAATGGACTCGGTGACCCAGCAAAACGCCGCGCTGGTGCAGCAAACCAATGTGGCCGCTTCCTCGCTGGAAGGTCAGGCAAAACAGCTTGCCGCCCTGATGGCCACCTTCCGCCTGGAAGAGGGCGGTGCTGCGCTGTCCAGCGCTGATACTCGCAAGCCGGATGTCTCGCAGCAGAACGCCACACTGGCGGCGCCGGGTTCAGAACCCCCACGCAGCAAGCAGCCAGCGACGGCGCAGCAGGATAACGATGATTGGGACGAGTTCTAGCAAGATGTAAGGCCCGGCCCCGCCTCAAGCGAAGCGGGGACGGGCGGGTCAGACTCGAGCAGATACCCTTAAACGGACATAGTCGGCGGTCCAGTTGCCCTGTGCATCGCGCAGGCTGTGGCCCAATAGAAGTTGGGTGTTGTCGATCACTGATTCACGCAAATCATCTTCCAAACCATGGAAGAACGGATTGGCGAAGGTGTTCAGCCAGCCGGTCATGCCGGCGGGAAGTCGCGTTGGGCGAGGGATAAGCTCAATCGACTCGACCTTGAAGCCGACGGTTTCCAGCAGGTGGCGATAATCTTCCGCCGTTGGGAAATACCAGGGGTGGCGGCCACGCGCGCTGATACCGCGGAACTGCAGGGCGCCAATCAACGCAGTGCAAATGGCAGCGACGTTGCCATGCCCGCCAAACTCGGCGACAAAACGCCCGCCCGGTTTCAGGGCGCGTTTGATACTGGCCAGTACCGCTTGAGGGTCGAGCATCCAGTGCAGCGCTGCGTTGCTGAAAACCGCGTCGAACTCCTGATCGAACGGCATCTGGTAGGCGTCCATGACCCGCGCGTTCAGCCCGCGCTCCTGGGCGGCACTGACCATGTCTTGCGAGGCATCGATTCCCACCACCTCAGCCCCGCTCTTGGCGATGCGCTCGGTTAGTACGCCATCGCCGCAACCCAGGTCCAAAATCCGTTCACCCTGCTTGGGGGCAAGCAATGCAAGCACTTCGTTGCCCATGTCGGGGACAAAGTTGGCATGCTGGGCATATCCTTCAGGGTTCCAGGATTGCCGAGTCGACTGGCGTGATGTATCGGTCATAAATGCATCCAAGCGTGGTGTTCCGTTAAAACCATTGACTAAGTATAGCGTGACATCGGGGTTGGTGCGTTGTGCGCAAGGCGTTTTACTGCAACCCAAGCGTTGGTTTTTGTATCTGAAGGGACCTGAGTAGGTAAGGTCGCTCCGGAAGCATTTGGCTATCCAATTCTCAGGGTTACCGCTAGGCTAGTAGCCTGTTGTTTTGTTGGAATTTTGGATTGTTGGCAGAGGACGCAAGGTTATGAACCAGGAAGTGCATCACGCAGAAGATGATTTTGAAGGTGGCCTGGATGCGGAGGCGGCCGGTGAGCAAGAGACCGACGACACCATCGAGCGTTCAAAGCGAAACACTGAGAATGCCGAGCAGCAAGAGGCCAAAGAACTTCCTTCTCAGGCTGCCGCCGTTCACCAGCGGTTGCGCATGGATGGCCAAAAGGAGCTGGCGCGCGGCTCGATGGCACTGCTGCTGTCGGCGGTGGCCGCGGGCATCTCGATGAGCTTTTCCATGGTGGCACGGGGTGTCATGCACGCCAAACTGCCGGATAGTGATGTGGGGTTTCTGATCGAGTGCCTGGGTTACACCATCGGCTTTATTGCCGTGATCCTGGCCCGCCAGCAGCTGTTTACGGAAAATACCGTGACGGCGGTATTGCCCATTATGAGCAACCCGACACGGAAAAATTTTGCTTTCCTGGGGCGTCTCTGGAGTGTGGTGCTCGTCGGTAACTTATTGGGCGCGGCACTTTCTGCTGCCACGTTTCTGTATATGCCAATGTTTGACGCGGCCACTCATGAGTCGTTTACCGCGATTGGCGAGCACATGATGGAAAACTCGCCCTACGAGATGTTTGCCAAGGCCATTCTCGCCGGCTGGATGATTGCCACGCTGGTGTGGCTGATTCCCGCGGCCGGGCAAGCCAAGGTGTGGGTCATCATCATTATTACTTACGTCATGGCGATCGGCGAGTTCACCCACATCGTGGTGGGTGCGAGCGAAGGGTTTTACCTGTTGCTGATCGGTAATATCAGTTGGAGCGAGCTGGTGTTCCAGTTTGGCCTGCCCACGCTGGCGGGTAACGTGATCGGGGGTACCTTTATTTTTGCGTTGATCAGCCACGCACAAATTCGCGGCGACAAGGATCTTTCCGTGAAGGCCAAGCCGGACGACGCCAACGGTGGATCACGCGATTAGCGTTGACAGCCTGCCCGCGGGGATCAACTTCGCCGGTATGCCCAAACGCTAGTTGGGGGCAGCAGGCATGCTCAGGTGAATTGGCTATACTCGGTTGTGAAGACCCCGCATAACAACAACGTGGCTCAGGAGGATCCAATGACCCTACAGCGTGCCTACTGCCTGCTGGCAGCCTTTTATAGCCTGTTATTGGTAATCGGCATTATTGCCATATTGATGGGTGGCGGTACGCTGCTCGCGGCGGTGTATCTGGTCGTCGGTTTTTTTGCCGTGCTGGGGCTTTGGGGAATAAGCCTTCAGCGCAGCGTGATGAACCCGCGTATGTGGCGACCGCTGGCGGTTGCACTGGCCGTGGGTGCGGTCGTGCAATTTGTGGTGATGCTGCAAATGTCGGTGTCAGGTGTCACCCTGACATGGGTATTGACCAGCAGCATCTTTGCCATTCTGCTGGCGATTATGCTCTATCACTACGGTAACCGCGACCAGCCGCTGTGGGCCACGGAAGACGAGAGAAGTGATGCAAACCGATTACGGGTCATGCTCCAGCAGCAAACAGCGCTCACTGCGGTTCACCGCGAAGGCGAGCGCGAAAACCATGCCAACGTGTTCAAGGTAGGTAACGAGTACGAGGCCAATATCACCCGCCACTCGCCGGAAGGTCAGGAAGCTTTCAGCGAACGCTTCCGCCATCCCGAGTCGTTGGTGTTCTTCCTGGAAAAATTTGCCAGTATATCGATCAACGATTTTCAAAGACCCACCGCTAACTGATTGCCTCGCGATCTTCCTCGAGCACTTCATCGATCCAGGCCAGCCAGGTCTGGGTCAAGCGTTTGCCCAGGCGCAACGTGTGCCAGGGGGCGCGCTCGTGCGGGTGAAGTGAGTCGGGAGAGGAAAACCACGCCGACTCAATAGCCTGGTAGCTATCCATCCGTTCCTCCAAGGTGTTGCGCAGCGAAGTCAGTTCCGCATGGCGGGCGTCGGCCGGCCAGCGTTCCCAGACAAAGAATTTGGCAAACAACGGCGACCTCACGGGTTGGGGCCCCAGTGGGCTGGCCAGCCACGATTCCAGAAATGCAATTCCTTCCGAGGTAATGTGGTAAACCTTGCGATCCGGCTTGTCGTATTGGGCCACGGTCTGACAGCTCAACAGTTGCTCTCGATGCATTTTGTCCAGCTCACGGTAAATCTGCTGGTGGCTGGCCTGCCAGACATGAGCGAGTCCTGTCCTGAAACGCTGTAGAACGTCGTACCCAGTACCCGGTTCGCGTTGTAGTGTGATAAGCAGTACGGCTCGTAATGACATGGATGGCCTCGTTGCATTTATGCATATTGTTGCATATTGAGCGCGTCGCTACTATGCTTCTTGATATGCAACAAGTTGCATTTAATGTCAGGGCGTTCAGGATCAGAGGCGCGAGAGGAATGTGGTGTTAACGTTACATCTGTGGGCATCGTTTACAGGACTTGGTGTAGGCGTAATCGTATTGCTAAGGCATAAAGGCGACTGGCTGCACAAAACCTTGGGCATAGCGTGGGTATCTGCAATGGTGGCATCGGCGCTCAGCTCCTTTTGGCTGGGGGGTGGGGTGTTTCCCATGATCGGTCATTGGGGCCCTATCCACCTGTTATCGTTGTGGATGCTGGTAGCCATATCGCTAGCGCTTCTGGCGATCCTGCAGGGCCGTGTCCGAGATCACAAACGATGGATGCTTGGCGCTTATGTCGGCTTGTTAGGCGCCTTTATCGGCACATTGATGCCTGGGCGGTGGGTCTCGGCTCAGTTGGGCATCTGGTGACAAGGAGTAGTGAATGTTTCTAGGATTGAGTGCTTTTCCGCTCACCCCCATGAACGAGCACAGGCCCGATGAAGACGCGTTCCGCTAGAAAAAACACCCGGCCGTGGCCGGGTGTGATAGTGCGTGAAACAGTGGTTACTCGACGAGTTCGAGCAGGCGGTCAGGATAGTTGGTGAACAGACCGTTGACGCCCATGTCCATCAGACGCTCCATTTCCTCGGTTTCGTTGATGGTATAGACGTGCACCGGCAGGCCGTTTTCCTGGGCTTGCTGGACAAAGTCGGCGTCAATGACCTCCTGGCCGTCATAGAGGTAGTTCGTGCCGATGCCCACGGCGTAGTCGGCAACTGCCTGGAAGTCTTCATCGGTAATCTCGGCGGGGCCCGGTGTTACGCCTGTCCACTCCACCAGTGTCGAATCGTCTTCTTCGCTGGGGTAGTACCACACCAGCTGGATCAGCGGTACGTCGTCGTTAAGTTCCTGCACTTTCAACAGGCTGTCCTGCTCGAAGGACTGAACAAGGACGCGACCGTTCTCGATCATGTCGTATTCTTCCAGCTTTTCCACCAGCGCTTCTTCCAGGCCCGGGTTCAACTGGGGCGACTTTGTTTCGATGTAGTAGCGGGCATCGTGACCAAAGTGTTCGAACAGCTCATCCAGGGTGAGCATCTGCGCCCCTGCAAAGTCATCGCTGGCGCTATCGGGGTTTGCCTCGTTGAACCAGGTGCCGGTATCCAGCGCCTTCAGCTCTTCCAGGGTGTAGTCGTTGATCGCGCCTTCGCCATCGCTGGTGCGGTCGATGGCGTCATCATGAAACACCACCACTTCACCGTCGGACGAAAGCTGGGCGTCCAACTCCAGGTAATCAACCCCCCACTCATGGGCCAGTTCGTAGGCCGCCATGGTGCTCTCCGGCGCATGGCCGCTGGCGCCCCGGTGGGCGATGACTTGAAACGATTGCAGATCTTTTAGCTGCTGCTCCAGCGGTGATGTGTCTGCTATCGCCTGGGTGGCGGCAGCACCAGCGAAAAGACCCAATGACATGGCGACAATCAGAGGACGACGTTGCATAGGAATTCCTTAAATTGAATGTTTGATCAATAACCCTACACGGATTCACGAATGAAAGCCAAACGGCGAGTCTCATCGGAATACGCGTAATGATGATGGCGCTGCATCATTGGGTTGGTGCGAATCGTTCGCTAGAAGTAACGGGAAAACCCAAGGCTCGCCTCGGTAGCCGATTGGTCTCGCTGCAGTTCAAACCGGATATCCCACGCGGTGGATAGCGCCACCCGATGTTGTAGTTGCCACTCCGTCCGCTGGCGGTCGTCGTAACCAACGTTTCGCCGATGGGTCAGCTGCAAGTGGGTGCGCTGGCGTGGCGACCAGCTACTGACCACGCCCGCTTTGATCATGGGTACCGCTACCCCTTCGTAATGCCGTTGGGTGCGCAACTGGGCACCTGCCAGGACGTACGGCAGGTGAGAACCTAGCGACCATGACTTACCTCCCAGCACATTGGCCACGCCATCGAAGCAGCGTCGGCAGCTTAAGCGATTCCGCTGGATCCCCGCCGATATCTGCCAGGCGGTTTGTGGCAGGGTAGGCAATGTAATAGCGTTGGTGTGCAGGTTGGTAATGTTAAAAAGGTCGAAACGCTGTAATGATACCCCTTGTTCGTCGGCGTTGATTTCGACGTTGGCAATTTCAACCGCCGAATTGGGCATGCGCGCCCGATTGGTATCCAGTAGATCGTACTGAAGTGGTCGAAATCTAAGGCGAAACGCATTGCCCGAGTGGCTGTTATGGACACCGCTGACATTCACCAAGGCAGGTGGCGCTACTTCATGTATGGCAGGTGGTTTGGGGTGGTTCGTCTGCGTATCCCCTTGGGGGAGGCGCAATCGCGCCTGCAGCAGTTGTCGCTCGATTTCCGGTAGCTGCTCGGTATCGCCGGTTTGGCGGAGAAAAGAAGCGTGGCTGAGCAGCGTATCCAGAACGTCGCTTCGTTGAGCAGCAGGCAGCTGGGTAAATTCGGCCGCCAGCATCTGCAGGTTATCTTCCTCGGGCCATACGGCGTTCGCCGCCTCTTGTTGACGCGCGCTTAGTGCCGTGAACTGGCGTTGGGTCGTGAGCCGTCGCGATGGGATGTGGCGCGTGTCGGCGAGCAAAGGCTGGCCGTGATGTTCTGCGCGACTCAAGGTTCTTAACAGGTCTTCAGGGGCCACCCATGGAGAAATACCCGGCGTCAGGTCCTCATCGATAACCAGCTCAAGTGTGCGGGCAATGCGTGACGCGCAGTTCTGGGATAAAAACAGATACTCGTAATCTTGACCTACAATTTCAAAAAGGTGCGCTGTTAAAAGCGACGCTTCCTGATCCGTCAGGCGTAACTGGTAATGCCATAAATCACGCATTTCCCGTTCGGAATAAAGCGTGGCATTGCGATAGAAGGACGCATTGGAAAATGTCGCGTTGTAGCCGCCAAAAAGGCCCTTGGCCATGTAGGTCAGCATGCCGTCATCGCTTGGCACATCCGCGCCGAAGTTCAGGCTGGTATCCAGCAGGTGTTGTGGATTCGACGACGCGCCAACGCTCTGTCCGGAAGCCGAGTGAAGCATGATGTGACCAAAAAACGAGGCGGGATTGCCGAGATAGCCCGTCGCAAACATCAGGCCCAGACCGGCGCCCTGATGCGTTGATTGCCATTCGTTGAATTCAGGGCAGTCAGCACCTGGCCACTGCTCACCTGTTTTTTCTGAGAGCCACATGGCCCGCGCAGGAAATTGGCAGCGGGCATGTTTCCCCGGTGCGCGGGAAGGCGAGCGCAAGGCGGCAAGCGTTGCTTCCAGTTCGGCACGAGGATCGTAGCGGCCATTTTCAGCTAGGAAAAAGGCGTCATCGATCACGGCGCTGCGCGGCGGAGAAAAAGGCGTCTGGCGGTCAAAATGCAGTAGCGAGCGCCATTGGGGGTGTTGCGAAAGGGTCGTTTCTTCTGCGTGTAACAGGGTGCTAGACAGTGAGCATAGCAACAGGGTCGTCAGCCAAAGCCGCCGCATGCGCGAAGTATCCTTTAGGGAAGCGGAGTGGGCTGGCAGAAAGCCAGCCCACATGAGGCATTAGCTGGCTGAACAGTTCGCAGCCGCTTGATTCAGGCTGTTGTAGAAACGGTAAGCCTTGTCTTCATGGCTCATGGAAGAGTAGCTGGCGTCAGCGCTGACGGTGCTCAGGTCGTTTCGCAGCTGGGAAACGCTTGCTGAGTTGCTGGCATCACAGCCCACGAGTCCGAGGGCAGCCGTCAGGTGCTCGCCTTCGCCCATGGCCGCTTCCATGGCCAACTGGTCGTAGGTTTCATCGATAAACTGAGCCACCTTGACTTCTTCGCTTTCGCAGGTCTCGGGAGAGATTGTGGCTGACGTGACGGCGGTGGTGCCCGAGTCCCAAATCACATTCGAGATGGCAGCCGCTGTGGTGTTGTCGTCAAAAATAGCGGCGCCGATACCGCAATGTTGCCACGGATTGATATCACCCTGATGATCGTTGGCGAAAGTGGTGGTGCTCAAGGTAAGTACGGCGGTAGCGCCTAACAGTGCAACAGCCGCTGTCATAGAACGTTTCAGCATGGTATTCCCTAATGATTTATTTTGTCGGTTGGAGTTTTTATATCGAGAGGTCCGACAAGCCTCAAGATTCGTCAATACGCTAGAGGTGAGCTATGTATAAAGTCTTCTTAATGTTACCAGTTTTGTCATGCTTTTTTTGTAAGCCAAAACCTACAGCCATGTAAGATATGGCTTACATGACACTTCGCGTGCACGTCATGCGATGTTCTGAAATGGCACCGTCAAGTCAAGAAAAGCCATTTGAATAAAACAGCTTGTCAACGCAATACTGAAGCGACTACTCCCATGCGAATTGCCGACCACAAGAGACTTCCAATGACCCACCAACTCCGCTGGGCACTGACCGGAATCTATTTTGTAATCGCCCTGCTGGTAGGCGTGGTCCTGGGTAGCGTGGTGCAAACCCAGCTCAACCTGGCAGCGATACAGTCGATGGGCGTGGCAATACCGCCAGCCGTAAGAATCAACACCACATGGCAGGATCTGCTCAGTTTTGCGCCGCTTTACGCACTGTTGTTTGGCGTGGGTCTCGTTGCTTCCCAGTCCTTGGCCTTGCTGCTGTCCCGTCAACTGGGCGGTCGGTATTCAATACCGCTGTGTGGGGTCGCCGGGATTGTCGGGCTCTGGGCCACGTTGTGGCTGGTTAATACCCTGGCCCCACCGCCCACCTTGATTGCCGCAACGCGTGGTGCTGGCGGGCTTGTTGCCATGCTGGCGACCGCGGGAGTGGCCGGTACCGTGTTCGCGGGGCTGCGTCGACGTGTCCAAGATGCCAATCGCCCGCGCGGTTTTTCCGGTTTCGCGGTGTTGGTCGCTGTCGGTGGTTTGGCCACGGTATTGCCTGGGATTAGCCAACCGGCCCAGGCGAAGGCCGACCTGCCGTATCATATTGAAACGCTTGCCGACGATTTAGCGCACCCTTGGTCGCTGGCCTTTCTGCCCGACGGGCGGATGCTGGTCACCGAGCGCCCGGGCCGACTCCGGCTGCTGAGCAATGAAGGGGAAACACTGGTGGAATCGCTGGGCGGCGTGCCGGAGGTATTTGCCGCTGGGCAAGCAGGGCTGTTTGATGTGGCGCTTTCACCGCAGTTTGAAGACGACCGGCAGGTGTATCTCAGCTACGCCTGCGGCACTGCACAGGCCAACCACACCTGTCTGGCCCGGGCCACACTGGCAGAGAACAGCCTGGAAAACGTCAGCGAGATATTTCGTGCTCAACCCGCCAAGCAGGGCGCTGCCCACTTCGGCGGGCGCATCGCCTGGCTACCGGATGGCACCCTGATACTGACCCTGGGCGATGGCTTTGATTACCGCGAGGAGGCACAGAATCTGGGCAATCATATCGGCAGCCTTGTGCGGCTAAACCCGGATGGCAGCGTGCCCCAGGACAACCCCTTTGTGTACTACGGTGAGGCTCGCCCGGAAATCTACAGTCTTGGGCACCGCAACGTACAAGGGTTGGTGTTCGACAACCAACAACAGCGGCTTATCGCCCACGAACACGGCCCGCGGGGCGGTGACGAGATCAATATCATCGAAGCAGGTGCTAACTACGGCTGGCCAATCGCCACGGGTGGGCTGGATTACACCGGCGCACGGGTGACGCCGTTCGAAGACTACCCAGGTACCGAACCACCGACGCTTGAATGGACGCCCTCGATTGCACCTTCCGGCATGGCGCTCTACAGCGGTGAGCTGTTTCCTGAATGGCAGGGCGACTTGCTGGTCGGCGCACTGGTCAATAAAGAAGTGCGCCGCGTCCGATTATCTGATGACGGCTCAAGTGCCAAAGACGTAGAAGGGCTGTTCGGCGAGCTGGAAGAGCGCATTCGCGATGTGCGCCAAGGGCCGGAAGGCGCGATCTACCTGCTCACCGACAGCCCGCAGGGCAGGTTGCTGCGGGTGATGCCTCAAACCTAGACAGAGAGGCTAAAGTAACGGGCCCCTCCCGTTTGCTCGGAGGTAGCAGGGGCATTACCAGCCGACCGTGGCGGTTATTGTGGTTACAGCACATGGCGATCAGCCCCGGCGAACGTTCTTGAAGGCTTTGGTCTGTTCGGTCAGGGCGCGCTCGGTGGGCAGTCGTTCCATGCTCGAGGCACCGTAGAAACCGTGACACTCCGGGCAGTGCGCCAGGACGTACTCGGCATCCTGGGGGTCGGCAATCGGGCCGCCATGGCACAGCACGAGAATATCGTCACGCATGGCTCTGGCCGCTGCTGCCCATTCGTTGATGGCCTCCACGCAGTCGTCGAGGCTCATTGCGGTTTCGGCGCCGATGCTGCCCCCGGTGGTCAGGCCCATATGGCAGACGATGATGTCGGCGCCGGCTTCGGTCATGGCCCGGGCATCCTCGGCGTTGAACACATAGGGAGTGGTCAGCAACCCCACCTCACGCGCCTGGCGGATCATTTCCACCTCCAGGGCATAGCTCATGCCGGTCTCTTCCAGGTTGGCGCGAAAGTTGCCGTCAATCAGGCCCACGGTGGGGAAGTTCTGTACCCCGGCAAAGCCCATTGCCTTGAGCTCGGTCAGAAACGGCTCCATGAAGACGAACGGATCGGTACCACAGACGCCCGCCAGTACGGGCGTTTTCTGAGCGACCGGCAGCACCTCCCGCGCCATTTCCTTGACGATCTCATTGGCATTGCCGTAAGGCATGATACCGGCCAGCGAGCCGCGCCCCGCCATGCGATAACGTCCCGAGTTATAGATGACAATCAGGTCGATGCCTCCGGCTTCTTCACATTTGGCTGAAAGGCCGGTGCCTGCGCCGCCACCCACGATGGGTTCGCCCCGCGCCACCATGGCCTGAAAGTGGGTCATCAAGTCTTGTCTGTTCCAGTGGTTCAATGTGCCTACCTCGTTTCTATATGCATGATATCCCGGAAGTGCTCGACCAGGGCGGCGGCGAACTCGGGGTCGTTGATATTGAAGGGGGAGCGGATCAGTTGCCGCTCGGAGGTCTGCTTGACCGTTTGTTCGAGCGCCTCGAACAGGGCGGCGTCGGCGTCAGGGTCGTAAAAGCACTGACCCGGCACATCCAGCGCCGAAACGCCGCCTTCGGGCAGCAGGAAGCGCACTGGCCCGCGGCTTTGATTGAGCTTCTCGCCGATCCAGCGCCCCATGCGGGCATTTTCCTCAGCGGTGGTACGCATCAGGGTGATCTGCGGATTATGTTCATAGAGAAGGCGCTGGCGATAACGCTCGGGGACAGACTCGCGTCCAGCGAAGTTGACCATGTCCAATGCCCCGCAAGAACCGACGTAGGGCAGTGCCGACTGGGCAAGAATATCCAGACGCTGCTCACCGGCACTGAACACGCCGCCCATGAACAGATCGCATATTTCGGTCGTGGTGACGTCCAGGAGACCGGTGATCATGCCGCTGTTGGCGAGCTTCTCCAGTGAGCGTCCCCCGGTCCCGGTAGCGTGGAACACCAGGCAGTCATAGTCAGCCTCGAGGGCGGCGCTGAGCTGGTTGACGCACTCGGTGGTGACGCCAAACATGCTTAGGCCAATGGCCGGCTTGTCGTTGGCAACCTCGGGGACTTGATGCAGCAGCATCCCGGCCAGGGCGTGGGCGGCATTGCCGAGCACCCGCCGCGAAATACGGTTAAGGCCGGCCACGTCGGTGACTGAGTAGAGCATGGCGATGTCGCTGGGACCGACGTAAGGAGCGACATTGCCGGAGGCGATGGTCGAGACCAGCAGCTTGGGCACGCCGATGTCCAGCTCACGCAGCGCTGGTGCAATCAGGGCAGTACCGCCAGAGCCACCGATCCCCAGCACTCCGCCAAGGTTTTGGCGTCGCGGCAGCCAGTGGCGCAGTGCCTCGGCCATGCCCGCCACCGCGCGGCCACGGTCATCGACAAACACTGCGGCAGCGCCTTCGGGATGGCAAGCGGCGACCTCGGCGGCATGTACGTCGGCGGCCCCCTGGTCGTCACCCTGGGTCCCGACGTCGACGATACAGCTCGAGACACCAGCGTCGGCCAGCCGCTCGCGTAGGTAACTCAGTTCGGCAGCCTTGGTGTCGCAAGTGCCGATCAGGTAGGCAATGGGTTGCATGAGTGACTCCTTAGCGACCGACCTCAGCTGCGCCTTCGAAGGCCAGCCGGAAGGTATCACCGACACGCTGAACCACGTCATCGTGGTTGGCGTCATCGACCTCGAACTCTGCCCACCACTCGCCGAAGCATTGGCCGCTGGTGGTGATCGGCTTCAAGCGCATTTCCGAGACATAGCCGCGCACCGGCAACGCCGGGGCGTCGAGGATGCGGTAGCAACACAGGTGCTCGCGATCAGAGAGGGAGAGCAACTCCTCGCGGATCGCGTTGCCGTCGTGGTCGTGGAAGTGGCGCACGCAGCCCACCTGGTCGGCGGGCTTGCCGTCTTCGATGTAACTCTTGGCGAAGAAGGGGTGGTAGTTGGGCAAACCGTTGAAATCGCGCAGCACGCGCCAGGCTTGCTCCAGGCTGATCGGCATTACGGCGCTGACGTATACTCTTGTCATTGTTATCTCCTGCGAGTGACGGTGTTAATGAGGTAGCCGTCATGGGCTAGTCGTTATCAGGTAGTCGTCATGAGATGGCCTTGAACTGGCGGATCTGGTCGGTGAGGGCGATTTCGGTGGGCAGGCGCTCCATGCTCGAGGCACCGTAAAAACCGTTGCAGTGTTGGCTTTTGCGCATCACGTAGGCCGCATCCTCGGGGGTGGCAATGGGCCCGCCGTGACACAGTACCAGCACGTCCTCGCGCACCGCGCGGGCCGCCGCTGCCCATTCGTCGATCAGTTGCACCGACTCGTCCAGGGACTTGCCCGAGGTGGCGCCAATGGTGCCGCCCACGGTGACGCCCATGTGCGCCACGATGATATCGGCACCCACTTCGGTCATTGCCACCGCCTCCTCAGCAGAGAACACATAGGGCGTGGTCAGCATGTCCATTTCATGAGCCAGGCGGATCATCTCTACCTCGTCGGCGTAGGTAATCCCGGTCTCTTCCAGGCTGATGCGGAAGGTACCGTCGATCAGCCCCACGGTGGGAAAGTTCTGCACGCCAGAGAAGCCCAGGTCCTTTAGCTCACGCAGCAGCTTGGGCATGATCACGAAAGGATCGGTGCCGTTGACCCCTGCCAGCACCGGCGTGTGCTTGACCACGGGTAATACCTCCAGGGCCATTTCCTGGACGATCTGGTTGGCATTGCCATAGGCCAGCAGGCCTGCCGATGAGGCACGGCCCGCCATGCGGTAGCGACCGGAGTTGTAGATCACGATCAGGTCGATACCACCGGCCTCTTCACATTTGGCCGATATGCCGGTACCTGCACCGCCGCCGATAATCGGCTGGCCTTTTGCCACCATCTCGCGGAAGTGAGCCATGAGGTTGGATCTATCGAGTTGAGCCATGCTGGCCTCCTTATTCTTTTAGGGTTGCGTGTTGTTCAGTCGTTGGATTGGTACGGGCGGCAGTGCTGGAAGATGGGGGCGGCGACTTTCGCTGTATCAGCAAGGCGAGTTGCCCCACCACCCCCTGGCGGAACAGCAGTACACAGGCCATGAATACCAGGCCAATGATCACCGTAACCCAGGCACCGAATGGGTCCAGGAAGTGATTGAGTGACGACACGATGGCAGCCCCCACCGCGGGGCCGAACACCGTATTCATGCCGCCCAGCAGGGTCATCAGGATGACGTCGCCGGAGGTATGCCAGTGCACGTCGTAAAGCGCGGCGAGTTGGAAGATGATGGCCTTCAGTGCACCGGCGATGCCCGAAAGCCCCGCCGAAAGGCTGAAGACCAGCACCTTGTAGCGCGCCACTGGGTAACCCATCGAGATAGCGCGCGGCTCGTGTTCACGAATAGCCCGCATGACGTTGCCGAAGGGCGAATTGACGGTCCGCCAGACCAGCCACAGTCCCGCACCGACAATGCCCAGCACCACATAGTAGAGGGTGGTGTCGTTATTGAGGTCGAAGATGCCCAGGAAGGTGCCGCGTGGAATTCGCTGCAGGCCATCTTCGGCGCCGGTGAAAGGGGCCTGGAGAAAAAAGAAGTACACCAGTTGCGACATCGCGAGGGTGATCATCGCCAGGTAAATGCCGCTGCGACGGATCGCCAGGGCACCAATGACCGCGCCGAGCAGTGCCGCCGCCAGGCCGCCCGCCAGAATGCCGAGCTCGGTGGGTACACCGTAAACCTTGACCAAGTGGCCGGTCACATAGGCGCCACTACCAAAGAAGGCCGCATGGCCGAAGGAGAGAATGCCGGTATGACCCAGCAGCAGGTTGAAGGCACAGGCGAACAGCACGAAGCACAGTGTCTTCATTACGAACACCGAGTACACCCACTGGGGGAAGAACGGCACCGCCAGCAGCGCCAACAGCACGACGATCAAAAGCGGCCAGGCCAGAGAGCGAAGGTTCATGGCTAGCCCTCCTCTCGGCCGAAAAGGCCAGCCGGGCGCAGCAACAGCACCAGGACCATGACCAGAAACACGATGGTCGAGGAGAACTCGGAGTAGAATACCCGGGTAAAGCCTTCCACCACCCCAAGCCCCAGGCCGGTCACGATGGCCCCCATGATAGAGCCCAGCCCCCCGATGACCACCACCGCAAAAATGATGATCACCAGGCTCGAGCCCATTGCCGGATTGACGTGAAAGATCGGCGCGGCGAGTACGCCTGCGAAAGCCGCGAGCCCGACGCCGACGCCATAGGTCAGGGTCACCAGCCGCGGCACGTTAATACCGAAGGCCTGGGTCAGCTCGGCGCGCTCGGTGGCGGCGCGCAGGCTCGCGCCCAGAGAGGTGCGTTCAATCACAAACCAGGTCACCAGACAGACCACCATGGCCGCGAAGATGACGAAGCCGCGATAGATCGGCAGGTACATGAAGCCCAGGTTGACCGTGCCGCGCAGCAATTCCGGGGTAGCGAAGGGCTGGCCCGAGGAGCCAAAGGCAACGCGAAAACCGCCTTCCAGGACCAGTACCAGGCTGAACGTCAGCAACAGCCCGTAGATCGGGTCGAGGCCATACAGCCGACGTAGAAACAGCCATTCGAACAGCATGCCGAACAGCGCCACTGCTAACGGGGCCACCAGCAAGGTGGTCCAGTAGTTGGCGCCAAGGTGCTGCGCCAACAGAAAGGCGGCGAAGGCCCCCAGCATGAAGAAGGCACCGTGGGCAAAATTGACGATCTTGAGCACACCGAAGATGATCGCCAGGCCAAGGCTCATGACGGCATAAAAAGAACCGTTGACGATTCCCAGCATGAGCTGTCCCATCAGTGCCTGAATAGGTACACCTAAGATATCCATAATTGACCACTCAAAAGAAAACGAAGGGGTTAGCCCAGGATCACCACCACTGCCCGGGCCATCCCCGGGCAGTGTCAGTAATCACTCGTCGTTATCAAGCAGGTGGCAGGTGCTTTCTTCCAGCGGCTGGAATGCCTCTTCACCAGGGATGGTAGTGACCCGTCTCAGGTAGTCATAGTCGTATTCCGATTCCTCGGGCGATTTGACTTCCCAAAGGTACTGGTCGTGCACCATGCGGCCATTAGGGCGGATATAACCGTCCTTGGCGAAGAAGTCATTGATCTTGAGCTCGCGCATCTTCTCGGAAACGGCGTCAGGATCATCGGTACCGGCGGCTTCCACAGAGTTGAGATAATGCATGGTGGAGGAGTAGTTGCCGGCCTGGGCCATGTTGGGCATGCGACCGGTGCGCTCGTAGAAGCGCTCGGAAAACTCACGCGTTTCCTCGTTGGCATCCCAGTAGAAGGCGTTGGTGAGCATCAGGCCCTGGGCGGTTTCCAGGCCGAGGCTTTCGATGTCGTCGTACCACAGCAGCAGAGCAGCGGGGCTCTGGTCAGGTGTGACACCAAACTCGGCCAGGGCATTGATGGCATTAATGGCATCGGCGCCGGTGGAGGCAATGCCGATGATCTCGGCGCCCGAGGCCTGGGCCTGAAGGGCGTAGGAGGAGAAGTCAGTCGTATCCAGTGGGTGGCGGGCCGCCCCCACGACTTGCCCCCCGGCTTCGCGCACGACCTCGGAAACCTGTTCTTCAAGACCGATGCCGAAGGCGAAATCGACAGTCAGGAAGAACCAGGTATCGCCGCCATTCTCGACGATGGATTTACCGGTGCCATGGGCCAGCGAGTGAGCATCGTAGGTGTAGTGGGTGACATAGGGCGAGCAGTACTCGTTGGTCAGCCCGATATTGGAAGACGAGTTGACAATGGCATGGCGCTGGCGCTCTTCAGCGACCGCTGCCACGGCCAGGGCAACCCCGGAGTTGGCGAGGTCGTTGATCATGT
This sequence comes from Vreelandella janggokensis, assembly GCF_031451615.1. NCBI lineage: Bacteria > Pseudomonadati > Pseudomonadota > Gammaproteobacteria > Oceanospirillales > Halomonadaceae > Vreelandella > Vreelandella janggokensis. The sequence continues at coordinate 122,801 of NZ_JARWAJ010000003.1, read as the reverse complement.
CGACCCCTTCATTGTCGTACCATTCGCGGGCGCGGCTGGCACCGGTGTCGGCGCGGTTGCGGTGATCGCCGTAGGTGACTTCAATCGGCACGCCGCCGACCTCGCCACCGAAGTCTTCGACCGCCATGCGGACTGCCTCGACCGCGGCTTCACCGGAAAGGTCGGTATAGATACCTGACATATCGGTGAGCACGCCAATTCGCACTGCATCGTCGGAAAAACCGTTGCTCGCCATGGCACTGGTCGCGCTGCCCATAGCCAGCACGATGGACGACAGGGCAAAGGTTTTTAAAGGGGTCTTGGCTGACATGTTAATCTCCTATGCTCGTTCTGAGCTGTTGTTATAGTTGGCGTTGCAATGTCTTTTTCTGTTATGTCTTGCTGTTACCAGTAAGGTCTATAAAGAGTGATTGCGCCATGGCCTCAGAACACGACTGCCTATCTGAAACCCACATTGTGGGCGAAGACACCCAACAATGGATCGTCCGCGTGGACGACTGCCAGGCATTGCGCGAACGACATATTTCCCACGTGGGCGTGGGCGATGCCGCCGTTCCCTACCGCATCGTGCGCACGCGGCTAAGCGGCGCCTATATTCACGGCTCTCTGGGTGGGGAGGGGCGCATGCTGCTCGATGGCGGATGGTGCACCATGCGCCGCAACATGACGTCCTTTGCCCCGGCGCATGGCCTGCACGCCTTTCATGCCGTGCCTGGCAGTCGCTGGCAGTACTGTTGGGTGCGCTATCTGCCCAGTGCCCCACGCTCGGTGGTCGGCACCATCGCGCCGATCATGCAGCACTTCGACCCTGAGCCGATGAAGCACGCCATCCTCGGGCTCTATAGCGAGGTGTTTCATGGTCAGGGCGATGCCGCCAGCTGTGCCATGTGGGGGGATACCATCGAGCGTTATATCTCGCGATTCGCGGATCCCTGGCGTCGCGATACCCGCATCGTGGCGGTGTTCGACGCCGTGACCCCAACCCTGGAAAAGCCCTGGACCATCGAGGAGATGGCCGAGATTGCCCACGTCAGCAGCGAGCATCTGCGCCGAATCAGCCGCAAGGTATTTGGCCGCAGCCCCATGCAGCAGCTAACCCAGCTTCGCATGCAGCACGCTGCCCATCTGTTGGCCACCAGCAGCCTCCCGGTGGAAGAGATCGCGGTACGCGTCGGCTACCAGAGCCCGTTTGCTTTCTCCAAGACCTTCAAGCGCATGAAAGGTGTCTCGCCGTCGCACTTCCGCCATCACTCGCAGGAGTGACGCCTAGACACCCAGGCGGACCAGCAGGGCGTCGGTGTTCTCCTCGATGCTCTGGCGGTCATAGCGGGTGTCCACTTGGCCGTGGTCGATAAGGTAGTGTTGATCAGCCACCGACATCGCAAAGCGCAGGTTCTGCTCCACCAGCAGGATCGTATAGCCCTGCGCCTTGAGGTGGACAAGGGTGTCGCCGATCTGCTCGACGATCGCCGGAGCGAGCCCTTCGGTAGGCTCATCGAGCAGCAGCAATCGGGCGCCTGTGCGCAAAATACGGCCGATGGCTAGCATCTGCTGTTCCCCGCCAGACAACTTGGAGCCAGGGCTGTGGAGCCGTTCGCGCAGGTTGGGAAACAAGTCGAGAATCTGCTCGGTGGTGAGGCCGCTGTCATTGATACGCCGCGGCAGTTCCAGATTTTCACGCACGTTCAGGGTGGCATAGATGCCGCGGTCCTCAGGGCAGAAGGCAATCCCCTGACGGGCGATCTGGAAGGGGCGTCGGTTGATGGTCTCGACCCCCTGCAGGCAGATACTTCCCTGACGCTTGGGCACGGTTCCCATGATCGACTTCAGGATCGTGGATTTGCCCGCGCCGTTGCGCCCCAGCAGCGTGACGACCTGGCCTTCAGGCACCTCGAGATCGATACCGTGCAGCACATGGCTTTCGCCGTACCAGGCACGTAAGTCACGAATACTCAGCATCGGTGCTTGTTGTGTGTCAAACGCTGCCTCAGCCATGGGTGGCACCTCCGATGTAGGACTCGATCACGCGAGGGTCTTGCGACACCGTGTCGTAGTCGCCCTCCACCAATACCTCCCCACGGGCAAGGACGGTGATGCGGTCGCATAGCTTAGCCACGACCCCAAGGTTATGCTCCACCATCAACACGGTGCGCCCCTTGGCCACGCGGCGGATTAACTCAGCCGTCCGGCTGACATCTTCGGTGCCCATTCCCGCCAGGGGCTCGTCAAGCAGCATCACCTGTGGATCCAGAGCCAGCGTGGTGGCCAGTTCCAGGGCGCGTTTGCGACCGTAGGGAAGCTCCGCGGCGAGTGTGTCGACGGCATCGCTCAGCCCGACGTCGTCGAGTAGCGCTTCTGCCCGCTGGCGCTGGTGATCCAGGCGGCGACGGGAAGCCCAGAAATCGTAGGACTCACCGCGCTGGCGCTGCAGCGCCAACTTGACGTTTTCAAGCGTCGTCAGTTGGCCAAAGACCGCCGATATCTGAAACGATCGCACCAGCCCGAGGCGAGCGATCTGGTCAGGCTTGAGGGACGTGATATCGCGCCCCTTGAACAGAATGCGCCCACTGGTGGGGCGCAGAAACTTGGTCAGCAGATTGAAACAAGTGGTCTTGCCCGCACCATTGGCGCCAATCATGGCGTGAATGGTGCCTGGCATCACTTGCAGGGAAATGTCATTGACCGCCTTGAAGCCTTTGAAGCTTTTGGTCAAGCCGGTCGTCTCGATGATGGCCTCTGGCATCGCAGGCGTCTCCATTATTATCGTTATAGGCGCGTATTGGCTGTCGGGCTGTATCGCCCGACCCTTAAGTTATGGTGTATTTACGCACGAATTGCCATGACCGTAGCGCACGATAAGCTATCTGAAATCCACATCACTGACCTGAGATTGCTTGGCATGGCACCTGGCTGGTGTTACCGGTGATAGTGTGCCCAGCGCGGCGGTGGCCAGCGCGATTATTGATGGGACGGCACGCCTTACGCTGAGGCGGTTCGAAGGAGCAGGGGTTGAATGTCGTCTTTTTTGCCAGCACCTAACCTATATAGGCAACTCACAAGGAGACGTTATGACGGCGTTAGTGATTGGCGCGAACGGACAGATTGGCAAACAGTTCTGCGAGCTGGCCCAAAAAGCGGGCACGCCCATCAAGGCGATGATTCGCAGCGAAGAGCAGGTGCCATGGTTCAATGACAGAGGTATCGATACCGTCATTGCCGACCTGGAAGACGACTTTTCGCATGCCTTTGAAGGCTGTGACCAAGTGGTCTTCACCGCTGGTTCAGGACCGCACACCGGGCCGGACAAGACCCTGTTGATCGATCTTTACGGGGCCATTCGTGCTGCCGATATCGCCAAGCAGAAAGGTATTTCCCGCTACCTGATGATCAGCGCGATACGGGCCGAAAACCCCATGGAAGCGCCTGAGAAGTTGCGCCCCTACATGGCCGCAAAATTCGCCGCCGATGCCCATCTGCGCAACAGCGGCGTACCCTACGTGATTCTTAAACCCGGACGTTTGACGGATGACGCCGCCAGCCAGCAGTTCGCAAGCTCAATCGACGAGGCCGGCGACAATCAAATCTCCCGCGCCAATGTCGCGCATGCGTTGCACTACGCGCTGCAAAGCAGTGTTATCAACAAGGAGTTCGCGTTGCTGGACGGCAAGCGGTCGATCGACGAAATTATCAAGTAGACGTTCTCAATGAGCCACCAGCCGTTCAGGCGTTAACCCCCTTCATGCCTTCCGGCGTATAGCGCTCACCGGTTACCGGAAGGCGCTCGGTGGCCGCTTCAAGCCGTTGCTGCTCATCGGCGGTCAGGGTGATGGACGCGGCAGCCGCATTCTCTTCAAGGTAGCGCAGACGCTTGGTGCCGGGAATCGGCACAATGTTATCGCCTTTGGATAACAGCCAAGCCAGCGAAAGCTGCGCCGGGGTGCAGCCTTTATGGGTGGCCATTTCACCAATCACGTCGGCGATTCGGCGGTTGGCATGCATGGCCTGTTCAGAGAAGCGCGGCAGGTTAGGACGAAAATCACCTTCGCCGAAGTCGGCATTCGCCTGAAGTTTTCCCGTCAAAAAGCCACGGCCCAGCGGTGAGTAGGGCACAAAGCCGATGCCGAGTTCCTGGCAGGTGGGCAATACTGCTTGTTCAACGTCCCGCGTCCAGAGCGAATACTCGGTTTGCACGGCGGTGACGGGATGTACCGCATGGGCTCGACGAAGGGTCTCTGCGCTAACCTCGCAGAGGCCAATGTGGGCAATTTTTCCCTCTTTCACCAGTTGCGCCAAGCCCTCCATGGTCTCTTCAATTGGCGTGTCGGGGTTAACGCGGTGGACGTAGTAGAGATCGATCTGCTCGATACCCAGCCGCCGCAGTGATGCCTCGCAGGCTTGTTGGGCATAGTGGGCGCTGCTGTTCAGGCTACGTTGATATTCTCCAGGGTTGCGCACAATGCCAAACTTGGTGGCGATACGGACCTTAGGCTTTTGACTGGCGAGAAAGCGGCCAATCAACGCCTCGTTATGATGCGGCCCGTACATATCCGCCGTGTCGAAAAAGTCGATACCTAGTTCTACCGCCCGCGCTAATACCCGAAGCGACTCGCTGTCGTCCCGAGGGCCGTAAAACTCGCTCATCCCCATGCAGCCTAAGCCGATAGCGGAAACGGTTAGATCGCTGCCCAGCGTTCGTTGTTGCATGCTATGTCTCCAGAAGTGACGCGTTCTTGAGTGGCGCCGTAGCAGCGTGGCACTATCCGGTAATGAAAAAAATTAACGAATTCGATAAACAAATTTCTGATTATGAAAAACACATGCCGCGTGGTTGGGTATGGGACGACACACGCACCTTTCTGGCAGTGGCGCGCCACGGCACGCTGAGTGGTGCCGCCGCCGAGCTGAACCTGGGCATCGCCACGCTCTCCCGGCGTATCGAACGGCTGGAAAACGCTTTAAAGCTGCCACTGTTTGTACGCCATCAATCGGGCTATCAGCTTACCGAGGAGGGCGCGGGGCTAATCGAGAAAGCCGAAGCCTTGGAGGCAGCAGCGGCGGCGTTTACCAGCGGGGTTTCCAACACTGCGCAACTGAGCGGCAGAGTGCGTTTGGCGACCGCTGAAAACCTGGCCACGGCGCTGATTCTGCCCGCATTGCCACAATTTCATGCGCAGTACCCCAGCATCACGCTTGAGTTGGTGACCGATATCACCACCGTCAACCTGCACCGTCGCGACGCCGATTTAGCCCTTAGAATGGTCAAGCCCGAGCGGGGCAATGTCACCCTTCGACGCTTGGGTATGCTGGGGTTCGGACTTTACGCGAGCCCCGGCTATACAGCGCAGCGCAAGGCTCATGATGACGCGGGCGATTATGACACGGATGCCTTTATCACCTGGGGGGATACGCAAGCGCACTTGCCCGCTGCCCAGTGGGTTGAACGGATGCTACGAGGTCGCGAACCTGCATTGACCACGACGTCGCTTGCGACCCAGCTAGCGGCGGCCAAAGCGGGGCTGGGGATCGCGGTGCTGCCGCACTTTCTGGCGCTGGAGGCTGAGCTCGTCTGCCTCGAGTCCGATATCGGCGTGGATCAGCCCATTTACCTGGTCATCCAGACGGATCTTACCCAATCAGCCCGTATCCGGGCCGTGGCGGATTTTCTGGCGGAACGGGTAGCCAGTAACAGCGAGCGCTTGAGTGGGTGAGTAGAGGTAAAAAGGCGGCATAAAGCTGTCTCGGCATGCTTGTTGAGCAGCAAGGAAGTGTTGGGCTACCTTGTGGTTTGAGTAAAAAAGGAATAATTTATACTCATGAGCGACTTTGAGTATGATGATGACAAAAGCGTAGCCAATCGGATAAAGCATGGAATTGACTTTCTAGATGCTCAGGCGCTTTGGAATGATCCTGATTTGCTGGAAATTCAAGCCAAATCATGATGATGAGCCGCGTTTTCTGATGATAGGGCTGATTGGTGATAAACACTGGTCTGCCGTCATCACCTACCGAAATGAAAAAATTCGACTCATTTCGGTAAGGCGCTCGCGAAAAAGAGAGGTAGAACTCTATGAAAGCTAACGACTTTGATCAAAAATTTGACCAGGATAGCGAAGACATCGTTGACGATCTTGATTTATCTACGGCACACCATGTTAATCAAGATCCGAAGCGAATCAATGTCGACTTCCCCGCTTGGGTGGTTGAGTCCCTGGATCGTGAAGCCGCCCGTATCGGCGTTACGCGTCAATCTATTATCAAAGTTTGGCTGGTTGAACGGTTGAAAGCCGAAGCGAGTCACAAGCTTCCGGACAACACGCAGCCTCACTAACGCCTTCGCATTTATCTCCCAAGCTCCCCCTTAAGCCATTCCGCCAGCGGCTCGCTTCGGCGGGGGTGGGTGAGTAAGTCCGCCTGAGCGGGCAGCCACAGGCAGAGCCGGGCGGGGGTTTCGATGCTGCCCCAGGGGGCGACCAGTCGGCCGCTCTTCAGGTCGTCTTCCACCAATAGCGTGGGGGCAATCGCCACGCCCAACCCCGCCACGGCCGCTTCCATCAGGTAGTAAAGGTGCTCAAATCCCTGGCCTTTACGTAGCGCCGCTTCAAGTTGTGACTGCTCAAGCCCATGTGCACTGGCCCACTGCGGCCAGGCCTGAGGGCGCGAGGCGGTGTATAGCAGCGTGTTGTCGAATAGCGTTGCCGGGTTGGCTGGGTCGCACTGCGCGGCCAGTGGCGGGCTCGCCACCGCGCATATCTGCTCCGGGATAAGCTCGACGACGTCCACCTCGGCGGGCCAGGGCGGCTCGGAAAACGCAAGGCTCGCGCTGGCGTCCGTCTGCTTTTCAGGATGCTCACTTTCGCTAACCACCACTTTCAGCTTGAGGTCAGGCAGGTCACGGTGAAGGCGGTCCAGCCGGGGAATCAGCCAGCGGGCCAGCAGGCTGCCGGGGCAGGCGAGGGTGAAGGGCGCATCCTCCACATCACGTTTGAGCGCGGCGCAACTATCGCGCAGTTGGGCAAAAGCATCGCTCAGGCCGCTTTGTAGCTTCTCGCCGTGGGGCGTCAGCACAATGCCGCGGCCCGCTTTGGTAAACAGCGCCACGCCAAAATGGTCATCCAGGCTTCTTAATTGGCGGCTGACGGCGCCGTGGGTCACGCTCAACTCCTCGGCAGCGGCGGTCACGCTGCCCAGCCGGGCAGTGGCCTCGAAGGCGCGCAAGGCGCTAAGCGGTGGCAGGCTATTGTGCATTGATGTGTGACTCCAGCTCACAGGTTGATGACATCTTATCGATTTTTCTCCCCGCCTGCTTGCGCTACTTTCATTGCATTGTTCGATAACGCATTCAGAGGTCGTGATGAATCAACCTGTAGACATATCCCAGAGCCTGCCCGATGCCAACGGCCTGTTTGGCAACTTTGGCGGCCGCTTTGTCGCCGAAACCCTGATGCCGCTGATTCTGGAGCTGCAAGACGAATACACCACCGCCAAAAACGACCCCGAATTTCAGCGTCAGCTGGACTACTTTCAGGGCGATTACGTAGGGCGGCCCAGCCCGCTCTATTTCGCCGAACGGCTGACCGAGCACTTTGGCGGAGCGAGCATTTATCTCAAGCGTGAAGAGCTCAACCACACCGGCGCGCACAAGATCAACAACTGCATCGGCCAGGTGCTGCTGGCCAAGCAGATGGGCAAGAAGCGCATCATCGCCGAAACCGGCGCAGGGATGCACGGCGTCGCCACTGCCACCGTAGCGGCGCGTTTTGGTTTGCCCTGCGTCATCTACATGGGCACGACGGACATCGAACGCCAGCAGACCAACGTCTTCCGCATGAAGCTGCTGGGCGCGGAAATCGTCCCCGTCACTTCCGGCACCGGCACGCTCAAGGACGCCATGAACGAAGCGCTGCGTGACTGGGTCACCAATGTGGACGACACCTTCTACATCATTGGCACCGTGGCCGGGCCGCACCCGTACCCCGCCATGGTGCGTGACTTCCAGGCCGTCATCGGCCATGAAACCCGCGCCCAGATGCTGGAAAAGGAAGGCCGTCTGCCGGATTCACTCGTTGCCTGCGTGGGCGGCGGCTCAAATGCCATTGGGCTGTTCTACCCGTTCCTGGATGACCCGGACGTTCACATGGTCGGTGTGGAAGCGGGCGGCAAGGGCGTCAAAAGCGGCCTGCACGCTGCCAGCCTGAACGGCGGCACCCCTGGGGTCCTGCACGGCAACCGCACCTACCTGCTGCAAGACGAAGACGGCCAGATTACCGATGCCCACTCGATTTCCGCCGGGCTGGACTACCCCGGTATCGGGCCCGAGCACGCCTGGTTACACGAGCAGAAGCGGGTCGAGTACGTCTCGGCCACCGATGACGAGGCGCTGGAGGCATTCCAGATCTGCTGCCGCAAGGAAGGCATTATTCCCGCCCTGGAAACCGCCCATGCGTTGGCAGAAGTCGCCAAACGCGCGCCCCAGCTTCCCCGCGAGCACTTGATGGTGATCAACCTGAGCGGCCGTGGCGACAAGGACATGACGAGCGTCGCCCATCACCTTGGCGATAAATTCGGAGTGAAAAACGTATGAGCGCTATCCAGGAAAACGCGATGAACGCTACCGTGAGTCAGACCATGCGCAACCCAACACGTCTTGACCGCTGCTTCAGTACACTCAAGCAGCAAAACCGTCCGGCACTGATCAGCTACCTGACCGCCGGTGACCCGGATGCCGTCACCTCGCGTCGCCTGCTGCACGGGCTGCCTGCCGCCGGGGTGGATATTATCGAGCTGGGCATGCCGTTCAGCGACCCCATGGCCGATGGTCCCGCCATTCAAAAAGCAGCCCAGCGCGCCCTGAACAACGGCCAGACCCAGGCCAAAACGCTGGACATGGTACGCACCTTCCGCGAACAGGACAGCACCACGCCGATTGTGCTCATGGGTTACTACAATCCCATTTACCGCTACGGCGTTGAGCGCTTCTTGACCGATGCCGCCCGTGCCGGGGTAGACGGTCTGATCGTGGTGGATCTGCCCCCCGAGCACGACGAAGAACTCTGCCAGCCTGCGTTTCGGCACGGCATCGACTTTATCCGTCTGGCCACCCCAACCACCGATGCCAAACGCCTGCCCCGAGTGTTGGCGAACGCCTCCGGGTTTATCTACTACGTCTCCGTGGCGGGCGTGACCGGCGGCAGTGCCCCCACACCGGAACGGCTGGAAGCCTCAGTTTCGCGCCTGCGGGAAGATACCGAACTGCCCATCGCCGTCGGCTTCGGTATCCGCACCGCCGAGCAGGCGGCAACCATTGGCCGCTATAGCGATGCGGTGGTGGTGGGCTCCGCACTGGTCGACTGCATCGAACACGCCACGACGCCTGATGAAGCCGTGGAGCGGGTACATGGGTTGGTCAGTGAACTGGCGGAAAGCGTCAGGGCCTGCCGGAGGTAGACAGAAGCGGAAACGACGCTGTGGGGCCGGAAACTCATGGCTATTAAATAAAAAGCGAATAGGGGTTATAAGGTGATTGGCGGTTGGACCATGTCATCGCTGTCGAAGTGTTAAACGCTCAGGACACAAGCGGCCTCCACACATGTTCGGCACCAATCGACAGCGCCACGGCGACCAATAGCCCCGCCATCAGCCAGTTGAAGCCCTTCACGACCCGCGTGCTTTTAATACGCTCACCCACCAGGCTACCGATGACCACGTAGCTACCTGGGGCGCCCGCCGCCATGGCGGACAGCCCCAGCGCCCAGATCACCAGGCTGACGCCCTGAATGCCCGCCGCCGGAAACTGAAGGGTGGCTATGGGCAGGGTCGCGACGATGGCCTTCGGGTTGAGCAGCTGCATCACCAGCCCATCGCGAAAGTTCAGCAGGCGCGGTGCATGATCAGGCTCGTCCAAATCCGCGCTGGCGCGGGCAATCTTGACGGCCAAGTAAACAATATAGCTACAGCCCAGCGCACTCACCAGGATCAGGGCGTTACCGCTGATCCAGGCAGCGCCCGCCCAGCCCAACACCAGCAGGTACACAAGCATGGCCGTTCCCACGCCCAGGCAAAACCCCACCGACTGTCTGGCCTGGCCATTGATACCTACATTCAGGCCGAGCAGATTCACAGGCCCAGGGGTGTACATGACGCCCAGGGCATAGGCGACGATTGCTAACATGTTGGAACCTCTAAGTGGGGTTTGGCTAACGCGTGATATCGCGCTGGTATTGGTGGGGCGTCATGCCGTAGATGCGCTTGAAGCGGCGATTGAAATGGCTAAGGTCGGCAAACCCAAACCGCAACGCCACCTCATTCAGCGGCGCCCCCTGATCCAGCGCTGCACGGGCCGCATTGATCCGGCAATTAATCACGTACTGGTGAGGCGTCATGCCGTAGTGCTGCCGAAACAGCCGCAAAAAGTGGTACTTGGATAAATGCGCAGCCTGGCTGATGTCGTCAAGCGACATATCGGTTTCCAGGTGGGCGTGGATATACGCCCTGGCAAGGTCCAGCAGGGCATCCGGCCGTTGCGTGACGCGGCTGGGTTGAACGCGGCCGCCTAGCTGAACGGTTCGCTCTACCACCTGATAAAGCGCATTCTCCTGGTCAATGCAGCTACCGGCCTGGGTACTTACCAAACGGGCCAGCTCGATAATGGCATGGCGCAGGGGCGCATCCTGAATCAGCGTTTGGTCGGAACGGAAGCCTGTGGCGCTTTCGCGGCCAAGTACCTCGGCGAACAGCGGCGTCACCTGTTCCGGGTGGGCATACACCATCAGGTAGTCCAGCGCTTGTGCGCCGCCCGAATGCCCGTCGTGAACTTCCTCCGGGTTGAACAGAATCACGTTGCCCGGCGGGCTGCGGTGAAACTGCCCACCGCTGAAAAAGTCCTGACGCCCGGCCAGCGTAACGCCAAAGGCATACTCCTCATGGGCATGCGGGTCGTAGCTGAAATCCTCAATCGCCGCCTTCAGCACCGTCAGTGTCGGCACGTGATGACTCTTGAAGAACTCAAACCGGCTAGCGTTGCTCATGCCGACCTCCCCTGATGAAACCCAACACCTCGAAACACACCCCTAGCTTATGCCGACAATGTCACTGATGCTTGTACATAATTGCTCATCGACTGTGCAATGATGGGCTATCGCTAGCGAACACCACCAAGGAGTTGGTATGAGAAAACTCTTTTCATTGATGATGGTGCTGTTGTTGACCGGCTGCACCGTCATGGCGCCGCAAGTGGAACGTGACGCACAGCGTGACGCCGGTCTGGCCATCCAGGAAGTCTACGAACAGGCGCTGCCGACGCTGTCCGAGGACAAGCAGCGCCACTTTGCCCAGCGGCTCTACCGCCTGACGGGCGAGCAGCGCTGGCGGCCCCTCAATCGTGCCTACGGCGAGCGTCTAATGGTGCGACTCGAGGAAGACATCGCCGGCCTGGCTGAGCCTGGGTACGCGGCTACCCGCAGCCGGGCGATCGTTGCCGACTACTCCCAGCGCACGGCCAAGCAGCGCGCTCGACGTGCCATGCTGGGGGAGTGGGGGGAAATCGCCTTTGCCCGGTCTCTGCTGTTCCGGCTTGTCCAGGCCGAGTACCACGACCTGCTGCCAGCCATTGAGGACCACCAACGGGCGCTGGACTACCAGGCAGAGGTCGACTGGGCGGCCTTCCTGACCGACCCCTCGGTGATCGAGGTCTATGCTGCTCAGGTGGCCAACTATACGTACTTCCTTCACCAGCTCGGCGTGATGGATCTGCGCCGGGAGGTGGAGGCAGCCTTCCGGCGCCACTACCCCCCCGAGCGAGTCGCCGAGCTCGACGACGCCGAGTACCGTAACTGGCTCTATGGCCTGACCCACTTCGTCATCGCTGACAGCCGCTACTACCAGCGGAAGGCGGACCCGGAAGTGCACGCTTGGGTGCTGGAAGCGCTGGAGCGGGAGGCAGCCGGTATCATGACCCGGGCCACGGCCGACATCCAGGCCGAAGTGGCACTGGCCTTCCAGCTAGCCGGTCGCGACGACCACCCGCTGGTGGGCCGGGTGCGCGAGGCGCTGGTGGCGGCGGTGGACCCGGCCAGCGGCATCATTCCCTCGCCCTCGGGGGAAAAGGGACTGGCGGGGGGGGAACATCGCAACGTTCTGGCGATCATGGTGTTACGCTGGCCGGGCCATCTGTATCCCGGCCCCGACCTCTCGGACGGAGTGGGCCAGCGCTGAAAAGCCCTGACGGGCAGCATGGTGCCAACGTCATACGCTTGAGGAATTTACATGGGAAAGCTCTTTTCACTGATTGTACTGGTAGCGCTGGGTTACGCTGGCTTGTACGTCTATTACGGCGTGGCCGTACAACAGGAAGTTGAACAGCAACTGGAAGATCGCGGGCTCTCGTCCATCAACGTCGAGGATGTGACGTACGGGCTGACGGCGCCGATCAGCACCTCAGCCAATATCGCCATTACCCTTACGTATCAGGGCGCTCAGGCGACCGTGGATATGGCCGTTCAGGGGCACCCGGTGTTCTCTGACGAAGTCAGTGTCGAATTTGACGGCCTCCAGGCGCTGCGCCTGGGGATCAGCTTTGGGCAGTAAAGGAGCCTTCATCATGTTGACCGGCCTGAGCGCATTTCCGCTAACCCCCATGAACGAGCAGGGCATTAACGAGCATGAGTTTGCTCGCCTGGTGGCGCGCCTGGCGGAAGCCGAGGTGGACTCCATCGGTGTGCTGGGCTCGACGGGCAGTTACGCCTATTTGAACAGTGACGAGCGTGCCCGCGTGGTCAAACTGAGCGTGGAAAGGGCCGCCAGGGTGCCCGTCATTGCCGGTATTGGCGCGCTACGCACCCGCGATGTGCTGATCAATGCCGAACATGCCCAGCAAGCAGGCGCAAGTGGCGTGCTGCTGGCGCCGGTGTCGTATCAAAAGCTCACCGATGAGGAAGTGTTCAGCCTGTACGAAACGGTCTGCCGCTCGCTGAGCGTGCCGCTCTGCGTTTACGACAATCCCGGCACCACGAACTTTCACTTCAGCGACGAACTGCACGGGCGCATCGCCCAACTGCCCCAGGTGCGCTCGATCAAGATACCGCCGGTGCAGAACGATCTGGCCGCTGCCAAGGCACGCGTTGCAGAGCTGCGCGGGGTAATCCCTTCTGATGTGACCATCGGCATCAGCGGCGACCCGGCTGCTACCAACGGGTTACTTGCCGGGTGCGATGCCTGGTACTCGGTGATCGGCGGGCTCTACCCGGACATCGCACTGGCGCTCACCCGCGCCGCCCAGGCAGGCGATACCGAGCAAGCGATGGCCCGCTCCCAGGCACTCGAGCCGCTATGGGCGCTCTACCGTGACTACGGCGGCAGCCTACGGGTTACCGCCACCATCGCCGAACTCACCGGTGACGTCAGCCAACCCTGCCTGCCTCAGCCGCTGAACACGCTGCAAGGCGAAGCCCGTGAAAGAGTCAAAGCCGTTGTTGAAACGCTTGCGTTAAGCTGAGGCCACCAGTTTATGGAAGGCCTTGACTCGGCCTGCATTGAACCCGCTGCAACGCCCCATTGAAAGGAGCCGTCATGCATCATTTAGCCGCCCAATGGATAGTGAGACTACTCAAGGATAGGAATATTCCTTTTCAAATCTGCGGAGGTCTCGCCGCAAGGGGCTATGGTGCTGATCGAGCGCTGAATGATATTGATCTGTTTGTTCCCGACGCGCACTTCGCGACGGTGGTGCAGGCAGGGCAGGCCTACCTATCCAAGCCCGCCGCACACCGCTGCGAGGAGGGCTGGGATTTAACCTACGTACAGTTCAAGTATGAGGGCATCAAGGTGGAAGTTGGCAACGCCAAAGGCGCGCACATTATAGATGCCGCCAGACAGTCCTGGGTACCGCTTGACGTAGATTTTGATCGTTATGAAACCGTCAATTTATTGGGCCTTGCGCTTCCCCTGATGTTGAAGGAAGACTTGATTCACTATAAATCGAAGCTCGCTAGACCAGTTGATATCGATGATGTTCGCGCTATGTGTGAGAGTGCATGTTAACGCCCGAAACTAACCGTCACCCGTGAGAGCCACAGACATGCACTACCGCACCATGACCATCGACGACTATGACGCCACCATCGACCTATGGAGCGGAAGCGAGGGCGTGCGGCTGCGCGATGCGGATTCCCGAGCGGGCATTGAGAAGTACCTGCGGCGCAACCCCGGCCTGAGCTTTGTGGCAGAAGTGGAAGGGCAACTGGTGGGCACGATCATGGCGGGCCACGACGGCAAGCGCGGCTATGTCCAGCATTTATCGGTGGCGGATTCCCAGCGCCGCAAAGGCATCGCCACGCAGTTGGTAAGCCTTTGCCTGGAAGCGCTCAAGCATGAGGGCATTCTGAAGTCGCATCTGATGATCCTTCCCGAGAACGAAACGGCCAAACAGTTCTGGGCTAGCCAGGGCTGGATCTGTCGGTCGGATATTCAGCTGTACTCGTTTGTGAATGGGGATAACCCGAACGTTTAGCCGTTGTTACACCACGTATTTCTCGCTGGGCGAAAACCAGGACATTGCCTGGAGCTACGTGGTGAAGCCGATTGAAGGGATTGAGGCGACGGCGGATAGGGTGGCGTTCGGCGGGGGGGAGCGCGCGCATGACGCCGTTAACCCTGAGTGGCAGTGCCGTGAAATGCCACAAGCGCGCGACGTTTGGATATGCGGCCTGAAGGTGATTAATATCCCAAATAAGCATAGGCTTGGGAGAGTTTGGCAGGCTGCAGTTGCTGGAAAAAGTGCCAGCACGTTCATTCAATCATAGAACGCGCCGTCTAATACGCTGTTAAGTGGACTTCACCTCTAGGCCACGGAAGAGATTCTAATGACTGATCATTTTGGTTCTTGTCTGTGTGGCACAGTGAGTTTTCAGGTAAAAGGTGATTTCGATAGCTTCTACCTGTGCCATTGCCGACATTGCCAAAAAGACACAGGGTCGGCTCATGCGGCAAATCTATTCTCACATTCCGCGAAATTGGTCTGGCAATCGGGTTCGGAGGCTGTCGTTTCCTTTACGCTTCCAGGTACTCGTCATAACAAGAGCTTTTGTAAGTTGTGTGGTTCAGCATTGCCAAATACCCAGGTCGCGGGTTTGCTTGTTGTTCCGGCAGGGTGTCTGGACTCTCAGATAACGATGTTGCCTACGGCGCATATCTTCTCATCCGGCAAGGCTGTTTGGGATGAGCGGTTAGAGGAAGTGCCCAAGTTTGAGGGGCTGCCAACGTGGACCGCCATCAAATAAGCAGTGCATTAAATTCGTGACGGTCCGATGGGCCTCCATCGAACGCCGTTTATGCCGTCATTTTCAGGCTATGTTGACAAGTGTCCCGTGACGCAATACGTTTTTCCTCATTATCAAACCCTTCGCTGACAAACGAACCCAAGAACTCTCCAAGGGCAAGTCAAAGAAATTTCCTGCGGATGTTGCACCGAGAGCCGCTAGAAAACTTGAATACGTGGATCTGGCCGTACAGCGTGAGGATTTGAAAGTGCCGCCCGGCAATCGCCTTCACCCACTTTCCGGAAACAGGCAGGGGCAGCACGCAATCTCAATCAATGATCAGTGGCGTATCTGTTTTCGTTTTGAAGACGGCGATGCTTATGGAGTCGAAGTGTGTGACTACCACTGAGTGAGGTGATAACTATGGCTTTACCGTTTCGGGGTTGGCTGAATGCGCAGCGATCTGTTGATCTTTGGAAGGCAGCTCAGTCGATCAAGGAAGAAGTGGATCGAATCAAGCCGCTACATGCTGCATAACCAGGCCATGCACCGGATGCCAAAACCTCCGCTTTCCTCTGGTTTTGCCACCGGTAATGGCGGGCGTTCTGTGTATCAAGTAGTGCAGTTTTCAAGGCCATGTGGAAGGAGGGAGTTAAGGTGGGTATAAGGGCTGCTGTGGAGCAGGATCTACCGAGAATCGTCGAAATTTATAACGCCGCAATTCCGACTCGGCGTTCGACGGCTGATACCGAAACAGTCACCATAAATTCGCGCCTTGAGTGGTTTCGCAAACACAATCCAGACCGTAGGCCTCTTCTCGTTTACGAGCAAGGCGACGAGGTTGTGGCGTGGATCAGTTTCGAAGACTTTTACGGCAGGCCGGCATACCAACATACGGCAGAACTAAGCATTTACGTTGCGCCAGAGCACCAGGGCAGGCTTATGGGTAAGAAGATGTTGCAGGCAGCGGAAGAGTTGGCGCCTCGGCTGGGCATACAGATTCTGGTCGGTTATGTCTTCGCTCACAATTCACCGAGCATTCGACTGCTGCAGGCATTCGGGTATCAAGAGTGGGGGCGGCTTCCGAATGTCGCGCAGATGGATGGCAAAGAGTATAACCTTTGCATCCTGGGTAAGCGTCTTGAGCACCAAGCCAGTACCGAACAAAGCGCTCCCGCCAACTGCTGAAAGCGGCGGCTGAGCGATGCGTTAATCAGAACTCCCGCCAGGGTCCGCTCCTGGCCGATTCCTGTCTATGTCGGGGATGTTTACCTGACAGATGCAACCATTCCCATCAGAGCTAAATACTGTTTTTTCGTAAGAAAAAATGTCTTCCGCTTCACCTTGCCAGGGTAAGACAGATGGAAGGTCACTTTTGCTTCTTTGAATCCGTCATGCGATCTAAGGTGCTGTATGTCGTCGATAAAAATGAAGTATAAGAGGCACAGTTAAGCAGGACTCACGAATTTTCGTTAAGTTGCTTCAAGAACGCCATTCTTGAAGCAACGGCTAGCTTGAAGCAACGGCTATGTACTTATTGTTGTTCGATGTCGGAGCAGATGGCTCGGGTCATATCCTGCGTGGTCGCAGTACCCCCAAGATCCATTGTCTGTTGGCCTGAGGCGGTTAATCGCTCTATAGCCGCCATCAGTCTCTCAGCTGCCGTCAACTCCCCTAGGTGCTCCAGCATCATGGCAGCTGTCCAGAAGGCACCCACGGGGTTGGCAATGCCTTTTCCAGCAATATCAAATGCTGACCCATGAATCGGCTCAAACATGGAGGGAAACGCTCTCTCAGGATTAAGGTTGGCAGTGGGGGCAATGCCCAAGCTGCCTGAAAGAGCGGCGGCCAGGTCCGACAAGATATCGGCATGGAGGTTAGTCGCCACAATAACATCCATGGTCTCGGGTTTTAGTACCATACGGGTAGTGGCTGCATCGACAAGTTCCCTATCAATCGTCACGTCAGGAAAGTCTTTCGCAACCTCGAAAAACACTTCATCCCACAGCACCATGCCGTATCGCTGGGCGTTGGACTTGGTGACCAATGTGAGTTTTTTCCGCGGGCGGCTTTGGGCGAGTTGAAAAGCGAAACGGTGAATGCGTTCTATCCCTTTTCGAGTAAATATCGCCACCTCCGTGCCGACCTCCTCGGGATGCCCACGATGCGAACGACCACCGTTGCCCGCATATTCACCTTCGCTATTTTCGCGAACGATCACCCAATCGATTGTTTCAGCACCTTTTAAGCGGCTATTCACACCAGGGAGTACACGGGCAGGGCGTACATTGGCATATTGGTCAAAGCCCTGGCAGATAGCGAGCCGAAGGTCCCAAAGCGATATATGGTCGGGAACCTCCTGGCTGCCTACCGCACCGAAGTAGATAGCATCAAATGTCGAAAGCTTTTCGAGTCCGCCCTCCGGGATGTATTCGCCCGTCTCGAGGTAGCGCTTAGAACTCCAATCGAAATCTTCGAATTCAAACTGAAAATCGTCACTTTTCTGCGATAACGTTTCCAGTACCTGCTTACCCGCTTCAATAACTTCAAGGCCTATTCCATCACCCGGTATAACAGCGACACGGTGATTGCGCATATCGTAAGCTCCTGCTTTTATAAAAAGCGTTGTTGTAACTTGTTGTGGCTGAGCGGCCAGGGCGTTATCAGTACCGCTCAGCGGAGATGCTTATCGAAGACGTTCATGAGCTCTCGTTTGTCCTCGAAACCAATGCCGGGCATCGCCGGGATAGCAACATATCCACTTTCGATGGGTGTCGAGTCGGCGAAGCCGCCGAACGGCGCAAAAACCCTCGGGTAGGACTCATTTCCTCCCAGCTTGAGGCCGGACGCGATGTTGAGAGCGAACTGGTGGCCACCGTGCGGAATACATTGTCTCGATGACCAGCCGTGTTGCTTCAGCACCTCGAGCATGCGCAGGTATTCCACCAGCCCGTAGCTGAGGACGGGATCCATCTGCAGAATGTCGCGATCAGCGCGCATGCCGCCGTAACGCAGCAGGTTGCGAGCATCCTGATGAGAAAACAAGTTCTCGCCGGTGGCCATGGGGGGCGCATAGTGCTCACCCAGTTGCTGCTGCAAGGCGTAGTCGAGGGGGTCTCCCGCCTCCTCGTACCAACGAACCCCATAGGGGGCCAGGCCCTCCGCGAAGGCCAGCGCGGTCTTGAGATCGAAGCGGCCATTGGCATCAACGGCAAGGCGTGAAGCGTCACCGACAACGTCGATTGCCGCCTCGACCCGTTCGAGGTCTTCGGCCAAGGGCACCCCGCCGATCTTCATCTTGGTACAGGTATAGCCAAGGTCGAGATAATCGCGCATCTCGTCTTTAAGGGCACTGACCTGCTTACCGGGATAGTAGTAACCGCCTGCCGCGTAGACCGATACGTTCGCATCGGCTGTCCCATCGCCATGACGCTCGGCCAGAAGCTGTGCCAGGGACTTGTTCTCCGTCTTGGCAACGATGTCCCACACCGCCATGTCGATGATGCCCACCGCCACCGAACGCTCACCGTGCCCACCGGGCTTCTCATTGGCCATCAATACGTTCCAGACCCGGAAGGGGTCGAGATTGGCCCCGCTGTCATCGACCAGGGCCCTGGGGTCGGCTTCACGCAGGCGAGGCAGAAAGCGCTCGCGCAACAGGCCACTCTGCGCATAGCGGCCATTGGAATTGAAACCGTAGCCCACTACCTGACGGCCATCGACCCAGACATCGGTATAGATCGCCAGGACCGATACATCCATCTTCGCGAAGGAGATATAGGCGTTGGCAATGTCCGAGGCGATTGACACCCGCGCCTCACGAATATCGGTGATTTTCATGCATCACTCCTACTAAAAGAACAGACCCGTCGGCAGGCGCACATTGAGCACCTCCGTGAAGGTCAGGTAAAAGACGCCGACTAGCACCACGATGATGGGGCTCCACTTCAGCATGCGCTGCCAGCTAACCACCGTCTCGACCCTGGCGAGGTACCAGGTAAGCGCGAAGAAGGCGATCAGCGTCGTGAGCAGAAACCCCAGCAGGTCGACCAGGCCCCACCAGAGAAAGAAGCCGATGATCACCGTGACCAGGCGCAGTGGGCTGCCGGTGATCTCGACTTGGCGGCCACTCGGCTTGACGAAGCCCTTGACGATCAGGGCGACCGAAATGAGAGTGAGGATCAGCAGGACGGCACGCGGAAAAATGATGCTCAGTCGGCCGATATCCGCCCGCGGGAACCACAGCGCGGCACCAAAAGTCAGGCCTAGAGCGCCTGCGGCGATGTCGGTATTGAGGCGCACGATCATGACGAGCCTCCGCTATCCTCTTCGACCTTGTCCAAAAGCCCCTTGCGGGCCAGCCACATGGGCACCAGTGCCGTGGCGGCGCCCAGCAGCACCATGCCGGCCAACACCATGGAAAGCGGATTGCTCACCAGCCGCAGCCAGGGAATCGGGTCGACGACCGCCGCCATCAACGTCTGCACATAGCCCTGTTCGGCAATGCCACCCAGGATCAGGCCAAGCACGATGGGGGCCGCCTGGATGCCGATCAGTCGCAAGAAGTAGCCAGCCGTGCCCAGGATGAGCATGATGCCTACATCCAGCATGCTATTGCGCAATGCGAATGTCCCAAGGATGGTCACCATGGCGATGCTCGGCACCAGGAAATAATAAGGCGTGCGAATGACCACACGATGGATCAGGCGCCCGCCCAGCAGCCCCACCGGCAACAGCATCAGCGCCGATAACCCCATGGAAAGGATGAAGCCGTTGGTCAACACCCCAGACTCGGTGAACAGGTCGAGGCCCGGTCGCAGCCCATGCATCAGCAACACCCCGAGAATGATGGCATCGGGAGGCGCCCCGGGAATGCCCAACGTCAGCAGCGGCACCATGCTGCCAGCGACCATCACGTTGTTGCTCGACTCCGAGGCCACCACGCCATCGATGTTGCCCTTGCCGAAACTCTTGGGGTCCTTGGAGAAACGCCGTGCCTCGTTGTAGGCCACCAGGCTGGTGACGTTTCCTCCGGCCCCCGGAATGATCGCGATAATCTGCCCGATCAGGCAGGAGCGGATCAGGTTGACGGGCTTGATGAAGATATGCCGGGCGATCCTGGCGATGGAAACCTCCTTCTTGCGCAGCTCGCCACCGCCGGGCAATGCCCCGCGCCCCTCAGCCGCCATGGTCAACAGTTCGGGGACCACGAACAGCCCGATCAATGCGACGATCAGCTCGATGCCACCTTGTAACGGCGGATAGCCAAAGGTGAAACGGCTCTCTCCCCCGACCGGCGACACCCCGATCGTGCTAAGCAGAATGCCAATACAACCCGCCAATAACCCTTTCAAGAGCGAGTCGCTGGACAGGCTGGCGACCAGCGTCAGCCCTAACATCGCCACCCAGAACATTTCTGAGGGGCCGAAAGCAACCGCCAGCCGGGCAAGCGGCGGCGCGAGAATCAATAGAAAGATGACCCCGATGATGCCGCCCACCACTGAGGCAATGGTCGCTGCCGCCAGGGCCTCATAGGCTCTGCCCTGACGTGCCATGGGGTAGCCGTCGAACGTGGTGGCAATGGACGATGGGGTACCGGGCGTATTGATCAGGATGGCCGTAAAAGCACCGCCATAGATAGACCCCATGTAGACCGCCCCCAGCGCGATCAACCCCTGCAGAGCTTCCATTGAGAACGTGAAGGGGAGGAGCATGGCAAGCGCCATCGTGGCCGTCAGTCCTGGCATGGACCCAATGAAGAGTCCCGCCGAGACGCCCAGCAGTACTGTGAAGATACTTTCAAAGGTAAGGAGGGAGGTCAGCGCCTCCAGTAACATCTCCATGAGTCACCCTCCCAGTGGCCACGCGTGTGGCCATCATGGTTCAAGAAAAAGGGGCCCACTCAGGAGCCCCACGGAGGGAAAGGTGTTACTCGGCCTCTTCGAGGATGGGGCCGTAGGCTTCACGCAGCATGGCCATGACCTCGTCAACTTCATCACCGGTGATGTATTCCATCACGAAGCCCAGCGGCTCCTGTTTCTCGGTGATCTGCCGGTTGGCCTCTGCGAAGGCTTCTTCGAGGGTTGCAACCACCTCGTCAGGGGTGTCCTTGGGCACCGCAACGCCGCGATAAGCACCGCCCACGATGTCGTAGCCCTGCTCCTTGAAGGTGGGGGCATCAGGCAGCGCCTTGACGCGCTCTTCGGCGGCCACGGCCAGAACCTTGACGCTATCGGCCATCTCGGTGCCCAGCATGGTGTAGTTAAAGATGCCGGCGACATGGCCACCTTCCAGTGCCCCCTTCAATGGCCCGGTTCCCGAGAAGGGAATGTAGGTCAGATCGATATCGGCTGCTTTCTCGAAGCGCAGCATGTCCAGGTGGTTAGCGCTGTAGGTACCACTGCCGCCCAAGGTAATCGCCTCTGGATTCTCCTTGGCGTCCTCGACGAGATCTTCCAGCGTATCGTAAGGGCTATCGTCGGAGACGATCAGCGCATTGGGAGTTGAGTGGAAGAAGGTGACGATTCTCCAGTCGTCGGTCTCGTAACCGGCGTCATTGCGCTGGATCGGCTGGCCGATGATATGCGGAATATTGACCCCGATGATCTCGTAGCCGTCAGGCTCAGCGCTGTTCTGGAATTCGCTCCAGGCCACTGCACCCCCGCCGCCCGGCCGGTGAGTCACGTTGACCGACACGCCAAGCTCCTCTTCCAGGATCGGTTCTTGGAAACGCGCCGTCACATCGGATTCACCGCCTGGATCGAAGGGAATGATGTAGGTGATGTCTTCTTCCGGGTACTCAGCCTGGGCCATTCCGGCAAGGCCCATGGTGGCGATTGCCGTTACGGACATCGCGAGCGTCTTGTAGGTAAATGTCATAAAGTGGTGCTCCGAAGTAGTTGTATTATTTTATCTACGTTTCTTCGTCGTTATGGGCAGTGACGCGAATCAGAGCCGTGGTGTTTGTTTTTATATTTCTCGGCCTGCGTCCTACGGGGTCGTTACACTCCCTCATTCGCCAGGGTGAACGACCTTACAGTTCAAGCTAGTCGAGTTGTAAAAGTTGTCAAATCCCTATCCTTCGAAGACGCGCCGACGCGAACTGCTCAAGTGATGCTGCATACAAAAAGCGGCACGTTCAGGGTCTTCCGCAAGGATGGCGTCGTGGATATCACGGTGTTCGACCTGTACTTCGGGGACATGGCGCTCTGGGCGTCGCAAGCCCAGGCCGCGGGCCATGTTTTGGCCATACGTGATGGCGGGCTTAAGCGACAGCAGGGTATCGGAGAAAAACCGGTTATGCGTGGCGTGAGCGATGGATAGATGAAAGTTGAAATCGGCATCCACGCCCAGTTCATTGTCGCGGATACGCTGCTCTAGCAATGCCAGCGCTTGAGCCAGTGCCACACGTTCTTCGTCTGTTGCCTTGATGGCCGCGAGTCGTGCGGCCTCGGTTTCCACGGCGATTCGGAACTCAAAACAGCGTTGGATATCGGCCAGGCTTTCCAGCGGAGCGAACTCAAGCATGGCACGCTCGGGGCGCCGCTGGACGAAACTTCCCGCCCCACGTTGTGAGCGAACTAATTCATCATCGCGCAGCCTGGCCAACGCTTCGCGCACGATTGGACGCGACACACCGTAATAGGACGCCAACTGTTCTTCTGATGGAAGCCGCTCACCCTCACCGAATTCACGCTGAATAATTCGGTCGACGATATCGCCGTAAACCCGGTCGCTAAGCTTCTGGCCCTTGCCGTCTGGCATCTCCCTGGAAGGGGGCGCTGGCGAGACTTTTTCCATGGATGGAGGCATGCACTTTCCCCAAAACTGTTGGTCATCACTGTTTATTCACTGCCAGCATACGCCAGCAAAGTGTTGTGCCTCCATCTTCAGCGCGGTTCAATCGTTACCTGAAGAACCCGGCAACGAACGATAGCGGGTTCGGTCTCCCTGAAAGCCACGCATGGATGCCCAGGCCGATTGGCTTTGGCGCTGAGACATCGGCCGATCAGTGGAATATGGGGATCGGATGCCATGTAAAGCGAGATAAAAAGATCGCCCGCATCGAGGGCGCTTTTGCAGATTGGCTATCAACAGGTGACAGAAAGCATTTTCGACTACAGTTAGTTACATAATGTTGAGGCCGCCGAATGCGCTATGCCCAGGGGTATATAGCGCATCCGCTGCTCCTCCGTCATCGGTCATGAGCACTGTTCAAGTGCGCATCATCATGGGGAACACCATGACAAAACAAAAACTGATCCTGCTCTTTGATGGCACCTGGAACGACCCAGAAGACCAGACGAATGTTTATCGTCTTACACGGCTCATCCACGATTATGATGGTGATGTAAGGCAACGGTTCTATTACGACCCTGGTGTGGGTACCTCCAGGTTTCGGCGCATCAGCGGCGGTGCCTTCGGTTTCGGGCTGAGCAAACATTTACGGAAAGGCTATGACTGGCTTTGCAGGCGTTACCAGGAGGGCGATGAGATATGGATATTCGGGTTCAGCCGTGGTGCCTACACGGCCAGAAGCCTGGTGGGGCTGATACGAAAATGTGGATTGGTGCACGTGGTCACGCCAGGGTTGCTCGGCAAGGCCGAAAGCATTTATCGGGACAAAAATCTGCACCCGGATGCTGACGCTTGCAAGGATTTCAAGAAACGCTACAGCCGCCAGCCGAGGATTCATTTCATTGGCATATGGGATACCGTTGGCGCGCTGGGCGTGCCCGGCACCAACCTGTTTAAAAGCCAATACGATTGGCACGATACGGAGCTTTCCAGCATTGTCGACCACGCTTACCAAGCGGTGGCGCTGGACGAGCACCGGGAGACCTACAACGTCTCGCTCTGGACCAGCAAGGATGGCAAGCCAAAAGCC
This sequence comes from Vreelandella janggokensis, assembly GCF_031451615.1. Classification (NCBI taxonomy): domain Bacteria; kingdom Pseudomonadati; phylum Pseudomonadota; class Gammaproteobacteria; order Oceanospirillales; family Halomonadaceae; genus Vreelandella; species Vreelandella janggokensis. Next base: position 98,663 of record NZ_JARWAJ010000003.1, on the reverse strand, counting down.
GATAACCGCGACGTAGAGCAGCGCTGGTTTATCGGCGCCCACGCCAATGTCGGCGGCGGGTATGGCCCCGACGACACGCTGCCGGACATACCGCTGAACTGGATGCTGGGCAAGGCGGAAAAGGCGGGCCTGAAAGTGAATCCATTCGACGTTGCCGAGGATGCCTGGAAGGCCGCGCCAAGAGATTCTTTCGCCGAGTTTCTGTGGGGGATTTACGGCAAATTCAAACGCATCGGAAACGCAGAAGATGGCCGATTCTACCGGAAATATTCGCAAGGGATGCAGGGGAAACCGGCGGTCAATATCTCAATCGATGACAGCGTCTGGAAGCGCTGGGCTGATACAGCCTGCGATTACCGGCCACGCACCTTGACCGATGCCAAACTGACCCCACCGGAGCAATAGGCAGGGCAGGCAAGCTTCATTGGTGTGACTCCATTCGCCAAGTCTGCCAGGGCGCAGTATGATAGGCCGCTAATCAAACCACAGAAGCCATTACTTATGTCCTGCCCGCCTTGCCCCCGTTGCCAGTCCGAGTTTGTCTACCAGGATCAAAGCCTGTTCATTTGCCCCGAGTGTGCCCATGAATGGAACCCCGAAGAGGCCGCCGCTGAAGACGCGGTCACCGTCAAGGATGCCAACGGCACCCTGCTGGCAGAAGGCGACAAGGTCACGCTGGTGAAAGACCTCAAAGTAAAAAGCAGCTCCCTCGTGCTCAAAATTGGCACCAAAGCCGTGATCAAACGGCTCAAGGAAGGCAAAGACCACCAACTGGACTGCAAAGTCGACGGCGCGGGCGACATGATGGTCACCGCCCAGTTCGTGAAGAAGGCTTGAACCCTACCACCAATCCATCCGCTACCGACTAAAAGCTAAGCTGCGAGGGTGTGTTTAACCTAAGTTAACTGCTAGGCTAATTTTACTAGAGCGAAAATCGCCGCAGGGAACAACTTAATGCCACATGCCCCACGCATCGAGCTCCACCCCGTTAACCAGCGCGTGCAGTTGCATATGGATGGCAAGCTGATCGCCGACTCCACCCAAGCCCTCGAACTCCGCGAAACCGGCTACCCGCCACGCCACTACTTCCCGCGTGAAGAAGTGCGGATGGATTTGCTGACCACCTCAGAAACGACGACCTATTGCCCCTTTAAAGGCAATACGGTGTATTTCTCGCTGGGCGATCAACAAAATATTGCCTGGAGCTACGAGCAGCCGATTGAAGGAATGGAAGCGATAGCGGGTAGGGTGGCGTTTGGTGGGGAAGAGAACGAATGACGTCTTTCGAACCTGAGCGGACGTGCTGGGAAATGCAGTAGGGGCGCGAATTTTGGTTATACAGCCTAATGGAAATTAATATCACAATAAATCATAGATTTGGGAGAATCTAGAAGGCTGCATTTTTCGGAAAAAAGTGTTGGCACGTTCATTCAATCATAGAACGCGCCGTTTAATACTCTGTTATGCGGCACCAGCTATAGCGCGTATTCCGAACGCTCGCTGGTTAAACTGATCTCATTACGTAAAAATCGATGGTTTTTCAGCTAGAAGTAGACTAAAGAGAATTTTTCTTAAGGAGATTTAAGTGACATTTACAGAGCCGTTCGAAATTGAGCAAAATCAAAATCTGAGAGCCCCGCAAAGAGAGGGTTGGTTATCAATTCGCGACCATTATCAGGATAATATTGACGCCGAGCGGTTTGTGGGCATTGTCCTACCGGTTGGGTGCGGGAAGTCAGGGCTAATATCTGTAACACCTTATGCAACTCAAGCTCACAGAGTGTTGGTAATTGCTCCTGGTACTCGAATCCGTGACCAGCTTGGTGCGGACATGAAATCAAGTAGCGCTACCAACTTCTATGAAAAGTGCTCGGTACTACCTGAAGATGCCGAGTATCCAGAAACAGTAGTCGTCGCAAGCGGCACAGTAAACCACGATGATATAGAAAACGCAGACATAGTGGTATCCAATATCCAGCAAATAGCTGGTGAAGAAAATAGATGGCTTGGCGAGCTTGCAGATAACTTTTTTGATCTAATTCTAGTCGATGAAGGTCATCACAACACAGCGGCCTCGTGGCGTCAGGTTTTTAACCGATTCCCCAATGCACGAGTAATTAATTTCAGTGCAACTCCAACGCGGTCAGACGGGCAGCTCATGGAAGGCCATGTCATATACTCATTTCCTGTAACTCGAGCAATACAGGCCGGTTATGTAAAACGACTATCCGCAAAAATGCTTCGCCCATCCGAACTGACTTATATTGATAGTGGCAATGGTGAAGAACGTACAATCGGGTTGCGTGAAGTAATTGATCTTGGTCAACAGGATGCAGAGTTCCGTCGCGGTATTGTGATGTCAGAAAACACATTATCTTCAATAGTAGACTGCTCTATAGGTGAGTTAAGGCGGCTCAGAGAAGAAACCGGCGAGCAGCGACTGAAAATCATTGCCTCGGCATTAAATATTGATCACTGTATACAAATCACAGAGGCGTTTAGAGCAAGGGGCTTGAAGGCAGGCTATGTGCATTCGCGCGAGGGGGCGGATGTGAATCAGAGAGTTTTCCAGAAGTTGGAAAATCATGAGCTTGATGTGATCGTTCAGGCTAGGATGCTTGGCGAAGGCTTTGACCATAGATTTTTAGCAGTCGCAATGGTCGGCAGCATATTCGCAAACCTATCGCCTTTTGTTCAGTTCGTGGGGCGAATAATGCGTGTCGTTGAGCAAAACTCTCCAGATAATCCAGTCAACCGTGGAGTAGTGGTGTTCCATGCCGGAGCAAACGTAGCTCAGCGCTGGAATGACTTTAGAGATTTTAGCACTGCAGACCAAGCTTATTTTGCCGACTTATTGCCAGAAGCAGACAACGTAGATTTCGATCCAAATGGAGCCACCGAAAGAGAACCGACGGGGGCGGGGGGGCTATCCCCTGTTGATATCGTATCTGAATCTGATGTATCTGCAGCCGAAATGGATCCTATTGGCAATCCAGAAGTAGCCGACCTTCTTCAACAGCTTGTAGACAAAGGCATCACTCCAGACCAAGCCGCGGCGGGAATCCGCAGAATTCGACCTACCCGGCAAGACCAACGCATTGCACGCCGTAGCGCCTTGAACGAGAGAATTCAAAATGAGACCGGTGGATTGTTGGGGCGGTGCGGAGTAAATCCTGGTGGGCGCAATCTAGACCCCCGGCATCAAAGCACAAACTTTCAATGGGTGGTTGCTGAACTCAACCGCAGAGTGAATGCTACCGTGGACCAAGAAGGCTCAAATCGCGAGAACTTCACTCTCACCCAGCTGGAAACCGCTCATGAGGCTCTGAATGGGCATGTAGCCTCTATCGAAGAGGAAATACATAATGGGTAGACCAAAATCGCTTGTCAAAAACGTTTACATTTCTGAAGCAAGAAGGGCTCACTCCTGCAAGTCAAATACGAATCATAGAATAAAAAATGGTGAGCAAAGACTTACTGTAAAGGAAGGGCAAAGTGAGAGAAATTATTGTATGGACTGCGGTAAGCGGTTTATAGACTTGGCAATAGAGGATTTAAAAAGAATCCGATCAGATAACTGGCCGGAGTAACGTCAAGAGTGTTGGTCCGTTTTTCGGAAAGTAAAGAGTGACGCCTAACCAGGCCAAGCACAGCGGCAGCTTTTCCGTTGCGGCTTCGCCTACACTACAAAGCTGCGCGTGTTGGCAACGTTATACATATAAAGAAGCGAGAAGGATTAAAGGAAAGTGTTAAAAATACAAATCGAACTATATATCCCAAGTCCCAATGTTTCATTTGAAACATTTATTGGCGAGTACATCACCATTCGTAGAGGAATCCTCCACTCGCTAATAGATGTCCTTACGCATGACGTCCCGGAATTATCAACAGCATCGAATACTCAATTAAGAAAAATTGCCAACAAACACTTGGTGTTCAAAATGAATACCGTAAGAAAAGGGTCATGGGAGCTTGTGGCGATTAGCGTTCCAATAATTTATTATATTGGAAGGATTATCGAGAAAGTATCTATCAGCACCTTGTCTAAAAATAAAAATTATGAAGAATTTCAAAAGTTAATTAATCAGTGGCTTGATCAGCTTATTCTTGACAAACTTTTGGGCAAGTTAAGAAAGAAGCTGGATGGGAAGGAGAAATATGAAAGGGTTTTGATCGAGCGTAAAAAAGATGACCCATTTAATGAGTTGGTTAAAGTAAGGGTTGAGCTAAAGAAAAAGAAGAAGACATATATTCTTGAAGATGAAGAAGCAAAGGAGTACTTAAAATGCTTGTTTGAAGAAAAGGAAAAAGATGCATAACAAAGGGCTCCAAGGGACGCTCCGCTTCGCTACGCGCCCCTGAACCCAAGTGTTATGTGTAATCACAAGGAGTGAATTTTGAAGTTTGAGCGAATCTATAAAAACATCACCGGTCTTAGCTGCCCTATATTTGGTATTCAGTGGAATGCGCCGGCGATAGAGTCTGATGAAGCGAAAAACGTAATACTATTTCTCGAGGATAAACGTGTTCTTTTTAACCCAAGTCACATGGAAGACGCAGGGCATTGCGCTCTGAGCGTCATTGAAATCAGGACTGAATTAACAAAACATTTGCAGGCGCTACCAAGTGGTTCCAACTTGGCAAGTGCACTCAAGCGAATGCGAAGGGCTTGCCAAGCGTTTAGCAATAACTTGGGCCATCCAAAATTTTCCAGCTTTGACCCGGCGGTGCAGACCTCAATGCTTGAAAGAGAGCTTATCAAGTTGCGAGAAAAGTTCGGGGTTCCTGTGGCAGAGGTGGCGGTCGCTTACGGATTGGACGTTGATGATGGATTGGCAAGTATCATCCCCTTCAACAACGCCGAAAACACATAACCATGCAAGTCACGGCGACGTCTACTACATTGCGGCTTCGCCTCCATTTCCTAGCCGCGCGTGCTTAGCGGCGTTATATCAGTGGCACCTAAAAGGCCGCTCTTGGCCGAAAATCGTCACCTCCAGCACCGGTAAGGTCGGCCTTGATTACAACCTTCCCATCTCAATCATCCGCATAACTTCCCTCTTCAAAGCATCATTCAATATACTGCGTTTGGCTTCGATCAGTGTTAGCCATTCTCGGGCACGGTTGATGCCGATGTAGACCAGTTCGTGGGTGAGGATGGGCGTGGGTGGAAGCAGCAGGGCGGTGTGTAGGAACTCCGAGCCCTGGGATTTGTGTATCGTCATCGCGAATACGGTTCCTACCGCGTGCAGGTGGGAGGGCAGTCCTCAGTTGATGGGTTTTTCTGGGTCGCTGGCTGGGAATACGACGCTGAGTAATGATTTACCCGGCGTACGCAGGTTCGGCACTGCTAGGGTAATGCTATTGCCGCCGTTCATAAGTTTCAGGCCGCAGTCATTTTGCGTCACCGACGTCACCAGCACCTGGCGGCCTTCGCACCAGCTTATTCAATGCGGCGTGATCATTGATTACCTTGGCGTTAGCTCTAGTCAGCTAATGCTGCCAATGCCTTGTGGGGGAAGGTGCTGTCATTCAGCGGTACGAATGAAAGCCTCCGCTGAAGGAGGTAAATGACGGTAGCCCAAGGTGAGATTGAATTGAGCTTCAGAACCCGGTAACGAGCGATAGCTGATTCGGTCTCCCTGAAAGCCACTCATGCTTTCGGGAACAATAGACACGCCGCCTCCGACTGCTACCAGGGACAGCACGGCATGCATCCCGTATGCTTCTTGCGTCACCCTGGGTACAAAGCCTGCATTGGCGCAAAGTCGGATAACCTGCAGGTGAAAGCCGCGCCCCTCCGCCATCGGCCATAGAATGAACGGTTCGTCAGAGAGGTCCGCAAGCGTTAACGTTGGCCGCCTGCAGAGCGGATGATCTTTCGGTAAGGCCATGCACAAGCGGTCACTATCGAAGTGTGTTTGCTCGATATCTTCAGCATTCACAAGCGGTGGGATCAAAACGCCCACGTCCAGTGTTCCGTCGCGCAACGCACCAATCTGTGCAGCAGTCGTTGCCTCACGTAGCTCAAGACGAACCTCTGGATGGCTTGTCCGAAATTCACGAATGACATCAGGTAGCCGTCCATAAAGCGAACTTCCCACATAGCCTAAACGCACCAAGCCTGTTCTGCCTGCTGCGACATCTTGCGTTGCGGTAATGGCTTGTTCTGCTCGTCGAAGCGTTTCGTAGGCTTCCTCAAGGAACGTCTTACCCGCAGGAGTCAAGCCAAGCACACGGTGGCCACGTTCGATCAAGGTGACATTGATATCATCCTCCAGCTTGCGGATCGCGCTGGTAAGAGGGGGCTGCGACATATTCAATCGCGCAGCCGCACGATGAAAGTGTAATTCTTCTGCCACTGCCACAAATTGCTCCATTGCGCGCAAGGTGATACGAGCTTTGATTCCTGAGGTCATGCGGCAACTCCAGATATGCCATCCGTCATTCAATACTTTAATGATATTTTGAATATATCAAGTCCCCCTATTATTCGTATTTTATGTATTGTATTGCCCGTTTCATACTTTCACTCGTGTTTCAGAAAAAACGGAGTGTGAAATGGTGAATTTTGAAGGGCAGGTGGTACTTATCACTGGATCCGGTCGTGGGCTGGGGTTTGCATATGCCCAATGCGTTGCACGACTCGGTGCTACCGTTCTGATCCAGGATAACGGTGCCGGTTCTGATGGTAAGGGCGCGGACCCACAGGTTGCCCAGCGTGCAGCAGAGCAGCTCAGGCGGGAAGGTCTGGATGCAAGCGCCGTATCAGCAGACATTGGTACGCGTGAAGGCTGCCATGCTTTAGTACACAGTGCTCTGACAATCAACGGACGGTTGGATGCTCTGATTCATAATGCAGGTTGAGTAGCGTACGAAAACATTGACGCTATAGAGGAAAGCGCCTTTGACCACATGATGGCCATCGCCGCGAAGGCACCTCTTTGGCTCGCACAGGCAGCTTGGCCTGCGATGAAAGCAGCGGGCCATGGCCGCATCGTCATGACCACGTCTTGCCGGGCGCTCTACCCACAGTATGTTCAGAACGGGCTCGCTTCCTACGCGGCTGCCAAGATGGCGGTGGTGGGAATCATGAATGTGCTTGCAGCCGAAGGCAAAAAGGATGGGATTATCGTCAATGCGGTTTCGCCCGTTGCCAAGACACGCATGTGGGGAATAGAGGGTGAACCGGATGAACTGCGTCCTACCGATGTCGCGCCAGGCGTGGCGTATCTTGCATCTTCGGAATGCGCCGAAAGTGGCTGGATACTGCGTGCCGCGAACGGGCAGTTTCATGCCACCAGGGCGATGGAAGCCGAGAACGTGGACTATCCGCGTGACCTGCGTGCAGTAAGTGTCTCAATAGCAGATGAGATGGCGGCGAACTGGCCGCTGATCGCTCTTCCTAGCGTGGAGCCTCGCTCATGAATGAGGTAGTCGTGGCATTATCAATCCATGCCGTGCTTGGAGAGTCGCCTGTTTGGAGCGGATCCATCGCTCGGCTTTTATGGGTAGATACCCTGGGAGCCTCGCTCAATATATTCGACCCAATAACGGGCCAAAATGTCGCGCATGCGATGCCCAGCCCGTTGGGCTTTGTCGCTGAGACACCGGCTGGCCAGTGGATCATTGGTACCGGTTGCCATGTTGAGCTAGTCGGTAGGTCAGGTGAGAGGCAGCGAATAGCGACCGCGCCGCATGACCAAGAAGGATATCGGTTCAATGATGCTAGCCTCGACCCTTCAGGACGCCTGTGGGTGGGCTTGATGAATGAGGAGCTAAAAGAAGGCTCGGGCTATCTCTACCGACTTGATCCTGATGGCGCGTGGCACACTGTCGATTCGGGATTCACGCTCATTAATGGAATTGACTGGAGTCGTGATAGGAGCACTCTCTATGTGACAGACTCTCGGCAAGGTGTCATCTACGCCTATGATCACGACCCCTTATCTGGTGAGGTTAAAAACCGGCGATCCCTCATCCTTATCAGCCCCAATAAAGGCAAGCCTGATGGGCTGACGGTAGATAGGGAGGGATTCCTGCTCAGTGTTCTGTTTGATGGCGCTGCTATCGCCCGGATATCTCCAGAAGGATATATCGCTAGTACGATTGCGCTTCCTGTTCCACGCCCTACGAGCTGTGCCTTTGATGATACTGGTCAACATCTCTTCGTTACCTCGGCACGATTTGGTTTGTCCAGAAGCGAGCTAAAAAGGGCGCCCGCATCGGGGGCACTGTTGCGGGTTGATTACAAGCGGATATTGGAAAGACAGTCACAGCTTTCAAGCGCAACGCTTATGAAACAGGGGAATTGCCCTCTACCTGAGGTTCCAGATTAACGATATTCACTAACCTTTTGAGACTTCATCGCCGACGAAAGCGTAAGGAAGTCCGCCAGTTGCTTGGTGGCACGCTTTTGTGATGCCTGAACCATCAAGAGTTCCACCTTCGGTAACTCCGGAAATCCCTCCTGTTTGCCTAGAATAATGTGGTCTTCCGCAAGCGCACTGGCAGGAAGAACACCTATGCCTAGGCCTGCAGATACAGCGGCACGAACATTTTCATAGGAGGCGCTGGTATAAGCGCTATAGCCGTATTTATGGTGCCGATCCAGGACAGTTAGCGCCGCGTTACGGTAGCAACACCCATTAGGGAAGATAACCAGCGGTATATCAGACATGCTTTCAAAATCATGCCGTTGCGCAGCCACCCAATGGAGAGGTTCTCGCCGCAGCAAATTGCACTGCCAGCTTTGGTCGCTTGGCGTGAAGCCCCCCACACACTTAAAGATGGCGAGATCAAGGCCGCTGTTATCGAGCTGGTGGAGCAGTTGCGAGGAGAGCGCAGAGACAACTTCCAGGCGCAGATTGCGGTTTAGCTCGGCACACCGGGAAATAGCGCCATGTAGATCCACCACCTTGAAATCATCGGGAACACCAATCAGCAAGCGCCCGGCGATTTCGGGTTGTTGCATGGCACTCACCGCCTCAGACGTACGGGCCAGTATCTCATTGACGGCGGGAAGAAAACGCTCACCGTCTGCCGTCAAGCCAAGGATGTGACCTTGGCGACGCTCAAGTAATTTGCAACCCAGTATTTCCTCTAGCCGCTTCAGACTTTGTGTGACCGCCGACTGACTACGGTACAGCTGAAGCCCCGCCTGCTGAAAACCATTGCCTTCGGCCAACAGTACAAAAGCGCGTAGGTGCTCCAGAGTGACTCGTCTATCACCTAAGGGGGATGGCTGGCAGTTAAACACGCTTCACCTCTGTACTTAATATCAGTTGATATAATTATGCATGTCTAATAATTAATTTCCACTGTGCTTATCTCCCATCCATCATCAGGTTGAAGGTAGTGGTGACAAGCAAGCTGGAGATTTAGGGGGGCTGCATGAACAATCTCGCATTAACCGGATTGGTGGTCATTTTCAGTATCGTCTGGAGTTCGGCATTTATTGCCGGTGCCATTGCGCTGACTGATTTTGACCCCTTTACGTTGCTCACAATCCGGTTCTTATTGAGTGCGTTGCTGATGCTGCCCATTTGCCTTAGCTACGGTGGCTTCCGGTTATCAACTCATGGTGATCGCATCGCTATCAGGCGCGGATTGCTACTCGGTGTGCTTAACAACGCCCTTTACTTGGGGTTGAGTTTTGCCGCCTTGCAGACGGTTCGCCCCCAGGTAGTTATCGTGATCGTCAGTTGCGCACCGTTGGCAACCAGTTTGCTAGCGGCATGGTGGGGCGTAGAACCCCTTTCCCCAATGAAGTTACTCGGCGCGGCGCTGGGTTTAGTGGGAGTGGTGGTCATCTCAGGCGTTGCTAGTGGAATGCCGGTTGATGTGTGGGGAATCCTCATGGCTGCCGGGGGCATGCTTGCCTTTGCGAGTGGCACTGTCTTCTTCCGTGGCCAGGGCGCTGGCCTTCCCGTCTTGCAGGCCAATTTCTGGCAATCCATAGCGGGCGCAGTCGCGCTTCTACCAATGGCAATGGCGTTCGGCCAGCCGCTTGGCGTGCCTTCTACCGCTACGATGATAGCGATTGCACATCTTGTACTCGTCGTGACGATCGGCGGAATGAGTCTCTGGCTAGTACTGATCCGCATTAGCGGTGCCTCGACGGCATCGAGCTATCACCTTCTTAATCCATTCTTCGGCGTACTACTCGCTTATCTAATACTAGGGGAGCCGTTGCGCATGGCGGATTTCATTGGGGCAGCGTTGATTGTATTCGGCCTGCTCATGACCACTCAGGCAAGCTGGAGGGTAAAGCAGATCTAACTACCAAGACTGGCCCTTGGGCTAAGCGCCACCATGCCTGGTAAAGAAAGGGCACTAGCAGGGCGGTTATGTGGAATAGAGGGTGGTATGGGCATGACGCAAATTACGACCGCATCCTAAAGTTTCATGAACCTAGCATGGGCTTCAACGAACTTTGCTGCTAGGCTAATTTTACTAGAGCTAAAAAGCCGCAGGGAAAACCTAATGCCACAGGCGCCTCGCATTGAGCTCCACCTCGTTAGCCAACGCGTGCAGGTGCATGTGGATGGCAAGCTGCTTGCCGATTCCACACAAGCCCTCGAACTCCGCGAAACCGGGTACCCGCCACGTCATTATATCCCACGAGAAGACGTGCGGATGGATTTGCTTACCTCCTCAGAAACGACGACCTATTGCCCGTTTAAAGGCAATACAGTGTATTTCTCGTTGGGTGACAATAAAGACATTGCGTGGAGCTATGAGCAGCCGATTGAGGGAATGGAAGCGATAGCGGGTAGGCTTTCCCAGTTTGATATTATTTATTTGAAATACGCTTATTAAGTTGAAGGTTTTTTCTAGGATTAAATCCGCTATATTTTCTAAGATTAAATCTTTTAGGATGTTAAACTAATGCAAGCACATAATTCTATGTTGTTTAATCTCAGTTTTAGTTGTGGTGCTCATGATTTTTTTTGTAAGCAATAAAGCTAAATAGTGCTCTTTGAGTTGATATTGAGAATGGAGTATTGAATGGCTTTTGATGCATCGCCTTCTTGGAGTGGTTTTAACTATCAAGGTAAGGTAGCACTCTACTATGCCTTAAAGTTAATCAATGAAGAGCCCACAGGCGAAGATTTTTGTAATATTAGTCTGATGCTTGAGGATATAGAAGATTTCGAGATTTTTCGCAATGGAAATCGTGTTTCTCTTCATCAGGTTAAGGCTTACAGTACAAGCACTTATAGCAAATATTCTAATGCTTTATTAGCAATAACGATTGAGCTTTTTAAAAATCCAAAGGCTATAGGTAAGATCCACACTTGGAAAGAAATTAACCCGAAGCCAAAGTTTAAAAAAATTGATGAGTCAATTAAAGATGATTTGTGTTCTATTTTAGATGAATATCGTGAGGCAAATCCTAAAATAGGAAGCACCCTCTTAGAAAAGGCAGTATCTGAAGACGCCAAAAAACCTAAGGTTTCGGCTATATTAAAAGCTGCTTTTCCGAGGCACACTGAAGCACAGTTATATGAGGACTTAAATTCAATTTACCTAGAAGAGAGCAATGCGATATCTCGCTTAGATGTCTATTTATATGAAGATAATAATAGGTATTGTGATCTTGATGTTATTAATTCAAAAATTAAGTCAGAGCTTGTAAAAGCCCTTGTGAATCGCAACATTTATGGTGGTGAAGATCACCTTGAAAAGAAATTCCATTATTTTTTAGGCATGATGGATGCATATATTATCCAACGGCACAAAAATATAGGAAGTAACGAAAAAATTGTTATAGCTTTTGATAAACTTGTTGAAGTTATTGAAAGCGATCACGAAGACATCGGAAAAGACTATCTAGCTTACAAGTTCAAAGATAGTTTTGCCCATATGATAGATCAGTACATGGAGGATCCAGAGGATTACAAAGAGCCTGAAGGTGACCAGCCATGCAATCTGAAAGAAGTCAGGAAAATTTTACTAAGCCTTAGCCCTCAAGAGCTGTGGGCTCATTATAGAGTTTTCTGTCCTCATATTGTCCTTAATCATGAAAATAATACTGATAATGCCTTTAATGCTGATACACAAGGTACACGGTATGTGCTGATTAATATTCTTCATGAAATAAATTTCAAACGTGTTTCGCATGACGCTTCTAATTATAAACTGGTGTATCGTACGGCTAGTGCCCCACACAAAAAGTATTTGCCAACGACAATAGCAAATATAGCTAGTCCTAATCAGATTGAAAAAAGTATCACTCGTAATCCAAATATGAGCGAACTTTTATTCGAGATCGAAAACCTTATATACAAAGGTGAAAAATCTCATACGTTTTCTCCCAATTGTATGTTACATACAGAAGCACCTAGAGCAGCAGATGAAGATTCGCGTTCTAAAAGAACAGAAGCCTTAAACAATATAACACTTGTTCCCATAATGTCAGCTAAAGGTGAGCTAATATAATGATTGATGTCTTGAATAATATTGTTTCTAGCAATGGTTATAAATTAGTAGATGCTGACTTTTCGCTTGATATAGCTGTAATCTACCTTTTCTGCCCGATAGACAAAAGTAAGCGGGAGGAATACTTTGTAACCATGCAGTTTAATAATCAGTGCGACGAAACTGCAGAAAAATTACTAGAAGTAAAAGCAGAGGAGCTTTTTGAAAAAATAAGCCACTCAAAAAAAGTAGATATTTCGTTTGAGAAAAATTGCACAATGCTTATTTGTCAGGATGAGGATAAAATTAGTAGAGAAATAATACTAGCGCTTGAGGAAGATCAGTATAATTTTAAGAAGAATGTTATTGCATATTCACAACAAGAGCTTGATAGCGCAAAGAACTATCTTGATAAAAATAAAATTAGTGAAATCACCAGTGGCGTTATTAATGAAATAATTAATTCTAATGACGGTAAGTTATTTTTAGAATTTAAATATCAGCATAAGAGTAAGAGAGATTATTATTCTCTCATGTTGAAGATTGTTCTAAAGCTTCCATTTATTACCTACAGACCACAAGATCAACAACTTGTAAATTTAAGCCATGAAATAGAGAGCTCTCTCACCTCAGAACAATATTTAATCTACGATCAGTTGGTGAATTCAGATATGGAATGGAAAGATGAAGATTTTTATCAGAAAGTTGAGAAAGTTTGGGGAGGTTTAGGATGATAAGCCTAAGCAAAATCACTTTTAATAACTTTAAAGTGTTTGGTGGAAAACCATATACTATAGTTTTTGAAGATAATCGATTGGTTTTGCTTGATGGGCCGAACGGTTATGGAAAGACATCTGTTTTTGATGCTATTGAACTAGGGGTAACAGGAAATATTGATCGACTTATATCCCTAGAAAGCCGTCAGTATCCCGCAGATGTTGTCGTAGCTCATCAGGGCGCCGGCAGTGTAGACATAATATTAGAATTTAAAGATGCTAACTCCAATGTGAAAATTTTTCAGCGTAAGCTGAAAGATAAAATTCCTAATAACGCGAAGAAGATATCCAAATTTTCAGAGCTTTGGGAACTTAATGAGATCGTGGATGGAGTGTCATTATCTTCCGATCAGCACAAGTTAAACGAGCACTTTGGTTGCAAAGACTTTGCTCGGGACTTTCTTCTTTTTCATTATGTGCAGCAAGAAGAAACGTCGAGATTTTTGAAGACCAAAAATGAAACTCAGCGTGCTGAAGAACTCTCCCAGCTTTTTGGAAATACGCGCGAAGCTGATGAGAAGCTAACAAAACTTATCGAAATTCATAAAGAAATAACTACTAATAAAAAGAAGGTTAAAGCTAGAACTGAAGAGATAAATCGGCTGTATAACCCCGATCAAGATATTTTTATAAGTGCTGGAGATGATGAACTACACGATTATTGTCTTCCATGGCTAGCCGAGGTCAATAAAAGCCCCTTTTGGGATGAACCCAAAATTACAGGATTGAGTCATGAGAGACTCAATAGCTCATTGGAAGAAATTGGCCACATTAAGGATTTTCTTCAATATCAAAGCTTTTTCTTTAGAAGTCGACGCTTTGATAGTGCTATTCATCAGCGAGAAATACTTGAGCTATACGTTGGTTACTCAAATTTTATTGATTATTATGATTTTTACGCGAGACGGAGCGTAGAATATGAGAAAATAAAAAGTTCTCATTTAGTGCTAGCTAGTGGGGATTTAAAGAAAATTGTAAATATCAATATCTTTGGTGATGTTTTTCAATTGTTGGGGCTTGGTAGTAGCTTAGACTTTGAGTCAGCACTTCAGTCTCTTGTAGAAGAAGAGAAAAAAACGAGTGGTTTAAATTCTATATACTCCGAGCTTATTAAACACCACGACTCCATATCCGAGGGGCTTAAGAAAATACCAAGTGAGGCTTCATGTCTGCTATGCGGACAGGACTATGAGTCCCATGACGCATTATCGCATGCGATAGCTAAGCATGGTCATTTACTTCGCTCAGAACTATCGGAGCAAGATAAAATCTTGGTGACCACTAGAGATACTTTCAATAACTCACACCTCATCCCCTTAGCCGATGCGTGTGCCGCATACCTGGAGAAAACACTAGCTCCAGCTCAAGAAGATTTGCTTTATCTTTCTAAAGCACTAAAAATGAAAGATCGCTTTGAAAAACTCCAGCTTTGGCTAAAGTTTGAAAATATTGAGTATGAAGACTTACTCGCTACTTCCTTTCCCTCTGAAGGTGGGCGTCATAACATTTCAGTGGCTACCGATTCTCTTTGCGAACGAATTCGTTCAGCAATTGGTGAAGCTCCAGATGGCTATTATGAGGCTAATGGCTCCAATACATTCGATAGAATATATAGGGATTACTTCAAAAGTAAATATGACAAGCTAGATCTAGTGAGCATTGACCAGCTTGATAAGAAAGAGAGTTACATAAAAAATCTCTATTTTAGTTCCCTGCTAGAGGTGTCCGAAGAGCTCGTCAAACTTTCAAGGAAAAGTGAACTATTAGAGCGCGCTGAGGGTGATGTATTTAAGCTTATTCAAATTGTGAAAAGTAAGATTAAGCAGTATAGAAAGAAACTGATCACTGATATTGAGATCCCTTTCTATATTTATTCTGGAAAAATCCTTCAGTCCCATCAGGCTGGGCTCGGCCACGGAATCTTTATCAAAGATCCTACAGGCGATGACGAATTGAAGAATGTTAGATTGGTTTCGAATTGGGAAAGTGATCATGACATTCTCAATACCATGAGTTCTGGTCAGATATCTGCAGTAGTCATCGCTTTGACTTTAGCTCTACATAAGGTTTATGCCAATAGGTTTTCTAGCATTCTAATTGATGATCCTGTACAGACCATGGATGATATTAATATGTCTTCATTAGTTGAGGTTCTAAGAAATGACTTCTGTGAGAATCAAATTATTTTATCCACACATGAAGATAAGGTGGCTAGGTACTTTACTTACAAGTATTTGAAGCATGGTGAGAACGTGAAAATTATCAATTTGATGCAACGGAAAGAATATGTGCCTAGTAACAAATTTTTATATAGGATGAGTCATAGTGAAGTGAAATAAATTAAATGTTGATAATTATTATTAACAGGCCTTGCGTCTTAGGTTCATGGCGAGAAAGTTTGTAGCTGGTGAATGTAGCCTTCTTTATTTTACGAAATGTGAGTAAATGTGTCGAAAGACGTTGTTGAGAAATGCATAAAGGCTCATGTATGAATTAGTCATCGACCGTTTGTACAGTGATGTTAAGTGCCTGACACATCTCTAACCACTGCCTCATTCACCATCCTGCTCTTGGACTAAAATGCTTTTAGCAATTCGCGAGAGCGGGTGATGCTGTGAGTTTATACGAAGGTTTTAATAGCTTAATTGCTTAGTGTTACTCCCTTGGTTTCCAATCCACTCACCCTCATAACCTCCCTAGTCACCGCGTCATTCAAAATCCCCCGTTTGGCTTCGATCAGCGTCAGCCATTCGCGGGCGCGGGTGATGCCGGTGTAGACCAGCTCGCGGGTGAGGATTGGGTTGGATGTGGGTGGTAGCAGCAGGGCGGTGTGCAGGAATTCCGAGCCCTGGGATTTGTGTACCGTCATCGCGAACACGGTTTCTACCGCGTGCAGGCGGGAAGGCAGCACCCAGTTGATGGGTTTTTCCGGGTCGCTGGTGGGGAAGGCGACGCGGAGTAATGATTTACCCGGCGTGCGCGGGTCCGGCACCGCCAGGGTAATACCGATATCGCCGTTCATCAGTTTCAGGCCGTAGTCGTTCTGGGTCACCAGCACCGGGCGGCCTTCATACCAGCCTTTTTCTAGCATGTGGTCGCTGCCGAACAGCAGTTTTTCGCTGCGCAACGTTTTGGCGATGCGCAGGTTCAGGCCTTCTACCCCCCAGGGGCCTTTGCGTAGAGCGCATAGCAGCTGAAAGTGGCTGTAGGCGCTGAGTACCGCGCTGGCCCAGTCGTTATACGCCTCTTTATCTTCCTCAAACGCCAGCCCCTGCGGGCGCTGCGCTTTTAGCATGTTCAGATAATGGCGGTAGCCAGTGGGCGGGGCGATGGGCGCGCCTTCGTGGTCGGTGCGGCCTTCGCCTGCGTTCGGAAACGCATCGGGGCTGCCGTGAATCACCAGCTTATCCAGCGCGGTGTCTTCCTCGCGGCTTTCGGCGTTACTGCCCAGCACCAGGTGGTGCAGGTCTGGGTAGCCGTGGCGCAGTACGTCATGCACCGCCTGGTGCTTTTCCCGTTCGCTTTGGGTGTGGCTTGGCTGGTTGATCGCCTGGGCCAGTTGGCCGATGCCGCTGGCGGCGTTGAAGCGGTGGCTGACCCGCAGCATGGTAATCGCCTGGTCGAGGGGCAGGCCGTTGGGGGCTTTGTAGTGCTCGGGCAGCGGCTGGCCGGTGGCGTTTTCCAGCCACTGGGCGGTTTCCGGGGTGTAGTGTGCAGCCTCGGCGCGTCGGCACAGGTCGCCGAGCACGGCACCGGCTTCCACCGAGGCCAGCTGGTCTTTATCGCCCAGCAGCACCAGCTGCGCCTGGGCGGGCAGGGCGCTGAGCACGGCGGTCATCATTTCGATATCTACCATCGAGGCTTCGTCGATCACCAGCACGTCCAACGCCAGCGGGTTGGCGGCGTTGTGGCGGAAGTGGCGGGTGTCGGGGCGTGCGCCTAACAATCGGTGAAGCGTGGTCACCTCGGTGGGGATCGAGGATTTTAGCTGCTCAGTGACGGCGTCATCGCACAAGTCGGCCAACGCTTCGATTGGCAGCAGGCTTACCTGCCCGGCGATGGATTCATTCAGCCGGGCGGCGGCTTTGCCGGTGGGCGCGGCCAGGCGAATGCGCAGCGGTTGCGTGGGTGATTGGGCCAGCTGCAGGGTTTGCAGCAGGGCGAGCAGGCGTACCACGGTGGTGGTTTTGCCGGTGCCGGGGCCGCCGGTAATCACCCCGAAGCGGTTGCGGGCGGCTAGGGCGCAGGCGGTTTTTTGCCAGTCTAGGGTGGTGGTTTTTTTGAATAGAACATTTAGGGCGTTGGGGAGTAGATCGGGATGGTTCCGAACGGTATTTGGCTCGGTGCCTGAATCAATCGCCGATGTGTCGGACCACCAATGACTCGGGCTCCTACAGGTGCTATCGGGCTCATCGCCATCCTTCTTGGTGAGTCGGTTGGCGATTTCCTGGTGCAGGGTTTGCTCGTATTGCCAGTAGCGGCGCAAGTAGAGGCGGGTGGTGTGTTCGCTGTCGCTACGCACTAGCGGGGTGTTGCCGGGGCCTTGGCTGATCAGCGTGGGGTGCTCAAGCGCGGCTTGCCAGTCGGTAAGGGTGAGCGTTGCCAGCACGTCGCTGGGCAGCGGCGGCGGGTCGGTTAAGTCGTCGCCTTCCGGGGGGAGCGAAAGCGCGAAGTCCGGGGCGTTGAGCGTGGCCTTGAGATCCAGGCACACGTGGCCGCGGCCGAGCTGGTGGCTGGCCAGCGCTGCGCCTAGCAATAGCAGCGGCGGAGCGACCGGCGCTTCCGTGGCGAGGAAGCGCACCAGGGCGCGGTCCAGGTCCCGCAGCCAGCCTCGGGCGACCCAGCGCTCGCATAGCGCCGTTAGCTCCACCGTATCGCTTAGCGCTGGGTGAGCGTTCACTTGCGCTGGAGTGCCTGGCTGTTCGGCTTCGGGGGCGTCACCGAACAGGTCGGGCGTGTGGTGGTCGTGTGGTGAGCCGCTCATGCGGTGGCCTCCTGTGCCGTACCTGTAAATAGGCCATCCAGTGCTTCGATCAATGCCACGGGGGCGGCTTCGGTATACACGCCGCGCCCTGGACTGCGGCTGCCGCGCAGAAAGACCGTCATCGAGCCGCCCAGGTGCTGGTGTGGGTCGTAGTGGGGCAGGCGCGCCTTGAGCAGTCGGTGCATCGCCAGCAGGTAAAGCGCGGCCTGCAGGTCGTAGCGCTTGGCGAGCAGCGCGTGACGCAGGGCGTCCGGTTCGTAGGCGCTGTCGTCGGGCCCCAGGTAGTTGGATTTCCAATCGAGCACGTAAAAGCGCCCCTGGTGCTCAAAGGCCAGATCAATAAAGCCCTTGAGCATGCCGTTCAGGGTGTCGGCATCCAGCGCGGGTCGCTCGTATCCCGGCAGTAAGTGCTTGCTAACCAGCGCGTCGATTGCCTGGGTATTCACCTGTTTGGCGGCCAGCCAGAACTCCAGCTCGACCTGGTAACTGCCAAGCTCGGTGAGCGCCACACTCTGCTGAGAGGCCAGCGGCAGCGGGGTGGTGAGCAGTGCGGTCAGCCAGCCGGCAAGCGGCTCCTGCCACTGCTGCCAGCCGCGTAGCTGCACCCGCCGCCAAAGCATATCGTCGAGGCTTTCAGCGTCGCTCGCGGCGGCGTCGAAGCCTTGCCTGCCCGCCCATTCCAGCAGCCCGTGCAGGAAGGTGCCGGGGCCGGGGCCTCTCGGGAATTTATGCAGATGAAACGCTTCCGGCTGGCTGAGATCCTGGGGTTCGTCCAGCACCTCGAACGCCGTGGCTTCCTGGGCGGTGGTGGGTTCCAGCGGTGTGGTGACCGGGGCGGTCAGCGTGCCGGAAAGCCGCAGCGCCGAGTAGCTGGCAATCCACCAGTGTTCTTTGGCTGGGCGCAGCGGCGTGCGGGCGTGGCCTAGCGCGGCGGTGTCCTTGGGGGGCGTTAGCCGCTGGGCGGTGGGCGCGGGCGGTTCGTCAACGTGGATATCGCTGCCTGCGGCCAGGTTGGCGAGTTTTTCGCTGAGCGCTTCCGTCGCCATGGCTTCGCCGCCGTTGATCAGGTGGCCGATGGCGCTGTCCTCAATGCCCTTGAGCGGGGCGAGACCCAGCCAAGTGGCGTGACGGGCGCGAGTCAGCGCGACGTAGAGCTTGCGCAGGTCTTCGCCCAGGCGTTCGCGGTCGGCGGTGGCAAGCGTGGCCTCGTCGGCGTCCAGGCTGAGTTGCAGGTTGCCGTGGGCGTCATGCCAGCGCAGCGGTACGTCGCCGGTTTTTACTGGCCGGTGGTTGGCGATAAACGGCAGAAACACCAGCGGGTACTCGAGCCCCTTGGATTTGTGGATGGTCACCACCTTGACCAGATCGGCGTCGCTTTCCAGGCGCAGCTTGTGGCTGTCGCCGTGGCTGTCCGGGTCGGCGATGGCGTCATACAGAAAGCGGATCAGCGCGTGTTCGCCGTCCAGCTCCTGGCTGGCCTGCTGGAGCAGTTCGCCCAGATGCAGCAGGTCGGTTAGCAAGCGCTCACCGTCCTCGAACTCCGCCAGCAGGCGGGCGGGAATGTCGAAATCCACCATCATGCGGCGCACCAGCGGCAGCACGCCCTGGCGCTGCCACAGCCGGTGGTAGAGGCTGAACTGCTCCACGCGTTCTTCCCAGGCCAGCTCGCTTTGCTGCAGGTGGTCCAGGTCGGCGAGCGTCAGGCCCAGTACCGGGGTGGCTAATGCTGCACGCAGGTGGGCTTCGGCCTGGCGGGAGCTGGCCAGCGGCTCGGCGCAGGCACGCAGCCAGCGTTCTACCTGGGCGGCCATGGGCGAGCTGAAGACCTTGTCGTGGTCGGAAAGGTAGACGCTTTTGACCCCACGGCTGGCCAGCGCTAGACGAATCGCGCGGGCTTCCTGCAGGCCGTTGACCAGCACCGCCATGTCGGATGGCTTGAGCGGTGTAAGCGCGTCGCCGTCTTGAAAGCCGCTTTTTGCCTGCTGGCCTGCCTCGAGCAGTTCCGTTATGTACGAGGCGCAGCGCTCGGCCATTTCGGTCTGGTAGGCGGTCTTGGAGAGCGGTTCGTCGCTTTCAAGTGGCCACAGCGTCATCGCGGGCAGCGGTTGGCCTTGGTGTACCAGCTGTTCGTCGCGGCCTTTGGCGGTCACGGGCTGGAAGGGCAGCGGATTATCGCCGCCTTCTTCGCGGAACAGAAACGCCCCGGCGGGCTGCCGGTCGGCGTAAGTAAAACAGTGGTTGACGGCCTCGACCATGGCGCGGCTGGAACGGAAGTTGGTGCCCAGCGTGACGTGGCGGCCGGCGGTATCCTGGCGGGCCTGCAGGTAGGTGAAGATATCCGCGCCGCGAAACGCGTAGATGGCCTGCTTGGGGTCGCCGATCAGCAGGATGGCGGCGTCGCGACGGGGCTTGGCGACCTCGAATACCGCGTTGAAGATGCGGTACTGAATGGGGTCGGTGTCCTGGAACTCGTCGATCAGCGCCACGGGGAACTGGCGCAGAATCTGCGCGGCCAGGGCTTGGCGGTTGGGGCCTTGCAGGGCGCGGTCCAGGTGGGTGAGAAGGTCGTTGGGGCCCATTTCGGCGCGGCGTTCCTGCTCGCGTTCCAGGCGCACCTTGCACCATTGCACGGCGTGAATCAGCAGGTCGTTGCGCGGTTCCGGCAGGGCCTTGAGCGCTTCGGGCAGCTCGGCCAGCGCTTCCCAGGCCGCCGGGCAGGGCGGCGCGCCGTCTTTCCAGATCTCGGCCATGCCGTCCGGGGTGAGGCGTTTCCAGGCGGCGGGCGTCAGCGCGGGGCGTTCCAGGTCGCTTTCGCTCCATTCGCGCAGCGCGCCCAGCCAGTTGGCGCGGCTTTTGGCGTTGAAGCTTTGGCCTTTGAAGGCCTTGCGCTTGGCGGCGTCTTCAAGGGCGGGGCCGAGTTCATCCAGCCAGGCGGGCCAGGGGGCTTTCAGGGTGCTCAGCGTTGCCTGGCGTTCGGCCTCGGCGGTGCTCAGGGTCTCCGCCGGGTCGGGGCGCTGGCTGCCGAGGGCCTCGCTTTCGGGCAGCAGCCGGGCGACCTGGGCGTGCAGTTCGCCGGGGGATTTCCAGTAGCGGGTAATGTGGCCGAGTGCCTCCGCATCCAGCGGGTAGTAGAAGGTGCGCCAGTAGTCGCGTACGACTTCCTGTTCCAGTTCGTGCTGGTCGTTTTCCAGGTCGAGGGAGAACAGGCTGCCGCTGTCGAAGGCGTGTTCGCGCAGCATGCGGTAGCACCAGCTGTGGATGGTGGAGACGGCGGCTTCATCCATCCATTCGGCGGCCAGTTCCAGGCGGCGGGCGCAGGCGGGCCAGGTGGCCGGGTCGTATTGGTCGCGGAGCTGGAGGAGCAGTGAATCAGCTCCCTCGTCGGCGGTGTCAACCCGAAACACCCCGGCGGCTTCTACCAGCCGGTTGCGGATGCGTTCGCGCAGTTCCTGGGTGGCGGCGTTGGTGAAGGTGACCACGAGGATTTCCGGCGGCGTGAGCGGGCGCACAAAGGCGGTGTCGTCGTCGCTGTGTTGGCCGCCCAGTACCAGGCGCACGTAAAGCAGCGCGATGGTGAAAGTTTTGCCGGTGCCCGCGCTGGCTTCTATTAGCCTGCTGCCGTGGAGGGGGAGACGTAATGGATCGAGTGGTGCGGGCTGGCTCATAAGAAGATACTGTCAAACTCGGTGGAGAAATCTTGGCTCATGCTGCTTCCTCACCATCAATTGGCGTCGACTGACCCAAGGCTATCGCCTGGAAGGGTGTTGGCTCATCCGTCGATACGTAGGTCACGATATCCACAGGGAGTTGTAGCCGCTCCTCCAGCGCCATTTTGAGCTCGGCTGAGGCAAGCAGAGGAATCGCTGTCCTGGAGATCAGCAGAAGGTCGATATCACCGCCTCGCTTTGTGTCGTCCAGACGCGAGCCAAATACGTGGACGTTGACGGAAGGCCCAATGAACTCACGGACACCAGAGACGATTGTGGAGCGCTGTGATTGAGTGAGTCGCATGGAGGCCTCTCCTTTCCTTTGAGCCTGTTGTTAAAGTCTAGCACTGTATCGAGTCTAACCCTTTACCGCATAAAACAGCGGGGCGTAGAGCGCCTCGGTGAGCGTAGCAAAACGGTGGCCGTGTTGGGTTTGGTCGTTGAACAGCCGTTCGAAGCGCGGCCACTGGTGGCCGAGGTAGGCGCTTTGGGCGACTTCGCCGGTCTGGAAGCGGCCGCCGTCATAGGCGCCTTCGGCGGCGGCGTAGGCGTCGCTTTCCCGGCCTTTTTCTTCGGCGATCTCCGGCGTGCCTAGCTTGGTCAACCAGGCAAAGGCGGCCTGGGGGGCCAGTGGCAGCGGGGCTTCAAGGCCTGCTTGCCAGGCGTTCATCTGGGTGTCCATGTGGGCGCGGGCGGTGTCGGCGGCGATGGGGTCCAGCGTGATGTTGCCCGCCTTGGAAAGTAGCTGGGTGGTCATCGGGCCGCTGAGGTTGCCCGCCAGATGGGCGACCCAGGGGCGCAGCAGATGGGTCCAGCGGTACTGGCCGCGCCCGCTGCCCTGGCTGATCAGGCTGCTGCTGAGCAGCAGCAGGCGGCAGCGGTCGCCGGCCTCGTTCTGGCGCAGTTCGTTCAGCCAGTCTTCCAGCACGATGCCGTCAGCGCTTTCTACGCGAACCGGCTCCGGCGCGGGTAAGGCGATGGGCCACTGGTCCAGTGCGTCCTGGTAGGCGCTGAACAGGTCGTCCATGGGCTCGGCCAGGGCGTTGCGCATGCGCTCGCCAAAGGCCCCCATGGCGAGCACACCCTGGCCCTGGAAGCGTTCAAGCTGGGCGTCGAGGGCTTCCAGGCGTGGCTCGCCGTTGTCCACCGCGTGGCGCTGGGCGGCGATGAGCCGGTCCTGCAGCTGCCAGTTCTGCAGACCGTCCAGGGCGAAGGGTTCGGCGTCCAGCTCGGCAATGGCTTCCTGCTCGAAATACACCCCTAGCCGGGTATTGAAGAACGTCCGCACCGGTTCGCGCAGAAAGCCGCCCAGTTGGCCGAGATTAAGGCTGGAGGGCGCGTTTTCCGGCTTGGGTAACGGCGCTTTGGCGGCCTGGGGGGCACGCGGCGCGTGCTCATCTCGCCATACATGGGCCCCACGCCATTCATGAACATAGGTAAACAGTCGCCCAGCGTCGTCGCCATCCTGGAAATACGCGCGGCTGAACGGTTGCAGCGGGTGTTCGGTGGTCAGTGCGTCGAGCAGCGGGGCGCCGTGTTCAAAGTGCCAGCCAGCAGCCAGGTGGTCGCGCAGCTGGCCGACCAGCACCGAGGGCGGCAGCGGCGTGTTGTCGATCTGGCTGCGACCGACCCAGCTGATGTAGAGCTGGTCCCGGGCGGAGAGCAGCGCTTCGAGAAACAGGTAGCGGTCGTCTTCCCGGCGTGAGCGGTCGCCGGGGCGGTAGTCGCTGCCCATCAGGTCAAAGTCCAGCGGCGGCTGGGAGCGGGGGTATTCGCCGTCGTTCATGCCCAGCAGGCACACGCGCTTGAAGGGGATGGCGCGCATGGGCATCAGCGTGGCGAAGTTCACCGCCCCGGCCAGAAAGCGCTGGGAAAGGCTGTGCTCGTCGATCTGCGCCAGCCAGTGTTCGCGCACCATGGAAAGCGGCAGCGGGTCCGCCAGCTGGGCTTCGCGGCTGCTTTCGAGGATTTGCTGCAGGCCGTTTTCCAGCTTGGTAAGCATCACGCTTTCCTGGGCGTCGTCGGTCAGGAAGAAGGTTTCCAGCAGGGTGCGCAGCCGCTCGACCCAACTGGCGGCATCGGTGGGCTGGCGAAAGGTCTCCCAGGTGGCTTCGAGCTTTTCCAGCAGCGTCGCCAAGGGGCCAGCAAGGCCCGCTTCCAGCCCGCCGATGTCGTCGAACGGCTCGATGCCCTGCCAGGCATTACCTTCACCTACCGTATACCCCAGCAGCAGGCGGCGCAGGCCAAAGGCCCAGGTGTTCTGGCTGAGCCCGCCGGGCAGTTCCAGGGTTTCGCGCTGTTTGGCGTTGAGCCCCCAGCGAATCCCCGCACCTTCCATCCAGCGCTCCAGCACCGGCAGGTCGCGTTCTTCCAGCCCGAAGCGCTGGCGCAGGGCGGGCACGTCGAGCAGGTCCAGCAGGTCGCTGACGGACAGGCGCAGCTCCGGCAGGCGCAGCAGCTTTTCCAGCGCGATCATCATCGGCAGTCGATGGCGGCTGGCCTGGTCGGAAAGCGTGTAGGGGATGAAGCGCGGGTCGTCGCCTTGAAGCTGGCCGAATACCGCGTCGATGTGCGGCGCGTAGCGGTCGATATCCGGCACCATGACGATGATGTCCCGCGGGCGCAGGTCGGGGTCGGCGCTGAACGCGGCGAGCAGCTGGTCGTGGAGAATCTCGACCTCCCGCTGGGGGCCGTGGGCGATATGAAACACCAGGGAGTCATCCGCCGGGTCGAGGGCGGGCCAGTGGGTCTGGGTTTCGGCCACCGGGCGCAACTCGCGGATGTCGTCCTGCAACTGGCTGAGCAGGCAGCCGCGCTCGCCGGAGAACGGCTCGAACATGTCGATGCGCAGCGCCTGCTGCTCGAACAGGGTCTGGTAGTCGCCGGTGTCGTCGTGCTCGTCCAGCAGGCGCAGGTAGTCGCGGCCCTGCTTGCCCCAGGCGGCAAGCAGCGGCTGGGCGTGCAGGTGCAGGGCATCGTCGGCGTCGCCGGTGCCCAGTACGTCCAGCGCTTCGGGCATGCCGGTCTTGCGCCGCTGGCGGTAGCGGCTGGCGCGCAGCAGGTCCTTGTGCTCGATGATATCCGCCCAGTAGAACTGGCAGGGGTTGTGCACGCAGAGCACCACCTGGCAGCAGCGCGAGAGCGCCGCCAGGGCTTCCAGCGTCTGCTGGGGCAGCGACGAGATGCCGAAAATGATCAGCCGCCGGGGCAGGCCCGGCGGGCAGGTCTGGCCGTCCAATTGCTCGGTGGCCTTCAAAAAGCGCCGATGCACCTGGGCGCGGCTGCTGTCGAGGCCCGCATCGCCCTGGGTGGCGGCCACGTCGTCGCGCAGAATGCGCCACAGGGCGGGCTGCCAGCGCTGGTGGTCTTCCAGCGGGCGGGACTCGCCCCGGGCGGTGATCAGCACGTCGTCGCCGTTGGCCCAGGCGTCCAGCCAGTCGGCGCGGTAGACCTGATACTGGTCGAACAGGTCCGCCAGCCGCTCGGCCAGCTGGTAGTGCTTGCGCTGGTCGCGGTCGACTTCCAGAAACTGCGCCAGCGGGGCAAACACGTCCTGCTCGGCCAGGGTGGGCAGCAGACGTAACAGCCGCCAGACCAGGCGCGATTTATCGAACGGCGAGGTTTCTGGCACGGCGTCTTCGTTGTTCGATACGTGAGTCAGCACCGTGCGGTAGGCCTGCCACAGGAACCGCGCGGGCAGCATCACGTCCAGCGCCGCGGCAATCCCCGCGCCACCGTTGTGCGGGTCTTCCGCCAGCGCCAGCTTCAGCCACTGCCCGATGCCGTTGCTCTGCACCAGAATGGTTTCGTTCTCCAGCGGCCCCAGCGGGTGCAGGCGCATCCATTCCACCGCCAGCCCGCGCAAATCTTCCAGGCGATTGCCATGCACCACCATGAATCCTGGCGTTAACGGCGATGTATCGAGGAGCGACGGATTGGCAGACATGCGGCGGTGTTCCTTCACGGCAGTGGTGGGAGCTAAGCGTATGGTGCCATAAGTGGTTGTCCAAAGCTCAATGCGTTAGCATCTTGGTTTTTAACTGCTATGATGAATATATGTTGTTTTTTGGTTGCATAAGCGCAGCAGGAGGCTTGTCATGGCGACGGCAATAGAAGAATCACATAGCGAACCGATGGGCTATCAAGCACCAGACTCCTTCGCGCGATTTCTTGCTGACTTGAAAGGCGTCGCTCGAGAAGAGCGCCAGCCGCTCATCAATCCTAAGCTGTTTGCCAGCGCGCTGAGCATGGATATTCAAACGTTGGCCAGTCACGCGCACGTGCATCGCACGACTATCTCCAGGGCGCAGGGCGCGGAGAAGCTCCAACGCTTTCTGCGTGATGCACTTCGGGTATTAGGTGCGGCGGCTGATATTAATGGCGACTTCCACGATGCGTTGTTTTGGTTCCGAAATGAGCCTATCGGTGCCTTTGATTATAAAACGCCTGAGCAATTGGTGAGCGAAGGCCGCGCCGATGACCTTCTTCGGTATGTTAAAGCGTTACAAGCTGGCGTGGTGGGATGATTGTACTGCCTGCGCTCAATACTCAGGTCTAAACGAAAGTGATTAATTAGAAGCCTACGATCCGCGCGGTGATCTGCCTCATGATGCTCGCTCCTGGCAATAATGGGCATAGGATAATGAACTTATGTCCTTTTTAGCCTTGCGCGAAAGTGATGGCATCGCCAAGCTATGCCGATACCGTGAACAAAGCTGAGAGATCTATCCCCATGACCGAGTCATCACAAAATTCCCGCCGTCATTCTTCCTCTGTGGTCGATGGCCCAGGTAAAGCCGCCAGCCGCGCCATGCTGCGCGCGGTGGGTTTTAACGACGACGATTTCAAAAAGCCCCAGGTCGGCGTTGCCTCGACCTGGAGCATGGTGACCCCCTGCAACAGCCACATTGGCGAGCTGGCCGAACATGCCCGTGACGGCGCGGACGCGGCGGGTGGCAAGGGTGTGATCTTCAACACCATCACCATTTCCGATGGCATCGCCAATGGTACCGAGGGCATGAAGTACTCGCTGGTGTCCCGCGAGGTGATCGCCGATTCCATCGAGACCGTGGCGGGCTGCGAAGGCTTTGACGGCCTGGTGGCGATTGGCGGCTGCGACAAGAACATGCCTGGCTGTGTGATGGGCCTGGCGCGGCTCAATCGCCCCAGCGTGTTTGTTTATGGCGGCACCATCATGCCCGGCGAAGGGCATACCGATATCGTGTCGGTCTTCGAGGCCATGGGCGCGCACTCCCGCGGCGATATCGACCTGATCGAACTCAAGAACATCGAGGAAACGGCGATTCCCGGCCCGGGTTCCTGCGGCGGCATGTACACCGCCAACACCATGGCCTCGGCGATTGAAGCCCTGGGCATGAGCCTGCCAGGCAGCTCGGCACAGAACGCCATCTCCCGCGACAAGCGCGACGACTGCGAAGCGGCGGGCGAAGCCGTGCTGGCGCTGCTGGCCAACGACATCAAACCTTCCGATATCATGACCCGCGAGGCATTTGAAAACGCCGTGACCGTGGTCATTGCCCTGGGCGGCTCGACCAACGCCGTGCTTCACCTGGTGGCCATGGCGCGCACCATTGGCGTCGAACTGTCGCTCAAGGACTTCACCGAGATCGGCAAGCGCGTGCCGGTCGTGGCTGACCTGCGCCCCAGCGGCCACTACATGATGAGCGAGCTGGTGGCGATTGGCGGTATTCAGCCGCTGATGAAGATCCTGCTCGACGCAGGCCTGCTGCACGGCGACTGCCTGACAGTCACCGGCAAGACGCTGGCCGAGAACCTCGCCGACGTTGAACCGTACCCGCTGGACCAGAAAATCATCGCCCCGCTGGGTAACCCCATCAAGGCCGAAAGCCATCTGCGTATTCTCCACGGCAACCTGGCCCCGGAAGGCGCGGTGGCCAAGATTACCGGCAAGGAAGGCACGCGGTTCAGCGGTTCGGCACGAGTGTTCGGTTCTGAAGAGGAAGCCCAGGCGCGCATCAACGATGGCACGGTGGTCGCCGGTGACGTGATAGTGATTCGCTACGAAGGCCCCAAGGGCGGCCCCGGCATGCGCGAAATGCTCACGCCGACGTCGGCCATCATGGGCCGTGGGCTGGGCAGCGACGTGGCGTTGATTACCGACGGCCGCTTCTCCGGCGGCAGCCACGGCTTCGTCGTGGGCCACGTGTCCCCCGAGGCGTTCGAGGGCGGCCCGCTGGCACTGGTGGAAGACGGCGACACCATCACCATCGACGCGGTGGCCGACACCATTGAAGTGGCGGTTTCCGACGACGAATTGATTCGCCGCCGTGCCGCCTGGCGTCAGCCGACACCGCGTTACCGCCGTGGCGTGCTGGCCAAGTACGCGCGACTGGTCAGTTCCGCCAGCACTGGCGCGGTCACCGACAACGAAGAGTAAGTCTAGCGCTGTCATCTGCATGTCAAACGCCAGGGATAACCTGGCGTTTTTATTGGCGTAAAGGAAACGTTTCAATGGCGACGCAAGGGAACTCCAAGACGTCACGCGTCAGCGAAGTCTTTAAGGCGTTTCTGCTGCTCGGGCTCACCTCCTTTGGCGGGCCGGTGGCGCATCTGGGTTACTTCCGCACCGAGTTTGTCGCGCGCCGGAAGTGGCTGACGGAAAGCGCCTACGCGGATCTGGTGGCGCTGTGTCAGTTTCTACCTGGCCCGGCCAGCAGCCAGGTGGGCTTTGCCCTGGGGCTGATGCGGGCGGGCCCCTGGGGCGCTGCCATGGCATGGCTGGCGTTTACCCTGCCGTCGGCCATTGTGTTGGTGCTGTTCGCCTTTGGCGCTGCGGTGCTGGAGGGGCCGATTGCCAGCGGCATTATTCACGGCTTGAAGGTCGTCGCCGTGGCCATTGTTGCCCATGCGGTGTGGGGCATGGCACGCAATCTATGCCCGGATCCTACCCGCGCGGGTATCGCCCTGGCCGCCGTATTTGCCGTGGTGGCCATCAGCGGGCCGTTGGGGCAGGTAAGTGCCATTGTGCTGGGTGGCGTCGCCGGGCTGTTGCTATGCCGGGGCGTGGCCGCGGCTGCTGAAAGTGATCCGCTGCATTTCCCGGTGTCGCGCCTGGTCGGCATCATCGCCCTCGTGCTGTTCGGCGGGCTGCTGGTGTTACTGCCCCTGCTGGCCGGCATGGCGATCTGGCTGGATATCACCGATGCCTTTTACCGTTCAGGCGCGCTGGTGTTCGGCGGTGGTCACGTGGTGTTGCCGCTGCTTGAAGCCGAGGTGGTGCAGTCGGGCTGGCTTTCCGCCGACGCGTTCTTGACCGGTTACGGTGCGGCCCAGGCGATTCCGGGGCCACTGTTTACCTTTTCGGCTTACCTGGGCGCGCTGATACCGTCAGGCGGTAGCTTGCTGACCGCGACGCTTGCGTTGCTGGCGATTTTCCTGCCGGGGTTCTTGCTGTTGGTGGGGGTACTGCCGTTCTGGAACCGCTTTCGTCAGTGGCAGTGGGCTCAGGCGCTGATGCGCGGTGCCAATGCAGCGGTAGTCGGTATTCTGGGGGCGGCGCTCTATGATCCGGTATGGACGAGTGCGATTGTTGGCGCTCCCGAGTTTGCGCTGGCGCTCACCGGCTTTCTGCTGTTGAGTGTGTGGAAGCTGCCTGCCTGGGCGGTCGTGATCGTGGTGGCATTCGGCGGCGTGCTGATTGGGCCCTGAGGCCGTTGCATGAAGCGGATACAAAAACGGCCGCTTCAAGGGCGGCCGATATAGCGAGAGAAAAACATCCAATAGGAGGCGTAGAGGATCTGTTCGCTATGGCGCCTCCACTTCCAGCGTGCGACGCAAAACGTGAAGTTCATCCACGTTAAGGTGCTCAAGCTTTCCAGCGAGCAGGTCGCTGACCTTCTGAACGGGTAGCCCCGCTCGGCGGGCGATTTCACGGCTTCCCATGTCTGATACCGCAATCAGACGCGTGATAATGCGCATCAAGCGCGTACGTCTTTCGAGTTCCCTGACATCGAGGTCAGGGCTGCTTCGCGGAGGGTCGTGCAGATCCGCGTGTGCAATTGAGCGTGCCGTACTCATGAGGCTCCATCAGTCTGAAGTGACAAGGACACAATGCCGCCAACCGGGGGGCATTTCAATACCTTTTTTGATGAAAATTTCATGGCGCGGAAGGCCCCCCGCAAGGGGCTTGGCTCTGGTAGACTAACCCCTTATTTTTTCGTCTGTCCTCTCGTGTGAGGCACGGTATATTGAGCGTATGGATAAGGCCACGGGCCTAGGAGTGATGGCATGTCGTCGAACAGCGCACCCAAAGTGGGTGTGATTATGGGGTCAAAATCGGACTGGCCGGTCATGGAACACGCTGTTTCCATGCTGGAGCGTTTGGGCGTGGCTTATGAAACCCGCGTCGTGTCGGCGCACCGCACGCCTGATCTGCTGTTCGACTATGCCAAGGGGGCTGCCGAGCGGGGCCTGCAGGTGATTGTGGCGGGCGCTGGCGGTGCTGCCCATCTGCCGGGCATGGTGGCCTCGCAAACACCGCTGCCGGTGCTGGGCGTGCCGGTGGAATCCAAGTCGCTGAAAGGGCTGGACTCATTGCTATCCATTGCCCAGATGCCGGGTGGCATTGCGGTCGGCACCCTGGCGATTGGTAAAGCGGGCGCGACCAATGCCGGCTTGCTGGCGGCACAAATTGTGGGTTTGCAGGATGCCGACGTGCGCAATGCGGTGGAAGCGTTCCGCGCCGAACAGACCCAGAAAGTGCTCGATAACCCGGACCCACGTCCCGACCCGGAAGCCGAATAAGGAGGCCTGCGATGCAGTCTGTCATTGCCCATAACATCGGCATTTTGGGTGCCGGTCAGCTAGGCCGCATGCTGGCCCTGGCGGGCTACCCGCTGGGTAATCGTTTCACCTTCCTGGATACCACCGGTAACCCCAGCGCCGGCATTGGCGAGGTCATCGTCGACCCTGACAATCAGCACCTGGCGGCGTTTCTTGAAAAGGTCGATGTGGTGACCTACGAATTCGAACACCTGCCGGTTCAGCTGGTGCGCGATATTGAGCAGCACAAGCCGGTCTATCCCGGCAGCCGCGCCATTGAAGTATGCCAGAACCGCGTGGAAGAGAAGGCGCTGTTCGACCGTTTGGGGATTCCCACGCCCGCCTATCGTATTGTCGAGAGTGCCGAGCACCTTGAAGCCGCCGCCCGTGAACTGGGCTGCCCGGTAGTGGCGAAGTCCGTCACCGAAGGTTACGACGGTAAAGGCCAGGCGGTACTCAAACAGCCTGAGCAGGCGGCTGACGCCTGGCGTGAGATCGGCCACCGCCAACTGATTGTCGAAGCCTTTGTCGACTTCGTGCGTGAAGTGTCGATCATTGCGGTGCGCGGC
Source organism: Vreelandella janggokensis (assembly GCF_031451615.1). Lineage (NCBI taxonomy): Bacteria > Pseudomonadati > Pseudomonadota > Gammaproteobacteria > Oceanospirillales > Halomonadaceae > Vreelandella > Vreelandella janggokensis. Next base: position 67,402 of record NZ_JARWAJ010000003.1, on the reverse strand, counting down.
CGCGATGGCGAGGTGGTGTTCTACCCCATGGCGGAAAACCAGCATGTGGATGGCATTCTGCGCTACTCGGTCGCGCCGCTGCCGGACATCGACGAAAGCGTTCAGCAAACCGCAGACCGCTATATTCGATCGCTGCTGGATGAACTGGATTACGTGGGCGTGCTGGCGCTGGAGCTGTTCCAGACCCGCGATGGCAGCCTGCTGGCCAATGAAATGGCGCCGCGGGTTCATAATTCGGGCCACTGGACCATGAACGGTGCGGTGACCAGCCAGTTTGAAAACCACCTGCGAGCGGTACAGGGGCTACCCTTGGGCAGTCCCCAGGCGATTGCACCGACCTGCATGGTCAACGTCATCGGTCAGGAGGGCGACAGTGCGGCACTGTTGGCGTTGTCTAACACCCACCTGCACCGTTACGACAAGACCGAGCGGGCCGGGCGCAAGCTGGCGCATCTCAATATCGTGGCGGACACCCACGCCGAACTGCTTGAAAAAGTGCGTACCTGTCAGGCGCTGTTGCCGGGGGCGCCGCCTGTCGCGTGGAGTTTTGAATCAACCCTGTAAGCCTAATCGCCGCCTTTCAAGGCGGCTTTTTTATGCGCAAACGCGCCAATCGCTGACTTCAGTCGCAAAGCATTAAAAAATCGGCTAAAAAGGGCCAGACGGATTCATCAATAAGACTGGCTGAAAAGTCAGCTTGGCACCTTGCAAGGGACTTTGTATGCCTCACCCTGTTAATACGGCTAACGCGTCGGGTCTGCGAAGTCGTTTCAAGCGTGACCACCATGCCACGCTGAAAAGCCTGCGCAGCGAAAAAGTACGCCTGTTATATGAAAACTTGTGGTCGCCTGTGCTGGCCAGCGTGCTGGGTGGCATATTGCTGGTGGCTGCGCTCTGGCCGGTGGTGGCGCACTGGAAGCTAATCGGCTGGCTGGCACTGTTAGTGATGGTCTCAGGCTTGCGTCTTGGCCTGGCCTACCGCTTTCAACGCTTACCGGCCTTGGAGCAGCGGCGCCAGCGCTGGCTGCGATGGTTCAGCATCGGCGCCATCTCGGCGGGTAGCGTATGGGGCCTGGGCAGCTTTGCACTGTTCACCGGCGATCACCCTGGCCAGGTGGCGGCGCTTTCGATTGTGGTCGCCGGTATCTCAGCGGGCGGGGTGACGACGCTTTCAGCTATCTGGTGGGTGGCGCTTGGGTTTGTTCTGCCCATCATGCTGCCATTGATGGTGCAGTTTTTTCTGCTTGGGTCGTCGCTTTCGTTACTGATCGGCTCGATGCTGACGCTATTTCTGGGGTTGATCGTCGTGACAAGCCGCCGTTTGAGCCGCATCATCCACGATAATATTTCGCTGCGCGTCAACATGGCGGCGCGCGAGGCGCAGTTGATGGAAAGCGAGGACCGCTACCGGTCGATTTTTGATCAGTCGCCGCTTGGCGTGCTGCACTTTGACGATCAGGGCACCATTACCGACTGTAACGGCAAGCTACTGGAGATTCTTGGCGTTGAGCGTGGTCAGCTAATGGGTTACTGCATGCTGGCCCCAGGTGCGGATAAAGCGGTTGCCCGGGCGGTCAGCGACGCCTTGAACCAGGGCACCGGTTACTATGAGGGGACTTATCAACTCCCCAAAGCCTCTGTAGGGACGCCGCTGCGCGCCTTTTTCAACGGGGTGCATAGTACTCGCCAGGAGATGGTCGGTGGGGTGGCCATGATCGAAGATTTCAGCGAGCGCAAGCAGCATGAGGCGATTATTTACCGCCAGGCCTACTACGATGCGCTGACCGATCTGCCCAATCGGCGCATGTTCATCGAGCGCCTGGAAACCCTTTGCGGCGATGATCAGTACGCCAGCGGTCTGCTGCTGTTCATGGATCTGGACCGTTTCAAGCTGATTAACGATACCCTGGGTCACGCTGCCGGTGACGATTTGCTGATTCAGGTGGCGCGCCGACTGGAAGGCTGTCTCCATAAGGGCGACATGGCCGCACGGCTGAGCGGCGACGAGTTCGTGCTGCTGGCGTTGACCCCTACCACCACGCCCAAGGCCCTGGAAGACTGGACTGAAGACTATATGCAGGCCGTCCAGTTATCCCTGTCAGCGCCTTATCGGTTGGAAAGCCATTCGGTGGACGTGACCCCGAGCATGGGATACACCTGCTTCCAGGCCAGTGGCTGTGACCATGGTGAACTGCTGAAGGAAGCCGACCTGGCCATGTACCAGGCCAAGACGGAAGGGCGCGCGCAGCGCCGCCGCTACCAGCCATGGATGCGGGAGGAAGCGCAAAAACTGGCCAGTGCCGGGATGCCTGCTGAAAACTCGGCTAGCTGAACTGGCCGCAGAGTTCAAACGCAAGCTTTTGTCGCCAGGTTCCCGTAAATCGGCTAAAAAAAGAGATCGAGTCGCCGATTAATAAAAAAGGCTCGAACGCCTGAGCTCAGGTGATATGTGTGGGCAATGCTATGAAGGGGATGTTTTTAAATGCCACAGTCCTTGAGTGCGGCGATCCTGTCGGGTCTACGGCGCCGGTTTGAGCGTGAAGATCCTGATAAGGCCTGTAGCCTGATCAGTGAAAAAGTGCGCATCCTCTACAGCAATTTATGGCAGCCCGTGTATGCCGGTATTCTAGGGGCGCTTCTTTTGGTCAGCATCATGTGGGAGGTCGTCGCTCCTGCTGTTTTAATCGGCTGGCTAGTCGCCATTATTGCTATCTCTCTGATTCGCTTGCGGCTGGCTTTCTTGTTTCTGCAGTCCGACGCGTCATCACAAGCGCAACCGAAATGGATATTCTGGTTTGCGTTCACTGTCTTTGTGGCGGGGTGCGTTTGGGGAACAGCCGGTTTTCTCATGTTTGTCCCCGAGCGACCTGAATACATCGCGGCGCTGGCGATTATCCTGTCGGGTGTGGCAGCCGGTTGCGTGACCATGATTTCGGCGATTTGGTGGATAGTACTCTTGTTCATCTTGCCGATTGGTCTGCCTCTGCAATGGATGTTCGTGACATCCGTGGTGCCTACCCACACCATGATGGGCATCATAATGACGGTGTTTTTAGGGCTGCTGATTGTCACCAGTCGACGCCTGGGGTTGATCATTCACGACAATATTTCACTGCGGGTCAGCATGGCTGCCCGCGAAGCGACGATCTACCGCCAGGCCTACTATGATGCACTGACCGACCTGCCCAACCGGCGCATGTTCATGGAGCGGCTTGAGACGCTTTGCACCGATGAAAAGTCCGCCAGTGGCCTGCTGCTGTTCATGGATCTGGACCGTTTCAAACTGATCAACGATACGCTTGGCCACGCTGCCGGTGACGACTTGCTGATTCAGGTAGCGCGCCGCCTGGAGGGGTGTCTACACGCAGGCGACATGGCCGCTCGACTCAGCGGTGATGAGTTCGTGCTGTTGGCGTTGACCAATACCGCTACATCAAAGGCGCTGGACGACTGGTCTGAAGCGTATATGCAGGCGGTACAGCATGCGCTTTCGGGCGCATATAAGCTGGATACCCACTGGGTAGATGTGACGCCAAGTATTGGTTACACCTGTTTTCAAGCTTGTGGTTGTCAGCATGACGAGTTATTGAAACAAGCCGACCTGGCCATGTACCAAGCCAAAATGGGAGGCCGCGCCCAGCGTCGACGCTATCAGCCGTGGATGCTGGATGAAGCGAAAAAACGGGCCCGGTTCCGTTCCTCGGCTGACGATTCGACTAGCTGAACTGGCCACTGATCAGGAGCCATAGCGCGATCAGGGCGAAATGACCAGGGTACCAGGCCAGCCATAAGCGCCTGGGCATGGTCCACTGAAGGGTGGGTATGCGCTGTGCGACGCCTGCTGCTAGCACCAGAACGACAATACAGGTGCCTACCGTAAACGACTTGGCCATATCGGAAGCATTCATCTGGCCTGCTATCCATAAGACCGGAAAAGCCGCCAGTCCTGCCCATAGTCGCGCTGAAAAATGACGCTCGGCGTCGTTCAGCGCCTGCATGGCAAACATCAGCAAGGGAATCAAAAGCAATCCGTAGTGGCTATATTCGACCCAAAAGCCGAGTAGATACCATAGGGTGACCCCTGCCGCTGCACCGCCCAGCAGCCAGCCAAAGTGAATGCTTTCCTGCTGATAGTGCTGCCACCCCAGCCGTACCAGTGACCCCAGCGCGAGGCCGGTAGCCAGCGTAAAGCAGATGTTGAGGATGAAGGCGTCGGATTCACGCGGCATCAGCATGTAAGGCAGTTGCGCGATCATCCCGATAATCAGCATGCGCCGGGCGTAACGCATCGGGTTACGCGTATTGAAAAGGCCGTGCCAGGCGACCATCGCGGCAAACAGCGGGAAGGCAATACGGCCCACGGATGACCCCACCCACTCAAGGCCCCAGCCCTCGGGTATGACATAGCGCGTCACATGGTCCATCGTCATGGTGAACAGAGCGAGCCACTGTGCCCAGCCTGTCCAGTGCGATGAGGGTTTTGCTGAAACCGCCATAGTACCTCCCTGTGAATGACGCTAAGTGGGGCTTATCAATGGATAATGCTACTAATGCAAAGACCGAGAGATAGAGCGTCGGTTCACTTAAGGCTCAATGAATCTTGGTCGGGGAGGCTAGAAAGGTCAGGCGGTGATGGAGATAGGTAAGGCGGTCGTGGAGATAGGTTAGCAGTCGATAAGACAGAAGAAGTCCCTCCCCATAAGGCTGGGGAGGGGGATTGCTTACTCTGCGTCGAAGTAACGCGCGTAGATTTCGTCGTAGGTGCCGTTGTCACGAAGGGTTTCAAGGGCTTCGTTGAACTGCTCGGCAAGTGCTTCATCGCGCTGGCGGAAGGCAATACCGAAACCGTCGCCGAAGTATTCTTTCGGCTCGGTCAGCATGTCGCCGACAACGATGTAGTCGCCTTCTTCACTTTCCAGCAGGGTAGATTTGCCCACCGGGAAGTCGAGGAACAGGATATCCAGACGCTCGGATTCCATGTCCAGCACCATGTCATCGGCGGTTGCATAGCGGTTGATGTCCGCCACATCGCCATACATGTCGGTGACGTAGTTGTCCTGCAGGGTGCCGCGCTGTACACCGATGGTCATGCCGGTGAGCGTCTCTTCGTTGACGGCGTCAAACTCGACGCCTGCAGGGGCAAACCAGGCAGACGGCGGCGTGATGTAGGGGTCTGAGAACAGCACCTGTTCGCGACGATCATCGTTGATGGTCATGGATGACATGATGGCATCGTATTTACGTGACAGCAGGCCAGGAATGATGCCGTCCCAGCCTTGAACAACCCATTCGCAGCTAACGCCGATTTCTTCGCAAAGGGCGTTGCCCAGATCAATATCGAAGCCAGTGAGGTCACCGTCAGGGGTGCGGTATTCCATTGGCTCGTAGGGAACATCCACGCCGATGCGAACTTCTTCGTAATCCTGCGCCTGGGCACTGGATGCAGCCATCGCCAGGCCAAGTAGAGAAAGTGTTAGGACTTTTTTCATTATGAGTCTCCTGATGGACGTAATTCACCAAGTGGTGAGGAACATAACCTTCGTCAGCTTAGCGCCGACAACAATGTTTTGTCGACGTATGAACTAACGTTTGTTTCACACTACCCGGTTTGGGGTTGTAGATGGGCCAGCAGTTTTTTCTCCAGATGGCGGAAGAAATACAGAATCGCAAAGGTGAGGCACAGATAAATGGCCGCGACGAATAAAAAGGCATCGAAGGGCGCGTAGTAACGGGCATAGACAAAGCGCGCCGCACCGGTCAGGTCCATGATGGTGACCACGCTGGCGATCGCGCTGGCGTGGAGCATGAAAATCACTTCATTGCCATAGGCGGGCAGGGCGCGCCGGAAGGCACTGGGAATGATGATCCGACGCATGGTCAAGCCGGGGGACATGCCGTAAGCCCGCGCGGCCTCGATTTCGCCTTTCGAGGTGGACTTGATGGCACCGCGAAAGATTTCGGTCGTGTAGGCGGCGGTATTAAGCGTGAAGGCAATCAATGCCGGTACAAAAGGGTCTTCCAGAATGAGCCACAGCCAGGTCTCCTGGATGCCGTCAACGAAGACCACACCGTAGTAGATCAGGTAGAGCTGGATGAGTAGCGGGGTGCCGCGAAAGACGTAGGTGTAGGCAAAGATTGGCCATTTGATCCAGGCATGCCTGGAACCGCGACCAATGGCGAGCGGCACCGCCGCAATAAGCCCGATAATCAGCGAGAGGAAAACGAGCTGAACGGTGGTCGTCAGGCCTTCGCCGTAGTGGGCCAGCGTTTGCAGGGTGAAAATGCTGTTATCGGCGAGCTGGGTTTCCAGCCAGGTAAGTAGGGATTCCATTAGTCTGCCTCCCCGTACCCGATGTCATAGCGCTTTTGCAGGCGGATAAATATCCACTCCGAGACGCTGGCGATCAACAGGTAAATGAGCGCCACCACAATCATGAAGGTGAACGGCTCGCGGGTGGCCTTGGAGGCCTCGGACGCCACGCGGACCATGTCGGAAAGACCGATGACCGAGACCAGCGCGGTGGTCTTTAGCAATACCATCCAATTGTTGGACAGGCCTGGCAGGGCGTGGCGCATCATTTGCGGGAAGCGGATGCGCCGGAATACCAGTGAATTGCTCATGCCGTAAGCCTTGCCGGCTTCGATTTGGCCGTGATCCACCGCCATGAAGGCGCCGCGAAAGGTTTCGCCCATGTAGGCGCCGAAAATCAGCCCGATGGTCACGACGCCCGCGACAAACTCATTGATATTAATGAAAATATCGATATCAAATTGATAGTACAGCCAGTCGGTGATCATGTTGACGCCGATTTGCCCGCCGAAGAACAGCAGCATCATCAGCACCAGGTCGGGAACGCCGCGGATAACGGTGGTGTAAAGCGTCGCGGTACGGTGGGCCAGCCAGCTGCGCGACATCTTCGCGCTGGCGGTGATAAGCCCGAGTACCACGGCGAGAAGCAGCGATAACAGGGCTAGCTGAAGCGTTACGCCGGCGCCTTCCAGCAAGCGCGGGCCGTAACCATGAAGATCAAGCATAGTGAGCCTCGCGTATCAGTATTTGGGCGCCAGGAACTGCTGCAGGCGCGGAGATTGAGGGTTGCCGATCAGTTCTTCAGGCGGCCCCGCTTCTTCCACCATGCCTTCGTGGAGGTAAATCACCTGGCTGGAGACGTCCCGGGCAAAGCCCATCTCATGGGTGACCACCACCATGGTGCGGCCTTCTTCGGCCAGGCCATGCATGACGTTGAGGACATCGCCCACCAGTTCAGGGTCCAGCGCCGAGGTGGGTTCATCGAACAGCATGACCTCCGGGTCCATGGCCAGCGCGCGGGCAATGGCGCCACGCTGCTGCTGGCCACCCGACATCTGCGCTGGGTAGGCATTCGCACGGGCCGTCAGGCCGACCCTTTCAAGAAGTGCATGGGCGTGCTCGATGGCTTCTTTCTTGGGTTTGCCCAGTACATGGATCGGCGCCTCGATGATGTTTTCGAGCAGCGTCATGTGTGCCCACAAATTAAAGCTTTGAAACACCATCGACAGCTTGGCGCGCATCTGCACCACCTGCTTCCAGTCGGCGGGCTCGCGGCCACGGCGGGTGTTCTTGAAGCGGATTTCTTCGCCGTGCACGTAAAGGTCGCCTTCGTCAGGCTGTTCAAGCAGGTTCATGCAGCGCAAAAAGGTACTTTTACCCGACCCTGATGCCCCAATGAGGGTGATGACATCCCCTTTATGGGCCTGTAGGGAAAGGCCTTTCAGAACTTCCGTATCGCCGAAGCGTTTTTTTATATTACGCACTTCAAGAGGAATAGGCGTAGCGGCCATGTGCTTGGCTCCAATACTGGGTTGCCGCGGCAACAGTGAATGTTGGTGGCGGCTGGCGCGAAAAAAGGGGCGATTCTATCAGGCTAAACGGCCGATGCACGTTCTCCTGGTGTTTTTAATGGCTCAACGTTAGTCGTAGACAACGTCAAGCAGGTGATCATCGCCAGTGGATTGTTGTTGTCATCCCTTAAGCATTTGTGGGTGGTGCGCAGGGAACCACCAAGAGCGCGGCGCGCGCGCCAATTTCAACGTTGGCATTGGGAAATACCACGTGGAGCGGGGTATCGCCCACCCGATATTCACCGGTTTGGCTGTCGTTGGCTAAGCAGGTTCCAGGCGCAAAATGGGTGAAATTGGGGGTGTCATCGTCGAAGCACAGCGTGAAATGGTCGCCGTGGCGCATCAACTCATGCCGTACGCGGAAAAACGTCACCGCTTCAATGTCACTTTCCGCCGGCGTAGTGCCTTCGCTGAGCCGACCCAGCAGGGCCTGCATCGGCGTAAGCGACGCCATGTCGTTCTGCCCGAAAGGCGCTACCCGGCCCAGCTCGAAGGTAAATGATTGAGCGCCGTGATAATGCTTGCTGTAGTGGGAGAATGTCCAGCTATGTTGGTGCTGGTGCAACACGGCCTGCATATCGGCAGCGGCCAGCCACTGCCACTGTTCGCTGTGTGTGTCGCTATCCCCATAGGGCTCCACGACAAAACGCGGGTAGAGGCTAGCGCGAATCGCCGTGTGGAGATCGTAGTGGAGCTTGGGTAATGCAGCGTTGTCGCTGAAAAAGTCATCAACCTCGGCCATCAACTGGCGCGCCCGGTCCGGCTCGTCGCCGCTGGCAGAGAGCCCGCGCTCGAAGAGTCGATTGAGGTTGGTGTGGATAAAGCGCTGCTGGGCCTTGAGAGCAGGAATATTGCCAAGAATCACCAGCACCGGGGCGCCGAGCGTTAGCGTTCCGGCTTCCAGTTCGCTCAGCCAGGCACCTAACAGTTCGACGGGGGCGGTTTCGTTGCCGTGAATGGCGGCTGAAAAGATACAGGCGTGCGCATCGGGCCGTTGACGGTGCGGCGTCAGGCGCAGAACGCCGGGCGCGCTGATGTCGAAGCGACCACTGGCAAAACTGCCTTTGCGGGGCGTATCGCGCTGCTCGTCGAGGGTCCAGTCCAGCCACTCGCCTAGCATGCTGGCACCTCGTGACGGGTAACAGCGCCAGAGAGAGAACTTCGCCGGGTAACGTTGTGTTGTGTCATTGGCAGTGCAACAAGCTGATAAACGTGGCCTACCTTTACCATCTTCCGCTTGACCGGCAACCCTGGGCGTCGTTCGAATGAAAAAGCGCGGTGGCATCGTGAAAGATTGCCGATAAAAAACGCCCGGGAGCCACTTGCTGTGCAACTCGGGCGTTATCGATCCTGCTCGATGGTCAAGCCGAACGCTGGCGCTGCATTTCTTCGTTGTATTCTTCGGCAAGCGCGGTTTTCTGCGGGTCTTCAAGGCCTCGTCCGGCGAGCTGAAAGACCTCGTGTTCTTCTTCATCCAGGTGATGGGTGACCAGGTGCTGGAGTTTCTTGGCGTGGGTCAGCCAACTGGTTGCGCTGAAATCGGTGTCGTCGAGCAGCTCGATCATTTCGTCGATTTCGTGGTGCTCAGCCACGCTGTGGCGCGCTTTTTCCTGGGTCAGGTCAACGTCCATCATGGGGATGTAAAGCGCGCGCTCTTCGGCATTGGCGTGAAATTTCAATTCCGCGCGAACCTGCTGATAGAGCTGCTTCCTTTCATCGCTGTCGCCATGGGTTTCCACCAGGCGCGCCAGGAGGTCGCGCTGAATATCATGGTCTTTACGTAACGCTTCGAAAATTGTCATTCCTTTCTCCATGGATGCAGGGATGAAGTAAAAGCTAGTCAGCGAACGACGAAAGCGCAAATGGCAGAGCATCGATGAAATCGATGCTCGCGGTCGAAAACATTCGCTTTTTTCTACGCGCTACTGCGTTATGTTGTGTTTATCAACTCAGACATCATCAATCGCAGCGCAAAGGAGTGAGCAATGACGAAAGTACTGGTGCTTTACTATTCCATGTATGGTCACATCGATACGCTGGCGGCGGCCGTTGCCGAGGGTGCCAGGAGCGTCGATGGCGTGGAGGTTACCGTCAAGCGCGTGCCGGAAACCATGCCGGAAGAGGCCTTCAAGAATGCCGGTGGCAAGCAGGATTTCACGACGCCTGAAGCAACGCCACAGGAGCTTGCCGATTACGACGCCATCATCTTTGGCACCCCCACGCGCTTTGGCAACATGGCCGGTCAGATGCGTACCTTCTTCGACCAGACTGGTGGGCTCTGGGCAAATGGCGCGCTGCGCGGCAAGGTGGCCAGCGTGTTTACCTCTACCGGCACCGGCGGCGGCGATGAAATGACCATCACGTCTACCTGGACCACATTGGCCCATCACGGCATGGTGATCGTGCCGATTGGCTATGGTATCGAAGAGCAGTTCGATATTTCCAAGGTAAGTGGCGGTACGCCCTACGGTGCTGCCACCATCGCCGGTGGTGATGGTTCTCGCCAGCCGGATGAGCGCGAACTGAAAATTGCCCGCTTCCAGGGTGAGCATGTCGCAGGCATCGCGGCCAAACTGGCCAGCTAATCGCTTGCAGCTGTGACACAACAAAGCCTCGTCGGCATCATCCGGCGAGGCTTTTTTCTTTTCAGGTATCTGGCTAGGCGCCGCGTGTCGCCGTGTAAATGGTGTAGACGGACTGGCTGGCGGTCATGAATAGCCGGTTGCGATCCTGACCCGCAAAACACACGTTCGAGCAGACTTCGGGCAGCAAGACACGTCCGAGCAGGGTGCCTTCCGGTGAGAAGACCACGACGCCGTCGATGCCTTCTCCACCATTGGCACTTGACCAGATGTTGCCATCCACATCGCACGTCATGCCGTCAAAAATCGTGTCTTCGCTGGTCACGATGACTTGCCGGTCGCTGACGCTGCGGCCGTCTTCGCCAAGCGTCCAGCGGATGATGCGCGCGGGCTCGTCGAAATGGGTAGGCGCGCTGTCGCTGGCGTAGAATCCCTCTCCATCCGGTGTCATGACGATACCGTTTGGCTTATGAATGTCATCGGTCAGCATGATGGGTTCATCGAGGCTGTCATCAACGTAATAGATCGCCGTGTCGAGCTCCAGGTCGCGTTTTTTCCCTTCATAGTCGAAGTGAGCACCATAGCCGGGATCAGTGAAAATCACGCCTCCTGACGGTAGGGCAATGACATCATTGGGGGCGTTGAGTGGCTTGCCTTGATAGCGCTCGGCAAGCACCGTGGTGCTGCCATCCCACTCGTAGCGCAGAACGCGTGAGGGATAGTGTTCACAGGCGATTAGCCGACCCTGATGATCGAAGGTGTTGCCGTTGGAGTGCCCGACATTGTCCCTGAGAACGCTGACCTGCCCCGTGGCTTCGTCCCAACGCATCTGCTTGGCACGGGGTATATCGCTGAACACCACATAGCGACCGATGGCGTTCCAGGCGGGTCCCTCTGCCCAAAGCCCTCCGCTCCAGTGTCGCTCCAGAGGGCTATTGAAGATCATGTAATCACTGAAGCGTTGATCCTCGACCTGCCAGGCGTCGATGGGATATCGCTCCGGGGTAGGGCCTGGAGAGGACTGCCACGCAAAAAGCTGAGGTGATGTACCGACCGCGGCCAGGGTGGCCGTTGCCGAAAGAAACTGACGGCGTCCGAGTTTCATAGCATTGTCCTGATTGTTGTTTGAAAACTTGTTATGAGCGAGTGAAGCAGGCTTCACTCGCTCTCAGGAAAATGTAGAACATAAAGAGTTGGAAGTCATACATTGGCTGCCCGGTTGGGCTTGTTCGGGCAGCCAGTCGCAACGTCAGTGTCGGCCTATGCTAATGAGTGATCAAGACGACGTCAGGGCGCGGCAATTCGCTCGGCAATGGCCTTGCCCAGGCTTTCCGTGCTGCCTTGTCCGCCGATATCGCGGGTGAGCGCTTGGCTATTGCCGTCACTCAGTACGGCTTCAATGGCCGTGACCATTGCTTCCCCGGCTTCTTGATAACCCAGGTGTTCGAGCATCATGGCGCCGGACCAGATCTGGCCGATGGGATTGGCGATGCCCTTGCCGGCAATATCCGGTGCGCTGCCGTGAACCGGCTCAAACAGACTGGGGAAGTTGCCTTCCGGGTTGATGTTGGCCGAGGGCGCAATGCCGATAGTGCCGGTACAGGCGGGGCCTAAATCGGAAAGGATATCGCCGAACAGGTTGCTGCCCACCACCACGTCGAACCAGTCCGGGTGCAGCACAAAGTTGGCAGTCAGGATATCGATATGGAATTTATCCACGGCGATCTCTGGATAGCTGTTGGCCATTTCCGCCACGCGCTCATCCCAGTAGGGCATGGTGATCGAGATGCCGTTGGACTTGGTGGCTGAGGTCAGCTTTTTACGCGGGCGGGTCTGCGCCAGGTCAAAGGCGTACTTGAGGACCCGGTCAATGCCGGTGCGGCTCATCACCGTTTCCTGAAGGACGATTTCGCGCTCGGTGCCCTCAAACATTTTGCCGCCGATGCTCGAGTACTCGCCCTCGGTGTTTTCGCGCACGACGTAAAAATCGATATCGCCGGGCTCGCGGCCTGCCAACGGACTTTTGATGCCGGGCATCAGCTTGCACGGGCGCAGGTTGATGTACTGATCAAAGCGGCGACGGAACTGCAACAGCGAGCCCCACAGGGAAATATGGTCGGGCACCTTGTCGGGCCAGCCCACCGCGCCATAAAACAAGGCGTCGAAGCCTTTCAGCTGCTCGAACCAGTCATCCGGCAACATGCTTCCGTGTTCCAGATAGTAGTCGCAGCTGCCGAACTCAAAGGTGGTGAACTCCAGCGGGATGTTAAAACGCTTGGCGGCAGCTTCCAGCGCACGGATGCCTTCGGGCATGACTTCGGTGCCAATGCCGTCGCCGGCAATCACTGCAATACGGTGGGCCATGGTGACTCCTGTTTAGGTAGGCGCAATGAGCTATTTACTAGAGCTATTTACTATGAGCTATGCACAATGAACGATGCGGTAGCGTGTCGTTGTAAGGTGAGTGTAGTCCCTATAGCAAAGAAGATAATTAGTCTATGATGCAAGCTATTGTTGCCTTGAGGTAAAGAATCAGTGACTCCCCTGGATGATTTGGCATTTTTTCAGCAGTTGGCGCGGGCCGGTAGTTTGACCGCTACTGCGCGGGAGTTGGGTCTCTCGCTCTCGGCGGTCAGCAAGCGGTTAAAACAGCTGGAAGCCCGGCTGGGCGTGATGCTGGCGGCGCGAACCACGCGGCGCCTGACACTGACGGCTGAGGGTGAGCACTATCTGGCCCGAGGGGGACTGATTCTTGAAGAGCTCGACGAGCTGGAAAATGGCCTCGGGGATTCGTTCAGCCAGGCACTTGGTGGTCGATTGCGGGTAAACGCCACCTTTGGTTTTGGCAGGCGACATGTCGCGCCGTTGCTGTCCGGCTTTTGTGTCGAGAACCCGGCGATTGAAAGCTGGCTGGAATTGACCAATTTCCCGCTGAATCTAAGCGACCACGGTTTTGATGTGGGGGTGCGCATCGGCGAGCCGCCGGACTCCCGCCTGGTGGCCAGGCGAATCCTGGTCAATCGTCGCGTGCTTTGCGCATCGCCCGGCTACCTCGAACGGATGCCTGCGTTAACCACGCCTGCCGATCTGGCGCAGCATAGCTGCCTGGTCATCCGTGAAAACGACAGTGATTTTCCAGTGTGGAGATTCGAGCGCTGCGGCTCGCCAGCCCATGTTCAATCGGTAAAAGTCAGCGGTCGACTTGCCAGTAACGACGGCGAGGTGGTGACCCGCCTGGCGCTCGAAGGTCATGGGGTGATGCTGCGTTCCTGGTGGGATGTCAACGAGCACCTTGCCAGTGGCGCGCTGGTGCCGTTGTTACCCGGCTGGCAAGGCGTGCGTGCGGATTTCTACGCGCTATTTGAGCATCGTCGTCATATACCCAGGCGCATCAGTGCCTTTATCGATTACCTTCAGGAAGAAATGGCCATGCGCGTGCCTGCCATGCCGCTTTAGCGCTCGGGGCATATTTCTCCATGGGCGACATCAATCAGTTCGTCGGTTGGAAAATCCAGCTCGGCCGCCCGCTCGCGCAGGCGGTTTTCCAGCTCGCTGTCCATGTCCGGCGTCCGCGAAAGAATCCAAAGGTAATCACGGTTGGGGCCTGATACCAGCGCCCACTGGTAGTCATCATCCAGCGCCAGAATGTTGTAACCACCGTAGAAGGGGCCAAAGAAACTGACTTTCAGTCGTCCGATATCGTCATCGTCGATAAAGTAAGCGCGCCCTTCGGCTTCATCCCAGGCCTGTTCCTCCGGGTTGTAGCCGCGGTTGATCACTCGGACGCCGTCATCCTCGCGAAGGCTGTAAGTCGCCGTCACGCATTGAAGTCCTTCCTCAAAGGAATGATCCAGCCGGGCGATTTCATACCACTGGCCCAGGTAGCGGTCCAGCTCAAAGCCGGTAACGGGCTGAGTACCGTCGGGAATGCCGGTACAACCGGCAATGGCAGCACTGCCAAGGACGACCTTCCATGGTTTTAACACCTTCCATGGTTTTAACATTGTCTGCTCCTGAGGTGACGGGTGGTTGCTAATTCGGGCGTCGCCCATAACAATGAATAGCGTGACTCACTCATTATGTTAAGGCGATGGTTATGTGGCATCAGGATGAAATTCACCTAACCGAGCGGCCACGGGGCTTTCATCTTATCACCCACGAGCTGGTCGAGGCGCTACCCTGGCTGGCGGAATGTGAGATGGGCGTTTTGCACCTGCAGCTACTGCATACCTCGGCCTCGCTGACGCTCAATGAAAATAGCGACCCGGATGTTCGCCATGATATGGACGCCTTCATGCGTCGCCTGGTGCCGGAGGGGTTGGATTATTTCCGCCATACGCTGGAAGGCCCGGATGACATGCCTGCCCATGTCATGGCAAGCCTGTTGGGAACTCAATTGACACTGGCGGTGCGTGATAGCCGCTTGGTGCTGGGCACATGGCAGGGGGTTTGGCTCGGCGAACATCGCGAGCAGGGCGGCCAGCGACGCGTCATGGCGACACTTACGGGGAAAGCTGACCCCTGATCAGTCGCCTTCTACAAAGACTCAATAACGGGGTGCTGGGGCAGGTTGAAGCGAGGGGCTTTTTCCAGGGCCGGGAAATACTCCCGGCGACTCCGGCATCCCCGCCCTCAATGGCGGTCATATGGAAAACCAGATGGAAAAGTAGCTCCCTCGACAACGTTAACGGCGCTTGTTACTCGTTAAGCTGGCTCTCGATAACCGGCCAGGCGGGGGCGCCGTCGGTGGTGGTCACGTCGGCGAGCATGGCTTCCACCCGTTCGGCGTTTTCGTTGATCCACTGCTCGGCGACACCGTCCAGTTCACGCTCTTCCTGGCCGAACTGCTGGATCATCCAGCTCTGTTCTTCGGCGCTGAAGGTGAACTGTTCAAAGAACGTCACGACATTGGGGTTGGCGTCGGCGTAGCCGGAACGCATCAGCGTGAGCACTTCGCTTTCACCATTGTTCTCGCCGAACAGGTCTTTCTCGTCGTCGAGATAGCGCATCGGTAACTCAAGGTTCATCCAGTGCGGTGTCCAGCCAACCCATACGATGGGCTCTTCACGAGAGATCGAATCGCGGGCGGCGGAGAGCATCGCGACTTCGCTGGTGTCGACCAATTGCCAGTCGCCGAGTCCCCAGGTGTCGTTATCAATGGCGTTGTTGAGGATTTCGCTGGCCGCTGAACCGGCACCAAAGCCATGAATCTCGCCATTCAGCTGGTCACGGTAATCATCCAGATCGGCGAAGCTTTGCAGGCCGTCTTCATAAAGGTATTCCGGCACGGCCAGGGTCATTTGCGCGCCATCGACGTTGTTGGTCACATCGACCAGTACACCGGACTCCTTGCGCGGGTTGAACATCTCACGCTGAGCCGGCAGCCAGGCACCCAGGAAGGCATCGATATCGCCGCTTTCAATACCCTGGTAAATCACCTGCAGGCCGATTTCCTGGGTCGTGGTCTCGTAGCCTAGCGGGTTGAGCAGCTGCTCGGCGATGGCAGTCTTGACGGTAATGCCTGGCCAGGCAGGCACGCCAAAGTCGAGGGTCTGGTCATCGGCGTGGGCTGCTGAAGCAAACAGCGCTGCACTGGCAAAGGCAATGCCCGAGGCTAGAGGTTTCAGATGTGTCATACGATCTCCTTGCTTGGTTTATTGTCAATGCATGCTCGTCATGTGCTTCTCATGCATCTTTTCATGCGCTTTCACACGCGCTACTTCATGCACTGTTTCATGCAGCACGCGCCAGAACACGAAGCTTGGAAGCGAGCATGTCACGGTCTAGATAGGTGCCCTGCAAGTGACGTGCGCCGCTGTTGGGGTCGAATTCGCGCCGTCCATGGAGGACACGGCGGTTATCGAACGCCACCATCTGGCCGGGGAGTAGGGTGAACTCGATCTGGTGCGCCTCGCTGTGAAACAACTGCCATAGAACGCGGTAGGCGCGGTACCAGGCGGCCATCTTGGGCGCCGGCAGGTGCAGCGTGTCGCGAATCCAGTTGTTGAGGCGCATTTCGATGAGGTTGCCGTCAGCATCGAGTTTGATGACCGGCTCACGCACTGAAATGTCGTGCGTGTCGTCCTGAAAGCGAAAATCGATCGCGGTTTCGCTCAGAATCTTCAGGGCTTCCGGATCCTGCTGGCGTAATGCGTTGACCACCCGTGCGCCATCGGCAAACAGTGATTGACCGCCACTCGCCTCGTTCTGCAGGCAGTAGAGCAGTTGAATATCCGGTGGCTGACGCCAGTTGGGCAGGTCGATGTGCAGCGGCAGGCCGACGGCGGTATAGGCGGCATTGTTGGGGTTGGGCTTTGAGCGGACATCAAAGCGCGAGCCAAAGTTGGTGGCCCGCTGGGGGCCGATACGCTCCGCCAGGCGGCTGACTTCTTCTTCAACCAGCGGGCCTTCAGTGATCAGCGCCAGACCATCGCGCAACATGGCCGTCAGCCAGGCTTTTTCGCCGTCGGGCGTCAGGAAATCGGCATGGGGGATGCGCTCAGGGGTGAACTGATCCCGCCAGGGGGTCAGCGATGGAACGGCCGTGGGGATCTCGGCTTCCGGGCGGCGCTGGTAAAGCCATCCGCTGTGGAAGGCACTTTCGTGGCCATCCTGCCAGGTCAGGTAGAGATGTCCGCCCGCAAGTTCGATTGCTGGCGTTTCACTGATATCCTCAAGCGGCAGGTACAAGCGCTCGCGGGTTTGCGGGTGCCGACAGGCAGGGCAGGCGCAATGGTCGCGCAGCCAAAGTAGCGGTAGCATGGTGTGCTGGCCATCCTGCCATGTAAGGCGGATGCCTTCATCGGTGGGCACTGCCTCAGTTAGTGATGGACCGTCCTGGTAGGGGGCTAATTCGCCCATTTGCGGCGCTTGGTATTGCTCTTCAGCGAAAACGGCACTGTTCATCACTTCCTCCCGGCATTGACTAAATAACGCCCATCTAGGATGCGCAGTCGCATTGGCAGTGACAAACGATTAATCTGACCCCTGAGACCCCGTTCAGCTTATAGGTTGCTTTCCCATGAGTGCATTGCCGCCGTTACTATGGCTACAGGCTTTTGAATCCGCCGCCCGAACGCTCAGCTTTACCGCTGCCGGTAACGAGCTGGGGGTGACCCAGGCGGCGATCAGTCAACGCATTCGACTGCTGGAGGATCGTCTGGGGCAGAAGCTGTTCGTCAGGCATGCCCGAAGCCTGACCCTTACGCCCGCCGGGCAGGCCTGGCTGCCGAGTATTCACGATGCCTTCGCGCGGATCAGCGAGGGCACCTCGGAAGTGTTTGGCATGACCCTCGAGCAGCCGGTCACTCTGCGCGCCACACCGGTCATTCAGCAGGTGTGGCTGGCGCCGAGGCTGATTCAGCTGCATCACCGGCATCCCAAGCTATCGCTGCGTCTGGTTAGCGCCATCTGGCCCGATGATTTTGGCCCGGAGGGCGCCGATATCGAAATTCGCTATGGGCGGGGGGACTGGAGCGGCGTCGAGATGTACCCGCTCGGCGACGAGCAGCTATTGCCCGTCTGTACCCCCGCTATCGCTGCAACGCTCGGCGCGCCGAGCGACCTGGCCGGGCACACCCTGCTCCACGCAGTGGGTTTTGGGGTTGGCTGGCCTGGCTGGTTGCAGACGGCGGGGGTGTCACATGTGGAGGCACAGTGCCACGCGCTGACCTGCGATAATCAGGTCATGACGCTGGCGCTGGCAAGCCAGGGAGGCGGTGTTGCGCTGACGCATCGTCGCCTGCTTGAGCAGCGCGATGATCTCGTGGCACCGTTTTCGGTCAGCGTGCCAAGTGAGGAGCGTTTCTGGCTCGTAAGGCCCAGCCGTCGTATCGTGAGCGAAGACGCTGAAACGGTATGGCAGTGGTTGATAAAAGCGATTTAGCAGGAGAGTCAAACGATGCCCCGGCCCGAACTACTCGAACAGATCTATACCATTGTCGATCAGATACCGGCGGGGCGGGTCACGACCTACGGGCGGATTGCGGCAATGACCGAAGGGGCGACCCCACGCATGGTGGGGTCTGCCATGCGCCACTTGCCGGACGGTCACCAGTTGCCCTGGCACCGGGTCATTGCCGCATCGTTGAAACTGGCCGACCACGGCGGCGCGGCCCGCCAGCATCAAAAACTACGCGATGAAGGCGTCGCGTTTGATGCCAAGGGGCGCGTCCCTGCGCACCTTGTCTGGCCTGATTGAACGCCTAATCGTCGAGATTGGCACCTGACTTCCAGGACCAGTCGCGCCAGCGAAGGTCGAAGAGATCCTTGCGGCGGTCTTTCAGGTTGGTCACCGAGCCTTCGGCGCGCACCACGGTCAGGCGAGTCAGGTCCAGGTCCGAGAAGAAGATCATCTCGGTATTGGGCGTGGTTTCCGCCAGCACCGCGTCGTGGGGGAAGGCAAAGTCGGACGGCGAGAACACCGCCGACTGTGCGTACTGGATGTCCAGGTTCTCGATCGACGGCAGGTTGCCGACGCTGCCGCACAGCACCACGTAGCACTCGTTTTCGATGGCGCGCGCTTGGGCGCAATGGCGCACCCGCAGGTAGCCGTTCTTGGTGTCGGTCCAGAAAGGCACAAACAGAATGTCCATATCTTGGTCAGCCAGCAGGCGGCCCAGTTCAGGGAACTCCACGTCGTAGCAGATCAGAATGCCTACACGGCCTGCGTCGGTATCGAACACCTGCAGATCGTCACCGCCTTCGATGACCCAGTCGCGTCGCTCCTGGGGCGTGATATGCAGTTTCGACTGCTTCTCGATGCTGCCATCGCGGTGGAGCAGGTAGGTGATGTTATATAGCCGGTCATCCTCGCCGGCCTCGATCATCGAGCCGCCGATAATATTGATGTTGTAGGACACCGCCATCCGCGACAGCTCGGCGACAAAACGCTCGGTAAAGCCCGCCAGAAAGCGAATCGCGCCCATCTGGTCCTGCTGGGCTTCACGGTCCTGCAGCCCCATCAGCGGCGCGTTGAACAGCTCGGGGAAGACAGCAAAGTCACTTTGGTAATCCGACAGCGCGTCCACAAAGTACTCGATCTGCTGTAGTGCGGCTTCCACGGAAGAGAACTCGCGCATCTGCCATTGCACTGCCCCCACACGCACTTGTGTCGGGCGGGTATCCAGCACGCTTTCCGCGGGCTCGAAGAGAATGTTGTTCCACTCAAGCAGCGTGGCGTAGCCCCGGGACTGCTCGTCTTCCGGCAGGTATTTGCGCAGCAGGCGCTTGACCTGGAAGTCGTTAGCCAACTGGAACGACAGAATCGGATCGTAAATCTCTTTACGCGATACTTTGTCGATGTACTGGGCCGGGGACAACTCATCGGAATGCTGGTGGTATTCGGGAATTCGCCCACCCGCCAGAATGGCACGCAGGTTATGCGAACGGCACAGTTCCTTGCGCGCCTCGTAAAGGCGGCGGCCCAGGCGGTAGCCGCGATAGTCGGGATGAATCAGCACATCCAGGCCGTACATGGCATCGCCATCCTGATCATTGCGGATGATTTCACGATGGCCGATCAGGTCGTCGTACTTGTGCGGGTTGGAAAACTCGTCGTAATCCACCTGAACGGTCAGCGCCACGCCAACCAGGATTCCGTCGTCTTCGATAGCGATCTGGCCATCAGGAAACTCCTGGATCAGTTTATCGATCGTAAGCTTCGGCCAGGCACCCCCGATATCGTGATACACCGCATCCATCAATGACTTCAGCTGTTCATAGTCATCGCTCGTCAGGTTGCGGAGATTAAGGTGCAGTTCTTCTAGGGACATATTGAAGGATTCCCAGCAGTCAAAATGAGTTGCCCTATTGTATCATTGCTCGGCGCTGCTCGTTTTATCCTGTGATAGCTTATTCCTTGATGTTCTGGAAGCGGCCAAGGGCTGGGTCAACGTTTGCGCCATGATGACGCCCGCCAGTATCAGCAGGCCACCGATAAAGTGGAAGCCCGCCACCTGCTCGCCCAGAAACGCCATGGCGATGAGGGCGCTGAAAAGTGGCATCAGGTTGATGAAAATACTCGCCTGGCTGGCGCCTATTTGGCGGACGGCACGCATCCATAAAAAGGTGGTGATGATCGATGCGGGAATACCCGCGTAGAGGATGAGTCCAATGTTTTGGCTATCCACCGGCGTCATTGGCCCCATCAAGTAAGGTGGCAGCAGTAACAGCACGGCAAAGCACACCTGGGCGTAAAGCATGACCCAGGGTGGCAACTTCATCGACCAGCGCTTGAGCATGACGCCGTAAAGCGCATAGCAGGTGGCGGCTACCACCATCAATGCGTCACCATAGACGACCTCCAGCTGTAGCAGCGAAAGCGGGTTGCCGCGACCCAGCAGGACGGTCACGCCGATAAACGCCAGGATCCCGCCTGCCACACCTCCACGTGTCGGCGGCTCGCGTAGAATCAATGCGCTCAACAGAACGGTCAGCAGTGGCACCATTGCCGCCAGTATGCCCATGTTGGTGGCGCTGGTGGTTTCCGCGGCGACATAGGCCAAGCCTTGCCAAAGGCCCATGCCCAGAAGCCCCAACAAAGCCAGTTTTGGCCAGTGGCGGCGGATTTCCTCACGGTGGCGTATGGCAGCGGGCAGCACAAAAGGCGTCATCACCACCAGTGCCAGCAGCCAGCGCAAAAACGCGATGCTGCTCGGTGCAATGGCGCCCACGGTGAGCTGGTTGATGGTCATGTTGCCCGACCAGATCAGCACAGTGGTCAGCGGCGCTAAAAAATACATCAATGGCATAGCACATTCCCTTAAAACAGTCCCTTATCGTTAGCCGGGTAATGTGACGCCCTTTTGCTGAGTGGGCAAGGCCCTTTCACCTGAGCCTATCACCAGAACCTGTCATCAGAGCCTACCATCAGGCCTTGCCAGCAAGACTTGTTATCAGGGCTTGTTATCAGGACCGGGGCTGTACGTGACGGGCAGGATGTCATACGCTTGTTTGAATAATCATCAAATAACCCTCTGGAGAACCGTGATGACTCGTGCGCCTGCCTATCCGCATCTTTTCCGTCCGATCAGACTGGGGCTTTTAACGCTGCCAAATCGGGTATTGATGGGCTCCATGCACACCAACCTGGAAGAAGCGCCCAATGGCTTTGAGCGCTTGGCCGCGTTTTACGCCGAGCGTGCGCGTGCCGGGGTTGGCCTGATCGTGACCGGGGGCATTGCCCCCAATGCCGAGGGCGCGGTATTTCAGGGGGCGAATGCGCTGACCGAAACATCGCAGTTGGCGGAGCACCGTCATGTCGTCGACGCCGTTCATGCGGAGGGAGGGCATCTCTGCATGCAGATTCTGCATGCCGGCCGCTATGCGTACTCCCCTGAACTGGTCGCGCCATCGGCGATCCAGGCCCCGATCAATCCCTTTACACCGCGCGCGCTGACCAGCGATGAGGTCGAGCAGCAAATTGCCGACTACGTGCGCTGTGCCAATCTCGCCCAGCAGGCGGGCTACGATGGCGTTGAGGTGATGGGCTCCGAGGGCTATCTGATCAACCAGTTTATCTGCCAGCGCACCAATCAGCGCGACGACGAATGGGGCGGTGACTTTGAGCGGCGGATCCGCTTTCCCATCGAAATCGTCAAACGCATCCGCGCCGCCGTGGGTGAGCGGTGCCTGGTGATTTTCCGCCTGTCGATGATTGACCTGGTGGAGGAGGGCAGCTCCTGGGAAGAAGTCGTTGCCCTGGGAAAAGCCATTGAAGCTGCCGGTGCCGACGTGATCAATACCGGCATTGGCTGGCACGAGGCCCGGGTGCCGACCATTGTCACCAGCGTTCCCCGGGCGGCGTTCAGCGAAGTGACCAGGCGAATGAAGGGGGCGCTTTCGATTCCGCTGATCACCACCAATCGCATCAACATGCCGGAGGTGGCAGAGCGGGTGCTCGCCGAAGGGCATGCGGACATGGTTTCGATGGCGCGGCCGTTTCTTGCCGACCCGGAATGGGTACGCAAGGCCGAAGCGGGGCTGGCCGACGAGATCAACACCTGTATCGCCTGCAATCAGGCCTGCCTGGATCACACCTTTGCGGGCAAGCTGACCTCCTGCCTGGTGAATCCTCGCGCCTGCCATGAAACCGAACTGACGCTTGAGCCTGCCCGTACGGCGAAGCGGGTCGCGGTGGTCGGCGGCGGCCCGGCGGGCCTGGCGACAGCCGTGGAGGCGGCTCGCCGCGGCCATGCCGTCGTGCTGTTTGAACGTCGTGGCGAGCTCGGCGGGCAGTTCAATTACGCCCGCAAGATCCCCGGCAAAGAGGAGTTCAACGAAACGCTGCGCTACTACCGCGTGATGCTGGAAAAGCATGCCGTGGAGGTTCGCTTGAACACCGACGCCACGGTCGACGCGTTAGCGGACTTCGATGACGTGGTGATTGCCACCGGCGTCATGCCCCGTGAACTGACGCTGCCCGGTGCCGACCATCCCAAGGTGCTGAGCTATGCTGAAGCGATTGAACGCCCTGAGCGCGTTGGCTCAACCGTCGCGGTGATTGGGGCGGGCGGTATCGGCTTTGATGTGTCCGAGCTGTTGGCGCATCAGGCGCATCCGACGCTCGATCTGGCTGCATGGTGTGACGAATGGGGGGTGGATCTGGCGATGGACGCAAGGGGGGGCTTGAAAGCACCCGCGCCGCCCGCGTCGCGAAGGGAGATCGTCATGCTCCAGCGTAAAACTTCCAAGCCGGGCAAATACCTGGGCAAGACCACCGGTTGGGTGCATCGCGCGTCGCTTAAACAGCGCGGCGTCAAAACCCTCACCGGCTGTGAGTACCTCAAGATCGATGACGACGGTCTACACATCCGCCAAGAAGGGCAGAACCAGGTGCTCGACGTGGCTTCCATCGTGGTCTGTGCTGGCCAGGAATCGGTGCGCGATTTGATCGTGCCGCTGGAGCAGTCGGGGCGCCGCGTGCACGTGATCGGCGGCGCCGATGAAGCTGCTGAGCTTGATGCCAAACGCGCTATTGATCAGGGCACCCGCCTGGCGGCTTCCTTATAACGTTGAAATGGCGATAGACTGTTTACCCCACCCGTTAGCCAACCTGGCGGGTGACGACGATGCAGGTGGCACCCAGCCTGCGTCGTTTGACTGTCAGATAAAGGTCTATCCACAAGGACTCGCCACAAGGACTATCGCCATGACCTCGGAGTGTACCCCACGATTTTTGGCCAGTGATAATACCTCCGGTATTTGCCCGGAAGCCATGGAGTATCTGCTGGAAGCCAATCAAGCCGATGATCTAGCCTACGGCAACGACCGCTGGACAGCCCGTGCCGCCGATCGTTTTCGCGACATGTTCGACTTCGACTGTGACGTCTTTTTTGTCTTCAACGGTACCGCTGCCAATTCACTGGCCCTCTCCGCGATGGGGCGTAGCTACCACAGTGTGATCTGCCACGAGCTGGCCCACATTGAAACCGACGAATGCGGTGGCCCCGAGTTCTTTTCCAACGGTGCCAAGCTGCTGACGTCGCCGGGTGCCAACGGCAAGTTGACCCCGGAAGGCATTGAAGCGCTGGTCACCAAGCGCAGCGATATTCACTACCCAAAACCCAAGGTCATTTCGCTGACCCAGGCCACTGAAGTCGGCACGGTCTATTCCCGGGAGGAGCTTCTGGCCATTCGCGCCATGGCGGATAAGTACGACCTGCGCCTGCATATGGACGGCGCCCGCTTTGCCAACGCTTGCGCCAGTCTGGACGCCACCCCGGCCGAGCTGACCTGGCAGGTGGGTGTCGATGCGCTGTGTTTCTCGGGTACCAAAAACGGCTTAGCGTTCGGTGAGGCGATTTTGTTCTTCAATCGGGAGCTGGCCGAAGATTTCTCCTACCGCTGCAAACAGGCAGGCCAACTGGCGTCCAAAATGCGTTTTGTTTCCGCGCCCTGGCTGGGGTTGCTGGAAAGCGGTGCCTGGTTGACCAATGCCCAGCACGCCAATGCCATGGCGCGCTACCTGTCTGACGGCCTGCAGGCGTTGCCCGGCGTGTCGCTGATGTTTCCGACGCAGGCCAACAGCGTCTTCGTTGAATTGCCGCCCCGTGCCATCGAAGCGTTGAAAGCCAGAGACTGGACCTTCTATACCTTCATTGGCGCCGGCGGGGCACGGTTTGTCTGCGCCTGGAACACCACCGTTGAATTACTCGACCAGTTGCTGAACGATATCCAGGAAGTGCTTGAATAGATCCATACCCGTTAACGGATTCCCTGGCGCCGCCTTTCTGGCGGCGCTGTGCGTTGGGCCTGTCAACGCAACTAATCTTCCCCTCTTATGCTCATAATATTAACGCCGCAGCGTTGAAGTTTGAGTCATCACATTTTGCTAATGCTGACTATGCTGATAAGCGACACCTCGTTCGGCATATCGCACCGATGTTGATTGGCTGGCGACTGCCTGGGGATGGGCTACAGGAGAGTTCCATGAGCATCTTTGATCACGTTCAAGACCGTTTTGCCCGCGTTCAGCAAGAAGACATGAGCCTTGAGGAGTACCTGGCGCTTTGTCGCCGCGACTCCAAGGCCTACGCCAGCGCGGCCGAGCGCCTGCTGGAAGCCATTGGTGAGCCTGAGGTCATCGACACCGCCAAGGACTCGCGTCTCTCGCGCATTTTTTCCAATAAAGTCATTCGGCGCTATCCCGCGTTCGCCGAGTTCCACGGTATGGAAGAAGCCATCGAACAGATCGTGGCTTACTTTCGACATGCGGCCCAGGGGCTTGAAGAGCGTAAACAGATTCTCTACCTGCTGGGGCCGGTGGGCGGGGGTAAATCGTCGCTGGCGGAGCGCCTCAAACTGTTGATGGAACGGATTCCTTTTTATGCCATTAAAGGCTCGCCGGTGTACGAATCACCGCTTGGCCTGTTTTCGCCGGAAGAAGACGGCGAGCTGCTCGAAAAAGAGTACGGCATTCCTCAACGCTACCTTAAAAGCGTGATGTCGCCCTGGGCGGCCAAGCGTTTGAAAGAATATGGTGGCGATATTTCCCAGTTCCGGGTCGTGCGATTATACCCGTCACGGCTTAACCAGATCGCCATCTCCAAAACCGAACCCGGTGATGAGAACAACCAGGATATTTCGTCCCTGGTCGGCAAGGTCGACATTCGCCAGCTGGAGCTTTATTCCCAGGATGATCCGGATGCCTACAGCTTTTCCGGTGGCCTGTGCCGTGCCAACCAGGGGTTGATGGAATTCGTCGAGATGTTCAAGGCACCCATCAAGGTGCTGCACCCGCTGCTGACCGCCACCCAGGAAGGCAACTACAACCCCACCGAGGGCATGGGCGCGATCCCCTTCGACGGTGTGATCCTGGCCCACTCCAACGAATCCGAGTGGCAGGCATTCCGCAATAACCGCAACAACGAGGCGTTTCTTGACCGGGTGTATATCGTCAAGGTGCCTTACTGTCTGCGGGTAACCGAAGAAATCAAGATTTACCAGAAACTGCTCGAAGACTCGTCGCTTAACGCCGCGCCCTGCGCGCCTGATACGCTACGCATGCTGGCGCAATTCTCGGTGCTTTCGCGGTTGAAAGTGCCCGAAAACTCAAGCATCTACTCGAAGATGCGCGTCTACGATGGCGAAAATCTCAAGGATACCGACCCGCGAGCCAAGTCGATTCAGGAATATCGCGACGCCGCCGGGGTGGATGAAGGTATGCAGGGGCTATCAACCCGCTTTGCCTTCAAGATTCTCTCCAAGGTGTTCAACTTTGATGGCACGGAAACGGCGGCCAACCCCGTGCATTTGCTTTACGTGCTGGAACAGGCACTCGAGCGCGAACAGCTGCCGTCGGAAGTCTTCGAACGCTACATCGGCTTTATCAAGGAGTTTCTGGCCCCGCGCTACGTCGAGTTTATCGGCAAGGAAATCCAGACCGCTTACCTGGAGTCCTACAGCGAGTACGGGCAGAATATTTTTGACCGCTATGTCACCTATGCAGACTTCTGGATTCAGGATCAGGAATACCGCGACCCTGATACCGGTGAGCTGTTCGACCGTCAGGCGCTCAACGAAGACCTGGAAAAAATCGAGAAACCGGCGGGTATCTCCAATCCCAAGGACTTCCGCCATGAAGTGGTCAATTTCGTGCTGCGTGCCCGCGCGCAAAATAACGGCATGAACCCCAGCTGGCAGTCTTATGAAAAGCTCAAAGGCGTGATCGAACACAAGATGTTCGCCAACACCGAAGAACTGCTGCCGGTGATCTCCTTCAATGCCAAGGCGTCGAAGTCGGATCAGAAAAAGCACGAAGACTTTGTCGCGCGAATGGTGGATCGTGGCTACACCGAAAAACAGGTGCGGCTACTCTCCGAGTGGTACCTGCGCGTACGCAAGTCCCAGTAGCGGATGCGCTTAAAAAGGAGGTCATATGACCTACTTCATCGATCGCAGGCCCAATGCCAAGCACAAGAGTGCGGTCAATCGGCAACGCTTTCTGGAGCGCTATCGCAAGCATATCAAGCGTTCCGTGGAAGAAGCCGTCAACCGCCGCTCGATCACCGACATGGAGCGGGGCGAGAAGGTATCGATCCCCACCAAGGATATCTCCGAGCCGGTGTTTCAGCACGGACCGGGCGGGGCGCGTGAAATCGTCTCGCCTGGCAACAAGGAGTTTCTGGCGGGCGATAAAATCCATCGTCCGCCCGGACAGGGCGGCGGCAGCGGCTCCGGTGAAGGCAACGCTTCCAATCAGGGGGAAGGCACCGATGAATTTGCCTTCACCCTGAGTCGTGAAGAGTTTCTGGAATTTGTCTTTGATGGGCTGGAACTGCCTCACCTTCAACGAAAGCCGCTCAAGTCGCTGCAGGAAATCAAGATGGTGCGCGCAGGCCTGGCGAGGGACGGGGTGCCTTCGCGCATCAGTATTACCCGCTCGATGCGTGAAGCCTATGCCCGGCGTATCGCCATGCGCGCGCCTATTAAGCGCGCCCTGCGAGAAGCTCAGCAGGCACTCGAGGCCGAGGAGCGTAAAGACCCGGTGCTGCGTAACCCCGCTCGCATCGCTGAACTGAAAGCCGAGATCGAGCGCCTGGAAAAACGCATCGAAGCGGTGCCGTTCATCGACACCTACGACCTGCGCTATCACCAGCTGGCCGCTCAGCCACAGCCCTCAAGCCAGGCGGTGATGTTCTGTGTCATGGATGTTTCCGGTTCGATGACCCAGAACCACAAGGACATCGCCAAGCGGTTTTTCCTGCTGCTGTATCTGTTTCTGGAAAAACACTATGAGAAAGTCGAGCTTGTGTTTGTCCGCCACCACACCGCCGCCCGGGAAGTCAGCGAAGAGGAGTTCTTCTACTCGAGGGAAACCGGCGGCACCATCGTGTCCAGTGCGCTTACTCTGGTCAAGAAGATCATCGACAAGCGGTACCCGGCAGAGCAGTGGAATCTGTATGTCGCACAGGCCTCCGACGGCGACAACTGGGATGATGATTCAAACGTGTGCCGCGACTTACTGGTCAAGCAGCTGATGCCGCAGCTCCAGTACTATGCCTATGTGGAAATCACCCCCCACGACCATCAGTCGCTCTGGCAGGAATATGAGGCCGTAGCCGCTCGTTTCCCCGAACAATTTGCCATGCGCCAGATAGTCGAGGCTGGGGATATTTACCCCGTCTTCCGTGAACTGTTCAAGCGTCGCTTGAGTCAGCAGCACTGACTGACCGTTGAGGAGTGAGCCATGAATGCCACCCGCAAGCCGATTGCGACCGGTTCTGACTGGAACTTCAACGTGCTCGAGCGTTTTGACGCCGAGCTTGCCCGGCTCGCCGACGAATACCGGCTGGATACCTATCCCAACCAGATTGAAGTGATCACCACCGAGCAGATGATGGATGCCTATGCCAGCGTCGGCATGCCGGTAGGCTATCACCACTGGTCGTTCGGCAAGCAGTTTCTGGCCGTCGAACAGGCCTACAAGCGCGGCCAGATGGGGCTTGCCTATGAGCTGGTCATCAACTCCAACCCCTGCATCGCCTACCTGATGGAAGAAAATACCCTGATGATGCAGGTGCTGGTCATGGCGCATGCCTGCTACGGGCATAACTCCTTCTTCAAGGGCAACTACCTGTTTCGCACCTGGACCGATGCGGAGTCCATCGTCGATTATCTGGTGTTTGCCCGTCAGTACATCGCCCGGTGCGAGGAGCGCCATGGTGTTCAGGCAGTTGAGCAGTTGTTGGATGCCTGCCATGCGCTGCAAAACTATGGAGTGGACCGTTACAAGCGCCCGTCGCCGATTTCGGCGGAAGAAGAAGCCAAGCGTCAGGACGAACGCGAGGCCTACCTGCAAACCCAGGTGAACCTGCTGTGGCGCACGATCCCCGACAGTCCGGAAGGCGTCGAGCCGCTGCCCGGCAGTTTATCACCTGAAGAAGACGACCCGCTTGGGCTGCATAGCGGCGGCCGTTATCCCTCCGAACCCCAGGAGAACCTGCTCTACTTTGTCGAGAAGAACGCGCCACTGCTGGCCCCATGGCAGCGCGAAATCGTGCGTATTGTGCGTAAACTGGCGCAGTATTTTTATCCCCAGCGGCAAACCCAGGTAATGAACGAAGGCTGGGCGTGCTTCTGGCACTATACCTTGATGAATCGCCTTTACGACGATGGCAATGTCGATGAAGGGGTGATGCTCGAGTTTTTACAGTCCCATGCGGCGGTGATCAACCAGCCCGGGTTTGATAGCCCTTACTACAGCGGCATCAACCCCTATGCCCTGGGCTTCGCCATTTTTATGGATATCAAGCGCATCTGCGAAGCGCCCACTGACGAGGATCGTCGGTGGTTTCCGGATATGGCGGGCTCGCCCTGGCGCGAAACGGTTGAATTTGCGATGCGTAACTTCAAGGATGAATCATTTATCCATCAGTTTTTGTCGCCCAAGGTGATGCGCGATCACAAGTTGTTTCTGGTGGTCGACGACGATCAGGAGGAAATGCTGGAGGTGGCGGCCATTCACAACGAACAGGGCTACCGGCGAGTGCGTGATGCGCTGGCGACGCAATATGCACTATCGGTGCGCGAGCCCAATATTCAGGTCGTGGAAGCGGCCATTCGGGGTGACCGTTCACTCACACTGCACCACGTGCAAGACAGCCGTCGCCCGTTGGCACGCAGCGTATATCCGGTGATTCGGCATTTGCAGAAGCTATGGGGGTTCCCCGTCCACTTGATCTCCATGGAAGAGGGGCGCGTCACGCGTCGTTACCGCTGGCCGGTGGAAGAAAGCGCTCAAAGCGAAGAGTGACGTCAAGCCAACATGACTGGATGGCAGAGGCGCATGGCGTCTCTGCCATTTTGGTTGTTAGCCCTGTGCAACCCAGGACTGGCACCAGCCCCCTGGCTCAACGCTGTTTTCCGGGAAAAGTTGGCAGCCCTGATTATCGGCGGAGTAGAACATGCAGTTGTCGCACCGCTGGCCCTCTTCGTAGGCCGGGTGATCGCTGGCATCCGCTGCATCCTCCACGTAGCTCAATGCCTGGGCATTGCTTGCCGAAGGGTCCAGGCGTGGCAATGTTTGTGCAAAGGCGGTTTTGGACAGGATACCCGCGCCCAGCGGCAGGGCAGCAAGGCTGAGTATGCTGGATCGCATGAAGGCACGTCGGCTTTGGTTAGCCATGGTTGCTCCTAGTCGTCATTGACTGACGTATTGTCACGGTGTCTGTTATTGACGGTGCTTTTTTTATAAAGCGCTGAATATAATCAGCGCCTATCTGGATGCTAGCGGAACTCGTCGTGGAGTGCGAATCACCTGAACAAGGCAGCGACAATCGGTCACGCTGAGAGAACGACTATTTCTAGCACCACTACGCCCACTGCCAGGGCCCTGTTATACTCGTCCCCTATCAGACCATATCCAACACCCACAGTTCATGAGGGCGCGATGCAAAACGCAGTCATCCTAATCAATACCGAGAAAGGTCAGGTCAAGGCCGTCGCTGAGCGCCTGGCGGACGTCGACGGTATCAGCGAAGTGTATTCGACCTGCGGTCGCTACGATCTGGTGGCTATCGCACGGACTCGCGACTTCGAGAGCCTGGCTGACCTGGTCACCGAACGACTCAATGCCGTAGAAGGCATCAGCGACACGGAAACGCTCAACGCCATGCAGGTACACTCGCGTCACGATCTGGAAACCATGTTTTCACTGGGTTGGTAACGCGCCCTGTTTGATCAGGGGCTGAATCTAGCGGGTCAGGGGAGTTGTGGGATTGGGTAAGTTACGCTTGGGTTGGCGTCGGCAGGCCAGACGAATAGGGATTCTCGTGCTGTTTGTGGTGCTGGGCGGCGTGCTCTGGCAATACCAGGAGCGCCAGCATCAAGATATGTACACTTGGCAGGGCGTACCAACCTGGGAGGCGCTGAGTCTGACTTCATTCCACCGGGTGCTGCGCAACGACGGTTACCTGGTCGGCTGGTCGGACGTTCGCGTCAACCCGCTCTGGGTCAGTTATCAGGTCGCCGCCGTGGACGATACGCGTATAGGATCGCGCCCGGACTTCCGTCCCGACTGGCGGACATTATGGCCGGTGGGGACTGACAGCTATTCCGGCAGCGGCTACGACCGCGGCCACCTGGCTCCCAACTATGCCATCGCCGCCGTTCACGGCCGTAGCGCACAGCTCGACACCTTCTACATGAGCAACATGACCCCCCAACGGCCTAATCTGAACCGCCGATTATGGCAGCGTTTGGAAGAAGCGGTCATGGATCATTTCGCGCCGCGTTTTGATCGCTTGCAAATCATTACCGGCCCCGTCTTTCCTGACAAGTTAATGGATAATGTCTTCAATCGTGTGGGTCTGGTCGAAGTGCCCGAGGCGTTCTACAAGATCATTGTGGCGCCCCACGATGAAGCACCGCTGGCGCTTGCCTTCATCATGCCCCAGGACGTGCGCGGCAACGAGCCGCTGGACGACTACCTGGTCAGCATCGATGACATCGAAGCGCGTACCGGCCTGGATTTTTTCCATGAGCTGAATGATAACGTCGAGAGTGTTCTGGAAAGCGAAATCCGTACCGACGGCTGGGCACTGGAAGAAGTGGCGAAAAAGCCGGGGCGTTATCAATAAGGGGTAATTTTGGCGTTCAAATGATGCGAGGACTATTAAATGGTGCCCAGGAGAGGACTTGAACCTCCACGACCATACGGTCACTAGCACCTGAAGCTAGCGCGTCTACCAATTCCGCCACCTGGGCGCATCATATTGTCACTTGCGGGCTGTGTTCGATTGGTGCCCAGGAGAGGACTTGAACCTCCACGACCATACGGTCACTAGCACCTGAAGCTAGCGCGTCTACCAATTCCGCCACCTGGGCGAACACAACGTTTCAACACCAATCAGCCTTGTGGAAAGGGGATAACACAAGTTTGATTGGTGCCCAGAAGAGGACTTGAACCTCCACGACCATACGGTCACTAGCACCTGAAGCTAGCGCGTCTACCAATTCCGCCATCTGGGCAAGTGGCGCGTATGATACCCGTGTATTGGCTAAATGCAAGCATTAGACAGAGGTTTTTGACGTCTAAATACGAGAATCGTTGCCAAGGTGGTTGGGTGATGGGCGTCACAGCGCTATAATGCGCCTATGACCAAACAAAATATGAAATTTTTCAGCCGAGTGAACGCTGAAAGCCCCCATCCGCGGCATGCAATGCACGCGCTTTTTTTACGCCTCCCGCCAACGCAAGCAAGGATGTTGATCGCATGAAGTACTGGACATTGAATGATGATCCGCACGCCGAGCGCGAGGCGCATAAGTACGATAATCCCGCGCCGAGCCGTGAGTATCTACTGGCGGCGCTGGAACAGCACGGTAAACCGGTTACCCACGAAGACATGAGCCAACTGCTGGGGCTGGAAGACGAAGACCACCATGAGGCAGTGCGCCGTCGGCTGGCTGCCATGGAACGCGACGGCCAGGTGCTGCGCGACCGTCGAGGGGCCTATGCGCTGATCAACAAGCTCGACCTTATCAAGGGCAAGGTGCTTGGCCATCGTGACGGCTTCGGTTTTCTATTGCGCGACGACGGCAAGAAGCCGGACCTGGTATTGCCGCCGCGCCAGATGCGTCGTGTGTTCCACGGTGACCATGTGCTGGTGAGAATCAGTGGCCGTGACCGCCGTGGTCGCGACGAAGCCACCATTGCCGATGTCATCTCCCGCAATACGCAGACCATTGTGGGTGTTTACCGCAGCAATACCCCGGAATTCGGCATATTGATTCCCGAAAATCCGCGCATTACCCAGGAAGTGATTATCCCCCACAGCGCCTGCAGCGGTGCTAAAGACGGGCAGGTCATTTCAGCCAAGATCGTCAAGCAGCCTGAAACCCGGGTACAGCCAGTGGGCGAGGTGATTGAAGTACTCGGCGAGCGCATGGACCCGGGGATGGAAATCGATATCGCCATTCGCAGCTATGAGATTCCTGCCGAATTCCCGCCGGAAGTGCTGGATCAGACAAGCGGGATATCGGCAGAGGTGCTTGAAGACGATAAGCAGAACCGGGTCGACCTGCGTGACACGCCACTGGTCACCATCGATGATGAATCTGCCAAGGATTTCGACGATGCGGTCTGTGCCTGGAAGACCAAGTCGGGCAGTTGGAAGCTGCTGGTGGCTATCGCAGACGTTTCGCACTATGTTCGCCCCGGCTCGCCGCTTGACGACGAAGCTCGCAAACGGGGCAACTCGGTTTACTTCCCGGGTCAGGTGGTTCCCATGCTGCCTGAGCTGCTTTCCAATGGTCTGTGCTCGCTAAATCCGCACGTTGATCGTCTGGTGATGGTTTGCGAGATGAATATCTCGAAAACCGGCGCCATCAGCCGCTACCGTTTTTACGAAGCGGTGATGAACTCGCATGCACGCCTTACCTATAACAAGGTGGCCGCGATACTGGACAAGGAAAGCGAAGAAGGCAAGGCGCTACGCGATGAGCACTCGAAGCTCGTCAAGCCACTGGAAAACCTGCATGAGCTCTACCAGCTGCTGCGCGAAGCCCGGGAAGAACGCGGCGCGATCGACTTTGATACCACCGAAACGGCGATCATCTTCAACGACGAGCGCAAGATCGAGAAGATCGTCCCGCGCAGCCGTAACGATGCGCACAAGATCATCGAAGAGTGCATGCTGGCGGCCAACGTCGCCACTGCACGCTTCCTGGATAAGCACGACCTGCCCGCGCTGTACCGTATTCACGAACGGCCGACGCCGGAAAGGCTCGATAAACTACGCCTCTTCCTGAACGAGCTGGGGCTCTCCCTGGGCGGTGGCGATATGCCAACGCCACAGGACTACCAGGCGTTGCGTGAGACGATTACCGGCCGTTCCGACTTCGATATCATCCAGACGGTCATGCTGCGCTCGATGAATCAGGCGGTGTATTCGCCGCAGAACGAAGGGCACTTCGGCTTGGCCTATCAGGCCTATGCGCACTTTACTTCGCCGATTCGCCGCTATCCCGACCTGCTGGTCCATCGGGCGATTCGGTCGGTAATTCGCGGGCCGCGCCAGACCAATACTGTGCTACGGGTCGAAGGTGCCCCGGTCGAGCCGCCGAGCAAGTGGTGCCCATACACCTTCGAGCAGATGCTCGAGCTGGGTGAACACTGCTCCATGACCGAGCGCCGCGCCGACGACGCCACCCGCGACGTGGAAAGCTGGCTCAAGTGCGAGTTCATGTCCGACAAGCTGGGCGAAACCTTCGACGGTACCATTGCCTCGGTCACCCAGTTCGGCCTGTTCGTCCGCCTCGATGCGTTCTATGTGGAAGGGTTGGTGCACGTCACCTCGCTGCCATCGGACTACTATCACTACGAAGCGGAAAAACACCGTCTGAAAGGCGAGCGCACCGGCACGACCTATCGCCTGGGCGATGGTTTGAGCGTTCAGGTGGCCCGCGTGGACATGGATGACCGCAAGATCGATTTTGCTCTGGCCGACGAGAAGCCGCGCCCGCGCCGCCAGCCGCGTAAAAAGCCGTCCACCGAAGGGGGCAAAGCGACTGGCAAGGGCGACAATGAAAAGTCGGGCAAGGATAAGCCTGGCAAGGATAAACCCGATACGCGTCGTGGACCTCGACGCACGCGCAAAGGCCCTCGCAAGCCATCACCGAACAAGGGTTGAGCATGAAATCGCCAGCCTCACAGAAGCGCCCGAACACGCCGAATGGCCTCGACCAGGTGTACGGCGTTCACGCCTTGCAGAGCCTGCTCGAGCGCGGTGAAGCGCCGAGGGAAATCTGGGTGCAGCAAGGCGCTGGCAACCGGCTAAGTGAACTGCTGAGTCAGGCGGGCGGCCAGGGGGCTCGTATTATCGAGCACCCTCGAACGGTGCTGGACCAGCTGACCCAGGGGGCTTCGCATCAAGGCGTGGTGGCCTTTTGTCCGCCGCTGACACCCGAAAGTGAAGAATCACTGTGGCTCAAGCTGCGCGCATGGCCGTCGAGCGCGCCGCCTTTGCTACTGGTGCTGGATGGTGTGACCGATGTTCATAACTTCGGTGCTTGTCTGCGCAGTGCTGATGCTGCCGGGGCGCACGGCGTGATCGTTGCGAAAGACAAGGCTGCACCCTTGAACGCGACCGTGCGTAAAGTGGCCTGCGGCGCCGCCGAGGTCGTGCCGGTTTATCAGGTCACCAACCTGGCCCGGACGATGGCGAAGCTCAAGGATTCAGGTGTGTGGATTACCGGCACCGCCGGTGAAGCCGACGCCAGCGTTTACGACATCGACATGTCGGGCCCGACTGCACTGGTCATGGGGGCAGAAGGCAAGGGCATGCGCCGTTTGACCCGTGAGGCGTGCGATAACCTTGCCAAGCTGCCCATGGCCGGCCAGGTGTCGAGTCTGAATGTGTCCGTTGCCGCCGGTATCTGTTTATTTGAAGCGGTACGCCAGCGTCAGCTTGCAAGTTAACCCGCTCACCACTAAAATGCATGCGCCCGTTTGTCTGGCAAACGGGCGCTCGTTCTTATGAACGTTTGCTACGTACGGTTATTAAATCGTTGTTCTGCTTGATGCCAATGCCATTGATTCATCAATGGACGTGGCACTTCAGTTAACTCCTTGCTTCTATGTCGCGCTGCCTAGTGCTTGCGCATAAGAAGCTGCCAAACCGCAAGGAGATCCCATGCGTCATTACGAAATCGTGTTTATGGTCCACCCGGATCAAAGCGAGCAGGTCCCCGCCATGGTCGAGCGCTACACCAGCCTCGTTACCGAAAGCGGCGGCACTGTGCATCGCCTTGAAGATTGGGGCCGTCGTCACCTAGCTTACCCGATCAACAAGATCCACAAAGCCCATTACGTGCTGATGAACGTTGAATGCACCGGTGAGACGCTCGACGAAATCGAGAATATCTTCCGCTTCAACGATGCCATCATTCGCAGCCTGGTTGTGCGCTGTAAAGAAGCCGTGACCGAAGCATCGCCGATGATGAAGCCGGCAGAAGAGAAGCGTCCGCGTCGCGAAGAAAAACCGCGCGCTGAAGCTGAAGAATCTGAATCCGAATCTGCCTGATAGCATTCACTCCACGTAACCTAAGGAGCTTATTCCATGGCACGTTTTTTCCGTCGCCGTAAGTTTTGCCGCTTCACTGCCGAAGGCGTCAAGCAGATCGACTATAAAGATCTCGACACGCTGAAGGCTTACGTCACCGAAACCGGTAAAATTGTTCCAAGCCGCATTACCGGCACCAAGGCCCGCTACCAGCGTCAGCTGGCAACGGCTATCAAGCGTTCGCGCTACCTGGCGCTGCTGCCCTATTCCGACAGCCACCAGTAAGCGCTTAACGTGATGCTAGCACTGGCGCGATGGCTAATGCGTGGTACGCCCTACGCCGCAGGCGGGGCAGCGTTGGCCACCTTCGTGCCCTGGCTGTTTTGGCTGGGTGCCGCTATCAGCGCACTGGTAACGCTTCGCCGCGGTTTCGCGCAAGCCTTGCCTGTCACCATCGCGGCGGCACTGCCAGCCGGGATGTGGTGGGTGCAGGGCGATGTGATACCGCTGGCCAGTATCTTGCTGGTGACGTTGATGGCCGTTGTTCTGCGCGAGCGGATGCGCTGGAGTGAAGCCCTTATTCTCGGCGCGATTGCCGCCGCCGTGATGGTTCAATTGGGGATCTTCAGCCCGCCGGCGGGTACCGAGCAAATGCTCGAGCAGTTACGCCAAAGCTCGCAGGAAGTTGATCGGATGCTCAACGAGTTTGCCGATCAGGGCTATGATACCCAGCAGCTAGCCGGGCTCGTCGTCGGTGGTGTCACCGGGTTTGTGGTGTTGCTTGCCGCGATTGCCTGTCTGGCACTGGCGCGTAGCTGGCAAGCAGGGCTTTATAACCCGGGTGGTTTCCGTGAAGAGTTTCATGGGCTGCGTTTAGCACCCAAGGAACTGATCGTGCTGATTGCCTTGAGCGTTATCAGCATGGTGCTGGGCATCTCCGCGTTGGCGATGCTGGCCTGGATACCGCTGCTAGTGGCTGGCATTGCATTAGTGCATGGTATTGTTGGATTAAAGGGGATGAACGGGCTGTGGCTGGTAGCGTTCTATGTGCTGCTGATCACGACCTGGCCCACGATTCTCATTGTGCTGCTGTTGGGGCTGATAGATACATTCGCGAACATTCGCGCACGCCTTGCCCGCAGCAATTGACTAGAGGTTTACGAGATGGAAGTCATTCTGCTCGACAAAATTGGTAAGCTGGGCGGCCTAGGTGACAAAGTCACCGTAAAGCCTGGTTATGGTCGTAACTACCTGGTGCCTTACGGCCTGGCAGTACCGGCAACAAAAGATAACGTTGAGGCGTTCGAAGCCCAGCGTGCTGAGCTCGAAGCCCAAGCGGCCGAGCGCAAGGCAGAAGCTGAAGCACGCGCTGAACAGCTCAACGACATCGAACTGTCGTTGGTCTCTAAAGCGGGTGAAGAAGGCAAGCTGTTCGGCTCAATTGGTCCTCGTGACCTGGCAGACGCCATTTCGTCTGCAGGCATCGAAGTTTCCAAAAGCGAAGTACGTATGCCGCTGGGTCCGATTCGCCAGACCGGCGAATACGACATCGCGCTTCACTTGCACGCTGAAGTGGATGCCGCAGTACGCGTCGTCGTCGTCGCAGAGTAAGTACTGCAAGACGAGCAACGTCTTAAAGGGCGCGGGGATTTCCCCGCGCCCTTTATTATTGGTAGACAGTCAGTATTTGTAGACAGTCGAGCGTGACGCTAACGGTAGTGATTGCGATCATCGGCGGCTAAGATATAGCGTTTATTGACGACGCCGTCGTGTTTAAAGGAGCTCGTTATGCAGGACCAGCCACCCGCTGACAAGGAAACGGCAGCCCTCAAGCTACCACCCCACTCGCTAGAGGCAGAGCAGTCAGTACTGGGCGGGCTGATGCTGGATAATCAGGCCTGGGATGGTATTTCCGACCGCCTGGTGGCCGACGATTTCTATCGCTACGAGCATCGCCTGGTGTTCAACGTGATGATCCATCTGGCTGAGTCCGGTCAGCCGATGGACGTCGTGACGCTCTCCGAAGCACTTGAAGACCGCGATCAACTGGATACCGTGGGCGGGCTGGCCTTTCTGGCGGAGCTGGCCAGAAACACCCCCTCGGCAAGCAACATCCGCGCCTATTCAGATATCGTCCGCGAGCGGGCCACGCTGCGCAAGCTGATCCGAGCGGCCAACCAGATCGCTGAAGGTGCCTTTGCCCCCCAGGGGCGTCCGGCCGATGAGTTGCTTAACGAAGCCGAGCGGCTGGTCTTCCAGATTGCCGAAGAGCGCCCCAAAACCGGCGGCCCGATTGGCATGAGCGACCTGTTGACCAAAGCGGTTGACCGCATCGACGAGCTGTTCAATCTCAAAGGCCAGATGACCGGCTTATCGTCCGGCTTTCGCGATCTCGATGACATGACATCCGGGCTGCAACCGTCCGACCTGGTGATCATCGCCGGAAGGCCCTCGATGGGCAAAACGACCTTCGCTATGAATTTGGTCGAGCACGCCGTCATTTCCAGCGATAAACCGGTGATGGTGTTTTCCATGGAGATGCCAGCGGAATCGCTGATGCTGCGGATGTTGTCTTCACTGGGGCGCATCGATCAGACCCGCGTGCGTACCGGGCAACTGGAAGACGAAGATTGGCCGCGACTGACCTCAGCGGTAAACCTGCTGAAAGACAAGCAGCTGTTTATCGATGATACGGCGGCGCTATCGCCCAATGAAATGCGTTCGCGAATTCGCCGTGTCGTGCGCGAGCACGGCAACATGGCGATGATCATGATCGACTATCTGCAGTTGATGCAGATCAGTGGTTTCTCCGAAAACCGCACCGGCGAGATTTCGGAAATTTCGCGTTCACTGAAGGGGTTGGCAAAAGAGTTCAACTGTCCAGTCGTTGCCCTTTCGCAGTTGAACCGTTCCCTCGAGCAGCGCCCCAACAAGCGTCCGGTCATGTCGGATCTGAGGGAATGTGTGACAGGTGACACCTTAGTGACCCTGGAGACGGGTGAACGGGCACCCATTCGCGAGCTTGTAGGCCAAACGCCAAACGTTATCTCGATGGCGGAAAGTGGAAAACTCCAGCCAGCGAAAACGGACTTGATATGGTCAGTTGGTGTCAAGCCTGTCTTTGAAGTAACGCTTGCGAGCGGTCGGAGAGTCCGTTGCACCGGCGAGCATCGCCTTAAGGCGCTGTGGGGCTGGAAAACGGTTGCCAGCCTGGAAACCGGGGATCGGCTTGCTATTTCACGTCAACTAGCTGAACCAGATAGTCCCAGTGTCTGGGATGAGCATGCCATCATCTTAATGGCACACCTGCTCGGTGATGGTAGTTATGTGAAAGGCCAGCCACTGCGTTATACAACGGCCAGTGAAGCGAACAGCGAAGCAGTAACCCAGGCCGCAACACAATTTGGCTCAACGGTAACGCGCCACACTGGCAGGGGAAATTGGCATCAATTAGTGATCGCCGGCAATGGAAACCGCTGGCATGCGAGTGGCGTTGGGGCGTGGTTGAAGTCACTGGGGGTATTTGGTCAGCGCTCTGCTGATAAACATATTCCCCGGGAGCTTTTTAAGCTTTCCAACGACCAGATTGCCCTTTTTCTGCGGCAC
This sequence comes from Vreelandella janggokensis, assembly GCF_031451615.1. Taxonomy (NCBI): domain Bacteria; kingdom Pseudomonadati; phylum Pseudomonadota; class Gammaproteobacteria; order Oceanospirillales; family Halomonadaceae; genus Vreelandella; species Vreelandella janggokensis. The sequence goes on along the minus strand of NZ_JARWAJ010000003.1, from coordinate 27,828 downwards.
CTTTGGGCAACAGACGGCAGTATTACGACCGATGCCAATCAGCGAACACGCATATACTTTTCCACTGTTAGCCGCCGACTGATTGACGATGTTGCCGCCTTGCTGCTGCGTTTTGGCATTGTGGCCCGCATTAGGCGCGTCGTGTCTGGTGAAGGCGGTGGATGGTACACCGCCGACATCTCAAGCGTTGAGCAGCAACGTCGCTATGCTGAATATATCGGGGCGTTTGGCCATCAGAAAGACGCCATGGACAATTGGCTTGCCTCTGCCGTGGCTAATAGCAATACCAACATCGATACACTTCCTCAGGAAGTATTTGAGTACGTTAAACAAGCAATGGGCGCTAAAGGTATCAGTCAGCGCAAAATGGCATCGATGCGAAATACCGCACATGGAGGAAGCGCTCACTTCAGCTATTCTCCCTCTCGTAAGACGCTTAGCCACTATGCTGACCTTTTAGAGAACCAGGCGCTGAAACAAATCGCGACCAGTGATTTATTTTGGGACAAGGTCGTCGAGGTTCGTGCTTGTGGAGAAGAAGAGGTCTTTGATCTGACGGTACCGGGTAATGCTTGTTGGTTAGCCAATGATATTGTTAGCCATAACTCGGGCGCTATCGAACAGGATGCCGACGTTATCGCCTTTGTTTACCGCGATGAGGTCTATAATCCAGACAATCCGGATAATCAGGGTATCGCCGAGCTGATTATCGGTAAGCAGCGTAACGGTCCCATCGGCACCGTGCACATGGCCTTTATCGGCCGCTATACACGCTTTGAAGATTTGGCGCCGGATAGCTACGGGGAAGCTTTCGGTGATTAACTTGAGACCGGGAGTCAGGTTCGTATAATGCCCGGCCAATCAGCAAACAGAACGGGAGCACAGCATGGCAGGTGGTTTTCGGCGCGGTAATCGTCAGCGTCTACCCAAGTTAGAAGCGCGCGGGGAGTTGCAGTCGCTTGAACGCGAAGGGCCGTTCAAGGAGTGGCTGGGCATGCCTGACCTTTACCGCTACTACATCGAGGTCGACGGCGAAAAATACAGCTACCAGACGGAAGACTCGGAGTTGCCGGTAAAAGTGGGCGATAAAGTGGTGTTTCGTTACAAGCAGACCAAGGCGGGCAACTGGATCGATCGCAATTCGCTGGGCAAGGCCATCGACCCCTCCGAATACCAATAGCAAAGGCGGATGGTCAGGAACTCTCCTGGGGCTTCATCGTCTTAGCTAGAACGTGACACTGCAACAAAAATGCCATTATGTTTCGGCATGCTGTGCCACTGAAACGCTAATAACCCAGGAGGGAACCATGGAAATGACGTCACTCAAGGCGTTCGTTGCCCAACATGACAATTTTGAAATACGCGTCATCAGCCACGCGGGCAGCCGCTTTTATCAAGTGGAGCTGGAAGACGTTGAAGGTGAGCGCCACATGCTGACCCAGCGGGGCAAGCCGATGATGTTTCGGGCGCTGGATGATATCTACCTGGAGCTGAAACGCGCCGATATTCACCGCGCCTATCTGGTTCAGCACGTCGCCCACGACGAAATGATTGGCCGTGATGCCCACTATAGCGCCCCGTTAAGTTCGCGTGTGCCGCTGGTTTTTTAAACCTTGTGCATGAGCATTATGAGGATCCGTTAGACCGTTTTTCCCACCATTGGCCCAGTCGCACCCGGCGGCGGGCAAACCACCGATAGCCCCAGTTGAGGGCGCCTTTCAATCCCGGCAGGCACGATAGCCAAACCAGCCGCCGGTATCCCAGAACGGCATACAGGGCGCGGCTTGCTTCCATGCCGATGTACCAGTTGCCCTGGCTGTCTTTTACGTGAAGCAACCCCATCATGGCGTCGAACTCACCCCGATCGTGGGTGGCGTTGAATGCATCGCTCTGAATGTCCACCAGCCGAATGCGGTCCTGGTGTTGGTGACGGGAAAGCCAGTTGACCTCCACGCGGCAAAAAGGGCAGTTACCATCGTGGTAAAGCGTCGCAGGCGCACTGGCGTCAAGCGGGCTGAATCGACTCATGAGGTGGTCTCCTTTGTATAGCCAGCGGTATGGTGGGGCTGCCCGTAACCCGTCGAGGTTTCAAGCTGATCGAGAAATTGCTGTGCCTGTTGATGAATGGCTGATCGCTTGTCAGGTGCCATGCGATCAAGCGAGCCATAAATCAATTTCATGCGCGGATTCTGCTGTAACGAGCCGCGGTGTTGCTCGAGGAAATGCCAGTACAGACTATTGAAGGGGCAGGCCTTCTCACCCGTGACCTGGTTGGGTGAGTAACGGCAGTGTTGGCAATGGTCTGACATCTTGTTGATGTATTTGCCTGACGCGCAGTAGGGCTTCGACCCCATCTGGCCGCCGTCGGCGTGCAGCACCATGCCCAGCGTATTGGGCAGCTCCACCCATTCGCAGGCATCGATGTATACCGCCAGATACCAGTCGCACAATGCCTCCGGCTTGACCCCGCATAGCAGAGCGAAATTGCCGGTCACCATCAGACGCTGGATATGGTGCGCATAGCCGTTATCCATGGTCATTTCCACTGCTCGCTTCAAGCAGTGCATATCGGTCTTGGCGTCCCAATAGAAGGCAGGCAGATCACGCTCGAAACCTAACGAATTGCGGCGCTTGTAGTCGGGCATCTGCGTCCAGTAAAGCCCCCGTACATACTCGCGCCAGCCAAGTATCTGGCGAATAAAGCCCTCAACGGCGTTGATAGGTGCTTGCTCATCGAGATAACGCTGCTCTGCCGCCTGGCAGACCTCCTGGGGGGAGAGCAGGCCGATATTGAGCGCGGCCGACAGGCGCGAGTGAAACAGGAAGTTGGAGCTTTCACTGATCGCATCCTGATAGCGGCCAAAATCACTCAGGCAGTGGTCAAGGAAATGGCGCAAATCCACGAGCGCCTGGCGGCGTGTTACCGGCCAGTTGAACGTCGCCAGATCGCCCATATGGTCGGGGAAATGGCGCTTGACCGCATCGAAGGCGGCCTGGGTCATCTTTTCGTAGTGATGCCTGGGTGGCGTCGGAAACGCCAAGTTGCCCTTGATTGGCTCGCGGTTATCATGATCAAAATTCCACTGACCGCCCATCGGCTCATTGTCTTCCATCAACAGCCCCGTGCGTTTGCGCTGCTCACGATAGAAGTACTCCAGACGAAGCTGCTTGCGCCCCTCAGCCCACTGGCTGAAGTCATCGGGTGTCGTGAAAAAACGATCATCCTCGTGAAGCCGCCAAGGCAATTCTGCGGTTTGACGGTTCAGCATGGCTTCATAAAGCCGCCATTCGCCGGGGCGCGTCACGCGTATCTCATCGCAGCCGTAAAGCTGGGCCAGGCGCTCCGCTTCCCCGATCAACGAGTGGCAGTTGTCAGCATCATCCAGATTGCTGTAGTGGACCTCGAAGCCCTGTTGGCGCAGCTGGTAGGCAAAGTGGCGCATGGCGGCGAAGAACAGACCAAGCTTATGGCTGTGATGGGGAACGTAGCTCGCTTCGTCGGCCACTTCGCAAAGGGCGACGACGGCATTGTCAGGCGCCTGACGCAGCGTCACCAGAGAAGACGACAGCTGGTCGCCAAGCACGAGGAGTAAAGGCTTAGACATAAATTGACCTAACTATGTACAAATAATGTTAATAGTATAACTTTATGCCGCCGGTTTGCAGAAAAGTGGTAGGATTTATTTTTCAAGGTGCTGTCAGCAGGAGTGAATATCATGACCGAGCAAGTCGCAAAGGATCAGCCGGGCGAAGGTCGCCTAATGCATGCCCCCAGCGACCATCCCCCTGTGCCCCGCGCGAAGGTGGGCGTGGTATTGGCAAACCTGGGTACGCCGGATGCCACCGACTACTGGTCGATGCGTCGTTACCTGAGCGAGTTCCTGTCTGATAAGCGGGTGGTCGATTACGCCAACTGGAAGTGGCAGCCGTTGCTACAGCTGATCATCCTGACCAAGCGGCCGTTTTCATCCGGCAACGCCTATAAAAGCATCTGGAACAACGAGCTGAACGAAAGCCCGCTATTGACCACCACCCGGGCGCAAACGCAGAAAATGACCGAACGTTTGAAGGCGCTCTACGGCGACGATGTGGAAGTCGATTTCTGCATGCGCTACGGCAACCCTTCGACCGAAAGCGTGCTGAATCGACTGAAGGAAAAAGGCTGCGAAAAAATCGTCTTCTTCCCGCTTTACCCCCAGTACGGCTCGCCCACCACGGCGACGGCCAACGACCAGGCGTTTCGCACCCTGATGAAAATGAAATGGCAGCCGTCCATCCGCACCGTACCCGCTTATTTCGATCATCCGGCCTATACGGATGCGCTGGCTAACTCGGTGCGGGAAGCCTACGAAGGGTTGACGTCCCGGCCGACCAAGCTGGTCGCCAGTTATCATGGTGTGCCCGAGCGTTATCTACTCGAAGGCGACCCCTACCATTGCCAATGCCAGAAAACCACGCGCCTGCTGCGCGAAAAGCTGGGGTTCAGCAAGGAAGAAGTCGACACCGCCTTCCAGTCGCAGTTCGGCCCCGAAAAGTGGGTGGGCCCCCAGACCGTTGATCACGTAGCAGAATTGGCCAAACAGGGACACAAGCACATCGCCATCCTGTCGCCTGCGTTTTCGTCGGACTGCGTCGAGACTCTGGAGGAAATCAAAGAAGAGATTCACGACAGCTTCATGGAAGCGGGGGGAGAGACCTTCAGTTATATTCCCTGCCTGAACGACCGGGATGACCACATCGATGCGCTAGTGGCAGTGGTCAACAATGAATTGTCGGGGTGGTTGTAAGCGAACACGTGATCTCTGATATTTGTTTCTTTTTGTCATAGGCCACCTTCGGGTGGCTTTTTTATGTCTGTAGTCACCAACGGATGTCGTATAGAGGTGGAAAATATATGTACAATAGTTGTACTGTATAAGATATGATGTCTACGTTTAAAGTACGCCTCCTAACAGGCGAAAATCGAGATGACACATCAACACCATTTACCGGAAAAAGTTTGCGTTCACTGCCAGCGCCCATTTACTTGGAGAAAGAAATGGGCGCGATGCTGGGATGAGGTCCGCTATTGCAGCAAACGCTGTCAGCGCGAAGCCCGGATAGCAAAACGCGCTGAGGAGAACTGAGCATGAACAGCACGATCGATATCGTCTGGCTGCACGACGACCTCAGAGTGACAGATAACCCACTGCTGCGCCTGGACGATCTGCCGGATCATCTCGTCTGCCTTTATGTGCTTGATGAAGCGTGGCTGACGCCCTTGTTTGATGACGCCGATGTACTGCGAATTGGTCCGGCGAGGCTACGCTTCCTATGGCAGTGCCTGATGGAACTACGCGGCGAGCTCTTGCAGCGGGGCAGCGATCTTCTGGTGCGAATCGGCGATCCTGTCGAGGAGGTTGTAACGCTGGCTGAACAGCTCCAGGCGCGTAAAGTCAGAGTTGCCGAGCACGTTGGCGTAGAAGAGCAGCAGCACATCCAGGCGGTCAGCGATCGGCTTTCGCCGACAACCGTGGTTGAGCGTCATGAGTCGGGTCGGTTGATCGACGAACAGGCCCTGCCGTTCGATCTATCTCAACTGCCTGAGAGCTTCTCGGCTTTTCGGCGCCAGGTCGAGAAGCACTGTGTCATTCCCCCCAGCCTGGCGGCACCGGTTACCTTGCCTGCCTGGCCCGACGCGCCGCGTGGCTTTCCGCCGCTGAGCAAAGTCTGTGCCGTCAGTGCGGGTTGGCAACCGGATGAACGCCAAGGGCTCGATTTTGTGGGAGGAGAGGCGGCTGGCCGCGCACGCCTGCACCAGTATATCTGGCAGCAACATGGTCCGGCGACCTATAAGAAAACCCGCAACGGGCTTTTAGGGGCTAATTTTTCTACGCGTTTTTCACCCTGGCTGGCCCATGGTTGCATATCGCCGCGCCAGGTGCAGGATGAGGTCAAAGCCTGGGAATCACTGCACGGGAGTAATGAATCCAGCTACTGGATTGGTTTCGAGCTGCTGTGGCGAGAATATTTTTTACGCGCGGCGCAACTGGAAGGCGAGTCGCTATTCGGTCAGGCGCAGTTGCCTGCCACCAACGCAGACTTCGATGCCTGGCGCAATGCCACGACAGGGGTGCCGTTTATCGATGCCGCGATGCTGGAACTGAGGAGCACGGGGTGGATTTCCAATCGTGTTCGCCAGAACGTGGCCAGCTTCCTGGTCAAGGATATGGGCGTGGATTGGCGACTGGGTGCCGCCTGGTTTGAGCACTGCCTGCTGGACTACGATGTGGCAAGCAATTGGGGGAACTGGCGCTATATTGCCGGGGTGGGTCGTGATCCGCGTCAGGACCGCTACTTCAACGTATTGAAGCAGGCAGGCCACTATGACCCTAAAGGGTTTTATGTGGCGCACTGGTTGCCTGAACTGGAGAATTTGCCCAATGGTCTGGCTCGGCATCAGCCATGGCGAGCCGCCGCTGAACGTTTCCCGGCACCTCGCGTGGCCCCCGAGGCCTGGCAACGCTGGTTGATCGATGAAGGGCAACTGGAAGCAACGGACGAGTAATGGTTGGACGAGTAACTGATGAGAGTATCCATGGAAGATCGCCGTACCGCCTGGTTGTTGGGGCTGGCAGGCTTGTTGCCGTTCCTTTTGACGCTCTGGTTGGCAGGGTGGGGGCCAGTCGCCTGGCAAGAAACCGCAGTTCGAGCGTTCTTGTATTACAGCGCGGTGATCCTGTCGTTTCTGGGTGGCACGCACTGGGGAGCGGCGCTGCAAAACCCGCAACCGGGTCATAACCATCGGCTGCTGATCGCCATGGCGCCGAGCCTGATTGCCTGGCCTGCGTTACTGTTCAGTCCACTGTGGGGGCTGGTCGTGCTGGGTGTCGGCTTTATGTTTGTTTGGGGGTATGATCTCAGCCGCAATGGGCGCTTTGGTTGGCCAAGCTGGTACTGGCAGCTGCGCACGCTATTAACCGTGATCGTCGTACTTGCCCACGTCGTCTTGTTGACTCGCCTGTGGTGATCAGGCTCTAGTAACCTAAAGCGTTCTGCGCCATCATCGGAGGCTGCCAAGGACTGCCTTAAGGAAGCCATGATGTTGTATAAAATGACGTTGTATAAAAAGCTGACAATTGCCTCGGTCAGCGCCACGTTCGGGATGACGGCCGTATTGCTTTTGAGCCCTCCGGTACTTGCGAACCAGCAACTGATGACCGAGGTGGATGCCCAGGTTGCGGAAGACATACAGCACGAGAGCTTTAGCCAATGGCGCGACGCCTTCCGTCGCTACGCCAAGGATCAGGGCATCAGCGAAGCGACGCTACGTGAGGCTTTCGATCAGGTCCGCTACCGCGAACGGATCATAGAGCTGGATCGCTACCAACCCGAATTCGTGCGCCCCATCTGGGAATACCTTGATACGGCGGTTTCCAGCACCCGCATCAACAACGGGCAGGATCGGCTTGCAGAACATCGGCGTACGGCAGAGCAAATGGAACAACGCTACGGTGTTCCCGCCGAAATTATTGTCGCCATCTGGGGTATCGAAAGTAATTACGGTAGCAACTTCGGTGATTTCTCCACCCTCGAAGCATTGGCGACGCTGGCCTTTGATGGCCGTCGCCAGCAATTCGCCCGCGAGGAGTTACTGGCTGCCTTACGGATAATCCAGCAAGGCGATATTGCCGCTGAGCAAATGCGTGGCTCCTGGGCGGGTGCCATGGGACATACTCAGTTCATCCCCACCAGTTTTGAAGCCTATGCCGTCGACGGTGACGGCGATAACCGCCGCGACATCTGGAAGAGTATTCCTGACGTCATGGCGTCAACGGCCAACTACCTGGACCGTGCGGGCTGGCAGCCTGGCCAGCCCTGGGGCGTTGAGGTCAATCTGCCGGCTGACTACGACTACGCCCAGACTGGCCGTCGTGACAGTCAGGCCTGGGCAGAGCAGGGTGTGGAAGCCGTGAGCGGCGAACTCCCGCGTTTTGATAGTGCCGACGTCATTGTGCCTGCCGGGGCCGACGGGCCGGCATTTTTAGTAGGGCCCAATTTCCGCGCCATTCTGCGTTACAACAATGCCACCAGCTACGCGCTGGCGGTGGCAACGCTGAGCGATGCCATTGCCGGGCGGGATGGCATTCAGCAAGGCTGGCCGCGTGAAGAGGCACCTTTGACAAGGGATGATGTCCAAGCGCTTCAGCGCTACCTCAACCAGGCCGGTTACGACGTTGGCGGCGCCGATGGCATTATGGGACCCAACACCCGCCAGGGCCTGCGTGCCTTTCAGCGGGCCGAGGGATTGACCCCGGATGGCTTTGCGACACAATCATTGCTCGAGCGGCTGCGCCAGCGGGTTGAGTAGCTCTTCTTCCAAAGGATATCAGGACAGGAAATGATGATGCCCAAGGCAGTAACGACATTGTTGAGTAGTTTCGCCATTGTCACGGCACTGGCTAGCAGTCAGGCAGTGGCCGATGACGACAAGGTATTTGGCTGGGTGGAAAAGGCAACGCTGCAGCCCTGGGGAACCGAAGTCAAAGCTAAACTCGACAGTGGTGCATTGACCTCGTCGCTGGACGCTCGTGACATCGAGATGTTTGAAAAGGACGATGAAGACTGGGTGCGTTTTCGTCTCAAGCTTGAAGACCAGGAAAGTGGTGAGGTATTTAGCGACGAGTTAGAGCGCCCACTCTATCGCGAGTTGAGAGTTCGCGGTGCTGGTGGTGTAGACGAGCGCCCCGTGGTACTGCTCAACGTGTGCATGGGCGACACCGTCTACGAAGAGCAGTTCAGCCTGCGTAACCGGGAAGACATGAATTACCCGCTATTACTGGGGCGGCGCACCATCAGCCACCTCGGTTTGCTCGATGTGCGTGAAACCTTCATGCAAGAGCCCGACTGCGGCGATGATGCAGAGGTAGTGGCCCATGATCCCGACGAAGATGACGCCAGCGACGAAACCTGATCCCTAAAAAAGCCGTGACAACAAAGCCGTCACGGCGGTCTCCACTCGCAGAATACGCGGGCCAAGATGCATGCCTTCGCAGCCCGCGTTCACCAGTTGCTCCACTTCCCAGTCGATAAAGCCGCCTTCGGGGCCGATAAACAGCACCGTTTCCCTGTTGATGCCCCTTGGGCAGGGGAGCGCCATGCCGGGGTGGGCGACCAGGCCATGTCCTTCGCTGAGCAGCGTGGGCAAGTGGTCACTGAGAAAAGCCCGAAAGCCTTTGACCAGCGTCACGCTGGGCATCACGGTATCGCGCGCCTGCTCAAGGCCGAGTACCAGATGCTGGTGTATCTTCTCGGGGCGCAGTTCGGGGGATTGCCAATAGCTTTTTTCGACCCGTTTGGTGTGCAGCAGCGTCAAGCGCTTTACGCCAAGCGCTGTCACGTGCTCCAGGGTGCGTGCCAGCATGCGCGGACGCGGTAACGCCAGCACCAGGTGCACGGGCAGGGCGGGCGGTGGCGCCTCGTCAAGGTGCTCCCAGCGCAATGTCGCCTGATCGGGCCCCATCGCGGTCAACTCGGCCTTGCCGATCAGCCCGTTCGAGCAGCCAACGGTGAGCGTATCCCCTGGCTTGGCGCGGTGTACCTCGCGCAGGTGTGTCAAGCGGCGTTGGTCGCGCAGCAGGGCTTCGCCGTTCTGGGCCACATCGTGAGGTTCGAGTAAAATCAGGTTCATGGCAGTGGTCGATTGTTGAGTGCTTGGAAAGGTAGAGAAAGGCCCGTCTGTGACATCCTGGCCGACGCTACGCCTATTGAATATCGCTACATGGCTTGCATGGCCGCCAAGTGCAGGCACAATAACAGCAACGGGAAGCAAAGCCCTATCGCGTTTAAGGAGAATCGCCGTGCGCGTCATTCGTAAATATGCCAATCGCAGATTGTATGATACCCAACAAAGCCGTTACGTGACGCTGGAGGATCTGCGCCGTCTGATTCTCGAGGAGGAGCCGTTTCGGGTCGAGGATGCCAAAAGCGGTGAAGACCTTACGCGGACGATCCTGCTGTCGATTATCATCGAGCAGGAAAGTGCCGACAGTGATGCCGAGGTGTTCTCCAACGACCTGCTGGCGCAGTTGATTCGTGTCTATGACATGTCCTCACCGCTACCGCTGGCGCGTTATCTGGAGCAGGGCACCCAGATCATGATGGAGCAGCAAAAACGCATGCAAAGCCAGTGGCAGCAGGCCATTCGCCATACGCCCATGGAATTCATGCGTGAGCTGGCCGAGGAAAACATGCGCTTCTGGCAGAAGACCATGAACCAGGCGCCGCCCACCGGCAAAAATGACAGCGACGATATGGGCCGGAACGACAACGCGCATGACGATAAAGCTCATGATAAAAAGAGCAACGACGACAAGTCATCGTAAGCGCCAGCGACGCGCGGGCAAGCTGTGGCATAATACCGCTATTAATCTGCTCTTCCGCAAAGAAGGATATCCATGAAGGTTTTGATGATAGGCGGCGGTGGTCGTGAACACGCGTTGGCATGGAAACTGGCCCAATCGCCGCGCGTCTCGCAGGTGTTTGTTGCCCCGGGTAATGCAGGCACCGCCGGTGAGGAAAAACTGACCAACGTCGCCATCGAAGCAAGCGATATTTCCGCACTGGTGGCGTTTGCACGCCAGGAAGACGTGGCGTTGACGGTGGTGGGGCCGGAAGCACCGCTAGTCGAAGGCGTGGTGGATCGCTTTCAGGCGGCGGATCTGACCATCTTTGGCCCCACCCAGGCAGCCGCCCAGTTGGAAGGCTCGAAGTCGTTCACCAAAGACTTCCTGGCGCGTCATGCGATTCCCACGGCCGACTATCAAACCTTCACGGCCGTTGAGCCAGCGCTTGAATACCTGACCAAGGTGGGCGCGCCCATTGTCATCAAGGCCGACGGCCTGGCAGCTGGTAAAGGCGTTATCGTCGCCATGACCCATGCGGAAGCCGAAGCCGCGATTCGTGACATGCTGGAAGCCAATGCTTTTGGTGATGCGGGTGCACGGGTAGTGATCGAAGAGTTTCTGGACGGTGAAGAAGCCAGCTTCATCGTCATGGTCGATGGAGAAAACGTGGTGCCCATGGCGACCAGCCAGGACCACAAACGCGCCTGCGACGGTGATAGCGGACCCAATACCGGCGGCATGGGTGCCTACTCACCGGCGCCCGTGGTCACGCCGGATGTCGATGAGCGCATCATGCAGCAGGTGATTCTGCCGACCGTCAAGGGAATGGCCGCCGAAGGTCATGCCTACAACGGCTTTCTCTACGCCGGCCTGATGATCGACGCCCAGGGTAACCCCAAGGTGATCGAATACAATTGCCGCTTTGGCGACCCGGAAACCCAGCCCATCATGCTGCGCTTGACCTCGGACTTTGCCGCGCTGTGCCTTGCCGGTGCACAAGGCAAGCTGGCCGGTCAGCGCTGCGAGTGGGACGCGCGTGCGGCGGTGGGGGTCGTACTGGCCGCCGGCGGTTACCCGGGCAGCTATCGCAAGGGCGATGTGATTCACGGTATTGCCAATGCCGAGCGCCATGGCTGCAAGGTGTTTCATGCGGGGACTCAACACAACGACCAGGGTGATGTTCTGACGGCAGGTGGCCGCGTACTGTGCGTTACCGCCCTTGGGGATAGCGTCTCCCAGGCGCAACAGAAGGCGTATCAAGGCGTGGACGAGATTCATTGGGAAGGCGTCATCTGCCGCCGTGATATCGCGCACCGTGCGATAGCCCGGGAAAGTTGACGCTTCGCCCGAAGGTTGACGCTTTTATAGTCGCAGGGGCATTCTGCCTCGCTTGCCGATCACAACAAGGATAACTGGATGGAACGGGTTCAGCTCGATTTTCCCGACGCAGCGATCATTCATCGCCATTCACTCAGCGTCCGTGTCACGGATATGAACTATGGTCGTCACCTTGGTCACGATGCGCTTGTATCGCTGCTCCATGAGGCGCGCATCCAGGCGTTTGCCGCCCTCGATCTGCCAGAATGGGACATGCAAGGCTACCCCAGTGTGGTTGCCGATCTGGCGGTGCAATACCAAAGCGAAGCGCGCTGGCCGGACGCCCTGGTGGTTGAAACCGCTGTACCACCCCCCGAGGGCAAGGCATTAACGGTCTATCAGCGTATCGCCCACGCCGAGAGTGGCAAGACAGTGGCGACTGCGCGTATCAATCAACTGCTGATTGACATGGCGTCGGGTCGCCCGGTGACGATCCCTGACGCGGTTGTGCAAGCATTAGCGCAAGCAAGAGGCACCTGATCGATGTCCCGTGAATACCCCATTATTGCCATCACCGGCTCGTCCGGTGCCGGCACCACCACCGTGCGGCGTAGCTTTGAGCGCATGTTCCTGCGTGAAGATGTGCACGCTGCCATGGTGGACGGTGACGCCTTCCATCGCTACACCCGCGATGAACTGCATCGCATGTTCCGCGAAGAGCCTGAGCGCAAGAATGAGCTTTCGCATTTTGCCGTCGAAGCCAACCTGCTGGATCGCCTCGAAGGCATGTTTATCGAATACGGCGAGCATGGCACGGGGACTTTCAGGCACTATATCCACGCCGAGGATAAACAAAAGATCGAGGCGGGCCACAAGGTAGGTACCTTCACAGAGTGGCAGTCGCTACCCTGCGGAACCGATCTGCTGTTTTACGAAGGTCTGCACGGTGGCCTGGTCACGGAAGAATACGATATCGCACGCCACGTTGACCTGCTGGTGGGCGTGGCCCCCACGATGAACCTGGAATGGATCCAGAAAATCGATCGTGACACCAAGATGCGTGGCTATTCCCAGGAAGCGGTTATCGACACCATTCTGGGCCGTATGGATGACTACGTGCGCTATATCCAGCCCCAGCTGTCGCGCACCCATATCAATTTTCAGCGCGTGCCCACGGTGGATACATCAAACCCCTTTGAGGTGCAGGATATACCGACGGATGCGGAATCCTTTGTGGTCATCCGTTTCCGCGACCCTTCCACGGTGGACTTTCCCTGGCTGCTGGCGATGATCAAGGATTCCTTCATGACCCGGCCCCACACCCTGGTGGTGCCCGGCGCCAGAATGTCGCTGGCCATGGAGCTTATCCTGGCACCGTTGGTGCGCCACTTGTTGTCACAGCGGCGTTTTCGTTAGGCTCGCAGGTAGTCATTCTGCCTGCGTCGCCAGCTTACGCTCATTGAGGAGCTTTTATGGACTGTCTGTTTTGCAAGATCATCAACCGTGAAATCCCTGCGGATATTGTCTATGAAGACGAGCACGTGCTGGCGTTCAACGACATCAATCCCCAGGCACCCACGCACCAGTTGATTATTCCCAAGAAGCACATTGCCACGCTCAATGATATTCATGCCGATGACCTGGCGACTGTCGGTCGGTTGCAATATACCGCGGCGAAGCTCGCCCAGGAGCAGGGCTTTGCCGACGATGGCTACCGCGTCGTCATGAACTGTAACGAAATGGGTGGCCAAACGGTCTATCATATCCACATGCACCTGCTCGGCGGGCGTCAGTTTACCTGGCCCGCCGGGTAAGTTGCTGTACTTTTACGACCCACGGCCAAGGAGCGAGCCATGAGGCGTCGATGCCCCCGTTCTGACCAATGGATCTATCAGTTTGATCGTGCGCTGCGCACGCTGGCGCCGCCCACGGCGCGCACAAAATCACCTGTGCCGGTATCATCTGGCGATAAGACCCTGACAGCCTTCGAGGCACACCACGTGGCAGGCATGATGCGCGTCAATCACAGTGGAGAGGTATGCCTGCAAGGGCTTTACCAGGGACAGCGGTTGTTTACGCAACGGCCGGATGCCAGTGCGCAAATGCAGCAATCAGCGACCAATGATCTTGGCCATCTGGCCCTGTTTAGCCAGCGGCTGCGGCAACTGGATAGCCGTACAAGCCTGCTTGCCCCGTGTTTCTATATAGCCTCGCTCAGTATTGGCGCGACCACGGGTGTACTGAGTGAGCGCCTTGGCCTAGGGCTGCTGGCCGCCAGCGAAACGCAAGCCGCTAGGCGGTTCAGTGATCAGCAGTCACGCCTGCCGGAGGCTGATCAGACGTCACGTACCCTGCTTCGCAAAGTGGCCGTGGAGAAAAACCACCATGCCCAACTGGCGCTGGAAGCGGGCGGTGTCAACCTGCCTGCGCCGGTGCAGTGGCTGATGCGCGGCGTCTTCAAGGCGGTCAGTAAAACGACGTATCACGGCTAATAGCCTGCAGATATCCATAAACAGCCACGCATAAAAAAAGCCCCGCCAAGGTGGGGCTCAATTTACTAAAAAAGACTCAACTTATCTTGCGCAAGGTCCGAATCAACCCGTAGCGGGGGTTATTCGCCATGGATGGCGAATGTAGCGCCCATGGAGGGGTTTACAGCGCCCCCGCCAAGGGTTGTTCGGACCAGGCTATTAAGCATCGATGCGCTTGTACTTCATCCGCTTGGGCGTGTCGTTGCCCACACGTTTCTTATGATCTTCTTCGTAGTCGGTGTAGTTACCGTCAAAGAAGACCACTTCCGAATCGCCCTCAAACGCCAGAATATGCGTCGCAATCCGGTCGAGGAACCAGCGGTCGTGGGAGATCACCATGGCACAACCCGGGAAGGCCAGTAGTGCTTCCTCCAGCGCGCGCAATGTCTCGATATCCAGATCGTTGGAGGGTTCGTCGAGCAGCAGCACGTTGGCACCCTGCTTGAGCGTTTGCGCGAGCTGCAAACGACCCCGCTCACCACCGGACAACTCATCCAGACGTTTCTGCTGGTCGTTGCCCTTGAAGTTGAAGCGACCCACGTACGCCCGTGAAGCGACCTCGTAACCATTGATGTTGAGGATATCCTGGCCATCGGAGACGGCCTGCCAGACGGTCTGCTTGTCGTCCAGGGCATCGCGGAGCTGCTCGACATAAGCGATATCCACGGTCTCGCCAAGCACTACCTCGCCGGCATCGGGCTGTTCCTGGCCGGTAATCAGCTTGAATAGGGTCGACTTACCGGCGCCGTTACCGCCCACAATGCCGACGATGGCACCGGGGGGAACCGAGAACGAAAGATCCTGATAAAGCAGCTTGTCGTCGAAGCGTTTTGCCACATCATGAAACTCGATGACCTTATCCCCCAGGCGCGGGCCGGGTGGAATATAGATCTCATTGGTTTCATTACGCTTCTGGAAATCACCGGACTGCATTTCCTCGAAGCGGTTAAGGCGTGCCTTGCTTTTCGCCTGGCGGCCCTTCGAGTTCGAGCGTACCCACTCAAGCTCCTGCTTGATGGCTTTCTGGCGAGAAGCCTCCTGCTTGGCTTCCTGACCCAGGCGCTGTTCTTTCTGCTCAAGCCACTGCGAGTAGTTGCCCTCGAACGGAATACCCTGGCCGCGGTCCAGCTCAAGAATCCAGCCCGCCACGTTGTCGAGGAAGTAGCGGTCGTGGGTAATGGCGACCACGGTGCCGTTGTAGTCGTGCAGAAAACGTTCCAGCCAGGCGACTGATTCGGCATCCAGGTGGTTGGTCGGTTCGTCGAGCAGCAGCATGTCGGGGCTTGAGAGCAGCAGACGACACAGTGCCACACGGCGGCGCTCACCGCCGGACAGGTTGCCGACCTGAGCTTCCCAGGGGGGGAGGCGCAGCGCTTCAGCGGCGACGTCTAGCTTGCGCTCGATGTTATGGGCGTCGGCCGCTTCGATAATGTTTTCCAGGCGTGCCTGCTCGCTCGCCAGGGCATCAAAGTCGGCGTCAGGCTCAGCGTAGGCAGCGTAAACGCCATCGAGTTTTTCCTGGGCTTCCTTGATAGCGCCCAGGGCTTCTTCGACGGTCTCGCGGACATTCTTGCTGTCGTCGAGCTCCGGCTCCTGAGGCAGATAACCGACGTTGATTCCCGGCATCGGACGGGCTTCACCTTCAAACTCATTATCGACACCGGCCATGATGCGCAGCAGTGTGGATTTACCCGCGCCATTCAAGCCCAGTACGCCAATCTTGGCGCCCGGGAAAAACGACAGCGAAATATCTTTAAGAATTTGCTTTTTGGGCGGCACGATCTTGCCAACCCGGTTCATGGTGAAAACGTATTGCGCCATGGAAATCCGTATAGTTGATGAAAAAAATGCCAGCGTCACCGCTGAGCGATAGGCAGATGATAGAGCCCCACGTGACGAAAGGCCAGCCAAGGAGGGCTGACCGTCCAGGTGCGGTCAGGTTGATACCTGGTGCCGCAGCGGGGAAGTCATCAGGAATGTTCCTGATGACTCTGCATCATTACTCTTCTTCGTCCCAGCCGTCATCGATCGCACGCTTGAGGCGGCGTTCTTCAAGCCAGGCCTCAACCTGGCGTCTGGCGCGCAGACTATCGGCTTTGTTGCTCGGCCGAGAACGGCTGTAGTGTTCGTCATTGACGGCGTCAGAGGAATCGAACTCATCCGCTTCACCGTCTTCAGGAGAGAAAGTTTCACGACTCAAGGGATTACGGCTCATGACTGGCCCTCCAACCCAAGCCGGCGTGCCGGCGTCATTATGGCTTCCTTGTTGGCAGAGCAACAGAAAGCGCCAAGCGCTTCAGCAAGCGCCTTGCCGCTATATAACGCCGGTTACGTTGAAGATCAAGCCTTGTCGTTTTATTTTTCTGTTTTTGTATCTGCCTGCTTGGCCTGGAGTGCGGCGAGTGCCTGTTGCGCTTCCACCCGTTCGGTCACATCTTTCTGTACGCCGATGTAGTACATCAGGTTATCGGCTTCGTCGAAAACCGGCGTGATCGACAGCTCATTCCAGAACATGGTGCCGTCTTTACGATAGTTGCGCAGCACCTCCCGCGAGGGCTTGCCTGCATTCAGCGCTTCACGAATCGCGTTGAGAGGATCTTGATCGCGATCCTCATTCTGCAAAAAACGGCAGTCCCGATATAAAATTTCATCGGCGCTGTAACCGGTGAGGCGCTCAAAGCCTTTGTTGACATAAATCAGGATGTTTTCGTCACCTTCCTGTTCAGCAACCACAATGCCGTCTTCGGAGGCGTCAACCATGCGTTCGAGCAACGCGGGGCTGATCATGGGAGATCGTTTCATCAAGGGGTCCTGTTGCAGCTCCAAACCTATCGTGGCGTATTGTCACGTAATTTTTATGATAGCAAAAGGCCGCATAACGGCTGCCACCGACTTACCATCATGGCGAGCGTTGCCCTGCTTTGCAATCCTGAACGTCACTCAACCTGCGGTAATCGCAGGGCACTGAACATCGCCGCCAGGGCGGTGGCGGACAAAACGAGCAACAAGGCGCTACTGCCCAGCCACTGTGCCAACAGGCCGACCACCCCGCCCACCAGCAGCATCAGTACCCCCGTCAGGGTGTTCGAGAGTGCCACATAAAGGGCGCGGTTATCCTGGCTTGCCATGTCGACCAGGTAGGTTTTGCGACCCAAACGCACCCCATGATGAACAATCACCAGCGCCGCATAGACCAGTGCGTAGGGCCATATACGCTCGGAAACGACGATCGGCAGCCACGCAATGCCTGCGCCCAGCAAACAGCATAAGGTTGTCCCGATCGCGGCATCTCGCATTACGCTTCGACTGGAGTGGTCGGCCCGCTTGCCCCACACGGGGCTTGCCACCATGGCGGCCAGGCCGGATACCACAACCAGAAGCCCCAGGCTGCTTAGCTCGCTGCCGCTTTGTTGTTGACCCAGCAGCGCCAGATAGGGAAGGGCCAGGGCACTGGAAAGCAGCAACGCCCGGCACAGGTTGAAGTGTAAAAACGTGCGGTCTTGCTTGAGTAACGAAAGTCCCTGCTTGATGCTATCCCAGGCATTTTCGCCACCTTCAACAGCGCCAGGCGTTTCCTCGATACGGGCGGCGCAGATCCCGTTGACGGCCCAGCCAAGAGCCGCAATGCCTAGCAGCGCCGCAAGTGTCACCTTGCCCAGGGAGTCATCCAGAAGCATCAATACGCCCCCGGCTGCCAGAGTGGCTGCCCCGGCAACACTGCCACTCCAGCCCATCAGGGTGCCACGGCGGCGTTTGGCAATGGTCTTGCCCATGACATCCTTGGTGGCGATGGACGAAAGGCCCCGGGCCAGCGACAGCATGACCAGTGCCATCAAGACCAGGCTGCCTCCCAGGCTGCCACTGCTCCACAACGCCAACGCTGCCAGCACGACTGCCGCCAGCGCCTGCAAGGCAGCACCGGCCACCCACACCCATTTGCGTTGCGGCTTGAGGCGAATGAAGCCGGCCACAAAAATCTGCGGCAACAGTGCCCCGGACTCACGAATAGGCACCAATAGCCCGACCATCCATACCGGCGCACCGATGATGCCCATTAGCCAGGGCAATACCAGTCGTGCACTGGATAGCTCATCCGCCAGCTTATTGCCGAGTGATGCCCATAAATGCAGCATGAAGTTACGCGGTTGCTCATGGCAGGCGCTATCGGGAATGTCATCGCACATCCGGCTGTCCTCGTCGCCGGTCAGCCACTCGTAAATGCGCGATTCTGAGAGGTCATGTCTAGCCATCTAGGCTCCTTGGCAGTCGTCGTCCCGGGCGGCTCGTTTTGACGAGCCGTGTTATTCAGTACACTCTTGCTGGGCAATACCCCTGTCTAGTACACGTACTCAATATACGCGGTGGTTAACGCCTCCAGATTAGTTAATGCCCGCAGATTATTACGCAGTTTATTACGCAGTTTATTAATAGTACTCATGGATAATGGCGAGTGTCGCCAAGGAGCTCAAGGATGTCGCGTATTCAAATCCGCTATTGCACGCAATGCCAATGGCTGCTACGCAGCGGGTGGTATGCGCAGGAGCTGCTTTCCACCTTTGGCGAAACGTTGCAAGAAGTAGCGCTTTGCCCTAGTCACGGCGGCACCTTCGAAATATGGTGCGACGGCGTACTGCTGTGGGAGCGCAAACGTGATGACGGTTTCCCGGATATCAAAACCCTCAAGCAGCGGGTGCGAGACCACGTCGAACCCGCCCGTGACCTGGGCCATACCGACCGATGAATCAGGACCGCCAAGCAATTCTCTATGGGTTGGGGGCAGTTGCCCTCTGGTCCACCGTCGCCACCGCCTTCAAGGTTGCCTTGGCCTGGATGTCGCCCCTGGAACTGATGTGGCTGGCGGCGTTGGTCTCCTGGCTGCTGATGGGCGTGCTGGTGGTGTACCAGGGTAACGCCAGAATAGCGCTCAACACCGGCTGGAAAACCGCTGCCTGGGCCGGGTTGATGAACCCGGTCGCCTATTACCTGGTGCTGTTTGCCGCCTATGATCGACTTCCCGGCCAGGAAGCCATGGCGCTCAATTACACCTGGGCGTTGGCCATGGCGTTTCTGGCGGTACCGCTGCTGGGACACCGCCTGACCGTCAAGGATGTCACCGCCGGACTGGTCGCCTACGCAGGCGTCTGGGTGATCGCCACCCGCGGCAATGTGTTCGATGTCCACTTTGCCGACCCGCTTGGCGTCGCCTTTGCGCTAGCGTCCACGCTGCTGTGGGCGCTTTACTGGCTGCTCAATGCCCGCGATAAACGCCAGCCGTTGGTGGGGCAGTGGCAAAACTTCACCGTCGGGTTGCCGGTATTGACGCTATTGCTGGTATGGGGGCCAGGGTTTCAGTGGCATGGCGGTCCGGCGTTGGTGGCCGGTATTTATGTCGGTCTGTTTGAGATGGGTATCGCATTTATCTTTTGGCAGCTTGCGGTTCACAAGGTGTCACGCACCGCCAAGGTCTCAAACCTGATATTTCTTTCCCCGCCTGTCTCGCTTTTGTTACTATTTGTAGTCGTTGGTGAGTCGATTTATCCTTCAACCTTGGTGGGTCTGGTGCTTATTCTGGCAGGGTTAGGCTGGCAACAAACGCGCAAATCATAGGGTTAAGCCTCTTTTATCAGTCTTGTAAACCAATGCTTTGGATTTTGGTTTACATATTCCTGTCTGCTTAATAAGAAATTTATTGGATTTGGCTTTGTATGGAATGTAATTTTGATTTACGATAATTTACATTAATATTTCTGACGTAACCGATGTGTTATAAGCTATAAAGAGCAAATAGGTCATCAGAGTGCTTAAGCTCTTATGACGAGTAATGTGGAAACGCAAGGCTCTAGAGCTTAGCACCACCAGGGTATGGAAACCGGGAATGGATGCGCCACCTGAACATCGAGAGTGTTAGGTGAGTCCCGCGATAAAAAAATAACGTATCGATTGCTATCGGTGATTGCGGTGGCTTTGCTGCAGTCGCTGTCTCATATTTCATGAGGGGACCACAGATGAAAAAACTCAGCTGCACTAACGGGCTTTACCAACGGTTTGGCTTGACACGTATCATTCAGGCGGCCGCTTTCGGCACCAGCCTGACACTCCTTCCGCTCGGTCAGGCGATGGCACAATCGCTTCCATCCGAGATGGCCATTCCGGGTTCATCCAATTTGCAAGAGACTGTCCAGCAGGCGATCACCCAGAATCCCGAAGTCAACGCGGCGTTCCGCGCCTTCAATGCGGCGGGTTACGATAGGGATGAAGCCTGGGGCGGTTATCTGCCAAGCGTGGACGCCACCGCTGGCGTGGGCCGCGAGTCCGTCGAGGGTGATGGCCGAGGTAGTTATGACACTGACTACGTTCAGCTCGAGTTGACCCAAATGGTCTACGACGGTTTTGCGACGGCCGGACGGGTAGAGCAACTGGACCGCGCGGAGCTGGTACGTTACTACGAGTTCTTGGGTGCTAGTGAAAACGTCGCTCTGGAAGCGACCAGGGCTTACGCCGATGTGCTGCGTTATCGTGAGCTGGTGCGCCTGGCCCAGGATAATTATCGCCAGCACATGCGGGTCTACGATCAGATCGAAGAGCGTGCGCTGTCCGGCGCAGGCCGCGGTGTTGATCTTGAGCAGATTACCGGTCGTGTCGCCCTGGCCGAATCCAACCTGCTGACCGAAGCCTCAAATCTGCATGATGTCTCGGCGCGCTATAACCGCATCGTCGGCGACCTGCCGGTGGAAAACCTGGCCCCCGCGCCTGCATTAGAAGACGAGCTACCCAGCTCGGTGCAAGAGGCGGTCAACCTTGCCTTTGAAGGCAACCCCGACTTCCACGCCGCCATTGAAGACATTGCGGCGTCTCGGGCGGAGCAGGACATTGCAGAAGCCGGCTTTCATCCGCGGTTGGATATCGTTGGGCGCACCGGCAGCAACAACGATGACTCGTCAGCATTCGGTCGTCGTGACCAGAGCAGCATCGAACTGGTGGCCAGCATGAACCTTTACCGGGGTGGCTCGGATCTGGCCTCATTCCGGGCAGCGAGTGAACGCATCGAGGAAGCCGTTGAAAATCGCGAGCTGGCTTGCCGCAACGTTCGTCAAACGACCCAGATCGCCTACGGGGACACCCAGCGGCTGCGCGAGCAGATGCAGTACCTGAATCAGCATCGCCAGTCCATTGACCGGGTTCGCGGCGCTTATCAGCAGCAGTTCGATATCGGCGAGCGCACCCTGCTCGACGTGTTGGACAGCGAAAACGAGTTCTTCGAGGCCAGCCGAGCCTACGTGAACGCTCAGTATGATGTTGCCATTGCCGACGCCGAGACGCTGGCTTCAATGGGGCACCTGATGCGCACCCTGGATGTATCACGCGCCGACATGCCGAGCCTTTCAGACCTGGATAGCGATGGCGTCCAGATTGACGCCGAGGCTATCTGCCCGACTCAAGCGCCTGCCAACTATACGCTGGAGGATCTGGTAGGTAGTACCGGTAATGATACGTCTTCGAGTGTTAGTACAGTGCGCTCGTTTGATGGGGATCGCGCCATTGATTCGCTTTCGGTCGCTGACGTTTCGGGCAATCCCTCGGAGCGTCCTTCAGCGTTCACGGACGAGATCGTTGACACCACCCCTGCGAATGCAAGCTCATTTCTTCAGGTAGCGGCCCTCAGTAGCCAGTCATCGGCCGCTGAGCTGCAAAGAGAACTTGAAGGTCAGTTGAACATGCCAACTCGCGTGGTTGACGGTGGTGGTCTTTACCGTGTTCAGGTAGGCACCACTCCTGATGCAGTATCAGGCTTTCGCCGCCAGTTGAGCGATATGGGGTATGATGAAGCGTTTCCTGTCAGCAGTTAAGTAAGAGGATGGCGCTGTAGGTTGTTTCGCGTTCTTTCAGTTTTCGTTACACAAGAACGCGAGACAGCATCGCTGGGCGCACTAATCTAAGCAGGTCGCATTTATGATTTGGGGTATGTGTGTCTAACGAAAAAGACGTAGCATCAGACGAACCATCTACTCGAACCGATACAGATGAGCTTCTTGAATGCTTGATCGCTGTGGCATCCATTCATCACCACGATGCCACACGAGAAGCGCTGACTGCCGGTCTCCCACTAGAGGAAGGCAGGCTGACGCCCGGCGTGTTGGGGCGTGCAGCGGCGCGCGCTGACCTGACGGCTCGGCTGGTCAAATCACGCCTGTCGCAGCTGAACCCCGCCCTGTTTCCAGCGATTCTGCTCCTGGAATCGGGGCGCGCCTGTGTGCTGCTCAACCTGGACATTAAAAATGGCCAGGCGGAAGTCATTTTCCCCGAGCTGGGCGAGGCAAGCTCCATTGTCAGCCTGGTCGGCCTTCAGGACGCCTACAGCGGCCAGGCGGCCTATGTCAGGCCCAAGTTCCGCTTTGATGCGCGTGGCCCCGAGGTCAAGAAGCAGCGCTCGCGGCACTGGTTCTGGGGCGTTATCCGCGAAAACCGCAAGCTTTACCGCGATGTATTGATCGGCTCGGCGGTGATCAACCTGTTTGCTGTGGCCATGCCCCTGTTCGTGATGAACGTTTACGACCGGGTAGTCCCCAACGCGGCCACCGAGACGCTCTGGGTGCTGGCCGTCGGCATCTTTATCGTGCTGTGTTTCGACCTGGCGCTACGCCTGATGCGCAATGCCTTTGTCGACCTGGCCGCCAGCCGTGCCGATGTGAAACTGACCTCAAGCATCATGTCACGGGTGCTCGGCATGCGCATGGAATCCAAGCCAGCGTCAACAGGCTCCTTTACCGCCACGCTGCAATCCTTTGAATCCGTGCGGGCGTTTATCGGCTCTGCCACCATCGTGGCGCTCGTGGATCTGCCTTTTGTCATTCTGTTTGCCTCGATTATCGCGCTGATTGGGGTGCCGCTGGTGATTCCCATCGTGGTCGGCGCGGTGTTCGTTTTCCTTTATGCACTGGCCGCGCAGAGTAAGCTGCACGAGCTCTCTGAAACCACCTGGCGCATCGGCGCCCAGCGCAATGCCACCCTGGTGGAGTCCGTCGGCAACCTGGAAACCGTCAAGGCGCTGCGCAGCGAAAGCCGTTTACAGGGCATGTGGGAACGGGCGTCGGCGTTTCTTTCCCGTACGGCGGCCCAGTTGCGCCTGGTCAGCTCGTCCGTCACCAGTGTGGCGCTATGGACACAGCATACGGTGGCGGTGGCGATCATCATTATCGGTGTCTACATGATCATCGAAGGTGATTTGACCCAGGGCGGGCTGATCGCCGCTTACCTGCTATCTTCCCGGGCAATGGCGCCAATCAGTCAGGCGGCGGGGTTGATGGCCCAATACCACCAGTCATCCACGGCGCTCGAGTCACTCAACGAGGTGATGGACAAGCCCACCGAGCGCGTTGAGGGCAAGGCCTATATCAACCGCCCCGTGGTGCACGGCGATATCAAATTCGACGGCGTCAGCCTGAGCTACCCGGAGGCAGAGCGTAGCGCGCTCAACGACGTGAGCTTCCGGCTCAAGCCGGGTGAGAAGGTCGCCCTGATCGGTCGTATCGGTTCGGGCAAATCAACCCTCAGCAAGCTGTTGCTGGCGCTTTACCAGCCCACTGGCGGTGCCATCTTCCTGGATGATGTCGACATACGCCAGTTCGACCCCATGCAACTGCGGCGGCACATCGGCTACGTGCCCCAGGATATCGCGCTGTTTTTCGGTACCCTGCGCGAGAACATCGTCGCCGGAGCAGGCAGCGAGGGCGTTGATGACGAGGCACTGCTCGAGGCTGTCCGATTGAGCGGCCTTGAGTCACTGGTCAAGTCACATCCTCACGGGCTTGATCTGCCGGTCGGCGAGAGCGGCAATATGCTCTCCGGTGGTCAGCGTCAATCGGTCGCCATTGCGCGTGCACTGGTGAACAGCCCGAGCGTGCTGCTGCTCGACGAACCCACCAGCGCGATGGACCACGCCAGCGAAGAGGTGCTGAAGAAAAACCTGACGCGTTTCAGTCAAGAAAAAACCATGGTGATCGTTACCCACCGCACCTCGCTGCTTTCGCTTGTCGACCGCATTATCGTGATGGACGCGGGCAAAGTGGTTGCCGATGGCCCGCGCGAGCAAGTCGTCGAAGCCTTGCGTAAAGGCCAGGTTGGGAGGGCGAGCTAATGGCGAAAAAACGTAAATCCGCCGAACAGCAGGGCTTTGAAGCGCTGGGCCGGTTCAGTGAGAAGGGCGGCAAACCCTTTCGCCCGTTCATGGACCGGTTGTTTTCCAAGCGTGTCACGTCAGCCCATATAAATCGGGACTGGGCCAGTGATGCCGACTGGGCGCGCATGCAACAGGACCCCCTCCGCGCACGCGGATTTCTCTACGGCATCGTGCTGGCCATCATCGCGCTGCTTGTCTGGGCTTCTTTTGCGGAAATTGACGAAGTCACCCGTGGCCAGGGCCGCGTCATTCCCGCCCAACAGCTGCAGCGCGTCCAGTCATTTGACGGCGGCGTGGTCGAGGAAATCCTTGTCCAGGAAGGCGAGATGGTCGAAGCGGGCGAGGTCATCATGCGCATCGACCCCACTCGCTTTGTCTCCGATTTTCGTGAGAACCGGGTGCAGGCCCAGGCGCTAAAAGCCCGAGCCGAGCGGCTGCGTGCCCTGGTGACGGACACTGACTTCTCGCCAGGCGAGGAGCTGCTGGAAAAAGCGCCACTCGCCGTTTCGCAAGAGCGTGAAGCCTATCAAAGTAGCCTATACGAATTACGCCAGCAGGAAGCCGTTATTCGCGACCGCATCCGGCAACGTGAAGCCGAGCTGCGCGAGGCAAAACTACGGCGCGATACCGCCAGCCGGGAGTTGCAAATGGCCAGTGAGGAGCTTCAGCTCACGCGGCCTCTGCTATCCTCCGGCGCCGTATCGGAAGTCGAAGTGCTGCGTCTGGAGCGCGAAGTTTCCCGTAACCGCGGCGAGCGCGATCAGGCCAATGCCGCCATTGAGCGGCTCGAAGCCGCCGTTGAGGAAAGTGAGTCGCAGTTGCGTGAACTGGGCGCTGAACGGCGTAGCCAGTGGCGCAACGACCTCTCCGATACGCTGAGTGAAATTGCGGCGTTGGATGAAGGCAGTTCGGGCCTGGAGAATCGCGTGCAGCTTGCCGATATTCGCTCGCCGGTGAAAGGGGTCGTGCAAACCCTGCACATCACGACCATCGGTGGCGTCGCCCAAGCCGGGCAGGAAGTCGTCGATATTATTCCTACCGATGACCGGCTATTGGTCGAAGCGCGCATTGCACCGCAGGACATCGCTTTCCTCACCCCTGGGCAGGAGGCAACCGTCAAACTGACGGCCTACGACTATTCCCAGTATGGCGGTTTAAAGGCCGAGCTCGAAAACATCAGTGCTGACACGATTACCGATGACGATGACAACACCTTTTATCGCGTAAAGGTACGTACCGAACAGGGTGAGATCAATAACGAAGACATGGACATCATTCCCGGCATGACGGCCCAGGTGGATATCATGACCGGCAAGCGTACGGTGATGGAGTTTCTCCTGAAACCTGTCCTGCGTGCGTGGAATAATTCATTAGGGGAACGCTGATGAACCACCTTTTTGTCACACAAGACCAGGCGTTGATGCCCCGCTGGCAAGCCGCCTTTGCCGAGGCTGAGTGCGTTACTGTTGAGCAGGCCGAGGCGCGGGCGGATGCTGACACCCTGGTGTGGTTATTAAAAGAAGAGCATGTCAATGAAGAGTCTTCTCTCGTGCGCCGCCTGTCCCAGCGTGCCACCGTTGTGGTGCTGTCAATGATGCCGGAAAACGGCGCGGCGATGGAGGCGCTTCAACAAGGCGCAAGAGGCTACGCCCACGCGCTGAGCCCCGCCGATTCGCTAAAGCAAATCGCCACGGTGGTAATGAACCAGGGTATCTGGGTACCGGCCGATCTCATGGCCCAGGTCATGGGGAGTACCTGGCGGCTACTCAATGGTGACGAACAGGTTCAATCATCGGTGCTGGAAGTGCTGACCCAGCGCGAGCGTGAAGTGGCGTTGGCCGTGGCCAAGGGAGCCAGCAATAAAGTGGTGGCCCGAGAACTCGATATAACGGAAAGAACCGTCAAAGCCCACTTGACCGCCATCTTCGCCAAGCTCGATATCCATGACCGATTACAGCTGATCATCAAGCTGACCGGAAAAGGCGCATCAGCAAAGGCAAACGAGATCCTGCGTTACTCCACATCAAAGTAGTCAGCCAGTAGCAAGCGGCTATAACCTCTTTGGCAGATAGCAATCTGTCAGCCTTGACGCCCAGTTATCTAGACCTTTTCAATGCCGCTTGGGCGCTTTAAAGCGCCCAAGTCTGTTTGAAAGACCTACCGAAATAGTCCCTATCCTGTACCACAGTCCAATACTAAGCTTTCCCAGTCTGGCCTAGTGTGACTATCAATATAAAACCTTATTTCTGTTGTTAGAGGATGACTCCTATGAGCATTGCAACCGTTGTTACCATTACCGGTCAGGCCTGGGCACGCGATCCTGACGGTAACCTGCGCGAACTGGCTATCGGTGATGTTCTTCAGGAAGGCGAAACGCTCGTCACCTCTACCAACGGCAGCGTGCAGCTTGATTTTGCCGACGGCCTGCCACCGACATTGATCGGCGGCGACGAAGAAGTCGCGATCACCAATGACGTGGATGCCGAAAACGCCCCCACCGAAGAAGAAACCGTCGCCCAAGACAGCGAGATAGAAACGTTGCTGTCTGTATTGGAAGAAGAAGACGGCGACATCCTTGAACTCCTTGAAGCAACCGCCGCAGGCGGTGGTGCTGCCGGTGGTGGCGGCGGCGGTGGCGCCGACTTCGTCCAGCTCGCGCGCATCGAAGAGTCTGTTCAAGGACTTCAGTATGATTACGCCGTTGGTGCTGATGAAGGCCCTGAGACGATCGAATTTGCAGCAGCGCCAGCCGACGCTGATGACGAGATCGAAGGTAACCCGACGGCGGGTCCGGCAAGTATCACGCTTGATGAAAGTCAGCTGGTATTTGGCGAGCAGCCGCCATTGAACGGCGATTTTCCGCCAATCAACGACGACTTCCCGGATGGTTTACCAGGTCAGCCACCTAGTGGCTTCACCCCCGGTTTCAACAGCGTAACAGCCACCGGCAGTATCGACTTTAGCTTTGGGCCGCTGGGCGCTGGTAGCATCGGCTTTGCCGGGATGGATGGGCAGACGCTAAGCATCGGCCAGGAAAGCTTTAACCTGGACTGGGATGCCGCTAGCAACACCCTCACGGCCTCCAATGAACGTGTTCAGAGCAACAATCCTGACGAACCGTTCCTGTTCCAAATTCAGATTGACCCTCAAACCGGTGAGTTCACTCTCACCTTGGCCAATAATCTGCTGCATGAAGAAGGTACCGAAGAAGCGCTTGCTAGTCTCGTCTATACCGTTACGGATGCAGGTGGTAACACTGCTTCGAATAATCTTGATATCACTATCGTTGATGACGTCCCAACGGCTGAGCAAGGCGACGGCGTTGAGGTACCCGCCTTCGAACTCAACGAATCCGATGCCCTCAATGACGATGGCGTTCGCACCCAGACCCAAGAGTTGGCCGGTGCCTTTGGCAGCG
>NZ_JARWAJ010000002.1:0-613454 GCF_031451615.1 Vreelandella janggokensis | reverse complement strand
CCACGCCGTCCATGGGGTTGCCGCGAATGGCTTCTTCCACGTCCATGCTGGCCAGGTTGCGGGTGAACATGGCCGTGGGGCGCAGGTTGGACTCGCCGTTGGAGAACACCGGAAACTCGACCGGGTAGCCGCCCGCTTCCAGGATGCCCTGCTTGACGTGCTCCGCCAGCTTGCGGAAGTGAGCGTTGCACGGCGTCAGCTCCGACCAGGTGTTACAGATCCCGATAATCGGCTTGCCCTGAAACTCATGGTCAGGAATGCCCTGATTTTTCATCCAGCTGCGGTACATGAAGCCGTTCTTGTCGGCGGTGCCGAACCACTCTGCGCTACGCAGCGGACGTTGACGTTTGACCATGAGGTTAACTCCTTGTTTTGAATCAGTGACGGCTGAAGACCTGAGAACGTCTGCGCCGAATGTGCAAAACACTAAACTACCCACCCACACTGGTCGACCATACAAAAGTATATGTTGAACAATTACTCTTAATGTTCAACATTACCCTCGCAGGAATTATCAAATAGTCGCTTCACAACAACAAAGGTGAGGAATTCTAGCCATGCTCAAAACGAAATACAGCTCGCTACTGACCGGTTCAGTGCTCCTGCTGGGCCTCTCGGCGGCTCAGGCAGCCGAATACGAATGGAAGTTTCAGGCATCCGAAACCTCGGGCGAGCCCAGCTTCAAGATCAAACAGGAATGGGCCGACAAGATCACGACAATGACCGACGGTCGGGTTGAGATCGAGGTAATGCCGATCAACTCCGTGGTGGGTCCCACCGAGACACTGACCGCGGTTAGTTCGGGTATCCTTCAGGGCCATATGACCGACCCCAGCTACTTCTCCGGCCAGGATCCCGCTTTCGGCATGCTCGGCAACCTGGTCGGCGCCTGGCAGAACCCCTACGACTTCCTGGAGTATATGAAGTACGGCGGCGGTGAAGAACTCTACAACGAACTGGTCGAGCCCTATGGTAGCCACCTGATAGCCGCCGCCACCTTTCCGTTAGAGTCGGTGCCCTCCACTGTCCCCATTGAATCGATTGAGGATTTTGAGGGCCTCAAGATCCGCGCACCGCAAGGCATGGTGTACAACATCTTTGAGCGCATCGGTGCCACGCCGGTCAACTTACCGGGCTCCGAGGTGTATACCGGGCTGGAGAAAGGCGTGATCGACGCCGCAGACTCCACGGTACTCTCGAATAACGACGCCATGGGCCTGCACGCTTTCGCCCCTTACCCGCTGTATCCAGGCTTTCACTCCATGCCGATGATCGCCGTATCGATCAATAAGGATATCTGGGATGGCCTGCCCGAGGACCTTCAGACGACCTTGCAGACGGCCTTTGATGGCATGGCCTATGACCTGATTGCCCGCCTCAAGGAGCAAGATATCGAGACGCTGCAACGGCTTCAGGAAGACCCTGAGGTTCACCCCTTCAACCTGCCGGAAGAAGAGCGTCAGAAATTCCGTAACGCGGCTGAGCAGGAGTGGCAAGAGTGGGCCGGCGAGAATGAAATGACCCAAAAGATCTATGACTCCGCCACCGCCTTTTTGCGCTCGCGCAATCTGCTTTAACTCAGCCTCATCTTACTAACCATCGCATCGCTCGGGGAATTCATCGACCCGAGCGATGTTCGTAGAGTCGCGCCATGTCTCAAAAAACACCTGACAATCAATACCGCTCTCCTCCCACTCATGATCTTCCCGAGATCCTCGAAACGGAGGAGGTCCCCCCCGAGCGTAACGCGCTTGACCGCCTGATCGTACGTGGTGGCAGGGCGGTTTCCTGGCTGGTGCTTGTGGCGATGGGCATTAGCGTCGTGGAAGTTTTCATGCGCTACGGTTTTAACAATCCCACCTCCTGGGTACACGAAACCGTGGTATTTCTGATTGCCGTTATTTTCGTGCTTGGCGGCCCGGCGGCCATGGCGCGCAATAGCCATATTCGCGTCAAGGTGCTCTACGACAGCGCCGGCCCAACGCTGAAGTGCTGGATGGATCGCTTTAACGACCTGCTGACGCTGATTTTTTGCATGTCGATGAGCTACGCCGCTTTTTACATGTTCTGGGGCGCGACGCATAACCCGCTGGGCGAATGGTCGCTGGAGCGCTCAGGCACCTCCTGGAATCCGCCTTTTCCTGCCATGGTCAAGGGCATGATTTTTTTTGCTCTGACACTGATGACGCTGCAGGCCTTGCTGCACCTATGGCAATCGCTTAAAGCGAAACCCCATACCGGTACCGGGGAGACGCGCTGATGGATATTTCAACCGCAACAATCCTCATGGTGGGTGCTATTTTCGCGCTGCTGGTTACCGGTTTGCCGTTGGCATTCATTACCGGCTTGGTGGCCATGGCCTTCACCTTTGGCTGGTTCGGCGAGGCGGCGCTGCCACTGGTCACCAGCCGCGTCTATGGGTTTATCACCGAATATTCGCTGGTGGCGGTGCCCATGTTCGTGTTGATGGCGTCACTCTTGGATCGATCTGGCATCGCCAAGGACCTGTTCAACGCCATGCGCGTTTTTGCCGGCCGTTTGCCAGGCGGCGTCGCGGTGCAGACCATTGTGGTGGCATTCTTCCTGGCTGCCCTTTCGGGCATTATCGGCGGGGAGATCGTCCTGCTGGGGATTCTGGCACTGCCGCAAATGCTCCGCCTGGGCTACGACAAGCGCCTCTCCATTGGTGTGGTGTGTGCCGGTGGCGCCCTGGGCACCATGATGCCGCCCTCTATCGTGCTGATTATCTATGGCCTGATCGCCAGTGTATCGATTGCCGACCTGTTCGCTGCTGCCGTTACCCCCGCCATCATCCTGATGGGCTCCTATATCGCCTATGTGCTGGTACGCTGCCTGAGAAATCCCGCGCTGGGTCCGCCATTGGATAAGGACACCCAGGACAACCCTTTCGCCAGTAAACTGGACGCCGTCAAAGCCATTCTGCTTCCAGGGCTGATTGCCTTTCTCGTGCTGGGCACTATCTACGGCGGCATTGCCTCGGTCACCGAGGCAGCGGCCATGGGTGTCTTCGGCGTACTGCTCGCCACCATCGTGCGCGGCGAGTTCACCCCCAGCATGCTGCACCATAGCCTGGGCCAAACCATGAACACCTGCGGCATGATCATCTGGATCGGCATCGGCGCCGCCGCCCTGGTGGGCGTCTACAATCTGATGGGCGGCAACCGCTTTGTGTCGAGCCTGATCCTGGGTCTCGACGTCGCGCCGATTGTGATCATTCTGGTAATGATGGCTATCATGCTGGTACTCGGGCTATTTCTCGACTGGATCGGGATCGCCATGCTGGCCCTGCCGATCTTTCTGCCCATCGTCACTCAACTGGGGTTCGACCCGATCTGGTTCGGTATTCTGTTCGCCGTCAATATGCAGGTGTCGTTCCTGTCACCGCCCTTCGGGCCCGCCGCCTTCTACCTTAAAAGCGTGGCACCGCCGGATATCAGCCTGAAGGATATCTACCTGTCTGTACTACCCTTTATGGCCATTCAGCTGTGCATACTCGCGGCGCTATTGATGTGGCCGCAACTGGCCATTTGGCCACTATGATAACCGCCACCTGCATGAGGAGAACGCCATGCGAATAATTCAGTGTGACCACCAGGGCCAGGTTCGCGCCGCGCTGGTCGAGAGCGAAGAGCAAGTCAGACTGCTCGACGGCGATACCTACACCCTGGCCAACCGGGCGATTAGTGCCGGCAAGCCGCTCAGCGAAATGGTGACAGGAGCGCTCACCGATATCCGCCTTGATTACCAGGCGCTGGTCGACGATAAGCGCCTGCTGCCACCGCTGACGCACACCGACCCGGCGCACTGCCTGGTGACCGGCACTGGCCTTACTCATCTGGGCAGTGCCGATACCCGCTCGGCGATGCACGCAAAAGCTCAAGCGGCTGAAGAGGATATGACCGATTCCATGCGCATGTTCAAGCTGGGCGTGGAAGGTGGCAAACCCGGTGCTGGTAAGCCGGGCGCGCAGCCGGAGTGGTTCTACAAGGGCGACGGCCAGTGCGTGGTGGCCCCGGAAGCAGCGATCCCCTCCCCCGCCTTTGCTGAAGATGCCGGCGAGGAGCCCGAACTGGCAGGGCTTTACGTGATTGGCAACGATGGTCAACCCTGGCGAGTCGGCTATGCTTTGGGTAACGAGTTCTCAGACCACGTCACCGAGCGCTTCAACTACCTGTGGCTGGCTCATTCCAAGCTACGCGCCTGCAGCTTTGGGCCCGAGCTATTGATCGGTGAGTTGCCAGCGCATTTAGAGGGCACCAGCCGTATCCAGCGCAATGGCGAAACGGTGTGGGAGAAACCCTTTCTTACCGGCGAGGCCAACATGGCACACAGCCTGGCTAACCTGGAATATCACCATTTTAAATACCCGGGATTCCGCCGACCCGGCGATGTCCATGTGCACTTTTTCGGCACCGCAACACTCAGCTTCGCCGACGGCATCAAGGTGCGCGAAGGCGATTGCTTTGAGATCAACATCCATGAATTTGGCCGCGCCCTGCGCAACCCGCTAAGGGTTGAAGCAGACGCACCGGCCATCAGCGTGAAACCGCTTTAACACCTGATTTTTTACACCAACAGGAGGCTGTATGACTCTGGAAGGCAAACTACTTATTGGCCAGCAGGCCATCAGCGGTAAACAGGCGGACATTCAAGCCGTCAATCCCGCCACCGGCAAGGCCCTGGACCCCGTCTACCCCGGCGGTAGCAAAGCGGAAGTCGAGCAAGCGTGTGAACTTGCCGAAGCGGCTTACGCCACTTACCGCGAAACCTCGCTTGAAGACCGAGCCGTGTTCCTCGAAACCATCGCCAGCGAGATCGAGGCAATCGGCGAAGCACTGACCGAGCGTGGCGTCGCCGAAACCGGCCTCCCCGAGGCGCGTCTGCAGGGCGAACGTGGCCGCACATGTGGCCAGCTACGCTTGTTCGCCAACGTGGTACGGGCCGGCGAATGGCTCGATGTGCGCATTGATCCCGCACTGCCCGACCGCGAACCGATGCCGCGCGTCGACCTGCGCCAGCGGCATATCGGCCTGGGCCCGGTCGCGGTATTTGGCGCCAGCAACTTCCCGCTGGCCTTTAGTGTGGCCGGTGGCGATACCGCGTCGGCGCTGGCCGCAGGCTGCCCGGTGGTGGTCAAGGGTCACTCCGCCCACCCCGGCACCTCCGAGTTGGTCGGCCGCGCCATTCAACGCGCCGTTGCCAAGTGCAACCTGCCTGAAGGCGTCTTTTCACTGCTGTTTGGTTCGGGCAAAGAGATTGGTCAAGCGCTGGTCGCCGACCCGCGCATTCAGGCGGTGGGCTTCACCGGTTCACGCAGTGGCGGTACGGCACTAATGGCCACTGCCCAGGCGCGTCCGCAGCCGATCCCGGTCTACGCCGAGATGAGTTCCATCAACCCGGTGTTCCTGCTACCGGAAGCGCTCAAGGCACGCGCCAACGCCATCGCCGAAGGCTTCGTCGGCTCCCTCAACATGGGCGCCGGTCAGTTCTGCACCAACCCTGGCTTGGTAATCGGGGTGAAGGGTGCCGACCTGGATGCCTTCATCGATACCGCTGGCGAAGGTGTCAAAGGGAGTGCCGCCCAGACCATGCTCACACCGGGCGTTCATGGTGCCTACAACGATGGCATCGGCGCCCTGGCTAATCACCCCAACGTTCGCAACGTCGCCCGGGGTCAGGCCGGCGAAGGCCCGAATGCTTGCCAAAGCGGACTGTTTGTCGCTAGTGCGACCGACTTCCTGGCAGATGAGACTTTGCAAGCCGAAGTATTCGGCGCCAGCTCGCTGGTCATTGAATGCGCCAACGTCGACGAAATGCAGCGGGTCGCTTCCCAGGTCGAAGGACAGCTCACCATTACGCTACAGATGGATGACGGCGACCTGGCGACCGCCAAGCAACTGCTGCCAACCCTGGAGCGCAAGGCAGGCCGGATCCTGGCCAACGGCTGGCCAACCGGTGTAGAAGTGTGCCATGCCATGGTGCACGGCGGGCCTTATCCGGCGACATCGGACTCCCGCACCACCTCGGTGGGCAGCGCGGCGATTTTCCGCTTCCTGCGCCCGGTGTGCTACCAGGCGTTGCCGGAAGGGTTACTGCCCGAGGCGCTCCGTGACGGCAACCCCTATGGCGTATCTCGTCTGGTCGATGGCAAGCGCGAATAAACAAGCGCGACTTGAGACCTTACTCAATAAAGGCGTCGGTGGTTTCACGATGACCGTATAAAAATGCATCGGCGACCTGGCGCAGCGGGGCAACATCCACCTCGCTGCGTTTTTTTGTGATCAATTCGCCAAAACGCGCGTAGAGGCCTTGATATTCGCGCTCTTCAGCGTCGATGAGAACGTCGTCGTCAATCACTAGACGGCAGCCGCCCTGGGTAAGGCTCAGGCGGCTTCCATCACTGTCGATATGCATATCCCAGGTGGGCGGGCCGGGTTGACGAAAGTCAAAATCAGCCTCAATCAGCGCGCCTTCTGGATCGGTGAAGGAGAGCTCCGCTGCAATGGGGGTTTGCGCGTTACTGGGTACCTGCAACCGTGCTTTTTGCAGGAAAAATGGCTGCGGCAAAATAGCGGTGGCAATCGAAAGCGCGTTAATACCCGGATCAAATACGCCCATGCCACCGACCTCCCAGATCCACGCCTGGCCTGGGTGCCATACCCGAACATCTTCCTTCCATTCGATCTCCACTCGCTGCACCTGACGCTCACTCAACCACTTCCGGGCCTGGGCCACACCGGGAGCAAACCGCGAATGCCAGGCGGCAAACAGGCTAACGCCCTGCCTGGAAGCGGTGGCAATCAAGTCCTCCACTTCGCTTAGCGTTGCCCCTGGCGGCTTTTCCAGCAGCACGTGCTTGCCGCGCAAGAGCGCCGCCCGCGCCTGGGAGTAGCGCAAGTGGGTTGGTGTGCAGATCGCGACGGCGTCGATATCCGGATGAGCATCAAGCATCGCTTCCAGACCTTGATAGCCAGGTAAATCCGGCAATGAAGTATAAGGATCCGCCGTGGCGACAAGATGGCAGTTCGGGGTGGCGGCTATCGCCGGCAGGTGCTGGTCGCGGACGATCTTGCCCACGCCAACCAGGCCAAGGGTAAAGTCAGACATACGCTTACCTCAATTGAAAACGTTCACTCTAGAGAAGCGATCGGGAGTCAGTGTGCGGTATGGAGCAGCTCGACAGTGCGTCCTAATGAGCTGGCGCTATGTTCAAGACCCAGCGCTTCCGCGGTACCCGCCAATACGGCTTGGGAAGCTAAAAAAGCCTCACGGGGTCGGCGCAACCGAATGCTCTCCATGAGATGTCGATGGCGTTCCAGACTCTCTTCAGGGTCGGAGGCACTCTCGTTGGACATGGATATCAGCATATAGATGGAGGGGCGCAGAATATGGGATAGCTGTGCCCAGACGATATTGTGGGTCGCCTTGAAGATCGCTTCGTGGAAAGCAATATCGCATTCGCTATGCAGTCGTCGCTCTTCTTCGCAAGTCGCATTGCGCAGGTTCTGCCCCAGGCCCTCAAAGGCTTCCTCGATGGCGACCAGATCCCGTGCCTTGGCACGCTTGGCGGCGGTCATTGCCACATAGGGTTCAACGTCCAGTCGAAAGGCGAGGATTTCGCGCTGAATATCCGGGTTGGGGGCGGCGTAGCGGGTTAACCAGTCGGTCACCTGGGCGTCGAGAATGTGCCACTCCGAGTATTCACGCACCTTGGAGCCATGGCCGGAAATACGCTCAATAATGCCAGCATCCACCAACTGACGCAGGTCGCTACGCACCGCTGAGCGATTGATCGCGAAGCGCTCGCATAGGTCCAGTTCACGGGGTACAAAATCGCCCGGATGATAATGCCCTCCGAAAATCTCCTCGGCGAGATGCTCGGCGATACTGGGGCGAGCGGTGGGTTTCCTTAAAGATGAAGTCAATGCGGTAGGCCCCTGTTTCAATTCCTGTCAATCATAACGTATTTGACCGGTCGACTGTCACCGAAAGGGCATCAAGCCCCGCCCGTTGTCTCAGTTCCAGCCGCCGTTCATAAAGGCCTTTAGCGCTCAGTGTGCCCAGTACCAGGACACCGCCAACCATGGCCATCGGCGCTGGCTGTTCGGCCAGAATCCACCAGGCCAGCAGCGTGCCTATCACTACTTCCAGAAGTAACAGCAAACCGACTTCAGCGGACGGGAGATACAGCGGCCCACGCTGCAACAGCGTCACCCCGCAAGGCACAATTATCAGACAGAGCAGGATCACCACGGCTAGCTGGTTGGCGGCTGGCAGGGCCGGTTCGCTCCCCGCCAGCCAAAACAGGCCGGCGACACTACCTACAACAATACCGTTGAACACCAGCATGGGGCTCATATCCACCCCCGGACGCGTCCGGCAGAGGGTGAAGTTGATCGCCAGGGTTGTCGCCGCCATCAAGGCGAAAGCATTACCCAACCAAGAGCCAGCGCCCGCGTCATCGAGGGCGATCATCGCAATACCCAGCATGCAAATAAAAATTGCCAGCCAGGTACGTCTGGGCAGACGCTCCTTGAGGATAATCCAGGAGAGTACGGCCGCAATTAACGGTGAACTGGCCAATATCATCAGTACGTTGCCCGCTTTCGTGTACTGGTTGCCCAGCACGAAACCGCAGGTGGTCAGGCTGAACAGCAGCGCAACCGCGATGCCCGTCCAGCCACAGCGCCGGTACGCTGCCAGGGTGCCTCGCCCGTAGCGCATCAGGGCGATCAGCAGAAACCCCAACCCTGAAAGAAAGCCACGCCACATCAAAATTTCTGCATCGGGGAGGTCGGCCACTTTGATCAGCAGGGCGTCCGGCGCCATGATGATTGCGCCACCCGCGGTCAACAGCAGGCCCTGCTGGCGATGCGACAAAGTACTAAAATGGCTCATTCTGGTGCTTGTCCTTTTCGTGTCCGTGACCGCCCCTTTAATGGTTATCCCTGGGCGGATGCTGGCGGGCGACATCGCGATACTTGCTTGCGGTCTCCAGCGTCATACCGCGATCCAGCGGTTCCACCATGCTGCGCTGAATTTCTTGCCAGGGCGTCTGGTGGCCCGGATAGCGATAGCCCCCCTGCTGGGCCAAGCGCTCTCGGCGTGCGTCCAGTTCACTGACATCAATCAACAGCTGCACCTCACCGCGCTTGAGATCGACCCGCAGCTGGTCGCCACTTTCCAGCAGCGCCAAGCCCCCGCCGGTAGCGGCTTCCGGGGAGGCATTGAGAATCGACGGCGAACCGGAAGTGCCCGACTGGCGGCCATCGCCCAGGCACGGCAACGATTCGATGCCCTGTTTAATCAGCGCTTCCGGCGGCTGCATATTGACCACTTCGGCACCACCGGGGTGGCCGACGGGGCCTGCGCCGCGCATCACCAGAATGGTGCGCGCGTCGATGTTGAGCGCCGGGTCATCAATTCGAGCGTGATAATCCTCGGAGCCATCGAATACCACCACCTTGCCTTCAAAGGCATCGGGGTCGTTGGGGTCATTCAGGAAGCGTTCGCGAAAATCCCGGGAGATCACGCTGGTCTTCATCAGCGCCGAGTCGAACAGGTTGCCCTTGAGGTTGAGGAAGCCCGCGTGCTCGACCAGCGGGTCGGCATAGCGACAGATTACATCGGCATCCCGGGTTTCGCGGCCTTCCAGATTATCGCCAATAGAGCGGCCATTGACCGTCAGCGCGTCGCCGTGCAGCTTACCGGCGGTATGTAACTCATGGAGGATCGCCGGAACGCCCCCCGCGCGGTGGAATTCTTCACACAGGAAGGCACCTGCCGGCATGACATTGGCCAACAGCGGAATCTCATGGCCCAGCCGCTGCCAATCATCATTATCCAACTCAATGCCCGCATGACGGGCAATGGCATTAATGTGCACCGGCGCATTTGAAGAACCGCCCAACGCCGAACACGCCACAATGGCATTTTCGAACGCTTCCCGGGTCAGGATATCCAGTGGCCTGACATCTTCCCATACCATATCGACGATCCGCGTACCGGTATCATAAGACACCATGGCGCGCTCCTTGTAGGGCGCGGGTATCACCGCCGACCCTGGCAGGCTCATTCCCAGCACTTCAGCCATGGAGTTCATGGTGGAGGCGGTGCCCATGGTATTGCAGTGACCAATAGAAGGCGCCGAGTCGCTGGCCCGGGAAAGAAACTCTGCGTAGTCGATATCCCCCGCCGCCAGGCGCTTGCGTAGCTCCCAGATAATCGTGCCCGAACCGACCCGCTCGGCACCGCGCCAGCCATTCAGCATCGGCCCGCCGGACAGCACAATGGCCGGAATATTCACCGTTGCAGCGGCCATCAATGCCGCCGGGGTGGTTTTATCGCAGCCGGTCGTCAGTACCACACCGTCTAGCGGGTAGCCATGCAACACCTCCACGATACCTAAGTAGGCGAGATTTCGATCCAGCGCCGCGGTGGGCCGGCGGACATTTTCGTGGATAGGATGCATGGGGAACTCGAACGGCACTCCCCCTGCCGCGCGAATACCGTCTTTGACCCGTTTTACCAGCTCGATATGATGGCGATTGCATGGGGTCAAATCGGACCCCGACTGACAAATACCAATAATCGGCTTACCGCTGGTCAGTTCATCGAGCGTAATGCCGTAATTAAGGTAGCGCTCGATGCACAACGCCGTTGTGCCGGGGTGGTCAGGGTTGTCGAACCAGTAACGTGACCGCAATTGCTCAGGAGTTATGCGTTGAAAATTGGCCATGGTATCGCTCCACGCCTAGAGTGAATATTGAAAGTTAGTAAGCAAGGTACGCTTTCTTCGCTTTCAGGTCGACACATACAAAAGTATATGTTGAACATACAATAAAAACGTTAGACATTAGCCTAGGGATTGCGGTGCTTGCCATATAAGGCAGCGCCGCTGACACACAACTACAACAGACGCCACGCTGCAGTTCGCTTGCAAGATATCCTCAGTGAAGTGGCCTGCGGCACGCCAGGAGAGTGACAATGCATTATCTATGGAAACGCACCCTGTTAATGACGGGTGCCACACTGCTCAGCTCAGGCATGGCTTACGCACAAACGCCTGATCTTTCCGACCCGCCCGAGATTGATGGCGAAAAGGTGGGTGACCACGGCAGCGTTACCTTACGCATGGGGCTTGGCTTGGCCGAAAGCTCTCCCCAGTACATCTCCAGCGAGTACTTCGCCGATATTCTTGAACAGCGTAGCGACGGTCGAATAACAGTTAATGTCTTCCCCAACAGCCAGCTCGGTGATGACGTGCAGATGATGGAAATGCTGCAGACCGGTACGCTGGATATGACCTATCCCTCTTCATCACCTGCAACGAGCTACGTCGAGGAACTGGCCGTATTTGACCTGCCCTTCTTGCTGCCTACCCGGGAAGCAGCTGTTGCGGCGATGCGCAGCGAAGCCGCCCAGGAGATGCTTGATGCCTTTGACGGCACCGGCATCAAAGCCCTCGCCTTCTCTGAAAATGGCTTCCGCCAGCTATCCAATAGTGCCCGGGAAGTCTCCTCGCCAGAGGATGTCGCAGGCCTGGACGTTCGCGGCTTGGCAATTCGCACCATGGAAAATCCGGTACACCTGGATATCTGGGAAGCGCTGGGCGCCAACCCCACGCCCATGGCCTTCGGTGAGCTGTTCTCGGCCATGGAACAGGGCGTTGTTGACGGCCAGGAAAACCCCTGGAGCACTATTCTGACCTCCAACTTCTACGAGGTTCAGGAATTCGGTTCAGAAACCCGCCACGTCTACACACCTTTTATCAAGATGATTTCCGAACGCACTTGGGACGATTTAGATCCTGAGTACCAAGCGCTTATTCAAGAAGCCGCGCTGAAAGCAGCCGATTATGAAATCCAGCTTTCCGCCGAGTACGACGACTGGTCGCGTAATCAGCTTGAAGAACGCGGCATGAAGATCACCCGTCTGGATGACGAGCAAATTGCCGCTTTCCAGGAAGCGGTACAGCCCGTTTATGAAGAGTGGGCCCCCCGCATCGGCGAAGACCTGGTTGAGGAATTCCAGCAGATCGCCGAATCGTCCATGACGGAATAAGCGTCGCGTTACTGTCGCTCTGTCAGCCAAGACAAGGGGCGTAGGCCCCTTGTCTTGCCGTTACTCGCCTCTGCGGAGAGCTTATGGACTTCCCCGATACGCAAATTCCAGATACGGCGGCCTTTCTCGACGACCCCCAGCGCCAGCCGTTGGAAATCGACCCCGAGCAGCGCCAGGGTCCCGCCTTGTTTCGCTGGCTGACGCTGGCCATGGAGCACGTGATTGCGGCATTGCTATTAGCGTTAATCGTCTCGGTATCGGTCAATGTGGTGGGTCGCGCCGTGTTCAACAATTCCGTGCCCTGGGCCGATGAGCTGGCCCGTATGCTGTTCATCTGGCTGATTTTTATCGGCGCGGCGGCGGCCTTTGCGCGCTTTGAACACATCGCCGTGGATATTCTGGTGCGTCGGCTACAGCCCCGCGCCGCCCATATGCTGTATCTACTCCAGCACACCATTATCACTGTATTGATGGGTGTCATCATCTGGGGGGGCTATCTAGTGATGTCACGCGCATCCGGGCAAACGGCCATCCTTAATGTGCCCTGGAATCTCGTTAATGTCTCATTCGTGCTTTGCGCATGCTTTATTGGTTCAGTGTCAATTTGGCGCGCCTGGAAGAGCATTCAACAAATACGTTCCCCCAACGCAACGCCGAACGCCGGTGGAGGCTGCTAAACCATGCTATGGATTTTTCTCGGCATCCTGTTTGTTTCGTTAGCTTTGGGCCTGCCGATTGCATTTGGCTTGGGCATCGCCGCCGTGGTCATGGCGGTACTCTCTGATATACCGCTCTCGATCCTGATCGAGCAGTCGATTCGTGGCGTAAACAGCTTTCCCCTGCTGGCCATTCCGTTCTTTATCATGGTCGGTGAAGTCATGAGCAACGGCGGCATTGCCCGTCGTCTCATGGAACTGGCCGGTGCCCTGGTGGGTTTCGTGCGCGGCGGCCTGGGTCAGGTGGCGATTACCGGCTCGATGTTCTTCGGTGGGATTAGTGGCTCAGCCGTTGCCGATACCGCCGCCACCGGGGCGATGATGATCCCCTCCATGACCAAGCAAGGGTACACAGCGCCACAGGCCACCGCCATCAACACCGTCTCGTCAGTCATCGGCATTATCATTCCACCCTCTATTCCGCTGATCCTGTTTGGCATTGTTACCGAGACGTCGATCAGCCGCCTGTTCATCGCTGGCATTGTGCCGGGGATATTGATCGGTTTCGGACTCATGGCGACCACCTTCATCATGGCCACCATCGGACGTGCCGGGCAGACCCGTAAATTCCGTTTGGATGTTTTATGGCAAGCCTTCAAAGCCGCATGGCTGGCGCTGGTACTGCCCGTGCTCGTCATCGGCGGCATCATCGGCGGTATTTTCACCGCCACTGAGGCGGCTGTTGCCGCGCTGCTTTACTCGCTGTTCATATCGCTGGTGGTCTACCGCGAATTCAAGATTACGGCGCTCTGGGGCATGCTGATCCGCACTGCCCGCTTGACCGGTATGGTCTTGCTATTGCTGGCCTTCGCCACCGTCATTGCCTGGTTTTTAACCATCAACATGGTGCCACAGACGCTGGTCACCCAGGTGCAGGCGATCACCCAGGACCCCTTCCTGCTGTTGTTGATCGTTGCCGGCTTGCTGCTGCTGGTGGGGTTTGTCATGGACCTGACCCCCGCGATGGTCATCATGGCGCCGATGCTCACCCCTATTGTCGAGTCCGTTGGCATCGACCCGGTGTACTTCGGCGTACTGATGGCATTTATCCTCGGCATCGGCCTTTTGACACCCCCGGTGGGCACCTGCCTTTACGTCGGTTGCGGTGTCGGCAAGGTTTCCATGGAGCAGCTCGTCAAGGCCATGCTGCCCTACTACGCCACACTGCTGGTGGTGCTGGTCATCCTGATCGCTTTTCCCGGCATTGTGACCTGGTTGCCTGACCTCACCGCCGTTAGCGGTAACTGATAACTGAGACTCTATATGGATAAGGCATGCAAACGATGATAAGTCCCCACGAACTACTGCCGGCTGACCTGGATAACGCCTTATTAGTTGGCCGCGTATGGCAGGACGGCCCACGCCCTGGGCCCGCACTGGTCGCGGTGCGCGATAACCAGGTCATCGATATTACCCCGCTGGGCCCGACCATGGCCGACCTGTTGGAACGTGACGACGTACTGGACGTCGTGCGTAAAGCAGAAGGGCCGAGTCTGGGTACCCTTGATACGCTACTCACCAACTCTCAGCTGTCTTCGCCGCAAGCGCCTTATCTGCTCGCCCCCTGCGACGTACAGGCCGTCAAAGCGTGCGGTGTGACCTTTGCTGTCAGCCTGCTGGAGCGGGTGATTGAGGAGCAGGCGGGCGGCGATTCGGCCAGGGCGGCCGAGTTACGCAGCGACTTACAGGCACTCATAGGCAAGGACCTTTCCAAGATCAAGCCAGGTTCCGAGGAGGCGATGTCGCTTAAAAAAGCGCTCCAGGCACGTGGCGGCTGGTCGCAATACATGGAAGTCGGCATCGGGCCCGATGCCGAGGTGTTTACCAAAGCGCAGCCGCTGTCCTCGGTTGGCTTTGGCACGACAGTGGGCCTGCACCCGGCCTCGCAGTGGAATAACCCCGAGCCGGAAATCGTCCTGGCCGTGGATAGCCGCGGCCAGGTGCGCGGCGCCACACTGGGTAACGACGTCAATCTGCGTGACGTGGAAGGGCGCAGTGCCCTGCTGCTCGGCAAGGCAAAAGATAATAACGCCTCCTGCTCATTGGGCCCGTTTATTCGCCTGTTTGACGACCACTTTGATATCGACAGCGTGCGCAACTGCCAGGTATCGCTGCGTATCGAGGGTGAGGACGACGACTTCCTGCTCCAGGGCGAGAGCGATATGCGCGAAATCAGCCG
This sequence comes from Vreelandella janggokensis, assembly GCF_031451615.1. Taxonomy (NCBI): domain Bacteria; kingdom Pseudomonadati; phylum Pseudomonadota; class Gammaproteobacteria; order Oceanospirillales; family Halomonadaceae; genus Vreelandella; species Vreelandella janggokensis. The sequence goes on along the minus strand of NZ_JARWAJ010000002.1, from coordinate 598,475 downwards.
CGACCCGCTGGACCTGGTCAACCAGACCATCGGCGACCATCACCAATACCCCGATGGCTTCATGCTGTTTCTGGGCACCATGTTCTCGCCGATTCAGGACCGTGACGGTGAAGGTCAGGGCTTTACCCATCACCTTGGCGACCGTGTCACCATCGCCACCCCGGCCCTGGGCGCCCTGGTCAACCCGGTGGGCAGAAGCGATCAGTTGCCGCCCTGGACCTATGGCATTCGCGAACTGATGCGCCATCTGGCCTAACAGCCACCATTATCAAAGAGTTAACAGATGGCAATGACGAACGACGACTTTCTTGACCGACTCAGCACTCTTCTGGGCGAAAGCGGTGTATTACGTGACCCCAACGACATAGCGCGCTATGTCAGCGATTGGGCGGGCGATACGCTCGGCACGCCGCTTGCCGTTGCCCGCCCGGCGAATACCGAGCAAGTCGCCGAGGTGGTCAGGCGCTGCTCTGAACACGACATTGCGATGACGCCCCAGGGTGGCCACAGCGGCCTGGTGGCCGGGGCACTACCTGCCGCAAACGGCCAGGAACTGGTCATCAGCCTGGAGCGTTTGAATAGCGTGCGCGCCATTGACCCGGTCAACTTCACCATCACCGTAGACGCAGGCTGCATTCTTGAGAACGTCAAACTTGCTGCCGCAGAACATGACTGCGACTTCCCGCTTTCACTGGGCGCCCAAGGCAGCTGTCAGATTGGTGGCAATATCGCCACCAATGCCGGCGGGCTTAACGTGCTGCGCTACGGCATGATGCGCGAGCTGGTACTGGGGCTTGAAGTGGTACTCCCCGACGGCCGCGTCTGGGAAAGCCTTGACGCCCTACATAAGGACAACCGCGGTTACGACCTTCAACAGCTGTTTCTGGGCAGCGAGGGCACGCTGGGTATCGTCACCGGCGCGGTGCTTAAGCTCTCCCCACGCCTTACCCAAAACCGCACCGCGCTGCTCGGTCTGCCATCGGTACAGGCGGTGATCGATCTGTACGGTCTGGCGCGTCGCGACTGTTGCGACCTGCTGACCGCCTTCGAGCTGATCCCCCGCCGCTGCATCGAGTTGGCCATCGAAGCAACGCCTGAGCTGCGCGACCCGCTGGAAAGCGCCTATCCCTGGTATGTGTTGATGGAAGTCGCCGCCACAGGCCCGATAGACCTGAGCGCTATGCTTGAACAGCTGCTTGAAAAAGGCATGGAGCGGGAGTGGGTACTTGATGGCGCCCTGGCATCTAGCGATACCCAATCCGCCCAGCTCTGGCAGTTCCGCGAGAGCATGCTGGAAGGCCAGCGACGGCGCGGTAAGCACCTGCGCACCGATATTTCCGTGCCCATCTCGGCACTTCCCGACTTCGTTACCCAGGCGAGCGAAACAGTGATGGCCGCTTCGCCCGAGTGCGAGATCATTGCCTACGGGCATGTCGGCGACGGCAACCTGCACTTCAATATCCTGCCGCCCATGGCCATGGCCGACAGTGAGAAAAAAGCCCACCTCCACGACCTTGAAGAACGACTGTTTGACGTGCTCGACGACTTCCATGGCAGCATCAGCGCCGAACACGGCATTGGTCGCACCAAGCAAGCGCCCTATCTGGCGCGCTTATCGCCACTTGAGCAAGAGTTGGTCCAGGGGGTTAAAACTTTGTTCGACCCCAAGGGATTGATGAACCCAGGCAGGATTTTGCCGGCAGATGACTAGCAAGCGGCCCGCCTGACATTGTCAGCGGGCGCTTTAGGTAAGAGCTAGGCAGGCCCCACCACATGCTTCACTTCCAGGTACGCACTGAGCCCCCAAGGGCCGAGTTCGCGGCCGATGCCGCTGCGCTTGAAGCCGCCCCAGCCGGTCTCGGGGAGTACCAGTTGCTCGCTGTTGTACCAGATGCTGCCGGCTTTGAGCTGTCGGCCAATGCGTTTGGCGCGCTCGGGGTCGCCGCTGATGACGGTGGCCGCCAGGCCGTAGTCGCTGTCGTTGGCGAGTTGGATGGCTTCAGCTTCGCTGACGACACTTCGTGCACAGAGCACCGGGCCAAAAATTTCTTCTTTCCACAGGCGGCTGTCCACCGGCACATCGCGGTAGAGCGTAGGCGCCAGGAAGTAGCCTTTTTCTGGCAGCGTGCGGTGTTTTACATCGCGCACTGCCTTCAGGCCTTCCTGTTCAGCCAGGTCCAGATAGCCCTGGACCGCGTCGCGCTGCCTGGCGCTGGTCATCGGGCCTAAGTCGGTGCCTTCCGCCAGCGGGTCGCCCAATGTCAGCGCATCCATCCGTTCGGCAAGGGCGGCGTAGAGCGCTTCCGCTATATCTTTGTGCACCAATAAACGCGAGGTCGCGGAACAGATTTGCCCGGCGTTGAAGTAGATGCCTGCCATCACCCAATCAGCGGCCTGAGCGGGGTCAGCGTCTTCCATCACCAGAACGGGGGATTTACCCCCCAGTTCCAGCGATACGTTGGCGGAGCGACTGGCCGCGGCTTTCATGACGGCTTCACCGACACGGTTGCTGCCCGTAAAGGAAATTTTGTCCACATCGGGATGGTGGGTCAGCGGCGCGCCAATGCCTTCGCCGTCGCCGTTGAGAATATTCAGCACGCCCGCGGGCAGACCGATTTCCAGAGCAATTTCTGCCTGCACCCGCTCGGGGAGCGGCGTCACTTCTGAGGGTTTGAGCACGGCCGTACAGCCCGCGGCCAAAGCGGGGGCCAGCTTCCAGGCGCTGGTCACCAGTGGGAAGTTCCACGGGGCAATCAGCCCTACCACTCCGACAGGGTCGTGGTAACAGCGGGCTTCAACACCCTCCATTTCCACGCTGACCAACTCGCCCTGGCGGGGATCCAGCGCCCTGGCCTGCCCGGCGTAGTAGCGATAGCAGGCAATCGCATCGTCAAGATCAATGCCCGCTTCCGCCAGCGGTTTACCGTTGTTGGTCGCTGAAAGCGTGAGGATCGAACCCCGGCGGGCTTCCAGCGCGTCGGCGAACTTTTCCAGGAACGCCGCCCGTGCGGCACCGCCGAGCGCCTGCCAGCCGGGCTGCGCCTGCTGGGCGGCGTTGACGGCGGCATCGACATCCGCCGTATCCCCAGCGGTCACCTGGGCAATGCGTTCTTCGCGGTAAGGGTTCATCACGTCGAGCAGACGGGTACCCTGGGAGACGACCCATTGGTTGTTGATGAATTGGTGATCAAGAATCTGGCTATCTGGCAGCGAAGCGTGTTCCGCGCTTGAAAACGTAGACACCGGGTGACTCCTTTAAAGGTCGTGTTGGCGTAGCCAATCATCGATAAGTTGCTTGAGATGCTGGCCGCTAAAACTGGGGAAGTGTCCGCCATGCACCGTGCGCACCGGCAGCTCTCTAAGCCGTCGCATACTGGCGGCATAGTCGGTGAGGTCGCTGTGCCACAGGTCTTCAATCAACGGACCATCGTAAATCAGGTCGCCCGAGATCAAGGTTTGCGTCGCGGATTCCCATAGCGCAATACCGCCGGGAGAATGCCCTGGGGTATGAATCACTTCCCACTGTCGATTGCCTAAATCCAACACCTCACCATCCTCTAATGGGCACACCATTTGCGGCGCGGTAATGCGGTAGCGTTCGTGGGAATAGGGCGCTGGCGGCAACGCTTCGAACATGTCGTCGCTGAGAAACTGCGCTGCCAGGGTGCGTGTATTATCCGGCGAATTCAGAATGTCTGCCTCAGCCCGATGCACATGGCAGCAATCAAATTCATGGGCCGCACCAATATGGTCAAAGTGGGTATGGCTGGCCACTGCCAAGATGTCACGCTGGCTAAGCAGCGCAACGTGTTGGCGCAGCGGTATGGCACCCAGACCAAAATCCACCACCATACCGCGCTCGCTGCCCTGGACATGCCAGATATTGCAGCGATAAAACGGCTTGATCCACGGCTCGTCGATCAAGGTAATACCGTCCGCCTTGGCGGCGGTACGGTACCACTGGTGTTCGTCAATACGCGTCAAGTTCATGCTGTCGCTCGCCTGGTGATGGCTACTTTGCTGACAACGTAATAGAGCCCGCCGGTAATCACAAACACGGGCAGCGAAGCACCAAAGTCCAGCGGTGCCACCCAGTTCCAGTAATACGCCAAAAGCGCCCCTACCGCATAGCTGCCCAACGCCAGCCAGTTAAATGCAGGCAGGCTATCGGCCTGTTGAATCAGTTGCGCCGAGGTGTAGCGCTGGCGACCCAGCAGGAAGTAATCGACGATCATCAGCGAAAAGGCGGGAATAAAGACGCTGCCAATAATCAGTAGAAACGTCTGGAACTGATCGAGAATACCGGGGATCAGTGCACCGATCACGGACACGACGCCAATGATCAACGCTGGCTTCCAGAACGGCACCTTGGGGCGCACGCTCATGAATGAAAGCGTCGCACTGTAGACACACATGACGTTCGTCGTCAGTACTGAAAAGAAAATCACCAGCGCCGCCGGCAGCCCAAACCCGAAACCGCTCAGCAGGGCGGTGGGATCGTAGGTCTGCTCCATGCCTTCGGCGATGGATAGCGCCGAGACCGTGGCGCCCAGCCCCATGGCAATCAAGGTGGCCGTCACATAGCCGCCCCAGGTACCGACGACCGCTGCCTTCAACGTACGGCAGTGGCGATTATAGTCCGCCGCGAGCGGTATCCAGGAAAAAGCAGTGGCCACGACGATATCGAAGATCACGCCGCCGCCCAGCACGCCTTCAGGCTCCAGTTGGGTAATGCTTGGCAGGTCGTAATGGCGATTGAGCGCAAACAGCACCACCGCCGATAGCCCCACCATTAACAGCGCTGCGATTTTCTCGACCTTTTCGATACCCAAGTGTCCGCGAAGGGCGATAAGCACCACCAGGGATTCGCACAACACCGTAAACAGCGCCACATTGGAATAGCCCGTCAGGCTCTCCACCGCGTAGTCGAGGCTCATGCCTGCCAAGAGCGCCTGGATCCAGCTCCACGCAATCAGCGCCAGCAGGTTCACCCAGGCAGGAAAGTTGGCGCCTTTTCTACCGAAGGTACCCCGCGCCAGCACCATGGTCGTCATCCCGGTTCGCTGGCCCATGACCCCGATCAACACCAGCGGGATAATGCCGATCGCCGAGCCTACCGCGATCAGCAGCATGGCATGCTGAAAAGTGAGATCCGGCACCAAGAACATACCGGTCAATATGGTGGTAACAACGACGTTGGCGCCCAACCACAGCGCGAAGGTTCCAGGCAGACCGAGACTGTGTTCCACGTCGTCTGCCGACAGCGTATCCTGGCCTAATACATGATTATTCTTCATTGTTGTCTCCTGTTTCGATCAGGTTTGTTTGCCATGCGGCGGCGTTTATCTCGATCAGTAACGGCCCGTTCGCTTCGTGGTTGGTGAGCGCTTTAGCCAACTCGGCGGGGCTTTCTACGAGCACCCCCGGGCAACCAAAGCCTTCGGCCAGAGTGAGAAAGTTCGGCGCCTGAAGGTCCACGCCCAGGCGGGCAACGCCGTTGGCATCCATATAGCGGCGAATCTCTTCGTAACCGGCGTTGTGCCACAGCACGATCACCACCGGCAGACGCTCCTCTACCGCTGTTGCTATCTCAGCGAGGGTAAACATCACTCCACCATCGCCTACCAAGGCCACCACCGGTAGATCAGGGCGACCCAACTGAGCGCCCAGCGCCGCCGGCAGCCCATAGCCCAAGGTGCCGTAGCCCGTTGAGGCGTTGAAATAACGCCTCGGCGCTGGCTGGCTAACCAGGTGATTGCCGGCATACACCGGCGCGGTGGAATCACCCACCAATATCGCCCCAGGCAGATGCTCGGCCAGGGTGTCGTAGAGCGGGACAAAGTCGCTGAAGGCAGGATCGTTTTCTAGATTCAGCGCGCTCAAGGCGTTAGCCGTTCGCTCAATGCCATTACGCTGCATTGCGTCTGGGAAATGCGCCAACAGACGTTCAAGACTGCGTCCGGCGTCCCCCACCAGCCCCAATGTCGTTCGCTGATTGCGCACCAGTTGCTCAGGGTCGAGATCGATCCGTATCAGCGCACCATTAAGATGAAAGCCACCATCAAACACCACGTCATAATCGGTCTCACCAAGCTCGGTACCCACCGCCAGAATCACATCGGCATTGACCGCCAGTTCACGCACCGCGGGTAGCGCGGCGTTAGCCCCCAGATCCAGCGGATGGTCACGGCCCAGCAGGCCTTTGGCATTGATGGTCGTGACCGTGGGCGCATCCAGCTGTTCTACCAGTGCTCGCGCCGCCTCTGGCGCTGCCACGCAGCCACCGCCCAACAGTACCAAGGGTTGCTTCGCTGCATGCAACAAACGGGCGGCTTCGGCAAGCCCTTCCGGGTCGGGAGCAGCACGATAGAGCGTAGGTGCCTGCCAACTGGCCGGTTCATTTACCGGCGCATTAAACAAGTCGATGGGGATTTCGATATGCACCGGGCCAGGGCGTGCGCCATTAAAGACCGCAAAGGCACGGGCCAGCACCTCGGGCAGCGTGTTGGCGTCCAGCAGCGTATGGCTGAATCGCGCCACACCACTGATCATCTGCTGCTGGCTAGGCAGCTCGTGGAGCCGCCCCTGGCCCAAACCCAGCGTATCGCGGCGATTGACGCTGGAGATCACCAGCATGGGAATGGAGTCCGCCAGGGCCTGGCCCATGGCGGTGGCCATATTGGTCATTCCTGGCCCGGTGATAATCAGGCAAACGCCCGGCTTGCCGCTGGCCCGGGCATATCCGTCGGCCATAAACCCCGCACCCTGCTCATGGCGCGGAGTGATGTGCTGCACATCGCTGCCTTCCAGCCCGCGATAAAGCTCCACGGTATGCACGCCGGGAATGCCGAACAGTGTGCTGACACCGTAGGTATCGCGCAGCAAATGAACCAGCAGCTCGGCACAGCTCATGGTGGATTGATTGCTCGTTACGCTAGTGTTCATTGCAGGCCCCTTAGAAGAAAAACGTATGGGCCATAAAGGCAATGATCGGCAGCGTAATGGCGGTCCGCAGCAGGAAGATCGCCACCAGTTCCCAGAGCTTGATCGGGATCTTCGACTTGAGCAGCAGCGCGCCGATTTCCGACATGTAAATCAACTGAGTGAGCGACAGGCAGGCAATCACAAAGCGGGTCAGCTCGCTTTCGATATTGGTCGCCAGTACCGCCGGCAGAAACATGTCGGCAAAGCCCACCAGCGTCGCGGGCGCTGCCGCTTCTGCCTCGGGAATTCGCAGCAGCTCCAGCACCGGGACCATGGGATAGGAAAGCCAGGTAAACAGCGGGGTAAATTCGGCGAGAATCAGCGCTACCGTGCCAATGGCAAACACCAGCGGCAGCAGTGCGAGGAAAATATCCATGACGTTCAGCAGCGCCAGCTTTGCCAGTTCCCTTGGCCCCGGCGCACCGGCGGCGCGACGCGTGGCTTGCAGCAAGCTGTAACGCAACAGACCTATTTTAGCGGTGGGTTTTTCGCTGATCTGGCACCCTACCGGCTCATAGTAGTCATTGGCTTTGCGCGACAGTGGCGGCAAACGCGGCACGATCACCGCGGCGATCAACCCCGCCACGACCACCGTGAAATAAAACTGCACAAACAGGTGGTTAATATCCACAAAGCTGGTCACGAGCAGCGCAAAGGCAATCGAGACCACCGAAAAGTTGGAGGCAATCACCGAGGCTTCGCGGCCGTTATAGTAGCCCTGCTCATACTGTTGCGTGGTAATCAGTACGCCGACGGTACCCGACCCCATCCACGACGCGGTGGCATCGATAGCACTGCGGCCCGGCAGGTTGAAAATCACCCGAAACGGCTTGCGCACCAGGCTGCCGATAAACTCCATGAAGCCGAACTCGACCAGAAACGGCAGCAGCAGCGCAGCAAAGAAGAAGAAGGTCAGTAGCACCGGCGCCAGATCGTTAAGCATCACGCCACCGGTAAACGATGCGGTGACGAATTCGGGGCCTACCTGAAAAAACGTCATCAAGGCAAACAGCGCGCCCAGGATGCGCATACCCAGCCATACAGGCCCGACGTGAAACATTTCGTTCAGCACGCCCGATTTCGCCCAGGAAGGGTTCACCAGTTTGGCGTACAGCGTGGCGACGACCGAGAAGCACAATACCACCGTGGCGATAGCAGGCAGCGCCGCCCCCAGCAGGGTTTGCAACCCATCGGCCATCAGGCCCATGCCGATGTTAATGGTGTCGCCTACCTGAAAGGGCACCAAGAACAACAGCACCCCAATCAGGGAGGGAATTAAGAATTTAATGAGATGGCGCCGCTGGATCGGTTCATCGGCGCTTGGCTCGTCTAACTGCACATGCGAGGACATGGGTTCACCTGTATTGAAGGTTTATTGGAGGTGAGCTGGCGATTTCTGAAGCGGCGGACAACACCGCTTCTTAACTTGCATCGTTATCGTCTACGCCTTGTTAAGTCGGCGCTTTTTATCGCAATTATCGAATTAACTGCCGGTCTTCACGCCCGGCAGTACGCAGAGCATTTCATACAGCAGCGTGGCCCCCATTAATGCCGTGTTGCCGCTTGTGTCATAGGGGGGAGAGACTTCCACCAGATCACCGCCGACAATGTTCAAGCCTGACGCGCCCCGGACGATCTCGAGCCCCTGGGAAGACGTCAGGCCGCCCATTTCCACCGTGCCGGTGCCAGGGGCAACCGACGGATCCAGGGAGTCGATATCAAAGCTGATGTATACCGGGATATCGCCCATCTGTTCGCGCACTTCCTTCATCAACGGCGCCAGCGAGCGGTACCAGCACTCTTCGGCGGGCACAACGCGGAAGCCCTGCTCACGACACCAGTCGAAATCTTCCGCGGCGTATCCCGTCCCCCGCAGGCCTATCTGCACGACCTTGTTGGCGGCCAGCAGCCCCTCTTCCTGGGCACGGCGAAACGGCGTGCCATGGGCAATCGGCTCGCCAAACATGTGCTCATTCACATCGGCGTGGGCATCGACGTGGATCAGCCCCACCGGGCCATGTTTCTTGGCAATGGAGCGCAGTATCGGCAGTGTCAGCGTATGTTCGCCGCCAAGGGTCAGCGGAATGCAGTCATGCTTGAGCACCTCGTCGTAAAACGCGGTAATGATGTCGACGCTTTTCGGCAGGTGAAAGGTATTGATGGGTACGTCGCCGATGTCTGCCACCTGCAGGCTTTCAAAGGGGGCCGCGCGGGTCGCCATGTTGTAGGGGCGCAGCATGCGCGACTCATCGCGGATCTGGCGCGGCCCAAGGCGTGTGCCCGGGCGGTTTGACGTGCCAATATCCATTGGAATGCCGATAAAGGCGGCGTCCAACCCCTGAGCCGTCTCCTGCGTGGGCAGGCGCATCATGGTCGCGGGGCCGGCAAAGCGTGGCATGCTGTTGCCGCCCATCGGCTGATTAAAGTCCGACATACTCATCTCCAGCTTGTTATTGATTGAGCCATATCCGGCCTGACTACTGTTGAATACTGCAGGTACCGTGCCAACTTCCATTTCGCGCACAGACCGCCATTGGGCGTCGTTAAAAAACCCTTTTGATGCAAAAATGCATTGAAAATAGGGCCAATTGATTCAAGAATGCATTATCGATTCAGAAACGCATCAAAGGAGCGCCCGGTGAGCGACATCGATAGCTGCGTCCTGCAAACCATCGTGGAAACAGCCAACGACCATTTCTTCATCGTTGGTGGCGACGGCCGCGTGCTGGATATCAGCCCGGGCGCTGAAGCGGTTTACGGGTTATCACGCGAGGAACTGCTTGCCAGCAGCGTTCAACAGCTACAGGCCGCGGGGGTGCTTAAGCCGTCGATTACGCTTGAAGTAATGCGTACGCGTCGGCCTGCGCAGCTTATGCAGGTCACCGGGACAGGCCGACGCGTCATTGCCGAAGCCTACCCCGTCTTTGTGGAGGGCAAACTTGAGCGCGTCATCAGCCGCTCGCGGGACTTGACCGACCTTCAGTTGCTGCAAGATGAATACGCTCTGCTGCAAAAACGCTTCAGCGAACACCTGAAGCGTAGCCATGCCGCCCCCGATGCCGAAGAGCAGGCGCTGGATGACGCCCTGGATGACCTCCAGGTCAGAAGCAATGTCATGCGCGAAATTGCCCTGCTGCTCAAGCGCGTGGCCCCCTCCGATGCCAACGTGCTCATGCTGGGCGAGTCCGGCGTGGGGAAAACCGCCTTCGCCAAGCAATTACACCGCTGGAGCCAACGCTGTAACGGCCCTTTTATCGACGTCAACTGTTCCGCCATCCCCGAGAACCTTTTCGAGTCAGAAATGTTCGGCTACCAGCCCGGTGCCTTTAGTGGTGCGGCCAGGCAGGGCAAAGCGGGACTATTGGAGCAGGCCGAAGGTGGCACGCTATTTCTGGATGAGATCGGCGAGCTGCCGCTTTTGATGCAGACCAAACTGCTCAAGGTGATTCAGGATGGCAGCCTGACCCGCCTGGGCGATACACGACCGCGTCGGGTCGATTTCCGCCTGGTGGTCGCCACCAATCAGGACCTGGCCAAGCAGGTCGAAGCCGGGCACTTCAGGCTGGATCTCTACTACCGCCTTAACGTGATTCCCGTCACCCTGCCGCCGCTTCGCGACCGCCGCGAGGATATTCCCGACCTTGTCGACGCCTGCCTGAACCGGCTGAACCAGCGCTACGGTCGGCAAAAAATCCTGGGCAATCAGGTATGGTCGACGCTGATGGGCAGCGAGTGGCCGGGCAACGTCCGCGAACTGGAAAACTGGCTGGAGAGGGCCTGGCTTTCCAGCCCCACCGATCAAATCGAAACGCCTGCCGTTCACCCTCACGCTGAACAACCCGCCACGAATGCGCCAAGCGCCTCGCCCCCCTCCAACACATTACCCATCGCTCCCCACGAGACCCTCAAACAGTATCTGGCAAGGTTAGAGCGACAAACCTTTGAAGAACTAAGCGCCACGCTACCCAGCACCTACGCCATCGCCGAGCGGCTGGGCATCAGCCAGTCAAGCGTCGTACGCCGACTGCAGCGTTACGGTATTACGGTCTCCAAGTAAATATTTCGCTTGACACAGCTAACGTAACCATCCATCCATGTAAGTGTCATGCAAGTGCAACACCTTCAACACAAGCTGGATCAATAACAACCAACAGCCGGTGATGAGTGTTATGGACCAATCGCGTATCCGCCTGGAACGCGTTACCAAACGTTGGGACGCGATACCCGCTGTCGATCGTATTTCCTTCGACGTCACCCCGGGTCAATTCGTCATTTTGCTGGGGCCGTCGGGCTGCGGTAAATCGACCACATTGCGCATGATTGCTGGCCTTGAAGAGGCCAGCGACGGGCGTATTCATATCGGTGATCGCGACGTTACCCGGTTGCCGCCTGGGGATCGTGGGCTGAGCATGGTGTTTCAGTCCTACGCACTATTCCCGCACCTGAGCGTAGCTGACAACATCGTGTTTGGTCTGCGCAGCCGCAAGGTACCCAAGGCCGAGCAGCGCGAGCGGCTGGCCAAGGTCGCCGAACTCGTTGACCTCACCGACTACCTGAACCGCAAACCGGCCCAGCTTTCCGGTGGCCAGCGCCAGCGCGTGGCGCTGGCGCGCTCGGTGATCTCCGAACATCCGATCTGCCTTATGGACGAGCCGCTTTCCAACCTTGATGCCCGGCTGCGCAGCGATATGCGTCGGGAAATCAAGGCATTGCAAAGCCGCCTTAACATGACAGTGATCTACGTCACCCACGATCAGGTCGAAGCCATGAGCATGGGGGATCGTGTGATTCTGATGCAGCACGGCAAGATCGTGCAGGATGGCACTCCTGACGAGCTGTACAACCGCCCGGCCAGTGCCTTTGCCGCCAGCTTTATCGGCAGCCCGGCCATGAACCTGCTGCCGCTTGTGCCAGGCGAACATGGTGCCGTGATTGAAAGCGAACCCGACACAACGGTAGCCCCGCTGGAAGCCGCCAACGGGCAATTGGGCATCCGCCCGGAAGATATCGAGCTACGCCCTGCATCAGCTTCCGGGGTACCGGCAAAGGTGCTGAGCGACGAATATCTGGGCGCCGACACCATCGCCCACCTGGCGGTCGGCGACCATACCCTGCGGATCCGACTGCGCGGCCGCCACGCGATTACCGGCCAGCACTGCCGGATCGGCTGGCCTGCGTCCGCCGCGCACCTCTTCGCCGAGGACGGCCTGCGTCGTGACGATCTTGCCGCTTACTCACTCATGCCCACCGTATCCCCGGAAAGCGAATTACCCACTGGTTCACCGCAAGATGAATTGCGCCACTCCCAGCTCCAATCCCAACGTTGAGGTGTCTCCCATGCGTGCCCGTCTCCCCTTTGCTCTTTCTGCCCTCACCGCTGGCCTGCTCAGCGCCGGTCAGGTCGCCGCCAACGACCCGGTCGAATTGACCATGTACTACCCGGTCGCCGTCGGCGGTGCGCTTACCGATGTGGTCGACGACCTGGTCAACGAATTTGAAAGCGAGCATCCCGATATCGACGTGGAAGCCATCTACGCAGGCAACTACGACGACACCCGAGTACGCGCCATGTCGGCGATGGAAGCGGGAGATACGCCGCAGCTGTCGGTCATGTTCTCCATCGACCTCTACGAACTGCTGGAACAAGATGCCATCGTGGCCTTCGACGATCTGGTCGAAAGCGACGAAGAACGCGAGTGGCTCGATAGTTTCTACCCCGGGCTGATGGAAAACGGCCAGTTGGATGGCAAAACTTATGGCATTCCCTTCCAGCGCTCCACCATCGTGCTGTTCTGGAACAAAGACGCCTTTGAAGCCGCCGGCCTCGACCCCGAAACGCCCCCCGAGAACTGGGAACAAATGGCCGAAATGGCCGCCACCGTGCGCGAGGCCTCCGACGGCGAGCAATGGGGCGTGATGGTACCGTCCACCGGCTACCCCTACTGGATGTTCCAGGCCTTCGCCTTCCAGAACGGCCACCGGCTGATGAGCGAAGACGGTACCGAGGTCTATTTCGATGACCCTGCCGCCATTGAAGCGCTTGAATACTGGGTATCGCTGGCCAATGAGCACGGTGCCATGCCTGACGACACCATCGAATGGGGCACGCTGCGCCAGAATTTTATCGAGGAATCCACCGCGATGATGTGGCACACCACGGGCAACCTGAGTGCTGTGCGTAGCGAAGCAGACTTCGATTTTGGCGTGGCCATGCTGCCGATGAAAACCCAGCGCGGTAGCCCCACCGGCGGCGGCAACTTCTACATTTTTGAAGATACGACGGAAGAAGAACAGCAGGCAGCAATGACGTTTATCCGCTGGATGACCGCCCCTGAACGTGCCGCAGCCTGGTCGATCGAGACCGGCTACATGGGCGTCAGCCCTGCTGCCTACGAAACCGAAGCCCTGCGAGACTACGTCGCCAACTTCCCGCCTGCGGCGGTCGCCCGGGATCAGTTGGAACACAGCACGGCGGAGCTTTCCACCTACCAGGGTGGCCGTGTGCGCCGCGCTCTGGATAATGCCGTTCAAGCCGCGTTGACCGGTCAGATGACGCCTGAAGACGCCCTCTCTCAGGCACAGCAAGAGGCCGAAGGTGTGCTACGCCGCTACGCCCGCTAAGGCGCGTCAAAAAAACATAACGCTTTCATATTCGCCGGGGTGCGCCCCGGCTTTTTCCGGACTCGCGGTGTTCAATCATGACACTAACCGCCCACGCTAAAATGCAACTTTACGGCGCGCTGCTGTTGCTGCCTGCCGCCGTACTGCTGGCTGCTTTCGCCTATCTTCCCACGATCATGACCGTCATCAACAGCCTTTTTCTTCCCGGCTTTCGTGGCGAGCCCGCGGCGTTTGTCGGGGTCGAGAACTATCAGGTGCTGTTTGACGACCCGACCTTCTGGCAGGTGGCGCGTAATAACCTGCTCTATGCGCTGGGCACCATTCCCACCTCCATTGCCCTGGCGCTGGGCATGGCGCTGTTTGTCAACGGCAAGCTGTCGGGGCGCGGCTTTGTGCGTATGGCCTATTTCACGCCGACCATCCTGCCGATGATCGCCGCCGCCAATATCTGGATGTTTTTCTATGCACCGCAGATCGGCCTGTTCAATAGCCTGCTGGAAACATTGGGATTTTCCGGCGTGAATTGGCTGGGCGATCCAAGCGTGGCCCTCGGCTCGGTGATCGTCATGTCGGTGTGGAAGGAAGCCGGTTTCTTCATGATTTTCTACCTGGCCGCGCTACAGAGTATTCCACCGGAACTCAAGGAAGCCGCTGACCTTGAAGGGACCGGCCGCTGGAGCTTCTTCTGGCGGGTTACCTTTCCGCTACTGATGCCCACCACACTCTTTGTATTGATCAATGCGCTGATCAACGCGGTACGCGTGGTGGATCACCTGTTTATCCTGACCAAGGGTGGGCCCAACAACGCCACCAACCTGCTGCTTTATTACGTCTACGAAAATGCCTTCTCGTTCTTCGACCGCACCACGGCGGCGACCATTACGGTAGTGATTCTTCTGGTGCTCGCCGTGGTCGCAACGCTGAAGTTCACGATCCTTGATCGCAGGACGCACTACCAATGAACACCACAACGACCACTGCGCCCCGCTCTCGTTATGTCTCCATTCCGTCGCTTGAAACGGTGGCCGCATGGCTGCTGGCGGTTATCTGGGTCTTTCCGCTGCTGTATGCGTTCTGGGCCGCCTTTCATCCCAGCGAATTCATGGTGAATTTTGAAATATTCGCCCCGCTGACGCTGGAAAACTTCACCGATGCCTGGTCACAGGCGCCCTTTGCCCGCTACTACCTGAACACCTTTGCACTGGTGACCGGCGTGGTATTCGCCCAGTTTGTGGTCTGTACCCTGGCGGCATTCGCGTTTGCCCGTTTTCCGGTGCCCGGCAAGAACGTCCTGTTCATGCTGGTGCTGATTCAGCTGTTCGTGTTTCCCGAAGTACTGATCGTCGAGAACTACCGTATCGCCAGCGGGCTGGGCTTGATCGACACCATCACCGGGATCGGCCTGCCCTACGTGGCCAGTGCTTTCGGGATTTTCCTGTTGCGTCAGACGTTCAAGACCATCCCCCGGGAGTTGGAGGACGCTGCGCGCATCGAAGGCTGCAACTGGCTGGAAATTTTGTGGAAGGTCTATGTACCGCTGGCCAAGCCCACCTACCTGGCTTACGGCCTGGTCTCGATCAGCCACCACTGGAACAATTTCCTGTGGCCACTCGTCGTCACCAACTCGGTAGAGAGCCGTCCGTTAACCGTCGGGCTGGGCGTCTTTTCGGCACCGGAAACCGGCGTTAACTGGGCGACGGTGAGTGCCGCCACCCTGTTGAGTATCGCCCCCCTACTGGTCGCCTTCCTGCTCTTCCAGCGCCAGTTCGTGCAGTCGTTTTTACGGGCGGGGATTCGCTAGGCAGACGCCCCTCGGGTTTTTCGTGCGACAATTCTCTCTCAGGCACGAGACAAGGAGAGCATTGATGCACGGCGACCCTCACCCGGCAGCCCTCAAGGTACTGCAGGAGGTATTTGGCTACGACAGCTTTCGCGGCCCGCAGCAGGCGATCATTGAGCATGTAATCGCCGGTGGCGATGCGCTGGTGCTGATGCCCACCGGCGGAGGCAAGTCGCTGTGCTATCAGATCCCGGCGCTACTCCGCGAAGGCACCGCCATTGTGGTTTCGCCGCTGATCGCGTTGATGCAGGATCAGGTAGCGGCACTTCAACAGAACGGGGTCAGGGCGGCTTACCTTAACTCCAGCCTCGATTATCACGAGGCGGTCGAGGTTGAGAACCGCCTGCGAGCGGGGGAACTGGATCTTTTGTATGTCGCGCCCGAGCGGCTGGCCACGCCGCGTATGCAGATGCTACTGGAGCAGACCCGGATTGCGCTGTTCGCCATTGATGAGGCCCACTGTGTCTCCCAGTGGGGCCACGATTTCCGCCCCGAGTATCGCCAGCTTTCCCAGCTTCATCAGCGTTTCCCCCACGTGCCGCGCATCGCCCTCACCGCCACCGCCGATGTGCCCACCCGGGGCGATATCATGGAGCATCTGCAGCTTCAGGAAGCGGCGCTTTACAACAGCGGCTTTGACCGGCCCAACATTCGCTACCATATCGCCGAGAATCAGGGTAACGCCAAGGAGCAGTTGCTGCGCTTTATTCGTGAGCACCACGACGGCGAGGCGGGTATCGTCTACTGCCTTTCCCGGCGCAAGGTGGAGGAAACCGCCGCCTGGCTGGAGCGCCAGGGGCTGACGGCACTGCCCTACCATGCGGGGCTTCCCCCCGAGCAGCGCCAGTACCACCAGACCCGCTTTCTGCGCGAAGAGGGTGTGGTCGTCGTGGCCACCATCGCCTTTGGCATGGGCATCGACAAGCCGGACGTGCGCTTCGTCGCCCACCTCAACCTTCCCAAGAGCATCGAAGCCTACTACCAGGAGACCGGCCGGGCCGGGCGCGACGGCCTGGCCGCCGATGCCTGGATGGCCTACGGGCTTCAGGACGTGATCACGCTGCGCCAGATGCAGCAGGACTCCAGCGCCGCTGACCATCAAAAGCGCATTGAGCAGCAGAAGCTCGACGCCATGCTGGGACTGTGCGAGATCATCAGCTGCCGCCGCCAGGCGCTGTTGAACTATTTTGGCGATCACCTGGACGCCCCCTGCGGCAATTGCGACAACTGCCTGACGCCACCCGAGACATGGGAGGCCACCGTGGCGGCGCAAAAGGCGCTCTCCTGTGTCTACCGCACCGAACAGCGCTTCGGCGTGACCTACCTCGTGGATGTCCTGCTAGGCAAAAGCAACGAGCGTATCACCCGCTTTGGCCACGACCGCCTCAGCACCTTCGGCATTGGTAAAGACCTCGCGGCCAGCGAATGGAAAGCGCTCTTTCGCCAACTGATTGCCAGCGGCTTTTTGAGCGTGGATATGGAGGGGCACGGCGGCATCAAGCTAACTGCTAATGCCAAGCCGGTGCTGCGCGGCGAGCAGACCCTCACCCTGCGCAAACCAAGCAAAGCCAAGGCAACTCGACGGGGAAGCAAAAGCACCTCTGTGCCGCAGGGCCACGGCCCGCTGTGGGAAGCCCTGCGTCAGCACCGCCGTGAACTGGCTGAAGCCCAGGGCGTACCTGCCTATGTGATTTTCCACGACGCCACCCTGGCCGAGATGGT
Organism: Vreelandella janggokensis; assembly: GCF_031451615.1. Taxonomy (NCBI): domain Bacteria; kingdom Pseudomonadati; phylum Pseudomonadota; class Gammaproteobacteria; order Oceanospirillales; family Halomonadaceae; genus Vreelandella; species Vreelandella janggokensis. Next base: position 581,308 of record NZ_JARWAJ010000002.1, on the reverse strand, counting down.
CGAGCAGACCCCTCAGAGCCTGGCGGCACTGGGCGCCATCTCCGGCATCGGCGCGCGCAAGCTGACGGACTACGGCGAGGGCTTTCTGAACGTTATCCTGACGCATCAGGAAACCGAGCATTAGTTGAGAGAAAGAAGCGCATCGAGCGCTTCAGATGTGAAAATTTAAACCTATCAAGCAACCCCCTGCTGTCTACCTGTTTATCGATAGACTTTTCAAGACACAGGCTTGTTTTGGATTAAATCATGTCCTAATATAGAGGTATGAGTATATACAATGGCACATACAAAGGTTCGTCTAAAGGCAGAGGTCGTCCCAGGGAGTTCGACATTGACGAAGCATTAGACCGCGCGATCCTCCACTTCAGGAAGCACGGTTATAATGGGGTGTCGATTGCCGATCTTTCAGGCGCTCTTAAACTGTCATCCGGTAGTATCTACAAAGCGTTCCTGAATAAGCACAACTTGTTTTCTGCTGCACTAGACCGATACATGGCCCTGCGCGGTGCCAAACTATTGGATATTATGAACAGCGAGGAGTCAGGGCGAGAGAAATTACGCCGCCTGTTAGTGTTTTACGCTGAGTCCTCTCATGCCTCAGAGGGCCGGTATGGCTGTCTTGTTATCGTTGGGGCAGTAGAGCTGGCCAGCACAGACGAAGAAATTGCCGCCAAAGTTTCTTCCGCACTAGAAGGAAATCAGAAACGTCTTAATGACATCATTCTTCAAGGGCAAAATGATGGATCAATCTCAAAAAAAGTCGATGCTGAGACAACGGCGAGGTTAATGCTATCTCTGGCCCAGGGTATGCGTGTCTTGGGCAAAACGGGCCAGAAGCGCGAAGACATGATGGCGGTGGTTGATGCAGCGATGCAACTTCTCAACTGAACGGAAATAGCGCCTGCTATTTGATATAGCCGTGATTACGCACGGCTTTTTTAGAATTATTTAGGAAATAAAATGACCCAAATAAAGCATTCATCAAACACCAATGCAGTCCCAAGTGATACTCAACAGGAAATATCACCTTGGCTGATACTGCTACTTGCGTGTGCATGTGGATTAATCGCCGCCAATATTTACTACGCACAACCCTTAGTCGGCCCGATAAGTCAGGAGCTTAGGCTGTCGGAGCAGTTTTCCGGCTTGATCGTAACACTAACGCAAATCGGCTATGGCGCAGGTCTATTGCTGGTGGTTCCCTTGGCTGACCTATTTGAAAATCGCCGACTGGCGATCACCATTCTTGCTATTGGTGCTGCAGGCCTACTCGCATCCGGTCTAGTCACTTCAACCACACCATTTCTGGCGGCCGCATTGCTTGTAGGTCTGGGCTCAGTCACCGTTCAAATCCTCGTACCTTATGCAGCGCACCTGTCACCAGAGGCTACCCGTGGACAAGTTGTCGGCAATGTCATGAGCGGGCTAATGCTAGGCATCATGTTAGCCAGGCCAGTAGCGAGCTTGATCACTCACTTTGCGACATGGCGGACGGTATTTTTAGTATCTTTCGTTGCCATGCTAGCCCTAATGCTAACCTTGCGCCTAACGTTACCTAAGCGGACTGTGACAGCCAAAATGAGTTACCCGCAAATGCTGATGTCCATGCTGCAACTGGTTCGAACCACACCCGCCCTTCGCCGCAGGGCGCTTTACCAAGCCTGCATGTTTGGCGCGTTCAGCCTGTTTTGGACAACTACTCCGCTATTGCTGGCAAGCCCTGCCTTCGGATTAAGTCAAAAGGGCATTGCACTGTTCGCTCTTGCGGGCGTCGCTGGTGCCATTGCAGCACCTATCGCAGGTCGTGTCGCCGATCGCGGATGGACAAGGCCTGCGACAGCCTTAGCCATGATCATGGCCATCGCGGCCTTCGCCATGACACATATCGACACACAGGGTACGTCTCTTTCACTGGCGTTGTTCGTTGTTGCTGGCATCGTGCTTGATTTCGCCGTATCAGCGAATTTAGTCCTTGGTCAAAGAATTATTTTTTCTCTGGCTCCTGAGATAAGAGGTCGCTTGAATGGGTTGTATATGACTACGTTCTTTTGTGGCGGCGCTATAGGATCTGCCTCAGGAGGATGGTCATTTTCTCACTATGGATGGCTCGGCACCTCAGTAGTAGGTACTGCTTCTGGACTTATTGCATTAGCGTATTTTCTGACCGAACCCTCAAGTTAACAAATCGATTAATAAGTATAGAAACATGGTGTCTACTAAAACTAGCTTCGCGGCTTCTTGTGTATTTGTTTTACTATGGTCGACAGGCTTCATTGTAGGTAGGATGATTGTTGGATCTGCTTCACCCAATATATTTTTGGCGCTTAGATTCTTTCTTTCCTGCCTACTTTTCACAATCCTTGCACTAGGTTTAAACAAGAAGTGCCCCCCGCTTTCAGAGTGGCACAAGCATGCAATCGCAGGATTTTTTATTAACGGAATTTATCTTGGCGGTAGTTATTGGGCTATTGCTCAAGGCTTCCCAGCTGCGCTTATGGCACTGTTTGGAGCATTACAACCTGTCATAACGATGATAATTTTATTTTTCCTAATTGATGAAAAACTATCCAGACTCCAAGGAATTGGCATACTTATCGGCCTCTCTGGCGTGATTATGGTGCTACTGCCATCTATAGAGACATCTGGGGGTCAAAACTATTCGCCGGGTGTGCTTCTCATAGCGGCTGCATCAATTCTATCTATTACATGGGGTACTATTCTTCAGAAGTCGTCGATAGCCAGTTCCGAATTATTGCCATCTATGGCTATTCAAAACGCATTCGCTGCTGTCACATCGGCTGCATTGATTATTTTATTAGATGAATCAACAATCTCATTAGATTTCAATTTTATATTCGCGCTTGTTTGGGCTATTATCGTCTTATCAGGGGTTGGAACTTTTCTTTTAATATGGCTGATTCGACATGGTAACACAACACAAACAACGTCGCTTTTATTGCTTGCCCCGCCTTTAGCAGCTATCGAAGCATGGCTCCTCTTTGGTGAACAATTGTCTTTGTTTCAGATAACTGGCTTTGCATTGTCCTTAACAGGTGTAGCCGTTTGTCGAAAAATAAGCGTTTCATAACACCAGAGAATGCCCGCCTGGATGCTAATCATCTAGAGCGGATGTCGTTGATTTTCGGCATCTATAAAGCACTGCATGTACTGTTGCCCAATAAAGAAGCGGCTAACAGCTGGTTGCAGCGAGCCAACCGTACCCCTCTTTTTGCTGGCCACACACAATGGAGCGTCTGTTGAATGGACACGTCTCCGACCTCTACGTTGTTCGCCAACATTTAGAAGCCGCGCGTGGTGGGGATCATGCATGACATTCCCGCTGAGCAACGTTACGTGGCAACCCAGCTACCGGGTTATTCCCTCGCGATTTCCTCCCATTGATTTATTCGAAGGCGTCAACAGCAACGCTGATGACTGGGACTTACTCAATGAGCTGGAGGGTGAAACCTCCGCAAGGCTGCGTGAGGAAGCGGGCGCCATTCACTTGGTTCGTGACGACGAGCGTCGTTACGGCCCCGGCTGGACGCCCGTCATGGCGGCCTTCTGCCATTTCCCCGCGACCGGTTCGCGTTTTAGCGATGGCGCCTTTGGGGCCTACTACTGCGCACTGACCGAAGCCACCACCATTGCCGAAACCGTGTACCACACAGAACGCTTTATGGGAGAGTCAAACGAACCGCCCGTGATGCTTCAGCAGCGTGTTTATCTGTCGGATTTAACGGGCCAACTCATTGATTTACTCCAACAAGATGCAGCCCAAACGCTTCTCAGACCGGATTGCTGGGCGTCCGGGCAAACCTTGGGGAGAAAAGCCTGGGAGGAGCAAACCGATGGCATCGTTTACCCCAGCGTTCGAGATCAGGAAAGCGAATGTGCCGCGGTGCTTCGCCCGCCCGTGCTATCTACCACAAGGCAAGGGCGTCACCTCGGGTATGACTGGGACGGGCAGCGAATCCGTCATGTTTATGAGCTGACGGTATTGCGCTAGCGGTTTCAGTACGGCGGATCAGCAAGCTGATAGGCACTACCGGGCTGATCTCCCTACGTTACCAGCAGGGTCATCGCCGATGGGCACGTCATCCGGACTAGCCACCCAGACACGATTGCGGCCCCGGCGCTTGGCTTGGTAAAGCGCCTGATCGGCGTGGCAAAGTATGTCCTCAGCCGTCATATCTGCCGCCGGTGGCAGCACCGCCACGCCCACGCTGACGGTGACGACCGCCCGGGGCGAGAGGCCGACATTGGCTATCTGCAAGGCTTCGACGCTGCGACGGATACGTTCGGCCTCCAGCTCGGCGGCCTCCGGCGACGCCTCTGCCATGAGCACCACGAATTCCTCGCCGCCAAACCGCACCACCAGGTCGGCGGTGCGGCTATTCAGCTGCATGGCCCTGGCTACCTGGCGCAAACAGTCGTCGCCCTGGGGATGCCCATAGTGATCGTTATAGGCTTTGAAGTGGTCGATATCGATCACCATGAGCCCAATCCAGGCGTCTTTCTCAACGGCCTCACGCCAGCGTGTGGCAAGTTCCGCGTCGAACTGCCGACGGTTGGCCAGGTTCGTCAGCGGGTCGGTCAGTGACAGCTGGGAAAGCACTTCGTTGTCTTTAAGGTAATGGCCGGCGCGCAGCTTTTCCCGCAGTACGTGCAGATACGCAAGTCGCTCGCTACGTTCGAGACGGTAGTTAGCCACCAACGTAAAAACCGCATTGGCGAGAAGGGTAAAAATAGCCAGCCGCTTGGCGTCTGTCGGCATCGGGTCGTAGGTCACGACAAACGCCGAGGCGATCACAATGCTGAGCACAGAAGATGCCAGCGCGTAGCGGAAACGCAGCGAATACACGATATTGCCCACCACCAGGATGAGCCCGAAAGAGAACACGTCCAGATAGGAGTAGAACGCGGTGGACGAGGCTAGGATCACGCAGGAGATCACCGTGGCACAAACCACCGTAAAGGCCATCAGGAATTCGCGCGCCGGTGGCGATACCCCGCGATGCACCTGCCAAAGGATGGCCAGCCCGACGGGCAACATCACCCCTGCCCGCAACGCTACTGCCATGGTGAACGCATCGGGGCGAAAGCTGAAATCGTTGATCAGAAAGAGGTTATAGATGAACGCCGCTATCAAACCGGCCGCCACCATGTTTCCGCTGCGTTGCCGCTGCGTATCGGCCTCGAACTGCGCTTCTATGTGACCGGCAAAGCGCAACCGCCAGGGGCCTCTGCCAAGCGCGCCTTCGACGTCTTTGAGCAACACGTCATTGACCATGCCCCACCCCTATGACCCAACCAGCTCACCTTTCGCATCAATGCCGCGTTAGTGGGCACAGTACTTTACTTTGAAGACGGTTATGCAAAGCCACGATAGCATCAAGTTATAATGGATACGCCGACGCTGATTAAACGCGGATGACACTTTTTTGTGAAGCGTTCATCAGCCTCTCGGCAAAAGCATCCGCTATTGATTAAGGAGAAAAGGCATGCAGCGCGAGCAGGATCCCGAAACACGCGACTGGACGTTCACGTTGGGACATCGTGAACTGGTGGTGCACCAACGCTACGAAGCGCTGAGCATACTGAATGACTTCATGTTGGGGGTCTGGTTTACCATCGGCAGCGTCTGCTTTTTCTACGAAGGCAGCCTCAGAACGCTGGGCGTGTGGCTGTTCGTGATTGGCAGCGTGCAGCTGCTGTTACGCCCGGCGATTCGCCTGCATCGCTATATCTACTTCAAGCAACTGCCGGACACCAATCACGATGCCTAGCAGCCTGTTCAGCGCAGCTGGCTATCCTTGCTGCCTCGACGGTTATAGCCGCTGACGCTTGCCTGCTTCTTGTCCACGGCCGCCTGGCAGTCCACGCACAGCCGAACGCCAGGAATGGCCTTGCGGCGGGGCTCGGGGATCGGCTCGCCACATTCTTCGCAGGTGTCCAGGCTTTCGCCCCGGGGCAATTGGCTGCGGGCTCGCTGCACCGCGTCTTCCAGGGTGCTTTCTATCTGCGCTTGTTCAGCGCCGTCTTTTGCCCATCCACCCGCCATGGCCGCGCTCCTCGCTAGGTTAAAACCTCTTTCAGCATAGCAGCTAGGCGGACGGGTCGTGTTGCTCGACGTCCTCGAACACCTCGGGATATTTGCGCTTGGCGCGCGCCAGCCGAATGATGGTAATGATATTGGTGATCACGATCAGGGCTTCGGCGAGCGTGCCACCAATCGTGCCGATCAGCAGGTTGTTGAGCATCCATGCCAGGGCCGCCAGCCCCAGGAAGACGCGCATGGCGATGCCGCGCAGCAGGAACATGCCCAGCGTGCCCAGCACCATGGCTGTCAGGGGTAAGACGTCGATCCAGCTCTGCCAGGTAAGCCATGCCGCGATACCGCTGACCGCCAGTACTCCCGCCATGACCGGCTTGCTGCCCAGAAAGCGCCGAGCCAGCACGATACGTACAATCACCAGCACCGTCAGCGCAGCGGCGGTCCAGCTCTCGAAGAACACAAACTGCAGCGCAAAGGCCACGTTGGCCGAGATCAGCAGCACCAGCAGGCGGTCATCGTGCTTGCTTGCAAACGCCACCAGGCAAATCACCAGGGCGACCAGGCCAAAGAACTGACCAGCCAGGGCGCTGTGGCTGAATGTTTCAAGCATAACGACAGGGCTCCTAGTTCGGCTTTGCCCCAGGCTACCACGTCGTTACCGTCACTGCCTCTGGCCAATGGCGGCCATTGGCAACAGCTTGAGCGGTGACCAACCCAAGCCTAAACGCTATTTGTTGAGTTTTTTGCGCCGCTGTTCGGCCCGCTTGATGGCGGATAGTTTTTCGGGCCGCTTCATCGACTTCCAGTGGCGGATCTCTTCAATACTGCGCCCACAGCCAGTGCACATGCCTCCTTTCAACTGGCAAGCCGAGATGCAGGGACTGTCGATTTTCTTGGCCATCAGTGCCTCGCGGCACGGGAGCGCAACCGGCGCTGCCAGTCGCCACCGTGAGTATGCTGGCACGACTGCTCACTATCGAAATCGATATGCTGGCTAACGCTGTCGATTGCCACGCCCGCATCAACCAGGGCATTGGCCGTAAGGTCATGAAGGCGCTGCTTGTCGCCTCCTTTCAGCGCTGAAGCCAGGTGTGCATCAGTATCAAATACCCAGATAACGACAAGGCTTGCGGGGAAGTTCTGATAGTCAACGCAGTGGGTCAGCCAGACAAACCCAACCACCTCCGCTTTGGCCTGTTCGCAGGCATCGGTCAGCGCAGCAATTAGCTGGCGCTCCAGTTTGCCGCGTTCCCGTTTGGCAATCATGAGTGTTCCTGCTCGTTCGTGTGTGTAGAGAAGTAATCCGAACCGCTGGCCGACTGCCGGGAGACACCCGGCAACGCCTGCATCCCCGTGCCAAGCACCAGTCCGTTGCCATTCCCAACAGCTCGCCAAGCGCCTTGACGATCACCGCGTGGCATTTGCCAACCGGGCTCGGTACTGCCACACCAGCACCATCACGGGCACCAGCGCGACAGGCATCAACAGCAGGTTTAGCATTGCCCAGCCCAGGCTGCTGACCAATGGCCCCGCCATCAGAGCCGTGGTAGCGGCGGTGCCAAACACCAGAAACTCGTTGGCGGCCTGAGTACGGGCTTTATCCACCGGCCGGTAGCTTTCGGTGAGCAGCCCGGTGGCGGGCAGGAACGTAAAGTTCCACCCCAGGCCCAGCAGCATCAGCGCCACGTTGAAACCGGCGAGACTGATACCCAACTGAGCGACCAGTGCGCTTGCCACCAATAGCAGGCAGCCTACCACGATGATCCGTTTGGCACCGAAGCGAGTGGCCAAGTGACCCGTAAAGAACGAAGGCAAGAACATGGCCACCACGTGCCACTGAATGGTCATCGAGACGTGGTTGAAGTCGTGCCCCGCTCCCGCCATGGCGAGCGGCGTTGCGGTCATGGCCAGATTCATCACGCCGTAACCGACCATCGCCGCGCTCACCGCCACAATAAACCCGGGCTGGCGGACTATCCTGCCCATCGGCAAGGCGGTGCCTTCACCGTGGGTGCGCGAAGAGGGCGGTAATTGCGTCAGGATCAGCACCACCAACGCCAGGGCGTAGATGGCAGCCAGACCGGCAAAGCTGCCCAGAAACGGCACCTCACCCAGTTCCCGGCTGACTCTCGCCAGCCACGGCCCGGCAAACGCGGCCAGGACACCGCCGCCCATCACCAAGCCAATCGCCCGATCACGCAGGTGCGCAGGCGCCGCCTCCACGGCGGCAAAGCGATACAGCTGACCAAAGCCAATGCCGATGCCGATCAACCAGGTCGCCAGCAAGAACAGCCCAAAACGTTCGCTCATCAACGCCTGAACGGCCACCAGCGCGCCCACCATTCCCACTATGTTGCCCAGCATGAACCCGCGCTTGCGGCCCAGCCTGGCCATGATCAGCGAGGCGGGAATGGTGGCGCACATCAATCCCAGCCACTGGGTGGCAACCGGTGCAGTGGACAATGACGCGCTGGGCGCCAGAGAGGCCCCGATCAACGGCGAAACGGCAATCAGCAGGACATTACCGGTGACCAGCAGCGCCTGGCAGAGCGATAACAGAGTGACGGTTAAAGGCATGAGTGATGCTCCAGGGTTTAATCCGCATGTGAAGACGCAAAGCGTTGGCGATAGACGGAGGGGGATACCCCGTAGTAGCGCTGGAACTGTCGGCGCAGCTGCTCGGCACCGCCCAGCCGCCAGCGCGCTGCTAACCGCTCCAACGCGACGGGCTGATGCGTGTCGAGTAAGGCAAGGCGAGCCTGTTCGAGCCGCAACTGCGTCAGATAAGCGCCCGGTGTGGTGTTCAGATACCGCCTGAACAACCGAGACAGATGGCGCGGCGTAACGGCCATGAAAGCCGCCATTTGATCCACGGCATGTTCGCCAGCGGGGTCGGCATGCAAGTGGTCAAGCAGGCGGCGCAGCGGGCCCGCGGATTGCTGGCCGCGCAGTATCTCGCTGAACTGGGATTGCCCGCCAGGGCGATGCAAGAACACCACCAGCTCGCGGGCCACGCGCCCGGCAAGCTCGGCGCCGTGATCGGCTTCCAACAACGAGAGTGCCAGATCGATCCCCGCCGTCACGCCCGCGCTGGTATAACGGCCACCGCTTTCAACGTAGAGTGCGTCCGGCGCTACCTTGAGTGACGGGTAGGCACTGGCCAGCGCGTCGGCGTATCGCCAATGGGTCGTCACGCGGAGGCCATCCAGCAGTCCCGCCGCCGCCAGCAAAAAAGCGCCACTGCAGATAGATCCCAGGCGGCGTACCTGCGGGGCAAGCGCGCGCAGCGTGGCCAGCACCTCGGGTATCTCACATTGACGGGCCACGCCGCTGCCGCCCGCCACCAGCAGGGTATCCAGCGGCACTAGCGACGCCAACTGGTCGAGGGAATGACTGGCATCAAGCGCCAAACCGCCGTTGGTCATCAGCTTGCCGGGCACATCGGCAGCAAGCGTCAATTGATAGAGCGGACGTTGGCTCAGTTCATTAGCCGTGGCAAATACCTGCCAGGGGCCGCTCACATCGAGCAGTTGGCAGTCGGGATAAGCGATTAGCGCAATATGGCGGGACACGGTGGTTCTCCCTTCAGCAGATAGAAGAGAGTGTCACCGTTTGGCAGAATGTCGGCAAGGACGATTACCCCACCGATTAAGACATTGGCCGATTAGCCCGTTTGGCTGACGGGCGCGCCTTCCATCCGGCGCACGCTGGACACAAAGTCGCTGAAGCGCTCGCCCTGGATCAATACGTGATCGCTGAGCGCCTGCTGGGCACGTACCGCATCGCCGCATTCGATGGCATCGAAAATAGCCTGGTGCTCGCTGAGCGAGTTGTGCACGCGCTGGCGAACCTGCAGTTGCAACCGTCGATACGGCTTCAGGCGCTGCTTGAGCTGGCGTGCCTCGCTGGCGAGAAAGGTGTTGTGGCTCGCCGTGTAGATACAGTCGTGAAAACCTTCGTTCTCGTAGTAATACTCGTCGGTGTCCCCCGCCAGCGCTGCTGCCTCGCAGCGTTGATGCGCCTCGCGCAGGGCGGAAAGCTCCTGTTCGGTGATGCGCCGGGCGGCCAGCCGACCGCACATGCCCTCCAACTCGGCCATGACCTCAAACATCTCGATCAGTTGGTCGATGCCTACCCTGGCAACGAAGGTGCCCTTTTTGGGGGAGACCGTCACCAAACCACTGGCCACCAGTTGCTGAATCGCCTCTCGAACCGGGGTGCGTGAGACGTTGAACTCCGCCCCCAGGGTTTCCGGATCAAGCCGCTCGCCGGGCGAACGGCGTCCGTTAATGATGTCGTCTTCCAGTGAATCCTTGAGCCGCTGGGCGTTGGAGCGTTTCGAGCCTGGCATGCGTCACCCCCTTTATTGGCAGCGCTAAATTGTACATAAAGAATATGTCATAAAGTTGACATTAGCATACGTAGCGCCTATTGATGTATATATCAGCTCGGCTGATGAATACATAAAAGCCAATCCAAGACCACAACAACAATCGTTGGAGACGCCACATGCAACGTAACCACCTAGTCACTGCCGCCGCTTTAGGACTGGCAATCGCCGCTTCGCACGCCTCAGCCAATACCATACTGCGCGCATCCCACCAGTTTCCTGGTGGCCAGGGCGATGTGCGCGACGAAATGGTCCAGATGATGGCCGAGGAAGTGGCCAACGCTGACGTCGGCCTTGAAATAGAAGTCTACCCTGGCCAATCACTGTTCAAGGCGCGCGAGCAATGGGGCGCGCTGGCGCGGGGGCGGCTGGATATCACCTCACTGCCGCTCGACTATGCCAGCGGCCGTCACCCGGAGTTTTCCGCCACGCTGATGCCCGGGCTGGTGCGCAACCACGAGCACGCCCAGCGTCTTAATGATTCGGAATACATGGACATGATCAAGGATGTCATTCAGGAAGGCGGTGCGCGCGTGCTGGCCGATGCCTGGCTGTCCGGCGGCTTTGCCTCCAGCGAGCAGTGCATCACCTCGCCCGATACCGTGGACGGTCAGGTTTTCCGTGCAGCGGGGCCGGCATTTGAAGAAATGCTCGAGGCCGCCGGGGCGTCCATCGCCTCAATGCCGTCATCGGAAATCTACACCGCCATGCAAACCGGCGTACTCGACGCCGCCAACACCTCTTCCATGTCGTTTGTGTCCTATCGTCTTTACGAACAGGTCGAGTGCCTGACCGAGCCCGGCGATTTTGCCCTCTGGTTCATGTACGAACCCATCCTGATCTCCGAGCAAGTCTGGCAGGACCTCAACGATGAGCAGCAGGCGGCGTTGATGGACGCTGGCGAAAAAGCCGAGGCGTTCTTTGCCGAAGAGGCCGCCGCCATTGACCAGCAGATGGTCGACGTCTACGAGGAAAACGGCGTTGAGGTCGTCAAGATGACCGAAGAGGATTACAACGCCTGGCTCGAGATCGCCCGTGAAACCTCGTATAAAAACTTCGCCGAAAACGTCCCTAACGGCCAAGCCATCATCGATGCGGCGCTAGCCGTCGAATAAGTCACGCAGCATTCAACCTGTCCGACCATCCTGCGGGATGGTTGGCATGATTGACGACTTGCCCGATCTGATGACCCCGCTTGATGACACCGCTTGATGAGGGACGTATGGCAACAACAACGCACACTCCGGCAACACGCAGCGGCCTGATAGGTGGCTACATCCGGACAATGGACCAGCTTTCTCGCTTTTCAGCCTACATCGCCTGCGCCCTGTTTATCGCCGGGGTGCTGGCCATCTGTCACATGGTGTTCACGCGCTACGTGCTCGGCTGGAGCACCAGTTGGCAAACCGAATTTACGATTTTTTCCGTGACTGGGGCGATGCTGATGGGCAGCCCCTATGTACTCATGACCGGAGGCCACGTGGCCATCACCATCTTACCCGATGCCATTGGCGGCCTGGGCCGCAAGATCATGCTTACCATCGCCTCGCTGTTTGGCTTCGCGTTCTGCGCCGCGCTTGCCTACGCCAGTTGGGTCTACCTCTTCGAAGCGCTCCACGGCGAATGGACAACCGGCTCGGTGTGGAACCCACCGCTTTGGCCGGCGCTGCTTCCTGTGGCGGTCGGTACGACCTTGCTGGCGTTACAGTACGTCGCCGACATTCTGCGCGGGGAGGGCTGACCATGGATCCGATTACGCTGGGTATTATCGTGGCCGTGGGCCTGATCGTGCTGATGGCCATCGGCACGCCGATTGCCTTTGCCCTGGGCGGTGTCTCACTGATGGCGCTGCTCTATGACCGCGGCCTTCCCGAACTGACTTACTTCGGGGAAACGTTTTTCGACCGTATTGCCGAATTCGGCTTTGTGGCGATCCCCATGTTCATTCTGATGGGCGCGGCCGTGGCGTCCTCGCCCACCGGGCGCGATCTGTATCGCTCGCTGGATTTGTGGATGGGACGGCTACCGGCGGGGCTTGCGGTATCCAATATTGGTGCTTGCTCGATTTTTGCCGCGCTGTCCGGCTCCTCCCCCGCCACCTGTGCGGCCATCGGCAAGATGGGTATTCCTGAAATGCGCACGCGGGGCTACCCCGACGGCGTCGCCGCCGGCTGTATTGCCGCTGGTGGCACGCTGGGGATACTGATTCCACCGTCCGTGACCATGATCATTTACGGTATTTCCACCGAAACCTCCATCGGCCGTCTGTTTATCGCCGGCGTTGTGCCGGGCTTCATGCTGGCTGGGCTGTTCATGATCTGGACGATCATCGCCTGCAAGCTGGCGGGCGGCTACGCCAATCCTCTGGCGGCCTCCGCGGAAAAGCTCAAGAACACCGTCCAGCAAAATGTCGACAGCAACATGAAAGCCGTGGTGCGTGTCCTGCCCTTCCTCGGGGTGGTGGCCGGTATTCTGTTCGCACTGTACGGCGGCGTCGCGACACCGTCCGAAGCGGCGGGCGTCGGCGCCTTCCTGTGTCTGATGCTGGCTATCCTGATCTACCGCATGTGGCAGATCGGTCCGATCAAGCTGATCATGCGCGACTCCCTGCGCGAAAGCGTGATGATCATGCTGGTTATCGCCTGCGCCGAGGTGTTCGCCTATGCGCTGTCGTCGATGTTCATTACTCAGACCGTCGCCGCAGCAATCGCCGACCTGGAGGTCAATCGCTGGGTGCTGATGGGGGTCATCAACGTCTTCCTGCTGGTCGCGGGTTTCTTCCTGCCGCCAGTGGCCGTGATCGTGATGACCGCGCCGATTTTGCTGCCGATCATCCTGGCGGCAAACTTCGATCCTTACTGGTTCGCGGTGGTACTCACCATCAACCTGGAAATCGGCCTTATCACCCCGCCGGTCGGGCTCAACCTGTTCATCATCAAGGGCATTGCACCGGATATCTCGCTGCGCGACATCCTGATGGGCAGCCTGCCGTATGCGCTGTGCATGGTGCTGGCCATTCTATTGCTGTGCCTGTTCCCCGGCCTAGCTCTATGGCTGCCCAACCTGATCATGGGCTGAAAGGAGTACGATCATGAACATGATGTTTCTTCAGGAACTGTTCAACAACATAACCCAGCGCGACGCACTGTTGCGGCGGCGTCAGTCTGTCGCCTCAGCGGTGGACCATACGCATCTGGTCAAGGCCTGCCAGGCGCTACTGGAGAGCGACGGCGAAGCCTCCAGCATCGCCCTGGCCAGCCGCGCCCTGGCGATCTACCGGCGCCTTTCCGAAGAAGAAAAGCAGCGTTTCTTCAAACGCCTCGCCGAGGACTTCGCCGCCGAGCCCGAGCAGATTGACAGCGCCTACGAAGCCTACCGCGACGCGCGGGACAACCGCTCCCTGCAGACGCTGTTCGAAGCCTGCGAGCCGCTTCGCCAGGAGCTTTTCCGGCGGCTCAACTTCGCCAGCGACGGCACCTACGAACTGGTCAACATGCGTCGGGATTTATTGGGTATGCTGCGCGATCAGCCCGACCTTGCGCCCATCGACGACGACTTTGCGCACCTGTTCGGCTCCTGGTTCAACCGCGGCTTTTTGATGCTCAAGCGCATCGACTGGAACACGCCCGCATCGATTCTCGAGAAAATCATTCGTTACGAAGCGGTACACGAAATTCAGGATTGGGACGACTTGCGGCGCCGCCTGGACGCCCGTGATCGCCGATGCTTTGCGTTCTTTCACCCTGCCATCGGCGATGAACCGCTCATCTTTGTAGAAGTCGCCCTTCATAAAGGTCTGCCAAGCCGCATTCAGCCCATCCTTTCCGGGCAGGATGGCGTGGATGACCCCGACGATGCCGACAGTGCCGCCTTCTTTGGCATCAGCAACTGCCAAACCGGCTTGCGTGGTATTTCGTTTGGTAACTTCCTGATCAAGCAGGTGGTACAGGAGCTTTCCCAGGAGCTTCCCCAGTTGAAGTACTTCGTGACGCTTTCACCGGTACCCGGGTTTGCTCAATGGCTCAGCGAACAGCGCCAAAACGACCACTGGCCGTCCAGCGTCCGTGACACCCTGGCAGAGCTCGATACGCCGGGATGGCATCAGGATACACAGCGTCAGGAACGTCTCAAAGCAACGCTACAACCGCTCGCTGCCCACTATCTGGCCGACGAAAAAAACCGCCATGGTTTGCCCCTAAACCCCGTTGCCCGCTTTCACCTGGGCAATGGCGCCAAGCTTCAGCGTATCAACTGGCTTGGCGATATTTCCGAAAAAGGCCTCAAGCAGGCCGCCGGTCTGATGGTCAACTACCTCTATGTGCTCGACGACATCGAGCGTAACCACGAAAACTATACCGCCAAGGGCACCATTGCCTGCTCGAGCGACGTGCGCGACCTCGCCAAGCGGGCGCGCAAGCTGGCCAAGGGAGAACCTGCCAAATGAACCACAATCTGTTTGCCACCTTTGCCACTCAGATGCGCAAGCGCGGGGACGCCGACTTTATCACCACCCGCGAAGGCCGCCGCTATTCCTACGCCGATGCGCTGAGCCAAAGCGCCCGCCTTGCCGGCGCTCTGACCGCTCTTGGCGTACGCCAGGGGGATCGTGTGGCGGTCCAGGTGGACAAAAGCCCCGAAGCCATTTTGCTATACCTTGCCTGCCTGCGGATGGGCGGTGTCTATTTGCCCCTCAACACCGGTTACACCGGCGATGAAATTCGCTATTTTCTGAGCGATGCCGAGCCCGCGCTGTTTGTCTGTCGGCCTGCCGACGTCGACGAGGCACGCCGCATTGCCACCGACACCGGATGCCCGGCGGTTGTCACTCTGGGCAGCGCAGCCGATGGTAGCCTGATGGACGAAGCGGCGAGCGCCGCCCCCCATGATGAAATCGCCGAGCTGGATATTCGCGACCTGGCGGCGATTCTATACACCTCGGGCACCACCGGGCGCTCCAAGGGGGCCATGCTGACCCACCAGAACCTGGCCTCCAATGCCGAAACCCTGGCCAAGGCCTGGCACTTCAGCGCCGAGGATCGCCTGATCCACGCGCTGCCGATTTTTCATACCCACGGGCTGTTTGTAGCGTGCAACGTCACCCTGATGGCCGGTGCCAGCATGCTGTTTCTGCCCAAGTTTGACGCCGACGTGATTTTCGAGGAACTACCCCGCGGCAACGTGATGATGGGCGTACCCACCTTCTACACGCGCCTTGTTCAGGACTCGCGCCTGACACCTGACGTCACCGCCAACATGCGGCTGTTCGTATCCGGTTCAGCACCGCTGACCGCCGAAACCCACGAGGCCTTCGAGGCCAAGACCGGGCATGCCATTCTCGAACGCTACGGCATGACCGAAACCAACATGAACATCTCTAACCCCTACCATGGTGCGCGCCGCGCGGGCACCGTGGGTAGGCCGCTGCCCGGCGTGGAAATACGCATCACCGACAGGGAAACCGGCGATGAGGTCGCCCCCGGCGAGATCGGCATGCTGCAGATTCGTGGGCCCAACGTGTTCATCGGCTACTGGCGAATGCCGGAAAAAACCCGCGAGGAGTTGCTTGAAGACGGCTTTTTCATTACCGGCGATCTTGCCCAGGTCGACGAGCAGGGCTATGTGCATATCGTTGGACGGGATAAAGACCTGGTGATTTCGGGTGGCTACAACGTCTATCCCAAGGAAATAGAACAGGTCATCGACGAACTGGAAGGGGTATCCGAGTCTGCGGTGATTGGCCTGCCCCACCCGGACTTTGGCGAAGGCGTCACCGCCGCCGTGGTCACCCAGCCGGGGGCGGACCTCGACGAAGCCACCATCCTAGACCACCTGCAGGGAAAACTTGCCAAGTATAAGCAGCCCAAGCGCGTGTTCTTCATCGATACCTTGCCGCGCAACACCATGGGCAAGGTGCAAAAGAACGAGCTACGCAAACGCTTCCACGATACTTACCAGTCAGCTTGACGCAGTAAAGCAAACGCCCCGCTCCCTGCAAGGCACAGGAAACGGGGCGTTTGTCGGTTGGTCGAATCGTCGTGGCGCGCTTAACCGGCGAACGAGGCGTACATGATGATGACCAGCAGCACCAGTACGATACCGGCAGGCACCGCCCCTTTCCACGGGGTGAGGTCAACATCGCCAGAGTGCTCCTGGACCCAGTCGGTCTCGCGCGGACGTAGCTTGCCAATCACCAGCATCACCGCCACCAGCAGCACGAATACCGCCGCGACAAAGTGGAACTCATGCATGACGGCGGGTAGCTTGTCGAAGGGTGGCACGAAATAGCCCGCGGCGATCAGCAAACAGCCACCTACCAAGCCAATTTTCGCCGCCATCGGCGGTACACGCTTGGTCAAAAGCCCCACCAGCACCACCGCCAGGATAGGAATGAAGTAGATGGCATTCATCTTCTGCAAGTAGCCGAACAGGCTTTCCTGACCTGCCAGTAAGGGCGCAATGGTCATGGTGGTAATGGCCATGATCCAACCAAACACCTTGCCCGACTTCACCACCTGCTCCTCTGTGGCGTCTTTCTTGAGGACTTGCTTGTAGATACCCAAGCTGAAGATGGTCGTCGTGCTGTTCAGCGCGGAGTTGAACGACGACAGGATCGCCCCGACCATCACCGCGGCAAAGAAACCGGTGAGGTACGGCGGCAGCACGTTAAACACCAGATGGCCGTAAGCTTCATCGGCGCGAATGCCATCATCGGCGTACAGGTGGTAGGCAATGATCCCTGGCAGTACCAGATAAATTGGGCCCAGCAGCTTGAAGAAACCCGTCAGCAGGACACCCTTCTGGCCTTCCGCCAGGTTTTTAGCGGCAAAGGTCCGCTGGATGATCTGCTGGTTGGTCGTCCAGTAGAACAGGTTGATCAGGAAGACACCGGTGAAAAGCGTGAAGAACGGCACCTGTTGATCACTACCGCCGATCGAATTGAGCTTGTCAGGATTGCTGGTTTTCAGTGTATTCCAGCCTTCCATGATGCCTTCACCACCGCTGACGGCTTGCAGGCCGAAGTAGACGATCACAAAGCCACCGATCAAAAGACCAACGCCGTTAAGAGTGTCGGATACCGCGACCGTGCGTAACCCGCCGAACAGCGCATAGATGGCGCCCACAATCCCTACGACCCATACCGTCAGCCAGAGTAGCGTGGTCGGTGATTCGATACCCGTCAGCGCGGGCAGGTCGAGCATGCCCTGCAGCCCTATCGCACCCGAGTAGAGAATAATCGGCAGCAAAATCACCGCGTAGGCAATCAGGAAGATCACGTTGGCGATCAGTTGCGTGCCTTTATCAAAGCGGATCAGCAATAGTTGGGGCAACGTCGCAATACCGCTTTTTAAAAAGCGCGGCAGGAAGAACAGCGCCAGCGCCACCAGGGCAATGACTGCTACCACTTCCCAGGCCATTACGCTCAGGCCATCGCTGAAGGCTGAGCCGTTCAGCCCCACCATCTGCTCGGTGGACAGATTGGTCATCAACAGCGACCCGGCAATCAAGGGAAACGTCAGCGTCCGACCTGCCAGGAAATAGCCGCTGGTGCTGCTGTGATCATCCCTTCGCGTAATGCGCCAGGTAATAAAGGCCACTAAACAAGTGAAGAATAGAAATGACGCCAGGGTGAGGGCATGCATAAGAACATCCTTCGGGGCGGTCGCGCATGCTCGCGTGCTACACAAAACATCAGCGCAGTGGATTTAGGTAAATTTACCGAGTGGCGTTGGATTTTAGAACGGTGACTCGATTCTGCTATTCGTCTTTAGTCGCAATCAAGCGCCTAAAGAGGTGTTTTTCTAACAAAATTTTCTAAATATCAGACATTTGTACCCCACCTATCGACTGACTGCCCGTTGCCGCGTTTCACTACGTCGCTGGACGTTCACAGTGTTAGAGTGGCGCTATGGAATCGCTTTAACGCATCAAGAAACGCCAGCTATCTAACTTGGCCAAGATACAAGCCGCTGATGAAATGGCCGCTTCAGAGAGCGGAAGCTCACTGGAGGAACGCCTTGAATCGGCCGGTATCGGCGGCAGCCAGCAAGGGCGGCGACTTGCTGGCACGCCTGAAAGCCAAGAAACATGCCACGCAGTATTAACCTGCTGGTATAGCCCGCCCTGCCGGGTGGGCCTGTTCTAAAGGGGCTCGCAGTGCCTGTTCTATTACGTCTGTTCAAGGCGCTTCAGGCGTCTACGATCAATGTCAGTTGGATGTTTTTGTTGTTGATGGTCATCAGCCATGCGGCACTTTCATGGGCCTTTATGGCGATGAGCAGTGAAGCGGTAGCCGAGACTTTCGGAACATGGGTGTACTTTTACGTCACCACGGCGACAACGGTGGGCTATGGCGACTATAGTCCGGTAACGTCCAGCGGCCAGTGGGCCGCCGCCTTATGGGTGATTCCCGGCGGCATTATGCTGTTTGCCGCGTTTATCGGTAAAGCAACCGCTAATATCAGTTCAACATGGAGAATGCTGGTGCAGGGTAATGCTGATTACAGCCATCTTAACGGACATACCCTCGTCGTCGGTTGGCATGGCGAGCCAACAGCGCATATTATTCGCATCCTGCAGGCCGACACCAACCTCCCCGACGATATTGTGCTGTGCGTCGCCAAAGATATCGACAACCCATTGCCGGGCAGCATCAAGTTCGTCAAAGGCGATAGCTTTTCCGATACTGAACTGCTGGCACGAGCGGGCATTCAAGGAGCCAGCCGCATCATTATTTACGATGAGACCGATGAGCGCGTGGCCACCATTGCCTTATCGGTCTTCGATCAAAAGCCGGCTGGCTGCCACGTCGTCGCCCACTGCGATAACCCGGCAACGGCCAACATGTTGCGGCGTACCTTACCGGGTATTGAGTGTACTCAGGGGTTATCGATCGAAATGCTGGTCCGCTCCGCCACCGACGCAGGCATCAGCCGTGTGGTCAATGAGCTGCTCGCCATTGACCACGGCGCAACCCAGTTCCAGGGGTGCTTACCCAACACACTGCCAGCCGATCAAACAGCTCGCTACGGCGACCTGATGAGCCTGGCCAAATCAAGCGACAACATCACACTGTTAGGGGTGTGGCGCCCATCCATTGAGGCGCATCAAATGCTCAACCCTCCGGCTGATTTCGCGGTAGGCAAAGGCGACACTCTGTATTATATGGGTGACAAACGACTTACAGAGGCCGAGCTAACTCGCTTGTTTCAGTCTGCTGCGCAGGGGGCCGCCTGATGCTCAAGACGCTTAAGAGGTTATATCGCGCCACCACCGCTCCCTCTGCGCCACCTCCAGCACCGGGTTTGCCCAACGGTATGCCCCCAGCAGCGCTGGAAGGCTTGCGCCTCGATGGTCGCGTCAACATCCAACTGATTGACCTGTGCACCTACCCCGATGCCCTGTTTCACTGGGACAACGAGGCCTTTCATCATATCGCCGCTGTCGGGCATGTTGATCTCGGCCAAGGTGCCCACCTGGTGCGCTTTTACCTGGATAACGACACTTGGTTGCAAGCCAATATCGAGCAAGAGCAGGTAGTCGAATACAAACTGTTCGATTTCTATCGCGTCGCGCAGCTATCCCCTGTCGAGTTTGATACGCTGGTCAACGGCACTGACCCGCACACCAATCCAACAGGCGCGCAAACCGTTACGATTACCTCGACCGATACATCCGAACGTCGTTGTACTTACCAACGCGTGTGGGGTGATGACGCTCAAGAATGGTCGCCGCCGGCCGTATTCGAGGAACAGGTAGTCACCACTGACAGTATTAGCAGCCGCTACGTTACCCACCACGCCATGCTTTTTGAACGCGCTATCCAGGACGCTGAGCGCATGGAATACGCATTGGTCAGCGCCGAAAACGATGGCGACGGTGGTTTCATGGTGGTGTATAACGTCGGCGTTGACGTTGCCCCGATGGATATCGACGCCCTTTGACTTTTCTCAACCTTCACGAAGGAAACAACGTCCATGCTGCATTATCTGCAGGGTTTACCGTATTTTATTGCCTACCTGGTCGCGGCGATCATTTTGTTGGTCGCATTCATGTACTGCTATAGCCGCATCACGCCGCACCACGAATGGAAGCTGATTCGCGAGGGCAACGCGGCCGCCGCGACCGCCTACGGCGGCTCTATCCTGGGCTTTACCATCCCGCTGTACAGCGCCATGGCCAACTCCATCAGCTTTGTCGACTTCATTTTGTGGGGCGTGGTTGCGTTTATCGTCCAGTTGGCAACCTTCTTCGGCGTGAAGCTGTTCCTACGCAAGCAGGGAGAAAGCCTCTCGCAACATATTACCGAAGGCCACCAGGCTTACGGCATTTTAATGGCAAGCATCGCCGTGGCCGTTGGCTTGCTCAACGCCGCCTCGATGACGTGGTAAAAGGAAGCCGCTGACATGTCCAGATACGATCAAACACCGCATTTGCCGAGACGCAAACGCAGCGCACGCCTGTCACTCGCGATGATGGGCGCCAGCGCCTTTGGCCTGACTGCCTGCGGACAACCACCCCAGGAAGAACACATTACCGACATCGAGTTTGATGAGCCGCGCAGTTTCCAGAGCGTCGAGGATTGTGTCGCCGCAGATGTTTATACGCGCAATGCCTGCGAGGCTGCCTACGAGGCTTCGCTTGAGGACGTGCCGCGCTTTAACACCCTGGAAGAATGTGAGGCGGAACATGGCGAAGGCGCCTGTACCGAACCCACAGATGAGCAGTCACAGGCGGCAACCGGTAGCAGCGGCGGCAGCTGGTTCATGCCTGCCATGATGGGCTATATGGTCGGCAGCATGATGTCCAACACCAGCCGCGGGCGTTCGTTCGAGCGGGTTTATCAAGAGCCGGTGTACCGCAATCGCCAAAACCAGGGCAACTGGAACACCGCGTCAAGCCAGGCTACCCAACGGATCTCTCAGCGTAACGACGCCATGCGCAGTTCGGTGCGCGCGTCTTCACAGCGTAGTGGCTTTGGCTCGCGTTCATCCACACGGAGTGGCTGGGGCTCTTAACCGCCAGCAAAGCTCACCATGCTACGAATCGATATCCCTGAGCGGCAAAACTGGAAAGCCCTGGCCCACGAACTGGGCTTTCATTTCCATACCATTGAGGGCGAGCCTTACTGGAAGGAAAACGCCTACTACCAGTTCACCATGGAGCAGGTAGAGCGCGACATAGAGGCACCCACCGAGGCAATCCATGAGATGTGCATGGAGTTGGTCGACAAGGTCTGCCACTCCAATGCCTTGATGCAGCGTTTAGCGCTACCCGAGCACATGTGGGACAGCATCCATCACTCGTGGAGAGCCGGTCAGCCGCACCTTTACGGGCGTATGGATTTTGCCTATTCCGGCGATGGCCCGGCAAAGCTGCTGGAACTCAACTACGACACCCCGACCTCACTTTACGAAGCGGGCTTCTTCCAGTGGGTATGGCTCGAGCAAGCCATGGCACAGGGCATCCTGCCGCGTCACGCCGATCAATACAACTCGATACAGGAGCGGCTGATCAATGCCATGGCACATCTGGGCGACCGCCTCGAGGGCCGCACGCTATATTTCTCGTGCGTCAAGGATAACGCCGAAGAGCGTGCCACGGTGCACTACCTTCAGGATGTCGCGGTGCAGGCAGGCCTCAACGCCCCCTTTATCTACACCGAAGATATTGGCCAGCATCCGGCGGCCGATCACTTCGTCGACCTCGACGACCAGCCCATTCAGGCACTGTTCAAGCTGTATCCCTGGGAAGAAATGGCCGACGACGCTTTTGGTGAATTGATCCCCCAGTTAAACACTCACTGGTTTGAGCCGCCCTGGAAGGCGGTGTTATCCAACAAAGGTATCTTGCCGCTGCTGTGGGAACACTTCGAAGGACACCCCAACCTGTTACCGGCATTTTTCGAGAAAGCCAATAGCTCACCGCTACCCGCCGGCTGGGTGCGCAAGCCGTTTTTCTCGCGGGAAGGCAGCAACATCGAACTGATTACCCCTTCGGGCCAGCGCGAAGCGGTCGGTGGCCCCTATACCGATAGCCCCTGGATTCGGCAGGCGTATCACCCCATGCCACGCTTCGGTGATAATCACGCCCTGGTCGGCAGTTGGGTCGTCGGCGACCGTGCCTGCGGCATGGGCATTCGCGAAGACGTCGGGCACATCACCAAGGATTCTTCCTGCTTTGTGCCCCACGCCATTGTCTAACGGTTGATCATGCTTCAGCCCATCAGCCATAAACAGCTGACCGAATCACCCTGGGCGATATCGCGATGCGGCGGGATGACCGCCAGCGCATTGGCCTGAATACACGAGGACAGAACCGACGAGTTCTGATCATCAAACGCCTTGGCATGCGCACCTTGAGCATCAAACGTCAGGACCACGCGCATATAGTGCTGCCGAGGGCCAGTGGATGTTGAAAACTCTGCTCGCGCGGTGACACAAGGCAGCGCTGTCAGATCGGGGCAGCTTAATAGCGCGCCCATCAGCGGGCGTAAAAAAAGCCAGGCGCCGACAAAGCCGGAAACGGGATTACCGGGTAATCCGACAAAGTGCGCCTGCCCGCCTTCGCGTCGCGGCAAGTGCCCCAGCGCCAACGGCTTGCCCGGCCGAATGGCGAGCTTCCACATCGTGAGCTTACCCAGTGCCTCGAGCGAGGCTTTCACGTGATCCTCTTCGCCGACACTCACCCCGCCGGTGCTGACGACGACGTCGGCATCTTCCGCCGCCTGGGCGAGCAGCTCCCGAGTGCGTTCAGCATCGTCGGGCACGCTGACCTGGGTAACCACCTCAGCGCCAAAGGTTGTAAGCAACCGCGTGAGCATGGGGCGGTTTGAGTTATACAGCTGTCCCGGCTTGAGCGGCGTACCGGGGTCAACCACTTCATCGCCGGTAGACAACAGCGCTACCCGCGGCCGACGGCGAACGCCAACCTCTGTCACCCCCTGTCCGGCCAGGTGGCCTAGCGCTGCGGCCTCCAGGCACTGACCGGCGCTCAGCAGCACATCCCCCTGGCGCACATCGCGCCCCTTCAAACGCACATTGTCGCCAGCGGGGATATCCGCAGGGATCGTGGCAACATCGCCATCCACCTCGACGCGCTCCTGCATGACCACGCAGTCGGCCCCGGGGGGGATTTCACCGCCGGTAAAAATCCGCGCGCAGCTGCCCGGCGCCAGCGGCGTGGCAGGCGTGCCCGCCGCAATCCGCTGGCTGACCCACAGTCGCTGCCCGGCATCCCCCGCCCGCAGCGCGTAGCCGTCCATCGCGCTATTGGTATACGGCGGCACATCAAGCTGCGCGGTAACGTCTTCAGCCAGCACCCGCCCGGCCGCGTCGGGAAGCGCCACGCGCTCCGCCGTCATGGGCGTGACATCTGCCAGCAGCGCTGACAGGGCATCATCAATGGAGTGCAGCTCAGCCATGCTGGCCTCGCTCGGGGATCACCAGGTTGGCGAAGTTGCACGGCTTGTGGCGGCTGTCGAGCTGTTCGGCAAGAATGCCGTCCCAGCCGGTGCGACAGGCGCCGGTCGAACCCGGCAGGCAGAAGATCACCGTGGCGTTGGCCAGCCCGCCGAGACAGCGGCTTTGAATTGTGGAGCTGCCGATTTCCTCGCCGCTCAGCTGACGGAATCGCTCGCCAAAGCCTTCAATTGGTTTGTCGAGCAGCACCCGTACCGCCTCCGGCGTCGAATCGCGGCCGGTAAAGCCGGTGCCGCCGGTGGTGATCACGCCCTGCACCGCAGGGTCAGCAATCCATTGGGCCACCACGGCGCGAATGGTGTACACGTCGTCCGGCACGATACGCTTTTCTACCAGCTGGTGACCGGCCTGGGTCAGCCGTTCGACCAGGGCCTGGCCACTGCGATCGGTCTCATCGGTGCGCGTATCGGAAATCGTCAGTACCGCGATACGCAGCGGAATCATCGGCTCCATGGGCTACTCCTTGGCGCGCTTTTGCGCTTGCCGGGCCTCAAGCGCCGCCAGTTGTTCCGGCGTTGCCTTGCCTTGGTAGAGGTCTTTCCACTCATCGTAAGGCATGCCGTAGACGTACTCGCGGGCTTCTTCGTAAGTCAGCTGTTCACCCCGCGCTTCTGCCGCACTCACCAACCATTTGGACAGACAGTTACGGCAAAAGTCGGCCAGAATCATCAGGTCGATATTCTGCACGTCTTTATTGTCATCCAGGTGCTGTAACAGGCGGCGAAACGCAGCGGCTTCAAGCTCGGTACGGGTGGTATCGTCAAACTTGTCCATCTCTGTGACCTCTATGGTGTGAAATTAAGTTCAGCATAACAAAAGACACCGCCCGTAGGCGGTGTCTTTTGCAACATTCCAGCGCGCCTTACGAGGAGCGAGGAGCGGGTGATTCACCTGCGTCTTTTGAGGCTTTCCGGTCAGCCAGCTCCTGCTCGGAGACCGCCTGATCCTTGACCTCTTCGTACCACAGATTGTGGTGCTCCTTGGCCCAGGTTTCATCGACGTAGCCAGTGGTCATGCCTTCCAGCGAGCCTTCCGTACCCAGGGTACCGATGTAGATATGGCCGACCGACACGGCCGTCAGCCCCAGGGCGCCCACCGCGTGGACGAGGTTCGCCCACTGCATGGTGTCGCGTCCCTGACCGAAGTTGGGGAAGTCGAGGACAAAGCCGCTGGCAACTACCAGCAGTCCCACCGACGCAAGCAGCCAGTACCAGGCTTTTTCACCGCCATTGGCGAAGCCCGCATCCACGTGGCCTTTACCAACAAGGCCACCGCCTTTCTTGAACCATTCCAGGTCGTGCTTCTTGGGCATGTTGTCCTTGATCAGGCTGACCAGCATCACGATCAACAACACGCTGAAGATCGGCCCCAGATAGTTGTGCAGCAACTTAGAGGACGAGACCATCCAGCCCCAGAAGGCATCGCCAAACAGCCCCCGAAAGACAAACTTGCCAAACAGCAGGTTGAGACCGGTGAGCGCCAGGACGATAAACAGCGACGCCACGGACCAGTGCAAGGCACGCATGAATAGCGGCCAGCGGAACAGCTTGCGTCCCGATCGCGGCTCTTCAAGGTGTTTACGCCCGACGATGAGGTAGAACAGCGTAATGATCACGATCATGCCGCCAATCACGATCAGGCCGAAGGGTGACACCCAGCGGTTACGCCACTGACGCCAGGTTTCACCGCTGGCGTTGATCAGGTTGTAGTTACTGTCGGCTCGCGAATCACGGTAGTTGGGACCGGTCTCGCCGCTACGGACTTGTCGCCACTGGTCCGCATCGATGCCGGGCGCCGCCGTGCTCATTTCACGATTGGGGTCAGCTTCCTGGGCATGAGCTACCTGCGCCACGCCCAGACTGAACACCAGGGCGAAGGCCAACAGCAGCCAGCGCCAGACTCCTTGCCATTGAGACAGGTGCGGCACCCCACCGGGTGCCTGAGCAGTCAACTGGTTCATGGAGAGCCTCCTTACCCTTTACGGGCAGCATCATAGGCTAGGTTGTCGGCACTGGCCTGAGGGTTGTTGGACCAGGCGCCATCTTCATGGCCACGATGCACCACACGCTGACGGAAAATATCCGCCACGTCCTGGGCATCGCCTGCCAGAAGTGCCTTGGTGGAGCACATTTCCGCGCACAGCGGCAACTTGCCTTCGGCGATGCGGTTGGCGCCGTACTTCTCGTACTCTTCTTCCTTGCTTTCGGCAGGGCCGCCCGCACAGAAGGTACATTTGTCCATCTTACCGCGCTCGCCAAACGCATCCTGCTGCGGGAACTGCGGGGCGCCAAAGGGGCAGGCGTAGAGGCAGTAGCCACAGCCGATACACAGGTCTTTATCGTGCAGCACGATACCGTCGTCGGTCTTGTAGAAGCAGTCGGTCGGGCACACCGCCATGCAGGGGGCGTCGTCACAGTGCATGCAGGCGACCGAAATGGACATCTCGTCGGCTTCGCCGTCATTCAGTGTCACAACACGCCGACGCTGAATGCCCCATTCGACATCATTGGCATTTTTACAGGCGGTCACGCAGCCGTTGCATTCGATGCAGCGCTCGGCGTCACACATAAATTTCATTTGAGCCATGGTGTTCTCCTTATACGGTGCGGGATGTCGCCCGCACCGTGGATGCTGTCAGGTCTAGGCGAGCCTCAGGCACGCTCGATGCGGCAGATGGTGCACTTGGTCTCTTGCATCAGTGTCACCGGGTCGTAGCCATAAGTGGTCGCGGTATTGGCCGCTTCGCCGATTACGTAGGGAGCAGTGCCCTCAGGGTACATGCCCTCCAGGCTTTCGCCCTGGAACATGCCGCCAAAGTGGAATGGCATGAAGGCCACCTTGCGGTCCACGCGTGGCGTGACCATCGCCTTCACCTTCACGCGTCCGCCTTCGGCCCCTTCGACCCATACCTGGTCGCCATCGCTGATGCCGATATCATTGGCATCGGCCGGGTTGATCTCCACAAACATCTCTTGCTGAAGCTCGGCCAGCCACGACATGGAGCGCGTTTCTTCACCGCCGCCTTCGTATTCGACCAGTCGCCCGGAAGTGAGGATGATCGGGTAGTCATCCACCGAGGGGGCACCGTCCTGTACGCTCTTGTACATGGTCGGCAGGCGCATGATGGAGTCAAAGTCGTCCCAGGTCGGGTATTTGTCGACCAGGTCACGGCGGGTTGAGTAGAGCGGCTCACGGTGCTTCGGCACTGCGTCAGGGAAGGTCCACACCACTGCCCGCGCCTTGGCGTTACCGTACGGGGCGCAGCCGTGCTCGATCGCGACACGCTGAATACCGCCGGACAGATCGGTTTTCCAGTTCTTGCCTTCCGCCGCTTGTTTCTCGGCGTCGGTAAGGTCGTTCCACCAGCCAAGGTCTTTCAGCAGCTGGTCGTTGAACTCCGGGTAGCCATCGTCGATATCGCCATTCACCGGCGCGGAACCTTCAGCCAGCAGATTGACGCCGTCCCGCTCGATGCCAAACCGAGCGCGGAAGCCCATGCCGCCTTCCATCACCGGTACGCTTGGATCATAAAGATTGGGCGAGCCGGGATGATTGAACTCGGCCGTTCCCCAGCAGGGCCAGGGCAAACCGTAATAATCGCCATCCGCCGGGCCGCCTTGGGCGCGCAGGTTTTCAAAGCTGAAGGTGTGCCAGTTTTGCTGGTGTTCCTTCAGGCGCTCCGGGCTTTGACCGGTGTAGCCGACGGTCCACATGCCAGCGTTGATTTCCCGCAGGATATCTTCGATCAGCGGTTCGTCGCCGTTCATCTCATAGTTGGCGACCAGCTCGTCGCCAAAGCCGAGCTTGCGGGCGAACAGGTACATGATCTCGTGATCGGGCTTGGACTCGAACAGCGGGTCGATGACCTTGTCGCGCCACTGCAGGGAACGGTTGGTCGCCGTCACGCTGCCGGTGGTTTCGAACTGGGTCGCGGCCGGCAACAGGTACACACCGTCGGTGCGGTCGTGCATGACGGCCGCAACGGTCGGGTAGGGATCGACGATGACCATCATTTCGAGCTTTTTCATGGCCTGCTGCATTTCGACGCCGCGGGTCTGGGAGTTGACCGCGTGACCCCAATAGAACATGGCCTTGAGCGCCGTACGCTGGGAGATGTTCTCGTCTTCTTCCAGCACGCCGTCCACCCAGCGCGACACGGTGATACCGGCGCTGTTCATGGGCTTGCCATCGTTGTACTCGGTATCGTCGAAGCGGCCCTGCAGCCACTCGTAATCAACGTTCCAGACGTTGGACCAGTGCTGCCAAGCGCCTTCCGAGAGACCGTAGTACCCTGGCAGCGAATCGGAACCCAGCCCCAGGTCGGTCGCCCCCTGCACGTTGTCGTGACCGCGCAGGATGTTGGCACCGCCACCGGCCACGCCGATGTTACCCAGCGCGAGCTCGAGGATGCAGTAAGCGCGGGTATTGTTGTTACCCGTGGTGTGCTGGGTACCGCCCATGCACCAGACGACACACCCCGGACGGTTTTCGGACAGGGTCTTGGCCACGTCGAACATGTCCTGTTCGCTGACCCCGGTGATGTCCTCAACGACGCTCGGCGGGAAGTTGGCTACCTCAGCGCGTACATCGTCCATGCCGTAAACGCGCTGGTTGATGTATTCGCTGTCTTCCCAGCCGTTTTCAAAGATGTGCCACAGCAGACCCCAGACGTAGGCAACGTCGGAACCCGGACGCAGGCGCACGTATTTGTTGGCCTTGGCGGCCGTACGCGTGAAGCGCGGGTCGGCCACAATGATCTGGCAGTTGTTGCGTTCCTTGGCAATCAGGAAGTGCTGCATTGCCACCGGGTGCGCTTCGGACGGGTTCGAGCCAATGAACAGGATCGCCTTGCTGTTGTGCGTGTCGTTGAGCGAGTTGGTCATCGCCCCATAACCCCAGGTATTGGCAACCCCGGCCACGGTCGTGGAGTGACAGATACGCGCCTGGTGGTCGGTGTTGTTGGTGCCCCACATGGAGGCAAGCTTGCGCATCAGGTACGCCTGCTCGTTGTTGAACTTGGCCGAACCAAGCCAGTAAACGCTGTCGGGGCCGTGCTCGTCGCGCAGCTCAAGCAGCTTGTCGCCAATCTCGTTGACGGCATCTTCCCAGCTCATGCGCTCCCATTCGCCGCCCACCAGCTTCATGGGGTACTTCAAACGGCGGCTGGAATGGCCGTGCTGGCGTAGCGAAGCGCCTTTCGCACAGTGGGCACCACGGTTGATCGGGTGGTCAAAGGCCGGCTCTTGCTTGGTCCAGATCCCCTCTTGCACTTCGGCATACACGCCGCAGCCCACCGAGCAGTGCGAACAGATCGTGCGCTTGGTTTCCACGGGGGAATCCAGCACCGGCGTTTTGTCAGCCGATTCCGCGCGACGCATCATGGGCGCGCCCATAAAGCCTAGTGCGGCCACACCGCCCGTCGCTACGCCGCTGCGCTGTATAAACTGGCGGCGCGAAATACCCAGGCCGGGCGCTTTGGGAGTGTCTGTTTTGCGAGTTAAACGCATGGCAATTCTCCTGGCATTCCGCCGTCAGTCACGCAAGGAAGCGTAAAAAGCACGGACGTGATCGGTCTCACGATAATTGGTTGTTGGTTTTTCAACGTCGCTGGGAGCGCTATCGGCTTGCGCCAGGGTGACGTGTCCGACCGTAGCGGCCGCGCCTGCAGCGGCTGTTCCCAAACCTACGGTTTTCATGAACCGGCGGCGCTCAGGATTATGTGACTGTTGCATGGTGCTCTCCTCTCTTGCCATGGCCGTTGGCCGTTTTATCTTATGCTATGGCTGCTGCGCGCTCACCGGTGGGCGAATCAACGCATTAGCGCGTCACGTCAAGGTTCCACAATGTTGACTGGGGCATGGCTCGCCTCGATTGCCAGACGATCCTCTTCGCTTGTCATGAAAGCACTGCCCAACTGCCCGAGCGCTGCATAAAAAGCGGTATCGACTTGCCCTAAGTCGTCAAAACAGTCGCTTGCCCAAGGGGCAAGGTGATGCATAAAGAAGTGCGCCTGGTCGGGGCTCGTCGCGTCGATCAGCATGGCCATCACCTCGCACAGCGCGGCCAGGTGATCTTCGGGGTCCTTTGTGTGCTCGCTGCGCTCGAAGCCCAACGCACCAAGATCGCGACGTAGCGCGACCAGTGCCGCCTCCATCAGTTCACCGTTGCGGTACCAGGAGGCATAGGGCACCACATCGCCCTGGATCACGCCGACCAGATGACCAAAGTGCGCTCGCTTCAGGCTCGCTGCGTCAACGCTGTTCGCGGCTTGACTGAGCCCATGCCAGCATTCGGCCAGGCGGCTGCCGTCCTGCTCGATATCGAGCGACGCCAGCCAGCCAAGCAGCTCTTCGGTGGGCGCTTCGCGCAATAGCGCGGCGATAAGCCGGTAGATATCTGCTCGTAACGCATCGGCTTCGCTTAATGTCGGGGCAGCTTGCGTCATGGCTTATACCTTCAACTGGGCGTCGGGATCACGAATCATGGTTTTCCATACGTCTTTCACCCGACAGTCTTCGCACATCTCCAGCCGCAGCATGGCGTCACCTGCAAAATAGGGATGATCAGCCAGCTTGGCCTTGATATTGGCGACCGTGCTCGCCGTGGCAAACGGCTTGCCGCAGCCGATGCACTCAAAGGGCGCTTCTTCGTGACACACATGGCGAGCCTCACGCTCGGCAGTGGCCAGAAAGCCGGGAGTCAGGGTAATGGCATCTTCAGGGCAGGCCTGCTCGCAGAGCCCACACTGCACGCAATCCGCTTCGCGGAAGTTCAGCGACGGCGTATTGCCACCGGATGACAGCGCAGGGGTTGGACAATTGCTGACACAAGCGTGGCACAGGGTGCAGGCATCACTGTCGACCTGAATGCCGCCGTAGGCGGCACCCTCTGGCATGGCATGTCGCTGGCCACTGGGCTCGCCAAGTTCGCCCAGGCGCGCGAGCACGATATTCAGGCGAGCACGCTTCTCAGGCTCATTCAACGACAGTGGCTGGTCGGTCAGTGGCGTTAGCAATGGCAGCGCGTCGCGTGCCTGAGCAGCGTCAGTATCCAGCAGTTGCACGCGTTCGGGGTTATGCCCCAGCGCCGACAGCAATGTCCGAGCCTGGGCCAACTGATCGGTCAGGAAGGCGCTAAGGCGCTGAGGCATATCGGCATGTCGCTGAATGCGCACCTCTGCCGCGCCGCTGGCAAGGGCGGTTAGCCACTGGTCATGACCGGCCGCACCCAGTTCTTCCAGGGGAATATCCAGCACGTGCCCGGCGGGGACTACACCCGCCGCTTTTTCGGCGTCCTGGGAATCGTGAGTGATAAAGCGCAGTACCGGTGCTTGACCGCCCGCCTCGCGGTAGGCGGCCAGCCAGCTTGAGAGCGTGTCCTGCTGGCGGCGTGTATCGGGCAAGCGAAATTCGATCGCGCCGGTGGGGCAGGCACTCGTGCAACTGCCTACGCCCTGGCACAGGTAGGGATCAATCTCGATCTGTGATTCGATACGCCCTTGATGGCTGCTGATGGCATCGGCAGGGCACACGTCCAGGCAGCGCGTGCAGCCAACATTGCCGCTGGCGGAATGCGCACAGAGATCGCTGTTGACCTGGAAATAACGCGGCTTGTCGAACTCCCCGATCAGCTCGCCGACGCTGTCCAGCGCCTCGCGGCGCCGCTCGGTATCGGTCCAGTCGAGGGTGACATACCCCGGGGGTGGCAACTCGCGCGCCATCACCGGGCGGGCGCTCAGGTCCAGTACAAGATCGAAGTGATCACGATCAATGAGTGCCCGAGCCAGATTAAGCGGGGTACCGTCGTTATCAAACTGGACAGCAAAAGCGCCAAGGTAGCCTGAAATGCTTAACACCTCGGCCTGCTCAGGCGTCATTTGATAGCGGACAAGCGGTTGAGCATGTCCCTGTGGCGATGAGTCGGACGACAGCGTGTCCTCGGAACCGGTATCTTGCGATTCACCGGAGCCGGCGGGGGTATTGATGGTCAGCAACGTCAACGAAGCGAGCCCGCTGCCCTTCAAGGCATGGGCAGCTTTCTCGGCGGCGTCGCTTGGACCAATCACCAACGCATGACCACGGCTGTGATAGGTCACATTCGCGGGCGTCAGGTTCGCCGGCCATGAGATGCGTTGGCGTACAGCTTCTCTGGCTTCGGCGTTACGCTGGTCGTCCAGGGACGCCAGTTGGATTCTTTGGTTCATGCATTCTCACGGTCAGAGGATCATTTTTTATTATATTAGTGGGTCATATTTTTTAACTATTTTGGCATATCGGCTGCACCAATACATAACATTAGTGCACAGCGATAAAATCATTTTCCATTTTTTTAAGCCTATTCGCTCAGCTTATGGCGATTTCGTCATCTATGCCAAGAAAAACGCGCCTTGCACTTTCAACGCTGTTGTTCCGATATTTATTCAAGTCATTGTTTTAAAAAAACTAAAACTCATCTCATGCTTTGGTATGAGAGCCATCAGACTGGTCGTCTTGCGCCACCTTTCCCTCAGAGCCAGTCGGATTGGATGCATCTCCATTGGAAGAAGATACTTGCTCCTTGTCGCCCTCTGCCGGTGCTTGTTCGGCCTGGGTATCGTTGGCCTTGTCGGCCACGGATTCATCGGCTTTCTTGGCCCACCGACGCAACTTGCCCGCCAGCTCGGAGGCCATGGGCTTCAACTGCTGGCGATAGTCAAGGTCATAGTCATCCAGACCGTCGCGCACATTGTAGTTCCCTGTTGCCCAAAGGCGTTTTAACGCCCGGCGCCGCAACGCTGAACTGACACCGGGTACCATGTAGCCACTGAAATCACTGCCCGCCTCCAGCGTTTCGGGGTCGGGCAAGGTTTCATCCAGGCTACCGGGCGGGGGTGGCGCAGGTCGTATGGGCTCGCCAGATTCGGTATCGTCTGCTTCATGATTTTCCGCCGATCCAGCCCTGTTAGCCGGGTCCGTTTCATCCAGCGGAAGTGGTGGTGACTCGCTGCGGTCTTTCGTCTCGGGGGCTGCTGCGGATGGTTGATCGTCCGGCTCGAGACCTCGCTTGATACGCGACCAGCGCTCTAAACGACTCATTGCGGTTTCTCCTGGGTGGGCGTTTCCTTGGCGCGCCCGGCCCCCTTGTGTTTCTTCTTGCGAATTTCCATCGGCGCTTCACCGTGGCGGGCCAGATAGCTTTCGATCCATATCTGGATCGCCATCGGCATCGCCACTTCCAGCACCTGCTGCTCGCCATCCATCCAACCTGCTGCGACATCTTGACTCGCCGTCATCGCCGCAGGCTCAGGGGCCTGTCCAGTAAAACCGGCACGCACGAACAATCGTGGCGTGGTGGCCGTCAGGTTAAAGCGATAGGCAGCGCGCTCGGTCATGAACAGCTGCAAAAACAGCACGTGTGGGCCCTGCTCACCTAGCGTCACCTCACCGATACGCCATTGTGTCTGGCTAAACCGGTTGATCTGCTTGTTCTCGGCGACCAGCGTAATACTTAACGGGCGGAGATTATCGGTCATTACGGCGGCCCTTATGCTTTATTCGGAACGAAAGGTTCAGGTAGACAAGTAAGCCTTTCGAGCGCCATCATCGTCAACTCAAACGTTGTACGCACCATGAGGATCACGGATGCCCGCCCTGGAGCTAAGCCGAGCCCGCTTACCGGCCACCACCGAGATTGACGTGGTAGACGAATTTGGTGATACCCGTCGGCAGGCGATTGCCGCCGAGCGGGCCTTGACCGTTTATCTCAACAAGCGTGAGATTGTCACGCTGATGACGCTGGGTGACGACCCCGAAGCGCTGGTAGTCGGCTATCTACGTAATCAGGGGCTGCTGCGCGCCGCGGCTGACCTTTCGGTCGTTCAGGTGGACTGGGAGGTTGAAGCCGCTGTGGTCGTTACCGGCCACTTACCTGACGACCTTGAGGCTCGCCTCAGCACTCGCACCGTTACCACCGGTTGCGGGCAAGGAACGGTATTCGGCAAGCTCCTCGATCAGACTGACCTGACCGAGCTGCCTGACACGCGGCTGGCCCAGTCCACGCTCTACCAATTGCTGCAAAATCTCAATGCCTATAATGAAACCTACCGTAGCGCCGGGGCGGTGCACGGCTGCGCGCTATGCTGGCAAAGCGACGTGCTGGATTTCGTTGAAGATGTCGGCAGGCACAACGCCGTGGATACACTAGCAGGCCGCCAGTGGCTGCAACAGGCAGACAGCGCCGATGCGGATATTTTCTATACCACGGGGCGATTAACTTCAGAAATGGTGCTCAAGGTCGCCCAGATGGGTATCAGCGTCCTGGTATCCCGCTCCGGCGTGACCCAAAAAGGCGTCGAGTTGGCGAAACGCTTTGGCGTCATGCTGATTGCCCGCGCCAAAGGCAAGCACTTTCAAGCCATTAACGCTCAAGACCGCCTCACGCTGGATGCCATTCCCGCACGCCCGCCTCGCGCCCGTGCAGCCAAACAGGAGGCACGCCAATGATTTCCGCAAAGCAACTTACCGGCATGGTTCTCGCCGGCGGTGAAGGCCGCCGCATGGGCGGCCGCGATAAAGGCCTCGAACCCTTTGCTGGCCTGCCGTTGATTGCTCATGTCATTCAGCGTTTCGATGGCCGGGTAGCCGAACTGCTGATCAACGCCAACCGCAACAGCGACGCCTACGAGTTGTTCGCTGACCGTGTCATTGAAGACGCCGAGGGCGGTTTCAAGGGGCCGCTGATGGGTATCTACAGCGGCTTGCGCGCCGCTAAAACCCCCTGGCTGCTGGTGGCGCCCTGTGACTCCCCTGCGCTGCCCAACGACCTGGTGGCACGCATGGTGGCGGGCATCGGCGAGCATGATATTGCCGTTGCCTTTGACGGTGAACGCATGCACCCCGTGGTAGCCTTGATTCGCACCTCTCTGGCTGATGATCTGGCAACAACGCTGGCCGATGGGGAACGCAAGATCGACCGCTGGTATGCCCGCCATGCCTGGTGCAGGGTCGATATGTCAGACTGCGCGGAAGCCTTTGCCAACCTGAACACCGAAGAAGAGAAAATTCGCCTGGAAACAGCGCTTGGCAATGACGCCAGCGCGAAAAAGGCCATCACATGACGCTGTCCTGTTTCGAGCTCGGCGAGCAGATGCTCAGTGTGAGCGAGGCGCGAACGGCGCTTGCCACCCTGATCGAACGGCCCCTTGTCAGTGAGCGCGTCGCCCTAGCGAATGCCCATGGTCGGCGCCTTGCAGAAGACATTACCGCCACGATTAACGTGCCGCAGAATACCAATGCGGCGATGGACGGTGTGGCCCTGGCCTGGGAGAACAATGCCCAAACCCAGTGGGCACTGGCAGGCGATGCCTTTGCCGGCCAGGCGTTTGCGGGCAACGTCGCTGCTGGGCAGTGTGTGCGCATTACGACCGGCGCACCGCTCCCGCCCGGCACCGATACTGTCATCATGCGCGAGCAGCTGGTCGAGCAGCACGACAGCGTCGTGATTGAAGCGCCTGAGCGTGTCAAACGTGGCCAGAACGTGCGCCAAGCGGGAGAGGACATCACGATCGGCGACGTCGCCCTTACCGCCGGTACTCGTTTAGACGCCGCCGCCCTGGGGCTGGTCGCCTCGTTGGGCTGGGCACAAGTACCCGTTTATCAGCGCCCCAGGGTGGCGATTTTCTCGACCGGCAATGAAGTCACAGCCCCAGGCAATACCTTGCCAAGCGATGGCATTTACGACGCCAACCGCTTTACCCTGACGGGGCTGCTCATTGAACATGGCGCTGAGGTCATTGACCTTGGCATCTTGCCGGATGACTTTACCGCACTGACGGATACCCTGGCAGACGCCGCGGCGAAAAGTGACCTGGTGATTTCCAGCGGCGGGGTTTCGGTCGGCCATGCCGATTTTACCCGTGACGCTCTCGAGCACCTTGGGCGCCTGACGTTCTGGCGGGTGGCCCTCCGCCCTGGGCGCCCCATGGCCTGCGGCTGGCTGGGCACGGCGCATACGCCTTTCGTCGGCCTGCCCGGCAATCCCGTGGCCGTCATGGTAACCTTCCTGCAGTTTGTGGTGCCGTTGCTGCAGCGGCTCCAGGGTCGGCCGGTGACGTCCCCGCGCCGCCTCCAGGCGGTTGCCGACGACGCCTTGAAAAGTCGCTTTCAACGGACAGACTTTATCCGTGGCATCTACCATAATGATAAAGAAGGACGGCTACACGTACGCAGCACCGGTGCCCAGGGGTCGGGCATTTTAACCTCAATGGTGGCCGCTAACTGTTTGATAGAGTTAGCCGATGACCAGGACGGCGTGCAACCAGGTGAGGTCGTCAGCATACAACCATTAACGGATTGGCTATGACCGAGCAACTGATCGACAACTTTGGCCGCCGCATCAACTATGTGCGTATATCGGTAACCGACCGCTGCGACTTCCGCTGCGTTTACTGCATGAGCGAGGAGATGACCTTTCTGCCCCGCGCGCAGGTTCTTACACTGGAAGAGCTGGCCATGGTCGCCCGCGCCTTTACCGAGCTCGGCGTCGAGAAAATTCGCCTCACCGGCGGCGAACCCCTGGTACGCCGTGACATCACCCAGTTGGTGGATGAAATCGGCTCGATGCCGGGACTCAACGACTTCACCATGACCACCAATGGTGCCAGCCTGCGCAAGCATGCCAAGCAGCTATACGCTGGCGGCATGCGGCGTCTAAACATCAGCCTGGATTCGCTGGATCCGGAACGCTTCAAACAGCTCACCCGCACCGGCGATCTGGATAAAGTCATCGACGGCATCCATGCCGCCAAGGAAGCCGGCTTCGAGCGCATCAAGCTCAACGCGGTCATCCTCAAGGGCCGCAACGAGGATGAAGTGCTCGACCTAGTCGACTTTGCCCGCCGCGAAGGGCTGGATATCAGCTTTATCGAGGAAATGCCGCTGGGCGATGTCTCCGACCACTCCCGCGCGGAAACCTTCTATTCAAGCGATGACGTCCAGGCGCTGATCGAAACCCGCTACCCGCTGATCGCCACCCCGGAAACCACGCCCGGCCCTTCGCGTTATTTCCGCATGGCCGACAGCAACAGCCGTATCGGCTTTATTTCGCCACACAGCCATAACTTCTGCGATACCTGCAACCGCGTTCGCGTGACCGTCGAAGGTCGCTTGCTGCTGTGCCTGGGCAACGAGCATTCGGTCGACTTGCGTGCGGTATTGCGTCGTCACCCGGCGGATATGCAGGCGCTCAAGGATGCCATCATCAATGCCTTGCCACTTAAACCCGAGCGTCATCATTTCACCACCGACGGTGATGTTCAGGTGGTGCGCTTCATGAACATGACCGGCGGCTAATGGTGTCAGCGTTATCCAATGTGCCGGTGCATATCATCACCGGCTTTCTGGGCAGTGGCAAAACATCGCTTATCCACAGCCTGATCGAGCAAAAGCCTGTGGATGAAAAATGGGCGATTCTGGTCAACGAGTTTGGCCAGATCGGCATCGACCAGGCAATGTTTGAAGCGCGCGACGATGTGGTGGTTAAAGGCTTGCCGGGTGGTTGCCTGTGTTGCCAGTTGGCCTTCGTGATGCAGGCCGCTCTGGTCAATCTGTTGTCGCGTAGCCAACCTGACCGGGTGATCATCGAGCCTTCCGGCCTTGGTCATCCGGCAGGGTTGGTGGATCTGCTGCGTAGCGAGGCGTTTCAGGGTGTCGTAGACGTACGCGATATTGTGACGACGCTCGATCCACGTCGCCTGGATGAGCCACGCGTGGTCGACCACGAAACCTTCCGCGACCAGCTCGAGATCGCCGACGCTATTGCCTTGACCATGCGCGACCTAAGCACCGCCGAGCAACTCAGTGCGGCCCACGCCTTTGTTGCCGAGCGCTGGCCACCGCGCAAGTGGGTCCATGAGGCCGACCATGGTCGGCTGCCGCTGTCGCTTTTGCTGGAAAGCGACAGCGCTCAACGTAACGCGATTGAAACGCCTGAGGCCCATCAGCCACTACCTGTTCCCCCCAGTCTGGACGGCGGTTTTTTCGACGTCCCGCCTGCCCCCGGCACGCCGCAATGTGAAACCGGTGCCTCGCTGGGTTACGCAAGTATCGGCTTGCGCTGGCATCCGAGTGATTGCTTTGACCTGGACGGCCTGGCCGCCTATCTCAGTGAGCTTTCCCGGGACGTGCGAGTCAAGGGCGTGTTTCACACCCAGGATGGCTGGCGACAGCTCAACCGAGCTGATGGCACGCTAAGCGTCACGCCATCCACCTGGCGTCAGGACTCACGTCTGGAGATCATTGCCCACGAGTCGTCCAGCCCACATATGCCCGATGCGGACACGCTAAAAGAGGCGCTCGCCGGCACCTTACAAAGCTAAATGCTCATGCCTAAGCCACATCTCAAGCACGTTCAGAGGCATTGCTTTTCCGTATAGGAAGCCTTGATAAGCTCGGCAACCATGGGCCAAAAGCCACGCCTGCTGGTCGTCTCTCTCGACGCCTTCGGCCACGATCTCCAGCGACAGACTTTGTGCCAGCGCAATGGTACTTTCCACGATGGCAGCATTCGCCTTACTGTCAATCACCTGCTGAACAAAGGATTGATCAATTTTTAACTGATCCAGAGGGAGGTGTGCCAGATAGGCCAGCGACGAGTAACCAGTACCATAGTCGTCCAGCGCAAAACGCACCCCCTGCTGTTTGAGTTGCAGCATTTTCTCACGGGCATCATCGCGCTCTTCCACAAATAGCGACTCCGTCACCTCCAGTTTAAGCTTGTGACTCGGCGCGCCTGTGCGCTGCAATATCGACTCCACCTTGTTAACAAAATCAACCTGCCGGAACTGCAGCGGGCTGACGTTGACCGCCACGCTCAATTCGGCAAACCCAGGCTGGTGGGCCCACTGCGCCAGCTGTTGACAGGCAGCCTCCAGCACCCAATCACCTACCGGGTTAATCAGCTCGGTCGATTCGAGGAGGGGAATGAACACGCCCGGCATGACCAAGCCGCGTTCAGGATGCTGCCAGCGCAGCAGGCCTTCGACCCCTATGCAGCGGCCGTCCTGATCAACTTGAGGCTGGAAATACAGCTGCCATTCTTCATTCGCCAACGCTTGGCGAAGTTCGTTTTCCAGGCGAACCCGCGCCAACAATTCGGCTTGCATGGTGGGGTCAAAAAAGCTCAACGCACAGCGACCGCTGCTTTTGGCCTGGAAAAGCGCCATGTCCGCCTGCTGCAAGTAATCATCGACTGTACTGGTATGATCACTTACCACGGTAATCCCGATACTTGCCGTGACGCTAAGACAGTCATCCCGGACCGTCATCGGCTGGCTGATCATATCCTGAAGTTTCTGCGCGATATTTTCGGCCAGTTCAGCGGTATGCTCCCGGCTTTTACCCAGGCCTTCGATCAGCACGGCAAATTCATCGCTTCCCAGCCGCGCCAGGGTGTCCGTTTCACGCAGCATTTGCCCCATTAAACGTGCAAGATGTTGAAGCAGTTGATCACCAACGTAGTGCCCCAGGGTATCGTTGATTTGCTTGAAGTTATCGATATCGATAAACAGCAAGGCCCCCCAGCGAGAATGACGATTCACGTCCTTTAAAGCTGCCTCCATGCGGTCCATGAACAGTCGCCGATTGGCAAGCCCGGTCAACGGGTCGTAAAACGCCAGTTGATGAATTTCCTGCTCTGCCGCTTTGCTCTCACTAATGTCGCTCATGGTGGCTACGTAATGCGTCAAGGTGCCTTGCGGGTCGTAAACGGCACTAATGGTCAGCCATTCGGGAAACACATCGCCATTCTTGCGGCGACTCCAGATTTCACCTTCCCAACTACCGGCTACCTGAACCCGCTGCCATAATTTGCGGTAGAAAGCGGCATCGTGTCGGCCTGAGTTCAACATCCGCGGGCTTTTACCCACCAGTTCGGCTTCGCTATAGCCGGTGATTCGCGTAAAGGTATTGTTGACCTTCAACACATGGCCGTTTGCATCGGCAATCAGCATGCCTAGATGGGTCTGGAACGCCGTGGCAGAGATTCGCAGCTCCGCTTCACTTTGATGTAACCGATGTTCAAAGCGCAGCCGGTTAAGGTAGTGACGCACACCCCAGGCGCCCAATATTGCGATCAACAGCATCACCCCAGCCAGAATCCCGGCACGTTGTCGCCAGTTGGCCAATTGAAGATGAACATCCTCGCCCACGACCACCAAAAGCGGCAGTTCTTCTATCCACTGCATCTGAAACAGCCGCTCGCGCTGATCCAGCGGTGAGGTCACACGTAACGACCACTTATCGACATCCCGTTCAAGCATCGCCAGGGTCTCGGGACTGTCCACCTGCCATCCAGCGGTGAAGGGATCCTCAAGACTAGGTAAACGGGCAATCAGCTTGAGTTCACCATCTACCAGCGCAATACTTTCGCCGTTGGACACGCCTAGACGCTGCAAGGCGCGTTCAAAAACCGCAGGGGAAATACGTGCGACCGCTATGCCGTCGAATTCACCGTTATCACGGGTCAAGCGGCGAGCTTGATAAAGATAGTAGCGCTCGTCAGGGGCGGTCGAATAAAGCGGCGTCACCAGCTCCGTGCGATCGTCCTGATCACGAAATTTTTGAAAAAACGAGCTGCTGCTTAGGTCGCGACCTATTGAGTCAGCGCTACGTGCGCTGGCCTGAACAATTCCTTCAGCATCGATAACACCAATATCATCGACCCAGTCGACAGAGCGTGTTCGGTTGCGTAATGCCTGTTGAATAGCAGAAGACTCTCCCTCGGTCGGCATGCCCTCCAGTTGCACCAACTCGGCAACGCTAAAAAGGGCCTGACCGCTTTGCGCAAAAACGCCTTTTGCCCATTCGACCACGACGTCGGCTCTGGCCGCATTGCGCGTCTCAAGCGTCTGGAGTTCCTGGCGATATTGTTCGTAGAGTATCCATGCAAAAATACTCAGGAGCAGCAACAGCGCTACCCCGTAAAGCGTTAAAGCTCCGCGGCGCTGTTGGCGATACTTTTTCGCCAAGTCGGATGTTAACGGGGCAACAGGTTGTGGCATTGCGCGGACGCCTTGTCATAAAGTGGCACTAAACAAACGGAACCGCCCTAACATAAGCTTAAACGTCGATGATATTGAAGAACTATTTTTGAAAAGTACATCGGCCTTTTTCAATTCCTCTATCATTAAATCAACTGATTACCCGCCATGAGAGCTTGATATGCCCGCGCTTGGTCAAATGAGCGACTATGAGATTCGCCTGATTCGTATTTTTCAAACAGTGGTGGAGTGCGGTGGCTTTACGGCGGCCGAGACCACGCTGGGCATAAGCCGGTCGGCAATCAGCCAGCACATGAACGATCTGGAAGGACGGCTAGGCTTTTCGCTGTGCCAGCGTGGGCGTGGCGGGTTCAGCCTAACCGAGGAGGGCAAAGAGATTTATCAGGCAGGCCTGACGCTGCTTTCCGCGCTTGAAACCTTCAAAAGCGATGTCAACGCGCTGCATCAAACCATCAAGGGGGAGCTGAATATTGGCATTACCGACAACCTGGTGACGCTACCCGCCATGCATGTCACCCATGCGCTGACCAGGCTCAGCGGCCCGGAACACGATGTGACACTGAACATACACATGGAGCCCTCGGATGCGGTGATTCGCGGCGTGATGGACGGCCACATGCACGTCGGCGTGGTGCCAGCGGTCAACCTGCCCACCAGCCTGAGTACTCAGCATCTCTACGACGAACCTTCCTATCTGTACTGCTCGGTGGGACACCCGTTGTTCGATAAGGCCAGTGACCGCCTCACGTTGGACGAGCTTGCACAGCATCCCGCCATATCACCACGCTATCCGCTACCTGCTGAGGCACGCCAGGCCCACGATGACCTCAACCTGCGCGCCTCGGCGTCAGACCGTGAGGGCGCGGCGTTTTTGATTCTCACCGGGCGTTTTATGGGATTTCTTCCCGAACACGTCGCCGACCAGTGGGTCTCGGCGGGCAAAATGCGCGCCCTGAATACCACAAGTCAGCACTACCTTATTCCCTTTGTGCTTATTGCACGTCGCGATCGCCGCCCCAATCGTGTGGTTGACGCCTTTTTACACTTCATCAATACGCCACAAACACCAACACCCGGCATTTAGACGGGTGTTGGTGAGATATGTTGGAGAAGCGCACGTCGCGCGAACTAAGGTAGTTGCTCGGCCGGCTCCTTGTCAGCCACCGGCGCCGGACCCACCGACGGTGCGGAGGAAAGCACCTGACTTGCGACATAGTAAACGATCGCGCCAAGCGCCGAGCCGGTAAACCAGCCGTAGTCGTAGAACCAGTACATCGTACCGGTGGTCAGCGAGATTAGCGTTAGCGCAACGGGCACGCCAAAGGCGATAAAACCGGCAATGTTCACCGCGGGATAAACATGGCTGTCCATATACAGACTGGGCACATCCAGGCGCTGTTTTTTAATCAAAAAGTAATCCACCGCCATGATCCCCGCGATCGGGCCAAGCAGGCTGGAATACCCCAGTAGCCAGTTGGAGTACATCTGTTCCAGCGATACCCCTGGCGGGATGATGCCCGCTTTTTGGAGCAGGTCATAGCCCATCAGCAACACACCCACCGCACCGGTCATCAGTACACCACGGGTCTGATTGATCATTTTAGGCGCAATATTCTGAAAATCATTGGTCGGCGAGACAATATTCGAGGCCGTGTTGGTAGAAATCGTGGCGATGATGATCAGCAGCATCGCCAGCACTACCCAGAACGGGCTATCAATATAGCCGATCAGCCGCACCGGGTCGGCCACGGTTTGACCGACAAGCGTCTCTGAGGCAGCGGTCATCACCACACCCAGTGAGGCAAAGAAAAACATTGTCAACGGCAGGCCAATCACCTGCCCGACAATCTGATCTTTCTGACTTTTGGCAAAACGACTGAAATCGGGAATATTCAGCGACA
Organism: Vreelandella janggokensis; assembly: GCF_031451615.1. NCBI lineage: Bacteria > Pseudomonadati > Pseudomonadota > Gammaproteobacteria > Oceanospirillales > Halomonadaceae > Vreelandella > Vreelandella janggokensis. The sequence goes on along the minus strand of NZ_JARWAJ010000002.1, from coordinate 538,446 downwards.
GGGTCGCCCAAAAGCCTACCATGGCGGTTAACCCGGCAAAGAAGTAGCCATACACTGACGCCCCTTCTGGACGCGATGGCGGCTGAGCCAGCAGCTCGGTCATCGAGGTGTGCGGCCACGCCCACACCATCAAGCCAATACCCACCGCCAATAGCAACGGTGCGGCCAGGGTTTCCAGCCACTTGATCGACTCCGCACCGCGAATGACCACATAAAGATTCATGGCGCCAAACACGAAAAAGCCGATGACTTCACCAACGCCGCCCAGTGCCGCCCACGCGGGTATCAGTTCCGAGAGCAGCAAGTGAATGGCCAGCCCGCCGAACATGGTTTGAATACCAAACCACCCACACCCGACCAGGGCGCGCACCAGACACGGCACGTTGGATCCAAAAATCCCGAACGAAGAGCGAAGCACAACGGGAAAAGGAATCCCGAATTTAGTACCCGGAAAAGCGTTGAGCGTGAGTGGAATCAAGACAATCACGTTGGCCAGTAATATCGCGAACAACGCCTCCCCCACACTCAAGCCAAAGTAGGCGGTCAACACACCCCCAAGTGTGTAGGTGGGTACACAAATCGCCATCCCCACCCAAAGCGCGGCGATATTCCACTTAGTCCAGGTTCGTTCACTCGCCTGGGTAGGCGCGATGTCCTTGTTGAAGCGCGAGCTATCGCGAACATCGTCCCCCACATCCAATTCAATCAGCCCTTCTCGGTCTACCATCTGAGAGGTTGTTTTCGTCATTGGTCTCTCCTCAGTGTCATCTGCTTCCCGGAAAACCCTCACGGTCTGAGGCTCCCAAGCAATAAGCATGCCGACCGCCCGGCACTATCACTTAACTTATTGATGGAAAACTGTCTTCCGGGACAAGAATTTTATTATTGTCTTCATCTTGCTGCCCTTTAGGACACTACATACCCGACGGATTCAAAAAGGCTAGATCAAAAAAAATATTTGCACCAATTTTCAACATTAAAATTATGCCTAAAGACCCAAAATAATAACTAAACACATGATTTAAAAGACATATAAAAAAACATCAAAGCAGTGCAATGACTCACCATATTAGGGAAAACGCAAATCAAAAAGAAAAATAGCAAATTAACTCAACGAGTTAAAAAGGCCATTAAAAAAATATTCAACTAACTTGCTAAAAATCACATCCTGACGATACTTTCTTAAAAGCTGCCCTTACAGTCAGCTTTAGACTCCACTACCCACCGTCAGATCATTAATTAATCCTGATGCCGTGAGCTAACACTAATAACGGGAGAGACGCTAATGCAGAAGATGAAAATCGGCCTGATTCAAATGGGCCTGAAAACCAGCACCGACCTGGAACCCGCGGCCATCCGCGACGCCATGAACGAAGCCCATCTGCCGATGATCGAGAAAGCGGCAGAACAGGGCGTGCAGGTGCTCTGCTTTCAGGAAGTGTTCAACCAGCCCTATTTTTGCCCCAGTCAGGACGGCAAATGGTATGCCGCCGCCGAGCAGGTGCCGGAAGGCCCCACCTGCCAGATGATGCAGAAACTCGCCGCCAAGCACCGCATGGTGATCATCGTCCCGGTGTACGAAGAAACCGAGACCGGCGTTTACTACAACACCGCCGCGGTGTTCGATGCCGACGGCAGCTATCTGGGCAAGTACCACAAAACGCATATCCCCCAGATCGCAGGCTTTTGGGAGAAGTTTTTCTTCAAGCCGGGCAAATCCAACTGGCCGGTCTTCGATACCGCCTTTGGCAAGATTGGTGTGTATATCTGCTATGACCGCCACTTCCCCGAGGGCTGGCGGGCGCTCGCCCTCAACGGCGCCGAGGTGATCTTCAACCCTTCCGCTACTGTCGCCGGGCTTTCGCAGTACCTTTGGGAGCTTGAGCAACCCGCCTCGGCCGCGGCCAACGGCTGCTTTATTGCCGCCATCAACCGCGTTGGTACCGAAGCACCCTGGAATATCGGCAATTTCTATGGCTCCAGCTATATCGTTAACCCGCGCGGCAAGATCGAGGCCCAGGCCAGCGAAACAGAAGACGAACTGCTGGTGCACGAAATCGATTTGGACATGGTTCGCGAGGTACGCAACAACTGGCAGTTCTTCCGCGACCGCCGCCCGGAAACCTACACCCGCCTGACCGACGGCGAATAGCCCGGCCACCTGACAAGCAAAGGAGCAAGCAATGAGCCTATTGATCAAGGGCGGCACTGTCGTCACCAATACCGATACCTACCGCGCCGACGTGCTCTGCGTTGACGGTAAGATTCACGCTATCGGCACTGATTTAGACATACCCGATGGTTGTGAAATCGTCGATGCCAGCGACCAGCTGGTGATGCCCGGCGGTATTGACCCCCATACCCATATGCAGCTGCCGTTTATGGGTACCGTGGCCAGCGAAGACTTCTACACCGGCACCGCCGCGGCCCTGGCGGGCGGCACCACCTCAATTATCGACTTCGTGATTCCTCAGCCGGGGCAGTCGCTGCTGGAGGCGTTCGAGACCTGGCAGGGGTGGGCCGAAAAAGCCGCCACCGACTTTGCTTTTCACGTGGCGATCACCTGGTGGGACGACAGTGTACGGGAGGAAATGGGCACGCTGGTGCACGAACACGGGGTCAACAGTTTCAAGCACTTCATGGCCTACAAAGGTGCCATCATGGCCACCGATGACATCCTGGTGGAGAGCTTTTCGCGCTGCCTGGAGTTGGGCGCGGTGCCGACGGTTCACGCTGAAAACGGCGAGCTGGTCTACCACATGCAGCAGAAACTGCTCGCCCAGGGCCTTACCGGACCGGAGGCCCACCCGCTTTCGCGCCCGCCCCAGGTAGAAGGCGAGGCTGCCAGCCGCGCCATTCGTATCGCCAGCACCCTGGGTGCCCCGATTTATCTGGTGCACGTTTCCACCAAGGACGCCGTGGACGAAATTGCCTACGCCCGGGACCAGGGGCACCAGGTTTACGGCGAGTGTCTGGCCGGCCACCTAGTGATCGACGACAGCGTCTACCAGGATACCGACTGGGGCCGCGCCGCGGCGCATGTAATGAGCCCGCCCTTCCGCCCTAAAGGCCATCAGGAAGCGCTTTGGCATGGTCTGCAGTCCGGCAACCTGCAAACCACCGCCACCGACCACTGCTGTTTCTGTGCCGATCAGAAAGCCGCAGGCAAGGATGACTTCACCAAGATTCCCAACGGCACTGCCGGGGTCGAGGACCGCCTGGCCGTACTCTGGGATGAAGGCGTCAACACCGGCAAGCTGTCGCCCCAGGAGTTTGTCGCGCTGACGTCGACCAACACCGCCAAGATTTTCAATCTCTACCCCCGCAAGGGCGCGATTCAGGTGGGTGCCGATGCCGATATCGTGGTGTGGGATCCCAATGGCACGCGGACGATTTCCGCCAAGACCCACCACCAGAACGTCGACTTCAATATCTTCGAAGGCAAGACGGTACGCGGCATCGCCCGCCACACCATCAGCCAGGGCAAATGGGTGTGGCGCGACGGTGACCTACGCGCCGAGCGCGGTGCAGGCCGGTATTTAGAACGCCCTGCCTACCCTGGCATGTTTGAGCTGCTGGCCAAGCGTGCCGAGCTAAATGCGCCGATGGCAGTCAAGCGCTGACCCATAAAGAACGACCAAGACCAACAGCTGTGCCCATAACAACAGCGGAGGCTCTACCGTGACTAGCCAACTGAACCATCTACCCAGCGCCAAAGAGGTCGGCACCTACGACCCAGCTACGCTGGCAAGCAACTTTAGCGATCTGCACCCGCCGCTGACCCATCGCCAGGCGATGATCGAAAGTCAGCGCTGTCTCTACTGCTTCGATGCGCCCTGCGTGGAGGCCTGCCCGTCGGAGATCGACATCCCGAGCTTCATTCGCCAGATCAGCGAAAACAACATCAACGGCGCGGCGGAAACCATCCTGGAAGCCAACATCCTGGGCGGCAGCTGCGCCAGGGTGTGCCCCACCGAAATCCTTTGCGAGCGTAGTTGCGTGCGCAACCACGACGCCGAGTGCCAACCGGTGCTGATCGGCCTGCTTCAGCGTCACGCCACCGACAACATGCAGTTCGATGGCCACCCGTTCAAGCGGGCTGCCACCACCGGTCGGCATATTGCCGTGGTCGGCGCCGGCCCCGCTGGGCTCGCCTGCGCGCACCGACTGGCGATGCTCGGCCATCAGGTAACCATCTTCGAGGCCGAGCAAAAGCCCGGTGGACTTAACGAGTACGGCATCGCCCGCTACAAGATGACCGATGACTTCGCCCGTAAGGAAGTCGAGTTTCTGCTCGAGATCGGCGGCATCGACATCCAGTACGGCCAGCGCCTGGGCGACAACCTGGAACTGGCCGCCCTGCATCAACAGTACGACAGTGTATTTCTCGGCCTTGGGCTAGGTACCAGCCGCGCCCTGGTGCTTACCGGCGATGAAGCACCCGGCCTGATGCCCGCCGTGGACTACATCAAGACCCTGCGCCAAACCGATGACCTGGGCAGCCTAGCCGTGGCCAAGCGCTGCATCGTGATTGGCGCAGGCAATACCGCCATCGACATGGCGACCCAGATGGCCCGCCTGGGCGCCACCGAGGTGACGCTGGTCTACCGTCGCGGCGTCGAGGCGATGTCAGCCACCGACCACGAACAGGAGATCGCCAAAGCCAACGGCGTGCGCATGGTCACCTGGGCACAGCCCGACGACATCCTGCTGGATAGCCAAGGCCGGGTAGCCGGCATGCGCTTTGCCAAGACCCAGGAACAAGCGGGGCAACTGACGGCGACCGGCGACACCTTCGAGATTGCCGCCGACGCCATCTTCAAGGCGATTGGTCAGGGCTTTGAAGGGGCAAGCCTTCGCGACGCCACCGCCGCCGAACTCGCCCGCGACGGCGAGCGCATTCAGGTCGATGACATGCTGCGCACCTCGCTGCCCAACGTTTACGCCGGCGGTGACTGTGTAAAACCCGGCCAGGACCTCACCGTTCAGGCCGTGCAGCACGGCAAGCTTGCCGCCCACGCCATTCATCAGGCGCTCGTCGCCAAGCAGGAGGCCGCATGAACACCCTCAATTTTACCCCACCGGGCAAGCACGACAGCGGCGATAGCGTGGTCAACGGCGTTGATCTATCAGTCAATTTCGCCGGCATCAAAGCCCCCAACCCGTTCTGGCTGGCGTCCGCCCCGCCCACCGACAAGGCCTACAACGTGGTACGCGCCTATGAAGCGGGCTGGGGCGGCGTGGTGTGGAAAACCCTCGGCGAAGAGCCGCCCGCAGTGAACGTGTCGTCGCGCTATTCGGCCCACTACGGCAAGAACCGCGAAGTGATCGGTTTTAACAATATCGAGCTGATTACCGACCGCTCGCTTGAGATCAATCTCGAAGAAATCACCCAGGTGAAGAAGGACTGGCCCGACCGGGCATTGATCGTTTCCATTATGGTGCCCTGCAATGAAGAGGCCTGGGCCTATATACTGCCGCGCGTGGAAGCCACCGGCGCCGACGGCATCGAGCTCAACCTGGGCTGCCCCCACGGCATGCCCGAACGCGGCATGGGTGCGGCGGTGGGCCAAAACCCGGACCTGATCGAAAAAGTCACCTACTGGTGCAAGAAACACTACTCCAAACCGGTGATCGTCAAGCTGACGCCTAACATCACCGATATTCGCGTGGGCGCCCAAGCGGCACTGCGCGGCGGCGCCGATGCGGTGTCGCTGATCAACACCATCAACTCGATCACCAGCATCGACCTGGACAACATGGTCGCCAAACCCACCGTCGGCCACCAGAGCACCCACGGCGGCTACTGCGGCAGCGCCGTCAAACCCATCGCGATGAACATGGTGGCGGAAATTGCCCGCGACCCGGCGACGCCCACGCTGCCAATCTCTGGCATTGGCGGCATTGCCACCTGGCGGGATGCAGCAGAGTTTATCGCCCTGGGGGCTGGCAGCGTGCAGGTATGTACCGCGGCGATGCTCAACGGCTTTCGCATTGTGGAGGAGATGAAAGACGGCCTTTCCCGCTGGATGGCCGAAAAAGGCTACGACTCCATTGAGGCGTTCTCGCGCAAGGCGATCCCCCAGACGACCGACTGGAAGCATCTGGATATCAACTTCAAGACCATCGCCAAGATCGATCAGGACCTGTGCATCGAGTGCGGCCGCTGCTATATCGCCTGCGAGGATACCTCTCACCAGTCGATTGCCAAGCTCACCGAGCAGGATGGCGCGCGCCGCTACGAAGTCATCGAGGAAGAGTGCGTGGGCTGCAACCTGTGCCAGATCACCTGCCCGGTGGAGAACTGCATCACCATGGTGCCCCAGGAAACCGGCAAGCCCTTCCTGGCCTGGGATGACGACCCGCGCAACCCCTTCCGCGCGGCCTCTTGATCAACGCCCTATAAAACGCCACCGCCCCTACTGAGTGAGGGCGGTGGCGTTTTGCTGTGCCTCCTCATCCATATGGGCCTCGGCCTGATTGAACGGCTCCCCCCGAACGTCGATGCGCGTGGGCCTCCTCGCTTGACTGATCAATTCAGTACGCCTTGAAACATTAATGACGGTAACAGAGACGATCACTTCAACGTCGGTTCTGCCGGAGACCAATGTGAGTTAGGGCTCAGGGGGCGAATAAATCGTTGGTTTACCTGCTCCGGGCACGTCATTGTACGGGGATAGAAGTTGCGCTTATACGCAGCTTCGAACGCCAACCATACTCGCCAGGGAGATTCCCATATGACAAAGCCTAATGTATTGGTGCTAATGGCCGACCAGCTCAACGGCACACTCTTTAAGGATGGCCCCGCCGACTTTTTGCATGCGCCCAACCTCAAGAAACTGGCCAAGCGCTCGGTCAACTTCAACAATGCCTATACGCCAAGCTACCTGTGTGCACCGGGGCGAGCCGCCTTCATGTCGAGCCAGCTGCCAAGCCGCACCGGGGTGTACGACAACGCGGCGGAGTTTCCCTCAAGCGTGCCGACCTGGGCGCACCATTTGCGCCGCGCCGGTTATTCCACCTGCTTGTCAGGCAAGATGCACTTCGTCGGCCCGGACCAGCTCCATGGCTTCGAGAAACGCCTGACCACGGATGTCTACCCGGCTGATTTCGGCTGGACACCTGACTACACCAGGCCAGGTGAGCGTATCGACTGGTGGTACCACAACCTGGGATCGGTGACAGGCGCTGGCGTTGCCGAAATTTCCAATCAGATGGAATACGACGACGAAGTCGCGTTCCACGCCGAGCAGAAGCTGTACGACCTGTCGCGTGGTCACGACGAGCGTCCCTGGGCGCTGTGCGTCAGCTTTACCCACCCGCACGACCCCTATGTGGCGCGTCGCCAATACTGGGATTTATATAACGACTGCGAGTATCTAGAGCCACAGCAAGGGCCCGTACCCTTCGATGAGCTGGATCCGCACTCCCAGCGGATTTTCGAAGCCAACGACTATACCAAGTTCAATATCCAGCCCCAGGACGTGCGCAACGCTCGCCAGGGCTATTTCGCCAACATCTCCTATATCGACGACAAGATCGGCGGCGTTCTCGACGTGCTCGAACGCACCCGCATGCTCGACAACACGATTATCGTGGTCTGCGCCGACCACGGCGATATGCTGGGCGAGAAGGGCCTGTGGTTCAAGATGAGTCCCTATGAAGGCTCTTCGCGGGTACCGCTGATGCTGTCTGCCCCAGGGATCGAACCGCGCAATGTCGAAGATCCGGTATCGATCATCGATATCAATACCACCATCGCCGACCTGGTCGGCATCGATCTCACCTCGATCGCCCCCTACACCGACGGCCAGTCGCTGCTTCCCTTGACCCGAGGCGAGAAGCGCGACGCGCCGGTATACATGGAATACGCCGCCGAGGCCAGCTACTCGCCCATCGTGACCATCCGCGAGGGCAAGTGGAAATTCAACTATTGCGAGATCGACCCGCCGCAGCTATTCGACCTGGAGGCCGACCCGCTGGAGCAGCACAACCTGGCGGCGCATCCCGACTACGCCGAGGTAGTGACCGACTATCAGGCCAAGGTGCACGAGCGCTGGGACATGAAAGCCTTCGATACCGACGTGCGCGCCTCCCAGGCGCAGCGCCTGATCGTCTACGAGGCCCTGCGCAATGGCCACTACTACCCGTGGGACTATCAGCCGCTTCAGGACGCTTCCGAGCGTTACATGCGTAACCACATGGATCTCAACGAAGTCGAAGAAGCCCAGCGCTTTCCCCGTGGCGAATAAGGCCATGGCGAATCACCTCGCCTGAGCCGACTCGGCAAGCAACGTAAACGCCCGTACCTTAGGTACGGGCGTTTTTTCTTGTGAGGATGGTAAAAGCCCCTCTACCGGACGTCTTGTCCGGCAAAGGGAAGATCACGTCAACTTGCGTGGCGCATACGGCGCAGCTCGCCGTTCAGGGCGCGGATGATCGCGTAGCACATCAGCAGCATCAAGATGGAAAAGGGGATGGCCGTCGCCGTGACACCCGCCTGAAGCGCCGATAATCCGCCACCGATCAACAATACAATGGCAATCAGCCCCTCCACCGTCGCCCAGAACATGCGTTGAGGCCGCGGTGCTTCGATCTTGCCGCCAGCGGTGATGGTATCGATCACCAGAGAGCCGGAATCCGATGACGTCACGAAGAAGGTCAGCGCCAGGATGATCCCAAGGGTCGACATCAAGCCCGTCAGTGGTAGCTCATTGAGCATGCCGAACAGGGCCAATTCGGGACGGTAGCTATCGATCACGTACTCCTTGACCAGACTGGCGGCGGGATTGGTATAGAGCTGATCCAGCGCGATGCTGCCGAATACCCCCATCCAGATAAAGATAAAAAGACTCGGCACGATCAGCACGCACAGCAAGAATTCACGCACAGTACGTCCTTTGGACACCCGCGCGACGAACATGCCGACAAAAGGCGCCCAGCTGACCCACCAAGCCCAGTAAAAGACCGACCAGGCTTGGCGATAGGCGTCATCGTCACGACCAAAGGGTGCCGATAGCGGAATGAATTCCGTCACATAATGGCTGATTCCTGTCCACATGCCGCTGATCGCCATCAGGGTCGGGCCGGCGAACAGCACGAAGAGGAAGAACAACACGGATGCCCCCATATTGATCTCGGAGAGTCGCTTGACGCCCCCCTCGAGGCCGCGCCATACCGACACCAGCGCCACCGCGGTGACCAGGGCAATGATAATGACCTGGGTCGTGGTATTGATGGCCATGCCGAAGACGAAATTCAGTCCCGCGTTGGCCTGCTGGGCGCCCAAGCCCAGTGCCGTGGCCAAGCCGAACAAGGTGGAAAACACCGCCAGGATATCGATCCCGTGACCCCACCAGCCCCATACGCGATCCCCCAGGATGGGAAAGAAGATCGAGCGAATAGAAAACGGCAGTTGCTTGTTATAGCTGAAGATCGCCAGGGCGAGCGCCATCACCGCGTAGACGGCCCAGCCGTGCAGCCCCCAGTGTAGAAAGGTCCCCGCCAACCCCATGGCCGAGGCTTCGTCAACCGCGGCCAGATTCAGCGCACCGTCGGCGCCGAAGGGTGAAGGGGTGCCTAAGGGCGACGACACATTCGCATGATAAACCGGTTCCAGCACGCTGAAGAACAGCAAGGCGATCCCGATACCCGCGGTAAACAACAGTGCGAACCAAGACAGGTAACTGTGTTCCGGCCGGGCATCCGGCCCACCCAGTCTCACCTTGCCATGGGGAAGCACGATCAGCACCAGGCAGAAGAGAACGAAGAAATCCACCAGGATCATGAAGTACCAGTCCAGCGTGCGCGTCGAGAAGCTGACGATGGATTGGAAAAGCGCCCCTGCCTGCGCCGGGAACATCAGGGTCAGCACGATGAAAATCAACGAGGCGAGGGCGGATAGGACAAAGACACGGTTGTGAATGTCAAAGCCGATGGGCCCCACACTGCCCTTGATGTTGTCCTGCCCGACAACATAATCCGTCTGCATGTCGCTATCGTCGTACGTCGACGAAGCCCGTTTATTTAAGAAGCCCATAGGGTCTATCTCCTTATTGTAGTGATCGAGTTGTCGCTACTCTCTTATGGTCATTAAAGACCGCCTTGCGAAGTGAAATGACGCATTGCTCGAAACGTTGTCATCAGAAAAACCCTGACCACGTCTCTCACAAGGTAATGGCCACAAATGGCCCGTTCGGTTGCGCGTCGCCGACCAGCCCCACGCGTTGCAGGCGGGCGACGACACTGGGCTTGATCCAGGCCAGGTGCAGCTTGCCGCCCCGGGCATGGCAGAGGCGCGCCTGGCGCTGTAGAAGATGAATGCCGTTGAGGTCGATGAAATTGATGCCCGCCGCCAGGATGACAAGATCGGGCTGTTCGCAACGCTCCAGCCTGCGGGCTATCGAGTCGCAAGCACCGAAAAACAGGGAGCCGTCGATCCTGACAACATCGCAGTACTGCGCTTCCACGACTTGCTGAATCATCAACGGCGCCTGGGACAGGTCGCTCTCCACCACCGGTGGCCGAGTGGTGCGGCGCAAATAGAGTATCAACGAGGCCAGCACGCCCAGGTAGATCGCGAACTCCAGCGCCACGATCAGCGTGCTTAAAAAGGTAATCAGCAATACCGTGGCTTCCGAGCGGCTTAGCGTCAGTGACTCGCGGATACTTTTCCAGTCGACCAGCTTGAAGGCGATCAATAGCAGTTGCCCAGCAATGGCCGGCATCGGCATGTATTTCAGTAATGGAGAGGCCACCAGCAGAATAGGCACCAGAAACAGCGCCGAGAACAGGGCGGCCAGGGGTGAACAGGCGCCTGCGCTGGCGTTGAGCCCAGAACGCGTCAGTGATCCTGAAGAGATAAAACCGGAGAAGAAAGCCCCGCCCAGGTTAGATAGCCCCTGGCCGATGAACTCCTGATTATTGTCGAGCCGTTGACCCGTTCGCGATGCGATGGCCCGGGCGATGGCAATCGACTGCACCAGCCCAAGCAGGCCCAACGCGATGGCGCCTGGCGTCAGCAAACGCAGGTTTTCCAGGGAAAGGTCGGGGGTTGATAGCGGAGGCAGCCCGGCCTGGACAGACGTGACGCGCTGGACGATCTCACGGCTTGGATCCAGCCAGGCGGCCAGTAGCGCGGCCGCCACAATCGCCACGATCATCCCCGGCCAGCGTGGCAGCCAGCGCTGAAATACCAAGCAGATGACAACGGTAAACACCGTGATGAAAAGTGCCGTGGGCTCTATCGCCTCGAAGCGAGCAATCAACTGAGGCCAGATAGCAAGAAAGTTGCCGCTTTCGATTTGCGCCAGCCCCAGCGCATGGGGTAACTGGCTGGCGGCAATGATCAGCGCGGCCCCTGCCGTAAATCCGGTGATGACGGAATGCGACACCAACTCGACCAGCGCGCCCAAGCGCGCCAGGCCTAACAGCAACTGAAAGAGACCCGCCAGGAACGTCAGTGTCATCGCCAGCGTAATGAACTCGCTGGAGCCTGCGTCGGCAAAAGGCTGCAGGGTGGAAAAGAGCGCGATCGACAGGGCAGCCACCGGCCCGCTGACCATCTGCCGGGACGAACCGAACAGCGCCGCCAGTATGACCGGCACAATGGCCGCATAAAGGCCGTACTCCGGGGGAAGACCGGCCAGTAGCGCATAGGCAACGCCTTGGGGAAGCACCAATACTGCGCCGGTCAATCCCGCGATGGCATCGATGCGCAGTGAACGCGTCGTTTGCTGTGGCAGCCATTGTAGAAACGGCAAACCGTGCCAGCCGACTGTTGACCGGTTCCTACGGGGTGGCGACGTCATCGCGGTATCTCCGGGAGACGTTTCGCGGCACGCGCACGTCGCACAAGAGATTTCCGTTCACTGGGGTCATGGACGTCATGCGAGCCGCCCTGCCTCTCGGCGAGACAACGGTGACGTAGGGAAACGTCAGTTGTCTTGAAAGGCACGCCAGGAGACTGGCTTATCCCTATTGGGGGTGCTGTCATGGGGAAACCTCACTGGCGCGGATTGCCAGCGTTGAAACAGTTCATCGGGTCGACGTAAGTCTCTGTACGATGACGTGCTTGTCGCCAACAGACCAACGATTTATTCGGCACCTGAGCCCAAGCACACATTGGCCTCCGGGTCCCTTCACCACTCCGTTCTTCAGGACCTATCGAATTATCCCGGGCGGGTATAAAAAAAATGCATGGAATGGCATAAGAGAAAGGCGCTACTCGCTTGGTTGCTCAATCGCTATGTTCCCCGTCATAGCAAACGAGCTAATCGCAACCCATCGAGGAGGACCGCCATGCCCAACCGCCATGCACTTATCGTCCATGAACAGCCCCCCTCCATTGTCATTGACGAAGGAGATCACTCTCAGGAAATCAGCCCACTGTGGCTACGTGAGCGAACACGCGCGCCTGATCAGTTAGAGTCAATGACACAGCAACGCCTATTCGACTCCCATGCCATCGATTCGGCGCTGACACTCGAGAGTGCAGTCCTGGTCGACGAGCATCATGTTGTTTTGGCGTTTAGCGATGGCCACAAGGAGACCTATGATCTTCGCGTACTCGCCGATGAGCTGGACGACAACAGCCACTTCCCTTGCGCCGAGCCTTGGGACGCGAGCCTCAATCAAGACCGGCTGCGCTTTGACTGGCCCCGAACGCTAGACGATCCAGCCTACTTCCAGGCGTCACTGGACGCCTACTTGCGGTACGGCTACATCATCCTTCAAGGCGTGCCGACAGACCCGGAGCAAATCCTCCAGGTCGGCAGCCACTTCGGCTACGTCAAGGAAACCAATTTTGGCCGTTATTTCGAGGTCTACTCCCGCCCGACCGGCAACGACCTGGCTTATCGTAGCGTCGCACTGGGGCCGCATACCGATAATCCCTACCGCAGCCCGGTGCCGGGTATTCAACTGCTGCACTGCCTGGTTAACGAAACCACGGGGGGGCTGTCTACGCTCGCCGACAGCCTGAAGGTGCTCGAGCAATTGCGCGCGGAAAACCCCGAGGGTTACGCGCTGCTCAAGCGTACCCCGGTGCGCTTTCGCTTCATTGATGCCGGTACTGAGCTGGTCACCCATCGCACCATGATCCAGACCAACGACGACGGCCATCCCACCGGCGTTCACTACAGTCCTCGCCTGGATGCCCTGCCGCTCCTCTCCGATGCCCAGACACGGCTCTTTCATCGGGCGCGTCAACGCCTCGGTGAACTGTTGACGGATCCCGCCTACGAAGTGCGTTTTCCCCTCGCCGCTGGCGATTTGATGATGTTCGACAACAGCCGAGTTCTGCACGGGCGAACGAGTTACAACACCGACGAGGGCCATCGCCATGTACAGGGGTGCTATCTCGACACCGATGGTCCGCGCGAACGCTTCGCAAGCCTGATGAAACAGCAAGGTTTAATGGGAAAGGTGGCTTAACATGGAACAGGTTCAGTTTCGGCAAATGAAAGACGGCACTCGCGAGGAATACGTCTTCCTCGAACAGCTTGAAGACGAGTTCAACCAAGGCTTGGTCGACCGCATCCTGCAGGCATTGCGTCATCTCGAGCTCGGTTTGAGCGGCTATCAGGTAACACGCCTGGAGCATTCGCTCCAGACAGCCGCCCGTGCCGAGGCAGACGGCGCCGATAAGGATATGATCATTGGTGCCCTGCTACACGATCTTGGCGACGAACTGGCGCCCTATAATCACTCGCAGTTGGCCGCGTCGATCATCCGCCCCTACGTCCGCGCCGAGGTCACCTGGATCGTGCACCACCATGGCCTCTTCCAGAAAGTCTACTACGCCCATCACTTCGGCGAAGATCCCAACGAGCGTGACCGCTACCGGGATCATCCCTGGTACCAGAGCTGCGTGGACTTCTGCGAGCGCTATGATCAGGCGGCCTTCGACCCTGACTACCCCACGCCTCCGCTGGAGTACTTCGAACCCATGTTGCGCAGCGTGTTTTCACGCACACCCTTCGATCCCGCCGTTATTGGGGAAGAGCATCCGTTGGCGTAATGATGACGCTCGCCACTGGCGTGGCGTGGCATTCACCCTTTCTCCTGAGCAGACGGGAGAACGCAATAGCCGGTCGGGCAGACCGGCTAACCGATGGCTTTGATGAGCCAATCGCTGACCGGCGCAATGACGGCACTGCGGTGATGCTTGACGCTGAGCCAGTAACCGTAATCATCACGGGTCACACACGGGGAGAGCGCCACCAGCTGACCGCTTGCCAGATACTCCTTGACGAGAGGTGACCAACCCAGTGCCACGCCCTGGTGCGCGAGAGCCGCATTCAGCAACAGGGCATAATTATGGTAGGCAAAGACCTCGTCTCTTGGCGTCGTCAGGCCCATCCCCGCCTGCTGACACCACTGTGCCCAATCGAGCCAGCGGGGATCTTTGATATCCTGGTGCAATAGCGCCAGACGGGAAAGCTGCGCTGTCGTCAGCGTGCCCGTCAAACCCTGCGAATGCGCGTAGTCAGGGCTGCATACGGGGAACACCGCTTCTTTGGCCAGCAACACCGCCTCTTCCTGGGGTATATAAGGGCCAAAACGGATCGCTATATCTGCCGCTTGCAGTTCAGGGTCGTCAGCACGATCAACCGTCACCAGCTTGAACGTCAACGTCGGAAACGCCTGTTTGAGCGTTGGCAGCAATGGTAACAAACACAGGTGGGTAAACCCCGCACCCGCCGCGATCGACACGCTGGGCGCGGGCCGTGCTCCCTGGTGGATGACTCTTTCGCAGGCTTCACGAATCGCCTTGAGGTTGGGGGCCATCTCCCGATAGAAACGCTCTCCCAGAGGGGTAAGCACCAGGCGGCCGCCTTGACGATCAAACAGGGGCAGTCCAAGCGTCTCTTCTAACGCGCGAATACGCTGCGAGATCGTCGGCTGGGTCGCGCGCTCCTCGTCAGCCGCCGCCGTCATCGAACCCAGACGCGCCGTGGCCTCGAAGGCAATTAGCGACTTCATTGAAGGGGGTGGGTAGCACACCAGTGAGGCCTCCGTGTTTTAAGCTTCCGTCATCAGCCCAGCATTTAGCGTATCAATGGAGTCTGAGGAAGGCACTTTAGCAGACGGTAGGCGCATGGCCTCGACTTTTAGTCCGACGACTTCCTC
Organism: Vreelandella janggokensis; assembly: GCF_031451615.1. NCBI lineage: Bacteria > Pseudomonadati > Pseudomonadota > Gammaproteobacteria > Oceanospirillales > Halomonadaceae > Vreelandella > Vreelandella janggokensis. The sequence goes on along the minus strand of NZ_JARWAJ010000002.1, from coordinate 523,314 downwards.
TTGATCAACGCCCTATAAAACGCCACCGCCCGCACAGAGTGAGGGCGGTGGCGTTTTGCGTGCGATCACTGGTTATCCAGCACTAGGCGAATTAAACCAAGGGTTCACCAGTCAGCCTGCAGGCTTGATACTAAAACTCTTCCCACTCTTGGTCCGCGCTTGCCGCTACTTTCGCCTTTTTCACCCCTTGGGTGGCGGGCTGCCTGAGCACCGGTTGCGTTTGGGGCGCGGCGAGCGGGGCATGCTGGGTGCGGCTTTCCCCTTCCGCCAGACGGAAGGCTGAAACGACACTTTCCAGCTTGGCCGCCTGATCTTCCAACGAGCTTGCCGCCGATGAAGCTTCTTGAACCAGCGCGGCGTTCTGCTGGGTGACTTCGTCCATCTGGCTAACCGCCTGGTTCACCTGCTCAATACCTGAACTCTGCTCCTGAGAAGCGGCCGATATTTCATCCATGATATCGGTCACGCGGCGCACCGACGACACCACCTCGCGCATGGTTTCCCCGGCGTTTTCGACTAATACCGAACCTTCTTTCACCTGGGTTGATGACGCCTCGATCAATGCCTTGATCTCTTTGGCAGCGTCAGCACTGCGGCTGGCCAGGTTACGTACTTCGCTTGCCACGACTGCAAAGCCGCGACCCTGCTCACCCGCGCGTGCTGCCTCCACCGACGCATTAAGCGCCAGAATATTGGTCTGGAAGGCAATAGAGTCGATAACACTGATAATATCCGTGACTTTCTTGGAGCTGTCCGAGATGCCGTGCATGGTGGTAATGACTCGCTCTACCACCTCGCCGCCACTGCTTGCCGTGGTGGACGCATCTTGCGCTAACTGGGTCGCATGACGAGCGTTATCGGCGTTCTGTTTCACCGTTGTCGTTAGCTGTTCCATACTTGCTGCGGTCTCTTGCAGCGATGCCGCCTGCTGCTCGGTACGCGAGGACAAATCGGCGTTGCCGCTGGCAATTTCCCGCGCGCCAATATGAATCGAACCGCTGCTATTGCGCACCTCGGTGACTGTTTTAACCAGGTTGCTCTGCATATGCTGCATGGCACTAAACAGCTTGCCAATTTCATTGCGGCCCCGCGAACTGACACTGCCGGAGAGATCATTTTGCGCAATACGTTCAAAGTGTCCTACCGCTTCATTGAGCGGCTTGACAATCGCCCCCACCATGGCGATGCGAACGAACAGCACCATTAATGCCGCCAGTATCAACACGGCGATATCGATATAGCCAATCAGCTGCATGTCGCTTTCATAGTCAGCAACCATAATGCCGTTGTGCTCTGCCATGTAATCGTTGTAAGCCCTGCTCACCTCGATGAACTGCTGATTCAAATCACTGGCCGTTTCTCTTGCGTTGCGAAAAGCGTCCTCGTTACTGGCGGCCAGCGCCACTTCCTGGGGCATCAGCCCCTGTTCGATCAGGCGTTCGAAGCTTGCTATCAAGGTGTCTACACGAGGCGCCGGCACCGCGATCGACTCAAATTGGTCAAAATGATCTCGTGCACTTTCCTGCATGTCCTGAGCTTCCGCCAGGTATTGACGGGCCGAGCGAGCATCGCCTTCATAACTCGCGACAAAACTGTTTACATAGAAAAGCTGTGCGTTTGCTACCGATAACTGGCCTTGGTTAACCGCGCGCATTTGATCCGCCGCACGGTCCACTTCTCTAAGCGAAGAGCTACCCTCTTCGCCCGCTCGATAACCAAGAAAGGCGATAACGATAATTAATAACGAAAAGATAACAAGAACGAGGGTTAACCCCATTTTGACGGACACATTGCTGAGTAGACGGTTCATAGTTCGGTACTGCTCCTGGCTAGGTATATTCACTTTAGATGATCTTGATAACCTAGCCGCAGACTGAACGATGGCTTGGATTATAAGAACAATCTTTTATCTTGTGCGCAAAACTTTATCGGCCGAGATAAATGCCACTTTAGCGAAAACCCAAACTTCTTTAAGTACCCAACTCTTTTACACAACCAAGAGCCAGAAACTGTTTATCTATGAACAAAATTTTAAACTTAACCTATGTTATCGAATAACATTCAATAATGTGTATTTAAACTATAACGGCGCTTATTCCATTATTTACTAATATAATTTTGGCACTGCCGCTTCATCACGTCGGGCGCACGATTGCGCCTAGAAAACAATGAAATAACGGCGTCATGGCGGGAAGAGACAGCGCTGCCCCCGTGGCCGTAGCGACGGGGGCAGCGAAGAGCACAAAACCGTTGGCAGGATTATGCGTCGGCGTGAACCTTGATCCGGTATAGCACGCAGTAGACCACCGGCAACACCACCAGGGTCAGCAAGGTGGCGACGCCCAGGCCGCCGATCAGCGCGACCGCCATACTGGCAAAGAAGGCGTCGCTGATCAGCGGGATCATGCCCAGCATGGTGGTCAGCGCGGCCATGGCGACAGGCCTGACACGGCTGATGGCGGCGCGTACCACTGCATGGTAGCGGTCCTGGTGTAACGGTAGCTGTACGTTGATTTCCTCTACCAGCACGATGGCGTTCTTGATCACCATGCCGATCAAACTCAGCGTGCCGAGCAGCGCCATGAACGAGAACGGCAAGCCGGTCAGCAGCAGCGCGCCCACCACGCCGATAATCGTCAGCGGCACCAGCGACCAGATGGCCAGCGGCTGGCGGAAGTTGTTGAATAGCACCACGGTGATGATAAACATCATCACCAGCCCCAGCGGTAGCGAAGAGAACAACCCGCTTTGGGCTTCGCCGGCGGTTTCATACTCGCCGCCCCACTCCAGTCGGTAGCCTGGCGGCAGCTCCAGGTCTTCCACCTCGGGACGAACCTCGGCCAGTACGCTGGCGGCGGTCACGCCGCTTAACGGGTCCGGCTCGCCATATACCGCCAGCATGCGTTCGCGGTTGCGACGCTTGATTAGCGGGTCTGCCACCTGGGTCCTGATATCGCTGATCACCTGGTCGGCGGTGATATAACGCCCCTGCTCTTCGCTCCACACATTGAGCGAGCCGAGGTTGTCCACGTCGTGGCGCTGGCTGGGGATCGCCCGCGCCACCATGGGAATCAGGTCACTACCGTCGCGATAAATACCCACCTGGCTGCCGCTGGTGCTCAACGCGAGCGTGGCGGCCAGGTCTTCGCGGGTCACGCCCAGTCTGCGCGCGGTGTCTTCCATAAATACCGGTTCGATGGCCTGAACGCGATTACCCCAGCTGGTCCGCACACTGGTCATATGCGGCGTATCGCGGAACATGGCCTCAACCTGATAACCCAGCTGACGCAACACTTCCGGGTCGCTGCCGTAAAAGCGCGCCTCCAGCTTGGCTTTCGGCGCGGGGCCGACTTCCAGCGGGGCGATTTTATAGTCGATATCACCATGGTGGCGCTTCAGCACTTCCTCAACATCGGCCATCCGTTCACGCTGGGTGGCTTTATCGTCGGTTTCGACAATCAGCTGCGCGTAGCTCGAGTAGCGGTCTTCCGGCGAGTAGGTGAGCGTAAAACGCTGTGCACCGCCGCCCACGGTGGTGGTCAGATGGCGAATGCCGTCCATCGCCATCACGCTATCTTCCAGCTCACTAACGCGCCGCTGGGTTTCGAGGATATCCGTGCCTTCCGGCGTGCGGTAATCGACAAAAAAGATCGGTGTGTTGGACGCCGGAAAGAAGGCGTTTTTCACCGAGCCAAAGCCGACCACCGCCCCGGCCAGTATCGCCACCACCAACACCAGCGTGACCCAGCGAAACCGAATGCCGGTGATAATCACCCGGCTGAAAACGCGATACACAATGCCTTTATAGGGGTCCTCCTGGCCATCGCCAGGCGCCACATTGCGGAAGAACAGCTTGAAGTAGAAAGGGGTCAGCGTCAGTGCGGTAATCCAGCTGAGCAGCAGCGAGTAGAGCAGCACGAAAAACAGCGAGCCGATGAACTCGCCGGTGGTATCCGGCGACAGGCCAATCGGGGCAAAGGCGGCAATGGCGATGAGCGTGGCGGCCAGCAACGGCCAGGCGTTCTGGCGAATCACCTGGTGGGCCGATTCGCGGATCGTATTACCGCGTTTCAAGCCCACCAGCATGCCCTCGGTGACCACGATGGCATTATCCACCAGCATACCCAGGGCGATGATCAGCGCGCCCAGCGATATCTTTTCCAGTTGCAACCCATGGAAGCGCATCAGCATGAAGGTGCCGATAATGGTGATCAGCAGGATGAACCCCATCAGCAGGCCGCTGCGCCATCCCATAAACAGCATCAGCACCACGATGACGATGGCCACCGCCTGGATCAGGCTGACCAAAAAGCCCGATACGGCTTCATCGACCACCTGGGGCTGGTCGTAAACCACGTTGAGCTCCATTCCCAGTGGCGTGCGGGCCTGAAGTTCATCCAGACGCTGCTGCAGTCGCTCTCCCACCTCGACCACGTTTACACCGCTTTCAAAGGAGACGCCCAGCGACATCGCCGGCCGACCCATATCGCGGTAAAGCTGCTGGGGCTGCTCCGCCAGTTCGCGCGATATGTCAGCGATATCGCTGAGCCGTACCAGTTCGCCATCGCCCTCGCTGACGATAAGCGCGCGCAGGTCATCGATATTTGCCGCGCTGCCAGTGGGGGTAATACGGAAGCGGCGTCCATCCTGTTCGAGATGCCCCGAGTCGGCGACCGCATTCTGCGTGTCGAGCAACTGTTGCAGGCGGGTTAACGGAATATTGAGCGCGCGTAGTTTCTCACGGTCGACCTCGATAAAAATGCGCTCTTCGTGCTCGCCGCCGAGCGATACCTTTTCAACCCCGTCGACCAGCGCCAACTCACGCTTGAGAAAATCGGCATGGTCAGCAAGGTCGGGCATGCTATAGCCTTCGCCGGTCAGGTTGACCATAAAGCCAAATACATCGCCAAAATCGTCGTTCACTCGGGACTGGCTGGCTCCCGGCGGTAACGCTGCCTGGGCGTCCTGAACGTTACGACGCAGCGAATCCCAAAGTTGCTCCAGCTCTTCGTTCTGTACCGTGCTTTCAAGCTCGACGGTAATCTGCGAGAGGCCGTCGGAACTTACCGAGCTGATACGCTTGATCGACGACATCCCCTGGATCGACTCTTCCAGCGTCGAAGTGACTTCCTGCTCTACTTCTTCAGGGGTCGCGCCGGGATATTGGGTGGTGATCAACGCATTGCGGATGGTGAACTCGGGGAACTCGAGCTGCCCCATACCTAAAAACGCAAGCGCGCCGCCGGCGAGCAGTACTACGGTCATCAAATAGCTGGCGGCCCGGTGGCGTAAAAAATAATCAACCATGTTATAGCCCCCGCTCTTTTTCCCACGGGGTCACCTGGATGTCCGCGTGCAAGCGATGTGCACCGGCGGCCACAATCCGGTCACCCGCGGACAAATCGCCGCTGACCTCAAGTCCTTTGGAGGTCAGGCGGCCAACATCGACAGGCACTGCCTCAACGCTTTGTGGTTTGATAAAGCGCCATACCTGGGCCTGATCAGGATTATCGCCTGCATAACTCACGGCTTCGGCAGGCAAGTACCATAGTGGCGCCGAAGGTTCAGACGACAGATCGCTCAAATCCAGGCGCACGGTGGCACTCATGCCATCCAGTAGCGTGATGTCATCCGGCTGGGGCAGCGTCAGCGTGACTTCATACGCCAGACTCTGCGCGCTGGCTTGAGTGGTATAGGAAGCTAGCTGGGCAAGGTAAAGGTTATCGCTGTTACCAAAGCTCACTTCATAGGCTAACGCATCACCAAAGGGCATGCCGTTGCGGCGCGGCATGCGCTGGACAATCTGCTCGGGAAGGTGAAAGACCACGTCCAGTTGCCCCGGCTGCTGGATGACGGCGACTGTTTCCTGCACCTGGACAATCTGCCGGTTATCCACCGGCACCTGGGCAATCACACCATCGTAGGGCGCACGCAACTGGGTATGCTCGACCTGCTCTTCAGCCTGTTCAAAGGTGGCGCGGGCCGCCCGCCACTCGCTCTCTGCCTCATCAAACCGAGACTGGCTAACCGCGCCACGCTCCAGGGTATAACGCATGCGTTCCAGGTTTGCCTTGGCAAGCTCCAGGCGTGAGCGGGCGCTATCCAGCTCGCTTTGCGCATTACGGTTATCAATACGCGCAATGACCTCGCCTTCCGACACCTTTTGACCGGGACTTACGTTGAGCTCAATCAGTTCGCCTGCCATGCGAAACGAGAGGTTGCTGCGCGTGGTGGCTTCAACGCGTGCCGGAAACTGCCTAAGCGCCGTGGCATTCGCCGCTTCCAGCGTTACCAATTTCACTGGCCTGGGCGCCTCGTTTGACTGCGCCTCAGGCTGATCACAACCCACCAGCACGAGCAAGACCATCATAACCGGCAGCAAGCGAAGAAAAGTAACGGGCACGATAAGCTCCTTGATGACGATCAAACGCCGCATTCCCAATGAACAGACAGTGGTATACACTTCACTGACATTCATGAATGTCAGTGAAGTGTATACTAATCACTCGCTGGCGACTTTGCCAGCGATCAATGCCAGAATAATGTCACGTATTGGATCAGGAGCCGCCATGAACCGCCGCAAGGCCGACGCGGAACGCACCCGGGAAACTATCCTGGACGCGGCAGAAACCACTTTTCTCGCCCAGGGGGTTTCTCGCACCACACTCGCGCATATTGCCCAGGCAGCGGGCGTTACCCGTGGGGCGATTTATTGGCACTTTGAGGATAAGGCCGCACTTTTTGATGCGTTACTCGAGCGGGTGCGCATTCCGCTGGATGAAATCGTTGACCACGCCGTGCAACAGCTTGGCACGACACCGGTAGAGTGTTTGCGCGACATCGCTCAACGCTCGCTGGCGGGTATCTGCCACGATTTGCCGCTGCAACGGGCTGCCACCATCGTGCTGCACCGCTGCGAAAAACTTGAAGACGACCACCCGCGTATCAGCATGATTACACGGCTTTCCGAGCATGCAGAAGCCAGGGTCGAGCAACTGTTCGAACAGGTCCAGCAGCAGGGCCAGTTGCGTGCAGACTTGACGCCCGCAAGCGCTCGTCGACAGTTTCACGGGTTCTTGATTGGCACCTGCTTTGATTGGCTGCAAGACACCCATCAGTATTCATTGGATGCCGACCGTGGCAGCATCGTCGAAACATTGATGCGCGGACTCCTGTTGGAGAAATCACACTAAATTTAACCACCTTGGCATACGGTTTGCTTCCTACACTGGATGAATGTTCTTTCTCCTGGAGCTTGCCATGCATCATTCAGATTACCCCCTCAGCGAAGTCCCCCTAAGCGCCCGCAAGGGCCTGCTCTCCACTTCAGCGGTACTGCTCGGCTTTACCTTCTTTACCGCCACCATGTGGGCAGGGGGCACCCTGGGTCAGGCCTTCTCGATCGGCCAACTGCTGTGGATCATTCTGGTGGGTAATCTTTTACTGGGTGCCTACGCCGCTACACTTGCCTATATCGCTTGTAAAAGCGGGCTTAATTCAGTGCTGATGGGGCGCTTCTGCTTCGGCGAAAAAGGCAGCAAGCTGTCTGATTTCATCCTCGGCTTTACCCAGATTGGCTGGTACGCCTGGGGCACGGCAACGATCGCTCTGGTATTGGTACGCACCACCGGGATGCCCGAATGGCTGGAAATCCCCTTAATGGTGCTGTTTGGCTTTGGTTTCTGCGTCACCGCCATGATCGGCTACAAGGGGATGGACTGGCTTTCACGCTTTGCCGTGCCCGCCATGATGCTGTTTATCCTGATCAGCCTTTTCACCGGACTGGTGGATGCGCGCGGCTTTGCCGGGTTAAGCCAGCAAACACCCACGGAGAGCATGAGCGTGGCCGCGGCGATTACCGTCATCATTGGCACCTTTATCAGCGGCGGCACCCAGGCGACCAACTGGAGCCGCTTCGCCAAGACACCCAAAATTGCCGTCATCTCTACCATGGCGGCTTTTTTTATCGGTAACGGCTTAATGGTACTGACCGGGGCACTTGGCACCATGATCTACCAGCAAGCAGATATTGTTGATGTATTGATCGCCCAGGGCTTTGTCACCATCGCCGTGCTGATGCTGTTTCTGAATATCTGGACCACCCAGGACAACACCATTTACAACTTTGCCGTCGCGGGCTGCAATTTGCTACGCACCGAAAAACGCCGCCTGGTCACGGTAGGCGGTGCGGCGATAGGGACCGTGCTGGCGGTCGGCGGCATGTACAACCTGCTGATCCCCTTCCTGGTGCTTTTGGGCACCTTTATTCCGCCCATGGGCGGCGTGATCATGGCGGACTTCTGGCTCAAGCATAAAGGTCGCTATCCAGCGCTTGAACGCGCTCAGCTACCCGATTTTAACCGCCGTGGCTTAGCCGCCTATGCGCTAGGCGCTGGCGCCGCCTACTTCTCGCCGTTACTGCCGCCGCTAGTGGGCGTCGTGGTCGCAGCAGGAAGCTATGCTGTGCTGTTGCGCATCAATCACGCTACGCTGGGTGATAGCCTTCCCTCTGTTGCCAAACAATAAGTGAGCCATTTTTTTATATGAGCATACAGATTATCAACGCCCGGCTACGCCAACGCCCCGAGCTTTACCGTATTGAGATCGAGAACGGTATATTCACAGCGATTACGGCCCAGGACGCACCACTAACCACAAGCGACGACCAAATTCGCGAAGAACAGATTGATGCAGGCGGTAAACTGCTTTGTGCGCCGTTTATCGAGCCGCATATTCATCTGGATGCGGCGCTGACGGCGGGCGAGCCAAGCTGGAACCAGAGTGGCACCCTGTTTGAAGGCATCGAGCGCTGGGGCGAGCGTAAGCCGATGCTCACCGAAGCCGATATTCGCGAGCGGGCACTTAAAACGCTGAACCTGCTGATCGGCAACGGCGTTCAGTTTGTACGCACCCACGCCGATACCAGCGACCCCAGCCTGATTGGCATCAAAACGCTGTGCGCCCTACGCGACGAACTGAAAGACAAGATTGATATTCAGGTGGTCGCTTTCCCGCAGGATGGCCTGCTCTCCTACCCTGGGGGCGAAAAACTGCTGGAAGAAGCGCTGGACATCGGTGCCGATGTGGTCGGTGGCATCCCCCACTTCGAATACACCCGCGAGCTGGGGGTGGCCTCCATGCAGCGGGTGATCGAGCTGGCGATCAAGTACGACCGCCTGGTGGATGTCCACTGCGACGAGATCGACGATCCCAACTCGCGGTTTCTCGAAGTGCTGGCCCATGAAGCGCTGACTCACGACCTGGGCAGCCGTGTCACCGCCAGCCATACCACGGCGATGCATTCCTATAACAACGCCTATTGCTCCAAGCTGTTCCTGCTGCTCAAGCGCTCAGGCATCAACTTTGTCTCCTGCCCCACCGAAAGCATTCACTTGCAAGGGCGTTTCGACAGCTACCCGAAGCGACGCGGCGTGACCCGGGTGAAAGAGCTCAACGAGGCAGGCATCAACGTGTGCTTTGCCGAAGATTCCATCGTCGACCCCTGGTACTCGTTGGGGAACGGCAAACTGTTGCGCACGCTGGATTTTGGCCTGCATATCTGCCACATGATGGGCTATCAGGATTTCAGCCAGTCGCTTTCGCTGATCACCGACAACAGTGCGCGCACCCTCGATATCGAATCACGCTACGGCATTGAAGTGGGCAAACCCGCCAGCTTCAACCTGCTGGACGGCGAGGACGATTACAGCGTGTTGCGCACCCAGGGCGAGGTGCTGCTCTCGGTACGCCACGGCGAGATCATCATGCAGCGCGAGCCGGCCAGAATCACCACGCCACCGTGGCTTGGCTAACACAATCCAATCGCGTTAGGTTAACCATTCAGCCAACACAGGGATTTCACGATGAGCGTCGAGACCGTTCGCCAGTTTTTTGCCGAGCATGCCCCGGATGTGACCATCGAGGAGCTTGAAACCAGCACGGCCACGGTGCAGCTCGCCGCTGATGCCCATGGAGTGGCCCCTGGTCAAATTGCCAAGACCCTGGCGTTTCGGGTGGGTGAAAAACCGCTGCTGATCGTCGCCAGCGGCAACGCGCGCATTGATAACCGCAAGATTCGCGACACCTTCGGCGGCAAGGCAAAGATGCTCGACGCCGACACCGTCATGGAACTCACCAGCCACCCGGTCGGCGGCGTCTGCCCCTTTGGCCTCGCCACCGACCTGCCGGTGTACTGCGATGAATCGCTCCACGCCTTTGAAGAAGTGCTCCCCGCCGCCGGCTCATCCAATAGCGCCGTGCGCCTGAGCCCCAAGCGACTGGCCGAGCTGGTCAATGGCCAGTGGGTAGATGTGTGCAAGCTGCCGGAGAAGGTGGAGTAATCCAGTCCATCACAACAATAAAGATGTCTTTTATACTGTACATGTTGGAGTAGAGCGCTATACTTGTACCATTCAATGTACAGGAGATAAAGTATGCGTGTTATATCGTTTACCGAAGCGCGGAACGGCCTGAAAAGCTTACTGGACGGTGTCGTCAATGATGCCGATACCACGATTATTACCCGCCGCGACGCAGAAGATGCAGTGGTCATGTCACTCGACTACTACAACAGCCTTATGGAAACCGTTTACTTGATGCGCTCACCCGCTAACGCGGAGCACTTAAATAAGTCCATTGCTCAGTACCGTGCGGGGCAGGCGCAATCAAGGGAACTAATAGATGAATAGTCGTTTGTTGTGCTGGACGAATGAAGCTTGGAGTGACTACCTCTATTGGCAAGGGCAGGATAAAAAGACCTTAAAGCGCATCAATAAACTTATCTCAGATACGCAACGCTCTCCCTTCGAGGGCATTGGAAAGCCAGAACCCCTCAGGGAAAACCTCTCAGGCTTATGGTCGCGACGCATCGACGACACACATCGCTTGGTTTATGCCGTTGATGCATCCACTCTCACTATTATTGCCTGCCGCTACCATTACTAAGCTAACACCCGCATGCCACAGGCTCTGCATTGATTAAACTTCCCTGTTGCTCACCTGTTTGGATGGGGTGTTGGTCACGACGCCAAAAATCCAACCCTCCGAGCAATTCTTTTACCTTCAGCCCTGCGCTTGCCAGCTTCCAGGCGCCTTTGGTTGAGCCGTTACAGCCAATGCCATCGCAGTAAGTGATATAGACAAGGGTGTTATCCAGCTCAGCCAAGCGCTCTGGCGTCATCTCTTTATGCGGCAAACTGATTGCCCCAGGAATATGCCCGGCACAGTAGTGCTCAAAACTGCGGGTATCGATCACCACAATATCGGCAATGCCATTGGCCAAATCCTGCGCCACATCCCAGGCATCCGTGTGCCAGCAGAGCTTGTCGACCATCGCCGCGGCCATGGCGGTAGGGTTAGCAGGCGGAAACGCCAATACGGCGGATTGATGTTCGCTTTTCATCGCTTGGCCCTTATTTGATATCGAGTAAATAGCCGTAAAACGCGTCGTTGCGCTGCCAGCCCAATGATTCATAAAGGTGCTGGGCGCGCTCGTTCTCGACCTGTGTCATCAGCATCAAACGTGCGACGCCGTGATCGTGAGCCAGCTGTGTAGCGGCTTCCATTAATGCCCTTCCGGTGCCTTTATCACGACAGTCAGGCAGCACAAAGAGGTCGTTCAGCGTCCAGCGGGCATTTAGGCCCACCGTGGAAACCCCAGGGTAAAGCTGCACAAAACCAGTGAGCGTTCCTTCACTATTCTCGCTCACCAGAATAAATGAATCTCCCAGCCCCATGCGCTGATCTAAAAAATCACGCGCCGCGTCAATATCACTCGGTTGTTTATAAAACTGACGATAGCCATCGAGTAAACCACTGAGTGGTTCCAGATCCTCGAGTACCGCCGAACGAATGTTAACCATAACGACTACTCCAACTGGGTGGTGATTCAACACAGATTGCCGCTATAGTGGTCTACGATAAAGAGCCACTTAACGCTATTTTGAGGGAACCAGTGAAACGACATGATGCGGCTGGCGACTGGATTGCGGAAGCGCTGGCGCTAAGGCTAAACCCGCACGAAGCGGCTACGCTGGTTGAGCAGCTCTATCGCTCGCTAAAGGAGTGGATTCAATACGGCGAGTTGTCGGCAGGCGATGCGCTCCCCTCGTCCCGCTACTTGGCCCGCGCTTTGAGTATTAGCCGCAATACCGTGCTAGCCGCCACAGATCGGCTATTAGCGGAAGGTCTGCTGATTGCTCTCCAAGGGGCAGGGCTCTATGTAGCAGACCTACCTACGCTGTTAACCAGGGCTGAGGCACCAACCCCTGTGCCTGTTCGCTACTCAAACCGAGGCAACAAACTATTAGCGCTAAGCGGAACGTTAAGCCACGGTCATCGCGCCTTCGCGCCTGGCGTCCCTGCGCTCGACCTGTTCCCTCGCAAGCAATGGCAGCGGTTGTTACGTCGGCACTATTATCAGGCGGAACGGTCATGGATGGATTATCAAACCGGCGGCGGGCTACCTGCTCTCAAGGCGGCTCTTTGTGACTATCTAAGACTATCCCGCGCGGTGCGCTGCCAACCAGAACAGATTGTGATTACCCAGGGCGCCCAGCAGGCGTTTGAACTGATTACCCAATTACTCACCGATCATGGGGATTCGGTTTGGATGGAGGAGCCGGGATACGGCGGCGCTCAGGCCTGTTTTCTGGCATCAGGTTTGGCGGTCACGCCCATACCCGTCGATAAAGAAGGGGTAAACCCGTCACTTGCCCCAGAGAATGCGCCAGCCCCTCGGCTTATTTACGTGACACCCTCTCACCAGTATCCCAGCGGCGTGACCATGCCGGTACCCCGGCGGCTGACGTTACTCGAGCATGCGTCTCGCACCGGCAGTTGGATCATTGAAGACGATTACGACAGCGAATTTCGTTACGACACGCCGCCAACGCCCTCGCTCCAGGGCCTCGCTGAACAGGCATCGGTCATTTATGTAGGCACCTTCAGTAAGGTGCTCTATCCAGGCTTACGCCTGGGCTATCTGGTCGTGCCTGAAGCGCTTGCCGAAGACGTCAGACTGGCCCACGCACGCCTACACCGAGAGGGTAACTACCCTGTACAGTCGGCCCTCGCCGAATTCATTGCCAACGGGCACTTTACTCGCCACATCGCTCGGATGCGGGCCGCTTACCGCCAGCGCCAAGCCTGTTTGCGAGCGGCGTTAGCGCCTGCAGTGGCCGCAGGGCTTAGGCTTTCTGACGGCCATGCGGGCATGCACCTGTTAGCCGAACTCGACACCATAGAAGAAGAAAACATGCTTGTAAGACGCGCCGAGAAGCAAGGTATTACGCTTTCGCCACTTTCCCGCTATTACCTTGCTGAGAACAAGCGCCCTGGTTTAGTGCTCGGCTATGCGGGCTCAACGGAATGCGAGCTTACCAACGCCGGTGCATGGCTTAGCGACGCCTACTTGGCCATAAAGCAATCGGTGACCATTACCTAGCAGTACATGACAGCAAACGTCGCCCTCCATCAATTGATGGCCTGCCGCGTATTCTCCGAGTACCTTCCTGTAGTAGGGTAATGCTCTTTACGCACGCATCTTTCTATCAACCAGCAAGGGGACAACGCGTTCCCGATGGGGTCAACGTGGTTCAACCGTTCTCTTCGCAAACAGAGTCTCGCGCTTCGATAAGTAAGGCTTGGGGCGTGCATGCCTTCACGGCCAGCGGCGTTCTGCTCGGCACGATGGCGATGCTCGCCCTGGTCGACAATAATCCGGTTGCCTGTCTTCTCTGGCTGGGCGCAGCAATGCTGGTCGATGGCTTCGATGGCACCCTGGCCCGCAAGTTCGACGTCAAGACCGTGCTGCCCCATTTCGATGGTTCAACCCTCGACATGGTCATCGATTACCTTACCTGGGCCTTTATCCCGGCGCTTTTCATCTACTCCTTTATTGAGCTACCGCCCAACCTTGGGCTTTTGACAGTGTTCATCATCCTGCTGTCTTCGATGTTCTGTTTCTGCAACGTCAATATGAAAAGCCAGGATAATTTCTTTGTTGGCTTTCCTGCTGCCTGGAACGTCGTCGCGGTCTATGTCTATATTCTCGATCTGCCGCCCTGGTTCACGTTTGCCGTGATTGTCCTGCTGGCCGCCCTCACCGTGACACGGATGAAGTTTCTTCACCCGTTCCGGGTGCGCCTGTTCATGCCGCTCAATATCGCCGTGACGCTTGCATGGTTTGTCTGTGCCACGTCACTGGTACTCTCCACCCCCGAGCACGCGGCCTGGGCACTATGGGGCTGGGGTGTCACCTCTGTGTACTTCGTGGGTATCTGCCTGTGGCGTACCGCGAAAGAATGGTTCGATTGACAGGTCACTGATGGCTAACGACTTTATCGCTCCCGATGGATACCCCCGCTGCCAGTGGTGTGGCGGTGCGCCGGAATTATTACCCTATCACGACAATGAGTGGGGCTTTCCGGTAGATGATGATCAGCGGCTATTCGAGAAGCTGTGCCTGGAGAGCTTTCAGTCAGGCTTGAGCTGGCGCACGATTCTCAATAAGCGCGACAACTTTCGTGCCGCCTTTCACCACTTCGACTTCCATCAGGTTGCCCGCTTTGGCGAAGACGATGTGCAGCGTTTACTTCAAGACGCGGGCATTATTCGCCATCGCGGCAAGATTGAAGCAACGATTAACAATGCCAGGCGGGCCCAGGAAATGGTCGAACAGGAAGGCTCACTGGCCGCGTTTTTCTGGCGTTTTGAACCAGCCCCCTCTTCGCTACCACCACCACAGTCCCAGACCACCTCGCCTGAATCTATTGCCCTTGCCAAGGCGTTGAAAAAGCGTGGCTGGAAGTTCTTCGGCCCTACAACCGCGTTTGCCTTTATGCAGGCGATGGGGCTGCTCAATGATCACGCGGAAGGATGTATCGTTCGCGAACAAGCAGCTCGCGCCCGGGAGGGATTTTTGCGGCCGACCGGCCAGCAAAAACCCACCGCCTAGCAAGCCAGGCGGTGGGCAAACGTAACCTCAAACGAATAATTGTCACTATCCGATGTGAGCGAGACCTTTAGGGCATTAACACGCTATCGATAACGTGGATAACACCATTCGACTGTGCGACATCCACAACGGTAATGTTGGCACTATTGCCCTGGGCATCCATGACCATCAGGTTATTACCATTGCGCGATACAGTAAGGTATTCGCCCTGGACGGTTTTAAAGGCCACGGCGCCATCGTTTTCCATGGTTTCTTCCCACAATGCCTCCCGGTTCATATTGCCAGGTACGACGTGGTAGGTAAGAACCGTTTGAAGTTGTTCCTGATTCTCTGGTTGCAGCAGCGTATCAACGGTGCCATCGGGAAGTTTCGCAAAGGCGTCATCCGTCGGCGCGAATACGGTAAAAGGACCTTCGCTTTGCAGCACATCAACCAACTCAGCGGCTTGAACAGCCGCGACGAGTGTCTCATGGTCATCCGAATTAACGGCATTTTCGATAATGTTACGCTCAGGAAGCATATTGGCGCCGCCTACCGTCGTAGGGCCATGACCAGCAACGGCAGCGCCAGTAAATAGGGCAGCGGCACAAACGCCAGCGGTAAGTAGTTTGAGTTTCATTGGGGCATCTCCTGGTTGTCATTAAAAGAGCTCAGCAATGCAAGCTCATTGATACTTACGGCCCCAAGGCATCAGTGGATGCAAACATCTCAACATTTTTTTTATTCACCGCTGAGCACTCTCCTATTGCCTTCAACGGCTGACTCCCGAAGACTGGCGTTTCGGTTAACTGTGCAGAGATGCCTGAATGCTAGATGCCACACAACGCCAGCAGTATCTTATCGAGCAACTCAACGGCTGCGCCCAGGGCGACCGCAACGCATTCGAACGTCTCTATCGCGTCTCCAGTGCGCATCTATATGCTCAACTGCTGCGTATAGTAAGAGACGAGAGTGCTGCACAGGACTGCCTTCAACATGTTTTTATCAGAATCTGGCATGCCGCCGATCAATATGACGCCACGCGAGCCAAGCCGATGACCTGGCTTTCCACACTCGCTCGCAATATTGGCATCGACTGGCTGCGCCGCCAGAAGCCACAGGACACCACCACCGATGAACCCTTGTTAGCAGCGCTATTAGGCACCGACGACCCTGAAGATGACAGCATCAGTCATCAGCAAAATGACAAACTGAACGACTGCCTCGACACACTCAGTCGACATCAGCGCCAGTTAATGGAAATGGCCTATTTTCAGGGCATGACGCACAGCGAGCTTGCTAACTCTCTGTCCCAACCGCTGGGCAGCGTTAAAAGCTGGATCCGCCGTGGACTCGAGAGGTTAAAAACATGTCTAACCAATGGGATTTAAGCGACCCTGACGATCGCCACCTTGCGGCTGGTGAGTACGTATTGGGCGTGCTGGATAGCGATCAGAAAGCTCGCTTTGAAGCGCTGTTGGCGGTCAGCCATGACCTACGTAATGATGTGGAAGACTGGCGTGAATATCTGCACCTGTTCAACGAGCAACTGGACCCTAAAACACCGCCCAAGGAGGTCTGGCAGCGCATTACACAGGCGACAGGCGCGTCCCCCTTACGTTGGTGGCAGCGCCTGGGTGCATGGCAGACCATGGCGACCAGTTTTGGGGTGATCGCGTTAGCGCTGGGCCTTCTTTGGCAACAAGCTGAACGGACCCAACTACCAGACGGAGAAGCCGTCTTCGTGGTTCAGGACGAATCACGCACGCCAGGCTGGATCATTAGCGCGACCCAGGAGGGTGAGTTGATTGTACAAGCGGTTCAACCGACCCAGGTCGACAGCGAACAGACCGGTGAGCTGTGGTTGATTGCCGATGGTACGCCCGTCTCGCTGGGCCTGTTACCCGAGCAAGGTAGCCATCGTCTGGAACCCAGTGACGAGCTGCGTGCGCAATTATTTACTGCCGATTTAGCCGTCAGTGTCGAGCCCCAGGGGGGCGCTCCCGGAGGCCAGCCAACCGGTCCTATTATCGACCATGGCCGCTTGACGCCGGTACGTGGCAGCACCCTTAATCTATGAGATTTGCTTCGTGGGCCAGCGCTTCTTCCACCATCTCGGAGGCAAGCTCCCCGACTGTTCTAACGGCACTTTCGATAGCAGGCGTTAACGTAAACGCATAGTTAAGGCGCAGACATTGTCGAAACTTGCCCGAGGCGGAAAACAGCGAGCCTGGCGCCACATGAATAGCCTGCTTTGCCAAGCGTTCGTTTAGACGCACGCAATCCACCGCGGCGGGTAGCTCTACCCAGAGCAGGAAGCTGCCCTGGGGGTAGCTGATGCCCGCCCCCTCAGGAAAGTAGCGCTGCACCCAGCTGATCATAATGTCTCGCTGGCGCTGATACTGGCGAGTGGCATAACGCAGGTGGCGTTCGTAATGGCCTTTGGCAACAAATTCCGCCACGGCCAGCTGCGGCAACGTCGCCGAGGCACCCGTGGAGACATACTTCATATGCATCGCCTGGTCGCGGTAGCGCCCCGGCGCCAGCCAGCCCACCCGCAACCCCGGCCCCACCGTTTTGGAAAAGCCGCTACACAACATGACGCGGCCATCGTCATCGAAGGATTTCACAGTGCGCGGCCGGGGCAGGGAGAATGACAAATCGCCGTAGATATCGTCTTCGATAATCGCCACGTCAAAACGCTGGGCGAGCTGAAACAGTGCCCGCTTGCGTGCTTCAGGCATGGTGTAGCCCAGCGGGTT
The DNA here is from genome assembly GCF_031451615.1 of Vreelandella janggokensis. NCBI lineage: Bacteria > Pseudomonadati > Pseudomonadota > Gammaproteobacteria > Oceanospirillales > Halomonadaceae > Vreelandella > Vreelandella janggokensis. The sequence goes on along the minus strand of NZ_JARWAJ010000002.1, from coordinate 505,617 downwards.
ATTGTAGGTGGGCGTGACCTGTATGGCGCGGATCGGCCACTGTTCCAATGCCAGCTCCAGGGCTTCCAGACTGATGCCCGTTTGCGGGTCGGTAGGGATTTCCAGCGCTTTTAAGCCGTTGGCCTTGAGAATCTGCATGGTGCCGTAAAAGCTGGGTGAGTCCACGGCCACTACATCGCCGGGCTGGGTAAGCGTTCGCAGCGCAATGGCCAGCGCCTCCTGACAGCCGGTGGTCACCATGATGTCGTCCGGGTGCAGCAAGCAGCCGGACGCAATGGCCAAGCGCGCCACCTGTTGACGCAGTTCGGGGCTTCCATTCAGCTTGTCGTAGTTGAATCCGTTCAGATCAGTGCTGCGATGCAGGCCAGCTAGGATTTTTGACAGTGGCCGCAGCGTTTCATACTCGAGATTGGGCACCCCACGCCCCAGCAGAAGCCGGTCGTCATCGCGTTGAGTCGCAACGAGTTCCAGCACCTGATCCCATTGGGAAACATCCAGCGGGCGCTGCGCCGGGCGAGAGACCGACGGCAGTACCGAGGGAACCCGGCTTGGCAGCACAAAGTAGCCAGACTTCGGACGCGACTCGATCAATGCCACATCCATCAGTTGCCGGTAGGCCTCCTGGGCGGTGGAAATGCTGACGTCCAGCTCCTGGCAGACCGCACGAATCGACGGCAGACGATCACCCACGCGGTAAATACCGTGCTCGATACGCTCCCGCAAAATGGTCGCGACTTCTTCATAGCGCGTCATATCACCCTACTCCCCACAGCCCGGCAACGATACAGACGTACCCCAAAACCGCCATACAGAGGTATATCACGCCCATCTGTATCTTAAAAAGAATAAATTCTATATCTGTATCAAAAAAGCGGCACTTAGTAATCTGGTCAGGCAAATAACACGGAGGACTCGCCATGCCGCGCTTCAGCCTTACCCTGCTCCGCTACCAGCTAGGTTATCAACTTCGCTACTATCAACAATGCCGCCGCAGTCGCCGCCATCTGTTAACGCTCGATGACCGGCTGCTGGAGGATATCGGCATTAGCCGCGAACAGGCCCACAGCGAGGGCCGTAAACCGTTTTGGAAGCACTCTTCTGTTAACAGGGGGCCTTATGAAAACCGTTGAGTATTACCTGCTGGATGTGTTTACCGACCAGCCGTTTACCGGCAATCCATTGGCCGTCTTTTTAGAGGCTGGAGAGCTTGAGACAAGCACCATGCAAGCACTTGCCAATGAACTGAACCTAGCGGAAACGGTTTTCCTGGGTGACGCTAACGGGCCGAACCATTTCCCCATGCGGATATTTACTCCCACTCAGGAACTGCTCTTTGCAGGACACCCCACGGTAGGCACCGCGCATCTACTGGCCGCTTTACATCTTGTGAACCGTGATCAAACCTTGTTGCTCCAGCCACCCATTGGCGAACTGGCGATACGCTATGACCAAGGAAGGGCGACGTTTACGACCGCAAAACCGGCCAAAGTGATGGCCAGCAGTATTGATCACGCAACCGCCGCCGAGCTATTAGGGCTTAAGGAGCATCAGGTGATTGGTAACCCTGTGTTGGCCTCCTTTGGACTACCCTTTCATTTGATCGAGCTTGCAGATATTACCGCTTTAGAGAGCGTGCGCATTTCAACGACCAGTTGGGCAAATGCCGTCGCCAACAGCAGTGCCGAGCAGGTCTACCTATATGTCGCTGTGCAGCAACACCATGCCGATATGCGGATTCGAAGTCGCATGTTTTCCATGGAGAACAGTCTTTGCGAAGACCCCGCCACCGGCAGCGCCGCCGCCGCATTGACCGGCTATTTGGCCTCTCTTCAGCCAGATGCCTTGCAGTGCAAGATTCACCAGGGGGTTGAGATGGGGCGGCCTAGTGCTATTTACACTGCCGCCAATGGCGACATCAAGGCCGGTTTTGTCCAGGTGGGCGGTGACGCGTTAGTCGTGGGCAGGGGCGCTTATGAAATACATCAATCAATGAGTGATAAATGCTAAGCGCCCCACCTTTGCCCGAACTTGATTCGTGAGGGTCTAATGGTCAGGCGACGGTCACGTCTTTGGAAAGATAAACATCCTGAATCGCATGCAGAAGCTCAATGCCTTCCGGCATCGTTTTTTGAAACGCCTTGCGTCCGGAAATCAGGCCCATGCCACCAGCCCGCTTGTTGATCACCGCCGTGCGCACCGCTTCTCCAAGATCGGAGTGACCTTTGGAGCCGCCACCGGAGTTGATCAAACCGGCGCGGCCCATGAAACAGTTGGCGACCTGGTAGCGGGCCAGGTCGATGGGGTGATCAGTGGTCAGCTCACTGTAGACTTTCTCATGGGTATGTCCGAAGCCGACCGCCTTGTAGCCACCGTTGTTCTCCGGCAGCTTCTGTTTGACGATATCCGCCTTGAGCGTGGCGGCCATGTGGTTGGCCTGGCTGGTGAGGTCAGCGGCAACGTGATAATCGGCCCCCTCCTGCTTGAAGGCCGGGTTACGCAGATAGGCCCACAACACGGTGACCATTCCCAGTTGGTGGGCGCGCTCGAAAGCCTCGCTGATCTCCATGATTTGCCGACGGCTTTCATGGGAACCAAAGTAAATCGTCGCCCCCACCGCCACACAGCCCATATCGTGTGCCTGCTCAACATCGGCAAACAGCGTCTGGTCATACATGGCCGGGTAGCTCAGCGTTTCGTTGTGGTTGAGCTTCAACATCATCGGTATCTTGTGGGCGTAGCGCCGTGCCACGGAAGAGAGCACCCCAAGCGTCGATGCGACGCCATTGCATCCCCCTTCAAGCGCCAACTCGACAATATTGGCCGGGTCAAAGTAACGCGGATTCGGTGCAAAAGAGGCACCTGCCGAATGCTCGATGCCCTGGTCCACCGGCAACAGGCTAAGGTAGCCAGTGCCCGCCAGGCGCCCATGGTTAAAGAAGCTCTGCATGTTGCGCAACACCGCCGGCGTGCGGTCACTATCCACCATGACGCGGTCAATAAAATCAGGGCCGGGCAGGTGTAAGCTATCGCGGGGAACGCCCTGGCAGGTGTGATTAAGCAAACTCTCGGCATCGCTGCCGAGCAACGCGGTTATATCTGTCATGACGCAATCCTCTCTATCGATAAGGGAAGTATCGAACACTCCTTATGTAGAGCATAGAGCTTAAATTGCGACGATGGAAAGTACCGCCCCACGCAGTAGCAGAGTACGGGGGCGGCAGAGCACAAGCTTTTAGGCCGCTTGTACCTCGATACGGCGCGTGCGATGACTATCTTTCTTGGGCAGCGTTACCGTCAACACACCATTGATGATCCGTGCCGAAATCGCATCACCGTCTATTTCATGACTGAGGTTGAAGCGGCGTGCAAAGCGCTGGCCGCGGACTTCAGCGTGAAGCGCACTCAGTCCTTCGGGCATGTTCAGGTTTATCTCGCCCTCCAAGCTCAGTACATTATTATCGAGTTCTACTTTCAGCGTGTCGTGGGTAACGCCGGGCATATCCGCCACCAGCGTAAGGGCGCTGGACTCCTCGATGATGTCCACCGCCGGTAGTAGCGTTTCCTGCTCGCGTTGCTCGGTACGCTGTTGGAGCGGTGAACGATCTGATGAACGAACAACGTTATTCATGGTTTATCCCTCCTTATCAAGCAATAAACATGACTTAAGCCGCTTGAACATCGATACGACGTGGTTTGAGCTCCTCACGCTTGGGCAGCACCACCTCGAACACACCATGGGCATGGCGGGCTTCGGCTCGGTCTGCATCCACGCCATCCGGTAACGCAATGGCGCGTACGAACTCACCGCTGACGCGTTCGCGGCGGAAGACCGGGCGAGAACCCTCGCGCTCTTCATTGCCAACGACGGACTCACGCTTACCACGCAGGGTCAGCACATTGTCTTGGACATCAATGGCTAGATCCGAGGGTGCCAGACCCGCCGCAAACACATACACATGCACGGCTTCGTCGCTGCGGGCCACATTGATCATAGGGAAGCTGCCATGGGGCACAGCGCGAATATCCATCGCATTGCCGTCGGGCAAGAAGTCGTCCAGCAATTGGCGGAACCAGTCCAGCCGCTGAGGCGAGCCAACGTCAAAACGCTTGAGATCATCGAACATATCGAACACCTCCTACGTTAAGCAGATTGTGGGAAGAGAGGCCGCCACATCCCATCGCAGCGCCTCTTAAATCGCAAAATAGGAGCATTCAGACAGTTTTCAAGGGGGGTAACAGGCATTTTTTTGCTTTTTAATTCAGTTATCCAGCACACCGTAAATGCCTGCCCGGCCGACCATTACCTGTACATTAAACCTCAATCTTGTATACAGTTAGCCTTCGCAATGTGGCTGTTGACCGGTTTGTCGAATTAATGCTCATTGTGCTCTTTCACTGCTCTAGGAGTTTGTCATGCCCCGCCCTCTTACCACCTCTCTCCATATTCTCGTTATCGGCGCGGGCATTGGCGGGCTAAGCACCGCTCTGGCTTTCCAGCAGCAAGGGCACCGCGTCACGGTTGTCGAACGCGTGGCGACCATTCGCCCTGTCGGCGCGGCGATTTCGCTATGGCCGAATGGCGTCAAGGTCATGCACCAGCTAGGCCTGGGTGAGACCATCGAGGCTTTGAGCGGCGAGATGACCCAGATGCGCTACCTGACCCACACCGGCCAGACCTTGACCGACTTCAGCCTGGCACCGCTGTTTGGCGATGTCGGCCAGCGCGTCTGCCCGATTGCCCGCGCCGCCCTCCAACAGACACTGCTGGACGCAGTAGGTCATGAAAATATTCAGTTTGGCCGTCGCGGTGACGATTACACGGTCACCCAGGACGGCGTGGCGGCGCATTTTGATGACGGCGAAAGTCTGAATGCTGACTTGCTGGTCGTGGCAGAAGGTACGCATTCAAAGCTGCGCAGCAAGTTGGTAGGCCACCCCGTGGAGCGCCAATACGTCGGCTACGTGAACTGGAACGTCCGCGTGCCTGCTGATGAAGCCTTGGCACCGCTGAGTCACTGGGACCAGTACGTGGGGGACGCTAAGCGGGTCTCGTTCATGCCCATGGGCAGAGGTGGTAATGATGACGGCGCCCAGGAGTTTTATTGCTTCTTCGACGTGCCTCTCCCTGTCGGTACGACAAACGACCCCGACCACTACCGCGATGAATTACGCGAACACTTCGCGGGCTGGGCCGAGCCTGTACAGACGCTGATTGAACACTTTGACCCGGCGCGCATGGCCCGGGTGGAAATCTACGATATCCCGCCGCTCGATTCACTAACCGCACCCCGCGTTGCCCTGCTGGGTGATGCCGCTCACGGCATGGCGCCTGACCTAGGCCAGGGCGGCTGCCAAGCCATGGAAGATGCCTGGGTACTTGCCCAAGCAGTGCAGCGGTCACTTGAAGAAAATGCGGATGCGTCAGCGGCCATTGCCAGTGCATTGGCCCAGTACGACCGGGCGCGCGTCGACCGAGTGGGCGAAATCGTCCAGCGCGCCCGCAAGCGCGCCGCGATGATCCATGGGCACGACGCCACTCACACCCAAGCCTGGTACGATGAGCTCAAGAACGAAGATGGCCAAGCCATCATTGATGGCTTGAAGACCACGGTGACAGGCGGGCCACTAGGTTAATCGAACTGACTATAAGGGAGTATCTTACTGGCTCACGCCGTCAGGCCGATGCCTTTTAAAATCACTGTGGTCACCGACTGCACGGCTTTTTCGAACTGCAGGTCATCCAGCGGTTGATCGTCGTTGAGCAGGTAGATCTGGTAGTCGAAATCGGCGTAGTGCTGGGTCGAGGCCCAGATCATATAGAGCAGGTAGGAAGGTTCGACGGGGTTGATCTGGCCCGACTCGATCCATTCGCTGATCTTGGCTTCCTTGAGCTTGGTCCATTCGTAGAGGTTGTCGCGCAGGCATTCTTTCAGAATCGGTGCGCCTTGCATCACCTCGGCCGCCCATACCTTTGAGCCGTGGGCGCGATTGCGGGAGTGGTTCATCTTGGCGCGAATATAGGTGGAAAGCACGACCCGGGGGTCATCGTAGAGCTCAAAACACAGCGCATCCTGTTTCCATACCTCCAGCAACTCCAGCAAGACGTCCTGGTAAAGCGCTTTTTTGGTCGAAAAGTAATAATGCACGTTGGACTTGGGAATATCGGCCAACTGGGCAATTTCGCCCATCGATGCTCCCGCGTAGCCCTTTTCGGCAAACAGCTGTTCCGCCGCCTGAAGAATCTTTTTAACGTTGGTTTGCCGAATTTCGTCCTGAGTTCTTGCCACGCCGTTTTTGCCCTTTGTCGACCTGAAGTACATACCAAAAAAAGCACCATCGCTGGGCGACGGTGCTGAGAAGATGTCTTAGTTACTGTGGCGCGTCAACTTTGATTGGCAGGAAATGAGAACTCAGCCTGTGTCGCTTCACTCACGGAAGGCCAGCGCTGCGACACGGCTTTGCGGCGGGTGTAGAAGCGCACCGAGTCAGGTCCGTAAGCGTGCAGGTCGCCGAACAGCGAGCGCTTCCAGCCGCCAAAGCTGTGGTAGGCCACCGGTACAGGGAGCGGGACGTTAACACCGACCATGCCCACTTCAATGCCATCGGTAAAGCGGCGGGCGGCTTCGCCATCGCGGGTGAACAGGCAGGTACCGTTGCCGTATTCGTGGTCGTTGATCAGTTGCATGGCGTCGTCCAGGCTGCCGACCCGCACCACGCAAAGCACCGGGCCGAAGATCTCTTCCTGATAGATACGCATCTCGGCAGTGACATTATCGAACAGGCAACCGCCGACAAAGTAGCCTTCCTCATGCCCGGGGACTGTCAGCTTGCGCCCATCGGCAACCAGCGTTGCCCCGGCATTGACACCGTCTTCGATGAAACTCAGCACTTTATCGCGATGCTCTGCCGTCACCAGTGGGCCCATATCCAGGCCTGTCTCGGTGCCAGGGCCGACTTTCAGATGGGCGATTTTGGGCAGCATGGTTTCCACCAGCCGATTGGCGGTCTCATCGCCCACGCATACGGCGACAGAGATCGCCATGCAGCGCTCGCCGCAACTGCCGTAGGCGGCGCCCATCAGCGTATTGGCGGCGTTCTCCAGATCGGCATCCGGCAGCACCACGGCGTGGTTTTTTGCTCCACCCAGAGCCTGAACGCGCTTGCCGGCGGCGGAACCTCGGCTATAGATCGTCTCGGCAATCGGGGTCGAGCCAACAAACGAAATCGCTTTAACAGCCTTGGCATCCAGCAGCGTTTCCACCGCTTCGCGACCACCGTGCACCACATTCATCACGCCTTTTGGCAACCCCGCCTCTAACAGCAACTCTGCCACGGCATGAGATGCCGAAGGGTCTTTCTCAGAGGGTTTGAGGATGAAGGTATTACCGCAGGCGATGGCCATGGGGTACATCCACAGCGGCACCATGGCCGGGAAGTTGAACGGAGTAATCCCCGCCACCACGCCCAACGGCTGGAAGTTGGACCAGGCATCAATGCCCGGCCCTACGTTATGGGAGTACTCGCCTTTCAAAAGTTCCGGCACCCCGCAGGCGTACTCGACGTTCTCGATGCCGCGCTTGAGCTCGCCCATGGCGTCTTCCGGGGTCTTGCCATGCTCTTCACTGACCAGCTGTACCAGGCGGTCGGCGTTATCTTCGAGCAGCTGCTTGAAGCGGTACATGACCTGGGCGCGCTTGTTGGGCGGCGTATCTCGCCAGGCAGGGAACGCGGCCTGGGCGGCAGCTATTGCTTGCTCGACGTCGGCAGCGCTTGCGTCTGCCACCTGGCGGATCACCTTGCCTGTGGATGGGTTGGTCACGTCCAGCGTGCGCTGACTTTCAACCAGCTCGCCGTTAATCAGGTGGGAAACAACACTCATTTTTTAAGCTCCGAAATAGGTTATGCCAGCGAATCCAGGGTGGTCGCCACCGCGTCGAACAGTCGTTCCAGCTCGGCCTCGGTGGTACCAAACGGAGGGCCGAACTGCAGCGTGTCACCGCCGTAGCGCACATAGAAACCTGCCTCCCAAAGCGCCATGTGCGCATCGCGGGGGCGGATCGTGGGATCGCCATCCCGGGGGGCCAACTGAATCGCCCCGGCCAGGCCGTAGTTGCGAATATCGACAATATGGTGACGGCCTTTCAGCGCGTGCAGCTTCTGCTCAAAGGTAGGTGCAATGGCATTGACCTGAGCGGGGAAGTTGTCGCGCTCCATCATGTCAAGCGCAGCAAGCCCCGCGGCGCAGGCCACCGGGTGGGCGCTGTAGGTATAGCCATGGGGAAACTCGACGGCGTGCTGCGGGCCGCCCGCGTGCATGAAGGTGTCGAAAATCTCGCTGGACGCAATTACCGCGCCCATGGGAATGGCGCCGTTGGTGATCTGCTTGGCGACGTTCATGATATCCGGCGTCACGCCAAAGGCTTCGGCACCGGTGGTCGCGCCGCTGCGCCCGAAGGCAGTGATCACCTCGTCAAAAATCAGCAGAATATCGTGGGCGGTGCAGATCTCGCGCAGCCGATCCAGATAGCCTTTTGGCGGCACGATCACCCCCGCCGAGCCGGACATCGGTTCAACGATAACGGCCGCGATCGTCGAGGCGTCGTGGAGCGCGATCTGGTCGAGCAGCGCATCGGCAAGCTCAGCGCCTGAGTCCGCCTGGCCTTTCGTGAAGGCATGACCCGCCTGGAGCGTATGCGGCAGGTGCGTCACGTCCATCAGCGGGCCGTAATGCTTACGATTGGGGCCGATGCCGCCGAGGCTGGTGCCGCCGATGTTCACCCCGTGATAACCCTTGGCGCGGCCGATCATGCGGGTCTTTTCGGGCTTTCCCTTCAGGCGCCAGTAGGCCTTGGCCATTTTGACCGAGGTATCGGCCGCCTCGGAGCCCGAGTTGGTGAAAAACACATGGTCAAGCCCGGCAGGCGTCAGGCTGGCCACCTTTTCCGCTAGCTTGAAGGCCAGCGGATGGCCAATCTGGAAGCCGGGGGCAAAATCGAGAGTGCCGAGCTGCGCCGCCACGGCTTTCTGGATTTCTTCGCGGTTGTGGCCTGCCCCACAGGTCCAGAGGCCGGAAAGCGAATCGAAAAGCTTACGGCCCTGGTCATCAATGTAGTAACGCCCTTCCGCTCCGGTGATGATACGCGGGTTGGCACGAAAATCTCGATTGGAGCTAAACGGCATCCAATAATGTTGATTCAGCACGCCATCAGGCGCGTGATCTCCAGCAGCATCCGCTGAAGCCTGAGAGGTGGTTGTGCTTGTTAGTCCAAACATGGTGTCCAGTTCCATCGCTGTGAGGCATTGCCACAGCATGGCCGAATGAACACGTTTATAAAATCATGTTTTTCTTTTTCTCACGTTAGGGAATCCATACGTAAGGTAACATTGTTAAGCCACCTCTCACCGCCTGCAAACTTGGGCGGGCCCCTCATCAACACTCGATCGTATTAACCGCCAACCCGCCTTTCGAGGTTTCCTTATATTTATCCTGCATATCAGCGCCGGTATCGCGCATGGTGCGGATCACCTTATCCAGCGAAATAAAGTGCTCACCATCACCTCGAAGTGCCATCTGTGCGGCGTTAATGGCTTTTATTGACGCGATGGCGTTGCGCTCGATACAGGGGACCTGCACCAAGCCACCGACAGGGTCACAGGTCAGCCCCAGGTTATGCTCCAGGCCGATTTCAGCGGCGTTTTCGACCTGCGCCACACTGCCGCCCATCAATTCCGCAAGGCCAGCGGCCGCCATCGCGCACGCAGAGCCAACTTCTCCCTGGCAGCCGACTTCGGCACCCGAGATAGAGGCGTTTTTCTTGCACAGAATGCCCACGGCACCTGCCGCTAGCAGGAAGTCGACAACATCCCGCTCGCTGGCCCCTTCGCGAAAGTGCATGTAGTAGTGCAATACCGCGGGGATAATGCCAGCGGCGCCATTGGTAGGCGCCGTCACCATGCGACCTCCCGCGGCATTTTCTTCATTGACCGCCAGCGCATAGAGGTTGACCCAGTCCATCGCCGACATCGTCGTGGTGATCACGGACGGATTTTCATCCACCGCCTGCAGCCTTTGATGCAGCAAGCGCGCGCGCCGACGAACATTCAGCCCGCCGGGCAAAAGGCCTTCAGCCTCAAGTCCTTTGTTCACACAGGCTTTCATCGCCTCCCAGATATCGCAAAGCCCCTTGCGTATCTCGGCTTCGCTGCGCCAGGCACGCTCGTTTTCGAGCATCAACTCACTGATCCGCAAGCCGCTCTCCTGGCACATATTCAACAAGTCGGCGGCGGAGTGGAAGTCATAGGGAAGCGTCGTGGTATCGCTATCCAACTGGCCCTGCTCTGCCTGGGCCTGATCCACCACAAAGCCACCGCCGACCGAGTAATAGGTATTGCGGTACAGCTCACCTTTTTGTCCATGGGCGATCAGCCGCATGGCGTTGGGATGATGCGGCAGGCTTTCCTCGAACAGCTGCATGTCTCGCTGCCACTGAAAGGGCACGCTGTACTGGCTGTTCAGAAGCAGTACCTCAGAGGCCTTTAACGCGCTGATCGAGGGACCAATAACATCCGGGTCGATTTCGTCAGGCCTTTTCCCCATCAGGCCCATGATGACGGCATGATCCGTTCCGTGACCAACGCCTGTGGCAGAGAGAGAGCCGAAGAGGTGCACCTCGACGCGGGTGACGTCATTCAGCAGCTGACTTGCTTCAAGCTCACCGATGAAGTCAAACGCGGCCCGCATCGGGCCGACAGTATGCGAGCTCGATGGCCCGATGCCGATCTTGAAGAGATCGAAAACACTAATTGACATGCTTATCTACCTTCCAGCGGTGTTGTCATTATACGACTAGCGGTCAAAAACCACGGTGCGATTGGCATGCAGGAAGACACGTCGCTCCACATGGAGGGTAACGGCTCGAGCGAGTGTCAGACATTCGACATCCCGCCCCTTGGCCACCAGGTCTTCCGGATAGTCAGTGTGGCTGACGGGCTCAACCCCTTGGGTAATGATAGGCCCTTCATCGAGGTCATCGTTAATATAATGAGCCGTCGCCCCCACCAGCTTGACCCCCTTCTCGTAGGCTTGATGATAAGGTCGAGCCCCCTTGAAGCCTGGCAGAAGCGAGTGATGAATATTGATCGCCTTACCCGTCAACTTTTTGCACATGCCGCTAGAGAGCACCTGCATATAGCGGGCAAGAATGACCAGTTCAGCCCCGGCTGCTTCTATTTCTGCCCAGACCTGCGCTTCCTGCTCCGGCTTGGTTTGGGGGGTAATCGGCAAATGGCGATAAGGAATATCATGCCACTCAGCCAGGGGCGCCAAATCCGGGTGATTGGAAACAATCGCGCGGATATCGATGGGCAACTGACCTATGCGGTAACGGTAGAGCAAGTCGTTGAGGCAATGATCCGCCTTGGAAACCATGATGACCACCGGTATACGCGTCTCGGGTGCCGTCAGCTCGAAGCTCATCTCGAAGTCAGCTGCCCGTTCGGCGAACGCCGATTGAAAGGCGTCGGCATCGAACGTCTCGTCCTCGGGACGGAACTCCGTGCGGATAAAAAAGCGCTCACTGAGTCGGTCGTCAAACGACTGCTGCTCGGTGATGTAACACCGCTGCTCTTTTAAAAATCGTGTGACAACATCGACCGTGCCAAGCCTACTCGTACACTGAGCCGCCAATATCCAACGGTTATTTTTATCTTGCATAGCAGGTCTCCCCCCAGTGAAGAAAGAGTGGAGGCCGACACTGGTCGGCCTCCACTCATCAGTCATCGACGCCGATGGCATACTCTTCGCCCGCATCCAGCAGCCAGCGATACAGGTAATCGGCAAAGCTGCGGCGCAATACCAGCTCCCAGCGGTCCTCGGCAGGACGCCGCAGGATCAGGTTACTTTTGGCAAAGACCGTGGTGACGCCCTTGCCAACGGGGAATCCCGCCGGATGCACATCGTAAGGCGTCGACTTCATCAGAAGCTCAGTGGCGGCCTCGCCTTCGAGCTCAAGCAGCGTCTGACCACCGCTGACGTTGACGATGGCATAGTGGGCGTCGCCCAGCATCTCGCGCAGGTTGGCTTCCAGGGAAAACTCTTCGCCACCGGGGACGATGACCAGCCACTCGTCCGGCGAGAGCCACTGGGCAGAGCGCTCGCCGCTTTGATCCTGGCTGAGGGTATTGGGGCGTGCCGGCAGGCCAAAGCCGAGCACCTGCCGGACCGCTTCATCAAGCACAATGGCACCGCCGCGCAGCACCACATGGCCTAAAATGGCACGCTCACGGATCACCACGCGGCTGCGCTGTGAAACATTGGGGCGCCCCGTGCGGCGGTACGACCAGGCCAACGGGGATTCCGCCGGCACCTCGGTGGTAGGACGAACATCGTACATATTGATACCGGTCGCCGTGTTTGCAGACGTATGTTCAGACATGCTGGCGCTCTCCCTTGGGGTCGTAAAAGACGGGGCTGACAATTTCGGCGGCATGGGTCTTGCCATCGACCATCGGCAAATAGACGATCTCGCCCATCCGCTGATGCCCGCCTTTGACCACCGCCAGTGCAAAGCCGCTTTCGAGTATCGGGCTGTAATAGCTGGACGTTACATGGCCCACCATCGGCATGGGGATGGCGTGATCAGGGTCAAACACGATCTGTGCGCCCTCTTCCAGCACCACCGAGGGGTCCTTGGGCATAAGCCCGACCATCTGCTTGCGATCCACGCGCCGCGTATCCGAACGGGTCAGGGCTCGCTTGCCGATCCACGGGAAAGGCTTGTCGTAGCCCACCGCCCACTGCATGCCGAGATCTTCCGGCGTGACCGAGCCATCCGTCTCTTGCCCTGCAATGATCAGTCCCTTTTCAGCCCGGAGCACGTGCATGGTCTCGGTGCCATAGGGGGTCAGATCGTATTTTTCGCCATGCGCGAACAGCGTCTTCCAGACATGCAGCGCATAGTTGGCTTGCACATTGATCTCGAAGGACAGCTCGCCCGTGAAGGAGATACGGAAGACCCGGGCGGGAACATCGGCCACCGTGCCTTCGCGCCAGTCCATGAATTTGAAGGTCTCGCGATCCAGGTCGATATCAGTGATCTCGGCAAGCAGCTTGCGTGCCTCAGGGCCGGTGACTGTGATCGTCGCCCAGTGGTCAGTCACCGAATTGAAATACACCTGGAGGTCGGGCCATTCGGTCTGGTGCCACAGCTCCAGCCACTCCATCACACCCGCTGCACCGCCGGTGGTGGTGGTCATCAGGAAGTGGTTCTCGCCCAGGCAACTGGTGGTACCATCATCCATCAGCATGCCGTCGTCTTTGCACATCAGGCCGTAACGGACCCGCCCTGGCGCCAGCTTGGCCCACTTGTTGGTGTAAACCCGCCCCAGGAACTCGCGGGCATCCGGGCCCTGGATATCGATCTTGCCCAGCGTCGAGGCATCCAGAATGCCGACCCCCTGGCGGACCGCCAGGCACTCTCTGGCCACGGCGTCGTGCATCGATTCCGTTTTGCCATTGACGGTTCGCGGGAAGTACCAGGGGCGCTTCCATTGCCCCACCTCTTCAAACTCGGCGCCCTGTTCGACATGCCACTGGTGCATGGCGGTATAGCGCTCGGGGTCAAAGAGGTCACGGCAGTGACGGCCCACAATGGCACCAAAGGTCACCGGCGTATAGTTGGGCCGGAACACGGTAGTACCCACTTCCGGGATGGTTTTACCCAGGCAACGTGCCGCAATCGCCATCCCGTTGATATTGCCAAGCTTGCCCTGGTCGGTGCCAAAGCCCATCGCGGTATAGCGCTTGACGTGCTCGATGGATTCAAACCCTTCGCGTGTCGCCAGCTCGATCGCTGCCGCCGTCACGTCGTTCTGCATATCCACGAACTGCTTGGGACCGCGCAGTGTCGGCTTTTCATGGGGCACCTGGTACAAAGCGCAGGCAGCACCCTGCCGGTAAGTGTTGACCTTTGGCAGCTCGACAGGCGTTGCCGCAAAGCCCAGCGCCGATAGCGCCTCAACCGCTGCGGAACAGCCATTTGCCAGGCCATCCGCGAGCTGATGAAAGCCCCGCACGCTGCCCGCCGCATGCACGCCTTTGACCAGGCTGGGCACAAAACCAAGAATCTCGTCGTTCCAGGTCGGCCGTGCCCCGGTATGCGACGCCAGGTGAATCGCCGGGCTATAGCCGCCGGAGCTGGCGATGGTGTCGCACGACAAGGTGTCTGAGGCGCCGGTCACCTTGAAGGCTTCTGCATCGATGGTGGCGACGCGGGCGCCGGTCACCCGGTCGCTGCCCTTCGCTTCCAGCACCGCGGCGCCTTCGATAATGCGCACACCGCGCACCCGGGCTTGCTCGACCAGGTCACCTTCCGGGGCCTTGCGGGCATCGACAATGGCGACCACTTCACGGCCGGCATCGAGCCAGTCCAGGGCCGCGCGGTAGGCGTAATCGTTGGTGGTCGAAAGCACCAGCTTGTTGCCGGGCACCACGCCATAGCGGCGGATGTAGGTGGACACCGCGCCAGCGGTCATGTTGCCCGGCACATCGTTATTGCCATACACCAGAGGCCGTTCATGGGCACCTGTCGCCAGCAGCACTTGCCCGGCCCGCACGCGATGCATGCGCGAACGGCTCGGGCGCTGCCCATCGGTGAGCGGCGCGGTCTCGCCAAGGTGCTCGGTGCGCCGCTCATGCAGCGTGACAAAGTGATGGTCGTGGTAACCATTCGCCGTGGTACGCGGCAGCAGGGTGACGTTTGCCATCTGGGCAAGCTCGTTCACAACGCGCTCGACCCAGTGATTGGCCGGTTGGCCATCGAGCTGTTCGCGGCTATCGAGCAGCGAACCACCCATTTCCTCCTGTTCATCGCACAGAATCACTCGGGCACCGCTTCGCGCCGCCGTCAGCGCCGCGGACAACCCTGCCGGACCGGCACCCACGACCAGCAGATCGCAATGCTGGTTGAGGTGATCGTAATGATCCGGATCGCGCTCCATCGGGCTGCGACCAAGCCCCGCGCCTTTCCGGATGACCTTCTCGTAAGTCATCCACATGGAGGCGGGGGCCATGAACGTCTTGTAGTAGAACCCCGGCGGCATAAACTGCCCGCCAAGCTTGCCGACCAGGCTCATGACATCCCGCTGGACGTTCGGCCAACCGTTGGTACTGCGCGCCACCAGGCCATCGAAAAGGGCTTGTTGCGTGGCCCGCACGTTGGGCACCTGGGCGGCTTCAGTGCTGCCTAACTGCACCAGTGCATTGGGCTCTTCAGCCCCCGCTGCGACGATCCCCCGGGGCCGTGAATACTTGAAGCTGCGGTTGACGATGTTCACCCCGTTGGCGAGCAGCGCCGAGGCCAGGGTATCACCGGCATGGCCCTGGTATTGCTTGCCATTGAAGGTAAAGCTCAACGTTTGGGCGCGATCAATTCGCCCCCCTTCGCGAACACGATTCGGCTGTTTCAGCGACTGGCTCATACGTGAACTCCTTCCTGGCGCGACGGCTCTTGTTGTGCGTCATTGAGCTGATCGGCGGGCTTGCCCTCGGGGTACTCCGCCGTAAAGTGTGGCTGTTCGCCCATGGGGTAAGTCTCAAGAATCTCGTAGGTCACCGTATTACGGGTGACATTGAAGAACTTGCGACAGCCGATGGCGTGCACCCACATTTCATGGTGGATGCCGCGCGGGTTATCACGGAAAAACAGATAGTCGCCCCACTCTTCATCGCTGCAGGCGTCGGGGTCTGCAGGCCGTGTGATATGGGCTTGGCCCTTGGGATGAAACTCCTCTTCTTCGCGGAGCTCTTCGCAATAGGGGCAGTAAATATGCAACATGGTACTGACTCCGATTAGTGGGCCACGCCGGCGGCGCCGTGCTCGTCCACCAGCGCACCGGTGTGGAAGCGATTGATAGAGAACGGCGCCGCAATGGGATGCGCCTGGTTTTTCGCCAACGTCCAGGCGAATACATGGCCTGATCCCGGCGTGGCCTTGAAGCCGCCGGTGCCCCAGCCACAGTTGAAGTAAAGCCCCTTGACCGGTGTGGCGGACAGAATCGGGCACGCATCCGGGCAGGTATCCACAATGCCGCCCCATTGGCGGTTCATGCGCACCCGCGAAAAGATGGGGAACATCTCGATCACCGCCTGTAACGTGTGCTCGACGGTTGGGTAGCTACCACGCTGACCGTAACCGTTGTAGCCGTCGATGCCCGCACCAATAACCAGGTCGCCCTTGTCGGTCTGGCTGATATAACCATGCACATGGTTGGACATCACCACCGTGTCCAGCACCGGCTTGAGCGGTTCAGACACCAGGGCCTGCAAGGGGTGAGATTCCAGCGGCAGCCTGAAGCCTGCCATCTTGGCGAGTACGCCCGAATTGCCCGCGGCCACGCAGCCCACGGTTTTCGCTTCGATATCACCGCGATTGGTATGCACGCCATAGATACGGCCATCGCGAATCTTGAAGCCGGTTACCTCGGTGTTCTGCAGAATATCCACGCCCAGCGCATCCGCCGCCCGGGCAAAGCCCCAGGCCACCGCATCATGGCGTGCCACGCCGGCCCTCGGCTGCCATGAGGCGCCCAGGATGGGGTAACGGGCGTTTTTCGAGCAGTCCATCACCGGCACGATGGCCTGGATCTGCTCCGGCGTGAGCACCTCGCTATCGATACCGTTCAGGCGGTTGGCGTTGACCCGGCGCTGTACATCGCGCATGTCCTGGAGCGTGTGGGCCAGGTTCATCACCCCACGCTGGGAGAACATCACGTTGTAGTTGAGATCCTGGGATAGTCCTTCCCACAGTTTCATGGAGTGCTCGTAGAGCGCCGCCGACTCATCCCACAAATAATTGGAACGCACGATGGTGGTGTTACGCGCGGTATTACCGCCACCCAGCCAACCTTTCTCGACCACGGCGACATTGGTAATCCCGTGCTCCTTGGCAAGGTAGTAGGCCGTGGCCAGGCCGTGGCCGCCACCGCCGACAATCACCACGTCGTACTGCTTCTTGGGGGTGGGGTTACGCCACTGGCGCTCCCAGTTTTCATGATGGCTCAGCGCGTGCTTGGCCAGCCCGAATCCTGAATAACGTTGCATGGTTGTCTCCTGATTCGTAATGGCGTTACAGCGCCGTCTCGGCCGCTACTTGGGGTTCGCGGCTCTCGCCATAAACCGGGTGGCGCTCGCACAACGCGGCGACCTTGTCACGCACTTCGCTTTCCACGGCGTCTGTGTTGCCGCGCTCGGCCAGCACGTCGAGGATGTCGCAGATCCAGCCGGCCAGTTCTGCACACTCCGTTTCATCGAAACCGCGCGATGTCGCAGCGGGCGTGCCGATACGCAGCCCCGAGGTGACGAAGGGGCTTTCCGGGTCGTTGGGCACGGCGTTCTTATTGACGGTGATATGCGCCCGGCCCAGGGCCGCATCCGCGTCCTTGCCGGTGACGCCCTGCTTGATCAGCGACAACAGGAAGAGGTGATCATCGGTACCGCCGGAGATCACATCAAAGCCGCGCTCCATGAACACATTCGCCATGGCACGGGCGTTTCCGATCACACGCTGCTGGTATTGCACAAAGTCCTGGCTCATCGCCTCTTTGAAGGCGACCGCTTTAGCGGCGATCACATGCATTAACGGGCCACCCTGCTGGCCCGGGAAGACGGCACCATTGAGCTTTTTATACAGTGCGGCGTCGCCGTGATCGGAAAGAATCAGCCCGCCCCTTGGGCCGCGCAAGGTCTTATGCGTGGTCGTCGTGACGACATGAGCGTAGGGAACCGGGCTCGGGTAATGACCGGCAGCCACCAGGCCAGCGACATGGGCCATGTCGACCATCAGCCAGGCACCGACTTCGTCGGCAATGGTGCGGAAACGACGCCAGTCGACGACCCGCGAATACGCCGAGAAGCCGGCAATGATCATCTTCGGTTGGTGCTCACGTGCCAGGCGCTCAACTTCGGCATAGTCGATTTCGCCAGTTTCCGGAATCAGACCGTACTGCACGGCATGGTAATGCTTGCCGGAAAAATTGGGGGCGGCACCGTGGGTCAAGTGCCCCCCATGGGCCAGGCTCATGCCCAACACCGTATCGCCGGGCTTGATGAGCGCCATGAAAACCGCGGCATTGGCCTGGGCACCGGAGTGTGGCTGAACATTGGCATACTCAGCACCAAACAGATCGCAGGCACGACTGATCGCCAGCTGTTCGACCACATCCACATGTTCGCAGCCACCGTAGTAGCGCTTACCCGGGTAGCCCTCGGCATATTTATTGGTGAGCACCGTGCCCTGCGCCTCGATCACCGCCCGGCTGGCATAGTTCTCGGAGGCAATCAGTTCGATATGCGCTTCCTGACGCGCTACCTCATCAGCGATGGCCGCCGAAATCTGGGAATCGAAGTTGGCAAGTGTGGAAGGGTTCATAAAAGTCTCCTGTTGTTATCGGCAGCTGCGACATGGACGATCTGGTTGCTGAATTGACGGCCGGTTGAGCCGGGGTCCCCATGGCTCCCCGTCCCGGGTATGCCAGTGCTTTCGCTGTCTACTATTAATACGCAAAGCTCGCTGAAATAAATTGAACAAATGCGACATATTTCATGAACGCCTGGAACGGGAAACACCAGCCCATTGTTCGAAAGACGGTTTTGGAGGGCTTCCCAGAAACCCTGAAAAAGCCATCTCAGACCGCCAGACGGCCATCAATATGAAGAAAGAAAGGATCAACCTGATCATTGCCAGGCGAGCTAGCACGTTTGCGCATTTCCGACGGCGTCATGCTGAAGGCACTACGGAAATGACGTGAGAAATGGGCCGTATCGGCGAAGCCGCAGCGCTCACCTATCTCGGTGATACTTTTGCCGGTGTAATGCAGCAACCAGGCGCCGTACCGAAGGCGCAAATCCCGTGCAAATTTCTGGGGGCCAACGCCCAGAACGTCACTGAAGCGACGCTCCAGGTTGCGACGGGAGGTGCCCACCCGCCCAGCCAGCTCATCCATCGAGATGATTTCTCCGAGGTGCTGTTCAAGCACAGCGATGGCGCGGCGTACCAGTCGGTCGTCAACCTTGCCGAATACGACGGGTTGCGGTTGGGGGTGGGCGCCTTTGCGGGCTTCATCAAGCAGCATGATGTTCAGGCTCTTCATCGCCCACGCCTTACCCAGATGTTTTTCCACCAGGTAGCCCGCCAGATCCGCCGCTGCGGCTCCCCCTGCACAGGTAATCCTGTCGCCATCGTCGATGAACAGACGATCCGCAACAGGTTCCGTATCAGGAAAACGATGATGCATGTCGCGATGGTGATACCAACTGATACAACAGCGACGCCCCGTCATTAAGCCGGCTTGAATCAGGGCGAATACGCCAGTACACACGCCTATCAATGGCACCCCCACGCTGGCCGCCTGGCGAAGGTAGGCGAGAGCAACGCTATCCGTGGCGTCCTGCTCCTCCTGGACGCCACCAATAACCACGATGTAGTCAAACTCACCGGGATCGCGAAACGTCTCACAGGGCGAGATCGTCGCGCCACAACTGGAGAGTGCTGCCTGCCCACCGCTGGTCATGAAATTCCAGTGGCAGCGTAGCTGGCGACTCCGGTCACCTTCGTCGGCGGCCAGGCGCAGGCAGTCGACGAAGGCAGCAAAAGGAAAGAGCGTAAAGCGATGCAAGAGCACAAACCCAATGGCCAGTGGCTTATTCAACAGCGTCGTCATCAGCGAATACACCTATCATGTGCCACTAAAAATCCACGATTAAATTGCCCTTCGGACGACTGCAGCAAGACAGGATGTAGCCATCTTCAATGTCCTCTTCGGTAATCCCTCCGTTATGCTCCATTTCCACTTCGCCCGACTTGAGTGCGACTCGACAAGTGCCGCAAATCCCCATGCCACAGGCCTTGGGAATATGCAGCCCAAGCTTGGCTGCTGCCGAGTGAACCGTCTCTTCGGGCTGGATGCGGACACTTTTGCCTGAAGACGCGAATTCGATGCTGTGCAAGTCACTGGTGTCGACATTCTCGGCTTCGACCTCTGCCTGCTCGGCCAGCTCGCGCACATCCTCACGGACATCAAGCGGCGTGGCGCCAAACAACTCCTCGTGGTAGTGATTCATGTCAAAGTTGTTGGCACGAAGAATGTTCTTGATGGCATTCATGTAGGGGGGAGGACCGCAACAAAAGATCTCCCTTTCCATGAAGTCCGGCACCATCAGCTCGAACAGCGGCTGGGTGAGATAGCCACGGTAGCCCGCCCAGGCTTCGCCGATATCCTCTTTGCTCTCGCAAATGATATGCAGCTTGAACTCAGGGATGCGCGAAAACATATGCACCAGCTCGCGATGGTAAATCACATCGCGGGGGGCCCGGGCGCTATGCACAAATTCAACATCGACGCTGGCATTGGTGTCGAACAGCCAGCGCGTCATCGACATCAACGGGGTAATGCCGACGCCGCCCGAAAGAAACAGCACTTTCTCGGCGGGATAATCGATCGAGTTGAAATCGCCGACCGGCCCATGCACGACCAGTTCGTCGCCGACCTTTAAATTGGCATGCAGCCAATTGGATACCTTGCCCCCCGGAATCTGCTTGACGGTGATCGAAAAGCTGTAAGGAATGGACGGCGAGCTGGAGATCGTATAAGAGCGCATGACCGACTCATTGTCGATCTCGAGCTCCAGCGTCACGAACTGCCCCGGCTTGAAGAAGAACAGCACAGGCTGTTCGGCCATAAAGCAGAACGTGCGTACATCCTGGGTTTCCTGGATCACCTTCACGCAACGTACCTGATGCCGACCGTTGGTCCAGGTTTGGGTCGTGACCGGGTTGAAGTAGTTAGTTGTCATTGTCGCCTCTGCCTGACCAGCCTTCATCGCTATGCATCACCGGACCGCATTCTTCATGCAGCCAGTACCGTTGAGCTGCATTTTGGGGACGCGCCTGCTAACCGACTTACCTGACAGCGACGCGCGCTTACCTCGTGACACTCTTTATCGTCTGCAAACCACCTTTTTAGTCGTCACTACATCACCTGATGTCGCGGCTGGATAACTGGCAGGGAGGTGCCTGCCACACAATCTGTCACTCGATGCAGGTCGGGTATTAACAAAGCGCCAGGTTACGCGACAGAACAACAAGATTGAGCAATCTTGACTAACGGCCGACTCGCAGCCCTCGAGGGGGAAGCAGTGGTTTACGAGGATACTGGTATGGAACAACGTGTTTTAACTATGATGGACGACCCACTTGCCGCGGCTCGTGAGTCAACGGCCGAGATGCTGCAGACAAGAGAGCGCACCTTTTCGCTACCGCAGCCTTTTTATAACGATGCCCGCCTGTTCGCGCTTGATATGCAGGAAATTTTCGAGAAAGAGTGGCTGTTCGCCGGCATGACATGCGAGATACCGACCAAGGGTAACTTCATGACGCTGGACATCGGTGATAATCCGATCGTCATCGTGCGCGGCAGTGAGGGAACGATTCATGCGTTCCACAATGTCTGCCGCCACCGCGGTTCGCGGCTCTGCACAAAGGACAAGGGCAAGGTGGCAAAACTGGTTTGCCCCTACCACCAGTGGACCTACGAGCTTGATGGACGCTTGCTCTTCGCCGGCAGCGATATGGGTAGCGACTTCAACCTTGATCAGTTTGGCCTCAAGCCGGTCCATGCCCGCACGGCGGGAGGCTTCATCTTTATCAACTTAAACGAGGAACCGCCCGCCATTGACGAGTTTCTGGAAACGCTTGAGCATTACCTGGAGCCGTACCAGATGGACAACGTCAAGGTCGCCACGGAGTCCAGCATCGTCGAGCAAGCCAACTGGAAGCTGGTGATTGAAAACAACCGCGAGTGCTATCACTGCAACGGGGCTCACCCTGAGCTGCTGAACTCTTTGCAGGAATTTGATGACACCGACGACCCCCGCGCCACGCCGGCCTACAAGGCGCTGGTGGCACGCAAACAGGCCGACTGGGATAAGGAGCAGGTGCCTTACCAACTGACGCGCGTTGGCCAGCAGAACCGCCTGACCCGCACGCCGCTGCTGGATGGCATCGTGTCGATGACCATGGACGGCCAGCCCGGCTGCAAGAAGCTGATGGGCCGCCTGAAAAGCCCCGACATGGGCTCCCTGCGCATTCTGCACCTGCCCAACTCATGGAACCACTTCATGGGCGACCACGCCGTCGTGTTCCGCGTGTTGCCGCTTGGCCCACAGCAGACCATGGTGACCACCAAATGGCTGGTGCACAAGGACGCCGAAGAGGGTGTGGACTACGATCCTGAAGAGCTTCGCCGCGTGTGGGATGCCACCAACGACCAGGATCGTCAACTCGCCGAGGAGAACCAGCGCGGCATCAACTCCAAAGCCTACCAGCCCGGCCCCTACTCCGAGACTTACGAATTTGGCGTTATCGACTTTGTCGACTGGTACGCCAAGCGCATGCTCGAGAATCTGGAGCATGACGCCCCCTCACTGAAGCTGGCGCAAGGCTAAGCAGCACCGCCAAATGCCGGTAACGCAACGGGCCCGCCAATGCGGGCCCGTTGCGTGTGTGTGGCTGTCCACTCTGTCACGTCGACCTCCGCAAACAATGCAACTCCGTTGTCTGTTCGTCGACTCTCTGCACTGCCTTCCTTGGCAATCGCAGGGTTCTTTCCTCTAAACGCCCACCTCTTCCGGGGTCGGCATTTCCGAGCGGCTCAACCGGCAGGCGGCATACTTGAATTCGGGAATTTTCCCAAACGGGTCCAGCGCCGGATTGGTGAGTAGATTTGCCGCCGCTTCGCCATAACAGAAGGGCACGAAGACCATGCCCTCGGGCATGCCCGGGTCGGTTCTCGCCTTGAGGGTGATGGATCCTCGCCGGGTGGCGATGGTCAAATCATCGCCCGGGGCAATACCCAGTCGGATAAACTCAGCGGGCGCCAGGCTGGCCACGGCTTCCGGCTCCAGGTCGTCGAGCACCTTGGCACGCCGGGTCATGGAACCGGTATGCCAGTGCTCCAACTGACGCCCGGTGGTCAATACTGTCGGGTAGTCGTTGTCCACCGGCTCATCCGGGGGCAGTGGGCGCGTGGGTGCAAATTTCGCCCGACCGCTGGCGGTGGGAAACGCATCGCTGAAGACCACATCGTGCCCCGGCGCGTCCTCCGCCGGGCAGGGGTAGGTCACCGACTGCTCGCGCTCCAGCCGCGCCCAGGAAATGTGATCGAGGGAAGGCATGCCTTGTTTCATCTCGGCGAAGACGTCCTTTGGATGCTGGTAATTCCAGCCCAGACCGAAGCGCTTGGCGATTTCCTGGATAATCCACCAGTCCGGCTTGGCCTGGCCGGGCAGCGGCAGGGCAGCACGCCCCATCTGGACCTGACGATTGGTGTTGGTGACGGTACCGTCCTTCTCGGGCCAGGCGGAGGCCGGCAGGATGACATCGGCAAACTGGGCGGTCTCGGTGACGAAGAGGTCCTGCACCACCAGGTGCTCCAGCTTGGCCAGGGCGGCCCGCGCGTGGTAGAGGTCCGGGTCGGACATCGCCGGATTTTCGCCCTGGATATACATGCCGCGAATGGTGCCTGCGGCGATGGCGTCCATGATTTCCACCACGGTGAGGCCCGGCGCCGGGTCGAGCTCGGTATTCCACAGCTCCTCGAAGGCGGCGCGAACCTGGGCATCGCTGACCGGCTGGTAGTCGGGCATCACCATGGGAATCAGGCCCGCATCAGATGCGCCCTGAACATTGTTCTGCCCACGTAATGGGTGCAGGCCGGTGCCGGGGCGCCCGGTCTGACCACAGGCCAGGGCCAGCGAAATCAGACAGCGGGCGTTGTCGGTACCATGGGTATGTTGGGAAATGCCCATGCCCCAGAAGATCATCGCCCGCTCGGCGTTGGCGTAGAGCCTGGCCACCTCGCGGATGGTCTCGGGCTCGACCCCACACAGCCCGCTCATCGCTTCCGGGGTCATGTCCACAGTGTGCGTTTTAAGCGCCTCGAAGCCTTCGGTATGCTCGGCGATATAGGCCGCGTCATACAGCCCCTCGCTGATCACCACATTGAGCATGGCGTTGAACAGGGCCACGTCGGCCCCCGGCGAAAAGCGCACGCTCAGGTGGGCATAGGCATCCAGTGACTGACCGCGAGGGTCAAGGATCACGATCTTGGTGCCGCGCTTGGCGGCCTGCTTGAAGAAAGTGGCCGCCACCGGGTGGTTCACCGCCGGGTTGCAGCCGGTAAGGATTACCACGTTGGCCTGCTCGGCCTGCATGAAGGAGGCGGTGACCGAGCCTGAACCGATGCATTCCATCAATGCCGCCACTGAGCTTGCGTGACACAAACGGGTACAGTGATCCACGTGGTTGGAACCAAAGCCGGTACGCACCAGCTTCTGGAACAGCCACGCCTCTTCGTTGGAGCACTTGGCGCTGCCGAAACCGGCCAGGGCGTCAGGGCCATGGGCCGTTTTAAGATCCACAAGCCCGCCGGCGGCGATTTCCAGGGCTTCGTCCCAGCTCGCCTCGCGGAAATGCGTCAGGGGCTGGGCGGGGTCGAAGTCCGGGTCGATTCCCTTTGCGGCACCCTCGCGACGAATCAGCGGGGTAACAAGCCGCGATGGATGGCGCGGATAGTCGTAGCCGAAGCGCCCTTTGACACATAATCGGTTCTGGTTGGAGGGGCCTTCGCGGCCCTCCACATACAGGATCTCGTCGTCCTTGATATGGTAGGTGAGCTGACAGCCCACTCCGCAATAGGGGCACACCGAATCGACCTTGTGGTCGGCGGCGGTAGAATCACCGCGGCCTGCCTCATCGACCACGGTGGCAGGCATCAGCGCGCCGGTGGGGCAGGCCTGAACGCACTCGCCACAGGCCACGCAGGTGCTATCCCCCATGGGGTCGTCGAAGTCGAAGACGATCTTCGAGGCCGCGCCGCGGTTCGCCAGGCCGATGACGTCGTTGACCTGAACCTCCCGGCAGGCGCGCACGCACAGGTTGCACTCGATGCAGGCGTCAAGATTGACGCGCATGGCGGAGTGGCTGCTGTCCTGCACCAGGCTGTCCGCCCGGGACGCCACATGGTGCACGGTGGGCGCCTCGCGCTCGTCGCGCCTGGGCAACTTGCGGTGCACCGCGGTGGCATCGATGGCCAACTGGTCGGCCATGTCCCAGAAGTGGCTGGCACGGTCGGGGCTCGCTTCCCGCTCGGGCTGGTCGACCACCAGCATTTCCATGACCATCTTGCGGGCGGTATGCGCGCGCTCGGAGTTGGCGCTATTGACCACCATGCCGGGCGCTGCTTCGCGCAGACAGCTGGCGGCCAGCGCCCGCTCGCCCTCGATTTCCACCATGCAGGCGCGGCAGTTACCGTCGGCGCGATAGCCGCTGGCGTCCTTGAAACACAGGTGGGGAATGGTCTCGCCGGCGCGCTTGGCGACCTGCCAGAGGCTTTCGCCGGAGTATGCGCTGACCTCAACGCCGTCCAGCGTCAGGGTAAAGCGGTTGTTGGCGTTCTGTTCGCTCATGGTGGCCTCCTTTATCCCTTGACGATGACGTTCTGGGCGGCAAGTTCACCGCGGAAATCCTTGAGCAGCCCAAGCACCGGATTGGGCGCCGCCTGGCCAAGCCCGCAGATGGAGGCGTCCACCATCACCTGGGAGAGTTGCGTCATCAGCCCGGCGTCCCACTCGTTGCGTTCGAGCAAGGTGAGCATTTTTTCCGTGCCCACCCGGCAAGGCGTGCACTGACCACAGGACTCGTCGGCAAAGAACGCCAGCAGATTGGTCGCGGCCCCGCGCAGATCGTCCTGGTCGGAAAGCACGATCACCGCGGCGGAGCCGATGAAACAGCCGTGCTCCTGGAGGGTGTCGAAGTCGAGGGGGATATCGGCCTTGGCCGCGGGTAGAATGCCGCCGGAGGCACCGCCGGGCAGGTAGGCCGCCAAGCGGTGGCCGTCGGCCATGCCGCCGCAATACTCGTCAATTAATTCCTGTAGTGTTATCCCCGCGGGCGCCAAATACACACCCGGCTGCTTGACCCGACCCGAGACCGAGAAACTGCGCAGACCTACGCGGCCGTGGCGGCCCTGGCTGGAGAAAGCCTCTGCGCCGCGCTGCCAGATCATGGGAATCCAGTAGACGGTCTCGACGTTATTGACCAGCGTTGGGCGGTCAAAGAGCCCTTTTTGGGCCACAAACGGAGGACGATGGCGGGGCTTGCCCGGCTTGCCTTCCAGGGACTCGATCATCGCCGACTCTTCGCCGCAGATATAAGCCCCCGCGCCGCGGCGCAGCACGATGTAACCCGGCGTCACCAGGCCCGCAGCCTCAAGTTCGCCAATGGCCTCGCGCAGTACGCCATGTAACGCCGGGTACTCATCGCGCAAATAGATATACAGTGCCTCGGCCTCTACCGCCCAGGCGCTGACCAAGGCCCCTTCAAGAAACTGGTGCGGCGAATTTTCCAGGTAATAGCGATCCTTGAAGGTACCGGGCTCGCCTTCGTCGGCGTTGATAGCGCAGTAGCGGGGGCCGGCCTCCTGGCGCACGAAAGTCCATTTTTTGAAGGTAGGGAAACCCGCGCCCCCCAAGCCGCGCAGATTGGCCTGCTGCATCGCTTCCATCAACGCTTCTACTGTAACGCTGCCGTCGTGACAGGCCTGGAGCAACGCCATACCGCCCTCGCGGCGATAGTCATCCAATCGCTGCCAGTCGACGGGATCCGGGTGAAAGTGGCCCTTTTCGATCACCGACGCGATCTGCGCCTGGGTGGCGAACGGCACATGATGGTGGCCTACTTCGACTACCGGCGCCGTGTCGCAGCGTCCCATGCAGGGCGCCCTCAACACCCGTACCTGCTCGATATCCACGTTCGCTTCAAGCTGTGCCTTAAGCGCCTCAGCACCGGCCAACTGGCAGGTGAGGGAGTCGCAAACGCGAATGGTCACTGCCGGCGGCGGCAACTGATCATCGTGGATGACATCGAAGTGGGCATAGAAAGTGGCCGTCTCGTAGACGGTCGCCATAGGCAGGTTCATGTAAGCCGCCAGGGCACGCAAATCCGCCAGCAGTAGATGGCCCCGGGTGTCCTGAATGTTGTGTAAATGTTCAATGAGTAGGTCGCGGCGGCGCAGCGTAGCGTTCTGTCGTTCGTCGCCCAGCAGTTCACGCAACCCCTCAAGAAGACTGGGATCGAGATCACGGCCGCGGGGCTTGCCGCGAAAGCGGCGCTTGGGGGTCACGGTCTGGACGGTCATGGGGTACTCATTATTATCTTGATCGGTTTTATACCGGATGAACAAAAACGGCACCCCGCGGGGCGCCGTCTAGGGTCGCACTAACCTGCCCTAAGCCAGGGGTCAGGGCTTGTTACTCAGGCCTTGTTGCTCAGTACTTACTCAGTACTTCTTAAATAAGCTATTAAGCTACGCTGCCATGGGGGTCAATGACGAATTTCTTAGCAGCGCCGCCATCGAAGTCGGCATAGCCCTGGGGTGCCTGATCCAGAGTAATCATCTGGACATTCACCGCATCGGCAATATTGACCTTGCCAAACAGGATTGCCTGCATCAACGGACGATGGTACTTCATCACCGGACACTGTCCAGTATGGAAGCTGTGAGACTTGGCCCAACCAAGACCAAAGCGCATGCTCAGAGCACCCTGCTTGGCGGCCTCGTCCTCCGCACCCGGGTCTTCGGTCACATAGAGGCCCGGAATACCAATCTGGCCGCCCGCGCGGGTCAACGACATCGCCGAGTTGAGCACCGTGGCGGGCGCTTCTTTGCCGTGATTGCAGCCACAGGCGTGAGCTTCGAAGCCGACGCAATCGACAAAGGCATCGACCTCACGCTCGCCGAGGATCACCTCGATCTTGTCGGCCATATCGCCGTCCTGGGTCAGGTCGATGGTCTCACAACCAAAGCTGCGCGCCTGGGCCAGACGCTCTTCGACCATATCGCCGACGATCACACAGGCCGCCCCCAGCAGCTGAGCGGAAACCGCAGCCGCCAGACCTACGGGGCCAGCACCGGCAATATAGACAGTGCTGCCGGGGCCGACTCCGGCAGTCACGCAGCCGTGGAACCCCGTGGGGAAGATATCGGAGAGCAGGGTCAGATCTTTGATCTTCTCCATGGCCTGATCGGCATCCGGGAACTTCAGCAGGTTAAAGTCGGCATAGGGAACCATGACATATTCGGTCTGGCCGCCTACCCAGCCGCCCATATCCACGTAGCCGTAGGCGGCGCCAGGACGGGCGGGATTGACGTTGAGGCAGATACCGGTGCGGCCTTCTTTACAGTTGCGGCAGCGACCGCAGGCAATGTTGAACGGCACAGAAACCAGGTCGCCGGGTTGAATAAACTCGACGTCGCGACCGCACTCGACGACCAGGCCGGTGATTTCGTGACCAAGCACCAGGCCCGATGGTGCAGTGGTGCGGCCGCGTACCATGTGCTGGTCGCTGCCACAGATGTTGGTGGTAACTACCTTGAGAATCACGCCGTGATCGCACTTGCGATTGCCGATGGCGAGTTCAGGATAGGCAATGGACTCAACGGCGACCTCTCCCGGCCCCTTGTAGACCACTCCGCGGTTGGCTGCATTCATGGCTAGCTCCTGTGGCTTATTGTTCTGTTCATGATGGTTGATTGCGCTATCCCACCCTATCCCCTCCGCGCCTTAGGACTTACCCCAAAAAGGCACTCACATATCTATTCAAGACATAAGAGGCCTCTTATCAGCGCAGCGCGCCTTCTTCCTTGAATAGCGTAAAAATCGCCTTGCGCCATGTTCGGGCGCCACACCGTTCTGCAGTCGCCCGCCACTACTATAATCGCTCATGTGCAGGCACAGCTGACCAAGATGTCGTTAGTAGATATACATTACTATCCAGTTTTAACGGCGCCTAGGCCTGTCTGAAAACTGACTGCGCTCGACCATACAGCGTTAAAGATCGGCCCTCGCTCGCCGACTTTTCAGACAAAGCCTAGTGATCTAACCCTCCCATACAGATATATTTGATCTCTAAATAATCATCGAGACCATACTTAGAGCCCTCACGGCCAAGCCCTGATTCTTTAATGCCTCCGAAGGGTATCACTTCGCTCGATATTCCCACTTCATTGACGCCAACCATCCCATACTCAATGTTCTCTGAAATACGCCATACTCGTCCTACATCACGCGTATAGATATAAGAAGCAAGACCAACCTCGGTATCGTTTGCCATCGCTATTGCCTCAGTTTCATCTTTGAACCTAAATAGCGGGGCTACTGGACCGAATATCTCTTCACGGAAGACACGCATGTCACTGGTAACGTTGATCAGTACTGTTGGCTGATAAAAGCATGTGCCATGACTATCAATAGCACCACCCGTCATCAATTTAGCGCCTTTCATTAAAGCCTCTTCCACCATCGCATGAACATCTTTAACCGCCTGTTCATGTATCAACGGGCCAATCGTTATGCCTGCGTCAAGCCCATTGCCTACCTTAAGCTCACTCACAGCAGCAATAAATTTCTCAACAAAGGCCTCGTATACCCCATCCTGTATCAGGATCCGGTTTGCGCAGATACAGGTCTGGCCTGCATTTCGAAACTTTGAAGCCAGCACCCCAGCAACGGCCTGATCCAAATCAGCATCATCAAATACAATGATTGGAGCATTCCCACCCAGCTCCATCGAGACCTTCTTAACCGTATCAGCACACTGTTTTAGCAATAGTTTGCCTACCGGCGTAGAGCCTGTGAATGTCACCTTGCGTACAGTTGTGTTCCCAGTCAGCTCGCTGCCAATCTCACTGGAGTTTTCCCCCACCACAAGATTCAACACACCGGCTGGAATGCCTGCCCTCTCAGCGAGTTCTACCATTGCCAGAGCAGACAAAGGTGTTTCCTTGGCTGGCTTCATGACGAAAGTACATCCCACCGCCAGTGCGGGGCCCGCCTTGCGAGCTAACATAGCATTGGGGAAATTCCAGGGCGTAATAGCCGCGACCACACCCACCGGCTGCTTAATCGTAATCAGCCGACGGTCATTGGCAACGGTCGGAATAACATCGCCATAGATACGTTTAGCCTCTTCAGCAAACCATTCAATATAGGATGCCCCATAAGCCACCTCGCCCTTGGCTTCGGCGAGAGGCTTCCCCTGTTCATAAGTCATAATCATCGCTAGGTCATTTTGATGCTCAAGCATCAAATCATGCCAGCGACGCAGAATAGTGCTACGTTCTTTAGCGGTTTTTGCCCTCCAGGCAGGAAGAGCACGGTGAGCAGCTTCAATGGCCATTCGGGCATCATCCGCACCAGCGTTTGCTACCTGTGCAACCACTTCTCCAGTAGCAGGATTGATCACCTCAAAGTGTGTACTTTGTTTTCCATCTACCCACTGGCCATCGATATAAGCTTGAGTCTTTAACAGACCAGGATCTTTTAGCTGTAATGTCATTTTCAGTTCCCGATACAGGTCGCATCTCGACAATAGTTTCCCATCACCCGATTAACGAAAGTGTGGTACAACCTTGCTAATAAACAGCTCAAGCGAGCGCTTTTTTTCTTCAAAGGGCAAAGTATTATCTGTCCAAAAGCTATACTCTGTGATGCCTAGCTTTTCGTAGTTCTTTAGCCGCCCAACAATTTCATCAGGTGTGCCTATCATCATATTCCGCCGCAGCCCCTCTAGAGAGAACTCAGGGTTATCAGCAACTGATTCTTGTGTAACGGGCTCGAAGAAGCCGTTAACTGCTGGCTGATCGTTCTTAAACCAAGCAAGGAAATAGCGATAGAAGAGATTCAGAGCCTCTGCACCTTTTCGCCACCCCTCTGGATCACTTTCTTCATGAACATAGGTATGACGTAGTAGCATAAGTTCGGGCCTTGCAACTTCTGGATTGTTGCTACAAGCGGTATCGAACTTCCTGGCTAAATCATCCACCTCTTCGTCCCCTTTCATTAAGGCCGTCACCATGACATTGCAGTTATTTTTAACCGCAAACTCATGGGAATTAGGGTCACGTGCAGCGATCCAAATTGGAGGCCGTGGCGACTGTAAGGGCTTGGGCACGCTGGTTGTCGTGGGGAAGCGATAGACCTCGCCCTCATGGGCATAATCGCCCTGCCAAAGACCTTGTATCGCCGGCACCATCTCGCGCAGTGCTTGGCCACCATCTGCTGCAGACATTCCATCGGTAAGGCGGTCAAACTCAAACTGATACGCCCCCCGTGCGATGCCAAATTCAAGACGGCCATTACTGATCACATCAAGCATGGCTGCTTCACCGGCTAGGCGAATTGGATCCCAAAATGGAGCTACAAAGGTGCCTGCTCCCAGACGTATCCGCTCAGTCTTGGCGGCAAGGTAGGCTAACTGGGCTACCGGACTCGGCGAGGAGGTAAATTGCATACCATGGTGCTCACCAATCCAAGCCGTTCGAAAACCACCCGCTTCTGCAATTTTTACTAGCTCACAGAGTTCATCGAACAATTGTTGATGATTCTCCTGCTCGCTGTAACGCTCCATATGTATAAATAGAGAAAAATGCATCTCTGACTCTCCTGATAGTATTTGTTAGCGAGTTTCAATCGAGGGGGCAGTACCTGCGGCACTGATGTCTTCTTCGCGAAGTGCCTTAACCATGCAATAGCACATCACCAAGAGGGCCACGGAAAATGGTAAGGCTGCGGCTATTGCTGCCGTCTGTAAGGCCACCAGTCCACCAGCTAGCAAAAGAACGGCTGCTGTAGCACCAAGTCCTAGCCCCCAAATCACACGATAGAGTTGCGGAGGATGTGGGCTGCCCTTGGCAAGGATCGTACAGATGACAAGAGTCCCTGAATCTGCAGATGTAACAAACCACGTGACAATCATTAGCGTCGCCATGGCAGTCATAAAGCCAGTAGCCCAGGAGACATCCAGTGCCTGGATAGTTTGGAACAACACCTGCGTGACGTTTTCATTAGCAACCGTAGCCAAATCAGCGCCGCCAAAAAGCTGCAAGTGCAAGGCGGTACCACCAAAAATTACAATCCATGCAGTTGCACCTAGGGTCGCTGCCAACATGCCGCCTAACAACACTTCTCGGATAGTACGACCGCGTGAGATTCGGGCGATGAACATACCGACATAGGGGCCCCAAGACAGCCACCACCCCCAATAGAACAGCGTCCACCAACCTTGCCACTGGCTCTCAGGATCAGGATTGGTCCAGAACCCCATGTTGACGATGTTAGCCAAATAGTCTCCTACGCTAGTAGTGAAAACGGTCAGTAAGAAAACAGTGGGGCCCGCCAAAATGAAGAAAGCGAAAAGAATCATGCTGAGATGGATATTCCACTCACTTAGCAGCCGAATCCCTTTCTTCAAACCAGTCACTGCCGAAACAGTGGCCGCTAAGGTAACGCCTATCACTAGCAACACTTGATTGGTGCTGGAAATTTCCAGGCCGAAAAGCGTGTTGAGACCGGCATTCATTTGTGAAACGCCGAGACCCAACGTGGTGGCAGTACCGAATAACGTCGCAAAGATCGCCAACAGGTCGATTGCATGTCCAATGGGCCCATAAATGCGCTCACCCAGCACCGGATAGAAGGCCGAGCGTATCGTCATCGGCAAGCCTCGCCGATAGGCGAAATAAGACAGAATGGTGCCAACCAAGATATAGATAGCCCAACCGTGTAGACCCCAATGAAAAATAGTGATGCGAAGGGCAGCTTGCGCAGCCGGCAATGTATTGGGCTCGACACCAGCCATCGCAATAAAGGGGTTGCCCTGAAGGTGGGTAAGAGGCTCGGCAATACTCCAGAATAAAAGCCCAGTGCCAACGGCAGCACTAAAGAGCATCGCGAACCAGGTAAAGTTGGAAAACTCAGGCCGTTCATCGTCACTCCCAAGCCGTAGCTTTCCATAAGGGCTGATGATGATGCCGATGGTAACGAGTAGAACCACATTTACCGTAAGGATGTAATACCAGCCGAGCTCCTGCTCAATAAACTGCTTCACCCACTGATAGATACTATTGGCCAGTTCTGGCTGAAGTACTGAGAAGAGTACGAAGGCAAATACCATCGTTATCGAGGCTATCGCCATCGTCTTATCAACACCAGCGAACACGCCCTTGCTTGGTGTGTCCTGTCGAGAGTCTTGCATAGAAAAGCTCTCCTTAATTGGATTTCTTGTCATTGTCTTTATGGCGTTACCAACGCCGCCGTAACTAAAGAATCAACCGAGCCGTTGTCGGCAGATAGCCTGTCTAATGGAGCAAACGGCTCAGTAGCAATATTGGTATGCCATAATACGACATGCAAGAACTTATTTTATTTTTTACATGTCAACACCTACGGAAATAAAATAAAATACATAAATTTCAGTAAATTATAAAAAAAATAAATTTCTTAACCAGACTTTACAACGCTTCTTAGATCGCCATTTATTGCTAAAACCAACCATTGGTATTATGGTATACCAAGAACCTAAGGAATACTCTGTCCATAAGGCTATGCAGGCCTGCCCAGTAATAAGGAAACGCCAATGAGCTTCACAATTCGCAAAATCGTGACTTATCGAGAAACGACATTTATAGAAGGAGGCAAGGAAGGGGTGCGCCCGGTCACCATGCTTGGCGTGGCTGCCGTCATCGCAAACCCCTGGAGCGGACAAGGCTTTGTCGAGGACCTATCCCCTGAAATTCGTAAAGGTTGTTCTTCTTTGGGCGAGCGCATCGTCGAGCTAGTATTAAAGGAGATGGATGGCGACACCATAGAGGCGTATGGAAAAGCAGCTATTGTGGGCACTGACGGTGAAATTGAGCATGCGTCAGCGATCATTCATACATTGCGCTTTGGCAATCATTTCCGTGATGCAGTCGGGGCCAAGAGCTACTTGAGCTTCACCAACAAACGTGGTGCTCCCGGCACGTCGATCCAGATACCGATGATGCATAAGCATGACGAGGGCTTTCGTTCGCATTACATCACACTGGAAATGCACATCGAAGACGCTCCTCGCCATGACGAAATCATTGTCGCGCTTGGAGCCGCTGATGGCGGACGACTGCATCCGCGTATCGGCAATCGCTATCAAGATCTGCAAGAACTGGCCGCTGAGGCAGAACAGGACGGTAACCACTGAGTCCAAGGAGACTGCATGGAGCTCACCAATTCACGCAAGAGCCCCGATGGCACACGCTACTGGCGGCAGGGAAGCGGCTCGCCCGTCGTGCTCATTCACGGCGTAGGCCTTGATGCCACTATGTGGCAGTCGCAGATCGATGTTTTAGCAGAGCAGTATGAAATCATCGTCTACGACATGCTCGGGCACGGCGATAGCGCATTGCCTAATGAGAATGACGGGTTAGATGCCTATGCTGATCAACTAGCACTGCTACTTGATCACTTGGGTATAAAGCGGGTGGCGGTAGTAGGCTTCTCCATGGGCGGGTTAGTGGCACGCGCTTTTGCCTTAAGCCATCCAGATCGAATAGCGGCAATGGTGGTGCTTTCCAGCGTCTACGATCGTGATGAAAGTCAGCGGGCGGGTGTTCGTCAACGCATTGTCCAGACTCACAATCAAGGCCCTGCGGCAAACGTCGACGAAGCATTACAGCGCTGGTTTAGCCGGGATTTTCGTCAGAAACATCCTAATCATATTGCTGCGATTCGCGAAACCGTCATTAACAACCATCCACAGGGGTACTACCGCAGTTACGCGCTATTCGGCACTCAGGACAACTTCGGCACAGAACAGCTAGCTGCCATTCGCGTACCGGTGCTGATCGCCACCGGCGAGCTGGACACGGGCTCCACCCCTCGGATGGCTAGGACGCTTGCCGAACAAATCCCTAGCGCCGAAGTAAAAATCCTGCCCGGCTTACTACATATGGCCCCCATAGAAGCCCCCGTGGCAGTCAACGAACTGATCCAAAGCTTCTTTGCCAAGGCTTATTTCCATGATTCACTTGAGGAGGCACATCAATGAGCCTGGATAAACTGCAGATGTATATCGACGGTGAATGGGTTGAAGCCCACACCGGTGCCACTTTCGATAGCTACAATCCCGCGACGGGTGAGGTGTGGTGTCGTTTACCAGAAGCCGATGCTCAAGACGTTGATGCCGCAGTACAGGCAGCCCAGCGCGCTTTCGAGGGCTCCGCCTGG
The DNA here is from genome assembly GCF_031451615.1 of Vreelandella janggokensis. Classification (NCBI taxonomy): domain Bacteria; kingdom Pseudomonadati; phylum Pseudomonadota; class Gammaproteobacteria; order Oceanospirillales; family Halomonadaceae; genus Vreelandella; species Vreelandella janggokensis. Next base: position 470,465 of record NZ_JARWAJ010000002.1, on the reverse strand, counting down.
TCGGGCCTCACCGCTACCGCTCGTGGGAAGCTACTTTACCGCCTCGGCGAGCTGATAGCGGAGCATACTGATGAGCTCGCCTGCTTAGAGAGTCGCGACAACGGCAAGCTGATGCGTGAAACTCGTGGCCAGGTCAGCTACCTGCCCGAGTTTTTTTATTATAACGCTGGGCTGGCCGATAAGGTGGTGGGTGAGACGCTGCCTTTGGACAAGCCAGACATGTTTGGCGCCACCGTGCGTGTACCGCTCGGCGTAGTGGCTGCGATTATCCCGTGGAATAGCCCTCTTTATCTGACCGCTATCAAACTGGCTCCAGCCCTGGCCGCTGGGAACACGATGGTCATTAAGCCATCTGAGCATGCTTCGGCGAGCCTCATTGCGTTAATGCGACTTGTTAAGCAAGCTGGCTTTCCGCCAGGCGTGGTCAATTTGGTCACTGGCTTTGGGGCCACTGGGTCAGCACTGACTGCCCACCCCCTGGTACGTAAAATTGCCTTTACTGGCGGTGCCAATGCCGCCCGCCACGTGGTACGCAACAGTGCCGAAAATTTCGCTAAGCTTTCGCTAGAGCTGGGTGGCAAATCACCCAACATACTGTTCGAAGACGCCGATTTGGATAGCGCGATCAACGGCGTGGTGGCTGGGATATTTGCTGCCTCCGGGCAAAGCTGCGTCGCTGGCTCACGCCTGCTAGTACAGCGCGGCATTTATGACGAAGTGATCAAACGGCTCTGCGAGCGTGCGCAGTCTATCCAGATTGGCAATCCTAATGATGCTGCAACAGAGATGGGGCCTCTGGCGACTCAAGCCCAACTAGAAAGCGTCGAGCGCATGGTCGCCCAGGCTCAGGCCGATGGTGCACGCTTAGTGCACGGCGGCAAGCGTGCGGACATCGAGCAGGGCTGGTATTACTGCCCGACCATTCTGGCATGCGACTCTCACGATCTGCCCATCATGCAAGAAGAAGTCTTCGGCCCAGTAGTCGCAGTGATTCCTTTCGAAGATGAGGCCGAGGCGCTGCATTTGGCCAACGATACCGACTATGGTTTGGCCGCCGGCATCTGGACGCAAGATATTGGTCGAGCCCATCGCCTTACCCGTGATGTTCGGGCTGGCATTCTTTGGGTTAATACTTATCGCGCGGTTTCTGCCATGGCCCCCATTGGTGGTTTCGGTGCCAGCGGCTATGGACGCGAGAGTGGCATAGATTCGGTGCGCGACTATACCGACCTAAAGACCCTGTGGATCAACCTTTCTACACAGCCCATGCCCGATCCTTTCATTATGCGTTGAGCGAGGAGATGTCAATGATTAATTCACAAGACTACAAGCAGGTTCTTGGCGCCTTCCCTACTGGCGTCACCGTTATTACCGCCCTCGATGAAAATGATCGACTTGTAGGCTTTACCGCCAGTGCTTTCTCAGCAGTTTCCATGGATCCACCGCTTATACTGGTATGCCCGAGCCTGAACTCAGACTCCTATCCGGTTATCCAGCACAGTGGGCAATTTGCAGTACACATCCTCAGCCACCATCAACAATCAATTGCTTATCAGTTTGCTGGCAAGGGGCCTGACAAATTATCAGGGATCAATTGGCACCGCTCTCACCATGGCAACGCCATTATTGATGGAACTGCTGCCTACCTTGAGTGCCGGCTATGGGAGGCGTATCCAGGCGGCGACCACGCTATCGTGGTCGGAGAAGTACAAAGACTATGGATCTCTAAAGACGAAGCCGACCCCTTGCTGTATTGCCGAGGCAAAATGGATAAGCTTCCTGAGAGCCTACGTCTAATGCCAGTAACAATTTAAAGATTACAAAAAGAGAGTACTCGAATGACACAAGAACGTTACGCAAAAGGTCTCGAAAAACGCCGCCGCGTGCTCGGTGCCGAGTACGTCGACCAATCAATTCGCAATGCCGACGACTTCACTCGCCCCCTTCAGCAATTAGTCACTGAGTACTGTTGGGGCGAAGTGTGGCAACGCAAGGGGCTCAGCGATCGCGAGCGCAGCATGATAAACTTAGCCATGATTACTGCCCTGAACCGCCCTCATGAATTGCGCCTCCACGTCCGAGGTGCTATCAACAATGGCCTCAGCGTCGAGGAAATTCGTGAGGTTCTCTTACAAACGGCAATTTACTGTGGTGTTCCGGCGGCCATTGATTCCTTCCGCCAAGCCCGCGAAGTTCTCGTTGAGATGGGTAAACTCTAGCGGCTCAAACACCACCATCACCGAGGAACTAGAAGATGGAACGAAAACCTTTAGACGACAGCCTGAGGGTCACACGCAACCAGCCCACTCTGCGTGAAATGGTTTTCGACAAGCTGCGGCAAGCAATTATGGGCTTCCAGCTGTTGCCAGGTGATCGTTTAATCGAGCGCGACCTGTGTGATCGTCTGGGAGTTAGTCGCACCTCGGTAAGGGAAGCATTGCGCCAACTAGAAGCAGAAGGATTGGTAGAGTATGTTGGCAATGGCCCACGTGTGACGGTTATTACGCTGGAGGATGCACGTGATATTTATGAATTGCGCTGCGTTCTTGAAAGTATGGTCGTGCAGCTTTTTACCCAGAAAGCGAGCCGCCGACAAATGGCGGATTTAGACCGTGCTTGGGAAGTGCTTAAAGATACCCTTCGCGGCGGCAAGAGCCACGAGATCGTTGAAGCGGTCAGCGACTTCTACGGTGTTCTATACGATGGCGCGGGCAACCGCGTTGCTGGGCAAGTCCTCGGTCAGCTACAGGCACGAGTCAGCTATCTGCGAGCCACATCGTTGTCTCAACAGGAGCGTTACTTGGATAGCTTCCGAGAGATGGCCCGTATCGTTGAAGCGATCAAGGCACGTGATTCAGTTGCAGCACATGCAGCTTGCGTGGAGCACATCCAAGCGGCTGCAAAGGTAGCGCTGTCCGCATTAGCGGCTAAGAGCGGCGAGCCAGTTGAACCGATTACGCCCCCATTACGTGTCCAAAACAGCCTGTAAAGAGGCGATTTATGCATCAATATTGTTGTCACTGCGGCCAGCGTTCACTGAGCTACGGAATTCCTGAAGGTGATACGCATCCACGTCAGTACTGCAACACTTGCGGGCTCATATACTACGATAACCCACGAGTGATCGCGGGGGCCATTATTGAAGAAGAAGGACGCTTGCTCTTATGCCAGCGTGGCATTCCTCCGCGCGTAGGCACATGGACCTTGCCAGCAGGTTTTATGGAACGTGGAGAAAGCGTAGAGGAAGCCGCCTATCGAGAAGTCTGGGAGGAGACTGGCATCAACGCTGAAATTCTTTCCCCCTACTCAATTTTCAGCGTGCCACCGACCAATGAGCTTTATATTATTTATCGTGCACGTTTGAAGGAGTGGAAAGACACTCCGGGGCACGAGACCCTCGCTGTGAAATGGTTTAACGCCAAGGACATTCCCTGGCCGGATATCTTCTATCCGGCCATTCGACAAATTCTAGAGCGCTATATAGACGAACATGCTGGGGGCACCTATGGCATCTATACCGGTAGCATGGAAACCGGTACAGTTCACTTCATGCGCTAGAAGGCTGGGTGGGAGGCGAAACAATCTCTACTACCTCTAGATCGAAGCCTTTCAGTCCCTTGTAATTTAGCGGCGCCCCCATCAAGCGTAACTTGCTGACACCGAGATCCGCGAGGATCTGCGAACCGGTGCCCGTATTAGAATAGCGACGCTTTGGAACATCCCCCGATGGCTTATTAAGTTTTGTAGCACGCGACAATAGACTCTGGGAGGATTCATGGCTGGCGAGAACCACCACTACCCCATGCTCCTCCGCTGCTACGGCCTCCAACGCAGACCATAATGACCATGCCGTTGGGCCCAAATACTCCGCCCCCACTAAATCACGCAATGGATCCATAGCATGTACGCGAACCAGCGTAGGCTTATCAAGAGCCATTTTTCCCATTGTTAAAGCCAGGTGAGCTTCCCCACTGATAGTGTCTTCATAGGCATGTAAGTTGAACTCTCCATGTATGGTTTGCAGCGTCTCCTGACCGGTAGACACAATGGTTTTTTCTGTCGCTAAACGGTGCTGGATCAAGTCAGCGATAGTGCCAATGCGCACTCCATGGTGTTGAGCAAAGCTCTCAAGCTCGGGGCGCCGAGCCATGCTGCCATCTTCATTCATTATCTCAACAATCACCGCCGCTGGCTCACACCCAGCTAAACGTGCGAGATCACAGCCTGCCTCAGTATGACCAGCCCGGCTCAGCACGCCGCCATCGCGGGCACGTAATGGGAAAATATGACCCGGCTGTACCAAGTCGCGAGGATGTGCCTCTGGAGACACAGCCACCCGCACAGTCGCTGCCCGATCTGCTGCGGAAATCCCCGTCGTTACCCCTTCGCGCGCTTCGATGGATACGGTAAACGCCGTAGCGAAGCTCGCCCCGTTATTTTCAACCATGGGAGCCAACCCTAACTGCTCACAGCGTGAGCCGGTCAACGTTAAGCAGATCAACCCACGGGCATGAGTCGCCATAAAGTTGATCACGTCAGGCGTAACTGCCTCAGCGGCGATGACCAGATCACCCTCGTTCTCACGATCTTCATCGTCGACAAGGATGACCATCCGCCCACTACGCATATCTTCAATGATGTCTTCTATACGATCGAATGCCATGGTTTAAGTCCTACCTATTATTGTGGTGTATTTCTGTATTCTGGCATACCATAATACAAACAACCATAGACTCTGGAGAAATCAATGCGCAAAGGTTACTGGATAGCCAATGTCACTGTCCTTGATGCAAGACGTTATGCTGAGTATCAGGCCTTAGCACCTTCAGCACTTGCGCAATACGGTGCCAACTTCCTGGCCCGGGGCAGCGAACGAGTCACTTTGGAAGGGAATACTTCTCATACCCGCAGTGTGATCATGGAATTTCCCAGTTACGAGCAGGCCCTAGCCTGCTATCACTCTGAAGAATATCAACGCGCCAAAGCAGCACGCGAGGGTGCTGCTGATGTAGATGTCGTCATTTTGGAGGGCTTATAATAGTTAGTTTCATATATCGATAAGCTCTTCATTCATTCGCGCAAAAAGAAACCAAGAACTCACAGCGCTTTACCAAGAGTTCTTGGTGTTATTTAACACATTAGCGCAAAGCTGGTTTTTTCTCGGATAACCTATTCTTAGCAGGCTTATCCCGCTTATCCTCCGCGCCCGTTTCCTGAGTATTGGAAGAAGCAAATTCGGGATAGGCAGACATACCGCATTCGTGAATATCCATTCCTTCGAACTCTTCTTGTTCGCTGACGCGAAGACCCATCGTCATACGGATAATCCACAAAACGAGCAAACTAGCCCCAAACATCCAGGCAAAGACAACAGCGGCGCCGATCAGTTGGGTCATGAAAGCCGCCTCTGGATTCGTAAGGACGACGGCCAGTATCCCCCAAACGCCAGCACTTCCGTGTACTGAAATGGCGCCGACGGGGTCGTCGATTTTCAACCGATCAAGCCCCAATACAGAGAACACCACCGCAACACCACCAATAGCACCAATCACTACTGCCATTCCTGGGTTGGGCAAGAGTGGCTCCGCGGTAATCGATACCAGTCCGGCTAGCGCGCCGTTTATCACCATGGTCATATCCGCTTTACCAAATATCAAACGGTAGAGCAGCGCGGCCGCTACCATGCCTGATGCTGCGGCCGTATTGGTGTTGACGAAGATACGGGCGACCGCATTGGCATCATCTACGCTGGCAATTTTCAGCATTGAACCGCCATTGAACCCAAACCAGCCCATCCACAAAATGAACATGCCCAGCATGGCAATGGGTAGGTTGGCTCCCGGAATAGCCCTGACTTCGCCATTGGGGCCAAACCGCCCCTTGCGCGGGCCGACCAGCAAGACAGCAGCCAGCGCGGCAGAGGCGCCCGCCATGTGCACAACGACAGACCCGGCAAAATCCTGGAAGCCCATCTCATCAAGGAAGCCACCGCCCCACTTCCAAAAGCCATTCACCGGGTAAATCACCCCCACCATGAACACGGCAAAAATCAAAAACGGCCACAGTTTCATACGTTCAGCAATCGCCCCAGAAACAATTGACATGGTGGCTGCCGCAAACACTGCCTGGAAAATAAAGTCGGCCATGGAAGAGTAATAAGGCGCCCCCTCCCCAGCGGAAATATCCGACAAGCTATGATCACTGCCCAACATGAAATCCAGGCCAGGGATCACGCTACTGATCGGGTTAGCGGGATACATCACGTTATAGCCCACTATCAGAAAGACGATACAGGCCACCGAATACAACATCGCATTCTTGGTGAGTATTTCGACGGTGTTCTTCGACCTGACGAGCCCTGACTCCAACATGGCAAAGCCGCAGGCCATAAACATGACAAACACCGTACAGACTAGAAAATAGAAAGTATCCAGCGCATAACTAAGTTCTAAACTTAATTCATTCATTTTATTCCCCTTAAACAATCATTAACGTTGTAAGTTGAAATGGTCGGGCATAATCACTTACCCCCTTTTCTGCTAAGCGAAGCGCTTGTAAAAGCAGCAATCACGCCAGTGCTCTTTCAGCTCTTTTACTAAAAAGTATTTAAAGAAGCATTATTCATGCCAAGAAACAAAACGCTTGATTGCCAAACACGTAGAAGCCACGCATGATAACCACGAGCCGTTTTAGTGATTTTTAGGTTTTAAACAGCACCTTTTGGTGCAAAATCACATTAAAAAGCCCTCACCCGTAACAGGTGAAGGCTACATGCTATATAACGGTGCCTTGTCCTTGAACGCGCATGGCTTAGAATTGTTGCCCTGGAATCCAGTTGGTACCGGCAAGCGGAACCCTGGCCATCGCTGCGGCTTCGATATTTAAAGCGACCAAATCTTCCGGTTCCAGGTTATGGAGATGAGATTTTCCACAGGCTCTTGCTAGTGTCTGCGCCTCTAGCGTTATTACTCGCAGATAGTTAGCTAACCGCTTACCGGCAGCCACCGGATCCAGACGCTTGCTCAGTTCGGGATCCTGGGTGGAAATACCCGCTGGGCATTTGCCTTCCTGGAAGTCATCATAGTAGCCCGCTGCAGACCCGAGCTTCTGGTACTCTTCTTCGTAGCGCGGGTGATTATCGCCAAGCGCGATCAATGCCGCGGTACCGATTGCCACAGCGTCAGCCCCCAGGGCAATGGCTTTGGCAACGTCAGCACCGTTACGTATCCCACCTGAAACGATCAACTGCACTTCACGATGAACCCCCATTTCCTGCAGCGCCTGGGCGGCTTGCGGAATGGCAGCCATGGTGGGAATGCCTACATGTTCAATAAACACATCCTGGGTTGCCGCCGTTCCGCCCTGCATACCGTCGAGCACCACCACATCGGCGCCCGCTTTGACGGCGAGCTTGACGTCATAGTAGGTACGAGTGGCACCCACTTTAATATAGATAGGCACCTGCCAATCGGTGATCTCACGCAGCTCAGCGATCTTAATGGCTAGGTCGTCCGGGCCGGTCCAATCAGGGTGACGGCAAGCGCTACGCTGGTCGATACCCATGGGCAGGTTGCGCATCTGTGCGACGCGATCCGAGATTTTCTGCCCCAACAACATGCCACCGCCACCCGGCTTGGCGCCTTGGCCCAGCACGATCTCAATGGCATCGGCTTTGCGCAGGTCATCAGGGTTCATACCGTAACGCGACGGCAGATACTGATAAACCAGTTTAGTGGACTGGCCACGCTCTTCGGCAGTCATGCCTCCATCGCCAGTGGTCGTTGACGTGCCCACCTCTGATGCGCCGCGCCCCAGGGCTTCTTTTGCCTGTGCTGATAAGGCCCCGAAACTCATGCCCGCTATGGTTACCGGGGTATCAATCACGATCGGCTTCTTGGCGTAGCGAGTCCCCAAGGTAACGTCGGTACCGCACTTCTCACGATAGCCTTCCAGCGGGTAGCGCGACATGCTCGCCCCCAGAAACAGCAGGTCATCAAAATGCGGAACCTTGCGCTTAGCTCCCCAGCCGCGAATATCATAGATGCCGGTATCGGCGGCGCGCTGGATCTCGGCGATGACGTCTCGACCAAAGGTCGCGGACTCTCTCAGTGCCGGATTACTCTGTTTATCGGTCATGTCAGGCTCCTGATTAGTAGGCCGAGGCGTTATCGACTTTGAAGTTGTATAGCTGGCGTGCCGACCCATAGCGCTTAAAGGCAGCAGGATCCGTTTCAACCCCGGCACGCTTAAGCAGGTCGCTTACTTCATCCAAGTGCTCTTGGCGCATTTCTTTTTCGATGCAATCAGCACCCAGGGAAGTGACCGACCCTTTGACATAGATATGCGCTTCATAAATCGAATCCCCCAGCGCTTCTCCCGCATCGCCGCACACCACCAGGCATCCCGATTGCCCCATAAAGGCGCTCATTGGCCCAATATTGCCTTTGACGACAATATCGACACCCTTCATGGAGATACCGCAGCGCGCCGCAGCGTTGCCATCAACCACCAGCAGGCCGCCGTGAGCCGTGGCGCCAGCCGATTGGGACGCATCGCCCTTGACATGCACCATGCCGGACATCATGTTCTCAGCGACGCCAACACCGACGTTGCCATGCACGGTGACATTGGCTTTCTGGTTCATCCCCGCGCAGTAATACCCGGCGTGGCCGTCAATATCGACGCTAATAGCATCATTTAATCCGCACGCAATATTGTGCGCCCCGTTCGGATTAGCAACGCGCCATTCACGCTCGCTGGCCGTTATGTCCGCATCGTGAAGTGCCTGGTTGAGTTCACGCAGGCTGTCGCTTGAAAGGTCGTATGTTTTCATAAATTAGGCGGCCTCCACCTTTGCACCATCACGTTCCCACACATAGATTTTCGCCGGTTCCGGCTCCCACACCTTGGCTTCCTTGATGCCTGGCAGACCGGCTAACGCGCGATACTCGGAGGCCATTGCGACGTAATCGTCGGTTTCGGCGATCACCGCAGGTTTACAGGAGATAGGGTCACGTACCACGGCGAAACCATCGCGGGTGCCAATAGTGAAGGTAAAGAAGCCATCCAGATCTTTAAGCGCACTCTTGAGGGCTTGATTGAGGGATTCGCCCTTGGCCATACGCCACGTCAAGTAGCCAGCAGCCACTTCAGAGTCGTTGTCAGTCTGAAAGCTGATGCCTTGGCGCTTAAGCTTATCGCGCAGGCGGTTGTGGTTGGAAAGCGAGCCGTTATGCACCAGGCAAAGATCCAGCCCGGTCGAAAACGGGTGGCTGCCTTGTAGCGTGACAGCGCTTTCGGTGGCCATGCGCGTGTGACCAATCGCATGGCTGCCACGCATGTTTTTCAGGTTGTAACGCGCCGCCACTTCAGTAGGAAGCCCGACCCCCTTTAAAATTTCGATACTTTGTCCGGCACTCATCACCCTGACATTCGGGGCGTTTTCAGCCACCCAGCTCAGTACCTGCTTCTCTTCACTGGCCAGCTTGAGCACGGCCACGTTGGCATTCTGGAACCACGCGTCCAGGCTACCAAAGGCAGCGCCCAGGCGATCGGCCAAGTCCTGCCAATCGTAATCGGCATCGTCGCTTTGCAACGTCAGTTTAACGCCAGCGTCGTATTCATCGCCGTAAACAGCAAAGCCGGCACTGTCCGGCCCGCGGTCTGTCATGGCAATAAGCATCGGCTCGAACAATTCACCCAGCCGGCTTTCTAGTTCAGGTTTTTTCAGATAAAGCCCAACAATTCCGCACATAGCATTACCTCGGCTTATTCGTCAGTGCATGTCTTACGTTTCGATAAGACGCAATCATTAGAAGAATTCCGCGTAGCGCTGGATTTCCCAATCGCTGACCTGGCTGCTGTAGTCAGCCCACTCCTCACGCTTGACCTTGATGAATTCATCGGTAATTTCTTCCCCAAGCCCTTCACGCAGTACGGAATCTGCTTCCAGGGCGTCAATCGCCTCAGTGAGTGACTGGGGTAAAATATCGATCTTTTGTTCGCGACACTGCTCGGGCGTCAGTTCATACAAATTGATATTTTTTGCTTTGCCGGGATCCAACTGACGGTCAATACCATCGAGGCCAGCAGCAATAAGCGCGGCATGCACCAAATAAGGATTACAGCCAGCATCGGGTAGACGAAACTCCAAACGCCCATAGGGCACACGCACCATGGCTGAACGGTTGTTATCACCATAGGTAATGAACACAGGTGCCCACGTTGCGCCGCTGTTGGAACCGCCCGAGACGAGACGCTTATAAGAGTTAACCGTGGGCGCCGCGAAGGCACACAGCGCTGGCGCGTGATGCAGCAGGCCGCCAAGAAAGTGATACGCCGTGGGGGAAAGCCCCAGATTCTGCGGATCGCTGTCATCGCCAAAGACGTTATTGCCTTCTTGGTCGGCAATCGAGAGATGGAAGTGCATCCCGTTGCCTGGCCGGTCGGCATGCGGTTTGGGCATAAAGGAGCACACCATGCCCAGTTCATTGGCAATCTCACCGGCGGCCATGCGTACAAAGGTGAAACGGTCAGCGGATGTCAGTGCATCGCTGTAGGTATAGTTGATCTCAAATTGACCATTGGCATCTTCATGGTCGATTTGATAAATATCGAAATCAACGCTTTGTAGTGCTTCCACTAAACGTTCCAGAAACTCTCTAGACCGCGACAAGCCTTTATAGTCGTAACAGGGCTTTGCTAGCGTATCACTCTCATCTACAGGCAACAGTTCTCCTGCGGCCCCACGTTTAAACAATGAAAATTCAGGCTCTAAACCGGTGTTTAGCGTCCATCCCTTGTCACTTAACCGCTCTAATTGCTTAAGCAATACGACACGGCTATCAAGCAGATGAGGCTCATCGTTGACATAACCACAGCAGGCCATACGCGCATAGCGCGGCTGCCACGGCACCAGCGAAAGAGAGTTCAAATCCCCTTTTGCCATAAAATCAGGCCCATGCGGCTTCATACCTAGGCCAGAAACAGCGAAGCCTGCAAAACCAGCGCCTTTTTCTACCACGTCCATCAAACAATTCGCCGGCACTGACTTGGTTTTCGCCGCGCCGTGAATATCAACAAATTGAGCCAGCAAATAGCGCACATCGTTATCTTTGATAAATTTAACGGCAGCTTCTGGAGACATATTATTACCCTCGTGATAATTCCTTTCAAGAAACTATATTTCCCAAAAGGAAAAGCACTTAGTGTGCCAATATCATTTGGCTGCCTTCTACATCGCTATAAAAAAACCCTAAGCGATTGTTTATAAAAAATTAAATATTTTATTGCTTGTTATCAGCAACCCCCTGCCAGCTCTCTTCCGCGCCGTCGCTTTTATGTATCCTGCGCCGTAACAGTGCATATCATCTAAAAATCGCACCAGGAACGAACATAATAAACACATATGAAAATTTATTCCTGAAAATAGCCATTTTCTATGACTTAAAATCCACCCATTAATTAATTGTTTTTTATATAAAATAAAAAAGGTATGCACCGTTTGTCCTGGTCACGCCCGCACATGGCAAGCTTCTTGCTTTACTGAAAGGAATTATTATTTCCTTAAAAGAATGCAACGTCGATGTTACGCCAATGGCCTCGCTTGGGAAAGCGGGTTTTGATGACTTGAGTAGCGCGGCCGGATGGATGTGAGCAGAACGAATAGAGTGCTTAGATAACCATCTCGACAAAAAACCAAATAAAAAGCTACTCTATTAAATAAGGATTTAATTTCTATTTTTCGGATAAAAACAACCAATTATTATCCACATATAAATATATTATTTTATATAGGAGAAAAAATGAACATTCATGATGACAACTACATTATTCGCGTCTCTTGCCCAGCGACATCCGGCATCATCTCGGCAGTGACCTCGTACCTAAGCGAAAATAACTGTTATATCAGTGAACTGGCCCAATACGACGATGAAGAGTTGAAACGCTTCTTTCTACGCGCCAAGTTTCGCTTCAACGAGGGCGCTACGCCGGACATCGAGACGCTGCGCAATGATTTCGCGGGGGTAGCGCAGCCTTTCGAGATGGACTGGCAGATTCACAGCTCCTCCCAGCCCATGCGGGTCTTGCTGATGGTGAGCAAGTTTGACCATTGCCTAAGTGACTTGATGTACCGCCATGGCAAGGGTGAGCTGGACATGGAGATTACCGCCATCGTCTCCAACCACCTGGATCTTCGCCCCATGGCCGAGCGTGAGGGGATTCGCTTTGTCTACCTGCCTGTCACCAAGGAGACCAAGCCACAACAGGAAGCGGCCATCATGGATATCGTCGAGGAAACCCAGACCGAACTGGTCGTGCTGGCGCGTTACATGCAGATCCTATCGGATGATTTGTGCCAGAAGCTGAGCGGACGTGCGATCAATATTCACCACTCGTTCCTACCAGGCTTCAAAGGCGCCAAGCCCTACCATCAGGCGCATGAGCGAGGCGTGAAGCTGATTGGTGCTACCGCCCACTATGTCACCTCAGATCTTGACGAAGGGCCGATCATCGACCAGGAAGTTCAACGCGTCGATCATACCTATCGCCCCCAGGATCTTGTCGCTGTTGGCCGTAACACCGAAACCATCGCCCTGTCTCGTGCGGTCAAGTACCACCTTGAGCACCGCGTCTTTCTCGATCAGAACAAGACGGTGATTTTCCAATGAGCGCAACGACCCAAGCCCCTGGGACCCAAGCCTCTGCGGCCCTCATCGACGGCAAAGCCTGTGCCGAGCGGGTGCTTGCCGAAGTCGCCGAAAGTGTTAAACACCTGGCGGCCGAAGGCACCACCCCCGGCTTGGCCGTTGTGCTGATTGGCGAAGACCCCGCAAGCCACGTGTACGTCAGAAACAAGATTCGAAAGGCGGAAGCGGTCGGTATTCGTTCATTCGAACACCGCTTCGACACGACATTGAGCCAGGCCGAACTGCTGTCGTTGATCGACAAGCTAAACAAAGACCCCGAAGTCAACGGCATTCTGGTGCAGCTACCGCTACCGGACACGATCGACGAAGAAGCCGTTATTCAGGCCATCGACCCGCTGAAAGACGTCGACGGTTTCCATCACGCCAATGTGGGTGGCCTTGTGCAGGGGCGCGATGTGCTGACGCCCTGCACCCCCAGCGGCTGTCTGCGATTGCTGCAGGAAACCTGTGGCGACCTAAGCGGCAAACATGCCGTGGTGGTGGGCCGCTCCAATATCGTTGGCAAGCCCATGGCATCGCTTCTGTTGCACGCCCATTGCTCGGTGACGCTGCTGCACTCGCGTAGCGTGAATGCCGAAACCATCGCCCGTCAGGCCGATATTGTCGTCGCCGCGGTGGGTCACCCGAAAATGATCGATGCCAGCTGGCTCAAGCCCGGCGCGGTGGTGATCGATGTAGGGATCAACCGCGTTGAGCAGGCAATTGATGGCGAGAATGAGGGCGAGCGCAAGACACGACTGGTCGGCGATGTGGACTTCGCAAGCGCCAGCCAAGTAGCGAAAGCCATTACGCCGGTGCCCGGCGGTGTCGGCCCCATGACGATTGCCTACTTGATGCAAAATACCGTCACAGCGACCAAGCTGCAGCACCGTCAAGCGGCCCAGCCAGCACTTACCTAATGCGATACAGGAGGGCATCTCCATGCCTTTTGGACTGCTTAAATATGGTCTGTCATCGGACTACCCCGTTGATGTGGATCTGCCGCCACCCAAGGAGCTCAAGCCCTCCTACGATGTGGTGATCATTGGTGGCGGTGGCCACGGCCTTGCGATCGCCTATTACCTGGCCAAGTATCACAACATCACCAACGTTGCGGTACTTGAGAAAGCCTATCTTGGCGGTGGCAACACGGCGCGTAACACCGCTGTGATCCGCTCCAACTATCTAACCTCGGAAGGGGTCAGGTTTTATAGCGAGTCGGTTAAGCTTTTTCAGAACCTATCCAACGAATTCGATTTCAACGTCATGTATTCGGAGCGCGGCCAGCTGACACTCGCCCATACCGACGCCACGGTGCGCTCGTTCCGCCAGCGGGCCGAGGTCAACAAGCATTTCGGTGGGCGTACCGACATGATTGACCGTCAGCAGATTCGTGAGCTGGTGCCCTCTCTAAACCTCGACCCTGGCCATCTCCCGGTACTCGCGGGGCTTTGGCACCGCGACGGTGCCACGGCTCGCCACGACGCCGTGGCCTGGGGCTATGCCAAGGAAGCAGCCAAGCGTGGCGTTGAAATTCATCAGCTGACGGAAGTTCGCAATCTTGTCATCGAAGGCGGGCGTATCACCGCCGTCGAGACCAACCGCGGCACCATTCAGTGCGGCTGCGCCGTTCAGTCTGTTGCTGGCCATAGTTCCGTGCTGGCCAAGCAAGCCGGTTTCCGGCTCCCCATCATCAGCTACCCCCTGCAGGCGATGGTCACCCAACCCGTAAAGCCTTTTCTGGATCCGCTGGTCAGCTCTTCCGCCCTGCACTGCTACGTTCAGCAGACCAGCCGCGGCGAAGTGGTCTTCGGCGGTGGGTCTGACCCCTACCCCCTCTACAACACGCGCTCCACGCTGGAAATGAAGGAAAGCCTGATTGCCAGCGGCATCGAGATGTTCCCGTTTCTGGCCAAGGCCAAGCTAATGCGCCAATGGGGCGGGGTTACCGATATGACTCCCGACTACAGCCCGATCATGGGCGAGAGTCCGATCGAGAACTATTACCTCGACGCCGGCTGGGGCACCTGGGGCTTCAAGGCGACGCCCATCTGCGGCAAGACCATGGCGGAAATGGTCGCCAGCGGCGGCAAAGTGCCCGAGTTGATTCAACCGTTCCGCCTGGAGCGCTTTGCCAACTTCCAGCAAGTCAATGAAATGGGCGCCACGGCGGCCAGCCACTAACGAGAGGGCAAACGCAATGAAAATCATGAATTGCCCGCTCAACGGGCCACGCAACATCAGCGAATTCATCCATGGCGGGGAGCTAAAAACCATGCCGAACCCCACCACCTGTAGCGACCGCGAATGGGCAGACTACGTTTTTTACAGCGACAACACAGCGGGCGTTATCACCGAATGGTGGATGCATGTTGCCTCCAGCTACTGGTTTCTTGCCGAGCGGCACACCGTCACCGATGAAATTCTGCGCACCTTTGATCCCCAGGAAATTTTCCAGGCGCGCATCGAGTTTGCCGTCGAGGAGAAACGCTTATGAACCGCCATGTCTCACCTGACGATATTCAGACCATGCCAACACGCCTCCCGGCCCCGATGGGCAGTCTCATCAATCGCCAGCAGCCGATCACCTTTCAGTTCGAAGGCACGAATTACCATGGGGTTGAAGGTGACACACTAGCTAGCGCGCTGATCGCCAACGGCCGCCACCTGCTCTCGCGCTCCTTCAAGTATCACCGGCCCCGCGGCCCGCTGACCATGGCAGGCCAAGACGCCAATACGCTGGTTCAACTACCCGACGAGCCCAACGTGCTGGCCGACACGCACCCGCTCAGCCAAGGCCTGGCCGTCACCGGCCAGAACTACAGCGGCAGCCTGGATCACGACAGCGATATGAAGCTGGGCAAGTTCTCCAAGTTCATGCCGGTGGGCTTCTATTACCGCTCCTTCTATAAGCCCAAAGGTGCCTGGAAGTTCTGGGAGTCGCTGATTCGCAAGAAGGCCGGGCTGGGCAGATACGACCTTAATGCCACCGGTGGTTATCACGACAAGGCCTACCTGTTTGCCGATGTGGTAGTGGTCGGCAGTGGGCCGGCGGGCCTCAAGGCGGCCTTGACCGCCGCTGAAGGGGGCGCAAAGGTGTTGCTGGTTGAACAGCAATCCCAGCTGGGTGGCGCGCTAACCTACGCCCGCTTCGATGATGCAGGCGTGCGTGCCGATCAAGTGCGCGAAGCGCTGATCCCGGCGGTTGAGGCGCATGCCAAGATTCATGTGTTGTGCAAAGCCACCTGCAATGGCTGGTTTGCCGACAACTTCCTGCCCGTGATCCAGGGCACGCGGATGTACAAGGTTCGCGCCCAGGAGTGCATCGTTGCCGCTGGCGCGTTTGATCAACCGGCGATTTTTCGCAACAACGACTTGCCCGGCGTCATGCTCGCCAGCGCCGCCCAGCGTCTGATTCGTCATTACGCGGTACGCCCCGGCAAACGCGCCGTCGTGCTTACCGGCAATGACGATGGCTACCTGGCAGCACTTGACTTGCACGAACAGGGCATTGAGGTCGCGGCGCTGGTGGATATGCGCGCAGGGCCGGTCGACACCCACCTCGCCCAAGCGATCAACCAGCATGGCATTCCACTGCATGTTGAGCACACCGTGTTCGAGGCGCTACACGACAAAACCCTGCACCACGTGACCGGTGTTGATGTGCGACGCATCACCCGCCGCGGCGAGGTAGCTGACGATAGCCTGACGCTGGAATGCGACTTGCTGTGCATGACCGTGGGCTATATGCCGATGTATCAGCTGTTGTGTCAGGCGGGTGGCAAGCTGACCTATAACGATGACGTAGCCGAGTTTTCCCTCTCGAACCTGCCCAAGCACCTGTACGTGGCGGGCTCGGTCAACGGCTTGCACGATCTTGACCAGGTACTGCAAGACGGCGTCATCGCCGGTACCCAGGCGCTGCAAAGCCTCTGTCTGCCAGCGGCTGAAGCCGCCCCCCTGGCGGGTGCGCCGAAGCAGGTCAACTTTCCCTGGCCCATCTTTGCCCACCCCAAGGGCAAGGAATTCGTCGATTTTGATGAAGATCTGCAAATTCGCGACATCATCAACGCCACGCGCCATGGCTATCGAGACGTACAGCTTGTCAAGCGCTTCTCGACCGCCGGCATGGGCCCTTCGCAAGGCCGCCATTCGGCGCTGCCCACCGCGCGCTTGGTCGCCGACGCCACGGATCGCACCGTCAGCGAAACCGGGGTTACTACTGCACGCCCGCCCTTTGCCGCTGAAACCCTTTCCCACCTGGCCGGGCGCAGTTTCGACCCTTTCCGGGTCACGCCACTGCACCAGCGCCACTTGCAACTCGGCGCTAAGATGATGCCCGCGGGCGATTGGCAACGCCCGGCCTTTTACCCCTCGGCAACGAATGGCCGCCTGGAGCGTTACCGCTGCATGCAGGAAGAGGCGCTCCATGTCAGGGAAAAGGTCGGCCTGATCGATGTTTCCACCCTGGGCGGCATCGAGGTACGCGGGCCGGACGCCGCGGAGTTCGTCAACCGTATCTACACCTTCGGCTTTCTCAAGCAGCCGGTGGGGCGCACCCGTTACGCCGCCATGGCCAATGAGCAGGGTGTCGTGGTTGATGACGGTGTTTCCTGCCGCCTTGGCGAGAATCACTTCTACGTCACCGCCACCACCAGTGGCTTGGCGCGTGTCTACCAGAGCATGCTGCAGTGGAATGCCCAATGGCGCCTGGACGTGGATATCGCCAATGTCACATCAGCGTACGCGGCGGTAAATGTCGCCGGGCCGTTATCGCGCAAGGTGCTGGAAAAAGTCTGCACCGAGGTGGATCTTTCGCCTGAAGCGTTCCCCTACCTGGAGCTGCGTGAAGGCAAGGCCGGTGAAGCGCCAGCGCGCCTGCTGCGGGTAGGTTTCGTCGGTGAGTTGGGCTATGAGCTGCATGTTCCGTCACGCTATGGCGAGTACCTCTGGGACTTGTTGATGAAAGCGGGCGAAGAGTTCGGTATTCGCCCCTTTGGCGTCGAAGCCCAGCGACTGCTTCGCCTTGAAAAAGGCCATGTCATCATTGGCCAGGATACCGACGGCATGAGCCACCCTGCCGAGATCGGCATGAGCTGGGCGGTCAACCGCAAAAAGCCGTTCTTTGTCGGCCACCGTGCCGTGGATATTCTCGATGAGCAGCCCTCCAAGCGCCGCCTAGTCGGCTTCCGGCTACCGGCAACCTCCGCCAAGCCGCTGGAAGGCCACCTTGTGCTGGAAGGCAGCGATATCACCGGCAACGTGACCTCCTGCGAATACTCACCCAGCCAGGACGCGATCATCGGCCTGGCGTACGCTGGCGCCGATAAAGCAACGCCCGGCAGCCATATCACCATTCGGGTTGAAGGCGGCGATGAAGTTAACGCAGAGGTCGTCAAACTGCCTTTCTACGATGCCAACAACAGCCGACAGGAGATGTAAACCATGGCGACTCTGGAAGACACTCTCACCGCCAAGCGAACGCCGCTTTACCATCTTCACCAGGCCAACCAGCCTGACGCGACCGGGTGGCAACACCTGTGCGGCTATGCAATCAAGGCTACGCTGGATGAAGCATTGTTCGAGCCCACTACCGGCGCGCCCGCTTGCGGGCTAACGGATCTGTCCGCGTTGGCACGGGGCGGGTTACGTGGCAAGAAGGCAGCGACGATACTCAGCGAGTACCACTACCAGGTCCCCGCTGCACCCAATCAAGCGCTACGCCAAGAAGATGGCAGCCTGGTCGCCAAGCTATCCGCCAGCGAATACCTGCTGCTGGGTAGTTTAGCTGATAGTGGTTTAGACAATAGTAGCTTTGCCGATGACGGCGAGCGCATCAGCCGCGATGAGCTGGCGTGGCAGGCAGCCGAACGCGCCCATCGTCTACCTGATGCTTATCTTCTCCCCCGCCAGGATACACACGCCTGGCTTGCCTTGACCGGCGCCCATGTCAGCGATGTAATGGCGAAGCTGTGCGGTGTTGATTTGTCACCTGAAGCGTTTGCCCCAGGCCACGTCGCTCAAACATCTGTCGCACGGGCCAATGCCATTATCATCAACGCCAGTCAAGCGGATCTTTCCTGCCTCTATCTCTTGGTGGATAGCGCCTCGGCATGTTATCTCTGGCCTATTCTTCTTGATGCGATGCAGGAATTCGAGGGGAAAGAGCTTAGTATCATAGCGTTGCGTCATCACCACCCAGCGTAATGCAAGCTGAACGGCCTGGTGGCGGTGGGAAGCCACCGGGCCATTCACACATTGAACCCATTCAGTCAGGAACCTTATTACGGCTATGGCGACACATTCCAGCAAAGAGATCGACTATACGGTTCCCGCGCTTTATCGAGGTCTTAAAATCCTCGAACTCTTCGACAGTCAGCACCGGATACTCACCACCCAGGATTTTGCCGATGCGCTGGAGGTCACGACGTCCTCCATTTACCGCATCGTAACCACCCTGACCGAGATGAACTACTTAGACAAAGTCGCCAAGAATACCTATCAGCTTGGCCCCCAGGTCATTTCCCACGGTTTCAGCTATCTGGCTAGCCGCGACATTGTTGATATCGTTATGCCGCATCTAAGTGCTCTGCGCAATTTAGTGTCGATGTCTTGCCACCTTAGTGTGCGCGAAGGTCAGGATGCGGTGTATATCTACCGCTCTTTTGCGTCGCAGCGGCTTTCCGTGAATGTGCCCGTGGGTACGCGTATCGCTTGCCACAGTTGCGCCATGGGCAGAGTCCTGCTGACGGATCTTGACGAGCCCGAACTCGATGCCCTTTATCAGCACGTGCGCCTGGATGGCTACCCTGCCCCGGCGCCCCGCACGCTCCCCGAATTGAAACAGACGATTGCCAACGACCGCACGACAGGCTGGGTCATTCACCGCTCCGACTATGCCACCGCTATCGCCACCGGGCTAAAGGATTATCAGGGGCGCGTTGTAGCTGCCATCAACGTTTCAGGCCCTGACGCCTTGATCGACAGCGACGACGACATGACGGCTCTTAAACAACAATTATTAGCGACCGCCGAGCGTATTTCCTTCGAGCTGGGCAGCATTGAAAGGCGCAGCTGAGGGCTTAACGCACCAAAAAGGCGCATAAGCTTCTCGTCAGCCGGTTAATGTAACAGCCCCTATAGCGTGGATGTGAGCAAGCAATAACGCGGCACTGCTTCGTTCAGTGGTTTATAATTTCATATACGTATTTTATTTTTCATATTCACGTCTAATGTGGCACAAACATTGCCCTGAAAGGTTATGAGCGAAAAAATTACCACCGACAAGAATGAAACGCGCCTTAGCCTGGAGCAGCATATCGCCAGAGCTTTGAAACGTAAGCGCATCTCGCAAGGCTACAAGATATCCGACGTGGCGCGCATTGCAGAACTCAGCCAAGGGATGATCAGCAAGGTCGAAAACGCCCAGGTGTCGACCAGCCTGGATACTCTAAGCCGCCTCTGCAACGCCATCGACCTGCCAATATCCAAGCTTTTCAGCGATTTCGATATCGGCGGCCGGGGCGCGCAACACGTTAAGTCTGGCGAAGGCATGGAAGTTGTGCGCACCGGTACGGAAGTCGGTCACACCTACCATCTGCTCAGCTATCGACAGGGGCCAATCAAGCGTTACGAACCCTTTCTGATCACCATGGACGATGCCAGCGAAGTCTTCCCTAACTTCAGTCATGCCGGTCACGAGTTTATCTACCTGCTCGAAGGGCGGCTTCTTTACCGGCACGGCAAACAGTTTTACGAAATGAGCCCCGGCGACAGCCTGGCATTCGATGCCGCCGTACCGCATGGGCCAGAGCAACTGTTAGAAGTGCCCATTAAACTACTTTCTATTATCCATTACGGTGGTGATGATCAGAACTAATACGGCTTGTAGATCAGTAAGCACCCTAATAAGGGTAATCCCAATCAGCTTACTCTAAGATGTCTTAAGAGTCATTGTCGGCCAGTGCCTGCGCCGACACTGAGGATGCCCCGTGGTCTGTTGCCACCGTGTTGGGCCGCCCCTTGCCGGTTCAATGCAGGGTCTGCCGGGCGGCTAGGCACTGATACCCTCTGGCACGTCAACGCAATAACTCAAGCCCCATTCTGCAAGTTGTTCTCTCCAA
Organism: Vreelandella janggokensis; assembly: GCF_031451615.1. NCBI lineage: Bacteria > Pseudomonadati > Pseudomonadota > Gammaproteobacteria > Oceanospirillales > Halomonadaceae > Vreelandella > Vreelandella janggokensis. Next base: position 449,653 of record NZ_JARWAJ010000002.1, on the reverse strand, counting down.
AGAGTCACCGTACCGTAATAAGCCGCACCTACCAGCACGATACCGGTCGTGATACCGCCATCCAGCGTCTCACGCACCTGCTGGAGGGCGATCGCCGGCTTGGTGGCAAAGTCGATCTTTTCTATTGATAACATATCCATTTATTAATAATTATTAGGACTTACCCCAAAAAGGCACTCACATATCTATTCAAGACATCCTAGCCAAGATGAATAGATAGAGGTCGCTTTCACGACACTCCCCTTTTGCGACAGGCCCAACAATTCATAGCGTCGGCAATGTAATGCAACGCCGACATCTAACAAGAGCCACCAAGGAAACCCAATGAAAAACAATGACGACCCGGTTCTGTCGCCTGGACAGGACAATACCCAGATATTGGGGTTGGACTTTCATAACCCCGTTTTTCCGCTTTCCGCTCTAGCCATCTTACTGTTTATTATCTACGCGCTGGTCTATCCAGATGCTGCTAATACTCACCTAGGGCTTGCCAAAAACTGGTCGATCGAGCACTTCGACTGGCTGTTCATGATCGCGGGCAATATCTTTGTCGTATTCTGCCTCGTGCTGATCTGCCTGCCGCTTGGCCGGATTCGCCTGGGCGGCAAGGACGCCAAGCCGGAATACTCGCTCGCTTCCTGGTTCGCCATGCTGTTTGCGGCGGGCATGGGCATCGGCCTGATGTTCTGGAGCGTGGCCGAACCGGTGGCCTACTACACCGACTGGTACGGCACCCCCCTGAATGCACCGGCGGGGACCCCGGAGGGTGCCAGCGCCGCCATGGGCGCGACCATGTTCCACTGGGGGCTGCACCCCTGGGCAATCTACGGCGTGGTCGCCCTGTCACTGGCCTTCTTCGCTTATAACAAGGGCATGCCGCTGACGCTGCGTTCCGCCTTCTACCCGATACTGGGCGAGCGGACGCGGGGCTGGGCGGGCCATATCATCGACATCTTTGCCGTGCTGGCTACCATCTTCGGCCTGGCCACCTCGCTGGGGTTTGGCGCCACCCAGGCCGCTGGTGGGCTTGCCTACCTGTTCGACACTCCCAACACCATCGGTACCCAGCTGGCAATTATCGTCGCAGTCACGGTAATTGCGCTGATCTCGGTATGGCGGGGTATCGACGGTGGCGTTAAGTTGTTTTCGAATATCAACATGGTCATCGCGGCGGTGCTGCTGCTGTTTGTGGTGGTAGCGGGGCCGACCCTGATGATTCTGACGGGGATTGGCACCACGGCGCTGGACTACGTGGGCCACTTGCTGCCGCTGTCGAACTGGATTGGCCGCGAGGACGATACCTGGTACCACGGCTGGACCGTCTTCTATTGGGCTTGGTGGATTTCCTGGTCTCCTTTCGTCGGCATGTTCATCGCCCGGGTTTCCCGGGGACGCACAGTGCGTGAGTTCCTGATCGCGGTACTGCTGGTGCCCACAGTGGTGACGCTGGTGTGGATGAGCGCCTTTGGCGGCACGGCACTCTTCCAGGCCTCCAGCGGCGTGGGCGAGCTGGCCAACGGCATTGGCGACGTCTCGCTTGCCATGTTCCACATGCTGGAGCAGTTGCCCCTGACCAGCATCACCTCGACGCTGGCGATCATTCTGGTGCTGGTGTTCTTCATTACCTCGTCGGACTCCGGCTCCCTGGTAATCGACAACATCACCGCGGGCGGCAAGACCGATGCGCCCAAGGGCCAGCGGGTATTCTGGGCCGCACTTGAAGGCGTGATCGCCGGCGTGCTGCTGTACGGCGGCGGCAACACGGCACTCAGCGCGCTGCAAGCCGGCGCCGTCGCCACCGGTCTGCCCTTCACGCTGGTGCTGCTGGTGATGTGCTTCAGCCTTTACATGGGGCTTCACAAGGAGTGGCGCGAGCTCAACGCCGTGCCCACCCCTGCCCGCTGATCAGCGCAGCGGCTGTTATCGGGGCGCCATTATCATGGCGCCCTTTTTTCGTGTCGTAATTGCTGCATTGGGTGCCGCTGGCAACAATGAGCGCGCCGATAAAGCGCTGCACCATGACGTCACAATGTTAACAACCCCATGGTTATGCTCATGATTTATACCATCGCAATACTGTTGAGCCTGGTCGGCTATTTTGTCATCGGGCATCTGGCCGGGCGGCGCGTCAAGGGACTGGATGACTACCTGGTCGCCGGCCGCAATGCGCCCACCTTCTTTATCCTGGGTACGCTGGTGGCCAGCTACCTGAGCACCAGCGCCTTTCTCGGCGAAACGGGCTTTGCCTATCAGGGCTATCCGTTCGTCATGCTGATCTTTGCCGCAGTGAGTACCTCGGGCTGCCTGCTGGGCGCCCTGGTATTCGGCCGTTATCTGCGCCGCAGCGGCGCCAAGACCGTACCGGAATTTTTTGGCAAGCGCTTTGCCTCGCGGCGCGTCCAGGTCATTGCCGGGCTTACCACGGTCATCGGCCTGGGGGCGTACCTGCTGGGCGTCATGCAGGGCGCGGGCATCATGTTCGCCGAGCTGACCGGCATGCCCTACTGGGTGGGCCTGGTGCTGGTATGGGCGACCTATACCGGCTTCATTCTGTATTCGGGCTCGCCCGGCGTGATGCTCACCGATACCATCATGTTCGTGATCTTCTCGCTGGCGGCGGTAGGCGGGTCGCTCTACGTGATCCAGGACCTGGGCGGCTGGAGCGGCGTGGTTGAAGGCCTGCTGACCCAGACCGACAAGCCCGGCATTGCCCTATGGCATGGGGTGATCGAAGGGCCTGACGCCAGCTTCTCCTCCCCCGGCGAAGCGCTTGTCTGGGGATTGACCCTGGGCCTTGTCTGGGCGGCAGTGCTGGCGGCCAGCCCCTGGCAGTCGAGCCGCTACCTGATGGCGCGTAACGAGCACGTGGTGATGCGCTCGGCCATGCTCACGGCGGTGGCCCTGGGTGTCTTTTATGCGCTGATGATGATGACCGGTGCGGCGATCAATCTCTACGACCCGACCCTCGACCCCGAACGTTCCATGGTCTGGGTGGCGCTCAATATCCTGCCCGCCTGGCTTGGGGTGGTTATTCTCACCGGGGTGTTCGCAGCCGGGCTGTCATCCTGCTCGACGTTCCTGTCGATCATCGGCTTTAGCCTGTCCAACGACATTCTCCCCGCCTCGCTGGACGAAAAATCGGCCCTGCGCAAGAGCCGCATCGCCGTGCTTGCAGCGGGACTGATCGCGCTGCTGCTGGCGCTTTTCCAACCGCCAGCGGTCATGGCGGTGGTCTGGTTTGCCGCCACGCTGTTTGCCTCCTCCTGGGGGCCGGTGGCCCTGATGAGCATCTGGAGCCGGCGGATTACCGCTGCGGGCGCCAGCTGGGGCCTGGCGGTGGGGTTTGTCGGCAACCTGATCCTGTCGCTGATGGTACAGGCCGAGTGGGTCAGCCTGCCGGTATACCTGCACCCGGTGCTGCTGAGCACGCTGATGGCGCTGGCAGCCATCGTGCTGGCATCCGCCCTGACCCGCGTCAGCCCGTCCGAGGCCGACTATCGGGCCTTCCTGCATGAGTTCGATGCCAAGGCGCTAAGTGGCTGGGTGTCCGGCACCCGCTGGATTGCGCTGTGCACCATGCTGTCCGGGGTCGCCATCGGGGTATTTTTATGGCAACAATACGCGGTCACCCTGGCAGGCTACGCCGAGCGCTTCGGGCTCTCATCCGGCGCGATTCAAGGCGGCTACCTGCTGGCGGTCGGCTGCGGCGGCATGCTGCTGCTTGCCGGCGCCGTCGGCTATCGCGTGGCGCGTCCCCGCTCTCGTAGCGCCTCTACGGCGCATACGGCCACGGCCGACAGCCACTAGGCGCTAAGCACCCTGACGGGCCAGGCACCATGGGTCCGCTGCGCACCTTTCAACCGCCCGCCTGAACGGCGGGCGTTATCTTTTCTCCGCCGGGAGCAGGACAATGCAGGCAAGCCTTTACCAACGCGGTCTCGTCATGGTGGTGCTGGGCGTAGTGTGCCTCAGCTTCGACGGCTTGCTGATACGCCTGGCGCGCACCGACGGCTGGACCATCGTGTTCTGGCGCGGGTTATTGATGTTCTGCGTGCTGGGGCTATTGTGCTGGGCAGGCAAGCGGCTGGCGACACTCTGCAGCAATCCGTTTTCCTCACTGGCCTCGGCCCTGCTGCTGGGGCTGATATCCAGTCTGTTTGTGCTGGCGGTCATGAACGCCAACGTGGCCAACGTGGTGGTGATCCTGAGTACCGCGCCGCTGTTTGCCGCGCTTTTTTCGCGGATCTTCCTGGGCGAAAGCGTCGCGCTGCGAACCCTGGTGGCTATTGCCGTCTGCATGCTGGGCATGGGCCTGGTGTTCATGGGGAAAGGGGCCATGGGAATGCTGGCCGGCAACCTCTACGCCCTGGCGGCAGCGGCGGCCATCGGTGGCAACCTGACGCTTCTGCGCCGCTATCCAGCGATTGACCCCATGACGGTGATTGCCGGTGGCGGGCTGCTCTCGGCGGCGATTGCCCTGCCCATGGCGTCGCCGCTGACCCTGGACGCTGAGCGCTATGGCGTACTGGCAGTAATGGGACTGATACAGATGCCCTTGGCAACGGTGCTGATCAACAGCGCCACCCGCTACCTGCCGTCGACTGAGGTGGCGCTGTTCTATCTGGTCGAAACCGCACTGGGCACGCTCTGGGTCTGGTGGCTATTGGGCGAGACGCCTGGTGTGTCGACGCTCATGGGAGGGGCGGTCGTGATCACGGTGCTGGTGCTGCACGCCTGGCGCGGCTTGCACCTGGAAAGGCAGCGCCTTCAGCTGTATCCGGGATTGATTGGCAAATAGCCAGTAACGCCATTAAAAAGCCCGCCGCGGAGGGCGAGCTTAAAAGGCAATTGAATGCTGTGAGATAAAGAAACCTCAACGCAGCACGCCTTCCTCCTTGAGTAGCGTAAAAACCGCCTCGGCGCCTTGTTCAGGTGTCACATCGTTCAACAGTTGCCCGCCGCCGCTGTCGGCCTTGGCCGCCGCTGCCTTGAAACGATCACGCGCCGAGGCTGACTTGACGATTTTTAGCCGTTTGGGCCGCTTGCGTGCGGGCTGCACACGCCACTGGGTTTGCAGTTCATCGGTCACGCTGGCGCAGGCACAATCCGCCAACTCACCGCGTCGCGCCGGGCCGAAGGCGCTCTGGCGCGCGGCCGGGGCACTGCTATCCACCGTGGCGATGGCCGGTAAGCGTACCTTCAGGCGGCGGCGTTTGCCCCGTGGCAGGGCCTGCAGCACCGTGGCGACACCCTGCTCGATGCTTTCAATTTCCGCCAGGCCACTGACCACCGTCCAGCCGAGTGTCTCGGCCAGCAGATAGGGCACCAGACCCGAGCCCTCTCCCGTCTCGGCGCGCGTTCCCGTCAGCACCAGTTGCGGCGCGGCGAACCGCAGTATGTTGGCCAAGGCCGGAACGACGTCGGCATCCGGGTCCTGCTGAATGCGTTTGACCCTGCTGATGCCCATCCCCAGATAGCCACGCATGGCGTCTTCGCAGGCGTCACCACCATCGCCTGCATGCATGAGTTGAACGCTGGCATCACCCAGGGACAGCGCCATTTCCACCGCACGAGCATCATGGTCAGCACGCCGCGCCCGCGCGGTCAGCGGATGACGCCCCACCGACACCAAAACGGCAACGCTGAGAACAGCGTTATTCAATGTGTTGACGTTAGGCGGCATCGCGATTCTCCTGCTGCTGTTCTCGATAACGCTCGACACGTGCGACCAGCGCGGCGAGAATTTCGCTGGCGTCGCCGATGACGGCAAGATCGGCGCGCTTGACCATATCGCACCGCTCGTCCAGATTAATAGCGACGACCTTATCGCAGGTCTGAATACCCTGAAGATGCTGTATGGCCCCCGAGATGCCCACCGCCACATAGACGCGCGCGGACACCCAGGTGCCCGATGCGCCTACCTGACGATCGCGGGCCATGAACCCATCGTCCACGGCGACGCGTGATGCTCCCTTGGCCGCACCGAGCACCTGGGCGGCGTGGTGGTAGCCCTCCCAATCCTTGACACCATTCCCGGCCGACAGAATGAACTCCGCCTCTGCCAGTGACACGCTGGCCGGATCGACAGGGACTTCGCCCATGTCCTCGATACGTCCCAGCACGTCGGGCATAGGCTGGTTCAGCTCGACCGGCTGGGCGGCATGACGGGTCTCGCTGACCGGCTCGGCGCATTCTGCAAGCGCCAGCACAACGCGTGGCAGGTGGCGGGTAATATCGCTCGTACCGGCGGCACCGCGTGCCGTACAACGCCATCCGGTGGCGCTATGTTCATCCGCCTCGACCTGCCAGACCTGGGTCGCTGGACGCTCGCCCAGCCGCACGGCCAGGCGCCGCCCCTGCTCGCCGCCACCGAGCAGTGAGTCGGGCACTAGCCAGAAGCGTGGTGCCATCTCCCGCTCTACGGCACTCAAGGCGGCCAGACGCGCCTCGGGGGCAAACCCCATGTAGACCTCGTCATCCAGGTGCACAACGCGATCAATACCAGCGTCGCCCAGTGCCGCTTCTTTATGTTCGCCAAACAGAATCGCCACCACGGCGCCGGGATGGTCGACATCGGCATCCGCCATTTGCCGGGCCAGCCCCAGCAGGTCCTTATCGTGACCTGACAGTCGCCCACCGGTCAGATCAGGCACCACGGCCACCAGGAAGGCGGGATCTTCAATCGTCACTGTGCGGCGGCTGTCTTGAGGAGCCGCTGTTGTCGCGGCGGCCTGCCCGCCTTGCTGAAGGCCGCTACGGTCAATACGCTTGATGCCATTGGGGCCGATAAAGCCGACCGCACGGGGGTTCTTGCGCACCACACCGTTGGGCCCAAACCACTCACTGGCGCCTCCGTTGCCCATCTCGGCAAGCACACTGGCATGCTCGGGATGCAGACGGTTCCGGGCGATCCACTCGCGACGCGGATCGCGGCGCTGATTGTGGCCAATAGTCTCACTCATACGATCACCTCTTCAGCTGTCGGCGTTGCAGCGGGCTGGCGGGACGCGCCGGACGCCTCCCCGGCGGGGCGCTCCACCAGGGCATCCGCCACCAGTTCAGCGATATCGCGAACCTCGGCGCTGGTATCCACCACGCCTTCCAGCATCGCCGTGCACTGGGGGCAGCCCACCGCGACCAGCTCGGCACCGCTCTCCTTGACGTCATTCATGCGCATGTCGGGAATCCGCTGCTTGCCTGGGATATCGGTGATCGGCGCGCCGCCACCGCCACCGCAGCAGCGAGAGCGGGAGCCGGAGCGTTCCATCTCCTTGACCTCGATGCCAAGCGCCTTGAGCACGTTGCGAGGCGCCTCAAACTCGCCGTTATAGCGCCCCAGGTAACAGGGGTCGTGATAGGTGACGCTGCCGCCCTTCCAGGGCGAGAAGGCCAGCCGCCCCGCGTCATACAATTCCGCAATGAAGGTGCTGTGATGACGTACCTCATAGACGCCACCCAGCTCGCCATACTCGTTGCCCAACACATGAAAGCTGTGGGGGTCACAGGTGACGATCTGCTGGAAGCGGTACTTGGAAAGGGTGGCAATATTGCGCTTCGCCAGGGACTGGAACGTTGCTTCGTCGCCCAGACGCCGTGCCACGTCACCGCTGTCACGCTCTTCGTCTCCCAGGACCGCGAAATCCACCTCGGCGGCGCGCAGCACCTTGACCAGTGCGCGCAGGGTGCGCTGATTACGCATATCGAAGCTGCCGTCACCCAGCCACAACAGCACATCGACCTGTTGGAGGTCTGCCATGCGAGGGAGGTTGAGATCCGCTGCCCAGTTGAGCCGTGAGCCGGGATCAAAACCGCCGAGATTGTCGGTGGCAATCAGATTGTCGAGCACTTCGGCGCCCTTGTTGGGGGTCTTGCCTCGTTCTAACGTCAGGTGGCGGCGCATATCGACAATCGCATCCACGTGCTCGATCATCATCGGGCACTCTTCGACACAGGCGCGGCATGTCGTACACGACCACAGCGTCTCGGCGTCCACCAGCGACGCCCCCTCCGGCAATGCGGCAGGGGCCACGATCGGCCCATGGGGGGTACCTTGGTGCTCACCCACCGGCTTGCCGGGGTAAGGCGTGCCAGCGTATTTGGCATCACTGCCACCGGCCATGCCGACGACCATGTCCTGAATCAGTTTCTTGGGGTTAAGCGGCTGGCCTGCGGCTAGGGCCGGACACGCCGCCTCGCAGCGGCCACACTGCACACAGGCATCAAAGCCCAGCAACTGATTCCAGGTGAAATCGGCGGGCTTTTCCACGCCCAGTGGCGCCGCCTCGTCCTCCAGGTTCAGCGCCTTGAGGCCCGTTGAACGGCCGCCGCCCCCTTTCTTGGTTGAAAAGCGCTCCGGCCGACGGTGGAAAGCCAGATGCAAGGCGCCTGCAAAGGCGTGCTTCATGGGCCCGCCCCAGGTCATGCCGAAGAACATTTCGCCCAGGCCCCAGGCCACTAAGCCAACCAGCACCACCACAAGGAACCAACTAGCGCTTCCTTCAAGCAAGCCTTCGGGTAGCAGGCCCACCGTGGGCAAGGTGATCAGGAAGACGCTAACCGAAAACGCCATCAGGCTCTTGGGCAGGCGCATCCAGGGGCCTTTGGAGAGGCGCGCCGGAGGATTGATACGCCGCAGCGCCACGAAGAGGCTGCCAACGAACATGGAGGCACTGGCAAGCAGCAGTAACCCACCCAGCAGCGGGCTGGCGATACCCAGGCCATGCACCAGGATCATCAGCACAGCGGCGGCCACGAAGCCACCAGCGGTGGCCACGTGGGTATTGGAGATCATTTTGTCGCGGGCGACGACATGGTGCAGGTCCACCAGGTAACGGCGCGGCAACGCCGCCAGCCCCTTGAACAGATTAACGTGCGACGACCGCCCCTGACGCCACAGGCGTATACGGCGCAAGGCGCCGATCACCGCCAGGGCCAGGGCAGTAAAAATCAGTATCGGCAAGAGCGTTTCGAGCATGGTGCTCACCTCATCTTTGGCAGCTGGGCGCCGGTGGCAGACCTCTGCGAGGGCGCTGTAAACCCATCCCTGGGCGCTACTTTTGACATCCCTGTCAAAAGACCCTCGCTACGGTCTACCCCCGGCGCCCCGGCTCTCACTCTGGTCAAAAGTCCTTGCAGATTCGCAAAGCATCGTAAATGGCCGCGTGCGTGTTCCTCGGCGCCGTGCAGTCGCCCAGACGGAAAAGCAGGAAGCCATCGCTATTTACGTCGCCCTCTTCCATCAGGCAGGGCTGCGCCTGGGCGGCGTAGAGCGCCTCAAGGTCCACCTGGCCTTTGTTGCGGGACTGGTCCTTGAGGGCGTAGTAGAGCGCCTCATCGGGGCGCACGCCGTTCTCCACCACCACCTGATCGACCACGCGCTCCTCCAGGGCACCGGTGTACTCATTCTCGAGCACCGCCACCAGGCCGTCACCTTCACGGTAGACCTTATGCAGCATCAGGTCGGAGGACATGATCACCTCTTTCTCGTAGAGGCTGCGGTAGTACGTGGGGAAGGTGGTGCCGCCCACCGCCGCGCCGGGCTTGATATCGTCGGTGACGATCTCCACCTTAGCGCCCTTTTCGGCGAGAAAATCCGCCGCCGAGACGCCGGAAAATTCGCAAATGGCGTCATAGATCAGCACGTTATTACCGGGTGCCACCTTGCCGGAGAGTACATCCCAGGTGCTGACCACCAGGCTTTCCCCGGTATCCTCAGAGTAGCCCCACTCCGGGTACTGACTGAGGAAGGGCTGACCCCCCGTTGCCAGCACCACGATATCCGGATGCAGGTCGAGTAGCGTCGCCTCGTCGGCACGGGTACCCAGGCGCAGGTCGACATCAAGACGCGCCAGCTCCAACTGAAACCAGCGGGTGATACCGGCAATCTGATCGCGTTGCGGGGCCTGGGCGGCAATGGTGATCTGCCCACCCAGCGCTTCAGCCGCCTCGAACAGGGTGACATCGTGGCCGCGCTCTGCGGCAACGCGGGCGGCTTCCATACCGCCGGGGCCACCGCCCACCACCACGACCTTGCGCTTGGCGCCCTCGGTCTTCTCGATGATATGCGGCAGCCCCATGTATTCCCGGGATGTCGCCGCGTTCTGGATACACAGCACATCAAGGCCCTGGTACTGACGGTCAATACAGTAGTTGGCGCCCACGCACTGCTTGATCTGGTCCACCTGGCCCATCTTGATCTTGGCAATCAGGTGCGGGTCGGCAATATGCGCCCGGGTCATGCCCACCAGGTCCACATAGCCACCTTCAAGGATGCGTTGAGCCTGGTTGGGATCCTTGATGTTCTGGGCGTGGATCACCGGCACATTGACCACTTCCTTGATGCCCGCCGCCAGGTGCAGGAAAGGCTCCGGCGGGTAGGACATGTTGGGGATCACGTTGGCCAGGGTGTTGTGGGTGTCGCAGCCGGAGCCGATCACGCCAAAGAAATCCACCTGGCCGGTGGCATCGTAGTAGGCGGCGATCTGCTTCATGTCGTCGTGGGAGAGGCCGTCCGGGTGAAACTCGTCACCGCAGATACGCATGCCGACGCAGAAGTCGTCCCCCACCTCGGCGCGTACGGCCTTCAGCACTTCCAGGCCGAACTTCATGCGCCCCTCGAAGCTGCCGCCCCACTCGTCCTCGCGCTTGTTGACCCGCGGGCTCCAGAACTGGTCAATCAAGTGCTGATGCACCGCGGAAAGCTCAACGCCGTCGAGCCCGCCTTCCTTTGCCCGGCGAGCCGCCTGGGCAAAGTCACCGATGATGCGCCAGATTTCTTCCTCTTCGATGGTCTTGCAGGTGGAGCGGTGCACCGGTTCGCGGATCCCTGAAGGCGATAGCAGGGTCGGCCAGTCGAAGCCGTCCCAGCGTGAACGGCGCCCCATGTGGGTGATCTGGATCATGATCTTGCCGCCATGCTTGTGCACGGCGTCCGCCAGGTTCTGGAAGTGCGGGATGATACGGTCGGTGGAAAGATTAACCGAGCTCCACCAGCCCTGGGGGCTGTCGATGGACACCACCGAGGAGCCACCACAGATGGATAGGCCGCAGCCACCCTTGGCCTTTTCCTCGTAGTACCTGACGTAGCGCTCGGTGGTCATGCCCCCGTCGGTGGCGTGTACCTCGGCGTGGGCGGTACTGACCACGCGATTGCGAATGGTCAGCTTGCCGATCTCGATCGGCTCGAAAATTGCGTCAAATGCCATGATCTTCTCTCCTCATTCCCGCGATTAGCGGGTGGCGTCGTTCAGCGGCCCAACGTTGAAGACACCTACATCACAACCAGGCTCAGCGGCACTCTGTGTCTGCTCGGCGACGGTCCGCAGGTCGCTGCCACGCGCGGCAAGAATCTGGTCCATGGCCCCGGCAAACCAGCCGGTGAACATGTACTCTTCTTTTTTTCCTGTCTTGCCAAGCTGGTAAACAAAGGCGCTGTGCTCCAGCCGCACTCTCGCCGTACCGGCTTCGAGGTCGATCTGTTCGGTAATAAAGAGTCCCCAGCCACGCTGGGAGAGGCGTGTCATGTAGTGTTCGAAGACGGCCACGCCCTCGATACCATGGCATTCGGCTTCTTTCTCGCACCAGTGCCAGGCGCTCTTGTAGCCAGCGTGGTACAGGATCTCTGCGTACTTCTCGGCACCCAGCGCCTCTTCGACGGCCACATGGTTGTTGATAAAGAAGTGTCGCGGCACATACAGCATCGGCAGGGCGTCGCTCGTCCAGACGCCGGTCTCGCTATCCACTTCGATAGGCAGTGCGGGGGCCAGTTTGGTCACGGTTGTATTCCTCAGATCTTGCTGATTGTTATGAAGTGGCTAATTAGCCGTTCTGCAAGGGGAGCGGCGCCGGGGATAGGCCGTAGAGGAGGTCTTTTGCCATGGATGGCAAAAGTAGCGTCCAGGGAGGGATTCACAGCGCCCCCTCGTAGGCCTATCGCCGGTAAAGCCGCGTGAGTCGGGCTCATCAGCTCCCCCAAACGTCCTTAAGCACGCGCACCCAGTTCTCGCCCATGATCTTGCGCACCTGGGACTCGCTCATGCCGCGCTTCAGGAGTGCCTCGGTCAGATTGGGAAACTCCCCGATGGTGCGAATACCCTCAGGGTTGATGATCGTGCCAAAGTCCGTCAGGCGGCGGGCATAGCCCTTGTCATGGGTCAACCACTCGAAGAATTCATGGTCATGCCCCTGGGTAAAGTCGGTGCCGATACCGATGGCATCCTCCCCCACGATGTTCATGATGTATTCGATGGCCTCGCAATAATCATCAATGGTGGAATCGACGCCCTTCTTGAGAAACGGGGTAAACATGGTGACGCCGACAAAGCCGCCGTGGTCGGCAATGAACTTGAGCTCTTCATCAGACTTGTTACGCGGATGCTCCTTGAGGCCAGAGGGCAGGCAGTGGGAGTAACAGACCGGCTTCTTGGACTCGAGGATGACTTCCTCGGACGTCTTGGCACCGACGTGAGAGAGGTCGCACATGATGCCGACGCGATTCATCTCGGCGACGATCTCACGGCCAAAGCCGGAAAGACCGCCATCGCGCTCGTAGCAGCCGGTACCCACCAGGTTCTGGGTGTTGTAGCACATCTGCACGATGCCCACCCCGAGCTGCTTGAAGATCTCGACATAACCGATCTGGTCCTCGAAGGCATGGGCATTCTGGAAGCCGTAAATGATGCCCGTCTTGCCCTCTTCCTTGGCCCGGGTGATATCCGCCGTGGTGCGCACCGGACGCACCAGGTCGCTGCATTCGGCCATCAGCTGGTTGGACCTGACGATATTATCGACGGTCGCCTGGAAGCCTTCCCATACCGAAACCGTACAGTTGGCAGCGGTCAGACCGCCGCGCCGCATATCTTCAAGCAGCTCACGGTTCCATTTGGCTATGATCAGACCATCGATGACGATAGCGTCATCGTGCAATTCTGTAGGGGACATGGCTAAGCTCCGACATTGATGAATGTAGCGAGCATAGCGCTGACGTCGGGGTGGGCTGCTCTTGGAAACGACAGCGGAAATTCCAAAAGCGTCATGGTGTCGCGAACACCACCACTCGTCGCGCACCTTCAAAACATTTATCGCAGCGTCACGCTGACATGGCGAGTAGCGGCCATAAAAAAACGTGCTGCCCGACACGGGACAGCACGTTATGGGGGATCACGCAGTGGCTATCAGTTCACCAGCAGTACACTGGCAAACGTCGGCTCTCCCTGTGCATTGGCAAGCGCCTGCTGAGCGCCCGAGGAAGGCTCCAATGCATTCGATCCGTTCCCCCACTGTCTGATTAACGGTGGTGACTTGCTCCCATCGCTCTTGCGCTCAAGCCCGCTCAGACGTTCATTTCTCGGCGGCACACCGAAATACTCGCGGTAACACTTGGAAAAATGGGGCGTGGAAACGAAACCACAAACGGAGGCAATCTCGATGATCGACAAGGGGGTTTGCTTAAGTAATTGCCGGGCTCGCACCAGCCGCAACTTGAGGTAATATTTAGACGGTGAGCAGAGCAGGTAGCGTTGGAACAAACGCTCTAGCTGGCGACGTGACACATTGACGTAACGTGCCAGCTCATCGAGTTCGATCGGTTCTTCAAGGTTGGATTCCATCAACGCCACAATCTCAAGCAGCTTGGGCTGGGTAGTGCCCAACACGTGTTTAAGAGGGACACGCTGCTGATCCTGTTCGTTACGCACGCGTTCACAGATGAACATTTCGGAGATACCCGCCGACAGCTCGCGCCCATGATCATGACCGATCAGGTGGAGCATCATGTCGAGCGGCGCGGTGCCCCCCGAAGACGTGAATCGATCACGGTCAATTGAGAAGAGATTGGCGTTCAGGATAACGTTGGGGAACGCCTCCTGCATGGACGCCAAACACTCCCAGTGGATGCTGGTTTCATAATGATCAAGCAGCCCCGCCTGGCCAAGCGCCCAACTGCCTGTGCATACCGAACCTAAACGCCTCAATTGGCGCGACTGGGACTGAAGCCAGCGTACGTGCTCGCGGGTGACACTACGATGAGGGCCTACGCCGCCGCAAACGACCACCCACTCGAGCGATAGCGGGGAATGCATGGAGGCATCAGGCGTTACCTGCAAACCATCGCTTGCACGCACGGGCAAGCCGTCCTGGGTCAGGGTATACCAGCGATACAGCTCGCGCCCGGCCAGTTGATTGGCCATCCGCAAAGGTTCTATGGCAGAGGCCAGAGAAATCAACGTGAAGTTGTCTAACAGTAAAAAGCCCAGCGTTTGAGGTTCGCCTGAACGATTCGGTGTTGCTGTCTGGTCATTTGCTTGATGAGAGTCCATCTTTCCTACCTCGGTCACCTTTCAGTTATCAAGTTTTCTTGTTGATATAGGTGTCGCTGGCGTTGTTCGGCTTCCCGTTGCTGAGTCAGATTGTCACTCACGCATGGGTACTGCTCTTTAGTCGTATATTGGCACGAATCGTTTAAAACACGACAAATTTTATCTCGAAAATCTGGCGGCGAGTCGCAAATAAAACGCTCGATGTCGTTTTCAAACCGCTACCTGTGATGGCTCGACCGAAGGGTGGATAAGCATGGCCAAACGGCCATGCGATAACTGATTAACGAGCGCCTTAGAGCACCACCTCATAACCTTCAAATTTGGGCGGACCTAGATAAATACCCTCGGGCGACTTGGCATTGGCGTGAGCCTTGCGAAAGGCGTCTGAGCGAGTCCAGTCGCGGAAAGCCTCTTCCGATTCCCAAACGCTGTGGGAAATAAACACGGTGTGGTCTTCCTGGCTTTCACCCTGCAACATATGGAACTGCTTGAAGCCCGGCACGTCTTCCAGATGTGAATCACGGTTGCGCCACACCTCTAAAAAGTCCTCTTCACGACCGGGGGCAATGCGAAAACGGTTCATGGCGATATACATGATGACTCTCCTTTTGAACGGGTCCTGTTGAGTTGATTACGCAAACGGTGACTTGATGGTAACGTCGTGGCCTAGCGGCGAATAGCCTTAGTGGCGAATAGCCCTCAACCGCCAAGGTAAGGTATGGCTAAGGCACCTGTTCAGGTTGTTTGGTTCAAACGCGATTTACGTATCCATGATCACGCGCAGCTCGCCACCGCCGCCATGGCAGGTCCCGTGCTGCCTGTCTTCGCCATCGAACCCGAGCAGTGGCAAACGCCGGACAGCGCACTGCGCCACTGGCAATTTGCCGCTGATTCACTTGTCGACCTTTCTACCGCACTGGCGACACTGGGCCTGCCGCTGTGCCTTTACCAAGGCAGTATTGTTGAACTGCTTGCTGGGTTAAAAGCGCACTATGGAGACCTTGTTCTTCACTCCCACCAGGAAACCGGCAATGACTGGAGCTTTGAACGCGATAAAAGGGTCCATCTCTGGTGTCGTCAACACGGTATTGCCTGGCAGGAATCCCGCCAACACGGCGTCATTCGAGGGCTTACCCGCCGTACCGGACAGCAAACCCGCTGGGAAGCACATTGGGAAACATTAATGACAGCGCCCACGGAACCTGCTCCGCGCAATGCCCGGGTGGCTCAAGGCTGGGAGCAGTTTCACCACCTCGACACCTCGCAGCTTCGCGGGCTGACGCTGGGTTTCGATACCACGCCCTGCCCAGAGCGTCAGCCAGGCGGCCGCAACGAAGGACGTGCGCTATGGCGCAGTTTTGTCACTCAACGCGGGCGGCGCTATCGCGGTTCCCTATCCAAGCCGCTTCTAGCCTGGGAGTTTGGCTCACGGCTTTCGCCCCACTTGGCCTGGGGCACGCTCTCCATGCGTGAAGTGGTCCAGTCGCTGCGCCGCCAGCGGGAAAAACATGCAGAAGATTCACAGTGGTCACGCTCCCTGCGCGCTTTTACCTCGCGGCTTTACTGGCACTGCCACTTTATTCAAAAGCTGGAAAGTGAGCCGAGCATGGAGCACCAGACGCTGCACCCCGCGCTGCGTGGCCTGCGCGAACGCGACCCCGACCACCCCAACCTGACTGCCTGGAAAAACGGCCAAACCGGCGTGCCGCTGGTGGATGCCTGCATGCGCAGCCTGACCGCCACCGGCTGGCTCAACTTTCGCATGCGCGCCATGCTCATCTCCCACGCCACGTTTGGCCTTGGATTACACTGGCACGAGCCCGCCCTGCACCTGGCACGGCTGTTTACCGACTTCGAGCCCGGTATCCACTACCCCCAGGTGCAGATGCAGGCTGGTGCCACGGGCACCAATGCGCTGCGGGTCTACAACCCCATCAAGCAAGCAGAAGATAATGACCCCAGCGGCGCGTTTGTTGCCCGATGGGTGCCCGAATTAACGGCACTGCCGTTAGAGTGGCGCGCCAAGCCCTGGGCACTGCCCGAAAGCCTGCGTCGGCGGTTCGGTTTTCAGCCCGGCGAACACTACCCGCTGCCCCACGACTTTGAAGCCGAGGCGCGCCACTGGAAGAAGATGCTGTATGACCTCAGGCGCACGCCCGAGGCAAGAGAAGACAGCCAGGCCATTGTGGATAAGCTTGCCAGCCAGAGACGACCATTTGCTAAACGCGCTAAAAAAGCAAAACCCGCCAATCGCCAGCAACTCTCGCTGTTTGACGATGGCGGGCTCGATAACGTTTAGCCACTGGTTAGCAATGTCTTAAAACAATGCTGCCTTATAAGCCGCCCACGCAGACGTACTTGAGCTCGGTGAACTCATCCAGACCATGGTGGGAGCCTTCGCGGCCAAGGCCAGACTCTTTCACACCGCCGAACGGCGCCAGCTCGGTTGAGATAAGTCCCTCATTGACGCCGACCATGCCGTACTCCAACTGCTCCATGGTATGCCAGATGCGGCGATAATCCGTGGCGTAAAAGTATGCGGATAAACCAAAGGGCGTGTCGTTGGCCATCTGGATAGCTTCTTCATCGCGCTGGAAACGGAACACCGGCGCCACCGGGCCAAAGGTCTCTTCATCGGCCACGGCCATTTGGGTGGTCACGTCCGCCAGTACCGTGGGGGTAAAGAAACGCTCGCCGGCGGCGTGAGGCTTGCCACCGCACAACAGGCGCGCGCCATGGCTCAAGGCGTCGTCTACATGGCGCTGAACTTTGTCGACTGCCGCCTGGTTGATCAGCGGGCCGATGACGCTGCCCTCGGTCAGGCCATCGCCGACTTTCAGGGCATTGACACGCTCGGTGAGCTTGCTGACGAACGCCTCATAAATACCGTCCTGCACCAGGAAGCGATTGGTGCACACACAGGTCTGCCCGGTGTTACGGAATTTAGACGCTATCGCGCCATCCACGGCGGCATCGATATCGGCGTCGTCAAAGACGATAAAGGGTGCGTTGCCGCCCAGTTCCATGGCGGTTTTCTTCACTGTGCTGGCGCACTGGGCAAGCAGGTGTTTGCCCACCGGGGTAGAGCCGGTAAACGAGACTTTGCGCACCCGTGGATCAGTGGTCAGTACCTCACCCACCGCTGCCGGTTTCGATGCCGTCACCACATTGATGGTGCCCGTCGGCAAGCCCGCTTCCAGCGCCAGGTACGCTGCCGCCAGGGCGGTGAGAGGTGTGGCTTCAGCGGGCTTGATAACCACGGTGCAGCCCGCGGCCAGGGCCGGGGCGCACTTGCGGGTAATCATCGCCAGCGGGAAGTTCCAAGGAGTGATGGCAGCGACCACACCGACCGGCTCGCGCAGTACCAGAAGGCGCTTGTCCGCGCCGTGGCTGGGCAGGGTTTCCCCGGCCATACGCTTGGCTTCTTCGGCGAAGAACTCGATAAAGGAGGCGCCATAGATGACTTCCCCCTTGGCTTCCGCCAGCGGCTTGCCCTGCTCGAGAGTCATCAGACGTGCCAGATCATCGGCGTGCTCATGGATCAGCTCAAACCAGCGGCGCAGCAGTGCCGAGCGCTGTTTCGCTGGTGTCGCGCGCCAGGCAGGCCCGGCATCGTAGGCGGCCGCTACGGCATCACGGGTATCGTCGGCGCCTAAATCGGCCACCTGGGCGATTGTCTCGCCGGTGGCGGGGTTATCCACCAAGAAGGTCTGCTGGCCCTTACGCCATTCGCCGCCCACCAAGGCAGGTACGCCATCATGCAACCACTGTTCGATAAAACTCATATATTGCTCCTGAAAAGCCCTGGTCTTGAAAATATATCTCGACGACTTGGCAAAGGTTTATAGATCCGCTTGCATATGGCGATCGCTATAGTCACGCCCATAGGTACGCAGCGCGTGGATATAAAAGCCGATGCCGAGCAATGCCCAAACGGCAAGGATCGTCCATTCCGCGACGCCCAGCGCCGCCGGGCTACCCGGTAGATAGAGACACGCCATACCGAAGGACAGGATGATCGCCAGCGTGCCGCACAGCTTGCCGTTGCTTACCTTGAAAGGACGGGGCATATCCGGCTCGCGTACGCGCAAGACCATGAAGGACACCGCCACAAACAGGTACGCCAGCACAATCCCCAGCCCACCCGCATTGACGATCCACACAAGCGCAGGGCGGCCGAAAAGAGGCGCCAGGCAGGAAAGAAAGCCCATCAGGAAGATAGCGTTGGTGGGCGTTCTATAGCGGGGGTGCAGCTTGGCGAACGTGGCAGGCAACATGCCCGCATTGGCAAGCGCATAAATGGCCCGCGAGCCACCAATGTAGAAAGCATTCCAACTGGTAATGATACCCGCAATACCGGCTATCACCATCAGGTTACCGGCCCACGAAGCATTAAATAGACGTTCCATGGCATCGGGTACGCTGAGCGAACTGGCGGCGATCGCGTCACTATCCAGGGCCAGGCTGGTGGCCAGAATAATCAGCGAATACCACACCACAGCCAGAATCACCGATACCATCAGCACCTTGCCGATTGCCTTGTACGGCAAATTGATCTCTTCGGCAGCCTGCGGAATGACATCAAAGCCGACAAACAGAAACGGCACCATCACGATGACCGCAATAACCCCGGCCATGACACTGCCTTCAGACTGCGAAAACAGCGGCATCATGTTGGCGGTATTGCCCTCAAACAGCGAGCCGGTGACGAACATTACCCCGACCAACAGAATGACGCCAGTGACAATTTTCTGCAGCAGTGCCGCGGTACTCACGCCGAAGTAGTTGATGATCATCATGGCAATCGAGCCGCCCACGCCCACCGCGACCCAGGTAGCTTTGACTTCCCACCCGGCGATGGTCCAGAGGTGCCCCACTGCGTAATTTGGCGCCAAGTGCTCGACGACCGTCGGCAAGGCCACCGCCTCGAACGCCACCACGCTCAAATAGCCCAATATGATAGCCCAGGTACAGAAGAAAGAGGGCCAATGACCTAGCGCCCGGTAGCTATAGACATGCTCGCCGCCGACTTTGGGCATGGCCGAGGCCAGCTCCGCATAGGTCAGGCCGACGAGTACAATCGCTAACCCGCCGACAATAAAAGCTAGAATGGCACCGACGCTGCCGGCTGACTGAATCGCGGTACCGGTGAGGACAATCCAGCCCCAACCGATCATGGCACCAAATGCCAGGGCTAATACGTCACCGCGGGCCAGCACCCGGACGAGCTTGGCTTGTTCTGAAGAAGACGTTGTCATAGCACAGAGTCCTGCAAGTTATTGGAGGTTATCATCGGCGCTCTGAGGCGCAGTATCCGAATCCTGTCGAAAACAGTATAGCCGCACGCTAGCAGGCGGCAGACAGAACACGAATGGACCACTTCGGCTTTCGACTAGACCACTACTCTGATGCACAGAATAGGTGCAAACTATATCGGCGACGTTCGTCGCAAGGCTCGGTAATAGCCGCCGTAACGCACAACAGGAGACCTTCGACATGGACCACAAGGAGGCTTTGCACCACTTTGCACATCTGTATGCCCACCAGCCCCAGCAGCTAAGCAAGCAGGTACGCATTGAATTGGCGCTGCGTCAGGCGATCACCCAACAATGGCCCACCGGGCTTCGTCTACCCTCTCACCGTGCCCTGGCAAGCACCGTGGGTGTGGCCCGCCAAACCCTGGCCCAGGCCATCAAGACACTACTCGATGAACAATTGCTGAAAACGGCCCATGGTCAGGGAACCTGGACCAACAAGCCCGTGGCAACGGCGACCCAAGTGCCAACCCGCCTCCACCTTTCCGAGCGTGCCCAGCGCGTGTTGAATGACGCCGGGGCCAGCATGATTCAAAACGGGTCCTTCGTCCCTGGCATCCCCGATATCGCCCAGTTCCCGATGCGCAAGTGGCGTCAACTTTATGCGAGTGTGACGGTGCCGCAGAACGCTCTCCTGCTGTCTTACTCCACTGGCGGCTATGGCCCGCTAAAGCGAGCGATTCGAGACTTTCTGGCACGCTGGCGCAACGTTCACTGCGATACCGAACAAATCATTATCACTGACGGTACCCATAATGGCATTGAGCTATGCGCCATGGCGCTTGCAGACGTAGGGGATACCGTTGCCATTGAATCCCCCTGTTACTGGGGAGCGCGCAATGTGTTCAGCGCCGCGGGGCTTACGATTGAAATGCTGCCGTGGCGGCCTGGCGAGGGCCATCGGCTGCCCAGCACGCTAAATGCTAGCACCCTGGTCTATCTGACCGGTTCTCATCATTACCCGCTCAGCGTACCCACTAACGCTGAGCATAAACGCCACCTCTGCGATGCCTTATCGCCAACCTACGTGATTGAAGACGACTACGAGTTTAACCGCAACGATCACGCCAACCTGCTCTTCGACCCGCGTTCCGAGCACCACTTGCTGGTCGGTTCGTTTTCCAAGATGATGTTTCCTGGGCTGCGCCTGGGCTACCTGGTGGTACCCCGGCATCTGGCCGGGCCGATGAACCGCCTGCGCAGTGAACTTTTTCGCGAAGGCCGTATGCTGGATCAAGCCGTGCTGGCGCAGTTCATGTTTGACGGCGACCTGGATACCTGGTGCCACCGTATTCAACGCGACTACCTAGGCCGCCAGCAGGTGCTGCATGATCAGCTGCGCACCCTGCCACAGGTGCGCAGTGTTTCAATGCCAAGCAGCGCTATCAGTCTGTGCGTCGAGTTTGAGCCGGGCATCAATGATGTACAGATCGCCCAAGCATTATTAAAAGACCATTTGGTAGTGCGCCCCCTGAGCCCGGTATGCGCCAAGCACGACCCAAGGGTTGGCCTGGTGATGGGTGTGGGGATGCTCTCGGGAGAGACATTAGTGCGTGAAGCCCAACGATTGCGTCGCAGTTTAGAAACGTTGTTGCGCTAAGGCTGAAAAACGCGCCTGGTGATTTACCCACAGACTTTCCAAAACTTATCCACAACCCGTTATCGACAATAATTTATTCACAAGGACGCTTTCATGCTTCGCCCTGTTGATGGTTTTCGCATAAATACATCGGCGCTACCAACGCTCCGCCTCTGGGTAGCACTCGCCTTGGTGCTGTTGCTCTCGGGCTGCGCCACCTTCGCGCCCAACCCGCCTCAGGATCAAAGCAATATCTGCGAAATTTTCCGCGAGCAGCCAACCTGGTACGACTACGCTCAGGAATCTCAGGAGCGGTGGGGGACGCCCATTGCCACGCAGATGTCGTTTATCCAGCAGGAGTCGTCATTTCGCAGCCATGTCCGTCCGGACCGCAAATACTACCTGGGCTTTATCCCGGGCCCGCGACCCTCCTCCGCCAAGGGTTACGCCCAGGCACAAGATCCGGTTTGGGGCGAATACGAGGATCAGGCCGGTAGCCTGTTTGCTCGCCGCACACACATGAAGCACGCCACCGACTTTATCGGCTGGTACAACCAGCGCACCCGGGAACAAACCGGTATTTCACTGACCAATCCCGAACATCTTTATCTGGCCTATCACGAAGGCGCGGGCGGCTACCAACGCGGCAGCTACCGGGGCAAACCCGCCGTACAGAGAGCGGCAAGGCAGGTGGCCACGCGGGCCAGCCGCTACCAGTCGCAACTCAACAGCTGCGAGGCGGAATTCCAGTGCCGCAAGTTTTATCAGGTGTGGCCGTTCTGCCGCACAGATTAGCGGGTGCATTCCGGTGGTTGGCTCCTATACTGACCCTACCTGATACCGGAGGTCGCCATGGATTATCATCACTACCGCGAAGCCCTTGCCGAGACACTCGCCCAGAGTGAACTGCCCTTTGCACACGTCGAATATCAGGCGCGTCTGGACAAGGTGCGCCATGCGATGGCGAGCCGCGGGGTCGATGCGTTACTACTTACCGACCCCGCCGATATCAATTACCTGACCGGCTACCACACCTTTGAAGTCTCGGTGCATGCGTGTCTGGTGTGCACGCCAGAGCGCCTGGTGCTTCAAGTCGCCTCGATTGAAACCGGCGCAGCGGTTGTCACCGCACGGGTGGACGAGATCATTGGCTATCGCTGGGAAAATGCGGATGAAATTCTCACGCCACTGGCCGACCTGCTTGCCAACTGCCAGCGCATCGGCATCGATGGCTGGAGCAGCGGGCTGCGCGTGGGCGTCATGCACGCCCTCGCCGAGGCGGTGGGCAAGGAACGTTTCTGCGAAGCGGGCGACCTGCTGGATGCGATCCGGATTGTGAAAAGCCCCGCCGAGCTCGACATGCTGCGGGAAAGTGCCCGCATCACCGCCGCCGGCTTGGAGGCCGCCATGCAGGTTATTCGCCCCGGCATGACCGACAACGACATTGCTGCCGTAGGCGCCAAAGCGCTGTTGGAAAATGGCAGCGAGTTTATGAGCCTGCAGCCGATAGTGACCAGTGGACACCGTATCGGCGTGATTCACGTCAATCACAAACGGCGCATTATTCAGCCCGATGAACCCGTCTTTCTGGAGTTCGGCGCCGCCTATCAGCGCTATACCGCCCCCATGATGCGCACGGCGGTCACCGGCACACCCAGTTTCGCGCTTTCCGCCACCCGTGACCTGTGCCGTTCGATGTTTGAGGCCTTGTGCGCCGCTATGCGCCCTGGCAACACCTTTGACGATGCCGCCCAGGCTGCCGATGCGCTGCTGGCACCCCAGCGCGACCAGCTGTTTTTCTCCGGCGTGTTTGGTTATGCCGTGGGCGCGCAGTTTCCGCCAAGCTGGGTGGAAGGCACGGGCTATATCGCCCAGGGGCAAAGGCGTCAGTTTGAGGCCAACATGGTCTTTCACCTGCCGCTTTGCCTGCGAGTGCCGGGGCAATGGGGCGTCGGGCTGAGCGATACGGTGGTCGTCACCGAGCAGGGCGCCAAGCCACTGACCACTAACGACTGGCAGCTTTACCAGGCGGCGAATTCAGCCTGAAAGCGGCCCCTTATAGCCGCTGCATTGACAGGCTGATTGACTAGCGCTATCGTCATCCTTAAATGAGAACTACTATTTTTCGCATTTAACCATTGGCGACAGTGTTAGGTTATTACCATGAACAGCGAGCAGCGGCAGCTTCGCCACACCATCATGTTCCTGCGCACCTCGTTTGAAGCCGTCCAGCACTCCATTGCCGGACGCCTGGACGACCCGCTCCCCTGCTGGCTGGATACCGGCATGCTCTCGATGCTATCCCGCGAGCTCACCCACTGCTGCCAACAGGCAAAACCGTTGTTTGCCCCCGCCGTTACCGAACAACTATATATCGCCTCGCAGCAGTGCGAGCTGCTGTTAAGACAGTGCCCCGGGGTTCTCAGCAGCGCCGTCTGCCACCGCCAGCTAACCGCTATCATGCTGCCACTCTCCAGCGCGCTACAGCAGATTGATACGCCCGCCAAACGCCGCTGGCCCTGGCAGCGGGGATAAACATTACACATCATCATTCATCTATAGGCACTGCCTCCTGACCATCAGTGGACAGGTAGCCGTTGTGCTTGCGTATTGTCGTTTTCTTGACCGCTGAATTTATCATGATAAATTGAATATAAGGTGCCACCTACGAGCACCACGCTGCGACACACAATACGCAAGGGGTCTCTCATGACAGAACACAACACGGCGGCGGCAGCCCGTCCGCAAAAAAAGTGGTACCAAACGGTTCCGGACCCGATGGTGCTGATCTTCATGATACTGGTCGCGACCTATCTGCTGACCTTCATCATCCCGCCCGGTGAGTTTGAGCGAACGACCCAGGACGGACGTACCGTCGTCATCGCAGACTCGTTCAAGTACTTAAACGACGTGGCCGCCATGTCGCCCTTCAATATTTTTGTGGCGATACCAGAAGGCCTTATTTCCGCCTCGCAATACCTATTTATTGTCTTTATCGCCGGCGGTCTGTTTCACATCCTGCAGAAAACCGGTGCACTCGAAAACGCCATTGGCGTCGCGGTTCACCGCGTCGGGATCGAACGCCGTAACATGATCATTACCGTTGGCACCTTCATTTACGGTTTTTTTGGTGTTGCGGTGGGGTTTGAGAATAATATCGCCCTCGTCCCCATTGCTGTGCTCATTGCCAGCGCGATTGGGTGCTCGAGCCTGGTAGGTACCACAATGGCGGTGGGCGGCATCGGTATCGGTTTCGCGCTGTCGCCGATCAATCCCTACACCGTTGGCGTGGCGCAGGGTATTGCCGAGTTACCCACGTTTTCGGGCGCCTGGCTGCGCACCTTGATGGTGGTTTCATCACTCGCTCTACTGTCGCTGTATATCTGCAAGCGCGTCGTCAAGATGGACTTTGAAGAGCCGGACAACGCCGAAGCATTAAGCAAGCCCCTAAGCGAGTACCACCTGACCAAGCGCAACATCTTGACCATTGCCGTCTTTGTGGCCGGCCTGATTGGCATGTTGATCGGCGTCTTTACCCGCGGCTGGTATATCAACGAGATCGCCGCCACTTTCCTGTTACTGGCGATCATTATCGGGGCGCTCAACGGCCTTTCGGCCAATGGCATTGTCAAACAGATGATGGAAGGGGCAGCGGGTGTCACCGCTGGCGCGCTGGTGATCGGGGTCGCGGCTTCTATTCAGGTCATTCTGGAGCAGGCGGTGATTATCGATACCATCGTCAACTCGCTGAGCACCTTGATCGACAACATTCCCCCACTGTTTTCAGCGATAGGTGCCAGTGTGGTCCAAGGCGTTATCAATCTCTTCGTACCCTCGGGTTCAGGTCAAGCGTTGGTCACCATGCCGATTCTGATTCCTGTGGCCGACCTGGTGGGCATGAGCCGTCAGTTAATGATCACTGCCTTCCAGGTTGGCGACGGCTTGACCAACCTGATTGTGCCTACCTCAGGCGGTACCCTGGCAATGCTGGCTCTTGGCCGCGTTTCCTATGCGCAGTGGTTAAAAGCCATTCTGCCCTTTATGGTCGTTGTCTATTTACTATCCTGGGTAGGCTTGATCATTGGCCACTATGCCGGCTATTGATAAGTAATCTTATGACGCTGTCACTGGTTCACGTTCAACCTGACACAGGCACCGTGGCGACGCTCACTGCAACGGGTGGTGTAGCGGTGGGCGGCTATGTGCATCATTGCTGGCGCGGCCTTGGGGCGTGCGTCACCCAGGGGCGTTATACCAATCCCTGGTACCCCGCAACGATTCACGAGGCACTCCGTAACGGCGCTTCGGCGTCCCAGGCCTTGCATGCCGCCACCCGTCGCGACGCCCATCCTGAGCTGCGCCAGTGTTTAGTGATGGGCAGCGATGGGCGAGCCGATGTGCATACCGGCGCTGCTAACCTTCCCGGCATAGCGGCTAGCCTCTACCCCGGCATTGCCGCCATAGGGAATATGCTGCATAGCGCTGAGGTTGTAGAGGTATTGGCTCAGCGTTTCATCAAAGTGAGCACACTCAACAGCCAGGCTGTCCTTCAAAACGGAGCGGCCCCTCAGTTTCCCGCCGATCACGCGCAACAACTGCTCGGCCATTTACTCACCGCACTGGAGGCCGCACTCGATGAGGGCGGCGACGCGCGTGGTACACGCTCGGCCGCGCTACGTATCGAGTCCTTTTTTCACGCGCCCATAGACCTCAGGGTCGACTGGTCCGACGACGTCATTGCGTCACTAAGAGCACTTGAAGCGCGTTTCAGAGCGGACGACTTTCAAGCGTTTTGGCAACAGCTGCCGCTGCGCTAATGGCGTTTCGATGGAGTTTCTATGTCTCAACAACACTCACACGCTGCCTTCGCGGAAGGAAAGATAGGGCAGTATCTATTGAGCGGTCTGGATGAAGCCGCCCAGCATTCTCAACCCGGTGCCGGCGTCACGCGCCTGTTTTGCTCGCCCGAACATCGCCAGGTGCTACCGCTCATCGAGCAGTGGATGACCCGCGCAGGACTCACCCCCGAACGGGATGCAGCGGGAAATCTGGTCGGCCGCTGCTCTAAAGCCCTGTCCGGCGAGCCGACCTTGATCATGGGATCTCATCAGGACTCAGTCGTTGAAGGGGGCAAGTATGATGGCATGCTGGGCATCGCGGTGCCTCTTGTCGCGCTAGAAGCACTTCGCCATGCAGGCGTCACGCTGCCTTATGGGGTGGAAGTAGTGGCCTTTGGCGATGAGGAAGGCGTGCGTTTTCCCACCACGCTCGTCGGCAGCCGTGCGCTCGCCGGCACCATTGACCCGCAGCAACTCGAGGCACGCGACAAACAGGGGATTTCTTTAAAGGAAGCGCTGCGCAGCTTCGGCGTAGACCCCGATGGCATTCCTGCCCTGGCCCGTGACCCTGCCAATACACTGGGCTTTGTGGAAGTGCATATCGAACAAGGCCCTCGACTGGAGCAACGCGATCATGCCGTCGGCGTTGTCACCTCGCTCACGGGCATCGAGAGGCACCGAGTGACGGTAAGCGGCAAGGCGGGACATGCGGGCACGACCCCCATGCCGGGTCGTCACGACGCCCTGGTTGGGGCATCCGAAATGGTGCTGGCCGTGGACAGAGTTCTCCAAACAACGCAGGACCTGGTCGGCGTCATCGGGCAACTGGATGTTCACCCCAACGCAGTGAATGTGATCCCCGCTTCGGTCACCTTTACGGTCGAGCTTCGTTCCCCGCAGTCGGAAACCAGGCAACAGGGCCATGAGACGATTAAGGCCACCCTGCACGAAGTGGCTGAACGCCGGGGACTGACTCTTTCAATGGACAACACCTATAGCGCCGATGGCGCCCACTGCGCCGAATGGATCATGCGTGGCCTGGAGCAAGCCTGCGCGAGCGTGGAGCAGCCCACCGAGCGGATGTTCAGCGGCGCAGGGCATGATGGCCTGGCCATGCAGGATGTCACTGATATCGGCATGCTCTTTGTGCGCTGTAAAGATGGCTTGAGCCACCATCCCGAGGAAAGTATTTCAGCCGATGATGGAGAGGCGGCGGTGCGCGTCATGATGGCATTTCTGCAGCAACTGGATACCTCTCAATGCCGCTAGGCCAATAGTTCCGGCAGGAAAGCGCGCCTGACCTGGGCTTCCTGATGGTTCATGACCCGCTGGGCGTCCAGCATGTGCTCGCGCATTATGCGAAAGGCGCTGTCGGCGTCTCCCAGCTCAATCGCATCCAATATTTCGGCGTGATACCGACAGCCCGTCTGACCAAGGTCGTGGGTAACGGGCTCGTAAAGGCGATGATAAATCGTCAGGTCGGACAGTATTTGAATGGTAAAGCGAATGATAAAAGTGAGCAGCTGATTGCTGCCTGCCAGCTCGGCGAGCATCAAATGAAAATTCAGCGAGTCGAGGTGCTGCTGCCGTTCGGTTTCACTGTCTTCACATGGTGTGGCATAGCTGTGCAGGCTCTCGCGCAAGCGCGCCATATCTTCCTCGCTGACTTTGCCGGCTAACGAAGCGGCCAACTCAGGCTCCAGTGCCAGGCGGATCTGATAAATATCCTGAATAGAAATATCCTTGAAGAACAGATAATTGCTTAATAGAGACACCGCTTTTTCATCGCTCATTGCCTTCACGAAGGCACCACCACCCGGGCCGGTACGCGTCTCTACCAACCCCTGAGCTTCCAATACCCGAGTACTTTCGCGCACCGTCCCTTTCGATACGTTAAGTGTTTCAATGAGTTCTGCCTCGCTGGGAAGCCGATCCCCTGGTTTCAGATGGCGATCCACGATCCAGCATTTGATCGTTTCGGCCACTTGATAGGGACGCCGTGGTGATGCTTTTTTTACCATGCTATCGATCACTGCCTGTCTATGAAGAGGGTTAGGGTAACAGAGCCAGCGCCCAATGAGAGCAAGACGTTTCGCCAGCGTTGGACGTCTGAAACGCGAAGGGAATATAGAGTTGGCATTAGCTAGTAAACTGGTCTATTCTGTTCGCCACTACTCAATTACAGAGTTCAAAAGGAGTTTGTTTAATGGCTTACGAATCGCTTCTCGCTGCAACGCAGCTTGGCAGCCTGTCGGTCCCCAATCGGGTGATCATGGCGCCACTGACACGTGCGCGCACCCCAGACAGCGTGCCGGGCAAGATTCAGGAGGCTTATTACGGCCAGCGCGCCGGGGCCGGGCTGATTATCAGCGAAGCGACCAATATCTCGCCTACGGCACGCGGCTATGTGTATACCCCCGGCATCTGGACCGACGAGCAGGAAGCCGGCTGGAAAAGCGTGGTCAACGCGGTACATGCTAAAGGTGGCCGGATGGCGCTACAGCTTTGGCACGTTGGGCGGGTTTCCCATGAAATGGTTCAACCCAATGGTCAGCAGCCGGTTGCGCCCAGTGCGCTGAAAGGCGAAGGCGCCCAGTGTTTCGTTGAATTTGAAGACGGTACTGCCGGTCAGCACCCCACCAGCACGCCCCGCGCGCTGGAAACCGACGAGATCCCCGGCATCGTGGACGACTATCGCCAGGCGGCCGAGCGCGCCAAGCGGGCTGGCTTTGACATGGTCGAAGTCCACGCGGCCAACGCCTACCTGCTCAACCAGTTCCTCGCCACCGGCACTAACCAGCGCACTGACCAGTACGGCGGCTCGCTGGAAAATCGGGCGCGCTTTCCGCTGGAAGTGGTCGACGCCGTGATCGACGTTTACGGTGCCGACCGGGTGGGCATTCGCATGACGCCGTTTATCGAGCTATTCGGTCTGACGGACGATGAGCCCGAAGCCATGGCGTTCTACATGGCCGATCAGCTTTCCAAGCGCGGCCTGGCTTACCTGCACCTGAACGAGCCCAACTGGGCCGGCGGCGACATTCAGTTCCCTGCTGGCTTCCGCGAGCAGATGCGTGAGCGCTTCAGCGGTAGCCTGATTTACTGCGGCAACTACGATGCCGCGCATGCAGAAGCACGTATCGGCGACAACACTGCCGATGCCGTGGCCTTTGGCCGTCCTTACATTGCCAATCCGGATCTGCCCGAGCGCTTCCGTATGAACGCCCCGCTCACCGAGCCCAATCATGAAACCTTCTACGGCGGCGACGAAAAAGGCTATACCGACTACCCGTTCATGAATAATGGTTACGACCGCATGGAGTAAGTGGCGACCTTCAAAAAGTCGCTTAATAATGAAAAGCATCACTTCGGTGGTGCTTTTTTTGGGTCTGATGGTGGCAAAACGCTGCTAGGCTGTTGATTCTTACGTTTGAAACACAGGTGATGAATGCTCCATTCGCTATTCGTTTTACTGATATCGCTGGCTCTGGTGGGCATTGCCGCCAGCACCGGGGCACGGTTCAGGCCCGATAGCTGGTACCGCGAGCTCAACAAACCCGACTGGACACCGCCGGATATCGCGTTTCCCATTGCCTGGGGCATTCTTTACCTTTTGATGGCGATTGCCGCGTGGCGCATCTATATGGCTGACGACTCGGCCTGGCGCACCGCTGGCTTGACCATTTATGCCCTCCAACTGGTGGCAAATGCCGCCTGGTCGTGGCTGTTTTTTGGCCGGAAGCAAATAGCCGCCGCACTTGGCGATATCGCACTACTACTGATGCTGATCATGCTCGCCATCATTGTTTTTGCTAAGGTAAGCGCATTAGCAGCGTGGTTAATGGTGCCCTACGCCCTTTGGGTAGCCTTGGCACTTGCCCTCAATGCGACTATCTGGCGACGCAATTAACCCGCGATTGGCGCGCAAAAAAGGATAAAAACTATGGAGACAACACCGTTAGTCACCTTATTGGCAATCGGCTCTATCGTATTAGCGTTAACGGCCCTGGCGCTGTTCATTTATGTGATGCGGCAGCGTCGTCAACCGCCGATGGACACCGCCACCATGGAGCGCGCCACGCATGCACCCTCCTCGTCGACACCGCCTGAGGAAGCATCCTCGTCGGCACCCGCAAAGCAGTCCGGCAAAGTGGCTCAGCATTCCCTGTTCGTGATTTTTTCGCACCCGGATGAAAATACCGACCAGCGCCTTGCCGATTGGCTGAGGGATAAAGATGCCACCTTCGACCCGATCAAGAAGGTCTTCCATATTGCCGGCGAGCAACCCTCGAACCCGATCACCATCGCCAATGCGTTTCCGCCCGGGGAAATGCCCGACCTGCTACGCAATGAAACGCACGAGCCGATCAAGGGCATCAGCCTGTTGGTGAAGCCACCGCTGCGCAAGCGTCGCAATCAGCAGATGCACGTCTATGTAGCGCTTGCCAAAGAAATGCAGACGCTGTTTACCGGCGATATGCTCGATGGCGACCGTGAACCCGCCACCGACACCACCTTCGAGCGCATTATTGGCTAGCGCCTGGCGAATCAGGCCACGCCCTGGCTGCGCAGATAGTCGTCGTAGCTGCCGCTGAAGTCGACGATGCCGTCCGGCTGCATATCGATAATACGCGTGGCCAGCGACGACACGAACTCGCGGTCGTGGCTGACAAAAAGCAGGGTCCCCGGGTAGTTTTCCAGCGCCAGGTTCAGCGCCTCGATGGACTCCATGTCCAGGTGGTTGGTGGGCTCGTCCATCAGCAGCACATTGGGCTGAGTGAGGATTAACTTACCGAACAGCATTCGCCCTTGCTCGCCGCCGGAAATCACCTTGACCGATTTATCGATGTCATCACTGGAAAACAGCATCCGCCCCAGCGCACCGCGCACCACCTGCTCACCGCCCTGTGTCCACTGACCCATCCATTCAAACAAGGTGGCATCAACAGCAAAATCGTCGGTATGGTCCTGAGCGAATACGCCAAGCTCGGCGGCTTCTGTCCACTTCACTTCGCCAGCATCAGGGTGCAGCTCGCCGCCCAGGGTTTTCAGCAGGGTCGTTTTTCCAATGCCGTTGGGCCCGATAATCGCGATCCGCTCACCGGCTTCGACGGTCATCGACAACCGCTCAAACAGCGCCTTCTCACCGTTATAGCCTTTGCTGATGTTGTCCACATTCACCGCGTTACGGTGGATCTTCTTATTCTGGTCAAAGCGGATAAACGGGCTCACCCGGCTCGACGGCTTGATATCTTCCAGCTTGATTTTATCGATCTGGCGCGCCCGCGAGGTGGCCTGCTTGGCTTTCGAGGCGTTGGCCGAGAAGCGGCTGACAAACTGTTGCAGCTCGGCAATCTGGGCCTTTTTCTTGGCGTTGTCCGAGTGCTGACGCTCGCGTGCGGCGGTAGCGGCGGTCATGTAGTCGTCGTAGTTACCGGGGAACAGGGTAATCTCGCCGTAATCCAGGTCCGCCATATGGGTGCACACGCTATTCAGGAAGTGGCGGTCGTGGGAAATGATCACCATGGTGCTGTTGCGCGCCTTGAGCATGTCCTCCAGCCAACGGATGGTATTGATATCCAGATGGTTGGTGGGCTCGTCGAGGAGCAGGACATCCGGGTCCGAAAACAGTGCCTGAGCCAGCAGCACGCGCAGTTTCCAACCGGGTGACACCTCACTCATCGGGCCGGTGTGCTGTTCGATGGGAATGCCCAGTCCAAGGAGCAGCTCGCCTGCACGGGCTTCGGCAGTGTAGCCATCCAGTTCGGCAAAGCGCACTTCCAGATCCGCCACCGCCATGCCGTCCTCTTCGCTCATTTCCGCCAGGGAATAGATCCGCTCGCGCTCGGCGGTGACCGACCAAAGCTCGTCGTTGCCCATGATCACGGTATCGATGACACGCTCGTTTTCAAACGCAAACTGGTCCTGGCGCAGCTTACCCAGCCGCGTGCTGCTATCCAGCATCACCTGGCCGGATGTCGGCTCAAGCTCGCCACCCAGAATCTTCATGAAGGTGGATTTGCCGCAGCCATTGGCGCCAATCAGGCCGTAGCGATTGCCGTTGTTGAACTTGACGGAGACGTTTTCAAACAGGGGCTTGGCCCCGAACTGCATGGTGATATTAGCGGTTGCGATCAAGATCTGGGCCCTGAGTATGTAGAGTGCGCATCGAAAGGCCCGCGATTCTACGCGCTCTTGAGCCCTGTTACACCCATCGCCTAGTGAGCCGCGTTGTTGGGAGCTGGCAACGCCAGCAGAAAACGTTGGCCATCAAGCGCTTGGTGCAGGCGTGTGTGCAGGATATCGACAATGCCTGGATGCTCACCTACCAGCTTGGTGGGGACGACACTCAGCCCTGGGTGGCGCTGTTCAGCGGCCGCGCAAATCTCGGCAATATCGCCGCCTTCCCCTGCGTGGCGACCGGGTGACAGAAACAGCATCGCCAAGATCACCGGTCCGGCGTGAAATTCGGACCTATCCAGCAGATTTTCCAGCAGTGGCTCGTTGAAGCGGTACTCATCGCCCTCGCGGCGCTCCATGGAGGCGGCGACGACGCTGGCAGCGTCATCGCCCAGCAGCACACTCAGCTGGCCTGCCAGGCGATTGCGCACAGCGGTAACGTCGGGGATCGGGCTGCCATGATCCACCAGCGCGACCCTCGGCGTTTGGCCTGTTGCGTATTGCTCACGAACATTGTCGGCCAGCAGCTCGGCAAGGCGCAGGTCATTATCGCCCAGTTCATCGACCAGCGGCTGAGCCACGCGCACGTTAACGTGGGGAAAGCGTTCCTGCAGGGTGGCCATTCGCTCCGGCAGGTAGCCGGTCAGTGCCTTACTGGGGCCGAAAAAGAACGGCAGCACGATAATGTCGTCAGCGCCTTGTTCAGCCGCCCGCTCGGCAGCAGGACCCAGCGTTATCGCAGGAATGCCATCAACCTTTTCCACTGGGATCTTGTTGGAGTGCAGCAGCGAAGCCGCCTGCACGGTTTCGCCCATGAGCTCGCTAAGGGACGCCGCCACACGCCGCAAGTTATGGGTTGCCTGGGGCCGCAGGGAGCCGTTATCCACCAGAAAAATCGCGCGCATGCCTGTCTCCTTTTTCATCCCTATTTCTTCATTGCTATTCACCGATACGTTCAAGCACATCTGCCGCTGCTCGATGAAGCTGGGCGTGGCGCTTTGCCAACGTGACGATATCACGATCATAGCCGCCGCCAATCACCGCCGCGACGGGGATGTCAGCTTCTCGACAGCACGTCAGTACATAGGCATCTCGTTGATAAAGCCCTTCGTCACTCAGCGCCAGATAGCCCAGGCGGTCATCACGATGAACATCCACGCCGGCGTCATAAAGCACCACATCCGGCTGATAAGCCGCCAACAGGCCTGGCAATCGCGATGCCAGCACCGCCAGATAAGCATTGTCTTCCATCCCATTGGCAAGGGCGACATCTAGATCGCTTTTCGCCTTGCGGGCGGGAAAGTTGCGACCGGCATGCATTGAAAACGTAAAGACGCCAGGTACACCTGCGAAGAGGCGTGCCGTGCCATCGCCCTGGTGAACATCGCAATCGACGATCAACACCCGCTCGACCCAGCCTTTTGTCAGGGCATGAGCCGCCGCAACAGCAAGGTCATTAATCAAGCAATAACCGCTCGCTGCATCAGCATGGGCATGATGGGTGCCACCGGCTGAGTTGCAGGCAAGTCCTGTTGCCAAAGCGACTTCCAGCGACAGCAGCGTGCCACCGGTTTCCAGCCTTACCCGTTCGACCAGCGCGTCAGACCACACAAAGCCACTACGGCGCTGTGCGGCACGATCAAGCGTACCGCTCAAAAAAGCGTCCAGGTACGCCTGAGTATGCACGCGCGCCAACGCACCGACACTGGCAGGCCGGGGGGTTAGCCACTCAACTGGCGTCGCCAGCGCCTGCTCTCC
This sequence comes from Vreelandella janggokensis, assembly GCF_031451615.1. Lineage (NCBI taxonomy): Bacteria > Pseudomonadati > Pseudomonadota > Gammaproteobacteria > Oceanospirillales > Halomonadaceae > Vreelandella > Vreelandella janggokensis. Next base: position 415,668 of record NZ_JARWAJ010000002.1, on the reverse strand, counting down.
AAGCTGTTGGCGAAGGACGCGAAACTTCTCCATCGGAAAGGGGTGGCTGGCTGGTAAATCAATCGTATAACCAGGATGATGGACGATCATTAACGCCATTGCGTGCTGCCACTCGGGTAATTGACCTAAAGGCCTTATGTTGCTTGATACCACTGCCGTAAACCAGCAAAGAAACTTTTTCAGCGACCACGACGACCTGTGGCTGTTTGGCTATGGCTCGTTGATCTGGAAAGCCGATTTTACCTACCTGGATCGCCAGCCGGCCTACATTACCGGCTGGGCAAGGCGCTTTTGGCAAGCCTCCCACGATCACCGCGGCACGCTAGAAGCCCCCGGGCGCGTTGCTACGTTGATCCCGGCGCCGGGCGCAGTTTGTCACGGCATGGCGTACCGTATTACCCCGGATGTGCTGGCCCCACTGGATGTACGCGAGAAAAATGGCTACCTGCGCGAAAAAGTACCGCTGACCTTCATTGACGAAACGGGCCGCGCCAACGGTCAGAGCGAGGGGCTCATCTATCTGGCAAGCGAGGACAACCCCGCCTTTCTCGGTGACGCACCGCTGGACGTGATTGCCCGGCAGATCGCCAACGCCCACGGGCCAAGCGGCTCGAACCGCGAGTATCTGGTCAACCTGGCCCAGGCACTGCGCGACCTGGGCGCGGAGGACACCCATATTTTCGAACTGGAAAAGCAGCTGGTCTGAGGCGCTGTCGCCTGCTTACATCATCAGCCACGAGAGAATGAACAGGCCCAGCACGGTGCGGATAATCCCGCCGAGCACGGAACCGCGGAAAAAGGCCCGCAGCCCTCCCCACAGGATCAGCAAGCCAATGACCAGAACCACAATGCTCAGAAACGAATCATTGATTCCCAGTGAGCGGGTCAAGCCGTCGAAGAAGTCGTCGAACGCGCCAAACAGGTTGGTAAAAATGCCCATCAAAAACGCCACCACGACGCGAATGACCTCACCGATGGTCTCGCCTATCCCGTCAAAAAATCCATTTACCTGCATGGGTCATTTCCACCGCTGAAAAGAATACGTATGGCATTGTCGGCCAAATACGCTGGCTGAGCAAAGCCAGGTTTTTTGCCTCTTTCGACCGCGGAGGCATGATGGACGATAGCGGGCTCAGCCCGTGGAATCATCGTTCACGACCATGGTCGACTTTAATTACCAGACTGGTAACGTTAAAACATAATGCTTTATAAAAGACTTGGTAGTAGCGGGAGAGCTTGGCGCATCTCACAAGGATGACGCCAGCGCCGAAGGAGCAACAACCCCGGAAACTCTCAGGCAACCGGACCGCTATTGCTCACACTTTCCGAAGAGCGGCTGATGACTGCGTCACTCAGCCCACCGAAGGAGCAAGCGCGCCCCACAGGGCACGCGAATCTCTCAGGTTCCATGACGGAAGGGGTACGCCCAGCAGCCATTACGCCGTTAGGTGGGATTCCCGACGCTCATGAAAACCGGAGAGACTTATGCAACGCATTGCCGTTATCGGTGGTGGTATCACCGGCATTACCAGCGCCTACGCCCTGGCCAAACGTGGCTATGAGGTCACCGTCTTTGAAAAGCATCGCTATGCCGCGATGGAAACCTCGTTTGCCAACGGCGGCCAGCTGTCAGCCTCTAACGCCGAAGTGTGGAACCACTGGCCGACGGTCATCAAGGGCCTGCGCTGGATGCTCAGAAACGACGCGCCACTACTGGTCAATCCCCGCCCGAGTTGGCACAAGCTCAGCTGGTTTGGCGAATTTATTGCCGCGATTCCCAAGTACGCCGCCAATACCACCGAGACCGCACGGCTGGCCATTGCCGCCCGCGAGCACCTGTTTCAGTGGGCAAAAGACGAGCAGATCGATTTCGACTTAAAGCAGAAAGGCATTCTGCATATCTATCGCGACAAAGCGGGCTATGACCACGCCGCCAAGGTATCGCAACTGCTCAGCAAAGGTGGTCTGGAGCGCCAGCCGATGACGCCCGAGGAAATGCGTGCCATCGAACCCACCCTGGCGGGTAACTACTACGGCGGCTTCTTTACCGAAAGCGACGCCACCGGCGATATTCACAAGTTTACCCACGGCCTGGCGCAAGCCGCCGAACGTCGCGGTGTAACCCTCAAATACGGCCATAGCGTGCAGGATATCGGCGCGGACGCACAGCACGCCTGGATCACCGCCTCTCTTGAAGGCGAGGCTGACGGCGAACCGGTGCGCGAAACCTTTGATAGCGTGGTGGTATGCGCCGGGGTGGGCAGCCGCGCCTTGGCCGCCAAGCTGGGCGACCGGGTCAATATCTATCCGGTCAAAGGCTACTCGATTACCGTGCAGCTCGATGATGCCGCCTCCCAGCAGGCTGCGCCAACGGTCAGCCTGCTGGATGATGAAACCAAACTGGTCACCAGCCGCCTCGGGGATGAACGTTTTCGGATTGCCGGTACCGCCGAGTTCAACGGCTTCAACCGCGATATTCGCGACAACCGCATCCGCCCGCTTATCCGCTGGGTGGAAGAGTGCTTCCCTGGTGTCAGCACCCGCCGCGTGGTGCCCTGGGCGGGCCTGCGCCCGATGCTCCCCAACATGCTGCCCAAGGTCGGCCCCGGCAAACTGCCCACCGTGTTCTACAATACTGGTCACGGCCACCTGGGCTGGACGCTCTCTGCCATTACCGCCGATATGCTGGCGGATGCGGTGGAGGCGAAAAACGCACAGGGCGAGCGATCGACCCAACCACTCGCCTAGCCTGACCTGTACCAATTGCACTTGCCAAGCGGTCATCCGTTAATATGAATGACATCTTATGGTCAGGTGTCTTTATGCTTAATCAACGTGCATTAACTTACCTCAATGAAGTTATTCGCCGCGGCTCGCTGAGGCGCGCCGCGGCCCACCTAAATGTCGATGCCTCCGCCGTTAGCCGCCAATTAAAAGCACTCGAAGAAGAATTGGATACCCAGCTATGCGAACGGCACGGACGCGGCATGCGCGCAACCGCAGCCGGTCAGTTGCTGGTGCATCATTTTCATGCCCAACGGGCCTCAGAAGAGACCGTGCTCTCCCAGCTCATGGCACTTCAGGGCCTGGCGAAAGGCGAAGTGCGTATTGCCGTTGGGGAAGGGTTTATCGCCGATCTGATCACCGCGCCGCTAGGCACGTTTATGTCGGCGTTTGCGGGTATTAATGTCGAAGTCCGCATGGCGGGCGTCAATGAAGCGATGTCGCTACTCAAAGACCGTGAAGTGGATATCGCACTACTTTATGCACCGCCGGTGGACCCGCAGCTTTACTGCCATGTGGAAACCCGCCAGCCACTCGATGTCATTGTGCCACCCAATCACCCGCTCATTGAGTTGGACCGGCCTGTGACGCTGCATGACTTAAAAGATTGGCCGCTGGCGTTAATGGACAATCCTTTCGGTATGCGGCAAATGGTCAATATGGTGGCCCACCAGGAGCGTATTCATCTCGAAGCACGCCTGCACACCAACTCTGTCTCCGTGTTGAAGAATTTCGTTCGCTCAGGCATTGGCGTTACGTTTATGCCGGAAATCACTGTCATCGATGAAATAGAACGCGGCGAAATTTGCACGCTACCCATGCGCTACCCGGTGATGAACGGTACCCGTGCGCAGATCGTTAGCTTGAAGGGGCAGGAACTCCCTGTGGCTTCCACGGCCTGTATCGATCATTTACACAAAGGCATGCGCTTTTTCTCGGCCGATGCGCCGCGACTGTTGCAATAAAGTCCACACTAAGGGTCTTGCATAGTCAACGCCTCAATACATAGTCTTCTTGTAGGCAACACCTATAAATCTAATAGCGCTCACTCAGCACCCTACAGCTCACGACAATAAACCAGGAGACTGACTATGTTGACTCACCCCGTGTTGACCCAACGCTTTTCACCCAAGCATCTCATCTCGGCGTGCCTGATCGGCTCTGCCCTGATGGCTGGCAATGCCGTCGCCGAGACCACGATAAATTTGGGTTACAACGGCGCCCCCGACCCCGACAAGAATGCTGTACACGTCTTTGCCACTAACCTTAAGGAACTGGTTGAGGAAAAAACCGACAATCAGATTCAATTAGAGCTATATCCCAATAGCTCGCTGGGCGAAGAGCAGGAGCGCATGGAGCAAACCATGAGCACGCCCATGCTCAACGTGGCGTCCTTTGCGGGTGTCTCGCCCCTCGTCGATGAGATTTTCGTCAGTGCTATCCCGTTCCTGTTCGACGATTTTGCGGCAGCCCGTACCTTCTTTGATGAAGGGGAGTACTGGCAGGAAGTCAGTGAGGCGCTGAAGGAGCGCGCCGGTATCGATATGCTGGCAGTCGTTGAGGAAGGCGGCTTTTTAGCCTTTACCAATGACGAGAAGCCTATCAGTCACCCTGACGACTTCGAAGGTCTCCGCTTCCGGGCCATGGACCCAAGCCAGGTTGCTCTCTATGAGGCCTTCGGTGCCTCCGGCACGCCCATTCCCTGGACAGAAACCTACATGTCACTGCGCACCGGGGTAGCGGACGGTCAGATGAACCCGCCGATGTATATCATCCTGGGCAGCCTTTACGAAGTACAGGACTACCTGACGCTTGCCAACATCCAGTATTCGAATCAATTCCTGGTGGGCAACAGCGACATGATCGCCAGTTGGGATGACGAGCTTCGTGATGCCTTTCAGGAAGCCGTCGCCGAAGCGAACCAAAATGCCCGTGAGCACAACGAGGAGCAGGTCGACTCGCGTATCGCCTACCTGGAAGAACAAGGTATGGAAGTGATTCGCCCTTCTGAAGAGGAGCTCACCGCTTTCCGCGAAATCGGTCAGCCTGCTTATCTTGAATGGCTCGAAGAGCGTGATATCGAGCAACGCTGGATCGATATGGCACTGGAAGATGCCGGAATGAGCGACCTGCTCGACTAACGGTATCTATCATCGTGGCAACAACAGGGGCTGGTACGTTACCGGCCCTCTATTTTTTACTTCACATTTCTGAATTTAATGGAAGGCTGCCATGTTCAAAACGCTTCGGCTCCGTCTTCTCACGATCAGCCGCCCCATCACCCTGACTCTGGCAGGAGCGCTGCTATCTCTTAATGTGGCGGCCATTCTTTATGGTGTTTTCGCCCGCTATGTTGCCGGTGGTGCCCCTATCTGGACCGATGAGCTATCGCGCTTCTTGATTATCGCCACCGTGATGCTCGCGGCAGGCGCCGTCTGGTCGGAAGGCGGACATATGCGCGTCGGGCTACTGGAGAAGCTGCTGCCAGCTCCCTTCGCTCGCCTGCTCAATGTGTACCAGTGGCTACTTACCCTGTTGATTGCAGCGGGCGGCGCATGGGTTAGCTATCGCTATGCATTGTCGGTCAGCATGTTTACCACGTCCGGGCTCGGTATTAGCCGCACGGTTCCCCTTCTCTCGGTACCACTTGGCTTCCTGCTACTGGCTTGGCATGTGCTTCTCTATGGTCCGGCGCCCCTCAAGACCGTCGAGGACTCTCTATGAAAACCGCTGAGGGCTGCCCGTTGAGGACTCCCTATGAAAACCGTTGAGGACTCCCTATGACGTTGACCATGCTGGTCGTTTTCCTTGGCCACGTATTACTTGGGTTGCCACTGTTTATTGCGTTGTTGACCACCGCGTTTGTGGGTTTTTTATTCGTCGACTTCTCGATGATTCCACGCATGATGCCCCAGCAATTCTTCGGTGGTATCAATGTTTTCTCACTGATGGCCATTCCGTTATTTATCCTTGCTGGCAACCTGATGAACGTCAGTGGTTTGACCGAGCGTCTGATGGGGTTCGCCCGCCTGATAGTTGGGCACTTGCGGGGAGGTATGGGTCACGTCAACGTGGTTTCAAGCGTTTTTTTCGCGGGTGTCAACGGCTCTGCCGTGGCCGATACCTCGGCGCTTGGGTCGTTGCTGGTACCTGCCATGGAGAAAGAGGGCTACTCAAGGGCATTTGCCGCCGGGTTGACCGCGGGTAGTTCACTGATTGGCCCGATTATTCCGCCCAGTATCTTCATGATTCTTTACGCCTCACTGACGAATACGTCAGTCGGTGATCTATTTCTGGCGGGCGTCGTGCCAGGGCTGTTGCTGGGTATTGCCTTTATGGCCATGAACGCCTGGTATGCCTGGCGCCACCGATTACCCAAAAGCACTCAATTTCCCTCATTGGGTCAGCTAGGCTTGGCGTTCATCGCGGCTCTGCCTGCGCTAATTGCTCCCTTCATTATCGTTGCCGGTATCGTGCTGGGCTTTGTCACGCCCACAGAATCGGGCGCGTTGACAGCGCTGTATGTCGCCTTATGTGGCGTCGTGCTGGGAGGGTTACGGCTCAAGGAATGCTGGAAAGCCATCTTGGATACGGCGCGCCTGACCTCTGCCATCTTCCTGATCATGGCCGCCTCAGCCACGATTAGCTGGCTGCTGTCCTATGCCCAGGTGCCGGAACAGTTTGTGTCACTGCTATCACCCTATGTGGATAATAGTGTCGTTATTTTATTACTGCTCAGCGCCATCACCTTTGTCACCGGCATGTTCATGGAGGAGGTATCGGCGTTGATGCTACTGACGCCCATCTTCGCGCCGGTCGCCATGATGGCGGGTATCGACCCTATCCATCTGGGTATCATCATCACGCTGAACATCACCATTGCGCTGATTACGCCACCGCTAGGCGCATGCGTATTCGTGGCGGCGGCGGTCAGTCGTCTTGAAATTGTGTCGCTATTCAGAACCATTTGGCCCTTTGTACTGACGGCGATTGCCGTCCTTATTTTATTGATTCTCTTCCCACCGCTGACGCTGTGGCTACCTACTCAGTTTTGATAACCCGCTTGGATAAGACGATGCCTTTGAACACACTCTTGAAGGCCTTGCCGCCTGTACCCAGTTACCCAGCACCGTGCTGGGAACAGCTGCGCCGCGTCCCGATTGACGATAACAGTGAACGTTTAATGCCGATGAGCCTTGCGCCCGCACCGATCAGCGTTTTTCCCGCCTATGCTCGGCTTGGCATCCCAGGCGCGGTACCGGAGTGTTTCGTTCGAGAGGGGGTTTATCGGGCACTACTCGCTGCAGCACGCAGCTTGCCCGACGGCATCGGTTTAATCGTACTGGATGGATGGCGTCCATGGCGGGTGCAGCAGTATCTGTTTGATACCCTGCACGAAGCCATCCACCACCACCAACCCGACCTCAGTGAAGCCGAGTTGCTGGAACGTACCAGGGAGTTTGTCTCGGTACCCAGCCGTGACCCGCTCGCCCCCAGCCCACACCTGACGGGCGGAGCTGTCGACGTCACGCTGTGCGATGCCGATGGCTTGCCGCTGGATATGGGCACCCTGTTTGACGAGGCATTACCGGCCTCTCATAGCGACTATTTCGAGCATCTGGAATCGCTGACCCCTCAGCAACATAAGGCGCGGGATCACCGCCGTCTGCTATATCACATCATGAGCGAGCATGGCTTCACCAACCTGCCCAGCGAGTGGTGGCACTTCGATTATGGCGATCAATTATGGGCCTACTATGGGCAACATGATAATGCGCTTTACGGGGCTGCCGAGTTGGATACCATCGAGAACCGCTGGCGCAGACAGCTAGGGTAACTGTCTAACCTCGCCACTAGCGACTCGTTTTTCCAAGCCTCAACCCCTCATCGAGAACACATTGATATCCGCTAATAGATACCCGCCTGGCGATACGTTCCCGCTATTCTATAGCGTTTGAGATAGCATGCGCGCAGGACAGCCAATGTCACAGACGACCAAATGAACTGGCTCTAAGCGCGTCGCTTCGAGCATTATAGGATGACGTCAATTTTGATTTGATTCGAAGGAGAAGCATCATGCCAAGCGTATTGATTACCGGGGCAACCTCAGGGTTTGGTAAAGCCGCCGCACGGCGATTTGCCAAGGCAGGTTGGTCGCTGATTCTGACGGGGCGCCGTGAGGAGCGACTGGCTGAACTGGAAAGTGAACTGGCACCTCACGTCACCGTACTGACGATCCCTCTGGACGTGCGCGATAGTGACGCGGTTTCACAAGCGCTAAGCCAACTCCCCGATACGCTGCTGCCACTCACTTGCCTGATTAATAATGCCGGGTTGGCACTTGCGCCCGAACCCGCACAAAAAGTGGCGCTGGAAGACTGGCACACCATGATCGACACCAACATCACGGGACTGGTCAACGTGACGCACGCCGCCATGCCTCACCTGTTAGCTACCGGCAAGGGTGCCAGCATCCTCAACCTGGGATCGGTGGCGGGACAGTGGCCATATCCAGGCGGACATGTCTACGGGGCCTCGAAAGCCTTTGTTCAACAGTTCAGTTACAACCTGCGCTGCGACCTGCAGGGTACTGGGGTCCGCGTGACCGATCTGGCTCCCGGCATGGCCGAAACCGAGTTCACGCTGGTTCGCACCAAAGGCAATCAGGCGGCTTCCGATGCGCTTTATAAAGGCACCACGCCCCTGCAGGCCGAAGACATTGCCGAACAGCTTTATTACCTGGCCACTCTACCGCCACACATCAATATCAATCGGCTTGAAATCATGCCGGTGCGCCAGGCATGGGCGCCGTTTGCGATTGATCGCGATCCTGCTTAGGCAAACCTCGTCGATGTCACTAACTCGATAGGTGAGACTTGATCACGCCCTTTCTCTTTAGCGACATAAAGGGCGTCATCCACTCGCTTCATGATACTTTTGACCGCTTCTTGAGGCTGTGCCTCAACCACACCAAAGCTGGCGGTGATGGGGCCTGATGTGGGTAAACTCGCAGTGTTAATCACGCACCGTATCTTATCGGCGAGAAGCACCGCGTGTTCCAGGGGTGTTTCGGGTGCCAGAAGCATGAACTCCTCGCCACCCCACCTTGCGCAGTAGTCTACTTGACGTAAATTGCCTTTCAGCAAATTGGCTATTTCGACCAATACCTGATCGCCTACATCGTGGCCGTAGCGATCATTGATATCTTTAAAGTAATCGATATCCAGCATGATCAAAGAGAGGGGGCGTGCGTAGCGATCCTGACGGCTGAGTTCGCTTTTCAACATCGTATCGAATTGCGATCTGTTAACAAGCCCTGTCAGCATATCGGTGGTGGCAAGCCGCTTCAGTTGAGCCTCATTTTCCACCTGATCGGTCACATCACGCTGTGTAAGCACCAGCGTGATGGCATCGTGCTGATGGGCTCCCATTGCCGTGATGCGCCACTCGATGTGTCGGCACGACCCATCATGCCGGCGTGAGACCTCACGCCCACCGATACCCTCGAAGGCGTGCTCGACACTGGTGTTCAGCACATCGTGCAGTTGGGCAAGAATTTGCTGATTGGCCGCTTCTTGCTCAACCACGTTGGGGGTGGCGCCCACCCACTCCTCCCGGGCCCCACCCCATAAGCGCTGATAGTCGGTATTGATGTCCATGACTTGGGCACTGCGCGAGTCCCTGGTCATGTTGAAGATAGCCACCGCATGGCCAGTCGCCTCACCACCCTCTTCAGGTCCTGGTCGCGCATAGTGCTGATACATACTATTTACTCATCCTTGAGCTTGTATTGCTCAACATGCGTAGCGGCACTGACCCACGTTGAAAGGTTCACTCGGTGTGGCCTCCGTGCTATTGAAAACAGTGGAGACATTAAAATCACTTTATTTACACTGACGATATAATCATTTACCAGCTGTTAACATAACCTGGGTTATCCAGCGCCAAATGCAGAGATATATTGCGCTAATTTTTGGATAGCCCTATAAAAAATTTACAAAGCACTTACTCAGCGTAGGAGAAATCGGTTAATTCTGCCTGCTTTGCGCCAGCGCATTTCTCAACGTGCCCACTAAAATAATGACCGTTTATTAACCATTCGGGCTCACCCCTCCCGAAACGCCTCGATCACCCGTTCGGCCAACACCTCGCTGGCGTCACCACTGCCTGGGCGCTTCACAAGTGACACTTGATAATCACCAAGTGGGGGCAACGATTCGTTGTGGAGGCGCTTGAGCGGCGGGCGGATCAAGCTTTTAGGGAAAGCCGTCACGGCTAAATCGGCCAGCATGGCGGCTTTCTGACCAGCACAGAGGTCTTCAGGCGTTATAAGCTCGACAAGAGAAATATCGTGTACAGTAAACCCAGCATCAAAAAGAGCGTCGAACCTTGATAGGTTCGAAGCTCTTGGTAAGACCCGCTAGCAACTTTTGAAATTTTGCTTTTAAACGCCTACCGGCCCACCATCGCGCTTTTGAATCACCACGGTTGATGCCCGAGGGCGTACCTGGCCGCTGGCGGCAACGGTGGCATCTTGGGTCAACGCGCTACCATCGGCCGGCCAGTTACCGGGATGCTGAATATTGATGAACAGCGCGGTTTTATCCGGCGTCGCAAAAATACCAGTGACTTCGCAGCCATTCGGCCCCACCGCAAAGCGCTTGAGCTGTTGCTGGTTGCTGTTGTTGATCACCGGTCCGGTACCCTGAATATCATCCAGCCCATTGGGAACCACGGCAAGCAACTGATCGTTGGTGTACTCGGTTACCCCCTCATAACCGTTATCAGTCTGAATCCAAAGAATGCCCTGCCCGTCGTCGCGCTCGTCGAACCAGAGCCCATCGGGACTGGCGAACTGGTTCATTTCGGTCAAGCCCGAATGGTTATCTGTATCGTCAGCGGCGGCGCCAAATACAAACACTTCCCAGGTAAAGGCGTTGGGCAAGCGGCTTTCACGCCAGCGAATAATATGCCCCGCTTCATTATTGGCACGAGGATTGGCGGCATTGGTGGGCGCTAAGTCATAACCAACGCCTACCTGTTCCAAGCGCTCACCGCTGTTGGTATAGGTTGGCTGTGTATCTTCAGCGATGCGCTGTGAGTTATTGGTCAGGGTGAGATACACCTCGCCCGAGGCGGGATCAACAGACGCCCACTCAGGGCGATCCATTGGCGTGGCGCCCAATAAATCCGCTGCATCGCAGGTATTGATGATGATACCTGCCGCATCGTCGTCGGCTAGACCAAGCGCCGCTGCCAGCGTTCGGCCGTCCTGTGTTTGCGCATCAGGTGTCAGCGGCAGCCACTCACCACTGCCGTCGGCGTGAAAGCGGGCCACGTAGAGAGTGCCGTTATCCAAATATTTATGACCGATGGCGAGGCGGTCATACGCTTCGCCGGGGCGGTTGGCATCGGCGGGATCCCAGGCGGCATCGGAGACGTACTTGTATACGTACTCGTTACGGGCATCATGGCCGGAGTAATAGACCACTGGCTGACCGGCTTCCAGCTTGCCCAACCAGCACCCTTCATGGCGGAAACGCCCAAGTGCCGTGCGCTTGATCGCGAGGGCATCGCTGTAGGGGTCGACTTCCACCTGATAACCGAACGTGCGTGCTTCATTGCGGTAATCATCTTCAGCATTTTCGCCGCGCGGCGTAATATCGAAGCGAGCGAACTCGTCGTCCTGCTCAGAGACATCACCTGCTGAGGTATCCCAGCCATAGCGGCTCTTATCGGTGGGAATACCAATCCGCGCATCGTCCTGGAAGCGCTCGCCGCGGTTCACAAAGATATCGGGCCAGTTCTCTTCGCAGGCAATATAGGTGCCCCAGGGCGTTACGCCGTTACCGCAGTTATTGTTCGTGCCGCGTGTTTGCATGCCTGTCGGTGAGAACTGCGTCTTGACATAGTCACTGCCCGCCACTGGACCAGCCAAATCCATCACCGTTGCGCTCGTCAAACGGCGGTTATAGCGCGACCCCGGCACATGTGCCCAGTGGCCGTTGGCATCTTTTTCAATCTCAACCATGGTGACGCCATGAGCATTGATTTCAGTGCGCGACTCATCCGCAGGCCGTTGCCCCTCATCCGCATTGGTGGGTCCGCCTTGAGGCGCCCATAGCGCTGCCTGGTCGATATATTCGTTGTTGAGTGCCAGCACAAAACGACGCGAAGCATTGTTGGCATCCAGGGCAAAACCGGCCATACCATCGTGATGCATTCCCACACTAGAGGCTTGGCGCTCGGCAGTCATCGGCTGGTCGGGCTGCCAGCTGTCGCCAGCACTTAACGGCGTCCCCCAGGGCACTAAGACTTGGGCCACGTAACCTTCCGGCACCACCACGGCATCGGTCAGCGACCCATGAACCGCCTCAAATGCCAGCGTCAGGGGCTTTTTTTGCGCGCCGTTTGAGGCAAGCGCTTGAGCAGTACCGCCAAAGCTAAGCATCGAGGCAGCCGCCATGCTCAAACCACCGCGCATTACATCGCGACGGGATACGTGGCGTGCCAATACTTCGGCAAAAGGTTGGTTGCCACTGTGGTTAAACAGACGATGATCTTCGATCTCTTTACTCATTCTGGTCTCCCCCCTGATCGTTTTTAAACCAACGATTGAACGTTAGGAGACACTAGAGAAGCTGAATGACAAGACGATGACGGCGTGGCTGCATTTATATGAAAGTTGCTGGAGTGGCAAAGCAGTGACATAAGTCCATACTTATTTAACAATCAGCACGATGACTTTATTGAAGCGTGCCTACCGGGAGCAAGAATGAGATTGATCCGCCTCATGTGGATCGTGCTGGCAGGGTTGAGTTTTAGTATCGGTGTCCTCGGCATTTTTCTGCCCCTGCTGCCTACCACCGTCTTTATGCTAATGGCGGTTTACTGCGCCTCCAAAGGCTCACCGCGCTTTGAGGCCTGGATCCGCTCTCGCCACTATGTCGGACCGCTGCTGGTAACCTGGGAGCAGGAGCGGGCCATCTCAAGGCGGGGTAAATTGGCGGCCGTTAGCACGATCGCGTTGAGCGCGCTGATTACCGGCTGGTCACTCGGCCCCGGTTGGAGTCGCTGGGGGGTAATAGCGCTACTGGCGCTGATTGCCCTTTGGCTGGCTACCCGACCAGAGCCTTCTTCCTCACCTTAAAACCGCCTAAATTACCACCTTATGGGTCGACACCACCTGGCGCAGCCCCATGAACGAGCGGATCTGGCGGTTACTGCTGTACAAATAAAGTACAGTCTTTAGTCTTGGCATATCGGATATTCACACATGAGGATACGCCATGCCTTCTACCCTTCCCGCTCACGTCACCCTTGAAGACCTTGCGCAATGGCCTACACCGCTGCCCGATGTAGAAGTTCACGGACTTGATATGGGCTGGTATATCGTTCGCTTGCATCGGGACAACGCTGTCAGTTTGCTCACCGATGAGAATGGCGAAACGCAACGTTTTACCGGCACGCAATGGATTGGCCGTGCCTTGGCGCCGCTGGGTTTCACCCACGGCACGCTGACCTGGGCCGACGCCGCCGATGAAATGATCGGCACCGATGTACCCCCTGTGTCTGCTCAGCAGCGCATGGCCCATGGTGTTCGCGTAGCTTTTAACCAGACCTGTCTATAAAATTGATAGAGCGCCATCAAGAGCTTTCAAGTAGCTGTGTTGACGATCAATTTGCCTAAGGATGGACGCTATGCGCGATGATGAAAAATATACCAATACCGAAGAGCAGTTGCTTTATCTTCAAAAAAGCCTGGATGAAGAAGATAGCACCGCTCTGGAAGCGCTATTTGCCGAGCTGGACATCCTGGCCATTGCGCGCACCCTTGAATCTTTTCCCGCTAAAACCCGCGATCGGCTTTGGGAGTACATCCCTGGCGAACTCATCGGCGAGGTATTGGCAGAAGTCGATGAAGACATCCGTGCTGACTATATCGAAGATTTATCGGCAAGCGATGTTGAGCAGATCGTCAAGGGCCTGGATGCCCAGGAAGTGGCTGAAGTACTGGACGTTGCTGACGAAGCCATCAAGACCAGCGTTTATGCCAGCCTGGACCAGGAAATTCGCGCCCAGGTCGAAAACCTGCATGCCTATGAAGATGATGTGGTGGGGCGATACATGGACCCCGAGACGGTCAATGTAAAGCAGGGTGTCTCGTTAGAAGCCGTGCAACGCTATATACGCATCCACCAGCTGCTCGACGATGAATCCCAGCAGATCATGATCACGGATAAAGATAAGCGATTGCTCGGCACACTGACGCTGATTGATTTGATCAAACAACCACAAAGTGCCGTGGTTGATGATTATATGGATGATTTTTTTACCCTGAATGATCAAATGAAAGTCAGTGATGCAGCGGCGTTATTGCGCTCCAAAGAGCTGCCCTTTGTGCCCGTGTGCGATAGCGATGGATTGCTGGTTGGGCAGTTGAACTCCGCCGATGTATTAGAAATCACCCAAGATGACGCTGATATGACCCTGAAGCACATGTCAGGCGTCAGTGACGAAGAAGAAGTATTCACCCCCATCATGCGCAGTGCTAAAAGCCGCGGCATTTGGCTGGGTATTAACCTGTTGACCGCTTTTTTAGCCGCTTTTGTGATCGGTCAGTTCGAAGCAGTGCTCGATCAAATCGTGGCATTAGCCATCCTGATGCCTGTCGTTGCCAGCATGGGCGGCATTGCCGGTAGCCAAACCCTGACGGTCGTGATCCGCGGCCTCGCGTTGGGCCAACTTGCCGGTAACAACAAACAGTGGCTGTATAACAAGGAACTCTGGGTAGGCATGAGCAACGGTCTGGTGTGGGCCCTCGTCGTCGGGTTCATTTCCTATCTGTGGTTCAGTGACTTACTGATCACGCTGGTCATCACCCTGGCCATTTTTATCAACATGAGCCTCGCCAACTTGTCAGGCGTGCTGATTCCGCTAGTGTTGAAAAGGCTGCAGATTGATCCAGCGCTGTCCGGCGCAGTCATTTTAACCACCGTCACCGATGTGGTTGGCTTTCTATCCTTTCTGGGGCTGGCGACGCTGATTATTCTGTGACGCCCTTCTTCAAGGCAGGCGCCGGGGCCTTCTAAAAGCATCCCCAGCGCTTGGTTTACTTGGTGTCTTAGAACGGCTATAACCTCACCCACCGCCCTATCTGATCTGACCTTTCGATGGCATCGATCAGTCGATTGACCCGGGCCGCTTCGCGAAAATCAGGATAGAGAGGGCGGTGGTTGATGATGCCTTCGACAAGATCCCTAACCTCGATAATTTTCTGATCGTTATAGCCCAAGCCATGGCCGGGGGCAGGGCTAAATGAAGCATAATCAGGGTGCTCAGGGCCAGCGAACAAGGTGGTAAAGCCACGTCTCCCTGGGGCATCGCCGTGGCGGTAAAGCTGCAGTTCGCTCATGCGCTCCTGGTCAAACACGATAGCGCCTTTTGTGCCAGTAAGGGTGTAGGCCAGCCCCATTTTGCGCCCAGCGGCTACCCGAGAAGTTTCAATATTACCCATTAACCCCTGGTCAAAGCTCAGCATGGCCTGGGCCTGGTCGTCGTTTTCCACTGCCGCCATGCCGCTGCCGTCGACCTTGGGCCGCGATGCGATAACAATCTGTAGCTGACCGCATACCTCTGTAATACGCTGCCCGGTCAAGAACTCGGCCATATTGAGAATATGCGACCCTACATCGCCTAACGCACCGGCACCCGCTGTTGCCCGCTGTGTATGCCAATCGTGGGGCTTTTGCGGGTCGAGCAGGTAATCCTCGTTGTGCCGTCCACGAAAGTGGATCAACTAACCAATCTCACCGCTAGCGACAATTTGTCGGGCCAACTGGGTGGCTGAATTGCGAATATAGTTAAAGCCTACCAGGGTTTTAACACCCGCCTTTTCAGCCGCAACGACCATCTCGTCGGCGTCTGCCGTGCTCAGCGCCAGCGGTTTTTCGGCGTAAACATGCTTGCCCGCGGCAATGGCGGCCAGGGCCATCTCTTTATGCAGAAAGTTGGGTGCGCAGATATCCACCACGTCCACGTCACTGTCTGCCACCAGGGCACACCAATCATCGGTGGCGCGGGTAAAGCCCCAGGCACGCGCCCGGCTCTCCGCGGTGGCAAGGTTAACGTCCGCCAGCAGTTCGCAAACGGGCTTGGCGGGCAGATCAAAAACGCTGGACGCTGAATTAAAGGCGACGGCGTGGGCTTTACCCATAAAACCGGTGCCGATCAGGCCAATCTTGAGGGTTTTCATTGTGATTATCCCTGTTTTAAAACAATAACGCCGGGCTGGGCCCGGCGTTGAATAGTGTCGTGCCCAGTAGACTGTTTACATGGTCGGCATGGTGAAGTGGTTGGTCTCTTCACGAATGCCGCTGGGCCAGCGTTGGGTGATAGTTTTCATGCGTGTGTAGAAACGCACACCGTCTGGGCCATGCATATGCAGCGGGCCGAACAGCGAGCGCTTCCAACCGCCGAAGCTGTGGAACGCCATGGGCACCGGAATCGGCACGTTAACGCCAACCATGCCGACCTGGATCTGCTCGCAGTACTGACGCGCCGCATCGCCATCCCGGGTAAAGATCGCCGTACCGTTGCCGTACTCGTGAGCATTGACCATGCTGACGGCTTCGTCGAAGCTTTCCACTCGAGCAATCGCCAGCACTGGGCCGAAGATTTCTTCAGAGTGAATGCGCATGTCTGGCGTCACATGATCAAATAGTGTTCCACCCATAAAATAGCCATCGCCCGCCCCCTCTATCGTTGTCTGGCGGCCATCCACCACTAGCTCGGCGCCTTCATCCACGCCGGTTTGAATGTAGCCCGCCACTTTATCGCGATGTTCGCGGGTGATGAGCGGGCCCATATCGTTATCCGGGCCATCGACCAGACCAGGCCCAACCGTCAATTTCTCCAGTTCAGCTACCAGCTTTTCGCGCAGGCGTTTGGCGGTTTCTTCACCCACGGGCACCGCGACGGAAATTGCCATGCAGCGCTCGCCCGCCGAGCCATAGGCGGCGCCCATTAGCGCCCCCACGGCTTGGTCAATATCCGCATCGGGCATGATCACCATATGGTTTTTGGCCCCGCCGAGAGCCTGGACGCGCTTACCATGGGCGGAAGCAGTGGCGTAGATGTACTCGGCGATGGGCGTGGAGCCGACAAAGCTTACCGCCTGGACTCGCTCATCGGTGAGCAGTACATCCACGGCTTCTTTATCGCCGTTGACGACGTTGAAGACGCCATCTGGCAGACCCGCCTCTTTAAGCAGTTCAGCCAGGCGCAACGGCGTGGAGGGATCTTTTTCCGAAGGCTTCATTACAAAGGTGTTGCCACAGGCCAGGGCGATGGGAAACATCCACATGGGCACCATGGCAGGGAAGTTGAACGGCGAGATACCCGCACAGACGCCCAGCGGTTGCATCATCGAGTAGCTATCCACCCCGCTACCCACGTTCATGGAGTGCTCGCCCTTCTGCAGGTGGGGAATGCCGCAGGCAAATTCGACCACTTCCAGGCCGCGGGTGACTTCGCCTTTAGCGTCAGAAAACACCTTGCCGTGTTCGCTGGATATCAGCCGCGCCAGCTCATCGGTGTGCTCCTCGACCAGCGCTTTAAACTTAAACAGGATGCGCGAGCGCTTCAGCGGCGAGGTTTTTGACCAAGCGACAAAGGCCTCATCGGCAATGCGCACTGCTTCGCGGGTTTCATCGGCGGTAGCTAGTGCTACCTGAGCGCTCTGCTGACCGGTGGCCGGGTTATAAACCGGCGAAGTGCGCTGGCTCTGACCGGCAGAGAGCTGACCATTGAGATAGTGGGATAGCGTCTTCATACAAGCTCCTGATTTAAAGGCATCTCTGGCGCTGTTTAGCTGGCAATGTTAAAACCCGCCTGCTCGGCAAGTTGGCAAAGGTTGCGATAACCCAGGCGGGCGTAAGTCAGCGGATGGGCGACTTCGGGGTCTTGTTCGGCTTCAACCACTAACCAGCCTTGATAACCCTGCTCACACAGGTGAGTTAAGGCGGGAAGAAACTCCACATCGCCATCCCCGGGCACAGTAAACAGGCCGTCCAGCACGCCGTTTAAAAAGCTTTTGTCGCGGTTGCGCACGGCGTCCAGCACCGGGAAGCGCAAGTCTTTGCAGTGCACATGGTGGATACGCTGGCTGTAGCGTTTGGCGATGGCGAGCGGGTCACCGCCAGCGCCGCGCAGATGACCAAAATCAAGCAGCAGACCAACGCCTTCGCCGGTGTTGTCCATTAAGCGCTCAACGTCGGCTTGGCTCTCGATCACCGTTCCCAAGTGGTGGTGGTACACCAGTTGAATGCCCTGTGATTTCAGATAGTCGCCGACCACATCCAGGCCATGCTGCAGGCGCTGCCACTCTTCATCAGAAAGATGCGGACGCTGGGAGAGTGGGCGTTGCTGATCGCCGTGTACACAGTGGGTAACTTCGCACAACACCATGACCTTGGCGCCACACTGCTTGAGCAGGTTCATGTGATCCTGCACAGCCTCAATCTCTTCTTCTGGGCTACGCTCAAGCAGGCGTGCGGAGTACCAGCCTGAAATCAGCGCCAGATCATGAGCGCCCAGCGCCTGGCTCAAGGCGGCAGGCGTGCGGGGGAATTTGTTGCCCAGCTCAAAGCCGCTAAACCCCGCTTCGCGCCCTTCTTGCAGGCAGGTTTCCAGTGGCGTATCGCCACCCAGGCTGGGCAAGTCGTCGTTCGTCCAGGTGAGCGGATTAATACCTAATGTGACCGATGGCATAGCGTGGCTCCTCAATATTTTGTTTATTAGTCCTAATGGTGTTGGCGCTGTTTGGCCTCGCGATAGCTTTGATAGGCAGTATTAACCTGCTCACGCTCGGAGACCTCGGGCACGGCCACGTCCCACCAGGCGCCGCCTTCCTCGGTGCTGGGTAACGGGTCGGTATCCAGGGCAATCACATAAGTCGAGGTGGCGCTACGAGCTCGCACCAGCGCTTGTTCCAGTTCGGCAATGCCACTCACCGATTCGGACTCACAGCCCAGGGCTTTGGCATGGGCGGCAAAATCGGTTTTCGGAGCGCCCGCCTCCACAGTGCGGCAATCTTGCAGCAGGTTGTTGAATCCGGCGCCGCCGGTGGCATGTTGCAAGCGGTTGATACAGCCATAGCCGCGGTTATCCAACACCACGACGATCAGCTTGTGGCCCAGCATCACCGAGGTCGCCAGCTCCGAGTTGTGCATCAGGTAGCTACCATCGCCCACCATCACCACCACTTCTCGCTCCGGCTTGGCCATCTTGACGCCCATACCACCGGCAATTTCATAGCCCATGCAGGAGAAACCGTACTCTACGTGGTAGCTGCCAGGGCCTGAGCACTGCCAGAGCTTATGCAGCTCGCCGGGCAAACCACCCGCCGCGCATACCACAGTGGTATCGCTCCCGGCCTGGCGGTTGACCGCGCCGATCACCTGGGCATCGGTGGGCAACGCGGCCCCTTGGTCAGCCGTCACTTGGTGTACTGTCTTCGCCCATTCACGCTTGAGCGTATCGGTCTGCTCGCGCCATTCATTGCTGCCGCACCCATCGCCTAATGCGTCATCAAGTTGCTCAAGTCCTGCCAACGCATCACAGGTCAACGGCAGTGCCAGATGCTTAACGCTATCGAAACGCCCAACATTAAGGGCGATGAGCGTTTTATGATTGTTTTCAAATAGCGCTCGGGAGCCAGTGGTAAAGTCCTGGAGCCGAGTGCCTATGGCGAGGATGACATCCGCCTGCTCCGCCAACTGATTGGCGGCTGCGCTGCCGGTGACGCCAATAGCCCCCACCGCACAGGGGTGGCTATCCGCCAGCGCGCCTTTACCCGCCTGGGTTTCGGCTACTGGAATGCCTCTTGCCTTGGCAAAATCGGCCAAGGCGTCGCAAGCAGTGGCGTAATGCACGCCGCCGCCGGCAATGATCAGCGGGCGCTTGGCCCGTTGTAGCGCGCCGATTGCTTGGCGTAGCTCATAAGCCTCTGGTGGCGAGCGCCGAATGCGATGCACCCTGGGGGCAAAAAAGGCTTGTGGGTAGTCGTAAGCAAAGGTTTGTACATCCTGAGGCATCGCCAGGGTCGCGGGGCCGCAGTGTTCCGGGTCAAGCAGGGTGGCAATCGCCTGGGGCAAGCTGGTGAGTAGCTGTTCCGGGCGGCTGATACGGTCAAAGTAGCGCGACACGGGACGAAAACAGTCGTTGACGCTAATGGTAGGGTCACCGAAATGCTCCACCTGCTGGAGAACCGGGTCAGGCTCGCGGGTGGCAAAAGTGTCTCCCGGCAACAACAAAATGGGCAGTCGGTTGGCATGGGCCAGCGCCGCCGCAGTGACCATATTGGTCGCCCCTGGACCAATCGAGCTGGTGGCGGCCATTAACCGCTTACGGCCATTGGCTTTAGCAAAGGCAATCGCCGCGTGTGCCATGGCTTGCTCATTATGAGCGCGAAAGGTGGGCAGCGTGTCCTGCACGTGGTAAAGCGCTTCACCTAACCCCGCCACATTGCCATGACCAAAAATCGCAAACACGCCTTCGAACAACGCCACTTCTTGGCCATCTATTTCGATACGCTGGGCAGCGAGGTACTTGACCAGCGCTTGGGCCATGGTGAGTCGAATGGTGCTCATCTTACGCCTCCTCCGTGTGAGCCAGGGTTTGCGGCAGCGACTGCCTTAATTGCCGCCACGCCTTTATAAGCTCGGCATAGTTCTGGGCGACCCGCTCTACCAAGCTGGCGTCGTCGATACGCCCGGCAAGCCAATCACGGCTCGCACTGGCAAACAGCGTGCGCCCGACGGTAAAACCTTTACAGCAGGCATGATTGGCTGCGGCTTCGAATCCGCGCTTCATATCGTCCATGGGGGCGTCTAGCCCAAGCAGTACGACCCCACGACAGTAGGCATCCTCCCGTTCGATCGTCTCGCCCACCGCCTTCCAGGCTGCATCTGACATGGCAGGTAGTTTCCACCAGTCAGGGCGGATACCCAGGTTGTAGAGGCGCTGAAGACTGCGCGGCAAGGTGGTGTCGTCATTGAGCATGTTCACAGGGGGAATGACTTCAACCAACAACTCCAACCCATAAGCACAGGCCGCCTGATAGAGCTGGCGCAGCCGCTCTTCCTGCTCCAGGCGCAACGCAATCTCGTCGTCGGGGTGGTAAAACACCAGGCATTTGATGATTTGCTCCCGCGGCCATTGGCGCAGGCAGGCACCTAAATCATCGCCATGCTGGAAGCGCAGCGGACGTGAGCCCGGCAGTTCCACCGGGCGGCCAATCCACCAGCCTTTGCCGCTGGCTTGGTTGAGCGCTTCCTGACCCAGCACGTCGTCTACCAGAATCGCGGGCGTGGTAATACCACCCAGCTTTGCGCCCTCCTCGGCAGCCGACACCAACAGCTTCTTAAGCTTAGGCAGCCGCGCGCTGTCGGCATACTCTTCGCGGGCCATATCGGTGAGCTGGCGACGGTGGTCAAAAGCCAGACCTAGCACTTCGGGCCATTGGGCTGGCACTCGGGTAGTGACGCGGTGTAAATGGTTTAGGCGCTGATCGATATCCGGACGGGGTACCTCATCGCGGCGTTGCAGGTAATCGAATAACTCATCCTCGGTGGGCATGGCCGGGGCACAGCCGTGGCGGGAGACCACCAACGCGCCACAGGCGTTGGCATAACCGGCACTGGTCTGCCAGGGTTCACCGCGTAACCAGCCACGCAGTAGCCCACTCATAAAGGCATCACCGGCACCCAGCACGTTGAGCACCTCAACCTGTACGCCCTTGACCAAAATACCGTCTTCGATGCGGTCAGGAATAGCGCCTTCAAACACCACGCAACCCATGGGCCCCAGCTTGCATACCAGGGTGGCTTCGCTAACTTCGCGCACCGCACGCAGGGCCGCTAAGGTGTCCGTACTGCCACCGGCAATGTGAAACTCCTCTTCGGTGCCCACAATCAGGTCGAAATCAGGTAGCCAGCGCTGCAGATCGGTGGTGACGGTTTCGTCGGCGATAAAGCGGGTTTCGCCATCACCCGGATTGGTCAGCCCCCACAGTACGGGACGGTAGTCGATGTCCAGCACCCGCTTCACGCCATAATGAGCAGCGGCGTCCAGCGCTTTGCGACATGCTCGCCGAGTGGTATCCGTTGAAAGGTGGGTGCCGGTAATCGCCAATGCCTTTGAGCGGGCAATAAACTCAGGGTCGATGGTGTCAGCGTCGATGGCCATATCGGCGCAGTCGCGACGGTAAAACAGCAGCGGAAAGCTTTCGCGGTCTTTCAGTGCCAGCAGCACCAAGCCGGTGTGGCGTTCAGGATCGGTTTGCAGTGCCGTGGTATCCACGCCTACCCGCTCAAGTTCCTCGCGTACAAAGTTGCCCATCTGCTCATCGCCGACTCGCGAGAGCATGGCTGACTTCAACCCTAGTCGCGCGGTACCGTAGGCCATATTGCCGGAGCTACCGCCCAGGTATTTGGCGAAGCTGGCAACATCTTCCAGGCGGCTACCGATTTGCTCAGCGTAAAGGTCAACCGCTACACGCCCCAAGCAAATCAGGTCAAGCGGTCGGTGTTGCATATTGTTGTTTAGCATAAAGTTCTCCCCACGTAACAGGTTCGTGGTACTGGGCAATAAGGTAGCTCGAACATATGGGCTTCTTGGGTGGCCAGCGGCAGGCGCTCATCAATAAGAAGCCAACAGCGCTTAAAGTGAAAAGGCCGCACGGAATCGGTCGAGCGCAAGCTCATCATCACCCGAGGCCCAACCTTCCAGACCCACTGTGCCGCGATAACCTATGTCGCTCAGCGCTTTGGCAATGGCCGAGTAATTAATCTCGCCTGTTCCCGGCTCACAGCGACCGGGGACATCAGCCACCTGCACTTCGCCAATGTAGGGCGCACAGCGGTGAATCAGCTCTATCAGATTACCTTCGCCAATCTGGGCGTGATAAACGTCCAGCATTATGCGCAAGCCAGGGCGATCAACACTTTCTACAAGCGCCAATACGTCTGCCAATCGGGCAAACGGCACGCCGGGGTGGTCAACATCAGTATTGAGGTTTTCAAGCACGAAAGTGACATCGTTAAGCTCGCCTAAGTCCGCAAGCCTATTAAGTGTGTCGCGGGCTTTGAGCCACATAGAGCCGGTCAATTGCTGGCAAGGTTTCACAGGAAGGCCTTGTCTATCCAGCCCCGTTCCGTGCAGGTTAAGGCGTGGAATGCCCAAGCGCTTGGCGACGTCAACCGACTCTGAGGCGGTGTGCAATAACTCATCGGCCCCAGCGGCATCCGCCAGGGTACCGGTGACATAGCCGGTCATGGATGAAAACGTCGCGCCGCTATTGGCCAGGGATTCAATGTCGTGCCGGGTCCAGTCCCAGATTTCCACTTGAAAACCCAACGCATCAATACGCTTAACGCGTTCATTCATCGGTAGGTCGCGAAAAACCATTTCTGCACAAACGGCCAACGTAAACGGCGATGAGAAAGTAGATGCTGACATAGTCATATTGGCTCTTTGGTAGCTGTTCGCTAAACGTTTTCAGCGGGCTCATCAATCTTCCCGCCAGCGGCCTTCGGAGTAGTCTGGTTGCCAGCAGCGCTATTGGCTTTTTTTTCGCGGTCGCTGCGCTGGAACTCAGCGAGTTCTGCATCCAAGCTCTCCAGCTCGGCACCACCGGCCATCATGTTGAGTACTTCTTCGCGGGTGACGTCTTCTTTGCGGAAGGACCCCAGGCTGCCACCGCGTGACAATAGGGTGAACGCATCGGCTACCGGGAAGGCGTGGTGGACGTTATGGGTAATAAAGATGACCGCCAGTCCATCGGCCCGCGCCTTGGCGATATAGCGCAGTACTACCGAGGCCTGCTTGACCCCGAGGGCGGACGTTGGCTCATCCAGAATCAGCACCTTGGCGCCAAAATAGACGGCTCGGGCAATCGCCACGCACTGGCGTTCGCCGCCGGAAAGCGTGCCCACCGGCTGACTCGGGTCGCGCACATCAATGCCGATTTTGGCCATTTCCTGCTTGGCAATGCGGTCGGCGTATTTCCAATCGATGCGCTTGAACAGCCCCCAGCCCACCGTCGGCTCGCGCCCCATAAAGAAGTTCCGGGTAATCGACATCAACGGCACCATCGCCAAGTCCTGGAAAACCGTCGCGATACCTGCGTCTAGTGCGTAAGCCGGTGACTTGAAGCGAGCGGGTTCGCCATCCAGCAGCATCTCGCCATGGGTGGGCTGATGAACGCCCGAGAGGGTTTTGATCAGCGTCGACTTGCCCGCGCCGTTATCACCGAGCAGGCACATCACTTCACCGGCATAGACCTGCATGGAAATATCGCTCAAGGCGATCACACTGCCGAAGTGCTTGCTGACGCTGCGCATTTCGATCATTGGCGTTTGAGTTGTCATGTTACTTGGCCTCCATCGCCTTCTTGCGCATGTAGTTATTGAACAGCACGGCCACCAGCAGCATCACGCCCAAAAAGACCTGGAACCAGTCCGTATTAACACCGGTGTAGAAGATACCCATTTGCACCATGCCAAAGATCAGCGCCCCCAGCGCTGCGCCGATGGCAGACCCATAGCCGCCGGTCAGCAAAGCGCCGCCAATCACCACCGCGATAATGGCCTCCAGCTCTTTTAACAAGCCACGAATGGTGTCCGCCGAACCGGTATCCATTACCTGAATGCAGGCAAAAATGGTGGCGGAGAAGGCAGTGAACATGAACAGTGAAATCTTGACCCGACGTACCGGCACGCCCGAATTGCGCGCGGCATTAGCGTCGCCGCCGCTGGCGAAGATCCAGTTGCCATAGGGCGTGCACAGCAGCACCCAGGTCGCCACGGCCGTTAAGCCCAACCACCAGACGATGGAGACCGGAATACCCGAAACGGTGGGGTTGCCCGCAAAATTAGTGCCGATCCAGCCTTGCGTGGCCATCCAAGAGAACAGGCCCGTGGCGACCTCACCGGAAAACAGCGACGCGAACCAATCGCCGGGGATATGCTCTTCAACGCCACCCACCTGGGTTCGCCCCGTCAACAACCGGCTGACGCCAATCGCTAGGCCGCGCAGAATAAACAGAAAACCCAGCGTGACGATAAAGGACGGCAAGCCAGTGCGATTAACCAGATTGCCGTTAATCCAGCCCACTAACCCGGCACAAGCGAATGCCAATAAGATAGCGGCCCATAGCGGCCAGCCATACTCTACGGCGGGGATCGCAATCAAAATGCCAGCCAGGCCGATCATCGACCCAATCGAGAGATCAAACTCCCCGCCGATCATCAGTAGTGCTGCCGCCGTGGCGATAATGCCGAGCTGGGCTGAAACTTCCAGAAAATTAATAATACCCGCGGGGGTAAACATCCCGGTGCCGCTGGAGGCAGCGATAAAAAAGGCAAGCACCAGCACGGTACCGGCCAGCGCCCCCAACTCAGGACGATTGAGCGCTTTCTTCCAAAACGAGACTTTCTGGATCCGTTCGTCTTGATCAGCCGCTGCTGGCGCAGCCGCTTGGTTATTTTCATTGGAATTCATGGCGATCGACTCCCAAGGCTCGGCACCGCCGAGCCTTTTCCGATTAGGTCGTTATCAACGGATACCCTGGCTACTCAGCTCAATAACCTGCGCTGCGTTTTCTTGAGTGACAAACCCCGGACCGGTAGCAACATCCCCAGCGGGTAGCAGCCCGTTCTTGACGAACTGGTCGAGGAACATGACAGGTAAGTACCCCTGCATGTACTGCTGTTGGTCGATCGCAAAGTCCAGTTCACCCGCATCCAAGGCTTCCAAAATGTCGGGTGAAAGATCAAAGGTACCGAGGGTGAACATATCGGTAGCCCCCTGCTCGCGCATGGCCTGAATCATCGGATCAGCGGCCAATGCACCCAAGGTCAACACACCACGCACATCACTGTTCTCGTTAAGGTAAGCGATAATGGCATTGCGAATATTGGTGGGGTCGTAGGTGGTCGCTAGCTGCTCAGCATTGCCGTCGAAGCCCTCAACAAAGCCATCACAGCGCTGGTCAAGGCCCTGGTTGCCCTGTTCATGGTTGACGCAAACGCCTTTCTCAACGCCCATTTCCTGCATGCGCTCGGCGGCCTGCTTGCCCGCTTCGTACTCACTCTGCCCAACGTGCAAGCGGGCGCCATAATCCCGCGCCACATCGCCACCGGAGTTGATGGTGATGACGGGAATGCCGTTATCGACTGCGTCTTGCACAACGCTGCCCAGGGCATTTTCATCGGTGAATGAGAGAATCAAACCGTCTGGTTGAGAGGCCACTGCCGCCTGGACGAGTTGCTGCATCTTGGCCATGTCAAAGGTGGAAGGTGCGCGGTACTCAAGCTCCGCGCCTACAAGGTCAGCCGCTGCCTCAGCGCCATTTTTGACCACCGACCAGAAAGGATCCGAGGGAACGCCATGGGTCACCATGACGAAGCGATTCTCTTCTTGTGCTGTTTCCTGTGCTTGTGCGGCACCCGCCATGAGCGCCGTGGTGGCGACGGAGGCTAGAAGCCATTGAGATAGACGTGCCATAAATAATTCCTCATAACGTTATCGTTGTTGGTAGGGAAGTGGCATTAAATTCCTTGGCGCTATGGAATATAGATTCCAAATAGCAATACAGGCAAATTATTTATTCTATACTTTGGTATAAATGGAATATTTATTTCAATCAACTAGACTGCTCAACAATCAGTCCCTTTGCTTAGTTTTCTCTCAGCTAAGTGGTACACGCGTTAACGCTAAGGAAATTGTATGCCGCAGCCACCTCAAAGCTACCGTGAGTTGGAAACGCTGATCACCGCAGAGTACGCCACGCTAAGCAAACGTTTGCAGCAAACCGCGCGGTTTATGCTTGATCACCCTCAGGAGGTGGCTCTGGCGACCGTGGCCAAAATTGCCGAGCAGGCGGATGTTACTCCCTCCACCTTGATTCGCCTGGCCAATAGTTTGGGATTTAAGGGCTTTTCTGAAATGCAGCAGCTGTTTCGCAGCCGCCTGGTCGATGAGCTGCCTAACTACACCGAGCGAATTCGAGCGGTGCGCAGTGCCACCGGGGAAACACCGGACAGTACCCAGCTGCTATGGGAGTTCGCCGACGCTAATCGCGCCGTCTTGGAGCAACTGCCTAGCCGCATTGACCCAGAGAACCTTGAAAACGCGCTGGATATTTTTGAGCGGGCCCATGCCATTCATGTGATGGGTGCCCGACGGAGCTTTATGGTGGCCAGCTACATGACCTATGCCTTGGCGCATGTGGATAAACCTGCGCTGCTGGTCAATGGTTTGGGTGGGATGTACGGCGAGCAACTGCGCGCCATGAGCCAACATGACGCTCTACTGACCATCAGTTTCTCGCCCTATGCCGAAGAGAGCCAAAAAGCCTGCGAAGACGCCTATCAGCGTGGTCTGCCTATTGTGGTGATTACCGACTCGACCCTCAGCCCGCTGGCTCGCTTTGCGGATGTTGCCTTCGTTGTCAATGAAGCTGAAGTAAAAAGCTTCCGCAGTTTGACCGCATCGCTCTGCCTGGCCCAGACCTTGGCCATTGCCCTAGGGGTACGGCAAGACAAAACTCGTGACAAAGGAAAGGACAACGACAAAAAAGCGTAAGACCTAAACACCAAAACAAGCCAACACCAACAATAAAACAGGAGAGCTCATGAAACTCGCACTGATCGGCGCTGGACGCATCGGCAAGGTGCATGCCCAAGCCATTCATTTACACCCAAATGTTACCCTGGCCGCCGTGGCCGATTTTCATCAGCCTGCCGCAGAAGCGCTGGCCGAGCAGTACGGCAGCAAAGCGACCTCCGTTGATGAGATTTTTACGGATGGCGACATTGACGCCGTCCTGATTGCCTCCAGCACGCCTACCCACGCGGAGTATCTGGAGCGCGCCGCTCGCGCAGGCAAGGCGGTTCTCTGCGAAAAACCCATCGCCTTGGATTTAGCGCGCACCCGCGATGCCCTGCAGGTACTTAGCGAACACCCGGTGACCTGCGCGTTAGGTTTTAACCGTCGCCACGATCCTCAGTTTTCTGCACTTAAAAAGGCCATTACCCAAGGGCGTATTGGGGCACTGGAAACCCTGACCATTATCAGCCGCGATCCGTCTCCCCCACCTGCCGAGTATGTCAGCGACTCAGGTGGGCTGTTCCGGGACATGATGATTCATGATCTGGACATGGCGCGCTGGCTACTTGATGAGCCGATTGAAAGCATTTTTGCCGTCGGCAGTAGCATCATCGATCCAGCCATTGGCGAAGCGGGCGATGTAGATACCGCCATGGTCACGCTTACCACCGCCAGTGGAAAACTTTGTCAAATCAGCAACTCACGGCGTGCGTGCTACGGCTATGATCAGCGTATCGAAGCCTTTGGCAGCCAAGGCATGCTGCAGGCCCAGAACGAGTCTGATACCCGGCTGCGCTTTACCGGCGAGACGGGGCAAGTGGAAGAAAAACCCAAATGGTTCTTTTTAGAGCGTTATGCCGAGGCTTATCGATTAGAGATTCTTGATTTCGTCGATGCGTGGCAGGAAAAGCGCACGCCTCTTGCGGGCGCCCAGGACGGGTTAGAGGCATTGCGATTGGCCGATGCAGCGGAGCGCTCACTACGTGAAGGCCGCAAAATTATGCTCGATGCTGCGGTTTAAGCAGCCACATCAGATTATATTTTCAAGACGCTTGGCTGACTAGACCGTCGCCGAACCGTCAAGAGGAGCGAAGAATGACTTCACTACTGGTACGCCCCACCGCCCCAGACGCACAAGGCACCGTGATTGACGTTACCCCCGCCTCCGCTGGCTGGACGCATGTCGGCTTTCGGGTGCATAAACTCGCCAAGGGGCAGCGTCTGGAAGCCAGCAGCGATGATCAGGAAGTCTGCCTGGTGCTGCTCACAGGGCGCGCCAATGTGACCTGCGGTGAGCATCGCTTTGATGATATCGGCAAGCGCATGGATATCTTTGAACAGATTCCACCCTACGCGGTGTACCTACCCAATGGGGTTAGCTACGCGGTGGAAGCGACCACCGATCTTGAGCTAGCGGTGTGTGCGGCCCCAGGGCATGGCAATCATGCGCCACGCTTGATTGCACCGGACAACATCAAGCAGAGCACCCGTGGCCAGGGCACGAACACCCGCCATGTGCACGACATTTTGCCGGAGACGGAGCCCGCCGATAGCCTGCTGGTGGTCGAAGTATTCACCCCCGCAGGTAACTGGTCGAGCTACCCGCCCCATAAACACGATGTGGATAACTTACCCCACGAGTCACAGTTGGAAGAGACTTACTACCACCGCATTAATCCCGCTCAGGGCTTTGCCTTTCAGCGCGTCTACACCGATGA
This sequence comes from Vreelandella janggokensis, assembly GCF_031451615.1. NCBI lineage: Bacteria > Pseudomonadati > Pseudomonadota > Gammaproteobacteria > Oceanospirillales > Halomonadaceae > Vreelandella > Vreelandella janggokensis. The sequence goes on along the minus strand of NZ_JARWAJ010000002.1, from coordinate 386,494 downwards.
CCGCAGCCTTGATGACACCATGGCGGTAGAAAACGGCTGCTGTGTACTGGTACCCAAGGGCTATCACCCTGTTGGTGCTGCCCATGGCTACTCGCTTTATTACTTAAACGTGATGGCCGGCCCCAAACGGGTGTGGAAATTCCACAACGACCCCGACCACGAGTGGCTAATGAAAACTTGATGGAGTGACGCTTCGCCCGCTAACGTTCATCTAATGCTAAACTGTGGTGCCCCGCTTCTGCGGGGCTTTTTATTGACCACTGATACCCGAGAACTGATAACCGAGAGAAGCGTATGCTCCCCGACTACTCCGTGATCGCCTGGCTGTTAATCGTATTTTCCGTGTACCTGACCGGCGTTTCCAAAGGCGGCTTTGCGGGTGGTTTCGGCACGCTGTCGGTGCCGCTGATGGCGCTGGCGATCAGCCCGGCTCAGGCAGCGGGCCTTTTATTACCGCTGTTACTGGTGATGGATGTGTTTGCGGTGAAGGCGTGGTGGGGCAGGCAGGCGGTAGCCGAGGTATGGCGTTTTGTGCCGGGGCTGTTCATCGGCGTGGCAGTAGGGACGCTGCTGTTCGACAGCCTGAGCGAACAGGGCTTGCGCCTGACCCTCGGCGTGATCACCTTGGTGTTTGCCGCTTACATGCTACTCAAGCCCGTCGCCAAAAAGCCCATTTCCTCCCGATGGGCATTACCGGCGGCGAGCATCTGCGGGTTTACCAGCTTCATGGCTCACGCAGGTGCACCACCGCTCAACGTGTACCTGCTGCCGCGCAAGCTGTCGAAAGAGACCTTTATCGCCACCTGCGCCGTCACCTTTGCCGTGGTAAACGTGATCAAGCTGGCCCCGTACATGTGGCTTGGTGAGATTAACGTGACCAGTGCCTGGGCCTCGCTGGTACTGGTGCCCATTGCCTGGATCGGCGTGCGCAACGGCCTGTGGCTGCAAAGTCGCGTCAACGAAGTGTTGTTCTACCGCTTGGTTATTCTGGCGATGTTTTTAGTCGGTTTTAATCTGATTTGGCAAGCGTTGGGCTAGCGGCCCAACCACACCGCTGCAAACTCATCGGCCGGTTTGGGCCGACCGAACAAAAACCCTTGCGCTTCGAGGCATCCCATTTCGGCCAGCAGCTCGGCCTGCGCCTGATGCTCGACCCCTTCCGCCAGGGTTTTCATTCCCAGGGCATCGGCCATTGCAATGATGGTTTTCACAATGGCGCGGTCATGCTGATTGTCGAGCATCTCGCGTACAAAGGAGATATCGATTTTCAGCGCGTCGGCGGCAAAGCGTCGTAGATAGGCAAGCGATGAATACCCGGTGCCAAAATCATCGATAAACAGGACATACCCAGCATCGCGCATCCTCTGGGTAATCTCGACCGCCTGGTCGGGGTCGCGCATGAAGTCGCTCTCGGTGAGCTCCAGGGCCAACGCCGACGCTGGCACGCCTTGTGTCAGTTCAGCAATATGCTGAGCCAACTGTGGATCGGCAAACTGTTGCGCGGCGATATTAATCGACAAGCGCCCTGGCAGTGCTGCCATCCCTTGTGATTGCCATTCAAGGAGCTGCCTGGCAGCCTCCGCCAGCACCCAATCACCCAACGCGCTAATCAGCCCGCGCTCCTCCGCCAATGGGATGAATTCCCCCGGGCTGATCCACCCCCAGTCGGGCTCGTACCAGCGACACAACGCCTCCGCGCCCGCCAGTTGGCCAGTCTTCAGATTGACTTGGGGTTGGTAGTAAAGCGCCAAGCGGTTTTCCATCAGCGCTTGGTGGAGCCGCTCGGTCATTTTCTGACGGCGGCGCTGTTGACGCATCATGTCGTAGCTGAATGGGCAGACGCTGCCATCACGCTTGGCGTGGTGCAAGGCAATACTGGCCGCCTTGAACAGTTCGCTCGCCACCGTCGCATCCGCAGGGTAACGGGAGAAACCCACGCTCACTTCCAGATTGAACGCGTTATGCCCCAATCGGATGGTTTCAGCGACGGCCTCACGAAGGTTGTCCAGCGTTTCGGCCAATTCGGCCTCGTCAGGGTTATCCATCAGTATTGCGAATTCATCGCCGGATAAACGCGCCAGAGTACTGCTATCAGGTATGGCATCCTGCAGGCGCCCTGCGATCGTCGCCAACAGCTGGTCGCCCACCTGATGGCCATGGGTATCGTTGACCTCCTTGAAACGGCGGATATCGAGCAGAATCAAGCTTAGTGACTGATGGTGCCTGGCTGCTTCGCGCAGCATCCGGGTTTGAACCTCCAGGAAGCGAACGCGGTTCGCAAGCCCCGTTGTGCCGTCAGTATATGCCAGCTGGTGCATACGGCGCTGATCACGTCGGCGCTCTAATTCTGCCGCGGCGCCGGTCGACAAAATACGGAGCACTGAGGTCGCGAAGGCATTGGTCGTAAGCGGCTCACGGTAGAAAACCATCATCACGCCAATCGCTTCACCGTGAGCGTTATCGAGACGTCGGCCTATCCAGGCCTGGGCCTTGATGGCATTGCCGGGTAGGGGCGTGTAATCGCCATTATGCGAAACGGCCTCGCGTTCAATTGCCACCTGTTCGCAGGGTGAACCACTCAGCAGAAAGGTCTGGTTGCTTAGCGGTGTGCCGTCTGCGATGAGGCTTACCGTGGTGACCGTGCCCGCCGAGGGATAACGCTCGCCAACCTCATGGGGAGACCGATTGAGCAGTGCGATAAAGCCGCCGTCAGCTTCCAACAATTCCACCAATGTGCTGATCAACTGTTGAAAGTAATCGTCACCCACGTGTGACGTGACCGTTGAGGCCACCTGCATCACCGCCTGCTGAACGCGCTGGGCTTCCTGATTATCAGTCACATCAGTGATAAACCCTTCCAGGCAGACAACCTTGTCCGCCGCATCAAGAACCGCTTGTCCTTGCTCCCACATCCAGCGGATTCGGCCATCGCGATGATGCAGCCGATAAACTACCTGGTAAGGGCGCCTGTCGCGAATCGCCGCCTGCACCTCATCAAACAATCGCGATGCATCTTGCTCATTGATCAATTCAGCGAAGCTGATGAGGTGGTTGCCTACCAGTTCATGGGGGTGATAACCCGTTAGCTCTTGAGCGCCCTGGCTGACCAACTCCATGGTCCAATGATCATCATTCAGGCAACGGTATGCCATCCCCGGCAGGTGATTGAGCAGCGTATCCAGGCGCCGCTCGCTTTCCCTTGCCACGGCCTCGCTGGCCTTGAGCGCCTCCTCCGCCTGCTGGCGGCCAAGCTCGGCACCGGCTTGCGCCGCCGCAATGCGTAGCACTTCCCTGGCGAGGTCATCCAGCGCCATGGGGGCATTTTTTAATAGCGCCAGTAGTCCGATCGTTCTCCCGTCCGCTGCCAACAACGGCAGGCCCATGTAACTATCGGCTCCCAGCGCCGCCAGCAGATGATCATCAGGAAAGCGCTGTTGCACATCACAGGGATATAAGCACGGTTCGCGCCCCACGACGGTCTCACAGGGTGTACCAGCCAATGGGTAGACGACATTGGGCATATGCATTCCGTTGGACCAAACCGCCAGTGTTTCGACGACACTCGCCTGTGTGCCATTTTCAGTATTAACGTGGGCCACCAATGCATGATCCACGCCCAGCAAGGTGGCCAGCCGCTCCACTAGCGTTGGGTAAAACTGAGGAGTACCCGTTTGCCCCATACCTTCAGCCAACTGCCGAAAGATATCGGCCGCTTCAATCCCCGTCTGCATTGGTTGTCTCGCTGCCCAGTTTGAATCAAGCTTATAGTGAACCGTCTTGACGGTGAAGCCCTGACACTAAACGCTTGGCTAATATAGGCTACACCTACCGAAGGTATTAGCTTGCTTTCCAACGATATAAGATGAAAAAAATCAATTGGCCCTTTAAGCTAGCATGAGCAAAGGAGCCGATATGACGGGCATCATAAGTAGCGACAACACACATCACCTCGCCATACCGGCTCTGCCGGGTTTTCTGCAGAGCGACCTAGACCAATGCGCCAGGCTACCATCGCTGCCCACGGTGGCCATTCGCGTCCTGGAGGTGGCGGGCTACCCCGATGCGACCCTGAATGATTATGCCAATGCCATCGAGCAGGATCCGGCACTGACCTTGCGGTTGATTTCATTGGCCAATAGCGCTTTTTATGCCCGTCAACAAACAGAAACGCATTCGTGTCGGGAAGCTACGTCGCGACTCGGGCTGGACGCCACGCTGGCCGCGGTGCTGAGTTTTAGCTTATGGCGTGACCGCCAGTCAGGTGACCTGATTCAGCGTATTTGGGGGCGCTCCATTGTGTCGGCCCTGGCGGCCCGCTCCCTTGCAGAACAGCTGTGCCCCGAGGAGGCCAGCTTTGTATTTACCGCGGCACTGCTCCAGGACATCGGCATGCTGGCATTGCTAGCGGTTTACCCCAAAGACGCCCATGACCTGTACGCAAACACCACCTTTTCCCATGCGCAACTCAGTCGTGGCGAACACCTGCGCTTCGGCTGTGACCACTCATCGGTTGGCAGTTGGCTCGCCGCCAAGTGGGGGGTGCCGGTTTCGCTGGCCCAAGCCATCAGCGCCAGCCACGATGAGATTGGAACTCAGAAAGAGACTTACTTACTGTGCCTGCGTCTTTCAGGCCCTATCGCCGATACGTGGCTGTCGGCCAACCCCAGTCAAGCGTTGGCGACCCTATTGCGTCAGTTGAGTCCGGTGGTGACGACGCCTGCTATCTCACTAAGCGACTTGCTAAAAAACGTCCAATCCCAACTGCCCCTTTTAACCAATCTCTTCGAACTTACCGTCCCTTCCTCGCACGATACCGAGGCGTTGATCATCCAGGCACAGCAGTTACTCTTTCAGCAGACATTTGTGCTCAACGCCCGGTTGAATGCCCAACAGCAGGAGCTCGATGAGCTCCAGCAACGCCAGACGGAACTGGAAGAACGTAGCCGACGGGATCCGCTCACCGGACTTTCCAATCGCGCCTGGCTGGAAGAACAGCTGCACAAACGTTTTGAATATTGCCAAACGCACGACCACACCATGTCAGTGGTGTTTATCGATCTGGACCATTTCAAGAAGCTCAATGACCGCTTTGGCCACCAGACCGGTGACCGCGTACTGGAGCGCTTCGGCCGCGTACTCGGCTCGCTGGTTCGCGAGGGGGATTTAGCCGGCCGCTACGGGGGCGAGGAATTTTTGATCATTCTGCCCGATGAGTCGGCCAAGGGAGCACAACGTTTCGCCAAGCGGATTGCCAAGCGCCTTGCCGAAACGCCCATGGAAACGGTTGATGGCAAGCCCCTTTTCGTATCGGTTTCCATCGGCATTGCCTGCCTTAGCGACGGCGGCTTTGGCAACGGCAGAGAACTTATCGATGCCGCCGACCAGAGCATGTACTACATCAAACGCAATGGGCGCGGCGGCATTTCGCTTTATGGGCACTAACGATGCATTGCGCAGGGCCCGGGGTTAGCGATTCATCGCATAGGGCAGGTACAGCGCAATACTCGGGAAAAGATGCAGCAAGGCAACCGCTACCAGCATCAAGAGAAAGAACGGCAGCGTTGCTTTGGTGATGGTCAGGATATCCTTCCCGGTGAGGCCTTGTATCACGAAGAGATTAAAGCCCACGGGCGGCGTGATTTGCGACATCTCGACCACAATCACCAGATAAATCCCAAACCAGATAAGGTCAAACCCGGCAGCGCTGACCAGCGGCATGATAATCGAGGTGACCAGCAGAATCAGCGAAATGCCGTCCAGAAAGCACCCCATCACCAGCAACAGCACCGTTAGCGCCAATAGCAGCATGGTGGGCGACAGGCCCATTTCCCCAATCGCTTGCGCCAGCTTCATCGGGACCTGGGTAAAGCCCATGGCCGAGGTAAGAAACGATGCCCCGGCGATGATAAAAGCGATCATGCACGCCGTGCGCACCGCTGCGAAAAGCGAGGATTGAAATATCTCGCGGTTGAAATGCCCATTCGAACGAGCAATCAACATCGATAGCACCACCCCGACCGCCGCCGCCTCGGTGGGCGACGCCAAGCCGCCGTAGATCGACACAATAATCCCGCCAATCAACAACAGGATGGGGATCAGCGACCAGGTATTACGCAGCTTTTCGGCAAAGCTCATTCCCGACTCGTCATTGCCGGTCAGCCCGGCACGGTTGCCCTTGAGCAGCGACCAAAGCACCAGATAGCCCATGAACATCGAAAGAATCATGAGGCCAGGACCAATACCCGCCATGAACAGCCGCGAGATGGATTGCTCGGTCACGACGCCATAGACAATCAGCACGATGGAGGGAGGAATCAACAACCCCAGTGTCGAGGCACTAGCCAGAGTGCCGATCGCCATCTGCGGGTCGTAACCCCGGCGTTCCAGCTCCGGTAAGGTCATCTTGCCCACCGTGGCACAGGTGGCCGCCGACGAGCCACACACCGCCGCGAACATGCCACTGCCGATGATATTGGTGTGTAGCAAACGCCCGGGGAACCGGTTTAACCAGGGCGAAAGCCCACGAAACATGTTGTCGGCCAGCCCCGAGCGGAACAGGATCTCGCCCATCCAGATGAACATCGGCAGCGCGGTGAGATCCCAACCGTAACTCGCCCCCCAGAAATCAGACGCCAGCACCGGGCCTGGTTCAAACGAGCTGAACAGTGAGAGCGCTATCCAGGCGGTACCAATCAACGCAAAGGCTATCCAAACGCCGCTGCCCAACAGCACCAGCAGGGTCAGGATGGTGACGACACTAAGTAGCAGCACAGGGCATCTCCCACAAGGTTCAGGGGTCGTTGTTTTCTTCGCTGGCCATGACTTCGCGAAAACGTGATGGGTCCTTGAATGCCAGGCGCAGCGCCATCACCAGCGCCTCGCCCAGCGCCAAACACAGCAAGGCAACGCCGGTCACCAACACGGCTTGGGGAATCCACAGCGGAATCGACAAAAAGCCTGAGGAAACATCGTTATAGGCGATGCTTTCGCGGATCAACGCAATCAACCCGTAGCAGAGCAGCAGGCTAAGCGTCATCGCCACCATCAAGCCAAACACCTCGAACCAGACTCGGAGCGTCGAGGGAAGCCGGGTAATCAGCAAGGTTACCCGGATATGGGCGTGGTGGACGAAGGTATACGCCAAGCCTAGAAAGGTGGCACCAACCAGCAGATAAGATGCCATTTCAGAGACGCCGGTGATGCTGATGTTTAGTCGCGCGCTACCGACCATGACCAGTAGCGCATCGACCAACCTAGAAAACACCTGGGTCGAGACCAGCGCGCAAATCGCGATCATGCAAAGCGCAGCGCCCCAGGCACCCAGGCGATAAAGCTTATCGAATTTGAACGTCATCGGTTTGGCCTCTTGCGCGCAAAGCGGCGCAGTATCTGCGCCGCTCAACACAGGTCATCAATCCTCAAGTTGATCACGGTATGACTGCAGCGCTTCCTTGGCTTGATCGTCAGCCCGGGATTCCCAATCGGCAAACAGTTCATCACCCGCTTCCTGCAGTGCCTCCCCCACATCCTCGTTGGGTTCGGAAACGGTGATGCCGTTTTCTTTCAATATCGCCAGGCTTTCCTGGTTATCTTCGCGGCTCATTTCCCAGCCGCGCTCTTCGGCTTTCTCGGCCGCTTCCATCAAGGCATCCTGGGTGTCTTCGTCCAGCTGGTCAAAGCTGCGCTGGTTGATGAACACGATGTTCTTGGGTAGCCAGAGGTTGGCATCGGTGTAATGCGAGACGTAATCCCAGGCAGCCATCGAATTGCCCGTGGAACTCGAGGTGATCATGGCATCTACCCGGCCGGTGCTGAACGCTGTGGGGATATCGGACTCTTCCGTTTCGGTCGGGCTGCCCCCCAGGTTTTCGATAAACCGCTGAGTATTGATATTGGGCGCCCGCACACGCAAGCCGTCAAATTGATCCGGGTCGGTCAGCTCTTCAGCGGTATAGATACCCTGAGCAGGCCAGGGTACCGCGTAAAGCGGAATCAGGCCTTCTTCCTCAAACAGATCACTGATGATTGGCTTGGTGGCTTCCCAAAGCGCATAAGCTTCTTCATAGCCTCCGGCCACACCGGGTAGGGTATCCACCTCAAAAATCGGGTTTTCATTGGAGAGTACCGAGAGGAATATCTCCCCTGCGGCAATGGTGCCACGGCGTACCGATGGCTTGATTTCGCCGTGAGAAACGAGGGCACCACCGCTTTGCACGTTAATGGTCAGGTCCCCATCCGTTGCCTCGGCAACGTCTTCGGCGAACTGCTTGGTGTTTTGAGTATGAAAACTGGCATCGCCGTAAGGCGTTGCCATGGTCCATTCGGCGGCCTGAGCGGTCGCGGCGATGCTACATGCCGTGACCAGAAGCAGCGGCGTTGCAATGCGGGTACGCATGATTAAGCCCTCGTGTCGATAGGTTAGTACCTTGTGGTGTTACTGCACGCTTGACGTAGGCGGTGCTTTTCATCACCTTCAAGCCTATAGCCTAGTGCCGTTGATAATCTTATGAGATTTCGTCGTCAACCTTTTTTCCACGAAATAACAGCACGATAGATAGCGCATCAAGGCGTAACGCCAGCTAAAAGCTTGGCAGTGCCGCCAACGACTTCATATATTGAATAAATGCTTGATCGCTTTTTTTAATGACCATGGCTCTTTGATGACCATAGTTCTTTGATGAGAATAGCTCTTTGATGACCATAGCTCTTTGATAACTACAGGAGGCCCTATGCCCCTTCCGCTTCTCAACTGCGACATGGGTGAAAGCTTTGGCAACTGGTCGATTGGCCTGGACGACGAGGTGATGCCCTTTGTTGACTGCGCCAACATTGCCTGCGGCTATCATGCCTCCGACCCCCACGTCATGCGCCGCACGGTCAAACTCGCGGCTCGACACGGTGTGCGTATTGGCGCGCACCCCGGCTACCCTGACCTGATGGGCTTTGGTCGCCGCTCCATGGCCTGTTCACAAAGCGAGGTCGAGGATATGGTGCTCTACCAGATTGGCGCTCTGGCGGGTATCTGCCAGGCGGAGGGCACTCAGTTGAGCTACATCAAACCCCATGGCGCGCTCTACAACGATATGGCGGCCAACCCTGAACTGCTTGAAGGCGTGATGCGCGCAGTGCATGCCTATGATCCCGGCCTGCCGCTCATGATCATGGCCACTGCCAACCCCGAGCCGCACCGCGAGTTAGCCGCCAAGCTGAGGGTCAACCTGTGGTTCGAGACCTTTGCCGACCGGGCCTATGAAGCCAACGGCCACCTGGCCTCACGGCGGCTGCCCGATGCGGTCCACCATGACCAGGCCACGATCGTCGACCAGGCCGTCATGCTGGCCAAAGGCGAACCCCTCACCGCCCGCGACGGAACCTCGCTGTCGTTACCCTGCGATACGCTTTGCGTTCACGGCGACAACCCCGAGTCTGTCGCCGCCGTGCGCGCCATCCGCGATGCATTTAATAATCTGGGGGCAGCGTGAAGCTGCGTATCGAAACCGCCGGGATGGAAGCCTTGATGGTACGCCTTTTCGATACCATCGACGTCAGCAACATGGCCTGGATTCTGGCGGCTGACCAGGCGCTGCGCGATGCTTTTGGCGAGGCGCTGGTCGATTTGCTGCCGTCCTATACGACGCTGTTACTGCATTATGACTGCCGAACGCTTAGCCACCTCGACGCCCAGGCACGCGTGCAGGACGCCCTGACGGGCCTGTCGCCCGCCGATACCCAGCAAGGCCAGCACCATGAGATCCCCGTCTGGTACGACGAGAGCGTCGGGCCGGATCTTGAGCGGGTGGCCAAGCGCGCGGGCATCAGCATTGCCGAGCTGGTTGATCAGCACTGCCAAGACGACTACTGCGTGTTCGCGCTGGGCTTTGCGCCGGGGTACGGCTTCATGGGCTTGGTGAATGACACCATTGCGACACCACGCCTGACCACTCCCAGGCGGCACGTGGCCGCCGGTAGCGTCGGCATCGCCGATCGTCAAACGGCCATTTACCCACTCCCCTCTCCCGGCGGATGGAACGTGTTGGGCCGCACGGCAGTGCCGCTATTCGAACACGCCAAACGCGGGGAACCGCTATTGCGTCCAGGCGACAGCGTACGCTTCCGGTCTATCTCCCGCGCCGACTTTGAGGCCCAGGGTGGCGATACCACGCCAATGGAGGAACGCTCGTGAGCCAGGCAGGATTAGTGGTAAAAAAGGCAGGGCCGCTGGCATTGGTTCAAGACGCAGGACGCTTTGGCGTGGGTCATCTGGGTGTCACCCAGGGCGGGGCTGCCGACTGGATCGCATTTCATTGGGCCAACTGGCTACTGGGCAACCCGCTCAACAGCGCTGCCCTTGAAATTGTCATGGGAGGTGGCCTGACGCTGGAAGCCGAGGACGAGGTAACGCTGGCACTGGCCGGTGCCGACCTGGCTGCCACCCTTGACGGCAAACCACTCGCACCCAACGCCAGCTTCAGCTTGCGCTCAGGACAGGAGTTGGCCTTTAAGCAGCCACGTCAGGGGTTACGCGCTTACCTGGCTTTTCCCGGGGGCCTGGATGCGCCCGAGGTGCTTGGCAGCCGTTCGTGCACGGTCCGCGAGCAATTAGGCGGCCTGCAGGAGAACGGTCAGCCGCTCATGGCGGGCGAGCGCCTGACGTGGCGGGGAAGCTCTCAACCACCACGCACGCTGCCTGAAAACCTGACCCCGCTCATGCCAACGTCCGGCTGCCGCCTGCCCATCGTGCTTGGCTCCCAGGTAGCCAGTTTTTCCGGCAACAGCCTGTATCAGGCGTTTAATACGCCCTGGCAGGTCGATAACCGCGCCGACCGCATGGGCATTCGCCTGACCGGGCCGGTGCTTGGCGGCACGCTAAAGGGCATCGTTTCGGAGGGTATACCGCTGGGCGCCGTACAGGTCCCCCCCGACGGCCAGCCCATTGTGCTGATGAACGACCGCCAGACCATTGGCGGCTACCCACGCCTGGGGGCGTTGACACCAATCGCCTGTGCCACGCTTGCCCAGTGCCTGCCGGGCACCCAGGTATGGCTGACGCCGGTCAGCGTCAGCCAGGCCCAAGCCGCCTACCGTCGACAGTTCGCCCACTGGATCGCCGATTAGGCCGCGTTAAGCGGCATGGCGGGACCGAAGTGCTCATAGTGGCGATGTGAATCCGCCACGCCCAGTTGCTTCAGCGCCTGCTCGACACCTTCCATCATGCCATGGGGGCCAACGAAGTAGCAGTGCGCGCCTTCGGGTAAATAATCGGCCAGCAGCGCCTGGTGGAGACGCCCTTGATGGTCGCCTTCGTCGCCTTGCTCAAACACGGTCACCAGCGTGAACTGTGCCGGATAGGCCTTTTCAAGCGCGCGTAGCTCATCGGCAAAGGCCCAATATTCAGGGCTTTGTGCCGCGTGCAGATAGACCACCCGGCGGCACTGGCCAAGTGCCTGTTTGGCGATCGGCAGCAGCGGGGTCTGCCCCACACCGCCGCTGATCAGCATCAGTGGTGCGTCACCGGGTACCAGCGTCATCTCACCCGCCGGAGGGAGTAACTCGACAACCCCGCCATTGGCTAACTGATCGTGGAAGTAACGACTCACGCGACCATCGCTCTCGCGCTTGATCGACACCCGGTAGGCGCGGCCGTTGGGTGTTGCCGACAGGCTATAGTGGCGGTGCACCGGCTCGCCGTCGATGGTCACCTTGACGCCGATGTACTGGCCGGGCGCATGCGCCGCCACCGGGCCGCCGTCTTCGGGCTCAAGGATGAACGACCGAATCACCGCGCTTTCCTGCTGGCTATCCGCCACGCGGAAACGCCGCGTGCCGCGCCAGCCGCCTTCACGTTGCTCAAACTCCTGATAGCGGTTTTCTTCCAGCTCGATCAATAAATCGGCAAGCTCCTGGTAGAGCGCTCCCCAGGCATCAGCGATCTCAGGGGTAACCGCATCGCCCAACACCTCGCCAATCGCCATCATCAGGCACTCGCCCACAATCGGATACTGCTCCGGCAAAATGCCCAGCGATACGTGTTTGTTGACCACCGTTTCGAGCGTTTGACGGGCTTTCATTGGGTCTTCGCGCAAGCCTACATAGGCCAATACGGCGCCTGCCAATGCCCGGGGCTGGGCGCCGTTTTGCTGATGAACCTGATTGAAAAGCGGCTTCACGCTGGGGTAACGCTCGAACATCAGCGGGTAAAAACGCTGGGTGATGGTATTCAAGTGTTCCGCCACGACGGGCGCGGTGACAGCAATTAACGCTTCTTGGTCTTGGGTAAGCATGGTGAGCCTCGCTGATTGAGTGATAGGGCGACGTTTTTTATTAAAGTAGTATCTATAATACATCTTTAAGCGTTGCCGCCAACCTTCAGCGACAATCTGCCACATCACCCGGCTACCCGGCCTGGACGCTGTCCTTGAGCGCGCTTCGCCTTGTCCCCAATTCACCGTATAATGGAGGTTTGAGCGATCGCCCTTCGACCCGTCGCGGACTGTCTATGCACCTGACCAGCTTTACCGATTATTCCATTCGCGTGCTGCTCTATCTGGCGGTAAAAGGCGAGGAGCGCGCAACGATCGACGAGATCGCCTCGACGTATAACGTATCGCGCCATCACGTGATGAAGATCGTCCAGGAGCTCAACCAAAAAGGTTACCTCACCGCCCTACGCGGCAAGCACGGCGGCCTGTGGCTGAAGCGCGACCCTGCCAGCATCAAACTCGGTGCCCTGGTGCGCGATACCGAGTCTGAATTTGGCTTGGTGGAATGCTTTCGCGACAAAAACGCCTGCGTTATCACCCCCGCCTGTCGTCTGCCGCCTGTACTGAATGAGGCATTGGAAGCGTTTTTTGCGGTGCTCGATCGCTACACCCTGGCAGATCTGCTGGAAGAGCGTTTGCCGCAGCTACGCCAGCTACTGCGCATTCCAGCGCTGAACGTGACGACCTAAACCACAGAAAAGAGCCGGCACTAGTGGCAAAAAAAAGGCGCTGCCCGAGGGCAGCGCCTTGTCGATGGCGGCGTCGCGCTTAAACGTCGAAGCGATCCGCGTTCATCACTTTCGTCCAGGCGGCGATAAAGTCGTTCACAAACTTCTCGCCATTGTCATCCTGGGCATAAACTTCCGCGTAGGAACGCAGCAGAGAGTTGGAACCGAACACCAGGTCAACGCGCGTGGCGGTCCACTTGACGGCATCCGTTTTGCGGTCACGAATTTCGTAAGTGTTGTTACCTGCTGACTTCCAGGCGTAACTCATGTCGGTCAGGTTAACGAAGAAGTCATTGGTCAACTGGCCTTCACGGTCGGTGAATACGCCATGCTTGGTGCCACCGAAGTTGGTGCCCAGGACACGCATACCACCGAGCAGAACCGTTAATTCCGGCCCGGTCAGGCCCATCAACTGCGCGCGGTCGAGGAGCATTTCTTCCGGCTTGACCACGTAATCTTTCTTCTGCCAGTTACGGAAACCATCGGCCAGCGGCTCGAGCGGCGCGAAGGAATCGGCGTCGGTCATCTCGTCAGTGGCGTCACCGCGACCCGGTGTGAAGGGTACAAGCGCCTCGTAACCCGCCGCTTTAGCCGCTTTCTCGATGCCTACGCTGCCGCCCAGCACGATCACATCGGCGATGCTGGCACCCGAGTCGGCAGAGATTTTTTCGTACACTGCCAGCACCTTGGCCAACCGCTCAGGCTCGTTACCCGCCCAGTCTTTCTGCGGGGCAAGACGAATACGCGCGCCGTTGGCACCGCCGCGCATGTCGGAACCGCGATAGGTCCGTGCGCTATCCCAGGCAGTGGTGATCATGTCGCTCTGGCTGAGACCACTTTCAGCAATCTGCTTTTTGACCTTCTCGACGGAGTAGTTGGTGTTACCCGCCGGAATGGGGTCCTGCCAGATCAGGTCTTCGTCGGGTACTTCCGGGCCAATGTAGCGTGCTTTCGGCCCCAGGTCGCGGTGGGTCAGCTTGAACCACGCCTTGGCGAACGTCGTCTTGAAGTACTCCGGGTCAGCCATGAATTTTTCGCAGTACGCCCGGTAGGTCGGATCCATCTTCATCGCCATGTCCGCATCGGTCATGATCGGGTTATGACGTATCGACGGGTCACTGGCATCGACCGGCTTGTCTTCTTCCTTGATGTTCACCGGCTCCCACTGATTTGCGCCAGCAGGGCTCTTCCTGAGTTCCCATTCGTAGCCAAACAGCAGGTCAAAGTAACCCATGTCGAACTGGGTTGGGTTCGTCGTCCATGCGCCTTCGATACCCGATGTAACGGCATTGCTGGCCTTGCCGTCCATGTTGGGATTGCCCCAACCGAAACCCTGATTCTCAACGTCTGAGGCTTCAGGCTCGGCATCCAGCACAGAGGCATCGCCATTACCGTGACACTTGCCCACAGTGTGACCACCAGCAGTCAGCGCGGCGGTTTCTTCGTCGTTCATCGCCATACGGGCGAAGGTTTCGCGTATCTGCTGACCGGTCTTCAGCGGATCCGACTGGCCGTTAACACCTTCGGGGTTAACGTAGATAAGGCCCATCTGGACGGCTGCCAGCGGGTTTTCCATGGTCTCGGGGCTATCGACATCTTCATAACGCTCATCTGAAGGCGCCAACCACTCTTTCTCATCGCCCCAATAGATATCTTTTTCCGGTTCCCAGATATCTTCACGGCCGAACGAGAACCCGTAGGACGGCAGCCCCATGGATTCATAGGCAACAGTACCGGCCAGGATCATCAGATCGGCCCAGCTGATCTTGTTGCCGTATTTTTTCTTGATCGGCCACAACAGACGACGCGCCTTATCAAGGCTGGTGTTATCGGGCCAGGAGTTGAGCGGCGCGAAGCGCTGGCTGCCGGTACCGCCGCCGCCACGACCATCGGCAATACGGTAGGTACCTGCCGAGTGCCATGCCATACGGATCATCAAACCGCCGTAATGGCCCCAGTCTGCCGGCCACCACGATTGGCTATCGGTCATCAGGGCGTGAACATCCTGCTTGAGCGCATCAAAATCGAGCTTTCTGACTTCTTCCCGATAGTTGAAATCAGGGCTCATCGGATTGGATTTGCGATCTTGCTGATGCAGGATCTCCAGGTTGATGCCTTCCGGCCACCAATCCTTGTTGGACGTACCTGTGGAGGTGTTGCCCCCGTGCATTACCGGACATTTGCCGCTCATATTGCTCTCCCCTCAATTGCTTTTGTCGCTGGCAAGTACCAGCACAACCATCGATGGGTGCTCGCTAGTCGTATATGACCCCGCCAACACCGCATTTGTCTTGTTAATGTTTTAGACCACTATCGCCATAGTCTCAATTTGCATTTAACCAATGATTTAATAGCCTTGACCTATAAGCAATATGACTCACCCGTCAAGCACACTCGCCTAGCGGTTGACGGTAAACTCTTCGGTGTCGATGTCGGCCTGCTGGGCGTCGCTGTAGCGCCCGCCAGCGACCTGCTCGGGCGTCAGCATCGCGGTGAGTTGCTGACAGGTGGCGGCATCCAGATAGAGCGTCTCGGCCGAGAGATTATCGCGCATATGGGCCATCGAGGTGGAACCGGGGATCGGAATGACGTCGGCGCCCTGGGCATTGACCCACGCCAACGCCAGCTGAGCAGAGGTAACACCTAGACGCTTGGCAAGCCGTGTGACGTCATCGAGCAACTCCCGGTTATGGGCAAAGTTATCCGGGCTGAAGCGCGGCATATGACGGCGCATGTCGCCCTCGGGCAAGCTCGCCGGGTCACTGATCGCCTCGGCCAGGAACCCGCGCCCCAGCGGGCTGAACGCCACCAAGGCCGTGTTCGTCTCCCGGCAGGCCTCTAGCAGGGCAATCTCGGGATTGCGCGTCCACAGCGAGTATTCAGACTGCACGGCGGCAATGGGGTATTCCGTCACTGCACGGCGCAGCGTCGCCGCGGAAATTTCGGAAAGCCCCACCCCGCCGATCTTGCCCGCATCCACCAGACGGCCCAGCGCCCCGACGCTTTCCTCGATCGGCACCTGGCGGTCGAGGCGGTGCAGGTAATAGATATCGATGTGATCGGTTTGCAGACGTTTAAGGCTGGCCTCGCACTGGCGACGCAGCGTGTCGGGGTGCCCATTGATCACCCGCTTGTTTGTCTCGGGGCCAATCGCCATGCCGCACTTGCTGGCCAGTAGCACCTGCTCACGCTTCCCCTTCAGCGCGCGGCCAAGCAGCGTTTCGTTGGCCGTGGCGCCGTAGAGCGTGGCGGTATCAAAGTGGCGATAGCCCATATCGAACGCTGAATCGAGGGCGCGCAGCGCCTCCGGCTCGGGCACTTGCTGACCGTAGCCGTGGGAAAGGTTCATGCAGCCAAGCCCGATCGAAGGGGCGCGGACGGCGCGGAGGCGTTGAAGAAAACTCGACATGGCAATTCCCGTATTGATCACGCAACTGTTTTATAACGTTTCACCACCAAACTGCAACGCGACCAAATGGCGATAGAGCCCACTGGTCGTGATCAGCTCGCGGTGCGTTCCCGCCGCCACCAACCGCCCGCCGTCGAACACCAGCAGGCGATCCGCGGCGATCACTGTGGCCAGCCGGTGGGCAATGACGATGCTGGTGCGCCCGACCATCAGCCGATCCAGCGCCTGCTGGACAAGGCGCTCGCTTTCCGCATCCAGCGCGCTGGTGGCTTCATCCAGCAACAGCACGGCAGGATCTTTGAGCAGCGCCCGGGCGATGGCAAGGCGCTGACGTTGACCGCCGGAAAGCTGCACGCCTCCAGGGCCAAGGGGCGTATCGAAACCTTGCGGAAGCGCATCGATAAAGTCCAGAGCGCTGGCATCCTGGGCTGCCATGCGTAGCCTTTCATTACTCGCTTCAGCGTCACCATAGCGTAGATTCTCGGCCACCGTACCACTGAACAGCACCGGCGCCTGCGCCACAAGCCCCATGACACGGCGCAAGGCCTCCAGATCCAGGGTGCGGATATCGTAGCCATCCAGGGTGACTTGCCCCTGACTTGGATCGTAAAAACGCAGCAACAGGGCCAGCAAGGTACTTTTACCGGCCCCCGAGGGTCCCACCACGGCGACCCGTTCGCCCGGCTGAATATGCAGGTCAACGTCAACCAGCGCCGGGGTTTCGCGGCCAGGATAGGTGAAGCTTAAGTTTTCCAGCGCAATATCGCCCTGCGATGGTCTGGGCAGGGCTTGCGGCGGCACGGGGGACTGGATCCTGGGTTGGGTATCGAGCAACTCCAGCAGGCGTTCCGCCGCCCCCGCCGCACGCTGCACGTCGCCTGCCACTTCGGCCAGGGTGGCAATCGCTCCTGCCGCCAGCACCGCGTAGAAGATGAACGCCGAGAGCTCACCGGGGCTCATGGTGCCGGCCAATACGGCCTGACCGCCCTGCCAGAGCATCAAGCCCACGGCGGTGAATACCACCAGCATGGCGATGCCGGTCAGCCAGGCGCGCTGCTGGGTGCGTTCAACGGCACTGGAGAAAGCTTGCTCTACACGCTCGCTATAATGCGTCTTATCCACCGGCTCGTGGGTAAACGCCTGAAGCGTCTGGATGCCACTCAGCGCTTCTTCGGCATAGCGGCCAAGCTCGGCCACCCGATCCTGACTGGTGCGCGACAGCCGCCTGACACGCTGGCCGTACCACACAATAGGTAACAGCGTCGCCGGAATGCCGATCAGCACCATCGCCGACAGCCACGGCTGGGTCACCAGCATGAGCACCACGGCGCCTACCAGCATGACCAGGTTACGCAGCGCCAGCGACACCGACGAGCCGAACAGGCTTTGCAGGACGCTGGTATCCGCCGTCAGCCTCGAGGCGATCTCACCAGCGGCGCGGCCGTCGCTTGCGCTCTCGAAAAAGCTCGGCTCCAGGGTCAGCAAATGGTCAAACACGCGCTGGCGCAAGTCGGCCGCCAGCCGTTCGCCGATCCAGGTCACCTGGTAGTAGCGTAGCGCGGACGCCAGCGCCAGTACCGTCACCACGGCCAGCATCAGCGCCAGCGATTGGGCCAGCGCCTGCTGATTCGCAGCCAGAAACCCACGATCGATCACCAGACGCAGTCCGTTGCCCAGCAGCAGAACGCTCCCCGAGGCCAACAAAAGCGCCAGGCCTGCCAGGGCCAGCCGCACCCGATAGGGGCGAAGCAGCCCCAGCAGGCGCAGCAGCACGCGGGGGTCAGGGCGTTGGTTCATGGTAGCGAGTGCTCGAAAAAGAAGGCGGTCAATGACCATAGCAGGCGTATCGAGGGCCTGCACAGCATAAAAAAGCCCGCGATGGCTCGCGGGCTTCGTTCTGAATCGTTATCTGCGTGGGTCGACCTATTCGACCATCGGCAGTAGCGAGTTGATGCTGTCGCGGGCGTCGCCGTAGAACATGCGGCTGTTTTCCTTGAAGAACAGCGGGTTCTCGATCCCCGAGTAGCCGGTGCCCTGGCCACGCTTGCAGATGAACACCTGCTTGGCTTCCCAGACCTTCAACACGGGCATGCCAGCGATCGGGCTGTTGGGGTCTTCCTCGGCAGCCGGATTGACGATGTCGTTGGAACCGATAACGATGACGACGTCGGTGGTGGCAAAATCATCATTGATTTCATCCATTTCCAACACGATATCGTACGGCACCTTGGCCTCGGCGAGCAGCACGTTCATATGCCCCGGCAGACGTCCCGCCACGGGGTGAATACCGAAGCGGACTTCCTTACCCGCCGCACGAAGCTTGCGTACCAGGTCGCTGACGGCGGTTTGCGCCTGCGCCACTGCCATGCCGTAACCCGGCACGATAATGACGCTGTCGGCGTCGTTCAAGGCACTGGCTACTCCGTTTGCATCAATCGCCACCTGCTCGCCTTCGATCTCGGCGGCCGGCCCTTGGGTGCCGCCAAAGCCGCCCAGGATCACGCTGATGAAGTTACGGTTCATCGCCTTGCACATGATATACGAGAGAATGGCACCCGATGAGCCCACCAGTGCGCCGGTGACGATCAGCAGGTCGTTGGATAGCGTGAAACCGATGGCAGCTGCCGCCCAGCCCGAGTAGCTGTTGAGCATGGAGACCACGACCGGCATGTCCGCCCCGCCGATGCCCATGATCAGGTGATAGCCGATAAAGAAAGCCAGCGCTGCCAGCAGGATCAGCGTCCAGAAGCCCGCGCCGTTGAGGTACATGATCGCCAGCAGAAGCGACAGCGCCGCTGCCCCGGCGTTGAGCATATGCCCACCCGGCAGCTGCTTCGGCTTACCGTCAACCTTGCCAGCCAGCTTGCCAAAGGCGATTACCGAGCCGGTAAAGGTCACCGCGCCGATGAAGATCCCCAGCACCACCTCGATCTGCAGGAACATCAGCTCATCGGGGGCTTTGGTCGCCACCAGCGCGGCAAAGGCGGAAAACTCCTGCATCGCGCCATCGGCGGCCTGTGCCGCCATCACCCGGCGGCGCTCCAGATCCGCGCTCCAGGCAACAAACACCGCGGCCAGACCGACAAAACTATGCAGTGCGGCCACCAGCTGGGGCATTTCGGTCATCTCGACCTTTTTAGCCAGGTATACCCCGATGGCGGCGCCGATAATCATCATCGGAATCAGCCACCAGTAGCCACCGATACCGGGGCCAAAGGCAGTGAAGAACACCGCTACCGCCATGCCGACGATGCCGTACCACACCGCTCGCTTGGCTTTCTCCTGGTTACTCAACCCCCCCAATGAGAGGATAAACAAAACACTTGCCGCGATCGCCGCAGCAGATACGAATCCTTGACCTAACATATCGTTTCTCCGCTGCTTAGGATTTCTGGAACATGGCGAGCATCCGGCGTGTCACCAGGAAGCCACCCACGATATTAATGGTCGCAATCAGCACCGAAATGGCGGCTAATATGCCGACGATCACGCTACTCGTGCCGATCTGCAGGATAGCGCCGAGAATGATGATGCCCGAGATTGCGTTGGTCACCGCCATGAGTGGCGTGTGCAGCGAGTGGCTGACGTTCCAGATCACCTGGAAACCGATAAAGCAGGCCAATACAAACACAATGAAGTGCTGCATGAACGAGACGGGCGCCACCTGGCCAAGCAGCAGCATGAGGGCACCACCTATCGCCAACAAGCCTGCCTGTCGCTTGGTCTGAGCCTTGAACGCCGCATGCTCGGCGGCTTTTTTCTCCTCCGGCGTCGGTTCCTTTTCTTTCTTCTTCGGCGGAGCCGCGCCAATCGCTTTCACTTTGGGCGGCGGCGGCGGGAAGGTGATCTCGCCTTGATGCGCGACGGTGGCACCACGGATCACGTCGTCATCCATGTTGTGATTGATCACACCGTCTTTCTCGGGGGTGAGATCGGTCAGCATATGACGGATATTGGTGGCGTACAGCAGCGACGCCTGGGTGGCCATGCGCGAGGGGAAATCGGTGTAACCCACCACGACCACGCCGTTATCACTCACCACACGCTCGTCGGGCTTGGTCAGGTCACAGTTGCCGCCTTTCTCGGCTGCCAGGTCGATAATCACCGAGCCGGGCTTCATCGCGGCAACCATATCCTCAAGCCACAGCTTGGGAGCTGGCTTACCGGGAATCAGCGCGGTGGTAATCACGATATCCACATCCGGCGCCTGCTCGCGGAAACACTCAAGCTGTTTTTCGCGGAACTCGGGGCTGGAAGGTGCCGCGTAACCACCGCTTTCGGAACCGTCCTGGCTTTCGTCAAATTCGAGGAACAGGAACTCGGCGCCCATGGATTCAATCTGTTCAGACACTTCGGGGCGCACGTCAAAGGCGCGCACAACGGCGCCCAGGCTAGTTGCCGTACCGATCGCCGCCAAGCCCGCCACGCCAGCGCCGACCACCAGCACTTTGGCAGGCGGGACCTTGCCGGCGGCGGTGACCTGACCGGTAAAGAAGCGGCCGAAGTTGTTGCCTGCCTCAATGACGGCACGGTAACCCGCAATATTGGCCATGGACGATAGCGCGTCCATCTTCTGTGCCCGGGAAATACGCGGCACCATGTCCATCGCCACCACGGTGGCACCCTGCGCCTTGCAGGCTTCCAGCAGCGCTTCGTTTTGCGCTGGCCAGAAGAAGGTAATCAGGGTTTGACCTTCGTGCAGCTGCTTGACTTCGTCATCGGAAGGCTCGCGGACTTTAATGACCACCTCGGCGTCGCGCCACAGCGCATCAGCGCCGTCTACAACGCTCACGCCCGCGTCGCGATACGCGGCGTCACTAAAGCCCGCCGCCTCACCGGCGCCAGCTTCAATCAGGCACTCATGGCCCAGCTTCTGAATATGTTGGGCGCTCTCGGGGGTGAGCGCGACGCGCGCCTCCCCCCGGGCACTTTCTTTCGGTGCGCCTATTTTCACTCGCATTCTCCTTTATTGTATGACGTAAGCTTTACCTTCCTGCAGTGCCGCGGGTCAAACGTTGGGCACTGTCCATTTTCGACGTTAGTCAAAGCGCTTCTCAGCCGCCTAGGATCTAACGCCATCATCGCCAGATACTATTCAACCTTTGATTCAACTGCGTTGTTTAATTACAACATGGACCCAGACCAGTGTGCATGATGGCCCCGACAACGTCTAAATTCGTTAGCAAGCTCACAAAACTCTGATCAAGCCACCTATCAGCATAAAGCTTAGGGTACAGCCATTTGACGTGGGAGCGTCATGCTCGCTTCCATTAGCGTCACGACCCTTGTGAGGCCGCCAACGCTTGATCAATATCCGCCAGCAGGTCGTCGATATGCTCAATACCGATCGACAGGCGCACCATATCCGGTGTGACACCAGCGGTTTTGAGCTCTTCCTCATTCAGTTGGCGGTGCGTGGTCGACGCCGGAATGGAAGAACAGCTCTTGGCATCGCCGATATTGACCAGCCGCAGAATGAGCGCCAGGGCATCGTAGAAGCGCTCACCGGCGGCCTGGCCCCCTTCAATGCCGAAACTGAGAATCCCCGAGGCGTGGCCGTTCATGTACTGCTTGGCCAGCGCGTGATCGGGGTGATTTTCCAAGCCGGCATAATGCACCCAGGTGACCAATGGGTGACTTTCCAGGTGCTTGGCAACGGCCAGGGCATTCGCACAGATGCGTTCGATGCGAAGTGACAGGGTTTCTAGCCCCTGAAGCAGGTTCCAGGCCGCCTGGGCAGAAAGCGCCGCGCCCATATTGCGCAAAGGCACGACACGGGCCCTCGCAATAAAGGCCGCATCGCCCACATCGCGGGTATAGCTCACGCCGTGATAGGAGACATCGGGCTCAGTGAGTAGAGGAAAGCGATTGGCGTTCGCGGCCCAGGGGAAGGTGCCCGAATCCACGATCACGCCGCCCACGGTGGTGCCGTGGCCACCGATATATTTGGTGGCGGAATGGATGACGATATCCGCCCCGTGTTCAATCGGCCGACACAGGAACGGCGTCGCGGTGGTGTTATCGACCATCACCGGCACCCCGTGACGATGAGCCGCCTCGGCGAGCTTCGCCAGGTCGACCACTCCCCCCGAGGGGTTACCAATACTTTCGCAGAAAACCGCTTTGGTTCGCTCGTCGATCAGTGCTTCGATGCCTTGGATATCGTCCTTGTCGGCAAAACGCACCTGAATACCCTGGCGTGGCAAGGTGTGGGCGAACAGATTGTAGGTGCCGCCATACAGCTCGCTGATCGAAACAATGTTATCGCCCGCTTCGGCGATGGTCTGGATCGCATAGGTGATCGCCGCCATCCCCGACGCCACCGCCAGCCCGGCGATACCGCCCTCCAGCGCAGCGACCCGCTGTTCCAACACGGCACAGGTGGGGTTCATGATGCGCGAGTAGATGTTGCCTTCCACTTTAAGATCAAACAGATCCGCCGCGTGCTGCGCATTGTCAAAGGAAAACGACGTGGTTTGATGAATCGGCACCGCCACGGCGTTTTGGGAATCGGGCGAATAGCCATGGTGGAGAGCAATGGTTTCTGGCTTCATGAGGACGGCTCGCTATTTTTTATTGAGGTTCGTTACTGATCCTAAACAAGCACCGCACGGAAGGCCAATAATCGTTTAGCGTCTAGTAGCAAGCGCCCGGTCACATTTACCCATTCCACTCGCTGCGTGCCACCGCATTGTGGGCGTGGAGGCTCTCGGCATGCACGACCTTGAGCTGAAAACCGCTTACACCCGGTGCTTGCCGCAGGGCTTTATCGACCCGCCGTGCCGCGTCTTCGCAGAACATCAGGTTTTGCCCGTTGGCGAGGGCGAAGGCCTGCTCGTCGATACGTTTCACCGCGGTTTGCAGTGCGGTGCCTAGCGCCGTTTCGATACGATCAATCGTACCCTCCAACCAGTCTGCAATGGGCAATTCATCGTTTTCGCCTTCTGCTAAACGCAGCGAACACTCGACAAAGCTGCGCTGACTGTGGGGCGTGGCTAATATACCCTCTTCGCTGCCCAGCCATGCCAGTACCGCCGATTGGGTTAACGGAATTTCCGAAAAATCCTCCTTAAAGGCTTGCTGGATAGACTGCCGCGCCAGCGCCGCCGAGCAGGGGCATGTGGATGAATAGCCCACCGTCACCCCTAGCTCAGCCTGAAAACCATCAGGCGTTAATTGGCAGCACAGTGAAAAGGGGTAGCTTTTCCACCCGGCGAGCGGACTAATAAGGGCTTGCCGCTTGAGCGGCAGTTCACCTTCCACATTCAGGTACGCATGCTGGGATAACCCCTCCTGGCTAGTTAAAAACGCGCTCAATATGTCTTTCACGGCTGGCAAGGTAAGCGGTGCGTCCTCAAGCGGTGACAGCGCCAAATACAGCCGCGACATATGGATACCGCGCGCTTCGCTATCATCAAGGCTCACCCCTGCGTCCAGTTTGACTATCACGATGCGAGTACCCAACTGTGCAGGTAGCGCAATGCCCTCCATGCCCACCCAGGTCAAGGTACTCGGTAAGCGAGTAGTTTGGCTGGCGATATCGGGTAAGGTTAAAACGGTCATTGAGCTACCTCTTGAGATGAGTTGAAGAAGTTGTAAAGCTCGGCCACGGTGTCGTGCGCCACGTTTTGGGTAATAAACACAAAGCGTGATATGCGGTCTCCCACACTGCTGGCTGGCAGGAGCACAAGCGGGTGGAATAGATGAGGGGTCATGTATAACGCCTTATTCCCAGCGCGCTTTGCGATAATGGTGCTCTTGCTGCTCCTGGCGCTCTTTCGCCTCAATGCAGAGTTTAGCGGTGAGCCTGAACATCAGACGGGCTGAAGTAGTGGGGCCATCCTCGCAGGACGGGCTTTGGCAAGCGTCAGTCTCGACTTTTTGTGCCAAGTGAGACTATAGTTCAGGTAGCCGCGTCGCTATGGGCGGTCCAACGCACTCTTGCTGCGATTGACCGTCAGCCGAAGTGAGTTCTCCAGATACTCACTCAAGCTGTCCATGACACGCTCACCTGCTCTCTGACTTTTGACATACACTTATACGTCATCGGCGTAGTAGCAGAAGCAGTGGCTTAGGCTGATGTATGGTGGTCCATCCCGTCGCCTCTCGACGCTGGCAGCACTGTTGCAGACCACCAGGCCTCCCAGGGTAAGACGCACGATTTTCCCGCTTATGTCTGTCGGATCTACGTCATGGCGTTCCGTGCAAGTACTGGGCTTTGATGATTGTGGCCATCTCACCCCGCCATGACGCCTCGTATCCGCCTCCTGTTCGTCAGGCCAGCGTTTTGGCTTGGGTTTCCTTCAGATTCCCTCTCGCGAGGGACACCCTTGACGTCGGCTAGCACTTCCCCTTGCCGGGCGTGCAGCGGGACTTTCACCCCCAAGTCATCCTGAGGGAACAGCGCCAGTCAAGGCGCCGCGCGCCAAGCCTGGCGCACCACAACAATGAGGCCCTGCGCATCGCAGGGCCTTTTGGAGTAGTTTTACGCTGCCAACTGCATGCCCCAACACGCTTAAAACAAGCCAGGGGTGTCCAACAACAGGCATGTTAGAAGCGATAAATTACGCTACCTTGCAGGCGGGTGATGTCGCCCTCGCGGTTATCCACTGATTCGCGCATGGCGTGCGATAGCTCAACTCCATAAGTAACCCGTTCGGTGGGGTTCCACATATAATTGAGGTGAATCAGGTCACGTTCGCTATCATATGCACTTCCATTAGGGCCGTTTGACAGCGAGACACCGTCTTCAATAGCGTCATCCCAATCTGCCTCAACATAGGAGTAGGCCAAGTTCAGTGTGCCTGGGCCAACATCATGACTGATACCCAGCGTACCGCCCCACGAGAAGATAGTCTCCAGATCATCACCCACGCGATAGGCTGCAGGCGAAGGGTTCAGCTTCATATACGCGCCCAGACCATCCCCAGCGGTGACTTGGCCTCGCAGTGTCGTGCCCGGAGCGACCTCAATACTCCCAGCCAAGAACGCACCCCAGCCAGTAGCCGAATCATCCGTTTGCCCATCGTCTAGCGCCACTTGGCGTAATAGAGCAGCCGTTGAGTATTTGACGTTGTCAAAGCCCGACTCATAGCGAAGCGTCAGATCAGGAAGGCTATCTTTCCGGTCCACATCGGTTCCCGCAATGGAACGCCCGCCTGATTCGCCGCGATAGCCACCATCGAAGGAGCTACCTGACATAGCGCCACTAGGGTCTTCCAAAGCAACATGCACATTGTCCCAGCTATAGCGCAGCTGGGCCTGACGTAGAAATGAATCCCGCCCCGCTGGCCCGGTGAAGTCGAGTGTTGGTGTCGTGCTGGCGAAGGTATGGAAGTTACTCCACGTTTGGCCTGCCGTTATACCATTCCACGAGCCATAGGCGTGGCGTAAACGTAAATTACCTGTCCAAAAATCACCTTCAATATTAACCAACAAATCGCCACGCTCTGTTGGCGTGCGTGTTTTAACACCCAGCCTGGATTCGTTGGCATGTAGATTCGAGTGACCGCTTCTGGAGGCTTGACCGTTAAGGGCAATGTTACTGAAGTTGACAGAGTCGCCCATGCCCTTAGCCCCTGCGCTAACATCCCCAGTGTCATAAAGCATATCGAGCTTGGCAAAGCCGTACACCGAGACATTGGTTTCACCCGCCTGAAAATCTATGGCAGCAGCCCCTGCTGAAAAGAACAGTCCGGATGCCAGTAAACTAGCGCTTGATAGGATTTTTTTATTACAAATTGTCTGAAGCATTGCATGCCCCTTTTGTTATACGTAGTTGTATTTAAATTAATGATTAGCAAGACACATCGTTAGCGTTTATTTATCGGTATGAGCACTCCCCCTATATAAAATTGATATTAAAAGACAGGTTAACCCTGGCTTCTCTTAGGTAGCCTTGTTTAGCGCGTTACTTAGCCGCGGAAAAACACGACGTATATTTTTCTCGAAGATCATTTCCTTCTGTGCGTCGCTTAACGCTTGGTTGGCGTCGATATAACGCTTGGTATCATCGAAATAGTGCCCGGTCCTTGGGTCGATACCACGTACGGCGCCAATCATTTCTGAAGCAAACAAGATGTTCTTGGTGGGGATAACATCCAACAGCAGATCGATGCCTTCCTGGTGGTAGACACAGGTGTCGAAATAGATGTTGTTAAGCACCCTGTCTTCGAGATCACCCAGTTTCATGTCCTGGGCCATACCGCGAAAACGCCCCCAGTGGTAGGGAACGGCGCCGCCGCCATGTGGAATAATGAATTTAAGATCGGGGAAGTCTTTGAACAAATCCGACATCATCAGCTGTACAAAGGCGGTGGTATCGGCGCTCAAATAGTACGAACTGGTGGTGTGGAAGCAGTCATGGCAGGCACCGCTGACATGAATCATGGCGGGAATATCAAGCTCCACCATTTTTTCATAAATGGGATACCAGAAGCGGTCATGCAGCGGCTTATCCCTCCAGAATCCGCCGGACGGATCTGGGTTCAGATTGCAGCCAATAAACCCCATTTGATTAACGGTACGCTCGAGCTCAGCCACGCACGCTTCCGGTGTCACACATGGGCTTTGCGGCAGCTGACAAACCGGGGCGAAATTGGCAGGGAAGAGATCAACCACTCGCTTGATCAGGTCGTTACAATGCTCTGTCCAGGCGATACTGGTGCTGACATTGCCAAGATGGTGGCCCATCCAGCTAGCCCGAGGTGAAAAGATCGTCAGATCGGTCCCGCGCCCGCGCTGCAGCTTAAGCTGGTTGTTCTCGATGCTTTCACGGATCTCGTCATCACTGATATCAAGCTTACCTTTAGCGGCTTGGTGATTCGGATCTTGCGAAAGTGCGCTGCGCTGTCCATCGCGGAACTCGCCGAGTTTATCGGGGGCCGTTGTGTAGTGCCCATGACAGTCGATGATCATGACATTTCTCCAGTGTTTTAAAGAGGCTGACCTTGTTTTTGGCCAAGGGGCACCCATGGCGTCGTCACTCGTATCACGACGCCTTAATAGCAATCCGTTTTAAATGCTTACGTTGGCTTTCCCGATGATCGCCCTTGCCAATAAAGGCGGGTTGGATTATCGACCAGCAGGGAGCGCTGCTGCTGTTCGCTAACCGCGATGTTTGGAATCACATCGACCAGCGCTCCATCGTCAGGGACATGGGAGGCCATATTTGGGTGAGGCCAGTCGGTCCCCCACAGCACCCTATCGGGAAAGCGTTCGACCAGCGCCCGCGCAAAAGGCACCACATCGCTGTAGTCGGGCGCCTGCTGAGTGAGCCGCTCGGGACAGCTGACCTTGGTCCAGATGTTGTCGTTCTCGTCGAGGAGCTTGATGAAGTTGAGGAAGTCAGGATGCTCCACACCACGAGCAACATCCGGACGGCCCATATGGTCGATCACGATGATGGTCTCTATTTGCTGCAATAGCGGCTTGAGTTCTTCAAGGTCCGGTGCCTCGAAATAAACCACCACATGCCAGCCTAGCGGTTTGATTTTTTCGACTATGTTCAAGCAGTCATCCCAGGAGAGGCTATCGACCAGACGTTTGACGAAGTTCAACCGCACAGCACGCACGCCCGCTTCGTGCATTTCGCGTAGACTCCCCTCATCCACATCAACATCCACCACTGCAACACCGCGCGCCCGATCACCCGCGGCTTTCAGCGCATCGATAAGTGCCCGATTATCGGTACCATGACACGAGGCCTGGACGATCACGTTGCGCGAAAAGCCGAGATGGTCACGCAAGGCGAACAGATATTCTTTGCCTGCATCGCACGGGGTATATTTGCGCAGTGGCGAATAGGGAAATTCTTTCTCCGGCCCAAACACATGACAGTGCGCATCCACGGCTCCGCAGGGAGCCCGGAACGACGGTTTCCGGGGGGTCGGGTGGAAAGGTAGATAGTCGGGACTCATAAAAACTCCATTACACATAACGTCAATACGGAAAAACCCGACCGTCGAACAGTTTGCGCGCCGTACGCACGATAGCCGCGGACGTCACGTTGCCGTCGCCGTCTCGGTGCAAAACGACCGCCGTCTGGCCGCTGGGATGCTCTATTTGAAGGGGGTGATTGGAATCGCTTGGCGCTCGGGCATACGCGTCGGCCACCGAGCCCGGCAAAGCACATGCCGTGGCCACCGACACAGCCCCCAGAACACCGATCGAGGCGTGGCAGCCATGAGGAATGAAGGTGCGGGTAGAAACGCACCCTTCATCGCTTTGGGGCGGGCTGATAAGGGTCATTTTGGGAACGGTCTTGTCGCGGACATCCCCCAGATTCATCATCGGCCCGGCGGTTAGACGAATGCTCTCCAAGCGGGCTTTGAGCGCTGTGTCAGCGTCCAGATCAGCCCTCGACTCCTGCCCACTGAGTCCGAAATCCTCTGCGCGTAGCAGCACGGTAGGCATCCCATCGTCGATACAGGTCACCTCCACGCCCTCAATCTCGTCAACCACGTGGCCGGTGGGCAGCAATGCACCGCAGCTCGAACCAGCGGTATCCTCAAAGGTGATCAGCACGGCGCTGGCGCTGCCCGGCACCCCATCTATTTGGCTATCGCCCCGGTAGGTGGCCGCACCGCCAGGCGTGGCGACCCGCGCCTTGGCCACCTTGTCGGTATTGGCCATGTAGATACGCACATCGGTATGCCCGTCCTGCGACGGGACCAACCCCCGCTCAAGGGCGAACGGGGCCACGCCGGCTAACATATTGCCGCAGTTCTGTGCATCGCTGACCAACGCCTGATCGACATAGACTTGCAAGAACAGGTATTCCACATCGGCGTCAGGACGCGAGGAGCGAGTGACGACCGCCACCTTCGAAGTTAGCGGATCGCCCCCGCCCATACCGTCAATCTGGCGCGCATCCGGCGAGCCCATGATGGCCAACAACACGGCGTCGCGCGCTTGGCTATCGCTGGGCAGATCTTCAGCGAGAAAAAATCCTCCTTTGGACGTGCCTCCCCGCATCCACATGCATACAACGCCTTCAGCGCCGATGGTCTCCTCAGACACAGTCCTCTTAGACATAGTCCCCTCAGACATAGCGCAGCCCTTTCTCTTTCAGACGCTCGCGCATCTGATAGATATCCAGGCCTAACTCGCCATCCGCCAGCCGCTGACGCTTCTCCTCCTCCTTGGCCTCCCGCTCGCGGGATTTCTTCAATACCTCAGCTGCCTCCTCGCGACGCACCACGCAGACGCCATCATCGTCGGCCACGATGACGTCGCCCGGATGGACCAGCGCTCCGGCACACACCACCGGCACATTAACCGAGCCCAGGGTTTCCTTGATGGTACCCTGCGCGAAAATCGCCTTCGACCAGACCGGAAACTGCATCTGCGTCAGGTCATGGATGTCGCGCACCCCCGCATCGATAATCAACCCCTTCCCACCGCGCGCCTGCATTGAGGTAGCCAGCAGGTCGCCAAAGTAACCGGCGTCCGAGGGCGACGTCGGCGCCAGGACCAGAATGTCGCCGGGTTTTACTTGCTCGATGGCGACATGCACCATCCAGTTGTCGGCTGGCGCGGCGGATATCGTCACCGCCGAGGCTGCCAGGCGGGTGCTCGAATAGATGGGTCGCATATAAGCGGCCAATAGGCCTTTGCGACCTTGAGCCTCATGCACCGTGGCAACACCACACTCTGCAAGCCCGGCGATGATTTCAGGGTCGACACGCTCAATATGCTGGACGACGACACTCATGATTTTCTCCCTGCTAACGGTGGCTGTTGAGACCCTTCAACTTCAGGTTGCTCGGGCTTAATGGATAAACGCGTCATAAAGATGCGCACAAGAACGGCGACCATGACCAATGCGCCCATCAGGCGAATGGCAACAATCAGGCTGTCGAAACTCGTCGCGGGGGCCGGCCAGGCCAACATCAGTGACGCCAGAATCAACAGCACCCGCTCGATACTCAGCAGAGGTCGCGTCAGCCAGCCAGCAAAGCCGACTGTAATGCCCAAGGCAGCCGGAAACGCCAGCGTGATGGCCATGGCGACATCCAGAGGACCGCCGATTAGCAACAGGCCGGGCATATTGACGAACAGGAAAGGCACCAGCAGTTTCACAAACCCAAGACGCATTGATTCAACTGCTGTGGCATTGGCTGGCGCGCCTGCGATACTCGCTGCGGCATAGGCGGCAAGCGCTACGGGTGGCGTAATCGCCGATACCAGACCGAAATAGAAGATAAACATGTGCGCTGAAATGGCAGGCATCCCCAGACGAGTCAAGGCCGGAGCAACCAGAACAGCGAGCAGTAGATAAGCCGCCGATGTCGGCAACCCCATGCCCAGCACGAAAGAAGCCAAGGCCGTTAACAGCAAAACTCCCCAAAGATTCTGGCCACCCACTTCGACGATCAAGCTGGAGACCATTAGGCCCATGCCGGTCAGGTTAAGAACACCGATGACGGTACCGGCAGCTGCCACTGCCGCAACGATGGGCAGAGTAGCCTCAAGCGTGCTTTTGCATACCTCGACAAGATCCACCAGGCCAACACGGGTGAGTTTTTTCCATGGACTGATGAGCAGACCAACAACAATGGCAATGACCGCCGCCTGCGTAGGGGAACGCCCCTGAACCATAAGGACAATCAACGCCACCAGCGGCAACAATAAATAGCCACGCTGCGTCAGTGTCTTACCTAGATATCTCAAGCCCCCGGTGGCATCCCGGGCAAGCCCCAGGCGGCCGGCTTCGAGATAAACCGCGACCATGAGGGAAAATACATACAGCAAGGCAGGGATCAAGGCAGCCAAGGCGATCTCGGCATAAGGTACCCCAATGATCTCTGCCATCAGAAAGGCGGCGGCGCCCATAACCGGCGGCATGATCTGGCCGGCGGACGAGGCTGCCGCCTCGATCGCTGCTGCTAGCTTGGGGCTATAACCGACCCGCTTCATCAACGGGATGGTAAAGGTGCCGGTAGTTACAACATTGGCGACGGCGCTACCGTTCAGCGAACCGAGCAAAGTACTCGATAACGCGGCAGAGAGACCCGGGCCGCCCTGTATGCGCCCTGTTACGCCGCGGGCAATATCGACGAACACCTCACCAGTACCAATTTTGGTCAACAACGCGCCGAATAGGGCAAACAGGAAGATATACTCTGCTGCCACCCCCATGGGAACGCCGTAGAAGCCTTCAGTCGAAAGCAGCAGTGTCGATGTCAGCCGGGGAAGGTCATAGCCACTGTGGCCGTATTTCCCCGGAATAACATCACCAAACCAGGCATAGGCCAAGGCAGCGGCAATCAGAATGACCAGCGCCCAACCGACATAGGCACGCACCAGTACAATTACAGCAACTAACAGACCTAAAAAGATGTACTCATCTACCAGCGTGGATAAGGCACCACGCATGATGATGTCCATATAGGTCTGCCAAATGTAGGGACCTGGTATCAATGCAATGGCAGCCAAACTATAAAATGCTAGCTTGGCCAGCAAATTATTGGACCGGAGGCCGGCATAGAGTAGCCCGGCCCCTGCCACGATCGAGAGAAAGATGGCACGCAGGATGAGCGCCGTAATACCACCAAAATAGGCGCCATATACGACCAGGGCTGTGACCGCGATAGCCATCGCGGAAAAAAGCAGTGAGACGAATACGCTTTCCCGCCTTCCTGCTCCATCAACGTCAAGCAGGAGTTTCTCTGTCACCTGGTTAAACATAATGGTCTCTCTCAAGCCTATTCGCTGGCTTCGTTAAAGAAGCGCTCGGCTCCCGGATGGAGATCGATAGGAGTATTGCCAGCGTTTTCGAGGGAAATAGCTTTAGCCTGACGATGCACTTCACCTAGCTCATCCAGATGCTCAAAAATCGCTTCGCTGATGCCGTAAATAGTATCTTCGGACGCATCGCCTGAGGTGAATAGAATGGCCGGATCGTTGATAGCCGTAACTGGCTCGGTCTGGTCTGAATAAGTCCCTGCGGGGATGTCATATAGCTGGTAGTAGGGATAATCCTCCAGCATCTCCGTCAACTTAGCCTCTTCGACGGGCAGCAGGCGCATATTCCGCTGTGCATCAAGGTCAATGATCGCAGCAGTCGGTGCTCCCGCCAGTACCATCGTCGCGTCCACCTGATTGTCCATCAGCGCGCCGACGCCTTCGTTGTAGGAGAGAAACTGAGGGCTAATGCTATCGAAAACCCCGTAGGCTTCCAGAACCCGTTTCGCGAGTACTGACGCATTGCTCCCCGGGGGGCCCAGGCTGACGCGTTTATCAGCCAAGTCGGCGATATCGGTGACGTCAGTCCCGTCGATCGTGGCAATCTGAAGCACGGCAGGATAGAGGTACGCCATGGCACTCACATTCTGCGGGTTATCCGCAAACGGACCTTCACCATTCTTGGCTTCATAAAGTGTCGAAGACGAGGAAAGCCCCATCGTCATTTGGCCAATCGACACGCGGCGATTATTCTCGACTGACGCGCCGGTAACCTCAGCACGTGCGGTGGCACCTTCCATGTGATTGTTAAGGGTTTCGGCAATACCAGCCCCAATCACGTAGAAAAGACCACCGGTCCCACCCGTTCCGATCGTGATGCGTTCCTCGGCGTGAGCAGCACCTGTCGTAAGGGTGGCGCATACAGCGACACTGAGCAGCGTTTTATAAATTTTCATGTCGTACTCCGGTTATTGTATTGATTCCGTTTGCTACTGATTTACGTCCTCCTTGGACGCAAGGTTGCTGAAGCTAGCGAAACTGGCTTCAACAAGTTGGTCGATCGCAACATCTCGGTTGGAACCGTCGACTTCGCCATCGGATAACCGCGTTACACGCCCTGGGTTGATGAGTGCGTAATAAAGCGACCCTAGGAGGAACTGGCTGCACCATAAGAGCCCTTCGGTACTTGCATCAGGCACACAGCCTGAAATAGCGCGTAAAAAAGCACGACTGGTCTCGTCAAAGGTATCGGCAATAATGGCACTGGCGTCCTCATTGCCTTCCGCGGTCATTACGGCACGCATACGCGTAAATTCAGCCCCCCCACCAACACCGTTTTCTGACATCGAGAACGCAGGCAGTACGTAGGCACGCAGGATGGCAACCAGCCGTGTCTCTTTATTTTCGATTCGAAGGGCCTCACCCAACAGTTCCATTCTTCGCTGATTCATCGGTCCGGTGTGTCGCAAGTAGATCTCACGAAGCAAATTCGCCTTCGAACCAAAGTGATAGGTCAAGCTGCCAACATTGGCATCTGCAGCCTTGGCAATCGCTCTCATTGATACGGCGTTATAGCCGTTTTTCGAGAACAACATTTGCGCGGCCTCAAGCACTCTTTCTTTTACGTTTACAGTTTTCACTTAATTTACACGCCTCAATTTAGGCAGTTGTACCAATATTTTGTACATTTGTACAAAATAGATAGCTGCATATCAATGATTTTCCTCTTAGCCATTAGTCGTAATGAATAGTGCAAGAGGCTTCTCGAGTTTTCACCATTCATGACTTATCGCAAAGTTAAGCATGGTGGAACTCGCTCAGCCCGGCATCATCCAAGGTATTATTAGGCGAAGGGAGGGATAGTAAATGCTCACCATTACTCAGCGTAAACCTCACTATGATGTGATGGCTCAGATACTTGGCGAGTCATAAGATGATCGCTTGAGGTATATAGGAAGAAGCTGATGGTAACAGTGGCGAATCGCAGCGAAGGCTACGTCGCTCTTATAAAAACAAAAAGCCCAACGAGTTTGTTCGCAGGGCTTGAAGCGAATCAACATCCGTATCCACGACGGTGCTGTTTGTATGTAGATCGCCTCACTTCATCTTGAATCCTTTCTCAATCAGAAATTCACGCATATGCGGACGCAGCTTTTGGGTAAATAACGGCGTCAGGTTGTGCGACCAATCCGTGTCTTTGTTGCCACCTTTACGGCCCTGATAGTAGGTTTGCATGGTTTGGTCGAAGGCTGCGACTTGCTCAGAGTCATCGCTGTAATGATTTTCCTTGAGCACCGCCTCAACCGGTAGACGTGGTTTAACATCGGGGTCATGAGCGGGATAGCCGATGCACATACCAAATACCGGGTAGACATGCGTCGGCAGGTCCAGCAGGTCACTGACCGCCTGGGGATTATTGCGTATCCCGCCGATATAGCAGATGCCGAGCCCTTCCGACTCCGCCGCAATGGCCACGTTTTGCGCGACAAGCGATACATCCACCGTGGCGACCAGCAACTGTTCGGTCATGCCGCTGATGACGTCCTCCTCCCCAGTGCGCTCGGCGGCTTCAAGCGGGCGCTTCATGTCGGCACAGAAGACCAAAAACTCGCTGCAGCTTGCCACGTAGCCCTGGCCGCCGGTTAGCTCGACCAACTGTTCACGTTTCGCCATATCGGTGACACGCATCACACTGTAGGCTTGAATATGGCTGGACGTCGCGGCGCCCTGCCCAGCGCGGATCAGTTCAGTTAATAATCCGTCGGGCATCTCGCGCGACTCAAACTTGCGGATCGAACGGTGCGAGGTCAGCAGCTTGATAACGTCGTTCATCGGCTTCTCCATGGCATAAAAAAACTACCTATTATAAACATATAGGATCTTTTGACGTTTCATTCGCACCGCGATGAAACGTCAAAAGGCCCTAAACGGATTGCGACGCTCGTCGCCAGTCAAACCATTTATGACATTTTACGATCAACCCAGTATGCCAAGGAGTCCTATGCTACGTATTTCCAACAATGTGGAGCTGGCTGAATGGGAAATCGAGCTACACCCCATTCGTGCGCAGGGAGCTGGCGGCCAGAACGTCAACAAGGTGGCCTCGGCCATCCATCTGCGTTTCGACATTCATCGCTCGAGTTTGCCGCCCTTCTACAAAGAGCGGCTTCTGGCGCTGACTGATCAGCGCATCACCCAGGAAGGCGTGATCATCATCAAGGCCCAGCGCTATCGCACCCAGGAGCAAAACCGCGAAGATGCCCTGGCAAGGCTACGCGAATTGATTCGCGCAGCGGTCAAGCAGCAAAAAACGCGCAAGCCGACAAGACCCACCCGTTCCGCCAAGCGCAAACGGGTGGATGCCAAAACGCGTAAAGGCAAAACCAAGAATCTGCGGGGTAAAGTGACGCTTTGATACATGCTGGAGCGGTCGGCACGCACACTTTTCAACACAAAAACGCCGGGGTAGATACGCAAAAACCCCGCACATGGCGGGGTTTTAAGCTTACCGACGCGTCGGTAACCAACGTTATAGCATGTCGTTCACGACAGTACTTTAATGTTGGAAGCTTGAAGGCCTTTTTGACCCTGAGTGACGTCAAAAGAAACCTCTTGACCGTCTTGCAGGGATTTGAAGCCTTCAGCCTGAATTTCGGAGAAATGCGCAAACAGGTCGTCGCCGCCTTCTGATGTAGAAATGAAGCCGTAGCCTTTTGCGTCGTTAAACCATTTTACTGTGCCAGTTGCCATGATCGAAATCCTCGATTTAGCGAAATGTATGCCGGGGAAATACCCGAGTTGCGATGGGTAGAACAAGAAACTTTCACCAGGCTCAAACACTAAAGATGCTTCGATGCTACTGACTACGTTCAACTTGCTATCCAACTGCCACCACCTTGCGCTTTCATAACCCACACGTCAACAGCGCGAACGAAAAAACCGGAGTGCGATGACGCCTTATCATCCTGCCGTTTAATTTTATGCCGGGCTATGTATTCAAGGCGGTATTCTGTTAAAAAAGTCATTGGTGGTGGTCTGGGTCTGCTGCCGAGAACGTCTGCTGCCATTCTTACACTTCATAGGATTACACATGCCGGTCTATACCAATATCGAAGATCTCCGTCGTCGTTATGTCCGCCGCACGCCCAAGATGTTCTATGACTATGCTGAGTCGGGCAGTTGGACAGAGCAGACCTTTCGCGAAAACACCAGCGACTTTCAGCACATCCACCTCAAGCAGCGAGTGGCGGTCGACATGTCGGGGCGTACCACGCGCAACCAGATGATCGGCGAAGACGTGGCCATGCCGGTGGCCCTGGCGCCAGTGGGGCTGACCGGCATGCAGTCCGCTGACGGTGAGATCAAGGCGGCGCGGGCAGCCGAGAAATTCGGCGTGCCATACACCCTGTCGACCATGTCGATCTGTTCGATTGAAGACGTTGCCGAGCACACCACCAAGCCGTTTTGGTTCCAGGTATACACGCTCAAAGATGACGATTTCATGCGCCGTCTGATCGAACGCGCCAGAGCGGCGAAGTGTTCCGCGATTGTGGTGACGGTGGATCTGCAGGTGCTTGGCCAACGCCATAAAGACATCAAGAATGGGCTGTCAGCGCCCCCCAAATTGACCCCTCGCTCAATCGCCAACATGGCCACCAAGATTCCCTGGGGGCTTGAAATGCTGCAAACCAAGCGGCGCTCATTTGGCAATATCGTCGGCCATGCCAAAGGGGTGACGGACCCTTCGTCATTATCAACCTGGACGGCGGAAGCGTTTGATGTATCGCTGGACTGGAATCGAATTGCTCAATTCAAGGAGTGGTGGGGCGGCAAACTGATCGTCAAGGGCATCATGGCGCCAGAAGATGCGCGTCGTGCCGCCGAAATCGGCGTGGATGCCATCATCGTTTCCAACCACGGGGGGCGCCAACTGGATGGTGCCATGAGCTCTATCCGTATGCTGCCCGCCATCATGGACGCCGTGGGCGACAAGGTGGAGGTGCATCTCGATTCGGGGATTCGCTCGGGCCAGGATGTCCTCAAGGCGCTTGCGCTGGGTGCCAAGGGCACCTACATCGGTAGAGCCTACACCTATGGGCTAGGCGCTGCGGGCGAGGCCGGCGTCACTCGGGCGCTGGAGATCATCCACAAGGAGTTGGACACCACCATGGCACTTTGCGGTGAAACCGATACCCGCAACCTTGGTGAGCACAACCTGTATGTGCCTCAAGGCTTTGGCGACCCCACCGTCAAGCTCTAATACCAGACGGACGGCTTGGTTGCCGCCCGGCTGCACTAGCCACCGAACTTTTCGTTTTCGCCAAGGTTTGGTGTCGTGTCTTTTTTGACGTTGGCTTTGGCTACCTCATATAGCTGGAACGCCTTGCTTTCCTTGGCTTTCCAGTGCTCACCCATTTGCACCTTGACTTCCAGCAGGGCCACGTCAGGATCGTCTTTGCCTTCCGGGAACCAGGCCGCGATGAAAGGGTTCCAGTATCTTTCAATCAGGTCGCGGCTATCGGTGAGGTTGGCCTTGCCCGATAGCGACACGTAGATACCCTCTTCCTGATCAGAGAAGCTAAGGCATACATCATGATCACGCTCGGTTTCGGTTACCTTTTCAGCACTGCGCCGGGTAAAGAACCACAGAGTACCGTCATAGTCATCCTGCACCAGGTGCATCGGCCTGGCTCGCGGGACATCGTCATCCAGCGTTACTAGCATGCCGACTTTAATGTCTTTGATCATCTTCCATATTTTCTGCTTATGCTCAGGGCTGGACATAACGTCAACCTCCTGTTGAATGAAATGCGATTAATTTGACACAACCTTTACAAGGTTAGCCACCAATACCGCTTTCATCAAACTCCGTGTCGGTGGTACGTTAGCAACATAGCATTACCATCCTGCCGCCTCGACCAGCCTGCCTTGATTCAGGAAAACTTATACAACCTTTTTCCGAAAATACTACAATCAAATTGCCATCCACATGGGAATCGACTAGGTTAGGGTTAGAGTAGATGTGTTGAAAAGTTCCTACTGCTGACATGGTCGATCATCTCTAAACACACTGACTGCGTCTTGCTTCATCTTGTACACCCCTATGTTGTCGCAGTCTGTCTCGGTTAACCCGCAAAGGAGAACATCGAATGTCGATAACATCAGAAAAGCAGTTACCCGAATCGGTAACCGCTTGGCGCGACCCCGAAATGGATTCGGTTAAAGGTACCGAGACCCCGAAGGACCCTAACAAGGGCTACATCGCCCTGCTCGGCTGGAGTGTCAACGCGATCAAGGCGGCGCAAAAATTTGACCGCCGTTATGTCGTAGTGGCCCCGGAATGGGCCGAAGATTTCTGCACCGCTAACAATATCCCCTTCATCGCCTGGGATTTTATCCGGCTGAATGACCGGTCCATGGAAATCGCCGAAAGGTTGAAAGCCGAAGGCGTCGACGTTGCGATCCCACTGTTTGAAGAAACCGTTGAGTGGTCCGGTGCGATAAACTCTGTCCTTCTGGACAGTCCACGCATGTATGGGCAATCCATCCTGTTCCGCGACAAGGCCCTCATGAAACGTCGTGCTCAGCTTGGCGGTATTCGCGTGGGGATTTTCGAGGAAGCCCACGAGAAAGAAGACGTTATCCGCTTCATGAAGCGCGTCAACCAGACACTGCTCAAGCTCGATGGTGACCCGGACGACCCGATTCACGTCAAGGCATTCGATAAAGCTGGCTGCCTCGGCCACCGCATGATCCGTACGGTGGAAGAAATTGAACACATTCCCGACGAAGAATATCCGCTGCTGATGGAAAGTCACCTGGATGGATGGGAATTTGCCGTTGAAGCCTGGATACACGATGGCAAGATCCAGTTCCTTAACATCTCGGAATACGTGACGCTGGGCTATTCGGTCTTCGTGCCCGCCACGCAAGAACTCGAAAGCTGGCGCAACGCGATTACCAAGCAGATCGAATTGCTGATTAAAACGTTCGACATCCAGTTCGGCCTGATTCACCCCGAGTACTTCGTCACCGCTGACGGCGAGATGTACTTTGGCGAGGTTGCCTATCGTCCGCCCGGCTTCAAGGCGTTCGAGCTTATCGAAAAAGCCTACGGGTTCAATGCGTACCAGGCCTCAATGCTGGTGTTCGACCCGAAAAGTACTAAAGAGGAAGTGGCCGCCTTCTTCCCACGCGAGGTGGTCGACGCAAAAGGCTACGCAGGCTGCTTCGGTGTGTACCCAAGGCGCCGCGTGGTCAGCAAGCTGGAGATGCCCAAAGAAACGATCGAGCATCCCTATTTCGAGTCCCATGAACTGGTCGCGCCGACGGAAGAGACCGTGCCAGACCGGTCGGCCTTCGGGACGCACTGGGGCCTGCTCTTCTTCTTTGGCGACGATCCCATCAAGATGCGGGATCTACTGAAAGCGCAGGAGGATCTGGACTTCTACGTCTAGCGTTCCTTTAACGCCATATGTATCACGATGGGCGCGTCTATCAGTCTCTGGAATACTCAAATTCCTGACGCTGGTAGGCGCGCCTTACGTTTTGTCCGTCATCTCATAGCATGTATCAACACTATTCCTGAGTATCAACACTATCCCTGATATGGTGAACTCGCCACAGGGACATACAACGCTTGACCCTTTCCGAACAACTGGCGAGGTCATCCATATGGTTAAGGGTTTTTTGATACTGCTGATTTGCCAATTAATGGGCGAGTGGCTGATGGTATGGTTCGGCTGGCCAATTCCAGGCCCGGTAGCGGGAATGCTACTCCTGCTGATTGGGCTGATGTTCCATGGCCGCGTGCCCGATAGCCTGCGTTTACCTGCCGAGGGTTTGGTTCGGCATTTATCGTTGCTGTTTGTCCCGGCAGGCGTCGGTTTGATGCTATTTGCAGAGACACTCGCCCAGCAGTGGCTCACGATTCTGGCATCGCTGCTACTGAGCACCCTCATTACCTTGTCGCTAACCGGCTGGATGCTGCAGGCGTTTGAAAGACGTCAATACAAGCATAAGGAATAAGCGATGGAGCTCACCACTTTTTGGGTTTACTTCAACGCTCGGCCTTTGTTCTGGATTGTGATTACGCTGGGGGCTTACCTGTCAGCCAGCATGCTTAATCGTAAGGCAGGTGGCACTGCGCTGCTGCATCCGGTGCTGGTTGCGATGTTGATGATCATCCTGCTGCTGACCCTTAGCGGCACCGACTACGACACCTACTTTGAAGGGGCGCAGTTTATTCATTTTCTGCTGGGTCCCGCCACCGTGGCGCTGGCCGTGCCCCTTTATGACCACCGTGCACGTATCCGCCAAATGCTGCTGCCGTTGCTGGTCGTTTGCCTAAGCGGCAGCCTGACGGCCGTCGTGACCACCTTGCTGATTGGCCAGCTTTTTGGCGCCAGCGATGCGCTGTTGCTATCAATGGCCCCTAAATCGGTCACCTCTCCCATCGCCATTGGCATCTCGGAACAGATAGGCGGATTCCCATCCCTATCCGCCGGTTTATCGTTGACCACCGGCGTGATGGGCTGCCTGCTAGCCCCGTTGGTATTTCGCGTTCTCAAGGTGCGTTCACATACGTCAAGCGGCTTCGCACTCGGCCTGGCCGCACACGGGTTCGGAACGGCCTATGCCATGCAACGCAACACCCTCGCGGGCGCCTTTGCCGGCCTGGCGATGGGCATGACGGGGATATTCAGCTCCGTGCTGATTCCGCTGATCAGCCAACTGTTCGGCTTGAACTGAATACCACTCACGGGATAAAAGTTATATTTTATGAAAAAAGTCGCCATATTTGTGGATATTCAAAACATCTATTACACGGTGCGATCAGCATACGGGAAAAACTTTGATTACAATAAGTTTTGGGCTCAAGCAACGACAGGAAGAGACGTTGTGAAAGCCGTTTGTTATGCCATCGACAAAGGCGATAAAAAACAACGCGAGTTTCAAACGATACTAAGGGCCATTGGGTTTGAAGTGAAGCTAAAGCCCTTCATTCAACGCTCGGACGGCTCCGCCAAGGGTGATTGGGATGTTGGCATTGCCCTTGATGCAATAGAGTACGCCGAACAGGCCGATATTATCGTGCTGGTAACCGGTGATGGGGACTTTGACCTACTCGTCAATAAAATCCGCACTCAACATGGTAAAACCGTTGAGGTTTACGGCGTCCCTCAGTTTACAGCCGCCTCACTGATAAACGAGGCAAATAGTTTTATACATATCGATAAAGAACTGCTGCTAGGTTAGCGTTAACAAAAACGGCATAACAGTGCATTAATCATCGCCGCGCTGATAGCGACTAAACTCACGCTGCCACCGTGCCATAAACGCATCCCGGCGTAGGGCATCGACAAAGGCAAGCACCGAGGCGTTAAGGGTGATGGGATAGAGACGATCGCCGACCTGATCGCGCAAGCGTTGAGCGGTGTAAGGCCCGACCACATCGGGCCGCACGCTGAACAGCGGTGTTTGCGCCGCCAATACACGCTGACCATCCCGGCTGAGCAGAAAGTTCATAAAGGCTTGAGCTGCCCGCAGATTCGGCGCATCACGGTGGATGAACCCGGTTCGCATCATCACCAGGGCATAGTCCTGAGGTACCTGCACAATCACCTCGGGATTTTCCTGAGCCCACACCATGGCATAGGAACCCAGCAGGTTATAACCCAGCCAGTAGCGTCCCTCCGTCAGTCCCTCCAGCATCGAGCGGGTATTGGCTTCGAGCTGGGCGTCGGCATCCCCCAGTACCGTCACCAGATCCCAGAACCTCTCGGTATAACGGGCATCCTGCTGGAACAGGGTATAACCGATACCGCTTTCTGACGGGGAATAGGTGGTTACCTTACCCTGTAACACCTCACGCTGTTCGCTTAGCAGTGTGTGAAGGTCTGCATGCGTTTGCGGTGGCAGGATGTGGCGCGCCAGATCAAGCCGGTAAGCCATGACGATCGGCTCGAAGGTGAAGCCGAACAGCTCATTCCGCCATTTGGCCCAGTCGGGCCATTCACTGGCCTGTGCCGAATCCAGCTGTTGGGCATAGCCCTGGTTCACCCGGTTCATCTGCCAGGGCATGGCGGAGCTGATCACCACGTCGGGCGGTGGGTCCGCTGTCGCTATCAAGTCATTGACTTCCAATGTGGAACGATCACGGTAGATGAGCTCGATAGCGGGGTGGGCCTGCTCGAAAGCCGCCAAAAGAGGCGCGACGACCTGCCGATCCAAGGCGGCTTCCACCACCAGCGGCATCGCTTGCAAACGCTGAGAGGATGATAAAAAGACAACCAGCAGGGCCGTCGTCAGCCAAAGGCGGTGCATCAGGGTTCCCCTCTTATCGCCAGGAAGTGCAACTCAATCCGAAGCCCATGCGGTTGCCTCTCT
This sequence comes from Vreelandella janggokensis, assembly GCF_031451615.1. Lineage (NCBI taxonomy): Bacteria > Pseudomonadati > Pseudomonadota > Gammaproteobacteria > Oceanospirillales > Halomonadaceae > Vreelandella > Vreelandella janggokensis. The sequence goes on along the minus strand of NZ_JARWAJ010000002.1, from coordinate 344,021 downwards.
TTGACCTGCAAATCGGCCTCATGGCGTTGCGCAATGGAATCCACAATCGCCAGACCGAGGCCTGACCCCTGCGTATCCTGGCGTCCGCCGCGTTCAAAGGGCTGAAACATCCGTTGACGAACGTCGGGCTCCACCCCCGGGCCATTATCCTCGATATAGAGCACGATGTGATCGTCGCTGGTCTTGAGTCCCAGGGTAATCTCACTACCGGCGGGGGTATAGCGCAGCGCGTTGTCGATCAGGTTGCCCAGCAGCTCGCTGAGGGCCCAGGCTTGACCCCGTATCATGGCAGGCCCGGCAGGCAGCTCGTCCAGCCCCAGGTCGTGGTGCATCGCCACCTCGCGCTGGGCCCATTCCAGCACGGTGTCATGGAGCGTCGTTTTCAGGTCGAGCGGCTTGAGCTCGTCAGCTTCTTCAATATGGCGCAGGCGCGCAAGGCTCAACAGCTGGCTGGCAAGGCGGCTGGTGCGTTTCGCCCCGTCGTGCACATCCGACAGGGCTCGATACCACTCATCAGGGTCGCGGCTATGCAGAGCCAGCTCGCTGGTACTCTGCAGGCCCGCTAGCGGGGTCTTGAGCTGATGGCTGGCGTCCGCCGTGAAGCGCAACAGGTTGTCGCGGCTCTCGCGCTGGCGGGCAAACAGCGTATCAAGCGCCTCGACCGTTTCACGCAATTCTTCCGGCACATTGCCATTGAGTGGCCGCGTGTCATCGGCGGTGCGTTGTCGCAATTGATGGCGCAACTGGCGCATCGGTTTCAATGCCACTCGCATTGCCAACAGCATCAGGATGCCTGCCAGCAGCACCATGGCGATAAATCGAATGACCGCTCGATCAAACAGCTCTTTTGCCAATGCCTGACGCCCATTGACCGTGTGCCCCACCCAGATCTGCACGGGATCCTGAATGTCCCATCCCGCTGAGTCGTATTCCCTCCCGTGCAACCGCCAGCGGGTACCCGCCTGCGTCAGATCAAGCCAGGTGGGCTCGATGGCCGCCTTGTCACGCCCTGCCCTGGGGATGGGGATATCGAGGTTGGCCGAGATACGTCGTCCGTCAGGGTCGAGCACGGCGTAGAAGACCCGTTCCTGATGAGAGGTTGCCAGAATTTGCAGGGCAGCGGGCGGAATCCTGACGACAGGTTCGCTGCCTTCCCATTGCACCGACTCGGCGGTCGTCAGTGCAGCCGCTTCAAGCTGACTGTCATAGGCGCGTTCGGCCGCGCGCTGGGTGGAATAATAAGCCTCCATCAGCAGTAGCGTACCGAGCCCCGAGACCATGACGAGCAGCCAGATAGCCAGACGCGCTTTTAGCGTGCCCTGAACGTGAATCACCTGGGCGCTTCCTCAAGGCGATAGCCCAGGCCACGAAAGGTTCGGATACGCAGACAGCTTCCTTGAAGTCGCTTGCGCAACCGACTCACGTAAACTTCCAGTGCGTTGGAGCCAACGTCCCCGAAGCTGAACACTCGCCCTTCAAGCATCTCACGCGGGGCGATATTGCCCGCGTGTAACAGCAGCCCCTCAAGCAGGCGCAGCTCACGGCGGGGCAATTCAAGCACTGTGCCATCGAGTGTCGCGACGCCCGCCGTGGGATCCAGGCATAAAGGGCCGTATTTCAGTCGATTATCGCTGCGCTGCTGGCTGCGCCGTAGCAAGGCACGCACACGGGCTTCAAGCTCTGCCACCGAGAACGGCTTGGCAAGGTAGTCATCCGCACCCAGATCGAGACCATGGACGCGATCGTCGATACCGTCCCGAGCCGTCAGGATCAGCACCGGTGTCCTGTCACCTCGCTCGCGTAATTCCCTCAGCAATTCAAGACCATCGCCATCAGGCAACCCCAGGTCGAGCACAACAAGATCGAAAGCGTCATTTTGCAACGCCGTACGCGCCTCGCTGGCGCGCGTGAAGGCATCAACGGTATTGCTCAGACGAGCAAGCGCATTGTCCAGCGAGCGGGCGATCATCGGATCGTCTTCCACGATGATTAGGCGCATGTGACTAAAGTCTCAGAACAGTATTGGAAAGATGACAGGTTGGTGAAAGGTTGCCTGCCTAACATGGCGACTGTCATCTGGTATGACCGGGCTCGGACATTCCCCGCGCCCGACGACAACAAGAGAACAGGAGTTCGTCATGAAGATCAACCCAATCCTTCGCCGCGCCTCTGGCCTTGCCGTCCTAGGCAGTGCAATGTTGATGGGCCAGGCCCACGCTCAGACGATCCCGGAATCCACCGAGTGCATCGCGCCAGCCAAGCCCGGCGGTGGCTACGACCTGACCTGCCGCCTGGCCGCCAACGGCCTGCAGGATACCGGCATGATCAACAAGCCGATGATGGTCAGCTACATGCCCGGTGGCATTGGCGCGGTGGCTTATAACCATGTCAACGGTGTACGTACCGATGACCCTGGCCTGATCGTTGCCGCCAGCACAGGTGCCGCCGTCAATTTGGCGCTTGGCAAGTTTGGCCAGTACGACGCCGATGAAGTGCGCTGGCTGGGCGCGCTCGGCGTCGACTATGGCGCGATCGTCGTCAGTGCCGATGCCCCTTGGGAAAATCTCGAAGAGCTGATGGCCGATCTCAAAGAAAATCCCAACGAGATTGCCTTCGGCGCTGGCGGAACCGTGGGCAGCCAGGACTGGATGAAGGCGGCCTTGATTGCCAAGTCCGGGGACATGTCACCGAGAGATCTACGTTACGTGGCCTTCGAGGGTGGCGGCGAGGCCCTGGCGGCATTGCTCGGTGACCACATTCAAGTGTTCACCGGCGACCTCTCGGAACTCAAGTCTCAGCTTGAGAGCGGCAAGATCCGCGTACTGGCGTCACTTTCCGAAGAGCGGATGGGTGGCCCCTACGCCGACATCCCTACCGCGGCCGAGCAGGGCTACGACGTGGAATGGCCGATCTGGCGTGGCTATTACATGGGGCCGGAGGTCAGCGATGAAGCCTACCAGGCCTGGATCGAGCGCATGCAGGCACTGGCAGAAGACCCTGTCTTTGCAGAACTGCGTGAAGCGCGTGGTCTCTTCCCGATGTCACGCTTCGGTGACGACTTCGACAGCTACGTCAAGGAACAGGTTACCGAGTTCAAAGGGCTGGCCGAAGAAGTGGGTCTGACGCAATGAGCATCGCCGCCGACCGAGTACTGGGTATTGCCCTGATTGGTCTGGCGGCGTTTATCGCCGTCCAGGCCGTTCAGTTGGAGATACCTTTCAGCTATGAGCCCGTCGGCCCCAAGGCATTCCCGTTGGGGCTGTCGATTCTGCTGACCTTACTATCGCTGGTCATGATCTTAAGGCCCGGCGACAACGGTAGCTGGCCGCACAAGACACTGGCGCTCCGGTTGTTACTGGTGCTGGTTTTACTGCTGGTCTACGCCGTCTTGTTCAGACAGCTGGGGTTCATCGTCTCATCGATGCTGGTCGTCACCGCCCTGGCGCGGCTGTTTGATGCCACCTGGGGTAAGGCACTGATCACCGGCATTATCATGTCGATTGTCGGCTATTTTCTGTTCACCGCCGCCCTCGGCATCAGTCTGCCTTCTGGCTACTTGTTCGCCAGCTTCATCTAAAGGATCGCTGAGATGTTCGATTTCCTGATCGACGGCTTCGGGGTTGCGCTAACCCCTCTCAACCTGGGCCTGGCCTTCCTTGGCGCCCTGCTGGGCACCCTGTTCGGGGCCTTGCCGGGTATTGGCCCGATCAACGGCATCGCCATTCTGATGCCGTTGGCCTACACCCTCGGCTTGCCGGCGGAGTCATCGCTGATCCTGCTGGCCGCCGTCTACACCGGCGCCGAATACGGCGGACGCATGTCGAGCATCCTGCTCAATGTGCCCGGTGATGCCGGAGCGGTCATGACCACCCTGGACGGCTACCCGCTGGCACAGAAAGGGCTTGCCGGCCCCGCGCTAGGCCTTTCGGCCGTTAGCTCCTTCATTGGCGCCACCATTGCCATTATCGGCCTGACACTTTTCGCACCGCTGCTGGCGGAAGTCGCGGTGATGTTCGGCCCGGCCGAATTTTTTGCGCTCATGATCTTCGCTTTCTCCTCGATGTCGGTGATGATGGGCAAGGATCCTATCAAGACCGCCATTGGCGCGGTGCTCGGCGTGCTGATTGCCACCGTGGGTATCGACTCCGGCAGCGGCGTGTTGCGCTATACCTTCGGTTTGCCCGAGCTCTACGACGGCATCGACTTTGTGGTGATGATCATCGGGCTGTTTGCCATCAGCGAAATTCTGCTGATGCTTGAGCATGCTCACCGCTCGGAGTACGACGGCAAGCTCCCGCCGCTGGGTCGTGTCTTTGTCACCCTCAAGGAAGTTATCGCCTGTAAAGGTGCTATCGGCCGGTCGGGATTGCTCGGCTTTATCATCGGCGTTCTCCCCGGGACCGGGGCGTCGGTGGCGGGCGCCGTCTCCTACACTACCGAAAAGCGCCTTTCCGACAAGGACAATACCTTTGGCAAGGGCGACATGCGCGGCCTGGCAGCGCCAGAGTCAGCCAACAACGCGGCCGCGGTGGGCTCCTTCGTGCCCATGCTGACGTTAGGCATTCCCGGCTCGGGCACCACGGCCGTATTGCTGGGCGCGCTGATGCTTTACAACATCACCCCAGGACCGATGATGTTCACCGAGCGCCCGGAAGTGGCCGGTGGCCTGATCGCCTCGCTTTACATCGGTAACGTTGTGCTGCTGATGCTGAACCTGCCGCTGGCTGGCGTATTTGCCCGCGTGCTGACCATCCCGCGCTGGGTATTGGTACCCGCCATTGCTATCCTGGCGTTCGTCGGCGTCTACCAGTTGCACTCCGACCTGTTTGCCATCTACCTGATGCTGATCATCGGCGTGTTTGGCTACCTGCTGCGCAAGCTGGGGTTCTCCCTGGCCCCCGTGATTCTTGGCTACGTGCTGGGTGGCTTGATGGAGCAGAACCTGCGCCGCGCGCTGTCCATTAGCGGTGGTGATGTCGGCATCCTATGGCAGTCGGGTATTTCACTGGGGCTGTGGATAGCCGCTGCCTTGCTGCTGGTGCTGCCCTGGGCAGTGCCGAAGATGCTTGCGGCCAGACGCTGATTGACGAAAAGCCAAACGCCGATCGCTCGACACGACCGCCCCGGCAGATGTTCTCAACTGCCGGGGTTTTAACGCTAAAAGGAGATTGAAAGCCATGCTGGCAGCACGGATAGGCTCGCTGGGTCGTTTTCTGCCGACGTTGGCGCTCGGGATTGTCGGGGGTGGGCTGGCTTACTGGCTACAACTTCCCCTCCCCTGGTTACTGGGCGCCATGATCGCCACCACCTTGGCCTCTCTGGCGGGCGTCCCTCTTGAGTCACCGCGCAAGGGGCGCAAGGGGGTACTGGTGGTCATTGGGGTCATGCTCGGTTCAGCGTTCACACCGGAGATGACCGGCGACGCCAGCCTTTGGGGTATCAGCCTTGCCGTCATGCTGATCGCCACGGCGGTAATGATGACCTTCTCGGTTTGGTTCTCCTGCCGCGTGGCCGGGCATTCCTGGGAGACGTCGCTCTACTCTGGCGTGCCTGGCGGGGTCTCCACGGTGACGGGGATGGCGCTCTCCTCCGGTGCCGATCTACGCATTATCGGCATTACCCACGCCGTGCGTATCCTGGTGCTGCTGGTGGCCATTCCGCCTGCGCTGCAGTTTATCGGCCATGTCGATATTGGCGGTGCCACGCCCGCATTGTCACAGTGGCTATGGATGCCAACCCCGATAGATATCGGCTGGCTGTTGGCGGCGGGCATCAGCGGCGTATCGCTGGGCAAGATCCTTCGGCTGCCCAGCCCGCTGCTGTTCGGCCCGGCGCTGGTTTCAGGGGTACTGCACTTCTCCGGCCTCACCCACGCCGCGGTGCCCCCGGCGATCATTGCGTTCGCCCAGGTGATCATCGGTATCTCCGTGGGCGTGCGCTTTGCTGGCGCCAAGCTTGGCGCGGTGGGCATGGCGCTACTGATGGCCGTCATTCAGGCCCTGGTACTGTTGTTTCTCGCCATTATCGCGGCCTGGGCAGGCCACCTGCTCACCGGGTATTCCGCCGCGGCAGCGCTGCTCGCCTACATGCCCGGCGGTGCCCCGGAGTTAAGCCTGGTTGCACTGAGCTTGGGTATCGACCCTGCCTTTGTTACCACTCACCACCTGCTACGTATCACGCTACTGATGTTGCTGCTGCCTCTGCTGCTCAGGCGGATGGTAGTCAAAGACTAGCGATTCGCTGTGAGTGCCCAGGCCTGCATTACCGCAACCGCCCTGAGCGTTGGCCCCCTGCTCGCTCGAACCAACTCTCTTCGCGTGCTTGATGGGGGCACTGAGCGCCGCTGAATGCAGCGGCTGGAACATGGCAGGGCCACCATCGCGAGCCAGCCGAGGCGGCGGTGACCAGATGGGGCTCGTCGAGCAAGTGGCGGGCAGAGTAGCAAACCATGAACGCCATGGTTCTTTGATTCATGAGTTCGTAAACTAAAAAGGCCCCGACAGTGTGTCGGGGCCCCGAGGCTCATAAGCCAAATAGCACGTCGGTATTCGATCGCGTTTAGGTGGTCGCTTCGCGCGCCAGTTCCAGTTGATCAGCGCTCAACTGGATATCTGTCTCGTGCTGATTTTCCGTTCTAAGGCTAGCGCGTGCTTTTTTCATGGCAGCGCTGTCGCCTTCGCTCACGATATCCTGGGATAAATCCATGACCGATACCGACGTATCAGCGTCCTGTTGCGTTACCTGGCCAGTCTTCAGAGGCTCGTTCAGTTGAATGGCACGCTCAGTGGCCGGGTCGGCCTGGGCGACCATGGGAATGGCGACAATGACAAGAGCTGAAAGCGTTGTCCTGAGTTTCATGATACGTCTCCTTGGGTTGGTACGGAGAAATGCTCTCCACTAGGTGATTAGCATGCTAATGTAATGATCATTCCATAAAAAGGTACTTTTCTCGCTTTTCATATTAAAAAAAATTTACCTAAAAGTTGTATTGACACTAAAAACCTCGCCACCTTCCTTGCCCGCCCGGGACGGGATAAAACACAGACGCTTTACGCAAAAGTTGACGCCGACGTGCTCGAAACCTATGGCCGCCACTTTGATGACAATAAGTTTTGGGCGATATCCACCACCAACAGAGGCGTCGTGAACGCCTTTTAGTCAGCGTTCAGACGGTTCTGCAAAAGGGGATTGGGATGTTGGCATCGTGCTCGATGTCATGGAGCGCGCGGAGACAGCCGAGGTCATCGTGCTGACCTCAGGCGCTGGAGACTTTGATCTGCTCGTCAACAAAATCAGGGGGCAATACGGAAAACAGTTGAAGTTCATGGCGCCCCGCCGTTGAGCGCCGCGTTTCTGATGGGCCAGGCCAGCAGGTTCATCGCGATGGATGGAACACTTTCACTGAATCCACATCAGTTTAAATAGAACTAATAGAACCCATTTCGCTTTAGTAAATCCACGGATAACGCCTTGACGCTTGTTACGCCGAGCAGCGCCATATCGCGTTCTATTTCGTCACCCAAGAGCGTGACCGCTTTCTCCACACCGGCGTCGCCCGCGATGCTGGCCGCATAATTAAAGGGACGGCCCAGAAACACGAAGCTGGCGCCCAAGGACAACGCCTTGAGCACCTGGCTGCCACGCCGGAAGCTGCCATCGATCATCACCGGCACCGCTTCACCAACTGCCTCCACCACCTCGGGCAGCATGGTCAGCGGTGCCACGGTGGCATCGAGCTGACGGCCACCATGGTTGGAAACAATCACCCCATCGGCACCGGCACTGACGGCCCGTCGTGCATCGTCTGGGTGGAGAATACCTTTCACTATCAGGTTACCCTTCCAGCACGCCCGAACCCGATCAAGCGTTGACCAATCCAGGTGCCGACGGCCCGAGAAATCCCGGTTAACGTTTTTTGCCAGCACCGGCACGCCACGCGTTGCCGCGTTATTCTCGAAGTGCGGAACGCCGTGGTACCACAATGTCTTTAAAAAGGTCCCGAATAGCCAACGTGGCCGTACCAGGCCATCCAAGGCGAGCCGGAGGCTGGGGCGCAGCGGCGAAGAGAAACCCGCTCGCCGGTGGTTTTCAGGATTGGGCGGCACGGCGTAGTCCACGGTGATCACCAGATTGCTAAATCCGGCCTTCTCGACACGCGCCAGTAGGGCATCAATCTCCTCTGGCGTTCCGGGCAGATAGGCCTGGAACCAATCCGAGCCATTCGGACCTGCCAAGGTTTCCATAGGAATCAACGAGGTACCGCTAACGATCATGGGAATGCCAGCGTTTGACGCCGCCCGCGCCAGCACCCGGTCGCCCCGATAGGCCGTCAGGGCACTTATCCCCATTGGGGCAATGCCAAACGGATAGGCATAGCGGCAACCAAAGAGCTCGGTTTCCGTCGATACATCGGCCACATTGACCAGCGCCCGCGGTAGAAACACGTAGTGATCGAAAGCATCACGACTGGCGCGTGCGGTCATGCCGTCTTCGGCGACGCTCGCGACATAGCCAAACAGCGGTCGCGGTAAATGCCGCTTGGCGGCCCGCTCGAAGTCATCCAGGCTCAGAATATGGTCCAATCGTCGGGGCATTATGTCTCCTGGGCTTCAGAGAAGGTCCGTCGCCAGACATCCTCATTAACGGGGGTAAGCGGTCCACTGCCAACCAGCGCACCCACCAGGTTATCGACGGCCAGTTGCGCCATGGCGTCACGCGTTTCATGGGTCGCCGAGCCAATATGCGGGGCAACCACCACATTGTCCATGGCGGACAACGGTGAGTCGGCAGGCAATGGTTCTTCGGCGAACACATCGAGCCCTGCGGCACGAATACGACCGCGGCGTAGTGCCTCGATCAACGCCGGTTCATCCACCACTTTTCCCCTTGCCACATTGACCAGTGCCGCCGTCGGCTTCATAAGGGACAGGGCATCGGCGTCAATCAGGTGATGGGTGTCAGCGTTGTAGGGCACGCTCAAACAGACGATATCCGCTTGGGCTAACAATGCCTCAAGATCACGCCGCTGTGCGCCGAGCTCCTGCTCGAGCGCCGGTTTGGGCGATGCCGCCGTGTACAGGATCGGCATGCCGAAGCCCAGTGCCCCGCGCCGGGCAATCGCAGCGCCAATCCGCCCTGCGCCTACGATGCCCAGGGTTTTACCGTGCACATCCACGCCGAAATGCTCGGGGCCGATATGGGCCTGCCAGCCACCGTCACGGACAAGATTGGAAAGCTCGACCAGGCGCCGCTGAGTCGCCATGATCAGCGCAAACGCCGTATCGGCGGTGGTCTCGGTCAGCACATCCGGTGTATTGCAGAGCAGAATGCCGCGCCGGCTCAGCGCTTCAAGGGGCAAATGGTCATAGCCTACCGAAATAGTGGCGACCACCTGTAGCGCTGGTGCTTTGGCCAACATCGCCTCGCTGAGCTCCAGCTTACCGCCGATCAGGCCATGGGCCTTGGAAAGTGCTGCCATAAAGTCAGCGTGATTGGAGGCGTCCACATCCTCGAAGTAGTCAACCTCCGCCATGCCGGAAAGCGCCTCAAGCTGGGCTTCGCTGAGTCGGCGTACGGCGACAATCCGCCACGGTTTTATTTGCTCAGCCATGGCGCGCCTCACCCACTCCTTGCATTTGGAAACCCGTCGCTTTGAGCGCAGACATAAGTTCAGCGGTACGTTGGTCGTCCAGCTCCACCAAGGGTGGGCGCAAGCGCCGCCAATCGTCGATTCCCGAAAAATATGCCGTCGCCGCTTTCATGGCAGGGATCAGCGGATAAGTTTCAAACAGGTCGCGTACCACGTTAAGGCGCTGCTGACGCTCGTCGGCATCACCCTCCTGCCAATGCCGTGCCAACTCAACGATGGCCGCCGGATTGACGTTGGCCGTGGCACTGATGCAGCCAGCGCCACCGGCCCGCAAGGTATCCAGCAGAAACCGTTCGCTACCCGCGTACACGGCGAAATCCTGCCCGGCAAAGCGCTCGGTCAACGCTTGGGTGTGGGCCCAATCACCGCCACTGTCCTTGATGCCGGCAATGATGCCAGGGAAAGCATCGCGTAACCGTTCGATCAGTTCGAGCGAAAGCGGCACCTGAGTGACCGGCGGAATATGGTAGAGGTAGATCCGCAGGCGTGAATCGGCAACGCGGTTGATCACTTCACTGTAGTAGCGGAACAAGCCCTCATCGCTGACCCCCTTGTAATAGAAAGGCGGCAGCATCAGCACACCGGCACAGCCCGCCTCCACCGCCGCACGGGTCAATGAGACGCAGTCGTCAATCGCGCAGTTGCCGGTGCCGGGCATCACTCGGGCAGGATCGATACCGCCATCCACCAGCGCCTGCAACAACGCCTGCTTTTCAGCCACCGTCATTGAATTGGCCTCGGAATTGGTGCCGAACACCGCCAAGCCGACGCCATTCGAGGCCAGCCATTGGCAATGCGCCACAAAACGCTGCTCGTCCGGCGCCAGGTCGGCGCCGAAGGGGGTAATGACCGGTGACCAGACGTCTCCACTCACTTGAGACATGACATTCTCCTTGTTGTAAGACGGTTAGTGCCAGGGTTCGATGGCATAGCGCTCAAGCGCCGCCTGATCAAAGCCGAAGCCAAGTCCCGGAGCGGTGGGCAGCAGCAGTTGGCCGTCGGCAAACTGCAACTGTGTATCCACCAGACGCCTGAAGTTAAGCACCTGATCGTCAGCGAAGAACTCGACCATGGACACGTTGGGTGCCGACGCCACCAGGTGGATATGCAGGTCGTGGAACCAGTGCGGGTAAATGTCGACACCGTAACTGGCCGCTGTGGCGGCGATGCGCCGAAACTCGGTAATACCGCCACATACGGCGGCATCGGTCTGCAGAATCATTGCCGCTTCCTTATCCAGCAACTCCTTGAAGCGCCAGCGGCCGGCCTCTATTTCGCCCGTGGCGACCGGCACCGGCGTACGCTCCGCCAGGCGACGATGGTTGTCGATATCATCGGGGCTGAACGGCTCCTCGATCCAGAAAGGGTCGTACGGTTCGGCCATGCGCATAAAGGCCAGCGCCGACGGCAGATCCCGCCAGGCATTGTTGGCATCCATCATTACCTGCACATTGGGGCCTACTGCCTCGCGCACCGCCGCCAGTCGCGCTTCCTCGCCAGCCAAGTCTTCGCGGCCGACCTTCACCTTGACCGCCTTGAACCCCTTCGCCACGTAGCCGGCCATTTCTTCACCCAGCATCGCGGGGGTCTTGCCGTCCAGGTAGTAACCCCCGCTGGCATACGCTGGCACGCTTTGCGTGTCGCTTGCGCCCAGGTATTTATAAAGCGGCAGTTGCGCGGCCCGGGCATTACGGTCCCAAAGCGCGGTATCCAGAATACTGATCGCACGCATTACCGAACCGCAGCGACCATGCAGCAACGATTCCTGATACATTGCCTGCCACAGTGCCTCGGTCGAATGGGCGTCCGCTCCGATCAGCACCGGCTTGAGCAGTTCCCTGACGGCATTGGCCACCAGCGAACCCGCATTGTTGCCGCCATAGCAAAAACCAATGCCCACATGGCCATCATCGCCCACCACCTCAACCAGCACGTAATCGCGCTTGAGTACCTGGCGATTGGAAAAGCTGGTGGGATTATCCAGCGGTACATTGACCGTCCGAGCTCGTACGTCAGTTATCGTTGTCATGGTAAATCCTTACATTGAGAGTGAGTCATTCCGGCTGAGTACGGCTTCTCAGCGTTCCCCGCAGCCAGCGGAAAAACGGGGTCGCCTGCAGTACTGAGAAAGCGGCAATGCACAGCAACACAACGGCGATAGGGCTGCTCAAAAAGATGCCCAGATTGCCCTGACCGATCAGCATTGACTGCTGGAAACTGGTTTCCATGACCGGCCCAAGAATCAGCCCGATCACCATCGGCGCTGGCGACACGCCCGCCTTGTTCATCCAGTAACCGAACAGCCCAAAACCGAGCATCATCCCTACCTCGAACAGGCTGTTGTTAATCGCAAAGGCACCGATCACACACAGCGTTATAATCGAGCAGGCCACAAAGCTGTCAGGGATCCGCGTCACACTCACGCATAGGCGGGTAAACAAAAGACCCACCAGCAGTAAGCCAATGTTGGCGAAAATGACCGCCCAGATCAGGGTGTAGGTAACATCGCCATAATCTGTGAGCAGATTGGGGCCGGGCAGGATGCCCTGCACCATGAGGGCCCCCAATAGAATCGCAGTGGAGGAACTGCCAGGAATGCCCAGGGCAATCGTGGGAATCAGGGCACCGCCGACCACCGCATTGTTGGCGGCTTCAGGAGCGGCCACCCCGGCGATGTCACCCTTGCCGAAGCGGCTCTTGTCCTTGGCAAAACGTTTCGCCTCGTTATAGGCGAACCAGCTCGCCGTATCACCGCCGGTTCCCGGAATCAGACCGGTAATGATGCCAATGCCGCCGGAGCGGAAAATATTGGGGAGCAAACGGCGAAGCTCGGCCAGTGGCGGAATCAACCGGTCGGTGATCTTGCTCGCCACCTTTTGTTTACCATGCGCATTCTCGATCAGGATCAGCGCCTGGGGGATCGAGAACAGTCCGATCAGCGCCACCGTGAACTCAATGCCCGAGAAAAGATTAATGATGCCGTAGGTCATGCGTGGCGTACCGGTGATCAGGTCCATGCCGACAGTACTCACCAGCAGCCCCAGGGCCCCGGAAAGCAGACCGCTGATGACCGAGCCCTGGGCCAGCGAGCCGATGATGGTAATGCCCAGTACGGCAATGGCGAAAAGCTCGATCGGGCCGAACTTGAGTACTAGCACACCGAGTAGAGGCGCTGCTGTGAGCAGTGCAATACCGCTCATCAGCCCCCCGATGAAAGACGCGAAGATCGAGACCCCCAACGCCTTGCCAGCCTGACCCTGTTGCGATAACGGATAGCCATCAAGCACGGTGGCAGCAGCCGACGGCGTACCGGGTGTCCGCAACAAAATGGCGGCGATCGAACCACCGTATGAGGCCCCCACGTAGAGCGACGCCAGCATACTGAGCCCCGAGGCCGGGTCCATACCGAAGGTGAGCGGCAGCAACAAAGCCAGCGCCATCGTGGCAGAGAGCCCTGGCATGGCCCCCACAAATAGCCCCAGTAGTGTGCCGCCCAGAATCAGGGCAATATTGGTGAACGAGATGACGTTGGTCAGGCCCACCAGAACAAGGTTATCCATATGACTAGACTCCAGAAGCCTGCGTCAGGCACCCACCCCCAACTCGCTGACAGGCTGGGCCGATAAAGGCGAGCTGAGGATAAGAAGTGCGCACAATGTCGTTATGAGGACAGCAATGGCGGCAGCAGCGGCACAGGCAGACCCAAAAAGCCGATGAAAACCGTACACACCAGCGTGACCAGCAACACGATACCGATTGCGGCGAAACGCCATGAGAGATGTCCGATGATCGACAGGGCCACGACCATGAAGCCGACCGTGGCGCCCAGGTACCCCAGTATCGAAATGCTATAGAGGTAGACGGCGGCCAGCAGGAAGATCAGCATGGCCTTCCATGGCTTGCGTTGGTGCTCTTGCTCGCTAACGGCTGTCTCCTCTGGGTCAGCATCGGAAGCGGTAGCCGCTCCCTCGACCGACACCTTGCGGCGACGCAGGGTACTGATGATCTCTTGGCCCACCATCGCCGCGCCTAACAAGGCCACGACGACCGAGTAGATAAGAGGCATGTTCGCCGCCTTATCGGGGTAGCCAAGCGCAGTGACATAGAACGTCGCTGCTAAGCCAATGGCAAACACCCCCAACACCAGACGACTTATGTTCATCTCACACCCCCTTGTCGATCGCCGTATTGCGCCTTTGGCGCCGTTGCCTTACTGGTTGACCTCATCTTTGACATCTGCCCAGATTTCTACGAACTGGCCTTCCATGTCCTGCATCATCTGGCCGTAATCGTCACCGGTCTGGATGTCGAGGTTCATGGCACGCTCCTGGGCAGTCTTCTGGAACTCCTCGTTCTCTCCCAGCGCCTCAAAGGCAGCGATCAGCTCATCGCGAGCCTCGTCCGGAATGCCCGCTGGCGCGCTGTAACCGCGTGAGGAACCCGCCACGACGTCGATATCCATCTCTACCATGGTGGGCACATCAGGCAGGATATCCAGACGCTCTTCGGCAAATATCGCTAGCGGCCGCAGGCTGCCCGACTCGATGTGGCCATAGACGTTACCCAGGTTGTTGAAGCTGGCATCGATCTTGCCGCCCAGCGCCGCCGTGGCCGATGGACCATCGCCCTGGAAAGGCACCTTCTGGAAGGACAGGCCGGTCGCCTTCTCGATCATGATGGTCGAGAAGAAGTCATCCCCCCCAACGCCCGAGTTGCCCACCGTGATCTCACCGGGTCTTTCCTCAGCGGCAGCGAGGAACTCTTCCACGGTTTCATAGGGGCTATTCTCTGGCACCACGATGATGCCTGGGTCGGTGACCACGTTGGCGATTGGCGTCAGTTCCTCGATCGAATAATTGATGGCGTCATTCATGATGTAGTTGGTCATCAACATCGGCGTATTGGTGATGCTGATGACGCTGCCATCATTCGGCGACTGGTGGGCTAGACGGGTCCAGGCAATCGCGCCTGTGGCCCCAGGCAAGTACTCGTTAATAAATTCCACACCCAGCGACTCCCGCAAGAACGGTTGGGTCAACTGAGCCAAGGCATCACTGCCCCCACCGGCCTTGAAACCTTGCAGCACCTTGATCTCATCAGCGGCTGAATAATCGGCTTGGGCGGCCCCTGAAAACATCAGGGCGGACAGTAGGGTTGCGGCGTAAGCGCTACGGATTTGCATCGTTGTTACCTCACGTGCTGTTTGTCGTTGTATCGCACATTGTCGTGCAAGGCGTGCTTGCAAGATCAAACGTAGTTGCCTATCAACAATATTGTCAATAATATTATTAATAATCTTGCCAAGCCGATTTTTACCGCCTAGCCTTGCGTTCAAGAACCGTAATCAACGGACCTCCGACAAGCCGCGAACAACATAGAGGAAACCGCGATGAGCCAGGACTTCCGAAACAACCACCAAGGCAGTGACCATCAGCAATCTGACGCCGACGGCCCTACTCTGGGCATGTCCAATCGCCTAACCAACTACGGCGATGCCGACTTTTCGCTGTTCCTGCGCAAGGCCTTTATCAAGGGAATGGGCTACACGGATGACGCGCTTTCACGCCCGGTCATTGGCATTGCCAATACCTATAGCGGCTACAACGCCTGTCACGGCAACGTGCCGGGGTTAGTCGAGAGCGTAAAACGCGGAGTGATGCTCGCGGGCGGCTTGCCGGTCGATTTTCCTACCATCACCCTCCATGAGTCCTTCGCCAACCCCACCAGCATGTACCTGCGCAACCTCATGGCGTTGGATACTGAAGAGATGATTCGCGCTCAGCCGATGGATGCCGTGGTACTGATCGGCGGCTGCGACAAGACCGTTCCCGCTCAGTTGATGGCTGCTTCAAGCGCTGGTGTTCCAACGGTCCAGGTCGTCACGGGTCCCATGCTCTCCGGCTCACATCGCGGGACGCGCGTTGGCGCCTGCACCGACTGCCGCCGTTACTGGGCGGCCTATCGCGGCAAGGACATCGACGAGGCGGAGATCAACGAGGTCAACGACAAGCTGGTCCCCACCGTAGGCACCTGCTCGGTAATGGGTACCGCCAGCACCATGGCTTGCCTGGCTGAGACACTGGGTATCATGCTGCCCAACAGCGCTACTGCACCGGCGGTCTATGCCGACCGGCAACGCATCGCCGAGCAATCCGGTGCCCAGGCCGTAGCGCTCGCTCGGGCTGGTGTTACCCCCGATCAAATTCTGACCCCTGAGGCATTCGAGAACGCCCTGCGGGTTCTGCTCGCATTAGGCGGCTCGACCAACGCCTTGATTCACCTGACTGCCATCGCCGGACGGCTAGGCATCGACATCGACCTTGAAGCCTTCGACCGCATGAGCCAGGAAACCCCGGTACTGGTGGACCTCAAGCCCTCAGGCGAAGGCTACATGGAGGACCTGCACCGCGCCGGCGGCCTGCCCACCCTGTTGCGCGAGCTAAAACCGCTATTGCACCTGAATGCCATGACCATCAACGGCCACACCCTGGGTGAAAACATCGATGCCGCCGTGCACCTTATCGACCAGAAGATCGTGCGCCCCAAGCAAAACCCTATCTATGCCCAGGGAGGCATCGCGGTGTTGCGTGGCAACCTGGCCCCCGCCGGCGCCATCATCAAGCAGTCGGCTGCCTCCGCCGAGTTGATGACCCATCGCGGCCGCGCCGTGGTGTTCACCGGCCTTGAAGACCTGGCCAACCGCATTGACGATCCCGACCTGGATGTAAACGCCGACGACGTGCTGATACTGCAGAATATCGGGCCCAAGGGCGCACCGGGCATGCCCGAAGCTGGCTACATCCCGATCCCCAAGAAACTGGCCGCCCAGGGCGTCAAAGATATGGTGCGTATATCCGATGGGCGCATGAGCGGCACGGCGGCAGGTACCGTCGTGCTTCACGTTTCCCCGGAATCTGCCGAGGGCGGCCCACTAGGACTGGTGCGCGATGGCGATGTCATATCGCTGGATGTCAGCAACAATCGGCTAAGTCTGGAAGTGGATGACACGGAGCTTGATGCACGTCGGCAGGCGTTCAAAACCGAGACGAGCGAAGCGCCGCTGTTGGGCTATCGTCGCCTGTTTATGGAGCAGATCCTGCAAGCCGAGGAAGGCTGCGACTTCCGCGCCTGTCGGCCGGCGCCCACCTGCCGGATTCCGAGGCAGCATGAAGCGTGAAGGCGAGTTTGGTACACTTCTTAACCAAATGCCCTGCCATGGAGGCTGAGAAACCGATCATGAGCCGAACCGCCCAGCCGTCAACACGCGGTGCCGAAACCCAAGCCTCGCAACCTGCCCATGGTGTCAGTGACATCGTGGCCGCGGTAGAAGAGGACATTGTGCTCGGCCGCCTGCACCCCCGCGAGCGGCTGGTCGAAGAAACCATGATGGAACGCTTCAATTGCAAGCGGCACGTCGTCCGTCAGGCGCTCTTCCAACTCGATAGCATCGGCCTGACGGAGCGCATCAAAAACCGGGGCGCCTTCGTCAGGAGCTATCCACCGGATGAGGTCGAAGAGATCTACGCCATGCGCGAGATTCTCGAGCTGGCCGCCGTCAACAAGCTGCCCTTGCCAGCTCCGCCGGAATGGCTTGCCGAACTGGAAGCGGTTCATCAGCAGCATAGCGAGGCCGTGTATGCCCACGACCTGCGTGAGGTGTTTCATATGAACATCGCTTTCCATCGCACGCTTTTCCGGGCCTGCGGCAACACTTACCTCTACGCCACCATCAACGAGTTCGCCCAGAAAGCCCACGGCATCCGTTTCATTGCGATCACCGACCGCGACGCCCTCGCTCAAGCCCGCCGCGAGCACGAATTGATGATTGAAGCTATTCGGGACGAAGACCGCGAACGCCTGGCTGACCTGTGTCGCCAGCATCTGCTACCTTCTAAAAACCGCTACTTGGCGCTTTATACCTAAGCCTATGCAATAGGTGCAGCAACGGCTGCATGTATTGTCTGTGTAGATAGCGCGCTAGTTGAAGACTTTCTCACCCAAGACGGCTTCCCTACCCAGCGGTATAAACGTTGATAGCTCTCCCCTCGACTCTCAGCCAACTTAACCAGCCTGTGCTAGGCTGGATTCAAGTCAGTTGAAGTAGCAGACGCTTGGCGAAAGTCATCCGGCACAGCGAGCTGGAGATACAGTGGCTGAAAACGATCCAAAGAAGACATGTTGATAAAGACAGAAAGCGCGTTGATCAGTATTATGCAGCCCGCACAGTTATTGGTGTTATGCTGAGGCATTGTAATAATTATTTATCTTTTAAGTAGGTGTGGGGTCCCGGATGATGAAAAAGATAATTTTTTTTGCACACCCATTCATGTTTATTTAATGCCAAAGCACTGTATAAAATTTTGATATTTTTCGAAAGTCTTAGCCCAGTAAAAAACACTGAACCAGTAGATAGATAGTATTTATGGTAACCAAATAAGAAGGGAGGGAAAATATTAATGGCTAGAAAGCACTCAAGCAACCCTAATTACATGCCAATAATAAAGTGGCAAAAATGGGAACAGAAAGCATTGTCAAAAACATTCTCTGAAATTAAAGAGGAGCTCACTCCTTGTATAGAAATAAGAGATGCTTCTCAACACACTAACTTACTTAAAAACTTTCAAGATGTATGGGGTGCACCTGCTCTCGTTGACTATGCTAACCCAAGTGGGTTGTTGACAGATACTAGACAGAATGAGCTTGAAGAATTTTTGCTTCATTCAAAATCAGCAGGATTTGATATCACCCCAGTGTTCGGGCCAAGCGAAATAAGGCGCGCACCACATTCTTTACAAAAAATAGCCACCTCTTTTTCTAAAATTGCAATAAGGCTGAGAGTATCCTTAAGCGATCTTCCGCTTTCTTACGATCGAATAAATGAATTGCGGGATGCTAAGGCTACTATCTCTCGAAATACAGACGCTAGTTTTATTCTTGACTTGGGAAAAGCACCTGAGAATTGGAATGAAGCAAGTATTATAGGAGTGACAAGCGCATTCAAGAATGCAAAAGCATTAGGATTTAATAAGGTTCATCTTGCATCAGGGGCTTACCCAGATGACTTATCCTTTGTAAGAACAGGCTATGCTGAAATCCCTAGGCACGACTGGGCATTCTGGAAAGCAGTTAACCGTAGCGCTCCTGAGCTAGAAGTTGGATATTCTGATTATGGAATACTATCTCCTCAATGGACTGAAGAGGCGTTGATGCGAATGTCATCTCGTATATCTATCCGTTATACAAGGAATAATGATTGGTTGATACTGAGAGCAGATGGAAAAACAAAGGAAGACTCTATAGCCATAAGCCAAATACTGGTAACCACCTTTGGATCAGATTTTCGAGGAGCTGGTTATTCATTTGGAGATGATATCATATCTCATAGAGCCGATAGCACAGTCCCCAAAAAAGATAAACTTTGTGGGCATTATCATATAGCGGAGGGATGGAGTCATCATATGGCACATGTTATTAAAGAGCAATATTAATTATTTTTTGTAGCTCTATCCATCAAAGCTTTCTTAATAAAAAATTTCAAATCATTCAAGGGTATACTCTCCGCGATATGCTCTTGAATCTGATAAAGACTTTTACTTTTCCATCCCTTAGCCATACCCAGTTCTTCCAACATACTTATGGCTTCTTCTTTTTTTAATAATGTAACCATTGCATTAGACAGTTGTCCATTATTCTTCTTTGCCTTTCTCATATGCCTAAATTTTTTTCTACCACTTTCTTTTACTAACATAACACCCCACCACGACGGAAGCACAGAAAGGGCTTTTTCAAGATGCCTGTCTGCAGTTACGAGAGTGATTTTTTCAAAAACTTCTCCATATCGGGCACCTTGCGTAACAAGCCTCTTCAGCGAGTCCGCTTCGCTTTTTATCTCATAGCAATGCATGTCTGTTGCATTAACCAAATCTGCCCTAACTTCGCCTCCCTCTAAAGCAACTTCTTCTAGAATAAGCCTAGTCATACTGCTAGAAGGATTTGAAATGTAATCTGACAAAGCTGTCTTTATCTCTGCTTCACGCATTGCACACACTCTACGTGTATTTTACTTAGATTTCAGGGAGTATAACACATAGACATCCTTTCCTCCATACACCACTATTTTAATATAACTTTAGATAAATCAATGCTTAAGATAACATGAGAACAAGACTCTATTTGGAGAAAAAATAGAATCTTGAAAAAAAAGTCAGGAAGTGCGATAATAAATGGGATCAGTAAAGCTAAAAACGGGAGTAAAATATGACTATTCAGACAACTCCCACTTCGTCTACCGCCACTTTTAGAGTCTTGAGTAAAGCTGGCTTCCCCCGTGCCTACATTGAGAGGCTGCTTCCAGAATGGTGGGACAATGAGTTATTAAAAACCAGTGCTGGTGCTGTACAGTTTGCTTTAATACTCCAGCAACGGTTGGGGCTTGAGTTGAGGTTTGACGAATCAGGCTCTCTTTCTGTTGGTAGAATGTCAGCTGAAGGGCGATTCAAACATCGATCAGATACCAGCGAAGATGAACTGGGTGTTTCAGCGAATCTTGGATGGGCGCTTGCCAAACTGGCTACATTTGGCATCGAAAAAGAATACACACCTCTACCTTCAAACCCATTAGAGGTTAGGAATGCTTTACTGAAACGCACGAGCAACAAAATAATAAACTTAGATTCTTTATTGGATTTATGCTGGTTCCACGGAATACCTGTCATCTATTTAAACAACGTACCAAGATCAAAAAAGAAGATGACTGGCATGGCAGTTTTATCTAATGGCCGCCCTGCAATCATACTTGGTCATAAAGATGATCAATGTGCCAGGCAGCTTTTTGTGTTGGCCCATGAGTTAGGCCACATCGCATGTGGCCACCTTCACAACAACAGTATTTTGCTTGATGAAGACCTTCAAGAAATCAAAGAGACTTTAGCTGAAGAGTCCTTTCAAGACGCTGAAGAAAATGAAGCTGATAACTTTGCTCTAAGCTTGTTACGGGGTTCAGTCGATAACCTTTTAAGAAATATTAAGCGTCAAAAATCTGCTGCAGCGCTTGCTGTTGCAGCTTCAGAAATTGGGTCTCAGCTACATGTTGATCCTGGCCATATTTTAATGTCATATGCTAGAGAACATCAAGATTGGGCTAAAGCAAATCTGGCTCTCAACTTCCATCCAGATAGCCGTGGAGCACTGAAAAAGATCAAGAATAGCTTTGAAAAGAACTTCAAAAGCGAATCGCTAAGTCAAGAAAACATGGAATATCTTCTTGAAGCACAAGGCCTGAAATAAATAAGGGGGGGGGCTGGGATTGTACTTGCTAGACAGTGATGCTGCAAAAAAGATCTGTCAATATTGCTTGCTTGATGAGCTAGCGAGCTCTTTAGCTTGTTCATTAGATGACTTTTCAGTGTTACCACAACTTCGCTACCAGTTAAAAATAAATAACCGAGAAAAATCTCTTGAAAAACTTGGCAGCGAGAGTGCATTACATGAAGCATCAAAACTCATCGGACATTCCTCAGAAGTCGAGGTTTCGCAGGGTGCAGCGAACCTTCTTTTAGAACTAAATCAGCCCGATATAGATAGTGGTGAAGCAACTTTATTTGCTGCTACATATGAAACAGGTGGCGATTTTTTAAGCGGTGACAAAAGAGCATTTATTGCCATTTCTAAAATTAATGGTCATGACTTAATTGATGCTTTATGGCTTCAATTTATCTGCTTTGATGAAGCAATGTTGTTATTGGTAAACAAGTGCTGTTTTGATCATATTTCTGGCAAAGTAAGATCTAGGCCTGATGTAGACACTGCAATGAGCATCGCTTTTGGTCGTTCCGCACCCAGTCATAGAGAAGAGACTTTGTCCGCTCTTAATAGCTACATTGGAAGCCTAGTAAACAATACAGCAGGGAAATACCAGCTTAAAGAACATCTTCTTCCATCTGCGTAACAGATCCTTTCTGTACATCTATTCTTAAAATTATGGATCCGTGAACCTGGCACCTTAGGCAGTTGCCAAGAAAGATGTCTTCTCTGAGTACCTTACCCCCTCATTGGGCACTGATAAATGAAGGGAGTTACTTCAGCATGGTCTCAACGTCCGGTATTGGCCGATAGAAGCCAAACCAACAAAAAAGGGCCCACGATTCCTCGCAGGCCCTTTTTTCACAATTTGGCGCGCCCGGCAGGATTCGAACCTGCGACCCTCGGCTTCGGAGGCCGATACTCTATCCAACTGAGCTACGGGCGCTTAGGGGGCGTATCCTACCCGCGCGGGCGGGCTGTGTCCAGCCGCGGGAGCGCTTAGCGGCTTAAGTCAATTGACCCTTTTCAGTTCCTTGGTGCATCCTTAACGGGCATCTCTGAACCTCAAGAACCGGGAACACAATAAAATGAAAACATTTGTACGTAGCACGCTGGCACTGGGCATCTCACTGGCGCTGGTAGGTGCCGCTAATGCCTCCGTTGACGATATGGACCCCGTTACCCTGCGCCTGGCGCATGTGGTTAACGAGCAGGATGGCTTCCATATCGCCGCCACCAAGTTTGAAGAGCTTGTTGAAGAACGCACCGACGGCAAGGTGGATATCGAGATCTACCCCAACGCCTCGCTGGGCGATGAGCGTACGCTGCTCGAAGGCATGCAGATCGGCACCGTCGATATGGGCGTGATCACCAACGGGCCGGTGGCCAACTTTGTCGAGGAAATGGCGGTGTTTGAGCTGCCGTTCCTGTTTCCCTCACCGGAAGCCGCCTACGAAGTCCTCGATGGTCCCATCGGTCAGGAGCTGCTGGACAAGCTCTCCGAGGTCAACCTGAAAGGCCTGGCCTACGCCGAGCGTGGTTTCCGCAACCTGACCAACAGCGAACGCCCGGTCAACGCGCCGGAAGATATCGATGGTCTGCGCATTCGCGTGATGGAAAACCCGGTATACACCGATACGTTCCGCGCCCTGGGCGCCAACGCCATTCCCATGGCCTGGACCGAAGCCCTGACGGCCATGCAGCAGGGCACCATCGACGGTCAGGAAAATCCGGTCAACGTGATCCACTCGTTCAACCTGGACGAAACCCAGAACTACATGACCCTATCCCGGCACACCTACGCGCCGGCGATTTTTGTCATGGGGTCTTCCGTGTGGAACCAGCTCCCCGAAGACGCGCAGGTAATTCTGGAGGAAGCCGCTCAGGAAGCGGCCGAGCATGAACGCCAGGTCAACGCCGAGATGGAAGCCGAGCAGCTGGCCGAGCTGCGCGAGGCGGGCATGGAAATCAATGACTCGCCGGATATCGAGGCCTTCCAGAAAGCCGTGCAGCCGGTTTACGACGAATACGCCGAGCAGTTTGGTGACTATCTACCGCGCATTCGGGAGGCATTGGAATAAGTGACCCAACGCACCCGCGCGCTGATCGCGGGGCTGCGCCGTGTTGAGCACGGGCTGGATGCCATCATCCAGCCCGTGGTGTTTATGGCCATGGCGGCCCTGATTGGCGTTATCACACTACAAATCATTTCCCGCGTACTGTTCACCGCCGTGGAGTGGACCGAAGAAGTCGCCCGTTTTCTGCTGGTCTGGCTGACGTTTCTTGCCGGCACCCTGGCGTTCCAGCGCGGCCGACATATCGCGGTCACCTTTGCCGTCGATGCCCTGCCCGCTCGGCTTCGCCTATTGGCGCGGCTGCTGGCCTCATTGGTGGTCGTGGCGTTCTTGATTGCCCTGGCGGTGATTAGCGTGGAATACATGCAGGTACAGAGCTTCCAGAAGTCGGCGGCGCTGCGCGTGTCGATGTCTTATGTCTACGCCGTGGTGCCCTTCTGCGCCGCCGTGATGGCCTGGTACGCCCTGGTCGATGCCGTTGAACTGGTCGTCACCGGCGATACCCATGAGCCAAGGGAGACACCGTCATGACGATGCTCCTGTTCGGGCTGTTTTTTGCCTTGATGCTGCTCAACGTGCCCATCGCCTTTGCGATTGGCGCCAGCACGCTGTTTGCGCTTTATCAGGCGGGCGTGCCGCTGATGGTGGTGCCCCAGCAGATGTTCCAGGGGATTAACTCCTTCGCCCTGGTGGCAATCCCGATGTTTATTCTGGCCGGGGATTTAATGGCCCAGGGTAAGGTCAGCGAAAAGCTGGTGAGCTTTGCCGATTCATTGGTGGGCTTCATGCGCGGCGGGCTGTCGCTCGTTTCGATCATGGCGGGGATGTTCTTTGCCGCCATTTCCGGCTCGGGGGCGGCCACCACCGCCGCCGTCGGTTCAAGCCTGGTGCCGGAACTCAAGCGCAAGGGTTACGACCCCGCCTCCGCCGCCAGCTTGATCGCCGCCAGCGGCACCATTGGCGTGGTGATTCCGCCGTCGGTGCCGATGATCATCTACGCGGTGATCGCCCAGCAGTCGGTATCCAAGCTGTTCTTGAACGGCTTTCTGCCGGGCCTGGCGATGGGCCTGGGGCTGATGGCAATCGCCATTACCCAGGCTTATCGGCGGCAGTATCCCAAGGGCACGCCTCTGTCTTTGCCTGTGATTCTGCGTACTTTCAAAGACGCCAGTTGGGGCCTGATGACGCCGGTGATTATCCTTGGCGGCATCTTCTCGGGCATTTTCACGCCGTCTGAGGCGGCGGTGGTCGCGGTCAACTACGCCATTATGGTGTCGTTGTTTGTGTATCGCGATTTAACGATCCGCAATGTGTACCAACTGCTGATTCGCTCGGCGATGACCACGTCGGTGATCATGCTGGTGATTGCCATGTCGGCGGTGCTCAGCTGGACGCTGTCCAGTTGGCAGGTACCTGGGGCTATTGCCCAGTCGGTGCTGTCGCTGTCCACCGACCCGTACGTGATCATGCTGCTGATCGTCGCGGTCATTCTGCTCACCGGGGTGTTTATCGAAACCGCCAGCGCGTTGATCATTCTGACCCCTGTGCTGCTGCCGCTTGCGCTGCAGTTGGGCATCGACCCGATCCACTTTGGCCTGATTATCGTGGTGGGGCTGTCTATCGGCATGATTACCCCGCCGGTGGCCATCAACCTCTATGTGGCTTCCTCGGTGACGCAACTGCCGCTGGAGCGCATCACCCAGGCTATCGTGCCGTACCTGCTGGGGTTGATCGGCGTACTTCTATTGGTGGTTTACGTGCCGATGTGGCTTGGCTGGTCGGGCTGAGTTGATAAATGCAGGGGAATCGTTATTCCCCTGCGGCCAGATCACGCACCGGCTGGCCTGTGTCAAAAGCCACGACGTTGTCGAAGGCATCGCCAAAATAGAGCTCGTAGCTGTCTTTCTCGACATAGCCCAGGTGCGGCGTTGCCACAACGTTCGCCAGTTCCAGTAACGGGTGCGCCCGCACCGGTTCGTCATCGAACACATCCACGGCGGCCATGCCCGGCCGCCCGGCGTTGAGGGCAGCTTCAAGCGCGCCGTCTTCCACCAGCGGGGCGCGACTGGTGTTCACCAGCAGCGCCGTGGGCTTCATGGCGGCGAGGTTTTCGGCGGTGACGATGCCGCGGGTTTCCGGGTTTAGCCGCAGGTGCAGGCTGAGCACATCGCTGCGCGCGAAGAAGTCCGCCTGGGAATCCGCCACCTCAAGCCCTGCGGCCGCGGCTCGTTCACGGGTCGTCTCCCGACCCCACACCAGCACCTCCATTTCAAACGCCTGACCGTAACGCGCCACCAGCTGGCCGATCTTGCCGTAGCCAAAAATACCCAGCGTGCGGCCTTTCAAGCCGGTACCCAGCGTGCGCTGCCAGCGCCCGGCCTTGAGATTATTCACCTCGTCAGGGATATGCCGCATCGCCGCCAGCACCAGCCCCCAGGTCAGCTCGGCGGCCGCATAGGGCGAGCCGGTACCCGCCAGCACGGTCACGCCGTGCTGGCGGCAGGCCGCCATATCTACATGAGCCGCCCCACCGCCGGTCTGGCTGATCAATTTGAGCTTGGGTAGCCGCGCCAGCAACGACGCGGTTATCGGTGTGCGCTCGCGAATCAGCACCAGCGCCTCGGCGTCTTGAAAGCGTGCCACCAACTGGTCTTCATCGGTCACCGTGTCGTTATAGACGGTGACCTGATGACCTGCCAGCTTGGCAAAGGCATCCAGCGTGCGGACACAATCCTGATAATCATCGGGAATCACTACCTTCATGAGCGCGTTTCCTTGGGAGGTTCAGAAGCAAGCGGGGTAGCGCCTTTAGGCGTAGGGGTCGCAAAACGCTGCCACGCGAAGATACCTGCTATAACGGCAATCCCGGCGACATCGGTGATGGCTTGCCCATTGATCAGCATCAGGGCGGCGAACAGCAGCAGTCCACGTTCTAACCAGGAACATGGGCGCGCAAAATAGCCGATGGTCGATGCCGCCAGGGCAATAATACCCAGCACCCCGGATGCCACTGCCATGCCAATTTCCAGCTTCGTGCCTTGGCCCAGAAGCGGCGGGTGGTAAATGAACATGAAGGGAATCAGGAAGCCGCCCAGCGAAATCTTGGTGGCCGTCAGTGCCGTACGGAACCAGTGGGAACCGGCAATCGCGCCACCGATATAAGCCGCCAGCGCGACAGGCGGCGTGACGCCTGACAGAATCGCGAAATAAAGGATAAACAGGTGTGCCGAAAGACTTGGCAGCCCCGCTTCGATAAAGGCCGCCGCGACCACCGATGCCGCCAGCATATAAGCGGCGACCGTGGGCAGGCCCATCCCCAGAATAATGGCCACCACCATCGCCAGCAAAAGCGTGATCAGCACATCACCACCGCTCACCATGACGATCAGCGAGGACACCTTGAGCCCCAGCCCCGTCAGGCTGATCACCGCGGCAATCAACGCGACACTGCCGATAATGACGGCAATCATGGCCGCCGTCATGGCACCGGCTTCGAGGGCCGCCGGCAGGGATTTTACCCGCTCCCATAGCGTTCCCTGACTGCGTGGCGATACCAGATATAGCACCATCGCCGTGAAGTACGCTGCCACCGCGGCGGTTGTCGGTGTATAGCGCAGTATCAGCATGGTAATCAGCACGATCAGCGGCAGCAGTAAGGTTTCTACGTTGAAAAACCCTTCGCGCAAGCTTGGCCGCTGGTCTTTGGGAATCGGGTCCAGCCCTAGGCGCTTGGCTTCAAAATGCACGCTCATCCAGATAGCCAGGTAAAAAAGCAGCGCCGGTATCAGGGCAGCACTGATAATGTCCAGGTAGCTGGTCGATATTACATCGGCCATGACGAACGCAGCCGCGCCCATGATGGGCGGCAGAATCTGTCCGCCGGTCGATGCCGACGCTTCAGTCGCCGCGGCAAAACGCGGGCTATAGCCGCTTTTCTTCATCAACGGAATGGTAAACACCCCGGTGGTGGCCACGTTGGCCGCCGTGCTACCGCTGATGCTGCCAAACATGGCACTACACAAGGTAGCCGCTTTGGCGGGCCCGCCTGCCATTCCGCCGGTCGCGGCGGTGGAAAGCCGCATGAAGGTATCGCCGCCGCCGGTCGTGACCAGCAGCGCTCCAAACATGATGAAGATGACGATCACCGTGGAGGAGGTGCGCATCAGACTGCCAAAGATGCCAGTGGGGCCGAGGTAGAAAGTCGCCACCAGATCGTCCCAGCGAAAGCCGCCGTGGCCCCACACGCCGGGCAAGTGCTGCCCAAAGGCTGCATACGCCAGGGCGATCAGCACCAGGATCGGGAAGGCCAGACCGATAGCGCGGCGACAGGCTTCCAGAAGCAGCAAGATCGCACTCACGCCCAGCACCAAATCCAGCGCGGTAGGCGTTAGATAGCCCAGCTGATAGATGATGCGGTCGAAGTGATAAACGTAGTAACCGCTGATCACGACGCTCATGACAATCGGGACAAGATCAAACCAGGGGATCTTCTGGGCATCCCGTACCCGGCAATGGTAAGCCAGAAAAATCAGCGGCATTGCAAACAGCAGGTGAACGGCGTTTTGCGTATTCACCGGCCCGGTAACGGCCGTATAGAGGTGGAAAATCGCCATCGCAACGGCGGCTGTGCGCACCACCACAAACCAGAAGCCCGAGAGCTGTCGCTTGCCCGAATCCTCCTGATACTTTTCAACAACATTGGGATTCTTAGCGGTATCCATGGGGGGAACTCCCGCGCCGCCCGACCAAAGACGGTCGAGCAACGCGTCAGGCTGATAGCTAACGCCCCCACCGGGATACCGGCGGGGGCTCAAGAGTGTGCTTACTGAGCTTCAGGCGGAATGATGTCTTCCGGAATGTCCAGACCCAACTCCTGGTAATACCGCAGCGCCCCGGCATGCAGCGGGAAGGTGGCGGTATCCACCACGGTCTGTGGCTCAACGCTTGCCGCTGGCTTGAAAGAAGCAGCCACTTCGTCGTGGTTTTCCCAGTACGCCTTGGTCAGTTCATACACCGTATCGGCGTCAAGCTCGGTGCTTGCCGCCACGCCCATGTAGATCCCCAGCGACTGGGCTTCGCTCATCCCGGTATAGGTATCCGCCGGTACAATGGCAGGCGACAGGAAGGGCAACTCTTCAATCACGGTCTTTACCTGTTCGTCCGTCAGCGACAGCAACTGTAGCGGGCGTGAGGAATGCACCTCGGTAAACAGCGGGATCGGCGGCACACCGTTGTAGCTAAAGCCCACCAGGCGACCATCGGTAACGCCTTCCGCCGCATCGTTCACCCGCATGCGCTGGAAGTCCGGCTCGATATTCAGGATGCCAAACACCTGCTCGGTAATGTACTCACCGCCCCCGCCAATGCTGCTGGGGTTGAAGCGTTCACCGTTCAGGTCTTCAAAGGTTTCGATATCGCTATCCTGGCGAACCGCCCAGTGCATGGTGGACGGCGCAATCCAGTAAACGAGCCGCACATCCGGATTGGGCGTGTCCTCGAAACGGCCGACGCCGTTATAGAGCTCATACCCCACCAGGGCTTCGGTGAACGCCAGGTCAAGCTCGCCGTTATTCAGTCGAATGGCGTTTTCGCGGGTGCCGCCCGTTTCACGTACGGTAATTTCGTAATCTGAATTGGCGCTTATCACGCGCGCGCCTTCCGAGATACCAAAGAACCAGCCGGTACCGGTGGGCACGGCGCCCATGTTAAGCGCGGTCTGTGCCTGAACAGTGCCGGTCGTAAGCGCACCAGCGACCAGCAGGGAAGCAGGCAGTAGGTGGCGTAGTTTTATTGCAGTCATTGTTATTTCCTCTCAGCGTCGGGAAGCATGTTGTGCTGTTGTTTGCTGTGGGAGGCCAAGGTCGCGCCCCTCCCGAAAACTCACCAAGCAGGGGAACATCGCTTGATGGTTGCTAGAGTGATAGCGCTAAAGGTGGGTAGCTGTATATTGGTGATTGATGAACCTGCCTTCTCCAAACGCGAAAGCTGGACGAGGAAAGTGCACAACAGCTGACTTGGAGAGCCCGCCAATCAACGCACCGCCGCGGCATTCACCAAATGGTCGACCAACACCCGGGCGGCCATGGAGAGCTTGTCCAAATCTTTCACATAGATACTCAGCCGACGCCGTGCCCAGCTGTCCCGGATCGCCAGCACCTTGACGTTGAGGCCATCGACGTACTGACGAATGGCACCGCGGGGCAACACGCCGATCCCCAGGCCTTCCTGGACCATCAGGCATAGCGCGTCGTAGCTGGTCACCTGAATACGGATACGCAGTGTCTTATTGACCATGCTGGCGGCGCGCATAATCTCCAGATTGATGGCACTCGCGGTATGCAGTCCCACATGGGGATAGTCCAGGCACTCGCGAAAATCGATCTGCTCCCGCTCGGCAAGCGGATGCTGCTTGGGGACCACCAGCACAAGGTCATCAACGTGGTAGGGAAACTCGATGAGGTCGTAGCCATGCAGCAGTTGGGCGCAAACCCCGATATCCGCGTTGTTGTTCATGACCTCGCGGGTAATGATGGGGCTTACTTTCTCTTCCAACTGCACGCCAATATCCGGGTGCTGCTCGAAAAAAACGCGCATTTCGTTGGGCAGGTATTGCGTGATCGCTGACATATTGGCGAACACCCGCACCATGCCGCGTTGACCACTGGAATAGTCGCGCATCTGCAGATCGAGGTCTTCCAGATTATGCAGTACGCCACGGGATAGATTCAGCAGAGCACTCCCGGCGGGCGTCAGCACGATGCCTCGATTGTTGCGCTTGAGCAGTGGCGTGTTGAAGTAGGCTTCCAGCTCGCTAAGCCGCTTGCTGACGGCCGAAGTCGCCATGAACGACGCATCGGCCGCGCCGCTGATGGTGCCCGTTTCAGCCACGCGCACGAACAGTCTGAGTGAGGTCGGGTCGAGTTTCATAGCAGCTGTCGCGCCAGGTCGATGATGTCCTCGGCGACGAAATCGAAGCGGGGATCAATGGATAAATCAGGTGTGGCGTCGGGTCCGTGCTCCAGGGGACGCTTGATAAAGGCGGTGCGCATGCCCTGCCGATAGGCGGCCTGGAGGTCATCCTGATGCGCCGCCACCATCATCACCTGCGATGGTTTGAGGTCGAGCAGTCGCATTGCCATCTGATACACCTCCGGGTCACGCTTGTAGTGCCCGGCGAGCTCCGATGACAGCACGCAGTCCCAGGGCAGGCCAGCATGGCGCGCCATGTTCACCAGCAGTGAGACATTGCCGTTGGATAGCGTGGCCAACACATAGCGCTGTTTTAGCTTTGAAAGCCCCTCAGCGCTGTCAGGCCAGGGCGTCAAGCGGTGCCAGACCCGGTTCAAATGGTCTTTTTCGGTTTCATCCAGACAGTCGGCCAGGCCATGGTCATCGAGCAACCGGTCCAGCGTCATCCGATGCAACTCGTCCAGCCGAGTCCATGGCAGTTCACCCTGGCGCACGCGATCCATCGCCGGTGCATAGCCTCCGCGCCACTCGTCAGCAAAGCGTGCCCAGTCGATGTTGAGGCCCTTGGCGTCACCCAACTGCTGGCCTTCCCGAATGACACTACTGCGCCAGTCCACCACCGTGCCAAAGACATCAAAGGTGAGGGCTCTCACCTCGCTTGCAATGCTCTCGGTCATGCCCTTCTCCTGGGTTGTGATGTTCATGCACGTTATCGCTTTGCCGATGCGTTTAACATGGTAGTTTTTAAAGCTACAGAGGCTGTTCGGGGGTATGAGGCGCTAACAGGTGATCGACCAGGTGGCGGGCCACCAGCGGCAGAGTAGCGTAATGACGCATTCCCACCACCAGCTCGCGCTTGGCCCACTCGTCGGCCAAGGGGATCATGCATAACTTTAAATCTTTCAAATCGCGATACAGCGTCTGCTGGGGCAATACACCAACGCCCATGCCGTAATGAATCATGCGGCAAATCGCATCAAAGCTGCGTACCTGAATTCGCATGCGCAGGGTTCTTCCCGCCTGGCTGGCCTGCTCATGCAGGAGCGATTGTAGCGACGTGTCCTGTTGCAAGCCTACAAAGTCGTATTCAGCGGCCTGATGCAAATGCAGCTGCTGATGAACAGCCAGAGGATGATCCTGTGGCGTCACCAGGACCAGCTGATCGCGCCGGTAGGGCTTTACCTCCAGCTCATCCGCCGCCACATGGCTGGCAAAAATGCCGATATCGGCCACGCCATCGCGCACGGCGGTAATCGCTTCACTGCTGGTACGTTCCTGCAGGTCGATCTTGATCTGCGGGTAGGTCAGGGCAAAGGCGCTTAAATCCTGGGGAAGAAAGGCGATGATCGCCGAGGTGTTGGAATGGATGCGCACATGACCGCGCACCCCTTCGCCGTATTCGCTCAGCTCGGCCTGCATTCGCGCCACGTCTTCGAGAATGCGTCGGGCATGGTGTAAAAACGCCCGGCCTGCCGGGGTAAGTTCAACTCCCCGGGGGCGGCGATACAAGAGTTCGGTGCCCACCAGCGCCTCCAGGTCGCTGACGCGCTTGCTGACCGCTGCCACGGCAAGGTGTTCACGCTCAGCGGCGGCGGTGAGCCGCCCCTCATCGGCAATGGCAACAAACAGTTTCAAGGTGACAAAATCAAATCGCAGCATCGCGCTGACCGCCCTGCTATTGGGGTAAAAGAACGTACCTCGCCATCTTAGGCTTCGTCCATGACGAACACCTAGTTCCTGATTGCTTAATTGTTCTCACACGCCAGCTCGCCGATGCTAGGTGGAAAACAAACTGACAAAAACGGCATCAACAGGGTTATCAGGAGCTCTTATTATGACCACGCGCCAGCTTCCCCTCGATGGACTGAAAGTCGTAGAGCTTGGCCAACTGATTGCAGGCCCGTTTGCCACCAAACTTCTCGGCGAATTTGGCGCTGACGTGATCAAGATCGAGCCCCCCGGCACCGGCGACCCTCTTCGTAAATGGCGGATTCTCGAAGAAGGCACCTCGCTCTGGTGGCATGTGCAAAGTCGTACCAAGCGCTCGGTAACGCTCGACCTGCGTACTGAAGAAGGCCAGGAAATGGTGCGCCGCCTGGCGGCAGAGGCGGATGTCATCGTTGAAAACTTTCGCCCCGGCACGCTAGAGGGCTGGGGGCTTGGCTATGAAGCACTGGCCGCGCATAACCCCGGGTTGATCATGGTGCGCGTTTCCGGCTTCGGCCAGACCGGCCCTTACCGTAACAAGCCAGGGTTCGGGGTCATCGGTGAGGCGATGGGCGGGCTGCGTTACCTGACCGGCCAGCCGGATGAACCCTCGGTAAGGGTCGGCGTCAGCATCGGTGATTCGCTATCCGCGCTATACGCCGTGATAGGCACGTTACTTGCTCTTCAGGAACGACAGCGCAGCGGCCTGGGGCAGGAAATTGACGTCGCGCTCTACGAGTCCGTCTTTGCCATGATGGAAAGCCTGCTGCCCGAATACGATGCGACCGGTCATGTCCGCGAACCCAGTGGTAGCGCACTGCCGGGCATCACGCCCTCGAATGCATACCGTACGCAGCAGGGTGACTATGTGCTTATCGCAGGCAACGGCGACAGCATTTTCAAGCGCCTGATGCAGGTCATTGGCCGCGACGACCTCGCGCAGAACCCTGCCATGGCGCATAACGATGGCCGTTCCCAGCATGCCCAGGCAATCGATGCCGCTATCGAGGCCTGGACCCAGACCCGGGAGCGCGACGAGATACTGCGCCTCCTGGAGGAGGCGCGCGTGCCGGCAGGCTACCCCTACACCGCTGCGGATATTGCCAACGACCCGCACTACCTGGCCCGCGAAATGATTCAGACCGTGACGCGTGCCGACGGTCGTTCGCTCAAGGTGCCGGGCGTCCTGCCCAAATTGAGCGCCACGCCCGGCAGGCTTGGGCAAGGTGGCCCGCCGCTGGGTGCCCATACCGATGAAGTGCTTGACGAGTTGGGCATCGATACCGAAACCCGTGAAAAACTGCGCCATGCAGGCATTATCTAACCTTGAGAGGGCAGGATGGAGACGCTACAAATCAACGAAGTCGCTCCTCGGGATGGCTTTCAGAGCGAATCGCGTTTTATACCCACCGACCAGAAGGTGGCGTTGATTGATGCCCTGACCGCCACCGGCATTGCGCGCATCGAGGCCACCTCCTTCGTGTCGCCCAAGGCGATTCCCAACCTGCGTGATGCCGCCGAGGTCGTCAGCGCCATTCAACGTCGTCAAGGCGTCGACATAACCGTGCTGGTACCTAACCTGAAAGGTGCTGAGCGTGCACTTGCCTGCGGTGTCGACGAGATCAACCTGGTGATGTCGGCAAGCGATGCCCACGGTCGGGCCAACCTGCGCATGACGCCCGAAGTGTCACTCCAGCAGTTTGCCAACATCATTAATACCGTCAGGGGCAGCGGCGTGTTTATCAACGCCTCGCTGTCGACGGCCTTTGGTTGCCCGTTTGAAGGCAATGTGCCTGAAGCGCGGGTACTCGACCTCATCGAACAACAGCTGGCGCTGGGCGTAGAGGGTGTCACGCTCTGCGATACCACCGGTGTTGCCAATCCGGCTCAGGTGAGCGCGCTGTGTGCTCAGGTACTGAAACGCTTCCCTGGCGTACCGTTTACGCTACATTTTCATAATACCCGGGGCATGGGCCTTGCCAACGCGCTGGCCGCCTGGCAGGTCGGCATTGCCCGCTTCGATGCCTCGCTGGGAGGGCTGGGCGGCTGTCCCTTTGCCCCCGGCGCAACGGGCAATGTGTGCACGGAAGACCTGGTACACATGTTTGAGCAGATGGGAGTGAACACGGGTGTCAATCTGCCCGCGCTGCTTGAGGCCTATGCCACTCTCCCCGATTTGATCGGCCACGACACCCCAGGACAGGTAGGCAAAGCAGGCAGCGCCGATCGTCGCTATCCCCTGCCTGCCCAGGTGTAACGCAACTCCACCGACGGTGAATAACAATGACTCAGTCCGTGACATCCGCCCAACCTTTGAACCTTTCCCAGCAGTTAATCCAGCGCCATCTCGTCAGCGGCGAGATGATCCCGGGTAGCGAAATCGCTCTGGAGATCAACCAGGCGTTGCTTCAGGACGTGCTGGGCACACTGGTCATGCTGGAACTCGAAGCCATGGGCCTGGACCGTGTCCATACCCAGCCCAGCGTGCAGTATATCGACCACGGTCTGGTACAAGCGGACAACCTGAATGCAGAAACCTACCTGTTTCTGAAAAGTGCCTGCGAGCGTTTCGGCGTGTGGTACTCAGGCCCTGGCAATGGCATCAGCCACCCGGTGCATATGGAAAACTTCGGCGTCCCCGGTCAGTCGATCGTCGGCTGCGACAGCCACACCACGGCGGCAGGGGCGCTGGGGATGCTGGCCATTGGCGCAGGCGGTATTGAAGTCGCCATGGCCATGGCGGGCGAACCACTGTATATCACCATGCCCAAGATCTGGGGCATTAAGCTGGAAGGCCAGTTGCCCGACTGGGTGTCCGCCAAGGACATCGTTCTCGAGCTGTTACGTCGGCACGGCGTTGCCGGTGGCAAAAACACGATGATCGAATATTACGGCCCCGGGCTTGCCCACCTTTCCGCCATGGACCGCCATGTATTGGCGAACATGGGCACTGAAATGGGCGCGACGGCCACGGTCTTCCCCAGCGACGAAGAAACCCGTCGCTTTCTGGCGGCTCGCGGACGGGAGAGTGACTGGCAGCCACTGGCCGCGGAACCCGGCTGTCGCTACGAACTCAACGATCATCTTGACCTCGCGACCTTGGAACCCATGATCGCACTGCCTTCCAGCCCGGATAATGTCGTCACCGTTCGCGAAGCGGCAGGCCAGCCACTCCATCAGGCCTATATCGGCTCTTCAGGTAATCCGGGATATCGTGATTTTGCGGTCGTGGCGGAAATCGTCCGCGACCGACAGGTGGCCGACGGTGTCTCGCTGGACATCAACCCGTCTTCTCGTCAGGTACTCACCACGCTGATTCAACAGGGTTATCTGGCTGATCTTGTTGCCAGTGGCGCGCGACTCCATCAAGCAGGTTGTAACGGCTGTATCGGCATGGGCCAAGCCCCTGCCGTGGGGCTCAACAGCCTGCGTACGGTACCGCGTAATTTTCCGGGGCGCTCGGGCACACGAGAAGACAGCGTTTTTCTATGCAGCCCGGAAACGGCGGCTGCCTCGGCGCTGGCCGGGGTCATTACCGACCCACGAACGCTTTCCATGGCGTATCCGCGCATTACCGAGCCAGACAAGATAGTCATTAACCGTGCGCTGTTTAACGCGCCGCTGCCTGTTGAAGAAGCCCGCCTCAAGCCCCTGCAAAAAACGGACAACACACCGGCATTACCGGCGTTGAGCCCCCTCCCCGATACGCTGGAAGTACCCGTATTACTGGTCGTCGGCGACAACATTTCAACCGATGACATCATGCCTGCCGGTCAGCGGGTGCTGCCTTACTGGAGCAGCATCTATGCGTCGGCCCCTTTCACGTTTGAAGCCGTCGATGATACCTACGCGACCCGTGCTGACACCACCCGCACCCAGGGCGGTCATGTGATTGTCGGCGGTGTTAACTACGGCCAAGGGTCAAGTCGCGAGAATGCCGCGCTGGTGCCCCGCTACCTGGGCTTGCAGGTGGTGATCGCCAAGAGTTTTGCCCGCATTCATTGGCAGAACCTGATTTGTTTTGGCGCCTTACCGCTCACCTTTTGCCACCCCGAAGATAGCGAGCGCTTGGGTCAGGGAGACATGATTGTGATCAGGGATCTTTACAACCAACTTGCCAAAGGCGATTACTTGATCGCCGAGGTCCCCGGCAAGGGGACAATGACCTTGCACCACGGGCTGACGGAGCGCCAGAAAACGTTGATTGCGCAAGGCGGCGTCATAAATCATTTGCGTGAGCGTAATGCTCAACAAGCGACGTCGACCAGCGGCTAACCAACGCCCGGCAGATAACCATCGAAAAGGGTTTGTCCAGTGACAGGCCCATGATCAACCAGTAAACCCTTATAAAAAGCTGCCGATCTCGATCACGCCGCCACACTGGCTGGGGCTATAGCCTGGCAGACACTGCACCGCTTCCTGGAAGGAAGCGCTGCGCAACACCTGCAAAAAGTCGGTAAATTGCGACTCTTTCAGGGAACGATGATGGCACGCCAGCAAGTAGTCTTCAGTGGCCAACGGCACAAAATCTAGCCCGAACCGCTGCGCGGCGGCCTCGACACCAAAGCCAACATCCGCCATGCCCGCCGCCACATAGGCCGCTACCGCCGAGTGGGTGTACTCCTCAACCCCGTAACCATTGACGTTGGCGGCTGAAATACCCGCCTCGGCCAGCAGGCCATCCAACAGCTCACGGGTTCCCGACGACGCCTGCCGGTTGATAAAGGTCACCGGCCTGTCGGCCAGTGCGGCAACGCCATCAATGCCCAACGGGTTACCCGGCGCCACCATTAGTCCCTGCTGGCGGGCGATAAATCCTATCAGCCGATGATAGCGGGGTTTGAGCAGGCGGCGGTATTTACGCCGAGCCTTTTCCCCCACAGCCCCCCTGGGCAGGTGGCAGCCCGCCAGATCACAGCGGTCTTGGTTCAGGGCTGCAAGCGCTTCCATCGAGCTGCAGTACTGCAGATAAAGCTGCAGCTCACCCAGATGCTGCGGCAGCAGCTCTATCGCAAACCCGTGGCTGGCGTGTAGGCGCAGGACGGGGTGCACGCCTTCCTGGTGCTGCTGAATGGCAAGGTTCAGCTCGGAGCTCAGGCTATCAAGCTGCGGGCTTAACCGAGCGGTGGCGCGCTGCTCGGCCCATAGCAGCTTCTCACCCAGCGGCGATAACCGCGCCCCTCGCCCCCGCGCCATTTCTACCAAGGTGACACCAAAAAAATCCCCGCCCTGGCGCAGTAGATTCCACGCGTGACGATAGGAGATCCCCGCTTCCTCGGCGGCATGGGTCAACTTGCCGTGGCGATGAACCGCCCCCAGCAGGCGCAAAAGGTGGGGATCGAGCCGGTGCCCCTCTTCATCGCTAAAGCACCAGGTCGGCGTTACCTTGATCCGTTTCATAGGCACACTATTTCATATTTTTCAGTCGATAACTTGATGCTAGCTTTGTCTTAAACGTGATGCACGTCTTTTTAAATATGAAAAGCTGTGCATATTTAAAGCATAATAAGCAGTTGTGAGGTGGGCATCATGAACCATTCCCAGGCGTGGGCGCCGCAGGCAATTCAGGCCGAGGTCGACGCCCTGAAGCACAAGCCCGGCGCCCTACTGCCGATCCTCCACGCCCTTCAGGATCGCATCGGCTTTATTCCCGAGGCAGCGGTGCCCATCATCGCCGATGCCCTCCATCAGACACGTGCCGAAGTGCACGGCGTCATCAGCTTCTACCACCACTTTCGCACCACGCCGCCGGGGCGCCACGTCGTGCAGATCTGCCGCGCAGAGGCATGTCAGTCGGTTGGGGCGCGCCAGCTCGAAGCCCACGCCAAGGCGCGTTTGGGGGTCGACTACCACCAGACCACGGCGGATCGCGAAATCACCCTCGAAGCCGTTTACTGCCTGGGCAACTGCGCCTGCGGCCCGTCGATCCGCGTGGACGACAGCATACGCGGCCGCGTCACGCCGGACGCCTTCGATGAATTGATAGATGAGCTACAAACCCGGCCGCTGGAGGTGATGGGATGAGCATTCGCGTTTTTGTCCCCCGAGATACCACCGCGCTTTCACTGGGGGCCGATACGGTCGCCAGCCGACTGGAGAAGGAGGCCGCCGCACGCGGCCAACCCATCACGCTGGTGCGCAATGGCTCCCGCGGTCTTGCCTGGCTTGAGCCGCTGGTGGAAGTTGAAACCCCCATTGGGCGCTTCGCCTACGGCCCCGTAACGCCGGGGGATGTAGCGGCGCTGCTCGACAACGGCTTGCTCGAAGGTAGCGTCAGCCATCCCCTGGCACTGGGCCCCACGGAAGAAATTGACTACCTCGCCCGCCAGCAGCGCTTGACCTTCGCGCGCATTGGCATCACCGACCCGCTGTCGATTGACGACTATCGCGCCCACAGTGGTTTTAGCGGCCTGAACGCAGCCCTGCAACGCGAGCCTCAGGACATCGTCGAGGAAGTCAAAGCCTCCGGCCTGCGCGGGCGCGGCGGGGCGGCCTTCCCCACCGGCATCAAGTGGCAGACCGTGCTTGATACGCCCGCCGATCAGAAGTACATCGTCTGCAATGCCGATGAGGGCGACTCCGGCACCTTTGCCGACCGGCTGGCGATGGAGTGCGACCCTTACATGCTGATCGAGGGCATGACCATCGCCGGGCTCGCGGTGGGCGCGACGCAAGGCTATATCTACCTGCGCTCCGAGTATCCGCTGGCGAAAGAGATCCTCGACGAGGCCATTCGCCGCGCCGAGAGCGCCGGGTATCTCGGCGGCGACCTCCTTGGCAGTGGCCACGCCTTCCACCTGGAAGTGCGTCTGGGCGCCGGTGCCTATATCTGTGGCGAAGAGACCTCGCTACTGGAAAGCCTCGAAGGCAAGCGCGGCCTGGTGCGTTTCAAGCCGCCGCTGCCCGCCATCGAGGGGCTGTTCGGCCGCCCTACGGTGGTCAACAACGTACTCTCACTGGCCGCAGTGCCGTTCATTCTGGCCGAAGGTGCCGAGGCCTACGCCAATCACGGTATGGGCCGCTCGCGGGGCACGCTGGCGCTTCAACTGGCGGGCAACGTCAAGCGTGGCGGTCTGGTAGAGCTCGCCTTTGGCACTACGCTGCGCACGCTGATGGAAGACTTCGGCGGCGGCACAGCCAGCGGCCGCCCGCTACGTGCCGTGCAGGTGGGCGGGCCACTATGCGCCTACCTGCCCGAAAGCCAATGGGACATGCCGCTGGATTACGAAACCTTCGCCGAGGTGGGCGCAGGCGTGGGGCACGGCGGCGTGGTGATGTTCGATGACAGCGTCGATATGGCCGAGCAGGCGCGCTTTTCGATGGAGTTCTGCAAGGTGGAATCCTGCGGTAAGTGCACACCGTGTCGTATCGGCTCGACCCGGGGGGTGGAGGTGATCGACCGCATTCGCGCCAACGACAATCGCGACGCCAACCTCACTCTACTCCACGACCTTTGCGAAACGATGGTCGACGGTTCGCTCTGCGCCATGGGCGGCATGACCCCCTTCCCGGTGCAGAGCGCCCTGAAACACTTCCCCGGCGACTTCCAGCGGGCGGCGAACGGAGACAGATCATGATCGAACATTTTGACCCCAAGCAGCATGCCAAACAGATCGAGCACGGCAAAGACCTC
Organism: Vreelandella janggokensis; assembly: GCF_031451615.1. NCBI lineage: Bacteria > Pseudomonadati > Pseudomonadota > Gammaproteobacteria > Oceanospirillales > Halomonadaceae > Vreelandella > Vreelandella janggokensis. The sequence continues at coordinate 304,687 of NZ_JARWAJ010000002.1, read as the reverse complement.
GGTACCCCCTTCCCTACCCAGGCCGTCGGCGCTGCCTCGGTGAGCCTTGCTATCGACGGCGTGACGATCAGCGTGCCGGAAGGCACGTCGGTGCTGCGTGCGGCGGCGCTGGCGGATATCAACATTCCCAAACTGTGCGCCACCGACAGCCTGGAGCCCTTCGGTTCCTGTCGGCTGTGCGCGGTGCAGGTGGAGGGGCGCCGGGGCTTTCCCGCCTCCTGCACCACGCCGGTGGTGGAGGGCATGAAGGTAACCACCCAGAACGAGCGGCTCGCCAAGCTGCGCCGCAACGTAATGGAGCTGTACATCTCCGACCACCCGCTGGACTGTTTGACCTGCCCGGCCAACGGCGACTGCGAGCTGCAGGACATGGCGGGTAGCGTCGGCCTACGTGAAGTGCGCTACGGCTTTACGGGCGAGAATCATCTGGAGGCGGTCAAGGACGAGTCCAACCCCTACTTCACCTTCGATCCCAGCAAGTGCATCCTCTGTTCGCGCTGCGTGCGCGCCTGCGACGAAGTCCAGGGCACCTTCGCGCTAACCATCGATGGCCGCGGGTTCGAATCCAAAGTATCAGCAGGCCAGAACGACGCCTTCATGGACTCGGACTGCGTCTCCTGCGGGGCCTGCGTGCAGGCCTGCCCCACGGCCACGCTGATGGAGAAGAGCGTGATCGACCACGGCGTGCCGGACCATAGCGTGGTGACGACCTGCGCCTACTGCGGCGTGGGCTGCTCGTTTGAAGCCCAGATGAAGGGCGACCAACTGGTGCGCATGGTGCCCTACAAGGGCGGCGACGCCAACCACGGCCACTCCTGCGTGAAGGGGCGCTTTGCCTTCGGCTACACCACCCACCCGGATCGCCTGACCACGCCGATGATCCGCGACAGCATCGACCAGCCCTGGCGGGAAGTCAGCTGGGAAGAGGCGATCGGCTTTGCCGCCAGCCGCCTGAAAGCCATTCAGGCCGAGCACGGCCGCGAAAGCATCGGCGGGATTACCTCCTCGCGCTGTACCAACGAAGAAACCTATCTGGTGCAGAAGCTGATCCGCGCGGCGTTTGGCAACAACAACACCGACACCTGCGCGCGGGTCTGCCACTCGCCCACCGGCTACGGCTTGAAGACCACGCTGGGCGAGTCGGCGGGCACCCAGACCTTCGACTCGGTGATGAAGTCGGACGCGATCATCGTGATCGGCGCCAACCCCACCGACGCCCACCCGGTGTTCGGCTCGATGATGCGCAAGCGCCTGCGCCAGGGGGCGAAGCTGATCGTCGCCGACCCGCGCCGCATCGACCTTTTAAAGACCCCGCACATGAGCGAGGCCCAGCACCTGCCGCTGCGCCCGGGCACCAACGTGGCGCTGGTCAACGCCCTAGGCCACGTGGTGGTCACCGAAGGGCTGGAAGACTCGGCCTTCGTGTCCAAGCGCTGCGACACCGATGCGTATAACCGCTGGCGTGCGTTTATTGCCGAGCCGCGCCACTCCCCGGAGGCCAGCGAAGCGGTTACCGGCGTACCCGCCGAGGCGGTGCGCCAGGCCGCGCGCACCTACGCCACGGCGGGCAACGGCGCCATCTACTACGGGCTGGGCGTCACCGAACACAGCCAGGGCTCCACCATGGTGATGGGCATTGCCAACCTGGCCCTGGCCACCGGCAACATTGGCCGCGAGGGCGTGGGCGTGAACCCGCTGCGCGGCCAGAACAATGTCCAGGGTTCCTGTGACATGGGCTCCTTCCCCCACGAGCTACCGGGCTACCAGCACGTGGCCGACCCCACCGCCCGGGGCCGCTTTGAGTCGGTGTGGGGCGTGACGCTCGACGACGAGCCGGGGCTGCGCATTCCCAACATGTTCGACGCCGCCATCGAAGGCACCTTCAAGGCGCTCTACGTACAGGGCGAAGATATCGCCCAGTCCGATCCCAACACCCAGCACGTCGAGGCGGCGCTCACGTCGCTGGACTGCCTGATCGTGCAGGATATTTTCCTCAACGAAACGGCCAAGTTCGCCCACGTGCTGCTGCCGGGTTCCAGCTTCCTGGAGAAGAACGGCACCTTCACCAACGCCGAGCGACGCATCAACCGAGTACGCAAGGTGACGGCCCCGGTGGCCGGCAAGGAAGATTGGGAAGTCACCCAGGATCTGGCCAATGCGCTGGGCTACCCGATGCACTACACCCATCCGTCCGAAATCATGGACGAAATCGCCCAGTTGACGCCAAGCTTCGCGGGCGTCAGCTACGCCAAGCTCGAAGAGCACGGCAGCCTGCAGTGGCCCTGCAACGCCGAGTACCCGCTGGGCATGCCGACCATGCACGAGGTTGAGTTCCCCATCGGCCTGGGGCGCTTTGCGATTACCGAGTACGTGGCTACCGAGGAGCGGGCCAACCGCCGCTTCCCGCTGCTGCTGACGACCGGGCGGATCCTTAGCCAGTACAACGTGGGGGCCCAGACCCGACGCACCGACAACCAGCGCTGGCACGATGAGGACGTGCTGGAACTGCACCCGTCTGACGCCGAGCTGCGCGGCGTGCGCGACGGCGACTGGCTGGGCATCACCAGCCGCTCAGGCCAGACAGTCCTGCGCGCGCGACTCAGCGAGCGTATGCAACCCGGCGTGGTGTATACCACCTTCCACCACCCCGGCAGCGGCGCCAACGTCATCACCACGGACAACTCGGACTGGGCCACCAACTGCCCGGAATACAAGGTCACGGCGGTGCAGGTGGAAAAAGTCAGCCAACCGTCGGCCTGGCAGCAGCGCTTTAGTGCCTTTGACCTGGCCCAGCGTGATTACTTGGCCAAGGCTCAGCAGGAGGCGCCATGAGTGCCCACCACACTCGCGACGCGGTAGCGCGCCAGCCGGTGGAGGTGCACCGCGGCGCTAACGGCTGGTACGCCGATGCCCAGGGGGATCTTCTGGCCTTGGAAAGGCCGGTGGCACTGGTCTACAACGGCATATCCCACGCAGTGATGATGGCCAGCCCGACGGATCTAGAAGAGTTTGCCCTGGGCTTTAGTCTTTCCGAGGGTATCCTGGCCGATGTCACCGAGTGCTATGACCTCGATATCCATGAAGCGCCCCAAGGTTTCACCGTTCACCTCACCATTGCCAGCCAGCGGATGGCCGAACTCAAACAGCGCCGGCGCAGCCTGACAGGGCGCACCGGCTGCGGCCTTTGCGGCACCGAAGCCCTGGAGCAGGCCATCCGCCCGATTCCCCATGTGGTGGCGCCGCCTGTGAGCGATGGCGCCATTCAGCGCGCCCTGCAGGAACTGGCCGCCCACCAGCCACTGCAGGGGGCCACTGGCGCCAGCCACGGTGCCGCCTGGTGCGATGCCCAGGGGCGCATCCAACGGCTGCGCGAGGATGTGGGTCGCCATAACGCGCTGGACAAACTGATTGGTGCCCTTGCCCGCGAGGCCCTTCCCCTCGACGAAGGGTTCGCGCTGGTCACCAGTCGCGCCAGCTACGAGATGGTGCACAAATGTGCCAGTGCCGGTATTGGTGCCCTGTTGGCGGTCTCGGCGGCCACGGCGCTCGCGGTGGAGCAGGCCCAGGCCGCGGGCCTGCTACTGGCTGGCTTTGCGCGGCCCGGCCGCCACCTGATTTACCATCGCCCCACGTCGGCGGCGATGGCCCACGGCTGAGGAGAAACGCAATGTCGTCGCAACAAGATACGCAGCTGATTCACATGACTAACCAGATTGCCGCCAACCTGGGCGGCGGTCGCGATGAAGAAACGGCTGCCGCGGCCACCTGCCGCCACCTGGAAACCTTCTGGGCGCGCTCCATGAAGCATCGCCTGGTGGCCACACTGGAACGCGAGGATACTGCGCTTTCACCGCCGGCTATGCGCGCCGTCACCTTGCTGGCGGAAAGATTGGCCAAGCGCCATAACGGATAATCACCACTGACGTAAACGCAATGGGGCTTGCCAGATGGCAAGCCCCGTTTTTATCCCCATCTTTCATCAGTGCTGATATCGCCCGCACTGTTCGTCAGCGTTAGAACTCTTCCCAGTCGTCTGCGGCATGCTTCGCCGGCGAGGGCTTTGAAGATGGCTGTGATGAAGCGTGGGATGACAGCGCGGGACGTTTCATGGCGCTATCGCTGTCACGCTGCTGATGCGCCGGAGAGGCGAGCGCCTGATGCTGTGGCTCGCCTTCGCCAAGGACAAAAGAGTTGATTAGCTGATTCAGGTGCTCCGCGTGGCGGCGCATATCGGCGGCAGCAGTGGTCGACTGTTGCACCATGGCCGCATTTTGCTGGGTCATGGTATCCATTTCCGCCACGGCGGTGTTGATCTGGCCAATACCGCTGCTCTGTTCTTTCGCTCCGGCGCTGATCTCGCCAATGACATCGGTCACCTTGGCCACGCTCTCGACAATCTCTCGCATGGTGGCGCCCGCATCGCGCACCAGCTTGGCGCCGGAATCTGTGTGCTGTACCGAGGCATCAATCAGCGTGCGGATTTCCTTGGACGCGTCGCTGGAACGGCTCGCCAGGGTTCGAACTTCCTCCGCCACCACGGCAAACCCACGGCCGTGTTCGCCCGCTCGAGCCGCTTCCACCGAAGCGTTGAGCGCCAGGATGTTTGTCTGGAAGGCGATGGAATCGATCATGGTAATGATATCGCTGATACGGCTGGCCGACTCATTGATATCCTGCATGGTGCGTTCGACCTGCTCCATGGACTGTTCGCCCTGATGAGCGACTTCTGCTGTGGACTGCACCAGCTTATTGGCCTGCTGGGCGTTGTCGGCACTGTGATTGACCGTCGAGGTAATTTCCTCCATGGAGGCGGAGGTTTCCTGTAGGTTGGCAGCCGCCTGCTCGGTCCGGGTCGACAGTTCCTCGCTGCTGCGGGATATCTCCCCGGCGGAATCGTAGACGCTGGAGGTACTGTGGCGAACGTCGCGCAGCGTGTCCTGCATGCGCTCGACAAAGGCATTGAACTGCACGGCCAGCTCGCCGATCTCGTCGTTGCTTTCCACCGCGAGGCGCCGGGTCAGGTCACCGCGGCCCTGAGCAATATCACTCATGGCGGCAGCCGTGCGCTTGATCGGACCGACGGTGCGCCGCACAAAAATATACGCCACCAGGGCAACCACGAGAAACACGACCAGCCCCAGCAGCGCGGCAAAGATGATGCCTTGGCGCAACTCGGCCGCTTTGGTGGCTTCCAGTTCGGTCATCGCTTCATCAACATCGGTCACGTAGACACCCGCACCGATTAACCAATCCCATTTTTCAAGGCGGTCAACATAAGAGTGCTTGGGTTGAAACTCGTCGGTACCTGGATATTCCCATACATAGCTATAGAACCCACCGCCACTCTGGGCAACGTCGATAATCTCGCGGATCAGGTAGGTGCCATCTGGCGTTTGCGCATCAATCATGTTGGTCCCTTCGCGCTCAGGCGCGGGGGCCGTCACGATATTGTTACCGTCATAGTCGTAGATAAAGATGTAATTGTTATCTTCGAAGCGCATGGAACGCACAATCTCGGCGACCCGCTGCTTGGCTTCCTCATCGTTAACACCGGCATCTTCGTAAATCGGTTCGATGGCAGTCCTCGCCATTTGCACAATATCGCGGACCGCTCTGCGGCGTTCTTCAATTAATTGGTCACGCTGTTCCGCGAGCGTGTCACGGGCGTACTGGGTCATGGTGTAGGCTTTAAACCCCACGAGGGCAACCGTGACCAGGAACAAGGGTAGCAAGACCAGTATCAGCACCTTGGTTTGCAGGCCCAAGGCCCAGCGAGAGGGAGATTCAGAGGTAGTCATTGTGAGCGAATTCCAACGTTTGTGGGTTATGAAGTATTAAAATTATTATTCGTTTCTTATCGACAAACGTTGTTTAAACTTTAATTATTCAGGACCATTCGATGGTTTTTGGCCTATTCAGAGCGAAATTGGAATGTTCATAACATAAGTTAAGGTGATGGAAAGCGCGCCGGTCCAATGTAGGGGTGTGGTGGCCAGGGACGGCCCGTTTTAAGGCTTGATGCCACCCACCTTTGTTCAGTCGCCTCGACCCTTCAACCGCCTGGTCGGGGCGACTTTTTTATTGTGCCCACCCCAGGTTAGCCCGCGATGGCCGTTCGGCGCTCGTCCAACATCCCTTTATCAAGAATAAAGCGGATAATCTCCTCAAGCCCTACCCCGTCATAAAGATTGGTGAACACAAAGGGCCGTTCGCCACGCATCTTTTTCGAGTCGCGCTCCATCACATCCAGCGAGGCATGCACCTGCTCGGCGATATCGATCTTGTTGATAATCAGCAGGTCGGATTTGGTGATGCCCGGCCCACCCTTGCGCGGAATCTTGTCGCCAGCGGACACGTCGATCACGTAAAGCGTGAGATCCGAAAGCTCGGGGCTAAAGGTCGCCGACAGGTTATCGCCGCCGGACTCCACCATCACCAGTTCCAGCTTGGGATGGCGTTCCTGCAGCTCATCGATGGCCGCCAGGTTCATGGAGGCATCTTCTCGAATGGCGGTGTGCGGGCAGCCGCCGGTTTCCACACCTAAAATGCGGTCGGCCGGCAGCGCATCGTGCTTGAGCAGAAAGTCAGCATCTTCGCGGGTGTAGATATCGTTGGTCACCACGGCGATATCGTAGTGGTCGCGCAGCGCCAGGCAGAGCTGCTTTAACAGTGCGGTTTTGCCCGAGCCAACCGGGCCACCCACGCCAACGCGTAAACAGTGCGTCATATTGCAATCCTCCATCAATGATTATCCCGAGGTAGCGGGTTGTCTTGTTTCTAACCCCTCTTCCCTCTTCTAGCTTCTAAACAGTCGTGAATACTGGGTTTCATGCAAGGCGCTGGCCAGCGCCAAACCAGGTAGCACGGGGCCGAGCTCTTCGTCATCAAGCGAAAGCGCCTGATCAACGGCACCGACAAGTGCCGGGCGCAACTGCTCGATCACCCGCTGGGCAGCAGTGTGGCCCAGGGGCAGGGCTTTGCAGGCAACAGCCAACTGGTTTTCCAGCCACGCCCAGGCAAAGCCGAGCAGCGTTTGTCGAACGGAGACGCCACGGGTATGAGCAGTGTACGCAAACAGGGTTACATAACCTGATTGAACCGGTAACAAGGGCGGTAGTGAGTCTTCACTTGGCATCAAATTCAGGCTACCCAGCAGACGCTTGAGTGAGGCACCCAGGCGACTGTCTTCAGCGGCCAGCTCGGCAGTTTCGCGCGTTGCCGCCAGCCACGTATCCCACTGGGCAATCGTATTGCTATCGCCTTGGCCAATAGCCTGATGCAGCCGCGCCAGCACGGGTAACTCGCAACGGGTTAAGCCGTCTTCCAATACGCCGCTTAGCCACTCGGCCAGACTTGCTTCGTCACTTACCCAGCCAAGTTCGAAGGCACTTTCCAGGCCTTGCGAGAAGGCAAAGGCGCCGATGGGCAGCGACGGGCTGACCAGTTGCATCAGCCCCAGCAGTGCCAGCTCATCGTTTTGGCTGTTTTGCGCGGTGACATCAGTGGGCATGGTGATGCTCATGGTCGTGCGAATGGTCATGAGGGTGGTCGTGGTCATGAGAATGGCCGTGCCCGTGGGAATGACCATGTGAGTGACCACCGCCGCCTATCTGATTATAGGCGCCCGGCTCGGGGTCGAAGGTGGCGTTGTGGTGCTCTAATTCTGCACCTAACAACTCGGCGAGCTCTTCCAGTACATGATCCGGCGGGAAGCGCACCCAGCCGCCTTTTTCATCTTCCCCCAGCGCCAGCTGTACGTGGCGATTGCCCAGGTGGTAAGCAAGGCGCGCCAGTGGTAAGCCAGCACTTACTCGCGCGGTCACCACCGGTTCTACGGCGGCGCAGACACGCACGACTTCGCCACTTTCGGCTTTCAGGCCTTCGCCGCTACGCAACACCGGGCCGCGATCCAGAAACAGCCCCAGCTCACGACCGCTGTCGCTTTGGGCTTTCAAGCGTCCGCGGATGCGTAGCTCAAAAGGCAACGTGAGTGTATCGCTGGCGGCGCTCTCGTCTATCGGCCCTAAACGCTCTATCAGTTTCAGCATTGCTACCGTCCTTTCGCTATCTATGGGGCTGTGCCGGGGGTAGGTCTACGAGAGGGCGCTGTGAATACCTCCCTTACGCTACTTTTGCCATCTGACCGCCATGGATGGCGGAAATGCCGGAAATGTATGGAACATTTTCCGGCCATGGCAAAAGACCCTCTCTACGACCTACCCCCGTCACCTCTACCTAAATGAAATAGCCTCGCTCAAAACAAGTGATATCGCTGGGCCAGCGGCAGCTCGGTGGCGGGCTCGCAGGTTAAAATTTCGCCATCACAGCGCACTTCGTAGGTCTGTGGGTCGACGGTCAGCTCTGGGCAGGCGTCGTTGAGCTTCATGTCCTGCTTGCGTACCTGGCGTACGTTTTTGCACGCGGCCAGTTGGCTATTCAGCCCCAGCGTTTGTTTAATCCCCGCATCCAGCGCCGCCTGGCTGACAAAGCTGAGCCGGGTCTGGCTGGCCGCGCGCCCCAGGGCACCAAACATGTAACGGTAATGCACCGGCTGTGGCGTGGGAATCGACGCATTGGGGTCGCCCATGGGCGCCGCCGCGATCATACCGCCCTTGATGATCATCGCCGGTTTGGTACCGAAAAACGCCGGTTTCCAAAGCACCAGATCCGCCATTTTTCCGACTTCGATGGAGCCGACTTCGTGGGCAATACCGTGGGTGATGGCCGGGTTAATAGTGTATTTGGCGATATAGCGCTTGGCGCGGAAGTTATCGGCGCCCAGGACCTCGTCTTCCGGCAGCAAGCCGCGCTGCACTTTCATCTTGTGGGCCGTTTGCCAGGTGCGGCAGACCACTTCACCGACCCGCCCCATGGCCTGGGAGTCCGAGGCGATCATCGAGATCACGCCCAGGTCGTGGAGGATATCCTCGGCGGCGATGGTTTCACGGCGAATACGTGAGTCGGCGAAAGCCACGTCTTCGGGAATATTGGGGTCAAGGTGGTGGCACACCATCAGCATATCGAGGTGTTCGTCGATGGTGTTGACCGTATAGGGGCGCGTTGGGTTGGTCGACGACGGCAGCACATAGGGCTTGGCGCAGGCGGTCAGGATATCCGGCGCGTGACCACCCCCGGCCCCCTCGGTGTGGTAGGTATGAATGCAGCGCTCTTTAAAGGCCCCCAGGGTGTCTTCCACAAAGCCCGACTCGTTCAGGGTGTCGGTGTGGATGGCCACCTGCACATCATAAACATCCGCCACGTTAAGGCAGTTATTGATTGAGGCGGGTGTCGTGCCCCAGTCCTCGTGCAGTTTGAGGCCCATGGCGCCTGCGTTTAGCTGGGCTTCCAGCGACTCGGGAAGGCTGGCGTTACCCTTGCCCAGTAAGCCAATGTTCATGGGCATATCGTCCACCGCCTGGAGCATTTTGCCGATATGCCAGGCGCCAGGGGTGCAGGTGGTGGCATTCGTGCCGGTGGCCGGCCCCGTGCCGCCGCCGAGCATGGTGGTAATGCCGCTCATCAGCGCTTCTTCCACCAGCTGCGGACAAATGAAATGAATGTGGGCATCCAGCGCCCCGGCGGTGAGAATCTTGCCTTCCCCGGAGATGATTTCGGTGCCGGGGCCAATCACGATCTCGACATCCGGCTGGGTATCCGGGTTACCGGCTTTGCCAATCGCGGCAATACGGCCGCTTTGAATGCCCACGTCGGCTTTGACGATGCCCCACCAGTCCAAGATCAGCGCATTGGTGATGACCGTATCCATCACCGTGTCGTCGGCCCGCTGGCTTTGGCCCATGCCGTCGCGGATAACCTTGCCGCCGCCGAATTTCACTTCGTCGCCGTAGTGGGTAGCGTCCTTTTCGACTTCAATCCACAGTTCGGTGTCGCCCAGCCGCACACGGTCACCCACCGTGGGGCCGTACATATCGGCGTAGGCCTGCCGACTGATCTTGTTGTCCGGTTTCATTGCTTACCTCCATCAAGCGCACCCATCACATCGCCGCGGAAGCCATAAATTTCCCGCTTACCGACATACGGGATCAAGGTAACTTCGCGGGTCTGGCCGGGCTCGAAGCGAATTGCCGTGCCCGCCGCGACGTCCAGGCGATAGCCACGTGACTTGTCACGGTCAAACACCAGCGCCGGGTTGGCCTCGGCAAAATGATAGTGCGACCCCACCTGAATCGGCCGGTCACCGGTATTGGCCACCTCGACGCTGATACGCTCGCGGCCCGCGCACAGCTCGATATCGCCGTCTTTTAACTGATACTGTCCTGGAATCATTGGGCCGGGAATCATGGCAGCCTCCTGAGTGCTGATAGCTAGTTGATCGGGGTGTGGACGGTCACGAGTTTGGTGCCGTCGGGGAAAGTGGCTTCCACCTGCACCTCGTCGACCATCTCGGCCACCCCTTCCATCACGTCGTCGCGGCTTAATATCTCGCGGCCGTAGCTCATCAGGTCGGCCACGCTGCGACCGTCACGGGCGCCTTCCATGATTTCAAAGCTGATCAGCGCGACCGCTTCGGGGTAGTTGAGTTTCAGGCCGCGTGCGCGACGGCGCTCGGCAAGCTGGGCGGCTGAAAACAGTAATAGCTTGTCTTTGTCTCTCGGGGTTAATTCCATAGGGCGTCTCCGTTAGCGAGTTATTAGGTTAGCCAAATTCTCGGTGTGTGCGCTTCACGCTCGATCCAAAGGGGGCGCAGTAGATGCCAGGCCTGCTCGCACAGCGCCCAGGCTTCATTGCGGGCGTTGCCCAGATAGCGCAGCAACAATACGCCGTGGCGCACGGTAACGGCCCAGCGGGGGTTGTCAGGCAGCGCTTCGCGCAGGGCCTCGATAGCCCCCGCCACATCGGCTATGCCCACTGCCCAGAGCGTCGCCTGTACCGTCGCGCCCCCTTGCCCCCAGCGCCCGGTAAAGCGCGGGTGCAAAGGGTCGAGGGGCTGGCGCTCCAGCCACAGCGGCTTGCCGTCCAAGGTCAAACGAAAGTGCTGCTCAATGCGTCCCGACACATAGGGCAGCTCGCTCGCCGGGCGGCCCAGCGCCATCATTTCCCAGCCCAGGCAGCGGGCACTGCCGTGAAGGTCAATCTGCGTATACTGCTCGCCTCTGGAGCCGTCAAAGGCAATGGTTTCCTGGGGCAGCCATTCAAGGGTCGCGCCGTCGTCAACGCTTAGACAGGTGTGCTGGGTCCAGGCGACGCCTTGGCTGTCAGCTTTATAGAGCTTGTTGGCGGCGGGTGTCGTCAGCAGCGCGTGAGTGCCGTTTTCCACATGTGCCTGGATGGTCAACGCATCACCGCTCACCAACCCACCCGGCGGGTGCAGCAGATAAACGTGACAGGCCTCACCCCGGCCTTCCGGGTAAAAAGGCCGCTGTACCCGTAATGGCCCCGAGTGGCGCGACTGCACCATACGGGTGACTCCTTGGCGATGGGCAAAGCGCAGCGCCAGCGATGCCGCCCAGTGGCGTTGTGCATCAAAGCGGTGTCCGGAGGTGTCATCCAATCTTGCAGGTTCACTCAGCAGCATGAGGCGTTTTCGCTTCCTTGTTGGCGCATGACTGACTTTCCAATGCAAAGAATGCGCCAAAATGGTGAAAACCGACTGACTAGCCCAGCGAGTGGCTACCATCGCAACGTGGTGGTCGAAATCCCGTCATAAAAATGCACCCAAAAGAAACACCGGATCCCTTCGCGCACAAATAAGGTGCAAAATGCGCCTTATCTCTTGCCGCGACGCGACCCAAGCCGCTTGCCTGCGATAACAATGTGACAAATGACCGCGTTTTCAGGGCTGTGCATGCAACCACTTTCCGCTACCATCTAACCTTTGCCCTACCCACAGCTTTTACACTGTGCTTTTCAGGTAACCCTCCGTGCAGCTACGTCGTTCAGCAAATACCGCCTGGTATCGCTCCTCACATAACCCATTACTCAGTTACCGCCAACACGGTTCTCCTCACGATCGCCTTGTTCAGCGGCCGTTTTTCAAAACTATCCGCCAAGCACCCATGGCTCGGTGGCGAGGAGTTTGAGTATGCCGACAACCTCTCAGCAGGCAGGCAAGCGTCATGCCTCTGACCTCTATCGCGCCGTTTGGCGTTGGCACTTCTATGCAGGCCTGTTGGTACTGCCGTTTATGATCACCCTGGCGATGACGGGTGGGCTGTACCTTTTCAAAGACGAGTTGGACGCGCTGATACACGCCGATATGAAGCGCGTGGCCGTTCAAGAGGCGACGCAACCGCCCTCTTCGCTGATCAGCGCGGCCCTGACGGCTCACCCCGGTACAGCCGTCAAATTCACTGACCCCGCTACCCCGGAAAGCTCGGCGGAGATCACTGTCAAAACGGCGGGAGGCGAGCGTTTGGCGGTTTACGTCAACCCGTATACCACGAATGTGCTGGGAGCGCTGGATGACCGTGGCACGGTGATGTGGACCGTTCGTTACCTGCACAGTTTGAAATACTTTGGACCCACTGCACGCAAACTGATTGAAATCGCCGGCGGCTGGTCAATCTTGCTGGTGCTTACCGGCCTTTACCTATGGTGGCCACGCCGTAAAGGCGCTGGGGGTGTCGTCAGCGTGCGCGGCAAACCCAAAAGCCGGACGTTCTGGCGCGATACCCATGCTGTTACCGGCCTTTTTGTCGGTGCCTTTATTGTGTTTCTCGCCATCACTGGCATGCCGTGGTCGGGCGTCTGGGGTGCGCAGGTCAACCAGTGGGCCAACGGCAATAACTTTGGCTACCCGTCGGGCGTGCGCGTGGAAGTCCCCATGTCAGACACCCGTCTGAGTGACCAGAGCTCGACCACCTGGTCGCTAGAGCAGGCGCAACTGCCCGAGTCCTCCACATCGTCTACCTCCATGACACCAATGGGGATAGACCAGGCCGTTGCCACCTTCGATGAGCTGGGGCTGCATCGCGGCTACGCTGTGAACCTTCCCAACACCGATACCGGCGTGTATACCGGCTCCTCCTACCCCAATGACCTCAGTCAGCAGCGTGTGGTGCACCTTGACCAATACAGCGGCGAACGCCTGCTTGACATGAGCTACGCCGATTACGGCGCGCTGGGACGCTGGCTGGAGTTTGGCATCAACGTGCATATGGGCCAGCAGTTCGGGCTTGCCAATCAACTGCTATTTCTAGCCGTATGCATCGCCATTATTCTGCTAGCTGTCTCAGCCGGAGTGATGTGGTGGAAGCGCCGTCCCGAGGGCAAGATGGGCGTTCCACCCCTGCCCTCGGACAAACGGGTGTTCCGCGGCCTGATCGCCATACTGGCCGTTGGCGGCCTACTGTTTCCGCTGGTGGGCGCGTCACTCATCGTCATGCTGGCCATTGACTGGCTGCTTATTCGTCCGCTCCAGGAGCGGCGTTTGAATAGCCGAACGGCCTAACCAAGCGCCCGGCGTGTATAAGCGTCGGGCGATTTGCCCTTCACAGCTCCATGATTGAAAGCCACCAATATCAAACGGCTGCCCACTTGACATTAAATCCCTGACGCAAGAAACTTAGCCAAGGCTATACTTATTACTTGAGGCAACACAGTGTTGCGCGCAGCAACGTAGACGAGTATAACTCACCGGTGGGAGTTTCAGCATGGCAACAAGATACCCAGTGGCGCTATTGGGAGCGCTTTCGTTCGCAGCAACGGCCTCTGCTAACAACGAGCCGCTCAATGTGGTGGCGACCATCGGCATGATTGCCGATGTTGCTCAAGAGGTCGGGGGCGAGTGCGTCAGTGTGAACGCCATGATGGGTCCAGGCGTTGACCCCCATCTCTACCAGGCGAGCGCCAATGATGTGACGACGCTGCGTGACGCCGAACAGATTCTCTACTCGGGCTACTCGCTGGAGGGGCAGTTGGGTGAGGTGCTGGAAAACTTCTCTGAGCGCACACCGACCCTGGCGGTGGCTCCCGCCTCGATCGATCCAGGCGACTTGATTACCGCACAGGATATCTACGGCATCGACCCACACCTCTGGATGGACGTTTCCCTCTGGGCGCAAACGCTGCCCACGCTGCGCACCACGTTCAGTGAAGCGCGCCCTGACTGCGCCGACGCCATTGAAGCCAATACCGAGCGCTATCAGGCTCAATTGCTTGCCCTGCATGAATGGGTCAAAGAGAGTATCGCCAGCATCCCTGAAGAACAGCGCATTCTGGTCACCGCTCACGACGCATTCAGCTACTTTGGCCGCGCCTACGATATCGAAGTGGAAGGTGTGCAAGGCATCAGCACCGAGACCGAAACCGGCATTGCCGATATTCGCAGCATGGCGGATATTGTCGTGGAGCGGTCCGTACCCGCTGTCTTCATCGAAAGCACCATCAACCCACGTACGGTTCAGGCCGTGATGGATGCGGCCGAGCAACGCGGCCATGATGTCGAGATCGGCGGTGAACTCTACTCCGATGCCATGGGCGATGCGGGCACCTTGGATGGCACTTACATGGGTATGATCTATCGCAATACCCAGCACATTGTCGAAGCGCTGGGGGGGTCGCTAGCGCCCTTGCCTGCTGAGTTGAACGACTGGGCGAGCAAGTGGGAAATCGCTCAACATATCCGATAAGGCAGCCTATTGATGGCCACACTTAGCAATACCGACCCGGCCCTAAGCATCCGCAACCTGACGGTCAGCTACCATAGCCAGCCCGTGCTCTGGGACATTGATCTCGACATTCCCGCCGGCGTGATGGCTGGCATTGTCGGTCCCAATGGCGCAGGCAAGAGCACGCTGATCAAGAGCTTGCTCGGACTTGTCCCATCGCTGTCCGGCGATGTCATGGTGCATGGACGCCCTTACGCCGCGCAACGCAAGCGCGTCGGTTACGTGCCGCAACGCTCCAGCGTTGACTGGGACTTTCCCACTACGGCGCTGGATGTGGTCATCATGGGACTTTACGGGCGCCTGGGTTGGTTCAGGCGTCCGGGCCGCAAAGAACGCCACGAGGCATTGGAAGCGCTGGAAATGGTCGGCATGCAAGCCTTCGCCGATCGTCAGATTAGCCAGCTTTCCGGCGGCCAGCAGCAGCGGGTTTTTCTTGCTCGGGCGCTGGTTCAACAGGCCGATGTCTACTTTCTGGACGAGCCGATGGCGGGAGTTGACGCAACCACCGAGCGAGCCATCATCGACATCCTGCGCCGCCTGCGCGATGCGGGCAAGACGTTGATCGTGGTTCACCACGACCTGCAGACGGTCCGGCATTACTTCGACTGGCTGCTACTGCTCAACGTCCGGGTGGTGGCCAGTGGCCAAGCTGATGACGTCTTCAAGGTCGAGCATCTGCGCCAAGCTTATGGTGGTCAGATCGCCCTGCTGAACGATAGTGATGCGCTCATGTTTGCCGCATCGAAGGTGACATAACGCATGCCGTTGTTCGATCTATTGTCTGACTACACCTTCCAGAACGTGGTAATGGGTGCCTCACTGCTCGGCTTGATCAGCGGCCCGCTGGGCTGTTTTGCGGTGCTGCGCCGTCAGAGTCTGCTGGGCGACGCCATTTCCCACGCCGCACTTCCTGGCATCTGTTTAAGCTTTATCATCACCGGCAGCCGCGATATTGGTGGAATCATCGTCGGTTCGTTGGCGACCGGCTCGCTCGCCGCACTGACCATGTTGATGCTGACCCGAATGAGTCGCCTGAAAACCGATGCCGGGCTGGGTATCTGCTTGAGTATCTTCTTTGCCGTGGGCATCGTGCTACTGACCTACATTCAGAACACCCATAATGCCTCCCAAGGTGGGCTGGAAGCCTTCCTTTTCGGCCAGGCCGCTGCCACTCTTCGCTCGGATCTATGGGTGATGGGCGGTATCACGCTGATTACCCTGCTGCTGTTAGCTGTTTTCTGGAAACAGGCCAAGCTGGTCACGTTCGATGCGGAGTACGCACGCACCCTTGGTATGCCCACCACCGCCATTGAGGCAACGCTCACCGCCATGGTGGCACTGGCTGTGGTCGTCGGCCTACAGATGGTCGGTGTGATTCTGATGGCTGCCATGATCGTGGCGCCTGCAGCGGCCGCCCGTCAGTGGAGCCGCCACCTGGGCGGCATGCTGGTGATTGCTGCCGCTATCGGTATTGTCAGCGGTGTCTCCGGCGCCACCGTTAGCACCCTCTCACGCGGCCTGGCCACCGGCCCACTGATCGTCCTTACCGCCACCACTATTGTTTTGATCTCGCTGGCATTGGCGCCTGGACGTGGCCTGCTGTGGGGCCTGGCGCAGCATTATCAGCGAAAAAGAGCGTTGCGTAGGCAGCAGTTGCTGTATGCCTTTTACAAGCACCCCTCCGCGACACCCCGCTACTACAACACCTTAGGTGTCCGCCTGATACTGTATCGACTACGGCGCCAGGGCTATCTAACACAGCAATCCAATCACGAGACGGGATCGCAGCGGATCACTCGCTGGAAGCTCACAGCCCGTGGCTACGAGGAGGCTAAGAAAGTGGTCGCAACGTTTGAGGCAACACCATCATGATGGCGGCGTTGCTCAGTAGCACGGATCTACAGATCATGCTGGTCGGCGCCATGGTGGGCATTGCCTCCTCGGCGGTGGGCACCTTTCTGGTACTGCGCGGCAACAGCATGCTGTCTGACGCCATCAGCCACTCGATCGTCTTTGGCATTGTCATAGTCTGGCTGCTTACCAAGCAGCAGAGCGGAACTGTACAACTGGTGGGAGCGGCCTTGACCGGCCTGTTGACGGTCCTGCTCACTGAGGCACTGGCCAGCACCAAGCGCGTCAAGCAGGACGCCGCCATCGGCCTGGTCTTTCCGGCACTGTTCTCCATCGGGGTGTTGCTGCTCAACATCTATGCCCATGACGTGCATATCGACACCCACACCGTCCTGCTCGGTGAGATCGGTTTCGTCTGGCTGGACACGGTCAATCTGTTTGGCCTGCCGATCCCCCAGGCGCTGGTCTCCATGAGCGTGATGACCGTACTGAATTATGGCTTTATCTTCCTGTTCTATAAGGAGTTGAAGCTGGCCACCTTTGACCCGGCACTGGCCAAGACCTTTGGTTTCATGCCGTCGGTTCTCTTCTACGTGCTCCTGATGCTCACAAGCTCAACCGCCGTGGCCGCCTTTGACGCCGTGGGGGCAGTGCTGTTTATCGCCTTCGCCATCGTGCCGGCCTCGGCAGCGTACCTGATGACCGACCGACTGTGGATGATGTTTGTCATCGGCGCGCTGGTCTCGATCGGCTCAAGCGTTTGTGGCTACTACCTCGCCGTACACCTCAACGTCTCCATCGGAGGCATGATGGCGGTAATGACCGGCATCTTCCTGATGCTTGCCTTCCTGGCCGGTCCGCGCTACGGCGTTATCACGCAGCAGATCAAGCGGCGCCGGGCACGCCAGACGCCGATGGAACCACCTTCATTATCTTAGGCGCCGATCACACTCCCGGGAGACAAAACGTCTGCCATTGAGTGAGAGCGTTTTAGACAGCGCAACCCGCTGTGGATAACCTAAACCGTCAAATGCTGCTGGATCAGTTCATCGGAAAGCTCGCCGATATCGCCATTTGCCACCGGCCGGCCGCGGTCCATGATCACGAAGCGGTCGGCGTATTTACGTGCAAAGGGTAGTTTTTGCTCTACCAGCAGTACCGTCAAGCCGTCCTCGTTGATCAACTGGCGAATCACCTGGCCGATTTGCGAGACGATATTGGGCTGGATGCCCTCGCCGGGCTCATCCAGGATCAACAATTTTGGCTCGATGACCAGAGCGCGACCGATAGCCAGCTGTTGCTGCTGGCCGCCGGAGAGATCGCCGCCGCGACGGTTTTTCATTTCCTTGAGCACCGGGAACAGCTCATACACCCGCTCGGGTATTTTTTTCACCCCGTCTCGGCGTGCCCCCAGCCCCGTTCGCAGATTATCTTCCACGGTGAGTAGCGGAAAAATCTGGCGCCCCTGGGGCACATAGCCGATGCCCAGGCGTGAACGTTCTTCAACGGCTTTTTGGGTCAGCTCAACCTCGCCTGTATCGCCGTTCGAGTAGCGTAGTGCACCGCTTTTCACCGCGACTTCACCCATGACCGCCTTCAGCAGCGTGGTTTTGCCCACGCCGTTACGGCCCATCACGCAGGTGCACTGCCCGACGGGCACCTCAAGGTCCAGGTCCCACAGTGTGTGACTTTCGCCGTAGAACTGATTGAGCTTTTCAATGGCTAGCATCAGGCGGCCTCCTCGTCATCGGCACCCAGGTAAACCTCAACCACACTGGGGTCGCTGGAGACTTGGTCCATGGTACCTTCCGCCAGCACGCTGCCCTGGTGCAAGACCGTCACCTGGCGGGCAATCGAACGCACAAAGCCCATGTCGTGTTCGACCACCACTACCGACTGCTGCCCCGCCAAGCCGGTGAGCAACTCGGCAGTGCGCTCCATTTCCTGCTCGGTCATACCGGCAACCGGTTCATCCACCAACAGCAGGCGCGGGCGCTGCATCAATAGCATGCCGATTTCCAGCCACTGCTTCTGGCCGTGGGAAAGAATACCCGCGGGTTGATAACGCAGCGTCGTCAGGCCGATGGTCTCCAGTACTTCGTCAATGCGGTCCTTGATCTCGCCGGTCAGGCGGGCGGTGAGGGTCGGTATGATCCGCTTATCCGCCGCCATCGCCAGTTCCAGGTTTTCAAATACCGTCAACGCCTCGAACACCGTAGGCTTCTGGAACTTGCGCCCGATGCCCAGGCTGGCAATCTCTGGCTCGTTCATGTGCAGCAGATTATGACGGCTGCCGAACCAAACGCTGCCTTCATCAGGGCGTGTCTTGCCGGTAATGATGTCCATCATGGTGGTTTTACCCGCCCCGTTGGGGCCGATAATGCAGCGCAATTCGCCATCGTCGATGGTCAGGTTCAGGTTGTTGATGGCCTTGAAGCCATCAAAGCTGACGGTGACATCCTCCATGTAGAGAATCGGCCCGTGGCGTACGTCCACCTTCGATAACTGGGGCGTCATGAAGTCGAACACCCGGTCGCGTTCGGTCAACGATTGGAAAAAACTCATGCCGTGGCCTCCTTTTCCGGCGTTACGTCAGTATCGTCTCGACGTCGCGCACGACGCTCCAAGAGCCCGGCGACGCCCTTGGGCAGGAACACCGTGACAAACACGAACAGCCCCCCCAGCGCGAACAGCCAGGCATCGGGCATGACCCCGGTAAACACGGTCTTGGCGTAGTTCACCAGCACCGCGCCTATCACCGCACCGTAAAGCGAAGCGCGGCCACCCAGCGCCACCCACAGGACTATCTCGATGGAGAAAATCGGATCAAATTCGCTGGGGTTGATAATCCCCACCTGGGGGACGTAGAGCGCCCCGGCCACCCCCGCCAGCATGGCCGAGACGACAAACACGAACAGCTGGAAGCGCTCCACCCGATAGCCGAGAAAGCGCGTGCGCGCTTCCGCATCGCGGGTGGCGACGCACACCCGACCGAGTTTGCTACCGACAATCGACCGACATACCAAATAGCCCAACGCCAGTGCCACCCCGGAGGCAATGAACAAACCGAGGCGGGTGGCTTCACTGCGCAAGTCAAAACCCAATAGCTCGCGGAAATCGGTCAGGCCGTTGTTGCCGCCAAAGCCCATCTCGTTGCGGAAAAACGCCAGCATCAACGCGAAAGTCATCGCCTGGGTGATGATCGACAGATACACCCCGGTAACCCGCGAGCGAAAGGCCAACCAGCCAAATACCAGCGCCAGCAGCCCCGGCGCTATCAGCACCATGGCAAAGGCAAACCAGGCCATATCAAACCCGTACCAGTACCACGGCAGGCTGTCCCAGTTCAGGAAGACCATGAAGTCGGGCAGGATAGGGTCGCCGTAGGTGCCGCGATCACCGATCTGGCGCATCAGGTACATGCCCATGGCATAGCCGCCAATGGCGAAAAAGGCGCCATGCCCCAGGCTCAAAATCCCCAGATAGCCCCACACCAGGTCCACCGCGACCGCCAACAGCGCATAAGTGAGATACTTGCCCAATAGTCCTACGGTATAGCCCGATACGTACAGCGGATGCCCGGCGGGTACCGCCAGGTGCAGCACCGTCACCACGGTGACCGCAAGTACCAGTATGAGCAGAAAAATCTGCGTCGAGCGTTCGTTGAAGGGTCGTGTTAGCCACATAATCGATTAGCCCTCCGCCGCCCGGCCCTTCTGCGGAAAGAGTCCGCGGGGGCGCTTTTGAATAAACAGGATGATGAATACCAGCACGATAATCTTGGCCAGTACCGCCCCTGCCCAGGGTTCCAGCACCTGGTTGATAATGCCCAGCGACATGCCGGCCACCAGCGTGCCCCATAGATTGCCGACACCACCGAACACCACCACCATGAAGGAGTCGATGATGTAGTTCTGGCCGAGGTTGGGGCCAACATTGGTGAGCTGGGAGAGTGCCACACCGGCAAGCCCCGCCACGCCGGAACCAAGCGCAAAGGTCATGATATCCACGCGTGTGGCGCGAATGCCCATTGAGCGGGCCATGTTGCGGTTCTGGGTGACCGCACGGACCTCAAGCCCCAGCCGTGTGTGGCGCATGATCAGTATCAGGCCCGCAAACACCACCAGCGCAAACCCCAGCACATACATGCGGTTAAGGGTTAGCGACAGCGCATCGTTAACCACCAGCGAACCGCTCATCCATTCCGGGGTAATCACCGTGCGGTTTTGCGGCGAGATCACCGTGCGTACCAACTGCTGAAGAATCAGGCTGACACCGAACGTGGCCAGCAATGTCTCCAGCGGTCGGCCTTTCAGAAACTGAATCACGCCACGCTCAATCGCCACTCCTGCCAGAGCGGACACCATGAACCCGGCAGGGATCGCCAGTATCAGGGCCAGCCCCGGCTGGCCGGGCAGCAGTTGCTGCATGGCCCAGGTGGTATAGGCCCCCAGCATGATCAGCTCGCCGTGGGCCATGTTGATCACGCCCATCACGCCGAAGGTGATCGCCAGGCCAATGGCCGCGAGCACCAGCACCGAGCCCATGGAAAGGCCGAAGTAGAGCGTCTCGGCGGCGCGGTTGATTTTAAGGTTTTGCTCGATATCGGCCAGGGCGGCGGTGGCGGCGTCGACCATCTGCGGGTCATCCGATTGGGTAGCACGACCCAACGCCACCCGGACGTTACTGTTCAAGCTACCCGATAGCACCTCGACGGCCTCGATGTCGCCCTGGTTGAGGCGATAGACCGCCAGCGCTTGATTCAACCGATCGCGTACCGCTGCCGACGGTTCGTTTTCCAGCCGGTTGGTGAGCGGCTCGACCTGTTCTTCCTCTACCTCGCCAATCAGCCGTTTCGCCGCGTCCAAACGGGCGTCTTGATCGCCGTTATATAGCTCGACCAGCGAAATCGCCGAGCGCAGCTGGGTGCGTAGCGCGTTGTTGATGGTTAACCGATCCAGGTCGCGGCGGCTGACCTCGCCCAGGGCCTCCCCGGTCAGGGCATCTTCAACGGTGACGTCAAGCCCCGCGGTTTGTAGCGCGATCACAAAGCGGCCGTCGTCTTTCAGTCGCTGTAAGTCGCTATCCAGCAGCGCCTGCAACCAGACGTCGGCGCGCTCTTGCTCGCTTTCGATAATGGCGTTGATGGCCATGGCTTTGTCGTCGAATGAGCGCGTATCCAGCGCTTCAAGGAGCGCTTGACCATCGTCGTCCTGTGCCTGAACCGCCATGGGAAACCAGGCCAGCAGGCTGATAAGCAAACAGGTGACGATCCTTGACATGATACGTGCTGTCCACGAATAGCAAGGGATCCTCATGGGTGAGTCCTTCGAGTGGCGTGCCCCAGGCGGTGCCATAAGCAAGGCATCGCCTGGGTAGATGAATAAGGGGAAAACGGATCCAACAACGGGGCGGCTTACACCGCCCCTGACATAGGCTTACTCGGCCTGCGCTTCTTCAGCATCGCTACCCATGCAGCGGTTTTCCGCCACGTTGTAGTTGCCGCATTCCATTGGCTTGCGCCAGTCGCTGATCAGATCACGCGAACCGGGTAGGTAGTCCGACCAGGCATCGCCCGCCACGGTAGACGGCGTTTCCCAAACCACGGCGAACTGGCCGTTGTCCTGAATTTCCCCGATCATGACCGGCTTGGTGATGTGGTGGTTGGGCATCATCGCGGCCGAACCACCCGACAGGTTGGGCACGGTCACGCCGATGATGGCATCTTTAACCGCATCCACATCGGTGGTACCGGCTTTCTGAACAGCCTCTACCCACATGTTGAAGCCGATGTAGTGGGCTTCCATCGGGTCGTTGGTCACGGCGTCGTCTTCGCCGGTATGCTCAAGCCAGGCGTCGATGAAGTCGTAGTTGGCATCGGCATCCACGCTCATGAAGTAGTTCCAGGCTGCCAGGTGGCCCACCAGCGGCCCGGTATCGATCCCGGTGAGTTCCTGCTCGCCCACCGAGAAGGCGACGACGGGAATATCGGCCGCGTCGATACCCTGGTTGCCCAGCTCACGGTAGAACGGCACATTGGCATCACCGTTAACGGTGGATACCACGGCGGTTTTCTTGCCTTCGCTGCCGAAGCGGCCAATTTCCGACACGATATTCTGCCAATCGGAGTGACCAAAGGGCGTGTAGTTGACCATGATATCTTCGTCGGCCACGCCAAATTCTTCTTTCAGGTAGGCTTCCAGGATACGGTTAGTGGTGCGCGGATAGACGTAGTCGGTACCCGCCAGGACCCAGCGCTCCACGCCGACCTGATCATGCAGGTAGTTAACGGCCGGGATCGCCTGCTGGTTGGGTGCCGCGCCGGTGTAGAAGACGTTTTCGGACGACTCTTCACCTTCATATTGCACCGGATAGAACAGTAGCCCGTTCAACTCTTCCACCACGGGCAGTACCGATTTACGCGATACGGAGGTCCAGTTACCAAAAATGACGTCCACTTCTTCCTGCTCAAGAAGCTCCCGGGCGCGCTCGGCAAACAGGGGCCAGTCGGAAGCAGGGTCGACCACCACGGGTTCAATTTCACGGCCGAGCAGGCCGCCGGCTTCATTCTGCTGCTCAACCAGCATCTCGACGGTGTCTTTAAGGACGGTTTCGCTGATGGCCATGGTGCCGGACAGCGAGTGCAGGATCCCGACTTTGATCGGGTCGTCGTCTTGTGCGACGGCCTGGGTACTGGCCCCCATCACAGCAGCGGTCAGCAGGGCAGTTGAGAACACTCTAGACGTCTTCGGGTGTGTCTTGCGTAGGAAAGTGGTCACTTGAATCTCCTTGCACCCCTTATGCTGGGGGCTCGTTTATTGGCGTCGTATGCCAAGCAACAAAGCTTGGTATACGTCCACTAGCAACAAACAATTTGCAAGGGCTGCGCCAGATTGGCACATAAGCAACTTATAAACGCACAATCAGCAACTTAAGATAAGTCTAAAAAACCAGATTACGACTAAAAGCACCAAGATAGCGCAACAGCTGTCGGCGAGCGCACGCTGATCATGCACCAGTAACGCTCAATGCACTGTGACCGTGCAAAAACGGGGCGCCGACTCTCGTCGACGCCCCGTTTTTCAGGGTTGATGAATCCGTTCCCAGGATTAATCGCTACCAGACGTTCCCTCTTCGATGGGATTGCGCATCCGGCGGCGCAGGATGGGCCCAATAATATAGGGCAGGATCAAGCCCAGACCGGCAAATACCCAAAGGCCAATGGCCAGGCCGCTGTTCCATAGTATGGTCCAGTCACCGTCGGATATATCCATGGCATGGCGCAGGTTCTTTTCCATCTCCGGCCCCAGTAACAGGCCGAGAATGATCGGCACCAGGGGAATCTCAAGCTTACGCAGCAGATAACCGGCAACGCCAAAGATCACCATGAAGTAGAGATCGAAGACGGTATTGCTGATCGAGTAGATGCCGACAAAGGCAATCATGGTAACGATCGGCAGCAGGTACATGGGCGGTACCGACAGCAGCTTGACGAAGATCCCCACCATCGGAATGTTCAGGATCAGCAGCAGGAAGTTACCCACCAGGAGAGCGGCAATCACGCCCCAGACAATGTCGGCATTCTGGGTAAACATCAGCGGGCCCGGCGTGATGTTCAGCGAAATCAGCAGCGCCAGCAGCACCGCCGTCGTGCCGCTACCCGGCACACCCAATGTCAGCATGGGCACCAGCGCGCCGCTTGAAGCACCGTTGTTACCGGCCTCGGGACCTGCGACACCGCGTGGATCCCCCTTGCCGAAGTAGCCTTTCTTGCCCACGACCTTTTTTTCCAGGGTATAACCAATAAAGCTACCCAGCGACGCACCGGCACCTGGCAGCACGCCAGCGATGAAGCCCAGCACCCCACCACGAAAGCTGGAAGGCAGGATCTCTCGGATATCCTTCCACTTGAGCGAGAGCTTGTTGACTGCCATTTTTTCCTTGCCACCACCGGCCTTCTCTTCGATGAAGAACAACAGCTCGGAAATGGCGAACAGCCCCACAATCGCAATGATGAAATCCACGCCCTCGTAGAGTTCCAGCGTTCCAAACGTAAAGCGCTGCACCCCGGTGGAATCGATACCCACCGTGGCGATCATCAAACCGATGGCGGCTGCTACAACGGTCTTCATTGGATTCTTGCCAGTGATACCGCCCAAGGTTGCGAACGCCAGCAGGAAGAGCGCGAAATACTCGGCAGGCCCGAAGGTCAAGGCGAACTTTGCCAACAGAGGTGCCAATATAATCAGCCCTATGGTGGCCACCAGGCTACCGATAAAGGACGCAACGGCAGAGATCGCCAACGCCTCGGACGCCTTGCCCTGTTGTGCCATCGGGTAGCCATCAAGACAGGTCATCATCGCCGGTTCGTCACCGGGAATATTGAGCAGTATCGAGGAAATGCGCCCGCCATACATCGCCCCGGCATACACCGACGTCAGCATGATGAGGGCTGTTTCCGGCGCCAGACCGAGGGTAAAGGCCAGCGGGATCAGGATCGCCACCCCGTTGGCCGGGCCCAGGCCTGGCAAGGCACCGATCAAAGTGCCCAAAAAGGCACCGATCAGCGCAAACATCAGGTTATGGGGCTGCAGCGCGACGCCAAACCCGTCCATCAAGAAGCCAAGCGTTTCCATTAGCCCACCTCCAAGAACGACAATATGCCTAGCGGTAGCGCCAGATCGAGGGCAAAACTGAATACCAGGTACACCACCACACCGGAAACCGCTCCAGTGATATAAGCCTTGACCGGGCGTGAACCCATGCGCCAGCAGAGAGTCCCCACAGCCAGTGCGGTGCTGATGATGAAGCCTAGCGGTTGCAGCAGCATGGCATACAGAACCAGCACCACGACCGCAACGATCAGTTCGATACCGGTACGGCTCCATGGCCAGGCATTATCCGGATCCGGCCGTACGACCATGTACAGGCTGGACAGCCCCAGTACGACGGCTAATAACAGAGGAAATGTCTCGGGGCCGACCGCCTCGGACCCGCCAAACGGTTCGGGAAACTGAGTGGCGCCCCAGCCGTACGCGACGGCCAGGACGATCATCAGTATTCCAAAGATACGATCATTGAAAACCATCACTGAATCAGCCCGATATCCGTGGACAGCTGTTCGATATCTTTGATCTGGTCTTTAACGAAGGTCTCGAACTCACCGGCGCTCATGTGGAAAGGCATCAGGCCATTTTGCTGCATGACGTTCTTCCATTCATCGCTCGCATAGATGGTATCCATGGCATCGACCCAGTACTGCTTGGCTTCGTCAGAGATATCCGCTGGCATATAGAAGCCGCGCCAGTTGGGGCCCAGCGCATCAATGCCCTGTTCGCGTGCGGTGGGAATATCAGACAGGTCACCGGGTAGGCGCTCTTCAGACAGTACCGCTAACACCTTGAGATCACCCGATTCCATGAAGCCTTGAGCCTCGGTGATATCGCCGGTGAACGCTTCAACGTGGCCGCCGATCACCTGGGTCAGTGCTTCGCCGCCATTGTTGTAAGACAGGTAAGCGATGCGTGGCAGGTTCTCGACCTCGGCCGCCTGAGCCGCGATCAATACCTTGAGGTGATCCCAGCCGCCCTTGGCGCTCCCGCCAGCAAACTTCACGCTGCGTGGATCCTCTTTAAGGGCATCCATCAGCTCATTGAGATCATCGTATTCGGAATCGGCGGAGACGGCGATGATGCCGTAGTCAGCGCCCAGCGCCCCAATCCAGTTGACCATGTCCGCGGTCATGTCAGGGAACTGACCCTGGGCAAGGCGAGTCGTAGTGGCCGTAGACGCCGCGACGAGAAGCTCCTCATCGCCAGCGCGCTTGCTGATGGTATGACCGTAAGCCACACCGCCACCGGCACCGGCCATATTGATGGTCTGAACGTTACCCGACACCAGGTCGAGCTCCTGGAGCACGTTGCCGACACTACGGCAGGTAAAGTCCCAACCGCCGCCCGGGTCAGAGGGGGCGATACACTCGACTTTACCTTCCGGTTCGAAGGCAGCGGCAGTGCTGGAAAAAGTCGTCATTGCGGCCAGCGGCAGAGCCAGCAGCGTTACGTACTTCAAGGAAGACTTGAGAGTCATAGCGTTCTCCACGTTTCAAACTGTTGTTGTAGTGAGCGTGTTGTCGTGATGCATAGCACTTCACGCTGTGAACGTTAGAAGAAAGCAGACCCGGGCGACAAGCTTGTGAACATTAAGCACAAAAAAAGCATTCTGCGCATTGTGTTCATTTTGCTCACGGTGCTGTCAGGACGTTTAAACCGCTTCGTTTTTGTTCCTGATTAAAGGCCCTCAAGCCAACCATTGGCACCGGCCCGCAAACGGTAACGGCGTTCGGGTCTACCTACATCACCATAGCCCAATTCGGCGTCTACCACTTGCACTGAGACCAAAAACTCTAAGTAGCGGCGTGCCGTGGAACGGCTTGCTCCCATCCCCCGTGCCACCTGGGTGGCAGCCAACGGCTGATGCGCTTGCTTGAGCGCCTCAACCACCGAACGTAACGTCAGGCGGTCGATACCTTTTGGCAGGCTTCGCCCACTGGGGACGTTGGGTTCAACAGGCGTTGCGCGGGCCAGCACCTGGTCAAGCTCGGCTTGATTCATCTCGGCGCGGGTGGCCAATGCCTCGCGCTCTCGGCGAAAGCGCGCCAGCATCTGCTGCATACGACCGGCTTCAATGGGTTTGATAAGGTAATCAAAAACACCGCCGCGCAGCGCCTCGCTGATGGTATCCACCTCACGGGCGGCGGTGACCATGACAATATCCACCTGTACGTAATCACGACGCAGCGCCCATAGCAGCTCCAGCCCTTCCACATCGGGCAGATAAGCATCCAGCAAGATCAACTGCACGTGCTGGCCTTGCTCGGCCATCAGGGCATTGGTTTCAGCGGCGTTGCGGGCCATGCCGACAACATGAAAACCCTCGCTTTGCTCGATAAAAGCGCGGTGGATATCGGCAATGCGAAAGTCATCTTCTACCACCAAAATACCGTACTCGTGCGCCGACATAAGGCTTCCTTTAACCGAATTACAGGCCATTAGTTGTCATTGTAAGAATCTGCACCGGTTAGCTTATCACGGACGATGGCGCGTCAACGTCAGCACATAGTGAGCGGTCCAGCACCGCGATAAAGCAGGCACCGCCGAGTTCGCTGTCTTCCAGGGTGACCGTGCCACCATGCTGGCGACACAGTCGCGCCACCAGCGCCAGGCCTAGTCCCTGATGCTGACCGGTTTTGGTCGAGAAGCCTTCGCTAAAAATCGACTCGACATGCTCAGGGACAACACCAGGCCCGTTATCCTCCACTTCAATGAGCAATTGCTCGCCCAGGTCGGTGAAAAACAAGCGTACCCGTGGTAGGTCATTCGGCCCATGCAGGGCTGCGTAGCAGGCGTTATCCAGCAGGTTACCCACCACACTCATCATCACTTCCTGCCCGGTCGGCGTTAGCGGGCGGCTAAGCGAGCTTTGTTCATCAATATCCAGCGTTACGCCCAGTTCCCTGGCACGGGTCAGTTTGCCCATCAGGGTACCGCTCAAAACGGTATCGACGACGTTACGCATCAAGAAGCTCATCTGCGCCTGAGCGCGCTTGGTTTCCTGGTGGATCAACGTCAGCGCCTCATCAATGCGCTCGAGCTGCAGCAAGCCGGAAATGGTGTAGAGCTTATTGGAAAACTCGTGCGCCTGGGCGCGCAGCATGTCGACATCGCGGCTAGCCTGGGTCAGCGCCTGGGATAGATCGACAATCTCCCGACGGCTGCGAAATGTCGCCACCGCTCCCTCGATCTCGCCCTCGTGGACAATCGGCACGCGGTTAACCACCACCGGATGATCCCCCAGCCACATTTGCTGGTCGAACTCCTGCTGACCGTACTTAAGCACTTCCTGGAGCCGCGAATTGGGAACCACCTCGCGGATCGGCTGGCCGAGGAGAATATGCTCGTCGGCCAACCCCAGGAACCACCGAGCCTGTTGGTTCACAAGCGTAATCTGGCCTTCGCGGTTCACCGCCAGGATACCCTCGTGTATCGATTGCAGGATGGCCTCTTTCTCCATCGCCAGACGGGCAATTTCGTAGGGCTCCAACCCCAGAATGACACGCTTTAGATGCTGGGAGAGCCAATAGGCACCGGCAAACCCCAGCACGATCATCAGCGCCACCAATGACCAGCCCAGGCTGTTATAGCGAGCGATATCCATTGCGACGCGATCAAGCATGAAGCCGACCGAGACAATGCCGATGATATTCCCCGCTTCATCGCGCACCGGCGTTTTACCGCGCATGGCGGACCCCAATGTACCGGTCGCTTCCGATACATAGGACTCGCCTCCTTCAAGCGCCCGCGCGTTATCGCCGCCTACCATGGTCAAGCCGATACGCTCGGGCACCGGATGCGAATAGCGCACGCTTTGGTTATTACCGACCACCACGTACCGCGCGCCGGTTTCACGACGCACGCGTTCGGCCAGCGGCTGTATCACGCTTGCGGGATTGTCATCGTCAAAGGCATCGATAAGTGCGGGCATTGAGGCCACCGTCTTGGCTACCGCCAAGGCCCGCTCCCCCATTTGCGTGCTGATGATCTCGGCTTTACGGTGATTCAGATAGGTGCCTTGTGCCAACAGCATGCCCGCCAGCAAAAGACCGACAAGCAGCATGACCTGAAGGCGAAAGCTGCGTTTGTACCAGCGCCGCCTGGAGCGCGTTCGACGCCAGCGTTGCAACTCAGCTAATGTTTTGTTCGGGCGGGAGGATGGCATGACGGCACTCACAAGCGGTAACGGCCTCATTATGGCATGCGCATGCAGAGGGCGTTAAACTTCGCTGCTTTGGTCAACTGGACAGGTAACAGGCCTTGCACTGCCAGATCAGGGAGAGCGGTATGCTAGCGAAGGATTGGGGAAAGGGAGTGGCCATTTTACTGGGTGTTCTCTGGAGCGCGTCAGCCGTTGCCAGCCCCTTTTACGCCCCTGACCCTCCGTCCGACGATACCCCCGTTTTCAGCGGCGACTCTGAATTGGGCTACAACCGCCTCACGGGCAATACCAACAGTGAAACGCTCATCGGCAAAACCCGCTTGCAATGGTTGACGGGCGATTTGACCCACTCGCTGCGCGGCGAAGTGCGCCACGTCAGCAAGGAAGACGACACTGCCGCCGAACAGTACCTGCTGTCGGCCCGCGAACGCTACGACTTCAGCGGGCCCCATTACCTGTTTGGCTTTGCCCGTTGGGAAAAAGACCGCTTTGCCGGTTACGATCAGCAGCTCAGCGCGATTGGCGGCTACGGGCGGCAGATCCTCGACAACGAGCGTCATACGCTGTCGCTGGAAGCCGGCCCGGGCTACCGCCACGACCGGCTCCGCGAGCACGGTAATGAGCGCCTGGGCGTTGCCTATTCGGCCATCGATTATCGCTGGGAATTTGCCGACTACGCCGATATCCGTCAGGAAGCGTCGCTGGAATACACGCGCCAGAATGTCACCTCGCGCTCGCTCACCGCCCTGACGACACGACTGAACTCAAAGCTTTCGCTCCGCCTCTCCTACGAGATCAAACACAATTCAGAGCCCCCTGACGATGCCGACAAACGCAGCGACACCACCACCAGCGCGTCGCTGCTTTTCCATTGGTAGCGCACCATAATGCAGCAAGCCGTGTTAGACGTTGGTCTATAAAGACGTTACAATGTGCTCAGTTTCCTGTCCTAGCGCCATTCCATGAATGGCGCTTTTTTTTTCCCACTTTTCAACGCGGCAAGCTGTTAAGTTTGACGACCATCTTGCCCAATTCCCAAACGGACTCTCATGACGACACAATCAACTCAAGACGCGATGCCACGAAGTGGTCTACGCGCCCTCGGTGATCCTCTGGTGCTGCTGCTCAGCATCGGCTTTATCGTGGCCTTTATTGGTCTATCACTTTACGATGTCGACCTCGTTGCCAACAGCATCAGTACCGGCTTCGCCTGGACAGCGCGGGTATTTGGAACCTACTTTCAACTGCTGCTGATCGCCACCTTCTTGATTGCCATTGGCCTGGCCTTTACCCCCGCCGCCAACGCCAAAATCGGCAACCTCGATGCGCCGGAAATGAGTACCTTCAAGTGGCTATCAATCATTCTGTGCACCTTGCTGGCCGGTGGCGGGGTGTTTTTCGCAGCAGGCGAGCCGGTTTATCACTTTGTGGTCACCCCTCCCGCGTTCGACAGCGAAGCCGGCACGCCAGAAGCCGTGGCAAACGCACTCGCCCAATCGTTCAACCATTGGGGGTTTTTGGCCTGGGCGGTACTCGGGTCGCTTTCGGCGGTGGTACTGGCGCATGCCCACTATGTGAAAGGCCAGCCGCTTCAGCCCCGCACTCTGCTGTACCCGGTATTTGGTGAGCGTCTGCTACGTGGGCCGCTGGGCGGCATTATCGATGCGTGCTGTGTGATTGCCCTGGTGGCAGGCACCGTGGGGCCGATCGGTTTTCTGGCGACCCAGGTCAGTTTTGGTTTGCACGAGCTATTTGGTCTGCCGGAAGGCTATACCGGCCAGTTGATCATTCTTGCGGCGCTGGGCAGCATTTACGTGCTGTCCTCAATGAGCGGTGTCCATAAAGGCATTCAGCTACTCAGTCGGTTCAACGTGCTGCTGGCGCTCACGATTGGTGCGGTCATCTTTATCTTCGGTCCGACCCTGTTCCTGACCAACAGCTATGTGGCAGGGCTGGGCACCTATGTGAGCGAGTTCTTCACCATGGCAACCACGACGGCGGACACCGCGCCCGACTGGTGGATGCAGTGGTGGACGGTGTTCTTCTTTGCCTGGTTCATCGGCTATGCGCCGCTGATGGCCATTTTCGTGGCTCGCATTTCCCGTGGCCGCACCATTCGCCAGATGATTGTCGCCGTCGCTGTTATCGCGCCGATTGCCACCAGCGTGTGGTTTACCCTGCTTGGCGGCTCGGGCATCTACTATCAGCTCAGCGGTGCCATCGAACTGACCGAAGCGCTGAACAACTTCCAGTTTGACGTGGCCACGCTGACCGTCGCTCAAGCACTGCCCGGCGGTACCTGGATGGCGTTGGCGATCTTGCTGTTAACGACCATTTTCGTGGCGACCACCGGTGACTCGATGAGCTACGCCATCGCCGTCGTGGGCGCTGGTCACGATGACCCCAACCCTTACATCCGCGCCTTCTGGGGGATCGCCATGGCCCTGATGGCGGCGATATTGCTGAACATGGGCGCCGGGCAAATCAGTGCGCTACAGCAGTTTATCGTGATCACCGCCATTCCCGTGTCGCTGATCCTGCTGCCCACTTTATGGCACGGCCCCAAGGCTGCGTATGCCATGGCGCGTGAGCAGGGCATTATTAAGTAGCCACTAGAGCCCTTCCAGCAGTCGCAGAATCATCTGCGGCTGCTGGTTGGCCTGGGCCAAAATAGCGATGCCTACCTGCTGAAGGATCTGAGCGCGCACCAGATTTGAAACTTCCTTGGCGTAATCAGCATCCTGAATGCGCGACCGGGCGGCGGACGTGTTGATAATATTGGTATTAAGCCCGTCGATCACGCTTTCAAAGCGATTCTGCACGGCCCCCATATAGCTGCGCTGACGGTCTACGCGCTTGATAGCGTCATCCAGAGTCGCTAGCGGCTCTTCGGTGGCACTACCGTCATCAAGAATACTAAAGCCTTCCAGGCCCAGGGCCTGCAACCCCATCCCTTCAAAACGTACTGCGATGCTACTGCCATCGTTAGCACCCACCTGGATGTTTAACGACTTTGGCTCGTCAATCAGCCCTATGCCGTTGAAATTACTCTGCCCGGCAATGCGATCAATCTCTTCTAAACGCTGATCGATTTCGTCTTGGATAGAAACCAGGTCGTCGGAAGAGTTGGTGCCGTTCGCTGCTTGCACGCTCAGCTCACGGATGCGTTGCAGGTTGTCGTTAACCTGATTTAGCGAGCCTTCCGCTGTCTGCACCATTGATATGCCATCGTTGGTGTTGCGAATCGCCTGGGTCATGCCCTTGATTTGTGCTGTCATGCGGTTGGCAATCGCCTGGCCAGCAGGATCATCCTTGGCACTATTGATGCGCAGGCCGGACGAAAGCCGCTGCATGGCGGTTTGCATCGACTGCTGGCTACTCCGCAGGTGCTGAAGAGTAAGCAAGGAACTGATATTGGTTTTGAGGCTTACCACCGATTTCTCCCAAGCGGCACAGCGCTTAAAGGAAACAGCCAGGAATACTACTTATCGGCCGTTTAGTACCCGGCGTTAGCCCCAAGGAAGGATTTATTTGCGCTCCACTGCCGACAGCAACTCATCAACGGGGACCCGCACATAATCGTGCTCAAGATAGCCCTCATCCACCAGCTCGCCATCCCAGGCAACAATGTCCAGATCCATGGTCCTCGGCCCCGACTTGATCGGGCCACGAACCCGGCCGAGGCGATCTTCCACACCTTTCAGGTAGGCACGAAAGTCACTCATCGATAAGCGCGTGCGCACCAGTAAGGCCGCGTTGAGAAAGTTGGGCTGCTGCTGGTAGCCGACCGGCGTGGTAACGATTTCACGGGAGCGGCCGACCATTTCACACTCTTGGCAAAGGATATCCAGTGCCTCGGCCGCGTGCCGCTCGGGCTCTATATTGGAGCCCAGCGAAATGACGCATTCGTGAAGCGAGGTATCGGGTTGGGCATATAAACGTGATTGAGACATGTTATCCATCCTTGAGCGAAGCGCCGATAAAACCCAAGCCTAACGTTCTGCACCGTTTGTGCAAGTACTGTACAATTTATTGACAAACGCTGCCCTCACGCAGACAGTCATGTCATCCTACACCGATCAAGCACCCTATCACGACGAGGATTGTTCAATGAGTACACCGGCCGCATTGGTTACCGGCGGGGCAACGCGCCTGGGACGTCATTTTGCCGAATCACTGGCTGACGCGGGCTATGACATCGCGCTGCACGTAAACCGCTCCCGCGATGAGGCAGAGGAAGTCGCCGAAGGCATCCGCGCAAAAGGTCGGGATTGCGAGCTATTCAGCTGCGATTTCTTGCACGACGATGTGGGCCGACTGATCGAGCAGGTAACACAGCGATTCCCAAAGCTGAGCGTCCTGCTCAACAGCGCTTCCGCCTACACGCCCGCGCCCCTTGCCGAGACCGACCTTGAGATGCTGGAAACCCAGTTCCGGGTGAATCTGTTTACCCCACTATTGTTAACCCGGCACTTTGCCAGCGCTGTCGACACAGGCCAGGTGATCAATATCATCGACAACAAGGTGGCCTACCACCAGTACCCCTACGCCGCCTATTTGCTGTCCAAAAAGAGTCTGGCGGAGATGACCCGCATGGCGGCGCTGGAGTTTGCCCCCCGCATCCGGGTGAACGGCATCGCGCCAGGTGTCGTGCTACCCGCCTCCCAGCGTACAAGCGACTACATCGACTGGCGCATCGACGGGATCCCCGTCAAGCAACAAGGCGAACCCGACCATCTCGTGCAGGCGTTGCATTACCTGCTCAACAACGACTTTGTCGCCGGGCAGATTCTATTTGTCGACGGCGGCGAATCCATCAATGTGGAAGGGCGTCACTCGGAAAACTATCCGGGGTAACCCGCAAAGCAAAGGGGCTGCCCGATGGCAGCCCCTTTGCGTATTACGATGCGGCGTTTAGCGCCCGTCAGGCGTATCAACGTCGTCGTGGTCGGGCTTGATGTGATCCGAGTCCGACGCTTGCTGCACATCCTGATGAGAGGCCGGTTGTTGTTCTCCAGCGTCCTGACGGGGAGCCTGCTTGCCGTCTGTTTCCTCGGCGGTGGAGTCGATAACCCGGACGTTCGCGGGCGGTGCGCTACCGTCCTTGTTTTCGCCGAAGTACAGCGTGGTATGCGGGAAGGGTATTTCGATACCGGCTTCATCAAAGCGCAGCTTGACGAAACGGTTATACGCACGCCCAACCGCCCACTGGTCGCCCGGCGTGGTCTTGATCACCACACGGATATTGACCGAGCTATCCGCCAGCGCGATGACCCCGGCAACGGTCATGTCTTCGAGAAGCTTGTGGCCATGCTCTTCGCTGGCCTTGAGGTCCTCGAACGCGACTTTTAATTGCTCGATCGCATCGTCAATACTTTCGCGATAGGCAATGCCGTACTCGCCGACGTGGTTACCGAACTCGCGCATGTAGTTGGAGACCGTATCGACGCTGGAGAACGGCACGATATGGAAGGTGCCGCTAAGATCACGGATACCCACCGAGCGGATACTGAGTTTTTCCGCCGTGCCGGTAATGCCGCCAACGGTGACCACATCGCCGGTATTCATGGCGTTTTCCACCTGGATGAAGACGCCGGTGATGACATCCTGAACCAGTTTTTGCGCACCGAAACCAATTGCCAGGCCAAGCACACCGGCACCCGCAATCAGCGGGCCGATATTGATGCCGATCTCCGACAGCACGATCATGCCGGTTATGGTCACCATGGCAATGGCCAGTGCGTTGCGGAACAGGCTGAGCAGCGTTTTTGCCCGTGCCGTGGGCTCGCCTACTCCGGTATCCGGATTGAGCTTGTGTTCGATCAGACTGGCAAGCCCCAGCCACGCGCCGATCGCAACGATAAGTATAATGGCCACGCTGATTAACTTGCTAACCAGGCCAGCTCCGGCTTCAGAGGCATACCAGGCGGCCAGATCGAACGCGCCCCAGGCATCCAGCACCACCATGATGACCGTTACCACAATCACCGTGCGCAGAATACGCAGCGCATTGGGCACGTAGCGATTAAGACGCTTTTCCAACAGCGGCAGCTTGCGGCGCATGTCAGGCGAGAGCTGAATGCGGCGGCCAATGGTTTGCGTCAGGAACGACGACACCAAGAGGCCCGCGACGACCGCTGCCAGCGTTTTCAGTGTCGCAAACAGCACAAACGGCAAGGCATCGCCTGGACGAACCAGCGTCAGCACCAACACCATCAGGAAGTAGAGCAGCGCGAACAGGTGCCAGGTGCGGGCGAACAGCTGAAGAGACACACGGCTGGCGGCTAGTGTCGAGCGTGCACCGACGGTATTCAGGTTGTCGCGCAGGCGCACGCGGTTTTTCAGCACCACCGCCACGGCATAAATGAACGCCAGCAGCATGATCAAGGTACCGACCGCCTGACCAATGGCTGCCGACACATAGAAATTGACCAGCGGGACCACGACCATCAGGCCGTATCCCACCATGCCAATCAGGCGGGCTAACCAACGGTTCCAGTAGGAGGCTTCCTGCGCTGAAATCGGCAACAGTCGCAGCCCTTCGTAGCGCGAGGAAAACAGCATCCGCACCGCGGCTTTCAAGAGCTCAATGATTAAAAAGGCGTTGAGAAACAGGGATGCCCGAGTGGAGAGGTCGCCAACTTCACCGACCGCAAAGGTGGCAACAAGATTACCGCCGACATAGGCAAGCGCCACCAGCAGCACATCAATCACGGCGGCAATCGCCACGCAAACAATCAAACGCAGCACGGGCGTCAGCCCGGCGCCCTGCTGGGACCAGCCACTGATTTTAGTGAACAACGGCTTCGCCACGCGTCGAAACACCATAAACATGGCGAAGGTGGCGGCAATCACGATACCAAGATTGATCGCCGCGGACATGAATACCGCCATGTCGAAGACGCTCTCGCCACCACCGACAAAGAGGCCACGCACCAGCAGCACTAGTTGTTCGAACTGGCCGCCGACTTCGCCGACAACATTGCTGGTCAGTTGAGCCAGTTGGCGCGGCAGCGACACATCCTCGGGGGCGATATCACTGCCCTGGGCAGCGCCCCCGGGTAGCTCCGATGACTCGGCCACCTCGGACGCCTGGCTACGTAGCAAGTCGATGAGTTCCTGGCGAGCCTGCTCGTCTTCGAGTAAGTTCGCCAGGGATTCATAGGACTGTGGTTCAGTGGTCTCTGTCCCGTCGCTGCCACCTTCACTTGGTGTACTGCTTTGCGCAAACACGGGCGCAGCAAACAGCGTCATCAGCGCTAGCAGCCAGACGCTGAGACAGGTTAATAAACGTAGTGGCGTCACACCGTAACCTCCCTTTGATGGTGAGTCGTTGCATCAACCTGACGGCTGAGCTAATTGTTTCGACTAATCATACATGCCAAGGAACATATAAGCATTGTATAGGATATTGAGCTTAACATGATTACCTGCACAAAGGCTCGAGCCAGGACGCTGCCAAACCGAGTATCAGTGCATAGCGGGCACCTTTTGCGACCAGTATCCATGCCAGCGCGCGCCACCAGGGCAAGCGTAATATGCCGGCCACGACGGTCAACGGATCACCAATGATCGGCAGCCAGGACAACAGCAGGCTCGCTTCACCAACACGCTGGTACCAACGTTCGGCACGGGCCAGCTGCGCGGGGGAGGCCGGAAACCAACGACGGTCCTGAAAGCGCCGTGCGTAACGGCCCAAGGCTACATTGACCAGGCTGCCCAGCGTATTGCCAGCGGTGGCGACGCACCATAATGCCAGGACCGGCTGGCCCTGACACCATTGTCGCGCGAGCCAGACTTCCGACCCGCCAGGCAATAACGTAGCGCTGAGCAGCGCTATCCAAAAAAGGCTCAGCATCAGGACGCGGGAAGTTGACCACCCAACTGCAGCGTAATCTCATCCGCCACGCGGCGCACCAGCGCGCCCAGCTCCAGTAGCCGAGCCTCAGGGATACGCGCCACGGGGCCTGACACCGAAATGGCCGCCAACGGCATGCCGTGCTCGTCATTGACGCATGCTGCTACACAGTGCAAGCCAATCGCATGCTCTTCACGGTCACAGGCAAAACCCTGGTCACGAATGCAATGCATCTCGTCGAGCAGGGTGTCGGGCTGGTAAAGGGTGTTTTCGGTCACCCGGGGCAGTTCACCTTTAGCGAGCAGTTGGGCGCGTTCGTCGTCGGGCATCCAGGCCAGCAAGGCCTTGCCGACACCGGAGGCGTGCAAGGGCGCCCGCGAGCCTAGCCGGGTAATCATGCGCATCATCTGCGGCGACTCGTGCTGGGCAAGAAACACCGCCGTATCAGCATCGCGGATGCCCAGGTTGGCGGTTTCGCCGGTCTCGGCTGTCAGGCGACGTAAAAACGGACGACTGGTGGCGACCACGTCCCGCGCTTCGAGAAAGCTGTTACCGATGCGGAACGTCTTGACATCAATACGCCACAGGCCCTGTTCATTCTCCTGAGTGACGAAGCCCTGACTCTGCAGCGCCTGAAGCAATCGGTGGGTTGTCGAAGGCGCGAGATCGGCCATTTCCGCCAAGGCGGAAAGCGCCAAACCCTCGGGACTGCTGGCCAGGTACTCCAACAGATTTAACCCACGCACCAACGACTGGCTGTGCCCACCGCCTGCTTTGGCCGAATTGGCCGGGCGGCCAACGGTCCTGCGCTTTACGTCACTCACCTGGCTCTCTCCTGAAAAGCTCTCCTGAAGGCACCTCTACTTATAGGTAGGCGCAAAGAGCGTAAGGATAACGTGCCTGTGCGGCCGCTGTCGCGCTTACGGAAACGAATTCCACCACCACCTGACTGCCGGTAAGCAACTAAATAGACGACGCTTTACGCATATCACGGCCCAATGGATGCGGCTCACCACGGGCTTTGGCGAGGTCAATCTGGCGCTGACGCTCGCGTGCCGCCGCACGGGTCTTCTCGGGTAGCGAGTCGATGCAGTGGGGGCAGCTGATACCAGGCTCATAAGCGGACGACTGCATATCTTCTGCGGAGATCGGCCGACGACAGGCATGGCACTGTTCAAACTCGCCTTCGCTCAAGTCATGGCGAACGGTCACCCGGTTATCAAAAACGAAGCACTCACCGCGCCACAGAGACTGCTCTTCGGGGACTTTTTCCAGGTAATTCAGCACGCCACCCTTGAGGTGATAGACCTCGTCAAAACCTTCCTTGAGCATGAAGCTGGAAGCTTTTTCGCAGCGGATACCGCCGGTACAGAACATGGCGACTTTTTTATGCTTCTCGGGATCATAGTGCTCGCGCACGTATTCAGGGAATTCACGGAAGGTCGTGGTCTTGGGATCGACGGCGCCTTCAAAGCTGCCGATCTCCACTTCATAGTCGTTGCGGGTATCGATAACCAGCACTTCCGGATCGGCAATAATGTCGTTCCATTGCTCAGGCTCGACGTAAGTGCCTACGGTGTCGTTAGGGTCGACGTCCGGAACACCCAGGGTGACGATCTCTTTTTTCAGTTTCACCTTGGTACGATAGAACGGCGGCTCGTCACAAAACGATTCTTTATGGTCGATGTCGCCTAGCCGCGGGTCGGCGGTCAACCAGGCGAGCAGCGCGTCGATGCCCTCGCGGGTACCGGCAACCGTGCCGTTGATGCCCTCTTTGGCGAGCAGCAGCGTGCCCTTCACGCCGTTATCCAGCATGGTCTGGCGCAGCGGTTCACGCAGCGCTTCAAAGTCGTTCAGGGTGACAAACTTATATAACGCCGCGACCACAATACGCGGTGATGACGTAGTTGATGACATAGGTACTGACATGACGAACTCCAGGTAGTCGCCCCCGTAAAAGGCGGACCAGGTGAATTAACGAGCGCATTTTAGCAAAAAGTCTGACGTAAAGCGCCCAACCCGATACGTCGATTTATTCGATCTGATCATTGAGAAACCTTCACCCCACGCCCTCAGTCAGCAGGCGTATATTAATTGTCATTCTCCCAACACTCTGGAGTTGATGATGAAGATCCGCCGTTCAAACGAGCGAGGCTACGCCGACCACGGCTGGCTGCGTTCCTACCATACGTTCTCGTTTGCCAATTACATGGATCCTGACCACATGGGCTTCCGTGCGCTGCGGGTGATCAATGAAGATCGCGTGTCCCCTGGACACGGCTTCGGCGCTCACCCCCACCGGGATATGGAGATCATCTCCTATGTGCTCGATGGCGAAATGGCCCATCAAGACAACATGGGCAATGGTGAAGTGATGCGCCCGGGGGACGTGCAGCGTATGTCAGCAGGCACCGGCGTGCTGCACAGCGAGTTCAACCATTCCAAGGAAAACGGCCTGCACTTCCTGCAAATCTGGATCGAGACCGCCAAACCCGGTATTGCGCCCAGCTACGAACAGAAAGCCTTTCCGCACGCTGAGCGGCAGGGCCAGTGGCGGCTGGTGGTATCACCTGACGGCCAGGATGGCTCGGTGAGCGTTAATCAGGACGTTAATCTGTATAGCGCCTTGTTTAATGAAGGCGAACAGGCAGATACACCGAGTACCCGTTATGCGTGGCTGCACGTGGTGAACGGCGAAATGGAGGTCAACGGCGAAACGCTAAGCGCGGGCGACGCCGCGTCGTTTCAACCGGACGAAACATTTACGCTGACCGGCAAGAAGGCGGGGGAAGTGTTGCTGTTTGATTTGGCTTGAGCCAGAGGTTTGAACTCAAAACGGCCCCGATCGGGGCCGTTTTGGCGTTAGTGCAACCGTTTAGTACAACCGTTTAGTACAACGGTAAGGTTGCTTAACTATTCTGCGCCGAGTAGAGCACGCGAATCTTCAGCGTATGGTCGACCTGCTTCAACGCTTCCAGCGCCTGGGGGCCGTAGGCTTTGTCCACATCGATGACCACGTAGCCAACCTTGTCGTTGGTTTGCAGGTACTGGCCCGAGATATTGATGCCGTTCTCAGATAGCACACGGTTGATCTGCGACAGCACACCGGGCACGTTGTCGTGAATATGTAGCAAGCGATGCTTGTCCGGGTGCGCGGGCAGCGCCACTTCGGGGAAGTTGACCGAGGTCACCGTGGTGCCGTTATCGGAATAGGTGATCAGTTTTTCCGACACCTCGATGCCGATATTTTCCTGGGCTTCCAGGGTCGAG
Organism: Vreelandella janggokensis; assembly: GCF_031451615.1. Taxonomy (NCBI): domain Bacteria; kingdom Pseudomonadati; phylum Pseudomonadota; class Gammaproteobacteria; order Oceanospirillales; family Halomonadaceae; genus Vreelandella; species Vreelandella janggokensis. Next base: position 264,304 of record NZ_JARWAJ010000002.1, on the reverse strand, counting down.
CCGCCGATATGCGGCGTGAGGATAACGTTTTCCAGGCCGCGTAGCGGGCTTTCAAACTCCTCGGCATTGCCCTTCGGCTCGACGGGGAAGACATCAATCGCCGCCCCGTTCAGCCTGCCCGCCTTGATCGCCTGAGCCAGCGGTTCAATTTCCACCACGCTGCCCCGCGAGGCGTTGATCAAGATGGCACCGGGCTTCATGGCAGCAATTTCTTTTTCGCCTACCATCCAGCGGGTGGACGCCAGGTCAGGCACATGCAGGCTGACCACATCGGCGCGCCCCAACAACTCTTCAAGGCTCGCCACCTGGTTGGCGTTACCCATGCCCAGCTTGGTGATCACATCGTAATAAATGACGTTAAAGCCCAGCGACTCGGCGAGCACGGAAAGCTGCGCGCCAATGCTGCCATAACCCACGATACCCAGCGTTTTTCCGCGGGCTTCGTGGGAGTTTTTCGCCGATTTCAGCCAGCCGCCCTGATGAGCCCGGGCATTTTTCTCCGGAATACCGCGCAGCAGCATGATGGCTTCGGCGAGTACCAACTCAGCGACTGAGCGGGTGTTGGAATACGGTGCGTTGAATACCGCAATCCCGCGCTTGAGCGCTGCGTCAAGGTCGACCTGATTGGTGCCGATGCAGAAACAGCCAACGCCCACCAGCTTTTCCGCCGCCGCGAACACGCGCTCATTCAGTTGAGTACGGGAACGAATACCGATGAAGTGAACGTCACGAATCTTCTCGATCAGCGCCTCTTCATCCAGCGATGTAGGCAGATGCTCGATATTTTCGTAACCTGCGTTTTGAAAATTGTCCACCGCGCTTTGGTGGACGCCCTCGAGCAGCAGGATCTTGATCTTGCTCTTGTCCAGGGACGTTTTGGCCATGGCTGAATCAACCTCTATGATCGGCGGCATGCGCCGCTTAACGGTTCGCGGAAGGCCCGTATGGTAGCACATTCGCCCACGCTCTCGCTGGGCTCGCGTGATGAAAAGTGTGCGTTGTCAAGATGAACGCGACACAAGTCGCACCTTCGGCAGGGCCTTGAGGGCAGACGCCACCCCCCGCCCTCGGTGTATACTGTTGGCCTTGTTCTCTGCAGACACACGCGCCGCCCACGTCAGGGCGTCAGGAAAACGGTAGGCATGGCCCAATGAGTGACACCACACCCCCACAAGATTTTGCCGCCACGGTTGAGCAACTAGAGACGCTCGTGGAACGCCTGGAGTCTGGCGAACTCTCATTGGAGGATGCGCTGACCGCCTTTGAGCAAGGCGTTCGCCTCACCCGTGACGCACAGCAACGCCTGGATAGCGCGGAATTAAAGGTGCGCGCGCTCAGTGAAGACAGTGAAGGCCGCTTGAACGTTACACCCTTTGATGGCCCCGACGCGCCCACGGAAGATTCTGATGGCACGGATGACAGCAACAAGGAGACGCCACCATGGTAGCGCCCGCCGCCGCTGGGCTGACTATGTTGCGTGACACAAGCAATAATCGCGTTGACGCCACCCTGGCCGCGCTATTTGATACGCAACGGGCCACCGAGCCGCGCCTGGAAGCCGCCATGCGCCATGGCTTGCTGGTGGGTGGCAAGCGGCTACGCCCGTTACTGGTGTATCTGGCCGGCCGGGCGCTGGGGGCCCGCGACGACGAGCTTGACGCAGCTGCCGCCGCCATCGAACTGATCCATGCTTATTCGCTGATCCACGACGACCTGCCCGCCATGGACGACGACGACCTGCGCCGCGGACAGCCAACGGTCCACAAGGCCTTTGATGAAGCCACCGCTATCCTGGCAGGCGATGCCCTTCAGGCACTGGCTTTTGAAGTGCTGGCCCGCACAGGGCACCCACGGCTTGGCAGCCTGGTGACCACCCTTGCCAGCGCCGCTGGCCGTGATGGTATGGTCGCTGGCCAGGCACTGGACCTCGCTGCCGTTGGTGGCCACCCCAATGTCGAGGCTTTGGAGCATATGCACGCCCACAAGACCGGCGCACTGATCGTCGCCGCGGTTCGTCTGGGCGGGCTGATCGCCGTTGACGAACACGACTCCCGTCTACAGGCGCTGATTCGCTACGCGCGTGCCATTGGACTAGCCTTCCAGATTCACGACGATGTGCTGGACGTGACGGGTGACACCGCCACACTGGGTAAAACATCCGGCGCCGATGCTGCCCGCGCCAAGCCGACGTACCCCGGTTTACTGGGGCTTGAAGGCGCACAGCACAAAGCCCAGACACTCATTGACGAGGCCATTGCCGCGCTTGCCCCACTGGGCAAGAACGCACAGCCATTGGCCGACCTTGCCCACTACATGATCGAGCGCGACCACTAGACAATGCCCATGAAGCTGTTCGACGAAATACCCCGCGAGCGCCCGGCAACGCCGTTGCTCGACTCCTTTGACCACCCCGCCGCCCTGCGGGCCATGAACGCCAGGCAGCTTGCCCAGTTGGCAGACGAACTGCGTGCCTATCTGCTTTACAGCGTTGGCGTGTCCGGCGGCCACTTTGGCGCGGGTCTCGGGGTGGTGGAGCTGAGCGTAGCGCTACACCACGCGTTCAACACACCCGACGACCGACTGGTATGGGACGTGGGTCATCAGGCCTACCCGCACAAGATACTCACCGGGCGGCGTGACGCCATGCTCAGCATTCGCCAGCACGGTGGCCTCGCGGCGTTTCCGCGCCGCGCCGAGTCCGGCTACGATACCTTTGGCGTCGGCCACTCCAGCACCTCAATTTCTGCCGCGCTTGGCATGGCATTGGCCACCCAGGCCCAGAACAAGCCACGCCGCGTCTGCGCGATTATCGGCGACGGCGCGCTGAGTGCCGGCATGGCGTTTGAAGCCCTCACCCATGCGGGGCACGTGGATGCCAACATGTTGGTTATTCTCAATGATAATGAGATGTCGATCTCCGAAAACGTCGGCGGCATGGCGACTTACCTGGCCCGCGTGCTTTCCAGCAAGCCGTATCTTAAGATGCGTGAAGAAGGTAAAAAGGTGCTTTCCCACCTTCCCGGCGCGTTGGAGCTTGCCCGCCGCACCGAAGAGCACATGAAAGGCATGGTCAGCCCCGCCACGCTGTTTGAAGAAATGGGCTTCAACTATGTCGGCCCCATCGACGGTCATGACCTCGAAACACTCACCGAGACGCTGGACACTCTGCGCGACCTGGACGGCCCGCAGTTTTTGCATATCAAGACCGTCAAGGGTAAAGGCTTCTTACCCGCCGAAGCCGACCAGATTGGCTACCATGCGATTACCAAACTGGAAAAGCCCAGCGAGCCCGCTCATCAAACGCCAACCGCCGCGCCTGTGGCGCCCAAAAAACCTGCCAAGAAAAAATACTGCAACGTGTTCGGCGACTGGCTGTGCGACATGGCCGCCGCGGATGATCGCCTGATGGGGATTACCCCGGCAATGCGCGAAGGCTCGGACCTGATTCGTTTCTCCAAGGAATACCCCGAGCGCTACTTTGATGTGGCGATTGCTGAACAACACGCCGTCACGCTCGCGGCGGGCATGGCCTGCGAAGGCATGAAACCTGTGGTGGCCATTTACTCTACGTTTCTGCAGCGCGGCTACGACCAACTGATTCATGACGTGGCAGTGCAATCCCTCGACGTCACCTTTGCCATTGATCGCGCGGGTCTGGTCGGCGAAGACGGGCCCACCCACCATGGCAGCATGGACTTGTCCTTTCTGCGCTGTGTGCCCGGCATGGTGATTCTAGCGCCCGCGGATGAAGCCGAGTGTCGCGCCATGCTTAGTGCGGCCTACCATCATCCGGGCCCTGCCGCCGTGCGCTATCCGCGCGGCACCGGCCCGGGCGTAGCGATTCCCGAGCATCTGGAAGCGCTACCCATTGGCCGAGCCGAGGTGCGCCGCAAGTCTTCAGGCAGTGGCGCCAGCATTGCGTTACTCGCCTTTGGCAGCGTTAACACTGCCGCCGCCGAGGTGGCTGAAAGCCTCGATGCCACGCTCATCAATATGCGCTCTATCAAACCGTTGGACCGCGAAGCCGTGCTCCACGCGGCCGACGAACATGAATTGCTGGTCACGCTGGAAGAAAACGTCATCGCCGGTGGTGCCGGAAGCGCCGTCAATGAGCTCCTGCATGCCGAAGGCGTTCAAGTCGAAGTGCTCAACCTCGGCTTGCCGGACGCCTTTGTGGAACACGGCACGCCTGCCGAGCTGCTGCATGACTGCGGCCTGGATGCCGACGGCATCGAACGCGCGATTCGTGCCCGACTGCCGTAATCTTTTTATTTATCAACGTTAGAGACTGCCATGTTATTTCTGATTGTTATTTTTGCGCTTATCGGCCTCGCTTTCGGCGGCCCCGTTGGTCTGCTGGTGGGTGGCGGCCTGGGCTGGTGGCTGGGGCGACGTATCAAGCGGCGTCTGAATGAGGCGCGGATGCGCATCCAGGAAGGCTTTCTGGACTCGATCTTTTCGGTCATGGGTTGCCTGTGCCAAGCCGACGGTAAGGTCACCGACGGCGAACTGGACGTCGCCGAGAAACTCTTCGACCAGATGCGCCTGCAGGGTGAACAACGCACCCGGGCACGCGCCGCCTTTGAGCGCGGCCGCAGCGACGACTTCGATCTGGACGCCGAGCTTGCCAGCGTCAACCGTCTCACCCGTCATCAGCCCGTCATGCGTCAGGTGTTTCTCCAGGTTCAGCTGTCGGCCATCGCTGCCGACGGCGTTCTGCATGACGCCGAACACGAGATGATTCTGCGCGTCGCCCGCGGCGTGGGCTGCAGCGAGACCGAAGTCCAGCAGATCGAAGCCATGTTGCACGGCGCCGCTGCCAATTCTCAGGGCGCCAGCGAAGAAGCCCTCAAAGACGCTTACCGGGTGCTGGGCGTTTCGGAAGACGCCAGCGACGCCGAGGTCAAGAAGGCCTATCGCCGCCTGATGAGCCAGAATCATCCGGACAAGCTGGCCGGCAAGGGGCTGCCCGAGAGCATGCGCGAAGTCGCCCAGGCGCGCACCAGCGAGATCAGCAACGCCTACGAGCGTATCCAAAAGTCGCGGGAATGACCCCTTCCACAGTGCACTATCGCCTTGCTTCCCCGGTCGGCGTCATTGCCGACACTCACGGGCTGCTGCGCGACGAAGCGCTTGCACTGCTCAACGACTGCGAACTGATCTTGCACCTGGGCGATGTGGGCAGCAAAGAGGAAGACAGCATCATTCTGGAGCGCCTGGAAACCATCGCCTCGGTTCACTGCGTGCGCGGCAATATCGACACGGCCGCCTGGGCGTCCCATCTACCGATGCACCAGACTATTCTGGTTAACGGCCAGCGCCTGCACCTGGTGCATCGCCTGGAGGATGCTGATCCGGCGACGCCTTGCGATGTGACGCTGCACGGACATTCCCACCAGCCGCGCAACGAGCGTCTGGATGACAGGCTGCTGTTCAACCCCGGTGCCGCCGGCAAGCGGCGTTTCAAGCTGCCGATCACCCTCGGCAAGTTATGGATCGAGCCGGATAGCGTGCGCGGTGCGATTATTCATCTGCCGCTATAAGGCGCTAGGTAGCCGTCGAATGCGGCAGCACGGCCTGGTAGACCGCCGCGTAGTGGCAGGCGCTGCCGCCAATCACGAACAGGTGCCAGATCGCGTGATTGAAGGGGATGGTGTTCACGGCGTAGAAGATAACGCCCAGGGTGTAAACGACGCCTCCACTGGCCAGCAGCACAATGCCAGTCGACGACAGGTTCGCCGCCATTTCCTCTGAAGCCAGTACGATCATCCACCCCATGAGCAGGTAAATCACCACGCGAAGCACCGCCAGGCGATTGGGCCAAAGAAGTTTGCAGACAATTCCCACCAGTGCCAGCGACCATACGGCGGTAAACAGTCCCCAGCCCGTAGGGCCGCGCATGTTAACCAGCAGAAAGGGCGTATACGTACCGGCAATCAGCAGGTAAATCGCACAGTGATCAAGCAGCTGAAAGCGCTGCTTCCACCGCCGATGGGGGATGCCGTGGTAAAGGGTAGAGGCGGTATACAGCAGAATCAGCGTCGTACCATATAGACTCAGGCTGACGATCTTCCAAGGGTCAACATGGGCCGCCAAGCTCGCCAACACCAACAACACGACCATACCGACCAGACTGAGTACCGCTCCCAGCCCGTGGGAGATGCTATTCAGGCGCTCTTCGATGACGCTGAATTTATCCTGACCAGCCAACGGTTTTTCATGCTGTTCGTTACCAAAGGTTGCCATTCTGGATGCTCCTGAGCGACCCATCACCCCTTGCGCTCAATATCCACGTCGCTTGCCTGGGTAAAATCATCCAGCGCCATCATGTGCCCAAGCTTGCCCGCCTTGGTAGTGAGGTACTGTTCGTTGTGCGGGTTCAATCCCGTGGTAATGGATAAGCGCTCGACCACATTAACACCATCACGGGTCAGGGCATCGACCTTACGCGGGTTGTTGGTCATTAACCGCAACGACGTAATATCCAGGTGGTCGAGCATCGGCACGCACAGGTCATAACGGCGCATATCGGCGCCAAAGCCCAATTGCTCGTTCGCCTCGACGGTATCGGCCCCCTGGTCTTGCAGGTGATAGGCACGAATTTTGTTCAAAAGGCCGATACCACGGCCTTCCTGACGCAAGTATAGCAGCACGCCACGGCCTTCCTCGGCAATCCGCTTGAGCGCTTCCTGTAGCTGATAGCCGCAGTCACAGCGCATCGAAAACAGGGCGTCACCGGTTAGGCACTCCGAGTGGACACGCCCCAACACCGGTTCATCGCCGGTCACATCACCCAGCGTCAAGGCGATATGATCCTTGCCTGTGGCTTCGTCTTCGAAACCATGCATGGTAAACGTGGCCCAGGGCGTGGGCAGGTGTGAAGCGGCGATGAAGCGAATGGTCACAGGTTACCTCGCTGATTAACCAAACCAGTTAACCACACCAGTGTTGGCAAAATGGTCGTGTAGTTTAGCAGGAAGCGGCGGTCGGCTCACGATTAGCGTGACGGAAAAACGTCGAGAAAAATCGGCGTGGTGCGACAATTTTTGCCATGGGTCGCGCCGCCTTGCGGTCTATCTTCCAGTACAATAGCTCCCTACAATGCGGGCAAACTTCTCAAGAGCAAGTGTCTATGAACCCCACACCTTTGCAAAACGATCGTTTTCTTCGCGCCTTGGCGCGCGAGCCCGTTGACCGCACGCCCGTGTGGATGATGCGCCAGGCAGGGCGCTATCTTCCGGAATACCGCGCTAAACGCGCCGATGCAGGTAGTTTCATGGACCTTTGCCAAAACCATGACCTGGCTTGCGAGGTAACGCTGCAGCCTCTTGAGCGTTTCCCGCTGGATGCCGCCATCCTGTTTTCGGATATCCTGACGATTCCCGACGCCATGGGCCTGGGGCTGTATTTCGAAACCGGTGAGGGCCCCAAGTTCAAAAAGACCGTGCGTACCGCTGATGAGGTCGCCGCGCTCCGCGTTCCCGATGCCGAGCGCGACCTGGATTACGTGATGCGTGCGGTGTCCACGATTCGCCGTGAGCTGAACGGCCGCATGCCGTTGATTGGCTTCTCCGGCAGCCCCTGGACACTGGCTACCTATATGGTCGAGGGCAGCTCGAGCAAAGATTTTCGCCACCTGAAAACCATGCTCTATGACACGCCGGATACCATGCACCAGTTGCTGGACACCCTGGCCCACGCGGTGACCGACTACCTCAACGCGCAGATTCGTGCGGGCGCCCAGGCGGTACAGATTTTCGATACCTGGGGCGGCGCGCTGACCACCCCGGCGTACCTCGAGTTTTCGCTGCGCTATATGGAGCAGATTGTCGCCGGGCTGATCCGCGAGCATGACGGGCGCCGGGTGCCAGTGATTCTGTTCACCAAGAATGGCGGCCAGTGGCTGGAACACATCGCTTGTGCCGGGTCCGATGCCGTGGGCATCGACTGGTCCACAGAGCTTTCCGATGCCCGCGCCCGGGTCGGCCACAAGGTCGCGCTACAGGGCAACCTGGACCCCAACGTGCTGTTCGCGCGGCCTTCCGCGATCCGCGCCGAAGTTGCCCGCGTGCTGGAAAGCTACGGTCATGGTCCCGGGCATATCTTTAACCTGGGCCACGGCATCAGCCAGTTCACCAACCCGGATCATGTCACCGCCTTCATGGAAGCGCTGCACGACCTTAGCCCGCAATATCATCAGAGCATCGCGACCCAATCAAACGATGCACATCCGGGAGCCCAGCCATGAGCAAATTACGTGACGACCAGTGGTTTACCGAAGTCTTCGATAGCCACGGCAGTGCTTTCTCGCTGAAAGTCACTGATAAACTGCTGGATGTGCAAAGCGCCTATCAGCACCTGGAAGTCTATGCCACCGAGACCTATGGCAACCTGCTGGTGCTGGACGGCTGCGTGATGCTCACCGACCGCGATAACTTTCTCTACCACGAGATGATTGCCCATCCGGCGTTGTTCACCCATCAGGCCCCCAAGCGGGTGGTGATCATTGGCGGCGGCGACTGCGGGACACTCAAAGAAGTATTGCGTCACCCTGGCGTTGAACACGTCACCCAGATAGATATCGACGAGGAAGTCACCAAAGCCTCCGAGCGCTTCTTTCCAGCGCTGGTGGAATCGAATAATGATCCCCGCGCCGAGCTGCTGTTCGCCGATGGCGTCAAGTGGGTGGACGATACCCCCGACGAGAGCATCGATGTACTGATTATCGACTCCACCGACCCGGTTGGCCCAGCCGAGGGCCTGTTTAAAACCGATTTCTTAAGGCGCTGCCATCGCATCCTTAAAGACGGCGGCGTCATGGTACAGCAGAGCGAATCGCCGCTTTACCATAGCGGCACCATCATTCGTGAACTGCGCAACGACATGCAGGAAGCCGGGTTTGACAGCGTCGCCACGTTGCCCTTCCCGCAGCCAGTGTATCCGTCCGGCTGGTGGAGCGTGACACTGGCAGGCAAAAACACCGACGTGAACACCTTTCGCGAGCAGGCAGTTGCCAACCACGACCTGCCGCTTGAGTACTACACGCTGGAAGCCCATCGCGGCGCACTGGCGTTACCACCGTTCATGCGCAGGGCCATCGCCGCCAAATAATCCCGCCAGAAGACCGCTTTTCATTATTGCCCACTGCCTCCCCGCCCCACAAAGGTGCATGGAGGGTGGGCATTTTTATTTTTTGCACCTAGACGTTCGTATCAAACGTTCGATTTATCGTTGAAAAGCGCTGAATCAGCGCCTGTACCCCTTTTGGCATCTTCCTTGCTAGGTTTAGTCACATGCTACGGCATGGATAACGATTTCAAACAATTCGAGGGAACCTACATGTTGAATAAAAAACACTTGGCGCTGCTGGTATCTGCTGGTTCGATTACCCTTGCGGGTATGACCACCGCTCAGGCCGACACGCTGGAAGATACCCGGGATAACGGCGCCGTTCGTTGCGGCGTCAGCGATGGCTTACCCGGCTTCTCGGCACCGGATGACGATGGCAATTGGCAAGGGCTTGACGTTGACGTCTGCCGCGCCGTCGCCGCCGCCGTACTCGGTGATGCCGACGCGGTTGACTACATTTCCCTCAATGCCGTAGAGCGCTTCACGGCCCTGCAGTCTGGCGAAGTGGATGTACTGTCACGCAACACCACCTGGACCACGACGCGCGACACCACGTTGGGTCTCAATTTCACCGGCGTAACGTTCTATGACGGCCAAGGCTTCATGGTGTCACGGGATCTGGGGATTACGGGCGCAGATGAGTTAAACGGTGCGTCCATCTGCATTCAGTCAGGTACCACCACCGAGCTAAACCTCGCCGACTACTTCCGTGCTAATGACATGGAATTCAACCCCATCGTATTTGATACCTCCGAACAAACCGTGGGCGGCTACCAGGCAGGACGCTGTGACGTACTGACATCCGACACTTCTCAGTTGGCCGCCCTGCGTATCCAGCTAGATAACCCTGAAGGCTCAATGATTCTTTCGGACGTGATCTCCAAAGAACCGCTGGGCCCCGTGGTACGCCAGGGCGATGATACCTGGTTCAACATCGTGAAATGGTCGCTGTTCGCCATGATCAACGCTGAAGAATACGGTGTTACCAGCGAAAATGTCGACGAGATGACATCGTCTGAAGACCCCAATGTTGCACGACTGCTCGGCCAGGATGGCAACTACGGCGAAGGCATGGGACTGGAGGCTGACTGGGCCTACAACATCATCAGCCAAGTCGGCAACTACGCTGAAAGCTTCGACCGCAACGTGGGCATGGGCTCACCGCTTGAAATTGAACGCGGTGTCAACGCCCTGTGGACTGACGGTGGCTTCCAGTATGCTCCGCCGATTCGCTAAGCGTCTCGCTTGACCCCTGGCCCGCCATGCCCTGTTGCCAGGGTATAGGCGGGCCATCTGATTGACTTTCCGTATCGCGGAGACGCCACCCATGTCTGTACGACCCAATGCTCGCCCCGTCGGCCAAAAGCCGCCGTTCTGGCGAGACCGCGCGAAGCGCGCGCTTATTTTCCAAATCCTCTTAGTCACCGCTGTGGTGGCTTTTCTTATCTATATAATCGGCAACACCCAAGCCAACCTTGAGGCTCGAGGCATCACCACTGGCTTTGGCTTTTTAAGCAACACCGCCGGCTTCGGTATTGGCCAGACCTTGATCGAGTACTCCTCCCAGAGTAGCTACGGCCGTACTTTCGTGATCGGCCTGCTTAACACGCTGCTGGTCGGTGGATTGGGTGTGTTGGCCGCCTCGATTATCGGTTTTATTGTCGGTATTGCGCGGCTTTCGCCCAATTGGCTGATCGCTAGGTTAGCCAACGCCTACATCGAAACCTTCCGTAATATTCCGCTGCTGTTGCAGATTTTCTTCTGGTACTTCGCGGTACTGCGGGCTCTACCCAGCGCCCGGGAGAGCATGGCGTTTGGCGAAGCCATCTTTCTCAATGTGCGTGGGCTATATCTGCCCCAACCGCTGTTCGAGTCAGGCTTCGGACTGATTCCTGCCACCTTTGTGGTGGCGATCGTTGCCAGTATCGCGCTGATTGTCTGGAATAAACGTCGCCATGAAGCCACCGGCAAACGCCTGCCGGTTTTCTGGATGTCCCTGGTGATTATTTTTGGTCTTCCACTACTGGTGCTCGTCGTCACGGGTGTACCGGTGACCTGGGAAATGCCGGTACTGCGCGGCTTCAACTTTGGCGGTGGCATCACCATCATTCCCGAGTTTCTAGCCCTGTGGCTGGCGCTGTCCATCTACACCGCGTCGTTCATTGCCGAAATTGTGCGTTCGGGTATTCAGGCGATCCCTCATGGGCAAACGGAAGCCGCCCAGGCACTCAGCTTGCCGCGCAAACTCGTCCTGCGTCTGGTGATCATTCCACAAGCCATGCGGGTCATTATTCCGCCGCTCACCAGTCAATACCTCAACCTGATAAAGAACTCTTCCCTGGCCACCGCCATCGGTTATCCCGATCTGGTCTCGGTGTTTGCTGGCACCACGCTCAACCAGACCGGTCAGGCCATCGAGGTGATTGCCATGACCATGGCGGTTTATCTGATCATCAGCTTGCTGGTGTCCATGTTCATGAACTGGTTCAACGCTCGCGTTGCGCTGGTCGAACGCTAGGCCGGAGACGACCTTTATGATTCACAACAAAGACATGATACCCGAGCAGCCTGCTCCGAAAGGCACCATCGGCCCCATTGCCTGGCTACGCGGCAACCTGTTCAACGGCCCCATTAATAGCCTGTTCACGCTGTTGGGCCTGTATGTCCTGTACCTGCTCGTGGTGCCCACGATCCAGTGGGCGTTTATCGATGCCAACTGGGTGGGCGATAGCCGCGAAGACTGCACACGGGCCGGCGCTTGCTGGGTATTCGTCAACGCACGCTTTTCCCAGTTTATTTATGGGCTCTATCCCAGCGAGGAGTACTGGCGCGCCAATATCGTGTTTGCCATGTTCGCCGGCATTATCGCCTGGCTGGTGATCCCCCGCCTGCCGCTCAAGCGCTGGGTGGCCGTGTTTGCCTTGCTGGCCTTCCCGGTCATCGCCTATGTGCTGCTGCACGGCGGCTATTTCGATATGCCGCGCGTTTCCACCCACCGCTGGGGTGGCTTGATGCTGACACTGCTACTGGCCAGTGTGGGGATGATTGGCGCGCTGCCTATCGGCATTGTGCTCGCCCTTGGGCGGCGTTCCCAAATGCCGATTGTCAGAACGTTCTGTGTCATTTTCATCGAGTTCTGGCGCGGCGTTCCGCTCATCACCATCCTGTTCATGGCATCAGTCATGCTGCCCTTGTTTTTGCCCACAGAGCTGAGTGTTGACCGCCTTATCCGCGCGCTGATCGGCTTGACCTTGTTCCAGAGCGCCTATATGGCGGAGGTGATTCGCGGGGGGCTGCAGGCGATCCCCAAAGGCCAGGATGAAGCAGCGGCAGCGCTGGGGATGACTTACTGGAAACGCATGGGGCTGATCATCATGCCCCAGGCGCTGAAGATGATGATTCCCGGTATCGTCAACACCTTTATCTCGCTGTTCAAGGACACCACCCTGGTGATGATCATTGGGCTGTTTGATCTGTTGGGTATTGTGCAAGCGGCGCTTTCCGACTCGCGTTGGCTGGGTTTCTCGCTAGAAGGCTATGTGTTTGCCGCGTTCGTGTTCTGGATTTTCTGTTTCAGCATGTCGCGCTACAGCCAGTACCTGGAACGCAGGCTAAATACCGGTCATAAGCAGTAGGTCGTCGACAACGCTTCATGCCGCTTTCTTTATGATTTTGAGTAGGATATCAACATGACACAAGCAGCCACCAACGATTCCGACCTGATGGTCGAGATGCATAATGTCAATAAATGGTTCGGCGATTTTCACGTGCTGCGGGACATTTACCTGGAAGTTAAACGGGGCGAGCGTATCGTAGTGTGCGGCCCCTCGGGCTCGGGTAAATCGACGCTCATTCGCTGTATCAACCACCTTGAAGAGCACCAGAAAGGGGATATCACCGTCGGCGGTGTCGCACTGACTCAAGACGTTAAGCGTATTGAACAGATTCGCCGCAGCGTCGGCATGGTGTTCCAGCACTTCAACCTGTTCCCCCATTTATCGGTGCTGGAAAACTGCTGTATTGCCCCGATGTGGGTACAGAAGAAACCCCGCAAAGAGGCCGAAGCGCTGGCAATGGAATACCTGGAACGGGTGCGCATTGCCGAACAAGCCACCAAATACCCCGGGCAGCTCTCTGGCGGCCAGCAGCAGCGCGTGGCAATTGCCCGTTCACTGTGCATGCACCCTGACGTCATGCTGTTTGACGAGCCCACCTCGGCCCTCGACCCTGAGATGATCAAGGAAGTGCTGGACGTCATGGTGGAGCTGGCCGAAGAAGGCATGACCATGATCTGTGTGACCCACGAAATGGGCTTCGCCAAAACCGTCGCTGACCGGGTGATTTTCATGGACCAGGGACAGATAATTGAAGAGAACGCGCCTGAGCCATTCTTCAACAACCCGCAGTCCGAACGTACTCAGCTGTTCTTGAGCCAGATTCTGGGGCATTAATCCACACCCTCTTCAGCAAGGCGGCTGTTGATAAGTACGTCATTATGGGCCTCGCTTGAGGCCCATAATGCTTATAAGACGTTTAAACACGCATTAAAAAACAATGTACAAAGGATCGCGACACCATGGAAAAGCTATTTATCGACCGGGCGCCCCAGCCTATCGCGCCCTTTTCCCACGCCTGCCGCGTGGGCGATCTGGTATTTATTACCGGACAAATGCCCACCGTGCCGGAAACCAACGAAATGCTGCTCGGCACTTTCACCGAACAGACCCATCGTGTCATGCAGAACCTGGCGATTGTGCTGGAGGAAGTGGGAAGCAGTTTCGAGCACGTGGTGCAGTCGCGGGTGTTTATTACCAACATGGGCCACTTCGACGAGGTCAACAGGGTCTACGCGAGCTACTTCCCGCAGCCGTTACCCACGCGTACCTGCATTGGCGTCACGGGACTCGCCGGTGGTGCCGACGTGGAAGTCGACATGATTGCCTGGATCCCACCGTCTGAAGGCAACCCTTAGGGCCCTATCAACGTAATACTGGCAGGCAATAGCGCTGCCTGTTCACGGTGCTGGCCAAGCGGTTTTCCAGCAAGCGCCGTGAGCAGGATCTGCAGCGGATCGCCGTGGCTGACCAGGGCGATGGTTTCCCCGCTGGCCGCTTGCTCCCAGTCGTCTATCACCGACCGCATGCGCTTTGCCACCGCGCTCACCGCCTCCACCTGGAGGTGCTGATGCTCGGCGTCCTGGGCATCCAATACCCATATACTGGGATAGCGTTCATCGCTCTGCCCCTCCAAATCGCCAAAATAGCGCTCCCTTAAGCGCGTCTCCACGCTTGGTGTGAGTCCAAACGCGTCGGCAATATGGGCAGCCGTTTGCGACGTGCGCAAAAAGTCCGAGTGCACCACGCGAGTGGGTATCGGCCACTGCCAGTCAGCCACCCGTTGGGCAAGTTGCTGCTCACCCTGCTCGGAAAGCCCGAAGTTCGTCACGCCGTGTTCGGGCGAGCTGACAATCACCCCCTGTTGATTCGCCTGGCTATGGCCGTGGCGTATTAGCAAATAGCGATTGCGCCAATGGTCGTAAGGCGCCTGTAAAGTATTTGACATAAGTTTGTCACAAACCCTAGATTGAAAGTGTCTACTTTCGAAAATAATCATCCTTCGCATCAAATGTCCACTTATGAAACATTTCCCGCTTTCTGAGTAGAAAATCCCAGCGAAGGGAAGCGATAACACAAAAACAACACACAACGAGGCTTATTATGACAACGCCGCTCTTTCGCAAGCGCCCGCTTGCAATGCTCACCGCTGTATCGCTATTGCCGCTCGCACTGCTATCCACCCAAGCCTACGCTGAATGTGAGCGTGGCGACCTGGCGGATATCTACTGTGACGCCGATGGGGATATGGTGGCTGACCGGCCAAGCGATGAATCGGAATGGGCCAACCCCGATACGCTGATCTTCGCCTACACCCCGGTCGAAGATCCGGCCATTTATTCGGATATCTGGCAGCCCTTTATCGACCACCTTGAGGAGGTTACCGAACGCGATGTGCGCTTCTTCGCCGTGCAGTCAAACGCCGCTCAGGTCGAAGCCATGCGCAGCGGTCGGCTGCATATTGCCGGTTTCTCCACCGGCCCCACGCCCTTTGCCGTGAATCTCGCCGGTGCAGTACCGTTTGCCTTGATGGGCTCCGACGACGGCCGATTCGGCTATACCCTGCAGCTGTTCACCCATGTCGACTCCGATATCCATGAAGTGGAAGACCTCAAGGGCAAGCGCGTCGCCCATACCTCGCCGACCTCCAACTCGGGTAACCAGGCCCCCCGCGCGTTGCTACCCGAATTTGGCATCACCCCTGGTGAAGATTATGAAGTGATCTACTCCGGCAGCCACGACCAGTCCATGCTCGGCGTTGTCGCTCAAGACTATGACGCCGCCCCGGTGGCATCGGAAGTCGTCGAGCGCATGGCCGCACGGGGTCTTTATGATGAAGAAGATGTTCGCCTGATCTACGAGTCCGACAGCTTCCCCACTACCTCGTATAACTACGCACACAACCTGCACCCGGATCTGGTCGACAAAATCGAGGAGGCCTTCTTCAGCTTTGATTTTGCGGGCACCGAACTAGGCGAAGAGTTTGAAGGCGTCGAGAAATTCATCCCTATCAATTACAAAGATAACTGGCAGGTGATTCGTACCATCCAGTCCGCTAATGGCGTGAGCTATACGCCGGAAAACCTGGAAGAGTAAAACGTTACGCACCGCCATTGGCGGTGCGGTTATTTCTCGACGATGGACGCGAACACATGCTGGAAATTACCAATCTGGTCAAACGTTATGGCCACGATGAAGCCGTGCTGAAAGGGCTTGATCTCAAGGTAGAGGGAAACAGCGTCGTTTCTATCGTAGGCGCTTCGGGGGCGGGTAAAAGCACCATGCTGAGGTGCATCAACCGCCTGGTCGAGCCGACATCCGGCTCCATCAAGCTCAACGGCAACGAGCTTGTGCACCTGAGAGGGGCGGAGCTACGTCGCGCGCGACGCAAGATTGGCATGGTATTTCAGGGTTTTAACCTGCTGGACCGGTTGACCGTGATGGAAAACGTGCTGGCCGGACGCTTGGGCTATGTGAACCTCTACCAGGCGATTTCACGCCGCTACCCTCAGTCCGATATCGAGCGTGCCTTTGTACTGATGGAGCGCGTGGGCATTGCCCACTATGCCAACAAGCGCGCCGACGAGCTTTCCGGCGGTGAGCGCCAGCGGGTCGGGGTGGTGCGCGCACTGATGCAAGAGCCTGACGTGCTGCTCGCCGATGAGCCCACCGCCTCACTCGACCCGCGTACGTCAGAGCAGATCATGGTTCTGCTGCAAAGCCTGGCAAGCGAGCTGTCGTTGCCGGTGCTGATTAATATTCACAACGTCGCCCAGGCAAAGACCTATACCGAGCGCATCGTGGGCTTACGCCACGGCAAGATGATCTTTGATGGCTTGCCCGCGGACTTCAACAAAGACGCTCTAGATGCCATCTACGGCGGCATAGACGCGCCGGACGATGCGATCACCGATACACCCGCGGAGGAACACGCTCATGACTCCGCCTGACGCCCAGGCATCAACGCCACGCACCTGGAAAAAACCACCATTTATTGCCAACCCCTTGCTGCGCTACGGCTTGATCCTCGTCGGCGTCGTCTACTTGGTCTGGGCCTTTGGCTCACTGCCGTTCAACTGGGCGCGGATTGCAGAAGGCCTTCCCCGCGCAGGGCGTATTTTCGGCGGTGGTTTCCCACCCAGTCTTGAGCGCTATGAGCTGCTGATCACAGGCTTCAAGGAAAGCTTTCAAATCGCCATCATGGCGACGCTGCTGGGCGTTTTGCTGTCGATTCCGTTTGCCGTCATGGCCGCGCGCAACATTGCACCGATGCCGATATATATCATTGGCCGGGCAGTGATCATCATCTCGCGCAGCTTCCATCCGGTCATCGTGGCGATTCTATTCGTCGCCGCCGTCGGTTTTGGTCCTCTCGCAGGGATTTTGACGCTTATCCTCTATTCGATCGGTTTTGTGGGCAAGCTCCTCGCCGAAGAGATCGAAGAAATTGACTGGGGCCAGGTCGAAGCCATGAAGGCAGCAGGTGCAGGCTACGGGGCCATTCTGTTCTATGCGGTCTTTCCGCAGATACTACCGCGCCAGGTGGGGCTTTCCATGTACCAGCTCGACAGCAACCTGCGTGCTTCTGCAGTGGTCGGGATTGTCGGCGCGGGCGGCATTGGCAGCACACTGATGAACGCCTTTGGACGCTACGATTATGATTTCGCGTTTGCGATTCTACTCGTCATCATCGCGGTCATTCTGATCAGTGAAGGCATCAGCGGCTGGGTAAGGAAAAAAATATGGTAGATCACGCTCAACAACTTGCCGACCGCGTCTGGCAGCGTCACAACCCCAGGCAGCGCCTTATCCGCTTCGCTGTGCTTCTCGCGACCGTAATGGTGGTTTTCTGGGCAGTGCGCGATATTGATATCTTCTGGCCCTGGGTGTGGGACGCGCCCAATCAGATATCCGGGCTTGGCGCCCGTATGTGGCCGCCCAGTGGCGAAGGCTTGAACAACATCATTGGCGCCCTGATCGAGACCGTGCATATTGCCACCCTCGCCACTTTCCTGACGATTTTTCTCGCCCTGCCGGTGGCCTATATTGCTGCCCAGAACACGACTCCGAACCGGGCCTGCCTGTGGTTTGGGCGTTTCATTCTCGTCTCCAGCCGCTCGGTGAACACCATTATCTGGGCACTGCTGTTCGTGGCAATTTTCGGTCCCGGGGTACTCGCCGGCATTCTGGCGATCGTGTTTCGTTCCATCGGCTTCATCGGCAAGCTGATGGGTGAGGCGATCGAGGAGATTGACCGGCGCCCGGTTGAGGCCATGGAAGCCACCGGCGCCTCCAAAGCCAAGGTGATTGCCTATGCAGTGGTCCCACAGGTCATGCCTGCCTTTTTTGCCATTGTGATTCTGCGCTGGGATATCAACATTCGTGAATCGACGGTATTGGGACTGGTGGGTGCCGGTGGTATCGGGGTTATCCTGCAAGGTTCGATTGATACCTTCGCCTGGCAGACCGTGGCCACCATCTTGATTGCCATCATCGTGCTGGTGCTGATTGGCGAGGCCGTCACGAGCCTGCTGCGGAGCAAGGTGCTTTAAGCCAAGTGTTGTTATCCAGGGTGAGCGTTTGACCTAGCGCTAAACGCTTGCCATGGTTAAGTGACCACTAACGACAAGGAGGATGCGTCACGATGACCACCTATATTGTTGTCGCTGATGCCGCGCGTGCGCGCATTTTTACCCGCGAAGCGCTGACACTCACCGAGCAGGAAAGCTTGGTACACGCCGAAGGGCGCCTGCACGAGGGCGACCTGGTCACCGACCGTCCGGGTGCCGACGTTCACGAATCCAATTCGACCAGCGCGCGCAGTTCCGGTGAAGAGGGAGCCGCCTCCAAACACGAGAACGAGCTGTTCGCCAAGCAGGTCGCCAACCACCTTTATAACGCTCGAGTAGGTAACAGCTTAGAGAAGCTCATCATGGTCGCTCCACCCAAATTCTTGGGCCTGCTGCGCGACAAGCTCGATGGCCCCACGCAAGAACTTGTGATTCATACCCTTTCCAAAGATCTGAGCAAAGCCTCGCTGACGGATATTCAAACGGCCGTGAGCGACCTGCGCTAACCCAGCGACGACATCCACCTCTCACTTGCCTAAAGAAACGATCGCTCTTGCCGATAGACGTGCGTGATCAATGACAGGGCGTGGCACCCGCGCCCTGATATGCACCTCGACTTGAGAGCGACCATGTTTGCATCCCTGCGCGCCAAGCTATTACTCACAACCCTAGTGGCGATTATCCTTGCCCTGGTCATCAATGGCATAGCCAGCTACATCACCGTCAAGCACCACAATACCCAGCAGGTTACCCGCAACCTGAACGCAGTCGTCAATGGAAATACCCTGGCGATTGACGAATGGTTTAACGCCCGATACAGCATGCTTGCCAGTGTGGATGAGGCGGCCACTAGCGACGCTCCGCTAGAAGCCCTGCGGCAATTAGCCGACTCCGGCGACTTCATGACGGCCTATATGGCCTACCCCGAGACATCTGACGCTGTATTTTCTGATGGCTGGGAGCCACCGAGCGATTACGACCCACGCCAACGCCCCTGGTACCAGGATGCTGTCGAGGCCAAAGACACGATCATCACCGCTCCTTACGTGGACGCCCAAACCGGCGGCTTAATCGTCACCTTTGCGCACCCTTACTATCAGAATGGTGAACTGGCGGCGGTGGTCGGTGGCGACATTACCATCCAGGCTGTCATCGAGATCGTTGCGAGCATTGCGCCTACCCCGTCAAGCTTTGGCTTTTTAACCACCGGCGACGGCACGCTGGTCGCTCACCCCAACGCCGAGTTGGCACTAGAGCCTTCCACCGCACTCAGCGACCAGTTGGATGCCGGTTATCTCCAGCAGATTGCGGCCAGCAACGAGCCCCAGGCCCTGACACTGGAGGGCCGTGAGATGTTGCTGCAAGGTGGCGCCGTCGGCGGCAACAGCGATTGGCACCTCATGGTGGCAATGGATGAGCACGAGGCCACCGCCGGACTACGCGGGATTGCCACCACGTCGATCATCACGCTCCTGATTGTCGCAGTGATAACCGCCATCGCGCTTAGTCTGCTGCTCAAATGGTTGCTGCGCCGTCTTTTATCGGCCCGCGATGCGATGAATGACATCGCCTCGGGCGAAGGCGACCTGACCCAGCGCCTACCGGAGGAGGGTAACGACGAGATCACCCAGATTGCCGCCGCCTTCAACCGCTTTGTGGCTACCATGGACACGGTACTGCAGGATGTGCGCTCCAGCAGTGAATCGGTCCACAACGCCGCCACGGAAATCGCCAACGGCGGCCAGGACCTGTCGCGGCGTACTGAAAACACCGCCTCCAGCCTGCAACAGACGTCTGCCTCAATGGAGGAGATCACCAGTACGGTCGAGCACACATCGACGTCCGCCAAAGAAGCCAACCAGCTATCCCAGGCGGCATCCGATGTTGCCGGCCGTGGCGGCCAGGCGGTATCAGAAGTCATCACGACGATGGAGGACATCGCCGAGTCCTCGGGCAAGATTGGCGATATCGTCTCGCTGATGAACAACATCGCCTTCCAGACCAACCTGCTGGCACTCAATGCCTCGGTAGAAGCCGCACGGGCCGGTGAACACGGCCGTGGGTTTGCTGTGGTAGCGGAAGAGGTGCGTAAGCTTGCTCAACGCAGCAATGACGCCGCCAACGATATTAAAAACCTGATCGAAGACGCCCAGGGCAAGGTCCAAAACGGTTCCAAACTGGTGCACAACGCCGGTGAAACCATGGACGACATCGTCAATAACATCACCCGTGTCACCGATGTGCTCGGCGAAATCACCTCCGCAACGACGGAGCAAAGTGACGGTATCGGTCAGGTGAACATTGCGGTGGCTGACCTTGACCGCATGACCCAGGAAAACGCGGCCATGGTGGAAGAATCGACCACCGCCGCCGAGCAGCTCAAGGATCAGGCCGACCACCTCACCGAGACCATCAGCCGCTTCAAGCTATCGAGCGGCTCAGCTCCCCAGGACACCCGTTTCAGGGCGTCCGATTCACTGCCGCAGCATGCGGTCCTAGCGCATAGAGAGAATTAACAACAATGAAATTCAAGTCTGTCCGCACCCTTATTGCCACCCTGGTTG
This sequence comes from Vreelandella janggokensis, assembly GCF_031451615.1. Lineage (NCBI taxonomy): Bacteria > Pseudomonadati > Pseudomonadota > Gammaproteobacteria > Oceanospirillales > Halomonadaceae > Vreelandella > Vreelandella janggokensis. The sequence continues at coordinate 243,427 of NZ_JARWAJ010000002.1, read as the reverse complement.
GTGCCTGCATCCTGCTGGTCGTTGCGGCATTGGTGATCTACTCAGTCATTGCCAACGCCCGCTCACAAGCACTGGTTGAAAAACAGACGAAGGCGCTGCTCGAACGCAATATCGAGGCACGCCTGGCAGCTATCGCCTCAGCCCAGACCGAAGAAATCAGGGGCGAGCTAGAACACGCCCTGACGCTTGCCAAAAGCCTGGCGAACACCAATGCCATGCTGGGCCTGGAAGATGACGAGGGCCAGCCGTTGATGACCATGAGCCGCGAAGAGCTTTCGCGGCTTGTGCGTCAGACCGTGGTGGACAACCCCGAGCTGCTCGACGCCTTTATCGGCTGGGAGCCCGACGCCTTTGATAGCGATGACCTGTATACCGGCCGTGAGGATCAAGGTTACGGCCCCGACGGTCGCTTCATGCCGTGGTGGTACCGCACCGAAAGCGGCGATATCGAGGTGCTGGCGCTGGGCAGCGACATGGAAAACCAGCAGCGCGATGCCGATGGCATTCGGCGCGGGGAATACTATCTGTGCCCCAAAGAAACGAAGCGTACCTGCGTGGTCGACCCTCACTATTACGACTACAACGGCGAGACGTTGCTGGTTACGTCGTTCAATGCCCCCATTCTGGTCGACGGTGAGTTCCGCGGCAGCGCCGGTGTCGACCTGTCGGTGGAGTTCATTCAAAGCTTGCTGGAAGAGGCCAATCAGTCGCTCTACGATGGCGCGGGCGAAATCGCCCTGATCGCCTCGCACGGGGCATTGGCTGCGCACACCAGCGAGCCTGACCTGCTCGGCAAGCACGCTGACGAGGTGCTGGGTGAAGACCTCCAGGCCGGCATCGCCCAGGCTCAGCAAGGGGAAAATGTCCGCAGGCTCAACACAGGCCAGGGCATGACCGAGCTTTATTGGCCTTTCTCAGTCGATGAAAGCGGTAACCCCTGGGTGCTGATGATCCGGCTGCCTGAAAGTGCCGTCCTGGCCGGTCTCAATGACCTGCAGACACAGATGAAAAGCCAGCGCGAGGCCTCGACACTCGGCATGATTGGCATGGGGCTGGTCATCGCCTTGCTGGGCCTGGTGGCCAGCTGGTTGCTAGGTAGCAGCATCTCGCGTCCCCTCAAGCATTTGGCCAGCCGCATGCAGGCGATCGCTTCCGGCAACGGCGACCTGACCCAACGCCTGCCGGTACAGGGTCGTGACGAGAGCGCGGCGGTGGCAGAGCAATTCAATGCCTTTGCCGACAAGATCCAGGCCATCCTGCTTGATGTCCGACGCAGCAGTGAATCCGTCAATCACGCCGCCAATGAAATCACCCAGGGCGGTCGCGATCTTTCAAGTCGCACCGAACAAGCGGCTTCCAGTCTGCAGCAGACATCGTCTGCCATGGAGGAAATCAGCAGCACCGTGGCGCATACGACCAGCGCCTCGCAGGAGGCCAGCGGCCTTTCCAAAACTGCCTCGCAGCTGGCAGAGCGCACCGACGAAGCCTTTGGACAAGTCGTGACCACCATGGACGACATCCGCACCACATCGGCAGAGATTCAGGATATCGTCAGCGTCATCGACGGGATTGCCTTTCAGACCAATCTACTGGCGCTGAACGCCTCGGTAGAGGCCGCCCGGGCGGGTGAGCAGGGCCGTGGCTTTGCCGTGGTGGCCAATGAAGTCCGTCAGTTGGCATCGCGTGCCAGCGACGCGGCCAAGGATATTCGCCAGCGGATCGATACCTCTACCGAAAAGGTGGCAAGCGGCACGCAAATGGTGCGCGACGCCGAGGCCGCAATGCACGAGCTTGCCGAAAGTGTCTCACGAGTCACCCAGATGCTGGGCGATATCAGCACGGCGGCTGGTGAGCAGAATGACGGTATCAGCCAGGTCAGCATTGCGGTTACCGACCTGGACCAGATGACCCAGCAGAACGCCGCGCTGGTGCAGGAGTCAACCACCGCTGCCGAGCAGTTGAAAGACCAGGCCGACTATCTTGCCGAGCTGGTGGGCGGATTCACCTTGGAGGAAGACCGGGACCGGTCGGCGTTACCGGCCCCTGAAAAGCGCCGTTAAGGAGAAGAGCGCCGTTAAGGAATCGGTGGCATGGGGATGTCATCGCTACGCTTGGCGTTAGCGGTCATCTCCCGACACAGTCGCAGGAACTCGCGCACACCGGTGGTGAGGTACTTGTGGCGGTGCCAGATAAAGGTGAACTGGCGTTTAAGATCCAACTCCGGTGTGGGTAGCGGAACCAGGCTGCCTCGCCGGAAGGCATCGCGCAGCGCCAGGCGGGAGACACAACCGATCCCCATCCCCGACTCCACCGCCCGCTTGATGCCCTCGGTATGCTCAAGCTCCAGCAGCGTGTTGAAGCGACTGCGTCGGTGGCGAGCGGCGTGCTCCAGGGTCACCCGCGTCCCTGACCCCTCCTCGCGCATGATCCAGTCCTCCCGCATCAACTGTTCAAGCTCCAGGTGGGTCTTGCCCGCCAGGGGATGGCGCGGCGAACAGAAGACACACAGCTCGTCCTCGACCCACGGCTGGCTGATGATCATATCGTCATCACACGGCCCTTCGATCAACCCCAAATCCAGCGAGTGCTGACGGACGCCCTCGATAATATGCCGTGTATTGCGCACTGCCAGACGCACGCGGCTACCGGGATAACGCTGCATAAAATCGCTGATCAAAAGCGTTGCCAGATAATTGCCGATGGTCAGGGTAGCGCCAACATCCAGCGATCCCACCCCTTGCTGACCACGCAGTAATTCCTCCACCTCTTCGGCACGGTCCAAAAGCGCCACTGCCTTGGGCAGCAGTTGGAAGCCAAGGGCATTGAGCTTGAGGCGCTTGCCCACGCGATCGAGCAGTTGGCAGTCGAACTGGCGCTCCAGCTCGGCAAGTGCCGTACTGGTCGCCGACTGGGACATGGCAAGCGCGCGGGCCGCATGCGACACGCTTTCGTGTTGGGCAACCGCAACAAAGACTTCCAACTGACGCAGGGTATAGTGCATGGGGTCTGACCTTTCACCAAGACGCTATATCTATTTTAAAGATAAGCGTTATCAAGATTATTTACTTAACAGATATACCATCCTTTGCTTAGACTTGCTGGCAACTTGATATCTATTTTTTATTCTTTTTTTGAATATTCGTGGCGTTGATGGCGTCACTGACGGAGGAAATGGCATGAGTAAGTTCGCCCTGGAAGATGTCCTCAGCGTTCACCACTGGAACGACACCCTATTCAGCTTCCGCACCACCCGGGAACGCAGCCTGCGCTTCAAGACCGGCCAATTCGTCATGATTGGCCTGGAAGTCGACGGCAAACCGTTGATGCGCGCTTACTCGATTGCCAGCCCCAACTACGAAGACCACCTCGAGTTCTTCAGCATCAAAGTCCCCGACGGCCCGCTTACGTCGCGCTTACAGCACCTGCAGGTCGGCGATCAGATCATGGTCAGCCGCAAGCCGACCGGCACGCTGGTCACCGACGACCTGCTGCCCGGCCGCAACCTCTACATGCTGTCCACCGGCACTGGCCTCGCGCCCTTCCTGAGCCTGATTCAGGATCCGGAAGTCTACGAGCGGTTCGAGAAAGTCGTGTTGGTTCACGGCGTCCGCGAAGTCTCCGAGCTGGCCTATGCCGACTTTATCACCAAGGAGCTGCCCGCCCACGAGTACCTGGGTGAGGAAATCGCCGAGAAGCTGGTCTACTACCCGACCGTTACCCGTGAAGAGTTCCACACCATGGGCCGCCTGACCGACCACATCCGCACCGGCAAACTGTTCGAAGACACAGGGCTTCCGCCCATCGACCCGCGCCAGGACCGTGCAATGATTTGTGGCAGCCCGGCCATGCTCGACGACACCAGCGCGCTACTCGACGAACTGGGCCTGAACATCTCGCCACGCATGGGTGAGCCGGGCGACTACGTCATCGAACGGGCTTTTGTCGAAAAGTAACGCTCTCAACGAGTCACTCTTTCAACGAGTCACTTCCTCAACAAGTAGCTCTCTCAGCGACAACTCGCCCAATAAAAACCCCCGCCACTCGGTGCGTAACAGCATCGCTTGGCGGGGGTTTCGTGTTCTGGCGCGCGGGTCGTTATACCGCGTCTTTACCGGTCTCGCCGGTACGGATACGAATCACTTGCTCAAGCGGCATGACGAAAATCTTGCCATCGCCGATTTTGCCGGTATTCGCTACCTGGGTGATCGCCTCGATGACCTGCTCGACCATGTCGTCGTCAACCGCCACTTCGAGCTTCACTTTGGGTAGAAAATCAACCACATATTCAGCACCGCGGTATAACTCGGTGTGGCCCTTCTGACGACCAAAACCTTTGACTTCGGTGACGGTAATGCCCTGTACGCCAATGTCGGAGAGCGATTCGCGCACGTCATCAAGCTTGAATGGCTTGATAATGGCAGAGATTAGTTTCATTGCGAGATCCTCTAGCTGGGTAGCCATGATAATGAAAGATAACAAGCCTAGCGCCCTGCTCGCTATCCGTTACCTATCAGCATACACCGCTACCGGCGCAGAATAAAAAAAGCCTCCCCGTGAAGGGAGGCTAGTAACGAGCACTCGGGCTCTTCTGGTTGGCACCCAATAAGGTTTGGGCACCGACCCGTTATTTTTTGATACCGAACTCAGGGTAGGCTTCAAGACCGCACTCGGCGATATCGACGCCTTCGTACTCATCTTCTTCGCTGACGCGAATACCCATGATGGCTTTCAGGATCAGCCATACGATCAGGCTGGCAATGAAGACCCAGGCGAAGATACCCAAGATACCGATAAGCTGCGGGCCGAAAGAGGCGCCATCATTGTTCAACGGCACAGCCAGCACGCCCCAGATACCCACCACACCGTGAACGGAGATGGCACCGACTGGATCGTCCAGTTTCAGCTTATCCAGCGTGACGATGGCAGCCACCACGATCAGACCACCGATCGCACCGATAATCGTCGCACCCAGTGCCGAAGGCGACAGCGGGTCGGCAGTAATTGCCACCAGGCCAGCCAGCGCGCCGTTGAGCGCCATGGTGAGGTCCGCTTTACGGAACCACAGCTTGGCAAGAATCAGGGCGGCAATCACACCACCGGCAGCCGCGGCGTTGGTATTCACGAACACCTGGGCGACGTTGTTGGCGGAATCAACCGCGGCCAGTTTCAATTCAGAGCCGCCGTTAAAGCCGAACCAGCCCATCCACAGGATGAAGGTACCCAGCGTCGCCAGCGGCATGTTGGCACCCGGAATCGCGTGGATGGAGCCATCTTTGCCGTACTTGCCCTTACGCGGCCCCAGTACGATAACGCCTGCCAACGCGGCTGCAGCACCGGCAAGGTGCACGATGCCCGAACCGGCATAGTCAGAGTAGCCGACTTCGGCCAACCAGCCGCCGCCCCAGGTCCAGTAGCCAGACACCGGATAGATCACGGCCGTCATCACCACGGCAAATGCCAGGAAGGCCCACAGTTTCATGCGTTCGGCGACCGCACCTGAGACGATCGACATTGCGGTTGCGACAAAGACGACCTGGAAGAAGAAGTCGGAACGCATGGAGTAGTAAGGTGCGTCATCGCCACCGGCGGTAACCGCATCCACGCTATTCTCAGCGCCGATCAGGAAGCCCAGATTGGGCAGGAAGCCACCGGCGTTGCCGGAGTACATGATGTAGTAGCCCACCAGCAGGTACATGGTGCAGGCAATCGCAAACAGCGCGATATTCTTGGTGAGAATTTCAGCGGTGTTCTTGGAACGCACCAGGCCAGCTTCCAGCATGGAGAAGCCAGCGGCCATCCACATGACCAGCACACCGCAGATCAGAAAGTAAAACGTATCGAGCGCGTAGCTCAGATCAGTCAACTCATTCATTGTAAGTTCCCCGTTGAACTAAAGAAATGACCCGTAAAGCCAGGTTTAAACGGCGTCCGCACCGCGCTCACCCGTCCGAATCCGAATAACGTCTTCAAGCGGCGTGACAAATACCTTGCCGTCGCCGATCTTGCCGCTGTTGGCCGCGCTGCAGATCGCATCGAGCACGCTTTCGAGGCGACCGTCGTCCACGGCGACCTCGACTTTTACCTTGGGCAAGAAATCGACCACGTATTCAGCGCCGCGGTATAGCTCGGTATGGCCTTTTTGACGGCCGAAGCCTTTAACTTCGGTGACGGTAATGCCCTGAACACCGTTGTCGGCCAGTGCTTCGCGAACGTCGTCGAGCTTGAATGGCTTGATAATGGCGGTGATGAGTTTCATCCCGAATCTCCCCTGCTGGATTAAGGAGCGGCCGAGCCGCCCAAAAAAAGTGCCTGCTCCACTAATGCGCATACCGTGCCATCTGATTTTTTTTACTTATATTTCATTTATTTAAAGGTAATAGTGTGGGGCATACTGGCGACTCACCGCCCGCCATACACGCTAACAAGCCAGGTATTGCACCAAAATTGCTCAAAGGCAAAACGCAAACGCCCCACCGTAGGGCATCAGCCAGCGGCACAAATTAGCCCAAGAAGCATGCGAATCCCGCCTGGGTTGCGTATCCTGATGATCAGATAGCTGTATCGAGACATTGACCGTTAGGAGAAAGCCATGGCGCCTCAAGACCGTATTAGCCGACTCGCCCAGCAAATCGGCGACCGCTTGCAGAACGCTTCCCAAGCGCCTGAAGATATCCAGAAAGGGGTTCATCAGGTGGTGCGGGGGGCCTTTGACCGACTGGAACTGGTGTCCCGGGAGGACTTCGATATTTTGATGGACGTATTGCAGCGCACCCGCTCACGGGTAGAAGCGCTGGAACGCCAGGTCGCCAGCCTCGAAGCCGCCGTGGACGCCCAGGCAGCCGATGCCTCGACGCCCGTCGAAGCCGAGGCACCGCCGCTACCAGCAGAGCCCCAGGCAGATTCCGATAACGTCGACACCAAGGAAGATGAAGACGAATCCAAACCGCAATGATGAATGCGAATAGATATCATTGATTATTATTGTGCACATGGTAACGTAATTCGCATCCCATGATGCAGGCAACACCGGGGGATTCGCGCGACAACTCTCGCGTCAATGCCCCATTTTGATGCATTGCCGAATTTCACCGTTACGTGATGCACGCATGACCACCGCCACCTTCGGCCCTCAAGTCAGTCAACCGCTTTATGAACTAACACCGGGGACGCTTGCCCAGCTAGGCCAGCGTTTCGGTATTGACTATCGCGTTCGCAATGCATCTGCCGGGGCGAGCGTCGCCACCGGCAGCGTTCGCGACGTTGCCCTGCCTCAAGCAATGCACTTGACGCTTTCCGATCTATGCGTGAACTGCGCCTATAGCTCAGCCTCTCGCCAGACAGTGCCCTGGTTTATCAGCGTGGTACTCGAGGGGCACATCACCGCCCGCCTGGGGGATCAACGCCTGGAACTCAAGGCAGGCGACGGCATGTGCGTCCATTTCACTGCCGAGCAGCCGCTGACCGTTTTTCAGCCGGCTCAGGCAAGGCTGCACACGGTGAACCTGGCAGTGCTCGCCACCACCAACCTGGACCTGCCATCGACGCCCCCAGCGCCGGGCTTATACCCTTGGCGCTTGTCGGACGCCTTTACGCAAATGTTACGCCATACGACCGCCGAACCACTGGCCGACTGGCGCCAGCCACTGATCTGGCAAGGCCTGGCCCTGCAACTGCTGGGTGAAGGGTTACCCCAGTGTGCACGGCAAGACCCAGCTCAGGCGCAGCCGATTATACCGGCCCGCGACGAGGCGCGTTTAGCCGCCCTCCATACCCGGTTGGCGTCTCATCCCGAGCGCAAGTACTGCCTCAGCGACCTGGCAAGGGAAGTGGCGATGAGCCCAAGCAGCCTTCGCCAGAAATTTCGTGCCCGCTATGGCTGCTCAATTTTTGAGCATCTACGCCAATGCCGACTGGCCAAAGCCTATCAGGCTCTTCAACGTGGGATGAGTGTTCAGCAAGTCGCGCACACCTGTGGCTACCGCCACGCCACCAATTTTGCCACGGCGTTTCGTCGTCGCTTTGGCATCGCACCCCATGACGTCATCTCACAGCACACTCCCCGATAAATTTGGCATTGCACATAGCCAATTTGGCAGATCGCATACCTATCCCTTGCGCTGAAAAGTAACAATTCTCATTACTAAAACTATCAAGGGATCCTTGCCATGCCAATTTTAGCTTGCCACTTCCGCCCATCGCTGCTGGTCATTGCCGTCGCCATCGCCAGCGGCGTGCCTTTTGCAGCCGCTCAGGAAGCCCAGCGCGACAACCTGGGCACGGTGACCGTTACCGCCCAGCAGGCGGCCACCAAGGTGGAAACGCCGTCGATCGAAACGCCCCAGAGCGTGTCCACCATTACCCGCGAGGATATGGACAACCGCGGGGTTAGTACCGTACAGCGGGCGACCGACTACACGCCCGGGGTCTATAGCAACCAGATCGGCGCGTCGAACCGCTTCGACTACCTGGTGCTGCGCGGCTTCTCCGATGGCAGCTTGAGCAACACCTTTCTTGACGGCCTGAAACTCATCGGCGATACCAACTCGCATAGTTCCCTGCGCGTCGACCCGTGGTTTCTGGACAGCATTGAAGTGGTCAAAGGGCCAGCCTCAGTGCTCTACGGCCAGGCCTCGCCCGGCGGCGTGGTGGCGCTGAACAGCAAGCGCCCAGAGTTCAAGTCCGGCGGCGAGCTACGCTTCCGCGTGGGCAATAACAACCAGCGCAGCGCCGCCTTTGATCTGACCGGTCCGCTGGGAGAAGAACAGCGCGTAGCCTATCGACTGGTGGGCATTGCCAGCGCCGCCGATACCCAGTTTGGTCCGACAGAGGAGGAACGCTACGCCATTGCACCGTCGCTCACCTGGGATATCAGCGACGCCACCAGCCTGACCCTGGACGCCTACCTGCAGGACGAACCCGAGGGCGGCTACCACTCCGGCGTGCCTTACGAAGGCGCCGTGGTCCCGCGCAACGGACGCAAGATAAGCAATAACTTCTTCGACGGCGAGGAAGATTACGACGCCTATGAGCGCACCCAACGCATGGTGGGCTACGCCTTCGAGCATCGTTTCAATGACGACTGGACCGCGCGCCAGCAGCTGCGCTACCTCAATTCCGATGTCACCCTGAACCAGGTCTATGGCTTTGGCTGGACGTCACCCACCTCCAATGAACTGGCCCGCTACTACGCCGGCAGCGACGAATCGCTCGACGCCTGGACGGTGGATAACCAGCTTGAAGCCAACCTCAACGATGGCTTTATGGACCATACCGTGCTGGTCGGGGTCGACTACCAGCAGCGCGATAATGACATTAATTTCCGCGAAGGTGAGTTCCCGTCCCTCGATGCCTTTGATCCAGAATACGGCGCCGACCCCACGGCGATGTATGCGCCCACCAACGAGCGTCACGAGCTGGAACAGACCGGCGTCTACCTGCAAGACCTGATCGCGCTGGATAACTGGCGCTTCACCCTGGGCGGGCGCTACGACTGGGTCGACATCGACAACACCAATCAGGATACCGGCCAATCGAGCACCCTCGACGACACCCAGTTCAGCGGCCGGGCCGGGGCGGTCTATCTGTTCGAAAACGGCGTCGCGCCTTACCTGAGTTACTCGACGGCCTTCACCCCCACCAGCTTTGTGGATGCCAACGGTGACCTGCTGGCCCCCATGGAAGGCGAACAGTGGGAAACCGGGGTGAAATACCAGCCCAACGACAGCGCCAGCCAGTACAGTGCCGCCCTGTTTCACATCAGCCAGGAAAACGTGGCCACCAAAGAGCAACCCTCGGATCCCTACCGCGCGGTGGGTGAGCTCGAGTCCCAGGGCATCGAGCTGGAGGCGCGTACCCAACTCACCGATGCGCTGTCGCTCCAGGCCGGGTACAGTTTCACCGACATCACCTACGCCAAGAGCGACGACGGCTACGAGGGCAATGACGCCATCTATTCGCCGCGCCACCAGGTTCAGCTGTGGGCGCAGTATGCGTTTAACGACGGCTGGCTGAGCGGCGCCGACATCGGCGCAGGCGTACGCCACTACGCCGACATTGCGGCTGACCGTGCCAATACCGAAACGGTACCGGATTACACCCTGGTGGACGCCACGCTCGGCTACGATCTTGGCGAGGTAGGCATGCAAGGGGTCGAGACTCGCCTCAACGTCAGCAACCTGCTGGATGAAGAGTACGTCGCCTCGTGTAACTCACTGGAGTACTGCTACTTTGGCGCCGAACGCGGCATTACCGCCAGCGTGCACTACCGGTTTTAATGTCGGCGTTTTAAGTTCAGCAGCTTTAAATTCGCGGCGTCGGCACCGCGCCCAGGCACTCGCCTGGGCGTTTTGTTTGCAAACAATAAATATTATCGTTTAAATACAGCCCTTATTTTCTATTGATGCCGTCATCATGCGTTGTTCCGCTGTGTCTTCTTTGATCACTCGTATTGGCTTGCTGACTGTGTGCCTACTCGGCGGTTTTCCCGTCCAGGCGCAACTGGCGACTATCGACTGGACGGTGGCTGAAACCTTGATTGCCCTGGACGCCCCCATTGTCGGTGGCGCCCAAAAACAGGCCTACCATGAATGGGTGGGTGAGCCACGGCTGCCCGACGAAGCCGCCGACCTGGGCCTGCGCAGCCAGCCCAACATGGAGCTGCTGGCAAAGATGCAACCCGAGCGGACCCTGATATCGCCCATGTTTGCCGGGTTAACGCCGCGTTTGGAGCGCATCGCCCCCGTCACGTCTGTCGAGCTTTACACACCTGGCAGCGACACCTGGGAAGAAATGCAAAGCATCACCGAGCAGATAGGCGAACTGGCGGACCGCGCACCTCAAGCGTCGCAACTGATCAAGCAGACGCATTCACTGATGGCCCGGCTGCGTGACGAACGACCCGACACGGCGCCGCTATTGATGATCCAGTTTATGGATGCCAGCCACGTGCGCGTGTTCGGTGATAACAGCCTCTATAACGCGGTACTGGAGCAGCTTGCTCTGCCCAACGCCTGGGATCAGGCGACCAACGCCTGGGGCTTTTCGCTGGTCGGCGTTGAAGAGCTCGCTCGCTACCCGGATGCCGCTCTGGTGATCGTCGACCCGTTGCCTACTGGCGTCGAGGCGCAACTCGCGGAAAGTGGCCTGTGGCAACAGCTACCCAGCGTCAAGAACGACCGCCTTTTGCGTCTGCCACCCGTGTGGAGCTTTGGCGCACTGCCCTCGGCGCAGCGCTTCGCCAGGGAGCTGGTCGCCGCGTTGGAAGACGCGCCCCAGGAAGCGCTAAGCCCGAAGTGATGGCAGCCTATGCCGTACCGCGCATCTGGCTACTCACCCTCTGATAAATACGGTAGGTTAATCAGCGTACGGTAATTAACAACCAGCGAGGGAACGCGCATGACGCTTGCCATTGTGGCGACACGGGCCGGGGTCGGCCTGGACGCACCGGCAGTGCACGTGGAGGTGCACCTGGCCAACGGTTTGCCTGGCTTGACGTTAGTCGGCCTGCCGGAAACCGCCGTCAAAGAAAGCCGCGAACGGGTGCGTAGCGCCCTGGTCAACGCCGGTTTCGACTTCCCCAACACCCGACGCATTACCCTCAACCTTGCTCCTGCCGACCTTCCCAAGGAAGGCGGCCGCTTCGATCTACCCATCGCGCTGGGCATTCTTGCCGCCTCCGGGCAGATTCCCGTCGACGCCTTGGAAGGCATGGAGTTTGCGGGCGAACTGGCCCTGGACGGCAAGCTGCGCGCGGTACCCGGCATTCTGCCCTTTGCCCTGGCCACGCGGCGCGCCAAGAAAGCACTGATCATCCCCCGCGCCTGCGCCGATGAAGCCGCGCTGGCGGGAGATTTGCCGGTGCTACCCGCCGACACCCTATGGGACGTCGTCGCCCACCTGCTCGACCAGGAGAAAATCCCGCCCCATCAACTGCCAGCCTCGGTCAAAAGCCCGGCGCCAATGGCAGACCTGGCCGACGTGCGTGGCCAGCAGCAGGCCCGCCGCGCCCTGGAAGTCGCCGCTGCTGGCGGCCATAATCTGCTTTTTGCGGGCCCGCCAGGCACCGGTAAGACCATGCTCGCCAGTCGCCTGCCCGGTATTTTGCCGCCACTCTCGGAAGAGGATGCGCTGGCCGTGGCGGCGGTGCGTTCGGTGTGCGGGCTACCGCTGGAAGCCGACTGGGGCCAGCGACCCTTCAGGCAACCCCACCACAGTTCCAGCGCCGCGGCATTGGTGGGCGGCGGTTCAAAACCCAAACCCGGCGAAATCTCGCTGGCCCACCATGGCGTGCTGTTTCTGGATGAACTGCCGGAATTTTCCCGCAGCGTACTGGAAGTTTTAAGACAACCGCTGGAAACCGGCGAAATTCATCTCGCCCGCGCCAGCCACGAGCGCCGTTACCCGGCGCAATTTCAGTTGGTGGCGGCAATGAACCCCTGCCCCTGCGGGCACCTCGGCGATCCGCGCAACCGCTGCCAGTGCACCGCCAGCCAGATCCAGCGCTATCAGAACAGGCTATCAGGCCCGCTGCTCGACCGCATCGACCTGCAGGTGGAAGTCCCGGCACTGCCACCGGAGCAACTTACCGCACAGACTCAGGGCGAATCATCCGAAGCCGTGCGTCAGCGCGTCATGGCCGCCCGGGAACGCCAAATGGCAAGGGGTGCGCTCAACAGCCAACTCAGCGGCAAGGCGCTGGAGACGGCCTGCGCCCTTAATGATGAAGAGCGCGCCTGGCTGGCGGGGGTGCTGGAAAAACTCAAGCTCTCTGCCCGCGCTTACCACCGCGTACTGCGCGTCGCACTTACCCTCGCCGACCTGCAGGGTGAACCCAAGCCCACCCAGCCCCACTTAATCGAAGCCATCGGCTACCGGCAGTTGGATCGGATGTTGAAGGGGGCATAATTGCCTTGAATTGCTCTGATGGGTATCGCGCGAAACAAAACTGTTTTATAATATAAACAGTTTTGTTTTAAGTTTAAAACAAAGAGTAGAGCATGCTTGCGACCAAATCTTTCACTGCTAAGGATGTTTGTGCTGCCTTAGGAGATATTAACCGCTCAAGGCTCCACCTATGGGCGCAATTGCCACCCTTTTCCGAAAGGCCAACACGAGAGAGAAGTGCCCGACGCTTTACTAAAGCCGATTTACTGACGTTTGCCATTTTGCAGACGCTTGAGGATGATTTTGGTATGAGGCGCGGGAACATTGGCCGCATATCAGCCGCTATCCATCACTATGTCAGCACACCACGTCAGGTGCCTATGGAGGAGTGGGTCTTCATCCCGAGGTATGAAGGCGCTGTACGTTCGGTACAGGGGCAGAGAATTGCCACCTCAGGTTGGGTGATTGACATGGCTAAGGAACGCGAGCGTATCGATCTTTATCTGGGCGTTACACCACCGCAACAGGAACTTTCTTTAATCTCGGACGTTAAGTCGGGGCGCCAATAGGCTGGCTTATGGATTTGTTACAAGCATTCGGTGCACCTAGCGAGAGTTGCGTCGATCTGCACAACGATCAAGATGCTCGTCGCCTGAGATACACTGATTTAATCCGGAATCGACACACACCATTAGTCGACTCCGTGGTTGAACAGCAATCTCAGGCGCTGCTCTATGTTGTCGACCAAACCCGTTTTCGTCGCGACGACACGCCGATTGCTGCTCTTCAACGCATTTTGGCCATGCGTGGCGAGCCAGCCTGGCTGGGTGTATTAAAGCCGGGGCGGCTGGATATTTATGCCACCGATTTACAGCCTGCAGCCAATACCTTGCCGGTTTGGTTTTCGCGGGACTCCCACGACGCACCCAGTATTCTTCCCCGGTTGGCGCAGGGGGAAAACCTAGCACCGCCCTCCACGTTACGCCTACGCGATGTGTTACTCAAATTGATGATTGATGCAGGAGAGGCCTTGCGTGCCCTTGGCGTATCCACCGACGAGGCCATCGCGCTGACCGGGCGGGCGCTTTTCCTACGTTACCTGATTGGGCGTAAGATCGTACTGCCCAACCATGTGTCCAAAATCGCGCCCAGCGCTGCATCGCTGGATGCTTGCATGAGCACAGACATCGTGCTGGCAGAGACAAATCACTGGCTGGATAACATCTTTAACGGCGATCTTCTCGCTCTCCCAACTACGGATTACATCGCTTATTTTCGTCAGCTTGTTCAGCAACACGGGCAGGTTGTCACGCAGCCCCTAAGTGCGATTTTGACGTTGGATACCGCCATTGAACCTGGGGTGTCACAACGACAGTTGGAGTGGGGCGATCTAGATTTCGATCACCTCCCCATCGGTTTGTTGAGCGAAACCTATGAAGAGTTGATCCACCGTTTTGATCAGTCAGCACGGCACGCCACCAGTGTTTATTACACGCCCTATCATATAGCCGAATACATGGTAGAAGAGGCGTTTCACGAGCTTCCGGTGGGCTCAAAAGCGCGGCTGCTGGACCCTGCCTGCGGAGCTGGCGTGTTTCTGGTAGCGGGGCTGCGCAAGCTAGTGGAGCTGCGCTTTCGTGAAACTGGCGAGCGTCCGTCTCGTGAGCAGATCAGGGAGATTCTCCATCAACAATTGGTGGGGTTCGATACCAATGGCCATGCGCGTACCCTGGCAGCATTGGCCTTATACCTTACCGCACTGGAACTTGACCCTCACCCAGCGCCAGTGGAAGCGCTGCGCTTCAAGAAACTGGAAGGCAGCACCCTGATTGATGTCGCCGACCCCGGCAGCCAAGCCGATGAACTGGTGCCCATGGCGGGAAGCCTGGGTGACCATGTGTTTGATCACTACCGCGACGCTTTCGATGTAGTGATTGGCAATCCTCCCTGGACGAGCCTGACCGCGCAATATAACGTCATTGATCGCGTCTTTACCCGGCGGTGCCGTGAAGTGGCTGCCCTGCGCGGTTTGGAGGAGATTGCCGCCAGTTACCATAATCCGGATCGTGTACCTGACCTGCCTTTTGTGTGGGGAGCCATGGCGTGGGCCAAGCCTGGTGGTCGCATTGCCTTGGCATTGGCTGGGCGCTGGCTGTTCAAGCAGTCTCCAAAGGGCATTGCCGCCCGCAATGCATTGTTCGAAGCACTGAAGGTAACGGGCATACTCAACGGCGCCGCCTTGCGGCAAACTCAGGTATGGCCCAGTGTGGATCAGCCGTTTTGCTTGCTGTTTGCCGACAATGAATTGCCTGAGCCGAATGACCAATTCGTCTTCGTAAGCCCGCACTATGAGCCGGACTTGAATGATAAGGGGCTGTTAAGGGTCGATGCCAGTGATGCTAACCCAGTGGCTTTTCATCTGGTGACGAGCACTCCAACTGCACTGAAGACCCTGTATCGCGGCACGGTGCTGGATGTGGCCATTGTCAACAAGATCAAGCAGCATGCGAAGTCTACGATAGGCGATTATTGGAAGGAGAATGCCGGACTTAACAAGGGGCAGGGCTTTCAGGTGGCCAGCCGATCCCAAGATGACTCCTTCCTTGAAGGAAAGCCTGAGTTGCAGGCAGATTACAAACGGCACCCATTTTCGGTGCTCGACCAGACACTGTATGGCTATATTCCGCGCGGACTGCACCGCACGAGAGCCCCTGGAATCTATAAAGCGCCATTATTGCTTGTTAGAGAAGGTGGTCGACAAGATCGCGCGCGTGGTCGAGCCTTGATAAGCGACTCTGATCTTGCTTACTCGGCGTCGTTCTGCGGATATTCGGGGGCAGAGCATCCACAAGGCCATTTTCTGATTCGATATCTTTTGGTCGTGATCCATAGCCAATTATTTGAATACGCTGCGCTGATGACCAGTGGAAAATTCGGTGTCGAGCGTGAAGCCTTTCAGGTGTTAGATATTGACCGGTTTCCATTTATTCCACCGGAGACCCTGTCAAACGAGCAGCGACAGTCCATCGCAACTTGCGCTCAGCAGTTGATCGACAATGAACCTGACTGGCCAGTGCTGGATCGTACCGTGGCGAAACTCTATGGGTTGTCATCGGCTAATCAGCAAATCGTGTCCGATACCCTGGCGATCAATGCCCCCTACGCCTCAGCTCGCGACAGAGGATTAGCTCGTATTACGGAACAGCAAGCCCAAACATTCATCGCTAATCTGGAAAAAGAGCTGGCCGCTGTCTTCGAAGTTGGTGGGCATAATGTGCGGGTGCAAGTGCTAAACAGCGCAAGTGAGGCTCTGCCTTGGCGCTTCTTCTCGATCACTTTGGAAGGTGCCACCCCGACGCTTGAACTTCCCGTGCAGTGGATCGATCAGGCGGGTGACCTCGGTGTTAGCCGAATCACCTTGCTGAACGCAGGCCAGCCCAGCTTGATCGTGGGCTTGCTCAACCGCTACCGCTTCTGGACGCAAAGTCAGGCTCGGCTGTTGGCATCGGAACTGATCTGGGAATTTGGGGCGCGCTTAGAGGAGCTCAGTCAGCCATGCGAGGATTGATGACAGGGCATGGAGCGACCGGAAGTTCTTGCGCGATTCCCATGTCCCTGATGGGAGTGGCCCAGAATGCCCTTGCCCACGCTTGGCGCATCCTGCTTGAGCAGATCGCTGAAGGACAATTTGCCATCTGTGGGGAAGAGGAAGATACGATCACCGAACGGCTCTACATGATTCTGGATGATCTCTACACCAATGAGCCGGATACCATTCAAGGGTTTACACAGTTTCAACTCCCGGTTCGGGAAGGCAATTTGGCCAACCGGGCAGGGGACAAGATCGATAACCAGCCCGATCTCGCCTTCCGTCCGCTAAGAGGCCAATTGAATACACGAAGCAGTGCGATGGCAGCCATCTTCGTCGAGTGCAAGCCCATCGATTCGGCTCATCCGATTGGTAGCACCTATTGCAAGGCAGGTATTAGCCGGTTTGTCAGGGAAGATTATGCTTGGGCGGTAGATCGCGCCATCATGCTTGGGTATGTTCGTAATATCTGTCCTCTGCCCGAAGGTTTAGCGTATGTACTGGGCAGCGATGCTGGCAAAGCAAACTATCGAGTTTATGAAGAGCTAGCCTATTTAAGTAAGACGGAACATGGGGACGAGGTGTATTGCAGTGTTCACCAGCGTGAAAGTACAGCACCATCAGCCCCTACAACAAGCCAACCGATTACCCTTCACCATCTTTGGTTAAAACCCGAAAAACCCTGCGAGCATACTCGATGTAAGGTTTAGGTAAGAGTGGTTTGTAGCTGTCTACTATCACTAAGCGGGCAGGAGGTCAAAATGGCCAAACTACCTAATATCCATCCCGGCGAAGTTCTCTATGAGGACTTCATGCAGCCAATGGGATTAAGCAAGAATGCCTTAGCCCGGCAGATGGGCGTGCCGGCCACCCGGAGCGGGGAAATTACCTTGGGTCGCCGCGCGATTACCGCAGACACCGATCTGTGCCTGGCACGCATTCTTGGCACCAGCGAGGGTTACTGGCTGCGCCTGCAAAACGCCTACGACCTGGAAGAAGCCCGCCGCCATCAGGTAGCCTGACCAACCGCCTTTATAACAGCAACCCCAACTATTTGGGGTCAGTTCAAACCCTTGATCGAAGCCATCGGCTACCGGCAGTTGGATAGGCTGTTGAAGGGGGCTCAGCCGTGGGTTTTGGCCAGCGAATCGACCAGGCGCTGGCAGAGCGCATCAAGCTTTTGGCCGGTGGCTTCATCATGTAGCGCGCCACTGTCGTTGAATGCACTACCTGCCTGGGGAAGCGATAGCGGCTGCGGCAGTACCGTCAGACTAAGGTTGGCAAGTAGCTGCTGCGCCAGGGGCATCGCGCGGATGCCGCCCAACCCGCCGGGTGATGCTGCCACCAGAGCCGCCCACTTGCCCGCAAAGAGCCCCAGGCCTGGGGTGTCTTCATAGGGCCGGGATAGCCAGTCCAGGGTATTTTTGAGCAGCGGCGTGATGAAACCGTTGTATTCCGGCGAGGCAATAAACACCGCCTGATGCTCGGCAAGAATGGCGCGCAGTTTCAGCACATTGTCCGGCATGCCTTGCGCCTCAATGTCCTGGTCAAATAACGGGCAGGGATAATCCTTTAAATCGATAAAGGTGGCTTGGCCACCCAGTGCCTCGATTCGCTTGGCGGCGAGTTGGGCGAGCTGCTTATTCAGTGAACCTTCGCGGGCACTACCCGCAAATACCAGTACTTTCGGTGTGTTAGATGTCATCGCACGATCCTGATTGAAAATGGGCTAACGTAAGTAGGTCATTGCGAGTTTCGCACAAGCATCTGGTGATAGCATTAACCCCCACTCATATAAAGGAGCCAATAGTCAAAGGTTATCATCCATCGTTGACGATGAGGGCGGCTTCCTGGGTGACGTTTCTGTCCTGGACGCCGCCACTTGATCGATGAACGCGTCCAGGGCATCGAACAGTGCACGGCGAATCGGCTCCGCTTCATTCACCAGGTGGTGCCTGGCATCCGGATGCCGATAGATCTGCGCGCCGGGGAATTTATCCTGCAGAATCGCCAGGTTCCATTCCCAGTCAACAGTAACGTCCTGCTCGCCCTGTAAAATCATCACTCGCAAATCCAGCGGGTCGCGGGCCAATAGCCTGGGTATCCAGCGGCGCATGGCGGTGACCCAGGCCACGCTCAGCTGATTGGGCTGCAACGGGTCGTGATCGCGTAGAAACTCGGTAAATTCTTCGTCAGTCGAGTTGGGCCGATACTTGCGCGGCAGCGCTTTAACGAAGGGACTGGCGATCAGGTGCAGCCAGCTTGCCTGGCTCCAGCCCCAGGGGCGAACCAGCGGCGCCAATAGCACCAGGCCATCCCACCCCGCTGCATGGCGGCGGCTCAGCGCGTCGGTCGCCAGGATCGCCCCACCGGTACTTTGCCCGATGCCCATCCAAGGGGCAGGCGCCATGGACTGCTGGGCCAGAATGGTTTGCACATGCGTGAGGCAGTGCTGATAGTCGTCAAAGTCATCAATGGCAGCACGCGCACCGCTGGAAAGCCCATGACCGGGCAAATCCCACAGAACAACGCGCCAGCCTTTATCCAACAAGCGTTCAAGCAGGTGGCGATAAAGCCCCAGGTGGTCGAAATAGCCGTGGACGACAAAGGCGGTGCCTTTTGGTGCAGGCGGGCTCCATACCTGGCACCACAGCGAAAAACGCCCGGTATCGATAAACCCTGCGTATACGTCCCGGGTGTCAAGGCGCAGCGCCTCCAGGCCGTAGTGCTGAAAATAGTCATTCATCGCCATGGCAAGGACGTCACCAGGCACCAAGCGGGAGAGTGCTGAGTCGCCAGCGTGGCGGCGAAACAATGCCTCTAAATGATCGAACTCGCGCATTCGCACCTCTCCTTAAACCGCTCTTTCGCCACCGGTCAGTCAATCACCCATGGCGTCATTCCTTATCTTTTGGTCGAGCATGATAGCGCTTTAGCGTCTATGCTGTTTACATGCCCACACAGATGTGGAATTATTTTCCATAAATAGTTTTTAAATGCGTTTTCATCTGACTGTGACGGGGCATCAGCCGAGCAAAACGGCGTCACAGCCACCTTAACAGGAGAGTCTCCATGAGCGAGCGTATCACGCGTCACCGTTTACAGGTGGCAGCCGACCTGGATCGTTTTATCAGCGAGCAGGCCCTGCCCGGCACCGGCGTCGACGAAAGCGCCTTCTGGGCAGGCGTCGATGCTCTATTTCACGATTTAACCCCCAAAAACCGTCAACTGCTAGAAGAACGTGATGTTCTTCAAGAGAAGCTTGATGCCTGGCATCGCGAAAACCCCGGCCCGGTCGCGGACATGCCCGCCTACCGTCGCTTCTTGAAAGACGTCGGTTACCTGGTCGACGCGCCCGCCAACGTCACCGCCACCACGGCCAACGTTGACCGTGAAGTCGCCGTTCAGGCGGGCCCGCAGCTGGTCGTACCGATGAGCAACGCGCGCTACGCGCTCAACGCCGCCAACGCCCGCTGGGGCAGCCTGTACGACGCGCTCTACGGCACCGACGTAATTTCGGAAGAAGACGGCGCGGAAAAGGGCACCAGTTTTAATCCCAAGCGCGGCGCAAAGGTCATTGCCTACGCCCGCGGCGTCCTCGACCGCGCGGCGCCGCTGGCGACTGGTTCTCACCGTGATGCGGTGAACTACGCGATTCGCGATGAGCACCTGGTCGTCACGCTGGAGGGCGGACGCGAAACCGGCCTGAAGGACGCGGGTAAGCTGATCGGCTTTAGCGGCGATGCCGCCGCGCCTGACGCCATCCTGCTGGGCAACAACGGCCTGCATCTGGAAATCCAGATCGACGCCAACGACGCCATCGGTAAAACCGACCCGGCAGGTGTCAAGGACGTGGTGGCTGAAGCCGCGCTGACCGCGATCATGGACTGCGAAGACTCCGTGGCCGCCGTCGACTCGGAAGATAAGGTGGGCGTCTACAGCAACTGGCTCGGCCTGATGAAGGGCGACCTGGAAGAGAAAATCGAGAAAGGCGACAAGACCTTTACTCGCAAGCTGAACGCCGACCGGACCTGGCAAACCACCGATGGTAGCAGCGTGACGCTTCCAGGCCGCTCGCTGATGTTCGTGCGCAACGTCGGCCACCTGATGACCACCCCGGCGGTTCTCGACGAGAACGGCAACGAACTGCCGGAAGGCATCCTCGATGCCGTCGTCACCTCATTATTGGCGCTGCACGACCTGAAGAAAGACGCTGACCAGCCGCGCAACTCGCGTGCGGGCTCGGTGTATATCGTCAAGCCGAAGATGCACGGCCCCAAAGAAGTCGCGTTTGCCAACGAGCTGTTCGGCCGCGTGGAAGACATTCTGGGCATGAACCGCGATACCCTGAAAATGGGCATCATGGACGAAGAGCGCCGCACCACGGTCAACCTCAAGGCATGCATTGCCGAAGCCACATCACGCGTGGTGTTTATCAACACCGGCTTCCTTGACCGTACCGGCGACGAAATGCACACCGCCATGGAAGCGGGCCCCATGGTGCGCAAGGGCGACATGAAGAGCGCCGCCTGGATTCAGGCCTACGAGAAGAGCAACGTTCAGGTCGGTCTCGCCTGTGGTCTGCGCGGTCGCGCCCAGATCGGCAAGGGCATGTGGGCAATGCCCGACTTGATGCACAACATGCTGGAGCAGAAAATCGGCCATCCGAAAGCGGGTGCCAACACCGCCTGGGTGCCCTCGCCCACCGCCGCGGCACTGCACGCACTGCACTACCATCAGGTCAACGTCACCGACGTGCAGCGCGAGCTTGAAGCCCAGGGCGAGCCAGACTTCCTGGATGACCTGCTCACTGTACCGGTTGCCGAAAACGCCAACTGGTCCGACGAGGAAAAGCAGCAGGAGCTGGACAACAACTGCCAGGGCATTCTGGGCTACGTGGTGCGCTGGGTTGAGCACGGCGTGGGCTGCTCCAAGGTGCCGGATATACACAACGTCGGCTTGATGGAAGACCGCGCCACGCTGCGCATCTCCAGCCAGCACATTGCCAACTGGCTGCACCATGGCATTGTCGATGCTCCACGGGTCGAAGAGACGCTCAAGCGCATGGCCAAGGTGGTCGACGAGCAGAACGCCGGGGACCCCACCTACACCGCCATGAGCGACAACTTCGAAGATTCTACCGCGTTCAAGGCGGCGTCTGACCTGATCTTCAAAGGCCGCGTCCAGCCGTCGGGCTACACCGAACCGCTACTCCACGAGTGGCGCCAGGTGCATAAGGCGAAGTAAACTCGCTAAAGGTACGATCAGCCCCGGGGCGTTTGCCTCGGGGCTTTTTTATGAAGGAAAACAACAATGACCGTCATGACCGTCGAACAGATCGAACACTTTCTCGATGAGGTCTTTCCCCAGCGCATGGGTAGGATTGAAAGCGTGGGAGAGATGAGCGCTACGATGCGCCTGACGATTGGTAACGAGCACCTGCGACCGGGCCCACGCGTTTCCGGCCCTACCATGATGGGCTTTGCCGATGTGGCCATGTATGTGGCCATTCTGGCGCAGATTGGCCCGGAGCCGATGGCCGTGACCAGCGACCTGAACTGTCACTTTCTGCGCGCCGCCTCCGGCGACCATGACATCATTGCCCACGCCAAGCTGATCAAGCTCGGCCGCCGCCTGGCGGTGGGCGAGGTACAGATCGTCTCCACTGCCGATGAAACCAAACCGGTCATCCACGTTACCGCCAGCTATGTGCTGCCGGATAAACCGTGACGCGACCTTCAATCACGGCTCAAGCGTCATAAAGGGTGCGTCTTCCTGGTCGGTAAAGGTATACACCTCATAGGGTTCGCTCTGAGGCCCTGGCATGCCCGGCGTGCCGATGGGCATACCGGCCAGGCCGATACCACCGACGTCAGGCTGCTCGTCAAACAGCTTGGTGACGGCTTCCATCGGCACATGGCCCTCAATCCAGTACTCACCCATCTCGATGGTGTGGCAGGCGCCAAGTCCATAGGGCACGCCCGCCTGCTGCTTGATCTCGCCGAGTTGAGCATCATCGACAATGGTGACGTCAACGCCCTGTTCTTCCAGGTGGCGCGCGTACTCATCGCAGCAACCGCACTGGGGGTTTTTGTAGAGCGTGGCTTCATCGGGCAGCGCGGCCTGGGCCGAGGTGGCACCGAGAAGCAATGCGCTGGATAGCAGCGAGGCAGTTAAACGGTTCATGAGGGATCTCCCTTTGAGGTACGGCTAAACAAATATTTTGCCAGCGCGGCGATACTCAAGCCTACCAGCAGCAGAAAAGCCAGCGGCATCCACCAACCAAACCAACCCATGGAGCTCATCAAAGCAAAACAATCTGCGTTCATCATGGCAAATTTCCTGACAAGTGGGCACAGCCCAAGCTTACAACCCTGGGGTTACCCCAAGGTCAAGCGCTCGTTGCGATCTGCCCACTCGCCAGTTCTTACCGTTTGATCGACATGACGCCGATCACGCTTTGTTCATGTTAACGTAGACCGTTTGCACCAAGGTCATCGTTTCAAACGCTATTGAACAAATCTATTACAGATTAAAGGTCATGTGTCGATATTAACCGTATTACCACTAGTTAAAGGGTCGGCGGTCTATAAATGTTAATCAATTTTTTGTCAGACCCTGGCGCCTTAAATGCGGTTCAGGGAGAACACGATAATCTCTTGGTACTGGTTTCATGGCTGGTTGCCCTGGCCGCTTCATACGCTGGCCTGGATATCATCAAGCTGGTGAGAAAGGGATCTAACCCTTGGTGGCGCCTGGGTTGGCTTTTCGCCGGGGCCAGCGCCATGGGGCTTGGCATTTGGAGCATGCACTTTATTGGCATGCACGCCTATCAGCTTGATTTTCCGGTAAGCCATGCACCGGGGCTTACCCTGACGTCCATTGTGCCCGCCATTCTGGGGAGCTTTGGCGCCATGGCCGTACTTTCCCGCGATAACCCACCCCACCGTTTACTTCTACTGGCAGGTGTCGGCCTTGGTGCTGGCATTGGTCTAATGCACTACACCGGCATGGCGGCCATGCGTATGCCCGCCGAGTTACATCACTCCCTGGTCCTATTCCTGTTATCGCTGCTGGTCGCAGTTAGCTTGGGCATAGCATGCGTCTACGCCTACCGTCTTTGCCAGCATGAATGGGGCATAAAACGCGCCAGAACCTGCGCCTTTATCGCGGCGCTGTGTTTCTCCACCGCCGTGTGCGGGATGCATTACGTCGCCATGCACGCGGCCTGGTTTGTACCTACCCCCGATGCCGTGTCGCCTTCGGTATCACCCGCTTCCCACTGGATTATTTATCTGATTGGTGGCGTCGCGGTATTAACCGCCTTGCTGACGTTAGTGGCTACCCGGGTACAGCGGCGGCTTCAAGCCAGCGAGCGCCATGAACACATGACACAGACGCGTCTGCTCGAAGTCATTTCAGCACTACAGGATAGCGTGATACTGCTCGATGAACAGGCCCGAATTCGCCTGTGCAACGCGGCGTTTGAGCGGCTGGCAGGCCTCAGCAGTCATCAGCTTGAAGGCATGTCGGTATCACAACTCGACTATGCCGAAGACAGCCACGCACTCAGCCAACACATACGCCAAGCATTGGCAAAAAAGGGCGAATGGGGCGGCATGATCACCGCCCTGGATGCCAACGGTGAAGGCTTTCCCGCCTGGCTGAGCGTTAGCCGCGTCACCTATGCCGACAGTAACGACCGTGACTACGTCGCGCTGCTCAGCGACCGCTCGAACGAACAGCAGGCCCAGGAGCGTATTCGCCACCTCGCCTATCACGACATACTGACAGAGCTTCCCAACCGTCGGGCGCTGCAGGAGCGCCTCGCCGAGATAGGCACGTCAAGGACGCCTACCCACCCGTACGCTTTTTTGGCGCTGTTTGATATTGACCGCTTCAAGGTACTCAACGACAGTCTGGGGCAAGACATTGGCGATGAGCTGCTACGCCAACTGGGCGAGCGCCTTCAACAATGGGTAGAGGCTGAGTGGCAGGTCGCCAGGCTGGACGGCAACGAGTTTGCCCTGGTGGGAACACTTGCCTGCCGAGAAGCTCCCAACGCCGAGCAGGAAATGATGCGTCTCATTGATGAGATAGTGGCGTCGCTGACCGCTGGCTACCTGCTAAAAGGCCATCCCTATCCGTGCAAGCTTAATGTTGGCGTGCTTATCTTCCAGCCCCTCGACCGGGAACCGACACCGCAGCTGTTCAAACGAGCCGGTCTGGCCCTGCTGGAAGCCAAACGCCAGCGGGATGGGAAACCCAGACTCTTTCAACAAGCACAGGAAGACGAGTTGGAAGAGCGCTTAAGCCTTGAGCGCGAACTGCGACACGCGATTGACCACAATGAGCTATGCCTTTATCTCCAACCTCAGGTCGATGCCGACAGGCAAGTGATTGGCGCTGAAGCCCTGGTTCGCTGGCAGCACCCTGAGCGCGGCATGATTTCACCAGGGCACTTTATCCCCATCGCCGAGGAGACCGGGCTTATTCTGCCATTGGGGCACTGGGTATTGCAGGAAGGCTGCCGATTGCTGGGCGAGTGGCGTCATGTCCCCGGGCTTCAAGGGCTTCAGCTATCATTGAATGTCAGCGTGCGTCAGTTCCAGCAGCCTGACTTTGCCGACCAGGTGCTGTCGGTCATTCAACAACATGATGTGCCCTCCGAACGATTGACACTGGAGCTTACCGAATCACTGCTATTAAGCGACCCCGAGGGCACCATCAAAAAGATGCAGCAGCTACAACATGAGGGTGTCAGCTTTGCTCTGGATGACTTCGGCACGGGGTATTCATCGCTGGCCTACCTCAAGGTATTGCCCCTCGATACGCTTAAAATCGACATTGCCTTCGTCAGAGATCTGGCCCTGGGGATGCAAGCCACGCCGATTGCCGCGACCATCATCGCCCTTGCACAAAGCCTGGGGCTCAGGGTGGTGGCCGAAGGCGTGGAAACCGATGACCAACGCTTGGTGCTCGCTCAACTGGGCTGCCATATCTATCAGGGCTTTCTGTTTGGACGCCCCTGCACGGCGGCAGCTCTATCAAGCGCCATACTCGAAGACGGTCAGCAGGCCACGCCAACCTTGCTCAATAATTAATCATTGTACTTTTCTCATTGTTGCAAATACAATTTGTACAATTAATGTACAATAACTGTTTATATTTAACAGTCACAGGCGCTTCTCATAATAGGCAAGGACACTATAACAATGGCAGATGCATCCCTTTCCAACCATATAGCACGCACCGACAGGCTCATGTGGTTGCCACTAGGCTTTATCGTTTTGTTATGCGTGGTGGTGGGTATTTTCACCCAAACCCTGTTACTTACTTTCATTGCAGGCTTGATTACCCTACCGCTGACGTACATTGTCCAACACCGATGGCACGGTCACCTTCTTAATGGGTTCGTCAAAGCCGCTGTAATGATGACCTGGTCGGCCGTACTGATCGAGCAAAGTGGTGGGTTAATCGAAGCCCACTTCAGTATCTTTATCTTGCTTGCCGTCTTGATTCTTTACAGCGACTGGCGGGTTATTGCCTTTGGTGGACTGGTGATCGCGCTACATCACACCTTGTTTACCTGGCTTCAATACCAGGGGGTGGTTCAGCTATATACCAGTATGGGCGACATGCAAAGCATGACAGAGGGGAGTAGCAGTCACGGCTTTGCAGATTTACTCTACTGCTTGCTAATGCATGGCGGTGCCGTCGTGGTTCAGGTGGTCATTCTCGGCTACCTGGCCAAGGTGCTGGAAAGCATGGTGAAAGAAGGGCTTTACGTCAGCCGCTTTGCCGTCGCCGCTGGTGCCGGCAATTTGGATATGGCCTTTAGCGACCAACAACAGAAGTTACCCGCAGTTGCCGCCGTCGTTAATATGCGCGACCAGGTTGCTGAGAGTTTGCGCAAAACCCAAGCGACGGCCAGCCACGTCACTGACTACAGTCAGCAGCTTTTTGTTGCCCAAGAACAACTACGCACGCAAACAGCACGCAACAGCAGTCAAACTGAGCGTATCTCCACCAGTACCGCAGAACTCGCTGCGACGACACGCGAAACCGCCGAAGAATCACAGCAAATTCGCAAACTGGCCACTCATGCTGAAAAGGTCGCGCGCCAAAACGGCGAGCAAGTTGAAGAGATGCGCGAAATGATGCGCCTGCTAAAGCACCACGCAAGCAACATTCACGAAATGCTGAGCGAAATTGATAACATTACCTTCCAGACCAACCTTCTGGCATTGAATGCCTCCGTGGAAGCT
Source organism: Vreelandella janggokensis (assembly GCF_031451615.1). NCBI lineage: Bacteria > Pseudomonadati > Pseudomonadota > Gammaproteobacteria > Oceanospirillales > Halomonadaceae > Vreelandella > Vreelandella janggokensis. The sequence continues at coordinate 216,688 of NZ_JARWAJ010000002.1, read as the reverse complement.
GCTCGAGCGGGTGAGCACGGGCGAGGCTTCGCCGTGGTGGCTAACGAAGTTCGTACGCTGTCGAAGAATACCCAGAACACCGCGTCTCGGATACGCCAGACTATCGCCGACACCACTAATCAGGTCTCACAAGGCGTTGACCAAACATCCACCATCGCCAATACCACCCAGTCACTTATACAAGGCTTCGAGCAAGTAGCAATTCGCTTGACCAATATGGATAACGCCGTCCAGCAGCAGCACCAGGGCGTTGAAGAGTTAGAGCAAAGTGTTAACGAAATTTATAATGCATTGGAGCTTTCCCGCGAAGCGGTGGATAACTCGCATCGCATGGCAGAACAGCTCTCCGATACGGCAGACACCATGATGCAAGCAGTGAGTGGTTTCACACTTCCGTCCCCTTCCTCACTGACCAACAAGCAAATGCTTATCGCGCCTGCCGCGGCCTAACCGCCAATCGTATTTAGCTACTTAGCCTTTCGACGGCCCTTATCGGGCTGTTGAGCGGTCAAGTATGCCTCAAAGGCTTGACCTGAAGGCAACCCCAAGGGCTATGTTTATAAGAGCCAGGGTTTACAAGAGCTATGGTTTTTAGACGCTATGCCTATCGCCCTGTTCAGGCAAAAATAAGGAGGTTGCCATGCCATCATCAACACACCCAATCGCGCGGGTTTACCGGATGAAAACCGCCGAGCACATGTGTCCGTTCGGCTTGAAGACGGTTGATTTACTCAAACGCAAAGGCTTTGAGGTTGACGACCATACGCTGACATCCCGCGATGAGATTGACGCCTTTAAAGCCCAAGAGAACGTCGACACCACGCCTCAGGTATACATCGGTGATCAACGTATCGGCGGCTACGAAGAGCTGCGTGAGCATTTGGGGATGAGCGTTCCCAACGCCAAAGGTACGACTTACCGGCCGGTGCTGGCGATTTTCGCCACAGCACTGCTGATTGGCTTGGCTATTAGCTGGGCCGCCCAGGGTTCGTTAATCACGGCGCGCATGCCGGAATACGCAGTTGCCACCGCCATGGTATTGCTGGGCCTGCAAAAGCTTCAGGATGTCGAAAGTTTCAGCAGCATGTTCTTGAATTACGACCTGCTGGCCCAGCGCTATGTCCCCTACAGCTATTTTTACCCCTACGCCGAAACGCTGGCGGGTCTTCTGATGCTGGCGGGCGCACTTATCTGGCTGGCCGCGCCGCTCGCGCTGTTTGTCGGCACCGTCGGGGCAGTATCGGTGTTCAAGGCGGTCTACATCGACAAACGCGAGCTGAAATGTGCCTGCGTGGGCGGCAACAGTAATGTACCGCTGGGCTTTGTCTCGCTCACCGAAAACCTGGTGATGATCGCCATGGGGCTGTGGATGCCGCTGCGTATGCTAGCGGGGTAGGGTCGGTTTCAAGCCTAAAAGGGGCCACCCCCAAGTGCCTACAGCCGCGATGAGGGACAAAAATTTACCGTTGGGGTGATTGCCCCGCTAATCAAAGTCTATATAGTCTTAGTTATATAAAGAAAAAGACCTATATCGTGAAAATAGGCGAATAATAATTAATAACTGAGGCATTTCACATGGTGGCTCCTACCCTGCACGAAAATCCCTCGGCAAGCGTGATTCGTTCACTGCTTCAGCATGCCCATGAGCTATCTATATATTCCAGTGACATGCCCTATGTCTTGAAGGCAGAGGTTATTGAGTTGAACCTGGGTAATGGGCGCATGGTACTGGAGGTGGAATACGCTGGATCAGATATTGAGCGCTACCTAACCAGCGACAGCCTAAGCTTTGACCTGGAAGCGCTGAAAGGGCCCCATGCCACTGAGCGCGAGACCTATAGCCTCAGTAATGTTGCCGTCAAGCTGCTCAAAACAGACAGTACGCTGTATTGCCTGGAGTGCCAGCTACCGGAAACAGTTTTCGTTAAAGAAAACCGGGGCGCCGTTCGAATTCCCTTTATTCTGGGCATGCAAACCCGTGTTGGCATTGAGGTCTATTCGCATGAACTCAATGTGCCAGGCAGGCTACGTAACCTGTCTATCGGGGGCTGCATGGTCGACATTGATCTGGCAGACAGTATCGCCATGGGCGTTGATCAAGCAATACCCGGGGTAACGCTTTCGTTTCCCAACGGCGATAGCTTTTTTAGCGAAGGCAATATCCGCCATATACGCCCCTTCGGCCACCACGGCTATGCAGTGATCGGTATTCAGTTCACCCATCTATCGACGTCCCAGACGGAATCCCTGTTCCACTACGTGAATGAGTCAGAACGAGAGGTCGCCTACCGTACCGGTACGAACGACAAAATGGTCTATCACTCCCCCTTGTTTATTCCAGGTACGAAGGAGAAGAAGATCCAGCAACGCGAAGCTCAAGAACGGCATAAGCACGCTCACCAGTCGCCCATGGAGCGCGGTGTAATGGACGTCTCTCATCAGCTGCAAGTGGGCCTGATGTACATGAACACCCGCCAGATGTTTCCGGCTGAAATCTTCTACGATTGCGTCGATACCCTGCGTTATCTTGTCGAACAGGATCGCAAGACCTTCCTTTATGCCCTGGCGTTTTTGCGCAATGAGCCAGACTGGGTTAGACACGCCGTGCAGGTGACCGGTCAACTCATCGATATGCTGGTGATTCGCGACCCGCATGCCCCCCAGGTGCGAGGGGCTGCACTGGGTGCTTTGCTGCACGCCATGGGCAAGCCACTGCTGATCAGCGAGCAGTTGCCGTCGCTCAAGGTGAACATGACCCCGGCACAGAAGGATATTCTCAGCGGCCATGTCCAGCAGCTACTTGATAAGCTGCATGAGCTGAACTGGACCCCCAGCCCCATCTGCCGCGATGTGATCGAGAATGCCAACGAGCGCCTGGACGGTTCCGGCTACCCGGCGGGCAAGCGAGGTGAACAGCTATCGGAAACGGTTAGGCTCGTATCCGTCATCAAGGCGATTAACAAACTGCTTCATACGCGTAACGGTGTCCCACCACGAGCGCCCATTGATGCCTACCGTAGGATTCATGAAACAGACGCCGCCTACGACAAAACCGTTCTGGTGGAATATATCCAAACCTATGGCCTGTACCCGATTGGTAGCTTGGCCAAGTTCTCGGGTGGCTTCCTTGCCTGGGTCATGGACATCAACGGCAAGGGCATGCCGAGCCAGGTTCACGTGGTCAAGAACCTGCGCTTTCCTGACACCAACATCAGCAGCGTCATCACCCATGGTGACTTATCGCAGATCGGCAAGCTAGAAGGCATCGTCAACCCCCTGGATTATGGGGTGGGCGTGCTGAAAAATCAGCCCCTATAGCCACCCCACCCAGCACCAGCCAGCCTGCCACCAGCAGCAGCCCGCCGATGGGGGTCACAATACCCAGATTAAGCCCCGCCAGTGCCATCAGATAAAGCGAGCCAGAAAAACACGCAATACCCAGACTCCAAAGCACCAGCACCCAGTGCTGCCCCGCTACTGGGCAGCTGCTGCGCCATACCAGTACTGCCAGCATGGCCAGCGTATGCCAGGCCTGGTAGCGTACCCCGGTCTCCACAGCACTGATAAGTTCGGCGCTGGCACGTGTCTCGAGGCCATGGGCCGCATAGGCCCCCAACAACACCATCAACGCGCCTGAAAACGCTACCCCAAGCCACCACACTTTATCTGTTCGCTGCACCTTGCTCTCCTTATCTACCGATTGATCGGTTTTCATTGTGCAGTTTAACGCTGCCACATACCTTGCGCGGCGCGAAACCGCTACAATGGAGGGTGTCTACACTCACACGTTTTGTTGCACACAATGGGACGCGCCCAGTTTATGTCTACCTCTAATGAGTCGATAAAACTTACCCTCAACGGTGATCCACGCTCCCTCGCCGCGGGTGCGACGGCGGCAGACCTTGTGGAAGAACTAGGGCTCAGTGGCCGCCGTATTGCCGTTGAGATCAACGAAGAAATCGTGCCCAAAAGCCAGCTTGCCGACACCCGCCTGGCCGATGGCGACCATATTGAGGTCGTCCATGCTATTGGCGGCGGCTAAAGGAATCCATGATGACGCCACTCACTGACACACCGTTTACCGTTGCCGGACGCGACTTCAGCTCTCGCCTTTTGGTAGGCACCGGCAAGTACAAAGACGTCGACGAAACCGGCGCGGCGATTGCCCAAAGCGGCGCTGAAATCGTCACCTTTGCGGTGCGCCGCACCAACCTCGGCCAGGATGCCGAGGCCCCCAACCTGCTGGATGTGATTTCGCCCAAGCGCTACACCCTGCTGCCCAACACCGCAGGCTGCTACACCGCCAAAGACGCTGTGCGCACCTGCCGGCTGGCCCGCGAACTGCTTGATGGCCATAACCTGGTCAAACTGGAAGTGCTGGGTGACGAGACCACCCTCTACCCGAATGTGGTCGAAACGCTCAAGGCCGCCGAAACGCTGCTCGCCGACGGTTTCGACGTCATGGTCTACACCAGCGACGACCCCATTGTGGCACGCGAGCTGGAAGCCATGGGCTGCTGCGCCATCATGCCGCTGGGCTCGCTGATCGGCTCTGGCCACGGCATTCAAAATCCGCACAATGTGCGCCTGATCATTGAACAAAGCCAAGTGCCGGTGCTGGTGGATGCAGGCATTGGCACTGCTTCCGATGCCGCCATGGCCATGGAGCTGGGCTGCGACGGCGTACTGCTGAACAGCGCGATTGCCCATGCCCGCGACCCGCTGCGCATGGCCAACGCCATGAAGCTTGCCGTGCAGGCAGGCCGAGACGCTTTCTTGTCAGGCCGCATGCCGCGCCGCCAGACCGCCGACCCCTCTTCGCCTTTTGCTGGCCGGATTAACGGCTGATACAGAGACACCATGACCGATACGAAAGACACCGCCCCCGAAAACGCCGACGCCCCACTGCACCGACGGGGCATCAAAAGCTATGTGATTCGTGCCGGGCGTATGACCCCCGCACAAACGCGTGGATTAGAGGACGTTTGGCCACGCCTGGGGCTGACAATCGCCGACGGCCGCCAAGATCTAGATGCCCTGTTTGGCCGCCAGGCGCCTCGCGTCGTCGAGATCGGGTTTGGCATGGGCAACTCATTGATTGAGCAGGCCGAAACCCATCCGGAAACCGATTTTATCGGCATTGAAGTGCACGCCCCCGGCGTGGGCAAACTGCTCGATGAAGCGGATAAACGCGGCCTCACCAACCTGCGCGTTTACCGCGAAGACGCCCTGGCAGTATTGGAACAGTGTCTACCGGAAGGCTCACTGACCACTGTTCAGCTGTTCTTCCCTGACCCTTGGCCAAAAAAGAAGCACCACAAGCGGCGCATTGTTCAGCCTGCGTTTGTTGAGCTGATTCGCACCCGTCTTAAGCCCGGTGGCACCTTTCATCTAGCCACCGACTGGGAAGCCTATGCCGAATGGATGGCAGACGTGATGGAAGACGCGCCCGGCTATGCCAATACGGCTGGCGCTGACACCGCTCCCTACGTGCCCCGCCCCGCCTTCCGCCCACTGACCAAGTTTGAAGCCCGCGGCGAAAAGCTTGGCCATGGGGTGTGGGATTTGATTTACCAGCGGGAAGACTAGCTGCTTGTCTTAGCCGCTACTCAAACGCCGTCATCGCAAAGCTTTCACACTCCACCACCTTGGCATGCCAGGCCTGAAGCGTCGGAAAACGGTTAGGCCAATCAAAGGCCGGTAAGCGAAAGCTGAGATAGCAAAGTGCCACGGCAACGGTAATCGCCCCCAGCGTACGCTCCACATTGCCCGCCAGCACGCTGGGGTGCGCATCAAGCGTTGCCAGCGTGCGCTCGATGGCTTTCAAGCGGCGGCTGCCCAATACCGTTGTATCAACCTCATGGCCATTGTGCTTGCGGCCAATCACCACATTGAACGCCGCGTCCGTCAAGCCATGGCCAAGCCCGGCCAGCGCCAGGGTTTCCGCATATGTCTTGTGTGGCAAAAGCGACTCCCCTTCGCCTTGAGCATCCAAGTAGAGCGCTATCAAAAGCGACTCGGTCAGTACATCACCGTCGTCGGTGACCAGCGTCGGAATGCGACTAAGCGGGGTAATCTGTAAAAGTTCGCTATCCGCCGCCCAGGGGTCACACCAACAAAGCTCAGTGCGCTCGATCAACTGCTTTTCATACAGGCAAACCCGCGCCACGCGGGCATAGGGGGAGGTCGCGTTCAGGTAGAGTTGCATGGGAGTCTCCTTGGAAGGGCACGTTTACCGCAGCTTGCGTGGCTAACGCGCGCAACGCAATAGGTCGATAGGTCAAAAAAAAGCGGCCCGTAGGCCGCTTAGTTAAGTACTTATATAACCGTCTGTTTACGGTTGACAACCTTCTGACTCAGGCTTCGCGTTTACCATCCACCAAGCGGCTCACACCCTCTGGATTGGCATCTTGCAGGGCATCCGGAAGCAGCGCTTCCGGCAGTGCCTGGTAGCAAACAGGGCGCAGGAAGCGATGGATCGCCGCGCTGCCCACCGAGGTCGTACGGCTATCCGATGTTGCCGGGTAAGGGCCACCGTGAACCATGGCGTGGCACACCTCGACACCGGTCGGCCAGCCGTTGGCCAGGATACGGCCCGCTTTGCGCTCCAGGGTCGGCAGCAGTGCTTTGGCAGCGTCCACATCGCCATCATCCATTTGCAGGGTGATGGTCAACTGACCCTCAAGTTCGGCAGCCACGCGCATCATTTCAGCCTGATCGGCGCACTCAACAACCAGCGAGCTGGCACCAAATACCTCGGCCTGCAGGGTCTCATCGGTCAGGAAGTCGGCAGCAGAGGCAACGAACAAGCCCGCGCAGCACTGGTTAGCGCCTTCACCAACCTGACCACGCGCCACTTCGCGTACCTTGGCATGCGAGGAGAGGGCGTTAACACCCTGCTCATAGGCCTGATGAATGCCCGGGGAGAGCATGGTCTGGCTGATACTCGCTTTAACGCCGTCGCCAGCGGCGTCGATAAAGGCGTCCAGCGCCTTGCCTTTAACCGCAATCACAAGCCCTGGATTGGTACAGAACTGACCGGCCCCCATGTTGAGTGACCCGACAAAGCCTTCGGCGATCTTCTCGCCACGCGCTTCCAGGGCCTCCGGCAACAGGAACACGGGGTTGATGCTGCTCATCTCCGCGTAGACCGGGATCGGCTGCGGGCGCGCCTGGGCCGTGGCCATCAGCGCCGTGCCGCCACTGCGCGAGCCGGTGAAGCCAACGGCCTGGATGCGCGGGTCGTTGACCAGTGCCTGGCCGATCTCTTTACCCGAGCCGAACAGCAGCGAGAAGACACCATCAGGCAGGTTGCACTTGGCCACGGCGCGCTGAACGGCGCGGCCCACCAGTTCGGACGTACCAGGGTGGGCGGAGTGGCCCTTGACCACGACCGGGCAGCCAGCGGCAAGCGCTGAAGCGGTATCACCACCGGCCACGGAGAACGCCAGCGGAAAGTTTGAGGCGCCGAAAACGGCGACCGGGCCAAGACCGATATGGCGCTGACGAAGGTCAGTCCGCGGCATGGGCGAACGGTCTGGCAGTGCCGGGTCAATGCGCACGTCGAGCCACTCACCGGCACGTACGACGGAAGCGAACAACCGCAGCTGACCGCAGGTACGGCCACGCTCGCCTTCCAGGCGTGGGCGAGGCAGGCCGGTCTCGGCCATGGCACGCTCGATGAGCTCATCGCCAATACCCTCGATTTCGGAGGCAATGGTTTCGAGGAAGGTGGCGCGTGCTTCAAGGCCGGTCTCGCGGTAGCTGGCGAAGGCGGTTTCGGCGAGTTCGCAGGCACTTTCAACTTCTGCCTTGCTACCTCCCACGTAGGTCGGCTCCATCGTCTCGCCGGTAGCGGGGTTAACCGCATGAATGTCGGCTTGATTGCCACTAACGGCTTGCTGACCGATCAGCATTTCACCACGGATCGTCATAGATTCCTCCTTTGCTTAGTTTATCGGGCGCTTTGGATGCCCGATGGTGCTACGTTTGGTCCCGGTACTGGGCATACATGTTCTTGGCTCGATCAAGATGCTTGAACATCATGTCGCGGGCTTTTTGTGCGTCACGCGACAAAATCGCTTCGATGATCTCGTCATGCTCGGCCTGAACACGCTCCAGGTAACGGTCGGATGATTTGGGATCGATTTCGATACTGAGCAGCTTGGCACGGGGAATGACACTCTTGCTCCACTGCTCGTAAAAGGATGCAAAGAAGGGATTCTTGGTCGCCTTTGCAATCGCAAAGTGAAAAAGGTAATCCTCTTGCCGCGCCAGCCGTTTCTCGGCGTGAGCCTTGATGAAGGCGTTATGCTGGGCCCTCAGGAGCTCTCGGTCGGCGTCGTCATGGCGCAGCGCCGCCAGCTCCGCCGCGGCAGGCTCCAGGGTTAACCTCAGTTCGAGCAAGTGCAGAATATCGGCAACGGTCGTGGGGTTGATATGCTGCGCGGGTCTTGGCTCCTCTGCCTTGGCTCGCAGCACTGTGGTGCCCACTCCCCGGCGCGTCTCTACCAGCCCCAGGGACTTCAGGTGGGTAATGGCCTCTCGCACCACAGTGCGGCTGACGCCGAACGAGTCGCACAAGCTGTTTTCGGTGGGCAACTTATTGCCCACCGCCACTGTGCCCTGCACGATCAAGGCCTCCAACTGCGTAGCAACATGCTTGGAGAGACTGCCCTGCTTCGCGACTTTGCTTACGTTGAGGGGAGCTTGAACCGATGTCATTTCGCTTTCCTTGACCATAAACACCTTCGCCTAAAGTATGATGATATACATCATATCAGAGCCTTGCTGCTCTTACCTCACAAGCGCAGGACGCTTGGGATCGAACTCCCATCCCGGAATCAAGAACTGCATGGCCATGGCGTCATTGCGCTGAGTCACGTCGAGGCTCTTGTAAAGCGCATGTGCCTCTTTCAGCTTCTCTTCATCCAGCTCGACGCCGAGGCCTGGGGTTTTAGGCACGGTCAGCTTGCCATCACGGATCTGGAACGGCTCTTTGGTGATACGTTGGCCATCCTGCCAGATCCAGTGGGTATCGATGGCGGTGATCTCGCCAGGGCAAGCGGCCGCTACGTGGGTCATCATCGCCAGGGAAATGTCGAAGTGGTTGTTGCTATGCGAGCCCCAGGTCATGCCCCACTCGTTGCACAGCTCGCCGACCATCACAGCGCCCTGCATGGTCCAGAAATGGCAGTCCGCCAGCGGAATATCGACGGAATTAAGCTGCACGGCATACTGCAATTGCTTGAAATCGGTCGCGATCATGTTGGTTGCTGTAGGCAGACCGGTGCGCTTTTTGAACTCGGCCATGGTCTCGCGACCGGAGTAACTCTCTTCCTGACCACAGGGATCTTCAGCATAGCTTAGCAAGTGCTTGACCGGATCAAGCACGCGTACCGCTTCGTCGAGCTTCCAGGCGCCGTTGGGGTCGAGGGTCAAACGGGCTTCCGGGAAAGCTTCATGGAGTGCGCGGATGCAGTCGGCCTCTTCCTCGCCGCGCAGTACGCCACCCTTGAGCTTGAAGTCCTTGAAGCCGTAGCGATCATAGGCGGCCTTTGCCAAGTTAGCGACCGCATCTGGGGTGAGCGCCTCTTTGTAGCGCACCTCGTCCCAGGTATCTTTGGGATTCTCGGCCTTGGGGTACGGCAGGTCCGTCTTTTCAGGGTCACCCAGCAGAAAGAGATACCCAAGCGCTTCGACTTCGTCGCGCTGGCGCCCGTACTGCCCCAGCAAATCTGCCACCGGCATACCCAGCGCCTGACCGAACAGGTCGAACAATGCCGATTCAATAGCGGTAATAACGTGAACCGCAACGCGTAGATCGAAGGTCTGGCGGCCACGCTCTTCACGTCCATTTTGGGCCAGGATCTGGCGCGCCTGGTTCAGCGTCTGCTTGACATTGTTGACTTGCGAGCCTTCAACAAGGGAGCGGCACTGCTCCAACCCCTTGATGATACCGTCGCTGGACGGGATTTCCCCGACCCCTTTATTGCCAGCGTCATCTTCTAGAATCAGCACGCAGCGGATGAACCAGGGGGCATGGCCGCCGCTCAGGTTGAGCAAAAAACCATCGTAGCCAGCCACCGGCACAACACGCATCGTCTTGATAGAAGGAAACATGCACTTTTACCTCTTAAAGCATTGATACTGCGAAATAACGGCCTACTGAGATCCGGTCATTAAGGCTGGTTTAAAAAGGACTAGGTCGTTATGAATGCCTAACCAGTCATTAGCTCAGTCAGCTCTTGATAGAGTTCAGCCGGAATTTCGACGCCTTCAAGCTGGCTGCGACGCCTTGCTTCGTGACGACGCTGTGACGGTAGGCGAGCTCCTTGGTCGATAATCCCCCCGAACAGTACCTCGGCCTGGGCCAGGCGCGCCTCTGCCTCAGGGCCAAGCAGACGAGCAGGATCTATCGCCAATATAAACTCACCGTGTTGCGGCCCCCCTTCTCGGCTGCCATCCGCTGGGCGTGTTTGGTGCCCTAACTGATCGCCAATCAACGGCCCGGCAAGTAACTCGATCATGATCGATAACGCAGAGCCTTTATGGCCGCCAAACGGCAGCAATGCCCCGGCGAGCGCGTTCGTTGGGTCGGTGGTTGGCTGTCCGTTATTATCCAGCGCCCAACCCGCAGGAAGTGATTTTCCGGCGCGGCGATGAAGCTCGACTTCCCCCCTTGCAACCACGCTGGTAGCAAAATCGAACGTAAAGGGCGGACCCTCGGGCCGAGGCCATGAGAAGGCAATCGGGTTCGTCCCCAACAGAGGTGAATCCCCACCGGCAGGGGCAACGTAGGCGTGGCTCGGTGTCATCGCCAAGCTCACCAAACCTTGCTCAGCCAATGCTTCCACCTCTGGCCACAGCGCCGAAAAATGGAACGCATTGTTGACAGCCAGTATCGCCACACCGCTAGCACGCGTTTTTTCTACCAAGTGGTGACGCCCGTATTCGAACGCGAGTAGGGAAGACCCTCTTTTAGCATCAACCCGGATCACGCTAGGTGCCTGATCAATGATTTCGGGAACAGCGTTTGGCTCAACACCTCCCTGTTTTAGGGTGCGCACGCAATCGATAAGCCGATATAAGCCATGTGAGTGGCACTCGTCGCGTTGGGCAGCCACCACGCTGCGCGCAATCGCCTCAGCGTGAGCAGCCGCAAACCCATTACCCTCGAGAAGGTTGACGCTCAAGGTCCAGGCCTCATCAAGCGAGAGTTTTGCCATTTTTTGCATATCCATTCCTAGCCTAGTTGCCCGTCATTCTTAGGCATCATCAGGGTGACCAGCGGCGACGAACTTGCCACCCTGATACACAACCGCCGGATCATCCGGATCCTGAGCAGGCTGTTGGTTGATTTTACCGCGCCATGGTTCGGAACTGTCCTTCGGTACCCAACCCAGAAACGCCACCTTGCTGTTATCCCACCATGATTCATGGTTGGCGGATGCACCATAGATGATGGTGTTACCTAGCTTGGGCGCGACAAAGGCGCGTTCAAGTAGGCTCATAAAGTCCTCGACACTCATCCAGGTAGTCATCATTCGCGCGTCGGCAGGCTCAGGGAAACATGAACCAATGCGCACACTCAGGGTTTCAATATTGAACTTGTGGAAATATAGGCTGGCCAGGTCTTCGCCAAAGCACTTAGAGACGCCATATAGAGAATCGGGGCGGTGCGCAGCGTCGGTATCAATTCGTGTGGTGCGTGGATAAAAGCCGATGGCATGGTTAGAGCTGGCAAATACAATGCGTGGCTTTCCCTGCTTTCTTGCCGCCTCATAAAGATGGTAGGTGCCTATAATATTGGCGTTGAGAATGGCCTCCCAAGGACTCTCTACCGACATGCCGCCTAAGTGAATAATGCCATCGCAGCCGTCTACCAATGCGTTAACTGCCTGGGGGTCAGATAAATCGGCCTGCACGACTTCTTCGTGCGCATCAGCGGTACCCAAATCTGCAATATCTGAAAGCCTTACCCGCTTGGCTAGTGTTGCCAGATGGGGACGCAAGCTGCTGCCTAACCCCCCCGCTGCACCGGTCACTAAAAGACGTTCAAGCATGTTGTTCTCCTTGAATAAAATAATAAATCACACTACAAAACTGCGATAAATTCTCTAGAATCCATAAAGTCGGGCCGGATTTTCGGCCAATATCTTTTGCCGGACAGGCTCGCTTGCCCAGGGTAAAAGAACATCGAGCTGCTCGGCATCGTCGGGATACTGCTCTCGGGGTACCCCTACATGCGGCCAGTTGCTACCCCAGATGATGCGCTCGGGCGCGTGGGCTATAACACGCTTGGCAATCGCCCCGATATCCTCATAATGAGGGCCTCCGGTGACACTCGCCTCATAGCCTGCACAAATCTTGAACCACGCATTGCCACGGTCCAGAAGGCGCAGGATCTCATCGACACGGCGGTCGTCAGCGGGCACCGGTGGCATAAACTTGCCAATATGATCGATGATGTAATCGCTTTCGATCTGATGGAGGCCATCCAGGTAATCGTCAAGTTGAACGCCATTGAATTGCACCATTAAGTGCCACCCGAACGGGCGAATAAGCCGCTCTACCGTGTGCATCTGTTCGGTTGTCACCGCCCCACCGGGCAAGTTCATAATGCGCGCACCGCGAACCCCCGCCGCATGCCACTCCTCAAGCTTCTGTACGGGTGTATCGGGGCTTACCACGGCAACGCCTCGCGCCACACTTGAGCCAAGTATTTTCAGGCTCTCAAGCAGTGCACTATTATCCAATTGATAAGCATTCGGCTGGGTCACAACAACGCGCTCAAGGTCCAAACGCTCTTGCACGCGCCGGTAGTGCTCTACGGTGGCAAGCTCTGGTATTTGAGGACCGCCGGGCTGTGCCTCATAGCCCGGGAGATAAAGATGGATATGGCAGTCGGTTGCACCCGGCGGCGTCGCTAACGCTGGCTGAGGGCCGTCGAGGGGGCGTGTATTATCTGGAATGAGGGCCAACTTACACCTCCTTCATGGCATAGGTTTCAAGTGCCTGACGATCAATCTCGATGCCCAACCCTGGGCCGTCGGGTATTTTCACAATGCCTTGGTGGTGTTCAATCGGGGTTTTCACCACGGCTTGCCGGAAAGGGTTTTCCGTACGGTCAAATTCGAGAATGGGTGGGCGTGGCTCTCGCCGCGGCGGGTTCGGTAATAATGCCGCCATAAATTGCAGGCTGGCGGCAATACAAACCGCCGTACCCCACACGTGCGGGATAAGACGCACACCATGCAAATCCGCCATATCGGCTACGCGGCGTATCTCGGTAAAACCGCCAACACCACAGATATCTGGCTGAACGATGTCCACCGCCCGCGTTTCAAGCGGCGCTTGCATCGCGTAGCGACCATGCCAGGTTTCGCCGCCAGCTACCGGGATAGGCTGACCTGCTTTCACGGCGCGGTACGCTGACAGCTGCTCAGGTAGCACCGGCTCTTCGAACCAGTCGACGCCCCATTGAGCAGCGCGTTTACCCACCTCCAAAGCCTCCAACACGTCGTAGCCATGGTTGGCATCAATCATCAAACGCATATCAGGGCCGATGGCTTCACGCACGGCGGCAATCACCGCCAGGTCTTCCTCAACGTCAAAACCAATTTTCACCTTCACCGCGTGAAAACCCTCGCGACGATAACCCGCTACCTCTTCAGCCACGTCCGATACACGATCAACCCCGTCACGCCGGAATGAGCCGGTCGCGTAAGCGCTTACACTCTCCCGCACTCTGCCGCCCAGCAGGGTGGAAATAGGCACACCAAAGTGTTTGCCTTTAATATCCCAAAGAGCGATGTCAATACCGCTAAGCGCTGTCACGGTGAGCCCGCGCTGCCCTTGATCACGCAGCTGGTTATAAAGCGTTAACCAGAGCCGTTCTGTTTGTAACGGGTCCTGCCCTATTAGGCTTTGCGCATAAGCAGCCACGACAGCCGCGTTGAGTTTGGCCGGGCCCAGGCACTCACCCCACCCAACAGTGCCATCGTCACATATGACCTCGACTAAACAGTGCTGGCGTCTGGAAAATTGCATGGAGGCACTTTCAAACGGGGTATCTAAAGCATAATCTAGTAAATGTGTGTGAACAGATTGCACCTTCATAGCGCAGACTCCTTATCAAAAGCGGTAATAAATGGCACAGCTACTCAAAAAAGCCGGGCAATGTCAGCGAGACAGCGGGGACATAAGTCACCAGCATCAATGCCACAAACAAGGCTAAATAGAAGGGCCAAATCGTGCGTACCGCTTTTTCAATACGGATTTTCCCGACCACACATCCGACATATAGGCAGGTTCCTACTGGCGGCGTACATAGTCCAAGCCCTAAGTTCATCATTAGCATCACGCCAAACTGGATAGGGTCCATACCTGACTGCGTTGCCACCGGCAGGAAAATTGGCGTACATATCAAAATCAGCGCCGCCATGTCCATGATCATGCCTAGCCCGAGCAAAATCAGGTTGAGCATCAACAGAATGACGATGGGGTTATCGGAAATGGTCGTTAACGCCCCCATCAGGAGTTCAGGAACGTTATAAAGCGCCAGCAGGTAGGAAAATGCCGATGCGCAACCGACCAAGATCATCACCAGTGCCGTAGTTTTAACCGCTTGATACACTGCCGCTTTAAACGATTCCCAACGCAACTCACGATATACAAATGCCGTCACTAAAATAGCGTAGATAGCACCAAAAGCACCCGACTCGGTCACTGTCAGAACGCCCGAGAGTACGCCTCCCACAATGATGACGGCCGTCAATAAGCCAGGCACAGCAGCGACAAGGCTAAACAACAGAGCTTGCCAGCCGGGAAACTCTTCCCCTTTATAGCCACGCTTAACCGCCACGATGTAGGCGGCTACCGCCAGTGAAAGGCACATCAATATCCCCGGCACAATACCGGCAATGAATAGCTGAGTGACCGAGATGCCACCACCCGCCGCCACAGCGTATAAAATCATGTTGTGGCTAGGCGGAATCACGACACCGGCGACAGAAGAGGTCACCGTGACATTGACTGCGTAGTCAGCGTCGTAGCCTTTCTCTTTCATTACCGGGATCAGCAATGAACCCAGTGCGGACGTATCCGCCACCGCCGAGCCAGAAATTCCCCCAAACAGCATTGACGAGCTCACGTTCACCAGGCCTAAGCCACCTCTGACTTTACCCACCATGGCAGATGCTAGACGAACAAGGCGCGCTGAAATGCCGCCCTGAAGCATCAACTCGCCCGCGAAGATAAAGAACGGTATCGCCAGCAGTGAAAATACCGAGATCCCCGACAAGATGCGCTGGAAGGCCACAAATAGAGGCAGGCCCTCATAAATAAAGGTAACTACCGCTGCCAGACCCACCGCGAATGCCACGGGGGCACCGACAATAAGGCCCAGAAAAAACAGCCCGAAGAGAATAGCGAGACCCATGATAATTCCTTATTTAAGACGGCTATTAGTGATTTTTCCTATCATGTCGGCAACAGAAAACACGACTATCAGCACACCACAAATCACTAAAGGCGCAGCTCTCCAGCTTTCCGACAAACCAATCATTGGGATGGCACGCTCCAGATTGTTAAGCACTAATAGCGCCCCCTGATACGTCATAAAAATGCCAAACCCAATAACAAAAAAATCAGCGATGCCGTGGAAAAGCTTGTTCCAAAAGTCGGGCAGCCCCTCGCGAATAAAATCGATACTTAAGTGGCTATGATTCCTTACACCTGCCGCTGCCCCTAGAAAAGTGATGTACACGACAATTAATAGCGATGCCTGCTCTACCCAGGTAGGCGTGTCATTTAGCACATAGCGCCCAAACACAAGCCACCCAAATAAAATAATTAGCAGCACTAATAAAATGCCTGCAATGATCAAACAACCCACAGCTGCACTATCTAGCACTCTGTCTAGAAAACTGGTTTGTT
The DNA here is from genome assembly GCF_031451615.1 of Vreelandella janggokensis. Taxonomy (NCBI): domain Bacteria; kingdom Pseudomonadati; phylum Pseudomonadota; class Gammaproteobacteria; order Oceanospirillales; family Halomonadaceae; genus Vreelandella; species Vreelandella janggokensis. The sequence goes on along the minus strand of NZ_JARWAJ010000002.1, from coordinate 200,749 downwards.
TATCGTTCGGGTCCTGATGAGTATCAGAGTTGGCGTTCACAGTTATCTCCTACTACTCCCTGCCCAAGAGAACAGGGAGCGTATTCGGATCGTCAGATGGTTTCTCGGATATCCGTGATTAATGATTCAAGATCCGGGTTTTCTTCGATGAACGCATCGTAAAGAGGCTGCATCATATCCTGAAAAACCTGCTTGTCTTCCACTTCATTAATTGCAACGCCTGCTTCTTCGACGATTTTTCGGCTTTCCTTCGACCCTTCTGACCAAAGCTCACGTTGTAGCTCCGCTGCTGCCAAAGCCTCTTCTTCAACAATGGTTTTATCTTCCTCAGATAGCGAATCCCACGTTGATTTAGCAACACACAAACACTCTGGAATAATCAGATGCTCAGTTAACGAGTAATATTGTGAAACCTCGTAATGGTTGCTTGATTCAAACGATGGGAAGTTATTTTCCGCCCCATCAAGTACGCCTGTTTTCAGCGATTGATAAACCTCACCGTACGACATGGGGGTTGCGTTGCCACCCATTGCCTCAATCATTTCGACATAGAGGTCGTTGTTCATTACTCGAATTTTTAAGCCTTCTACATCCTCAGGTGTTTCAACCGGCCTTTCAGTGTTGTACAGGCTGCGCGCGCCGGACTCGAACCAGGAAAGCGCCACCAACCCCTCATCTTCCAACGCAGCAGCAAACCGATCACCGATCTCACCATCCATCACTTCATACATATGCTCGCGATTGTTGAACAGAAAAGGCAGCGAGAGCACGTTGGTCTCTTTTACGATCGGACCCATCGGCCCCATGTTGAAGTTAGCAAAATCGAGGGCACCATTACGCGTTTGCTCGATCGCATCAGGTTGATCGCCTAATACGGCGTTGTGGTAGAGGCGTGGTTCAATGCGGTTTTCAGTTCTTTCCGCCACTTTTTCAGCAAACGACTCCAGCGCATCAGAGTTAGGGTAACCCTCAGGATGGATATTCCAGCCCCGCCACTCAGCGGCTTGTGCTGAAAACGATAGTGCGCTCAAAACACTTGCCGTCGCGATAGTGGCTAGTGAAACGTTGATCTTGTAGTTGTACATGACGCTCTCCTCTTACAGGAAAAGTTATAAGTTATTGTGTTTTTGTTGCTCAATTAAACGCGAAAGGTGTTCGCATTCTTCCAACGTGGGCATCGTTAAAGGCGCGCGAACCTTTCCCGCCGGGCGGCCAATAATATCGGCACCGGCTTTGATCAGGCTCACGGCATACCCGGCTTTTTGATCACGCAAATCGATAAACGGGATAAAAAAGTCCTGGGTAATTTGCTTAACGACACGGCTGTCCCCTGCGCGGAGGGCTCGATAGAAAGCCACCGCCATATCGGGAACAAAATTGAAAACGGCCGAGGAATAGGTATTAACACCGATGGAAAGATACGCTTCGGCGAAAATCTCGGCGGTAGGCACGCCACCGATATAGGTCAGGCGGTCGCCCACGGTCTTGACGATCTTGTTCAGCGCTTGAATATCGCCTTTGCCGTCCTTCAGGCCAATCAGATTCGGGCAGGCATCCGCCAGCGCCTGAACAGACGTCGCATTGAGAATGCCGTTACCGCGGTTGTAGTAGATAACGTTAATTGCCGTTGAGTCACAAATTTGCCGGGCGTAATCGACCAGGCCGTCTTGCGGACACTCGGTCAGGTAGGGCGGCATCAGCAAAATGCCATCGGCGCCGGCCTCTTCCGCGGCACTGGCAAAGGCTTTACCTGTCGCCACGCTCAAACCGGCGCTGGCAATCACGGGAAGCTTGCCGTCAATGACCTCAACCGCCACCTGAACGATACGGCGGTACTCTTCCAGCGATAGGTTGAAAAACTCACCGGTGCCGCCCGCCACAAACACGGCGGAAATATCATGGCTAATAAACCAGGCTAGCCGCTCACGGTAGCTGGCTTCATCAAACTGGCCGTTGTCATCGAAGTCAGTTATCGGGAACGAGAGCAGGCCATCACCGATCGCTTGTATTACGTCTTGTTTGGAAAACTTCACGCCACCATCCTCATGCTTCCCTCGTTGAAGTGTGCCAACACCCATTCGCGAGGCTCTAAATCGTGACAACCGTCTAGTTGTCATACATCGTACAAATGAGAAGTTAAGCCTCATGATCCAATCAGGCAAGGCACATGGCACAAAATACAACCAAAGTTGAAGGCTGATCGCTTACGCTTCGGGTACCCCACTTAAGCCTATCGCACGGATAAACATCTGAATTGATAGTGACTTAGTGAGAAAAGACGAGGTTGTATAGCGGGATAAGAGAACTTGCTCACAACGCCGGGCGGAGGCAGCGGTGTGGGTCAGTTGGGTGACCAAGGCCCAAAAAAGAAAGCCGCTCCAGGGGAGCGGCAAAAGACCGTGACTAGCAATGAGAGGGAGAAACCATGACAGTCAACTGGCAATGATTGCCAACTCTGTCGTGGTCTGTGGCGTCTCATCAAACGCCACAATCACAATGTAATAGTTCTCATTTACACCGTCAAGTAAAATGCGAATGCTTTTTATTTAAAATCACAGAAAACCCTTTATCAATGATTCGGCAGCATAACGTCGGTTCGGTTATACCAGCCGATGCAATGTGCCATTTCCACTTTCAAAGGCATCAATATTCTCGAGCGTCGTCTCTGCAATATTGGTGAGCGCTTCGTCGGTAAAAAATGCCTGATGACCGGTAATCAGCACGTTATGGAAGGTCGTAAGTCGCATAAACTGATCGTCATCGATCACGCCCTGGGACAAGTCTTCGAAGAACAGCTGCTCTTCTTCTTCGTAGACATCCAACCCCAAGCGGCCAATTTTGCCGCTTTTTAACCCGGCGATCACCGCTTGAGTATCAACCACGCGTCCTCGCCCTGTGTTTATCAGCATAACCCCGGGCTTCATTTGGTCTATCGCTTTTTCATTGATCAGGTGATCAGTGTCAGGCGTCAACGGGCAGTGCAGTGAGATAATATCGGCATGCGCAAAGAGTATTTCCCGAGGGACATACTCCACAAACGCTTTGGCGTCTGGGTTTGGAAAAGGATCGCTGGCCAGAATACGGCAGCCAAAGCCATGCATGATATCGGCAAAGATCAACCCAATATTGCCAGTTCCGATCACGCCTACGGTTTTGCCATGCAGGTCAAACCCCAACAAGCCGTCCAGGGAAAAGTTACCCTCGCGCACTCGGTTGTAGGCACGGTAAGTCATTCGATTAAGACTTAGCACCAGGGCTACCGCGTGCTCCGCGACTGCATGGGGTGAATAGGCGGGCACACGTACGACGGTCATGCCCAATTGTTCGGCGGTCGCTAAGTCGACATGATTGAACCCCGCCGAGCGCAACGCCACAAGCCGTGTTCCGCTGTCGTGAAGAAGGTGTAGAACGGTGGAATCCAGATGGTCGTTCACAAACACGCAGACCCCTTCATAGCCTCTCGCCAGCATCGCCGTATCAGCGTTTAGACGCACGTCAAAAAAACTCAGCTCGTGATGCTTGTCCTCATTGGCAAGGGTCAGAAAGGTTTGGTCATAAGGCTTAGCGCTAAACACAGCGATGCGCATGGCGGTTGCTCCTGTCGAGGTTTCAAGGTCAGCATAGGCAAAGCGCCTATTATCTGCCTGAACAGCGCAGGGCGTTGTTGGCAAGGATCAAGAAAGTGGTTATTAGAAAAAAGAAAGCCGCTCCAGAGGAGCGGCAAAAGACCGTGACTAGCAATGAGAGGGAGAAACCATGACAGGAAAGTGGTAATGATTGCCAAATCTGTCGTGGCCTGTGGCGTCTCATCAAACGCCACAATCACAATGTAATAGTTCTCATTTACCTCGTCAACACAAATACGAATATTTTTTATTTGCTTTTTCATCCGCTCGCCAATTGAAGCCAAACCGGTAGCGTCAGCATCGCCAGTAGCGTCTGACCGGTGATGATCGCAGCCATCAATTCGGCATCGCCACCCAGCTGGCGAGCCAGAATATACGCTGACGTCGCCGTGGGCAGTGCGGCAAACAACAGCGCGACGTCGCGACTCACCGTATCCAGGCCAACCAGCCACGCAAGCCCCAGCACTAACGCAGGCATCAGCAACAGCTTGACGCTGTTCGTCGCCAGCACGCCACGATCAACGCGCAGCAGCGCTGCCGGGCGCAATGCCACCCCCACAGCAACCAGCCCAAGCGGCAAGGCAGCACGGCCTAGTAGATCGACGGTATCGTGGCTCCAGCCCGGCAGCCCTATGCCGGAAAGATTCAACACAATACCCAGCAAGCACGCCAGAATCAGGGGGTTCTTGATCAGTGCCATGATGCTTTTGCCAATGCTGGCGTTGCCGAGCGTGCCGGCGGCAACAAAGCTGGCCACGCACATGATATTGACCACTGGCACCATCAGCGCCACCGCCACGGCGGCGGTGGTGGCGCCGGCGCTGCCGTGCAGGGCCGCCGCCCCGGCAACGCCCACATAGGTATTGAAACGCACCGCGCCCTGAAACACCGAGGTGAATGCCGCCGGCGTCAGCTTCAATCTTGCGCGCAGCCGCCAGAGCAGCAGCCCAAACGCGGCCATCGCGCCGAGCAGCACCAGCGCCAGGCGGGTCACCGGCACCTGGCTGACATCCGCTGTTGCCAGCGTCGCCACCAGCATGGCCGGGAAAAGCACAAAGTAGATCAGCCTCTCCATGTGCGGCCAGAACGTATCGCTGGGCCAGCGTTTGACGCCCAGCGCAGCGCCCAGCAAGATCAATAGAAACAGGGGGCCGAGGGCACCGCTAATGCTTGCCATTGGACGTCCTTATCCTTTTGTTGGCCCACGCCGTGACAGGTGCGGGTTTACTGTTACTATGAACATAGCTACCCAGTCGTCAATAGGGTCGAGTTCATCGCCTGCAGGGAGATACCATGGCCTATCCGAAACTATGGCTTGGTGTCGGCGCTGCCGCCGCACTGGTTGTGGCGAGTGGTGCCGTGTTCTACAAGGCCACGCTGACGCCGCAAAGCGACATGCCGCCTGGCGGTGAGATTGAACTGCCGTCCACCCGAGGCGACTTTTCGCTGTCCCAGCTTGCTGATGACCAGATTGCGCTGCTGTCGTTCGGCTATACCTATTGCCCTGACGTATGCCCTATGACGCAGTCGGTCAAGCGCCAGGCGCTGGCTGAGCTTTCAGCCTCGCAACGTGAAAAAGTGGTGCCTGTCATGGTCACCGTCGACCCCCAGCGCGATACCCTGAAACGGCTCGAAGAGTACCTGGCGTTTTTCGGCGAGGACTTTATCGGGGCCAGCGGCAACCAGGCCGAACTGAATGACGTGATGTCCCGTTACGGAGTCATTACGCGGCGCGTTGAGGCGCCCGACTCCGCCATCGAGTACACCATTGACCATAGCTCATCACTCTACCTGGTCGACCGCGACGGCGATATCTTGCAACGTGTACTGTATTCGCCAACGCCGCAAGGGCTTACGGCTGCCCTATCGCATGAACTGGGTCGTTAATCCTGCCCAGGCGTTGCTTGCAGTCGTTCCAGCATGGCCACTAGTGCCTGGACCTGCACGCCTTCACGGGTATCGTGCATCGGGGCTAACTGTGAGGAACGCTCGGCATAACCCCACCAGTCCCAGCAGCCTTGAGGGTTCATCATGCTGCTCTCCGCCTGGGGATAAAGCACGACCTGCTGATGCAACGCTGCCCAGTCATTGAGCCCGCTGTGGCGTACAAATGCATCGCCAATCGCGTCTTCATTCATCTGACAGCCGTGAAGTGCCACCGTGACCTGACATCCGACCTGTTCGCAAACTTCGGGTATAAAAACAAAGCCGCTATCGGCCAGCCCGGCCACGGCGAAGTCGGACTGATCAAAGGCGCTTAAGTGACCCTGGCCCTCATCGTTCCTTCCGCGCTCGGGGTACAGAAAGCGCATCATGGCGCCAGCGACATCGTCATCGCAGGCAAGCAGGTAGCTGCCACCCCCCTGCTGACAGTCGCCCAAGGCTCGTGGAGGCGGCAACTCATCGTCCAGCCTGACCGGCCAGCCATGGCCGGTGTCTTCGCGCCGAACGACGCGCAGCTGATCGGCACCGGACAGCCAGCGCTCCCATTGGGCTGCCAATAAATCGCCCAAATCAGGATCCACGACATCGTCATCCTCGCCGTGCCACAAAAACACCCTTAATTGACTGAGCGTTTCCCGCGGCCCCACCTGACCTGCCGCCTCGTAGCGGCGACGGCGATTTTCAAGCCTGTCGAGGGATGGCTCGCCGCCCGATGTCGTCATGCAGGTATTCAGCGCCCGGCTTAACGAGCCTTCCGCACATCCCCAAGGGCCCGCCGCCAATACGCCCACTGCACTGAAGCGCTCAGGAAAGGCCACGGCCAACTGCGTGGCCATGTACCCACCGGACGAAATACCCACGACGCTGACAGCCCTCTTGTCAGCGCCTAGCGCGGCTAACGGCTCGGGCGCTGCCTGAACAACCGTCGCTCCCTCCAAGCCACCGATAAACAGCAACCCACTGATCCAACAGCGCGGAGATAGACACGACGGCAATGGCATCACTTATTCAACGTCCAACAGTTCTACACGGAAGGTAAGCACCTCGTTGGGACCAATCGGGCCCTGGCCACTTTCACCGTAGGCTAGGTCGGAAGGGATATACAGCATCCAGCTGTCGCCCACACTCATTGCTTGAAGGGCTTCTTGCCAACCTTCGATTACCTGATTGACCTGGAAGCTGACCGACTCGCCGCGTTCATAGGAACTATCAAAGACCGTGCCATCCAGCAGCATGCCTTCGTAATCCACCTCGACGGTGTCTTCGGGGCCAGGCGACTCGCCCTCGCCCGACTCAAGCACTTCGTACTGGAGGCCTGACTCGGTGACGGTCACCTCATCGCGCTCGGCGTTTTCGGCGAGGAAGGCTTCACCGGCTTCACGGTTCGCTTCACTGGCTTGCGCCGCTTCCTCTTGGCGGGCCGCCATGGATTGCTCCTGAAAAGCCATCAATGCTTCGCTCATTTGCGCTTCATCAAGCGCCAGATCATTACCTTCAAACACATCGCGTATGCCGTCGGTAAAGGTGTCGATATCCAGGTCTTCGACATCGGCCTGCATGCTTTCACCCAGCGTAACGCCCAGGCTATAGGCCAAACGCTCTTCTTCTGTTTCCGGCGCCGCAGCGGCCAAGGGAGCCACCAGTAGTAAGCCAACCAGGGCCGTTGAGGAAATCGCTACGTTCATAGAACACCTTTTTTGCGTGGTGCGAAGCACCGTTATGAGGGTAATGGATGCGTATTGAAAGGACACTTAAAAGAGTAACACCCGCCGCCCCAGGCTGCATCTGCCGAGGCGGCGGGTGTTATTACCCTGCGATATCTCCGGGGAAGAGCGTTACACCACCATCGTGGGGCAGTGAGCTGAGCCTGCCACTCGCTGGGAAACACTGCCCAACAAAAGGTTTTTATCGCCGTTGGTGCCTTGGGCACCGATAACGATCAAGTCACACTCACGTTTGCGGGCAAAGCGAACGATGGTTCGCGATGGTCGACCTCCCTTGACGAAGGCCCGCACGCTACCGCTATCAGCCCCCATCTCTATCGCATGGGACTTGGCGTGTACCGCGATTTCCGTGGCGTATTCCTTCAACGCATCGTCAGGAATGTCCAGCTTGCTGGGCCGCACCATGGAAAGCGATGCCTCAAGCAGGCTGTGGTGCTTGAACACACATAGCAAGTACAGCTCTGCGCCGGTCAGCATGTGCAGGCCTACGGCTTTCTCAAGCGCCTTGAGGGCGCCCTTGGAGCCATCCACCGGCACTAAAATGCGGTTGAACATTGGCGTTCTCCTTGTGACGACTTAGCGAAACGCTATATCGCGCAGGAACAGGGCAATTTGCGGGAACATGATCAGGAGCACGGCCGCCAGAATCAACATAAAGATAAACGGCGGGGTGCCCTTGATCACATCCCAATACGGGCGCTTGAAGATTGCAATGGCGGTAAAGATATCGCACCCAAAGGGCGGCGTCGCCGAGCCGATGGCCACCTGCAGGGTAATCAAAATCCCGACCAAAACAGGATCCAGCCCGGTGGAGGCAATTGCTGGCGCAAAGATGGGTGTCAGTACCAGGATCACCACAATCGGGTCGACAAACATGCATGCCACGAAGAACGCGATACAAATGGCAATCAGCACGCCGGTGGGGCCTGCTTCATTGACGCCCACTGCCTCCAGAATCGCCTGGGGAATCTGCGCAAACGAGATGATCCACGAAAAGCTGTTACCCACGGCCACGAGAATAAACACCACGGCGGTAATCAAGCCCGTCGATTTGGCAATGGCGTAAATATCATTCACTTTCAGCGAACGGAATACCAGGAACTCGAGGAAGACGGCATACAGCACACAGGCCGCAGCAGCTTCAGTGGGGCTGAAAATACCGCCATAAATACCACCAACGATAATGACCGGGAAACCCAGCGGCCAAAGCGCCATGCGCACGGCCCTACCGCGCTCTCCCCAGGTCGACTTTGGCTCGGTAGGGACGTTTTTCACCGTCGCATAAATCATGCTGTAGGCAGCGAACATCATCAGAATCATCAAGCCAGGTCCGATCCCGGCAATAAACAGCTCACCAATAGACGTACCTGAAATGACCCCGTAGATAATCATGCCGATACTCGGCGGAATCAAAAAGGCAATATCACTGGAGTTGATAATCAACGCCAGAGTGAACGAATCCGAATACCCCGCTTTCAACATACGCGGCCGCAACGGCGAACCAACGGCCACCACCGTGGCCTGCGTCGATCCCGACACTGCCCCGAACAGCGTACACGAAGCGGCCGTGCTGACGGCCAGGCCGCCTTTCACATGGCCGATAAACGACATGACCATGTCGATCAGCCGACTGGCTGACTGGCCCCGGGTCATGATATCGGCGGCCAGAATAAACATCGGTACCGCGATCAGCGATGCGGGACGTATCCCCGCCATCATCTGCTGAATCAGGGTTTCCATCTGCCCCAGCCCGTTGAACATCATGTAAAAGCCAATGGCCGAGGCGGTGATCAACGGGATCATCATCGGAAAGCCCAGCAACAGCAGGGCAATCATCGTAGTGACCATTATTGTCGTCATAGCGGTTCCCCTAGGCAGCGTTGCCCTGCGTTAGACTTCCGTTTCGGTATCTTTATAACCATCCACCACCCCGGTGGAGAGGTACACATCCCGGGAGGTCATGTTCTTAATTGCCGTTAGCAGGTATTGAATGCCGGTAATCAAAAAGCCCATCGGTACCCAGAGATAAATGATCCAGATGGGTAGCCCCAAGGATGGCAGCACGCGCCCTTTGCTATACAAATCGATGATGTAAAACACCGAGTAGTAAAGCAAAAAGAACATGACCATCGAGGTAAACAAGGCAATGACGATCATCAGTAATTTGCGACCTCCAGTGGGGAGGGCATCGTAGATGGCCGACATGCGAATATGCCGACCGTGCCGGGCGGCGTAGCCAATACCGGCAAACGTAATCATGATAATCAGGATACGGTTAATCTCACCTGTAAACATGATGCTGTGGCCGAACACAAAGCGTGTAACCACGTTAGTGACCGTATTCAGCGCCATGAGCAAAACACCCATCGCCAAAATGACGGCTTCTAATTTGCTGATAGCTGTATCAATCACCCCTAAAAAACCGGGCAAGCCAGAGCGGTAGCTTTTCTCAGACTCTTCTTCGGTCATGGCCGGACTCCTTTTATCACGCAGCCTTGCGCTAGCGATTTCACCTTTCCACACCGATCTAAATGCCGGAAATTGTTGTGCCATCCACGGCTAACATAATTAGCCTAGCGGTAACCCAACGTTACTGGTTCAACGCTGGATGAACGAATTACTTTCCAACAAGCGAATTGATATTGCTATTGATCATATGAGAAAGGGGCAGCCGCTGGCCGCCCCTTTGGTCCTTCCGTTGCAGCACCTTGTATGGCGAGGGCTGCTTATTCTTCGTCGCTGGAGACTTCTTCCAAGTCTTCCTTGAACTGATTGAGCAACTCTTCGCCGCGCTCACCGGTCATTTCCAGAAATGCTTCCTCAACCTGAGGCGCACGTTCGCGGAAGGCCTGAATCTGCTCTTCATTCAAACGCGTGACGGTGACTTCGTCAGAGGCTTCCTGAATTTTGGCAAGCGATTCTTCGGCTAAGCCCTGGATATGCTCGATGGTATGATCATAAGCCACTTCAGAGGCTTCCTGGACGAGTTGCTGATCTTCTTCGGAAAGACCTTCGTAGAAGTCCTGGTTGGCCATCATCGCAGTGGTAAACCAGCCGTGACCGGTAAAGGTCAGGTGCGGAGACACTTCATAAAGACCGCCGGACTCGATCCAGAAAATCGGGTTTTCTTGACCGTCGATAACGCCGGTCTGTAGGCCACCATAGACTTCACCCCAGGGCAACGGCGTTGGCGTAGCCCCGAACGCGTCGTAGGTTTCCGACAACAGCGGGTTGGTCATGGTACGGATTTTCTTGTTATCCAGCCCCTCGGGAGAGGTGAACGGCTCGTTGGTCGTCACGACCATCTCACCTTCCGGATACATTTGCAGTAGCTCTAAGCCTTGCTCAGCATAAAGCTCTGGGAACATCTCGTTGATGGCTTCGCTCTCGTCGAAGAACTCAAGTACGGTTTCTTCGTCGGTGGGAAGCAGGTAGGGAATGAAAAAGATTTGTGCTTCAGGGATGAGCGAGCCGGTGAAACCAGGCGACTGGTTGACGAACTGGAGAATACCGTTCTGGGTCTGCTCCATGATGTCATCGGACTCGCCCAGCTCGCCAAAGCGATAGACCTGGACGGTATGATCGGAATTGTCTTCGATGTGCTCTTTGAACGCATAGGCGAAAACGTCCTGAACATCACCTTCATATTCTTCGTGCGCGTAACGCCAGTTGTCTGCCTGAGCGACGCCCGACATACCAACCAACAGTGCACTGACGCTCGCCGTCGTTACTAACTTGCTTGCCTTCATGCGGTGTTCCCCTTGCAGTGGTAAGCGCGCTGTACGAGTGCGCAGGAATCTGCTTTGATCGGCGCGTCTCACAACGCGCAGTGTTGTGGCCACTGTGCAATCGCTGAATGGCGCTGCACATCTCATAGGCCGAATAACCGTTAGTTATTCAAAAGCAGCTAATTTTCAGGCTAGCGCGCCCGCCGTAAGGGGTCAAGTTGCTGACCTAGCACGCTAAAGGCGTGTTGAAGGGCCTGTCGTGTTTTTGACCCACAACCTTCCATTTTCGCATCTTGTGGCAATAAAACGTTTTCTTGCAGCCATCTTCCCGTATCTTGCGAGCTAACTGGCACATTTCTCAGGCGTGCAGTGGGCTGCTCGTTGTCCAATGCCCACGTTTGCCAACGTTGAAGGTTTTCACGCTCGGCGAGCAGCTCTGCCTGTTTGATCCGCTCACGCAGGGCGGTAACGGTCTCACTTGGGGCATCGTGATGCTTTAAATCGCGCCTTAGCCCGCGCAGCACTTCTGTCACCCCAGTCTGCCAATCACGGCGCGCCTGGCGCAGCGCTTCAAGCGACTCTGGTAACGCCTCGAGTCCATGCACATACAGCCAGCCATGAAACAACAGCTCGCAGACATCCACGCCTGCGTCGTCCTGTAGCGTCAGGCACGCCTGCTCGACGCCGGGGCGACTATAAAAGGTTAGCGCGAAATCCCACAGCGGTGTCTGCTGAAGCGCCGCGAATCGGGTAGAATCAAGCGCACTAGAATCTGGCATTGTATGACCCACCTTATTCGGGAGAACGCATGATCGCACTGCGCCAAGTCGCCCTGCAACGCGGCACGCAAACGTTACTCGACAACGCCGACCTCACCCTACCCGACGGGGTGAAAGCGGGGATTATCGGGGCTAACGGTGCAGGCAAGTCGAGCCTCTTTAAACTACTCCTGGGCGAACTCGGCCCGGACCAGGGCGACGTCGAACTGAGCGGTGGACAGCGTATCGCTCACATGGCTCAGGAGGTCGATGCGCTGGACCGGCCGATTATCGAGTATGTACTGGATGGCGACATCGCCCTTCGCCAGGCCGAAATGGACCTACAGGCCGCCAGAGATTCAGGGCATGCCCACCGGGAGGCTGAACTGCACGGCTTGATTGAAACCCTCGACGGTTATCGCGCCGAATCCCGCGCAGCACAGCTGCTGGTCGGGCTCGGCTTTTTTCAGGCGGACCTCGATCGACCGCTTTCGGCGTTTTCCGGGGGCTGGCGGATGCGCGTCAACCTGGCCCGCACGCTGTTCATGCCCTCCGACCTGCTACTGCTCGATGAGCCCACCAACCACCTGGACCTTGATGCGTTGCTGTGGCTGGAGCAATGGCTCACCCGCTATCCCGGCACATTGCTGTTGATTTCCCACGACCGCGATTTTCTTGATGCCGTCTGCGATCACATTGTGCATATGCATCACCAAACGATGGAACTTTACCGCGGCAACTATTCACTTTTTGAGCGCACCCGCGCCGAAAAGCTTGCCCTCCAGCGGGCAGAAGCCGCCAAGCAGCAGGCACGACGCGAGGAAATCGAGCGCTTTATCGCGCGTTTCCGTGCCCAGGCCACCAAGGCCAAGCAGGCCCAAAGCCGCGTCAAGATGCTGGAGCGCATGGAAGATATTGCCGTCGCCCATGTCGATTCGCCCTTTCATTTCACCCTGCCCGCCTCGGATAAAACCTCTCACCCGCTACTGGTGCTCGACCAGGCCACGCTGGGTTATCGCGGCGATGCGGGCGATATCGTCCAGCTAGACAAGGTCAATGTTACCCTCCTGCCGGGTAGTCGGATCGGTCTGCTAGGCCCCAACGGGGCGGGTAAATCAACGCTGATCAAATCACTCACTGGCGAGCTCGAATTGCTGAATGGCAAGCGGGTGCCCGGCGAGCACTTGGCGATTGGTTACTTTGCCCAGCATCAGTTGGAAGGGCTCGACGTGACCACCACCCCATTCGTGCATGTACAGCGGCTATCGCCCACCGTCAGCGACCAGGAAATCCGCAACTTCCTGGGTGGGTTCGGCTTTAAAGGCGACGACGCCTTTGGTCAGGTAGCCACCTTTTCAGGCGGCGAGAAGGCGCGTTTGGCGCTGGCCCTGGTGGCGTGGCAAAAACCCAACCTGCTGCTGCTGGATGAGCCCACCAACCACCTGGACCTGGAAATGCGTGAGGCACTGACCCAGGCGCTGGCCAGCTTCGAAGGCACCGTCATCCTGGTATCCCACGACCGTCACCTGCTGCGCGCCACGGTGGATGAGTTCTGGCGGGTCGCCGACCATCGCGTCGAGCCTTTTGACGGCGACCTGGACGACTACCGAGCGTGGCTGAAAGCACGCCTTGAAGAAAGCCGCCGCGACAGCCGCAGCGAGAAAAACGAACGCCAGGCCCAACAGCCCAGCGGTGATCGCAAGGCGGCTCGCAAAGCAGCCGCTGAATTACGTGAGAAGTTGCGTCCACTGAAAAAGCAGCGTGACCAGGCGGAAAAAGCGATGGAGAAAACCCAGCAGTCACTGGAAAAGGTCGAGGAAATACTGGCCGACCCTGAGCTTTACACCGACAACGCTCGAAAAGCTGAATTGACCGATGCCCTGGCCCGCCAAGCTGATATCAAGGCACGCTTGAACGACGCCGAAGCCGAGTGGCTGGCCGCCGAGGAGGCACTGGAAGCCATGGAAGCTGAGTTAGTGGCCAGCGAGAACGCCTGAAGACCCGCTCAGCTCTCCAGCAAGAAGGTCACCGGCCCGTCGTTCACCAGCGAGACCTGCATGTTGCCGCCAAACTCGCCGGTAGCGACGTTCTGCCAGGCGGATTGCGCCTGGGCCACCAGATAGTTAAACAGCTGCTCGCCTTCATCGGGGGGCGCGGCGCTGGAAAAACTGGGCCGCAGGCCTTTATGGGTATCAGCGGCCAGAGTGAACTGTGACACCAGTAGCAGGCCGCCCTCGGCCTGTTGCACATTCAGATTCATCTTGCCATTGGCATCGCTGAACACACGGTAGTTCAGCAACTTGTGCAACAACTTGTCGGCATCCGCCTGGCTATCGCCCTTTTCAATGCCCACCAACGCCAACAGCCCGTGGTCAATGGCGCCCACGGTATCACCCTCGATATCAACGCTTGCCCGGGTTACCCGCTGAATCAATGCTTTCACGCTATGCCTCGCTCGCAAAAGCGCCAGTATAACGCGCTTGCCAATACCTGATTACCGCCCTAGCAGCGCATCGCGGAAGTCTTCACCCAGAGGACGTTCGCCTAGCCAGATACCAAAGAGAGCACTGGCCAGTTCTGCATTACCGCCCTCGAATAGAATCTCGCCATTCAATGCCAAGCGCAGCGTATCGCCGTCCCAGCTCAAGACATAGCGGTCCTGTGGCTCGACATCCTGATAACGTTGGTTAAAGGTATTAATATCGGCTTCCAGCTGCGAGTACTCATAGGCGGTCAGGTTTTTTTGCAGCGTTTCTGTGGTGGCGTCGGCAAACTCTTCGGCCTCGATATCATGGAAGTAAGCTAACTCGAGGCGGCGGGGTATATCGCTTTGCGGCTGGGGATCAGTCTCGCCTTCTGCCTGGTAATACGCCCCGGCATAGGCGGTCCAGATCATGTAGGTAAAAACGCCGCTGCCGATAAGCGCATAGCGCTGGCCGTTCTCTTCCAGGGTTCGCTCGAAGCGCTCACCTTTTTCGCTGACCGTCTGCGCCCAAAGGTCTGAAGACCCAAACAGCAGCAACGCGCCCGCCAGCCATACACCAACGCGATACCCGCAAGGCTTGAGAAAACCGACATGTAACGACATAGCAAGGCACCTCTTATTGTTGCAAGACAGTACCTATACTACATAAAAACCAAATAAAAGTTCCGTATAATTACGCCCTGCATAGCATCACGTCACAGTGAGGCTCACTCAACAGCATATCGGTCATCTGGCTCGCATGGTGCGGTTGGTCGCGGCTGCCGATCACCACCAAATCAGGGGTGTGGCGCTTGATGTAAGCATTCAAGACCTCACACGGGGAGCCGTGCTCCAGCACCAGCTCAACGTCGGGAACGCCCGCCAGCTCGTCCATCAAACTGTCAATTTCCTGAGCGAGCCGTTCGCGCAGCCGCGTCACCTCGTGATCTCGCCATTGCGCATAGTAAGGGTGCGAGCCAAGTTCACGCTCGCCCGGCAAGCTCCAGGCATGCAATAACGTCAGTGATGCATCAGGAAAACGCTGCAACGCTTCCCGCAGACTGTGCCGAGCCGTCAGAGAGAAATCGACGGGCACCAGTATCGCCCCCCACGGCTGGGTAGGCGGCTGCGAGGCAACCACCACAGGGCAAGGCGCACTGCGGATAATGCGCATCAGGGTAGTCCCCGCAAGCAGGTCTTTCTGTCCGCGCTTGCGATGCATACCCACTACGACCAGGTCGGCCTGGCGCTCATGGGCCTCGCGGATAATTTCAACGTAAGGCGCGCCAGCCACCGTCTGGATCAGCGTCTTGGGTTCTTCGAGGGCGTAATCTTCACGGACATCTTTGAGAGTGGCGGCGATATCGTCTACCACCGCCGCTTCAACCTCGTGAAAGACGCGACGGGGCAGGTAGGGATCGAGCACATGGACGATATCGAGCTGCGCGCCGTCGGCGTAAGCCAGGCGCAGCGCTCTGGCAAAGGCGGCGCGGTTTTCGGCAGAGAGGTCAGTGGCAAACAGTAGGGTACGGGTCATCGCAAACGCTCCTCGGCCTGCTAGCAACACCCTTCAGCATGGTGCGCAACGGTCCATTGCGCAAGCTAAACGGTGACGCCACCCCGGCGAGCAGCGCTGTGCTTTACCACCAGGCGTGAAAGTGATGCACCGGGCCGCGCCCGTTACCCACATTCAGCCTGACACTGGCCTCCAAACCGGCATGCAGCCATTGCTTGGCCTCGGCAATCGCAGCAACCGGGGCGTCATTTTCAGCACCTGCCGGGAGCTTGGCGAGGCAGGCCGCAATAGCTGACGAAAGCGCGCAGCCGGTGCCGTGCAGGTTTTCCGTGGCGATCCGTGACGCTGGCAGCCAGCGGTGCTCATTGGGCGTCGCCAGCAAATCGGGGCAGGTCTCGCCCCGCAGGTGGCCCCCTTTGAGCACCACATAGGGCGCGCCAAGCTGCGTCAAGCCCGGCAGCATCGCTTCCATCTCATCCAGTCCGGTGGGCGATGGTGCGTCGAGCAGAACAGCGGCCTCGGGCAGGTTGGGGGTAATCACGTCCGCCAGTGGCACCAGGATATCGCGCACCGCCCGGATACCTTCATTATCGACCAGAATATCGCCGCTTTTGGCCACCATTACCGGGTCGAGCACGATCCAGCGTGGCCGTCGCCGACCCAGCACCTCGGCGATCACCTCGGCCACGTCGCGGCTGGCGACCATACCGATCTTGACGGCATCGATCTCGACATCGTCGAGCAGGTTCTCCAACTGCTCGCGAATCGCCTGGGGCGACACCGGATATACCGAGGCGACACCGCAGGTATTCTGGGCGATCACCGCCGTAATCACATTGGTACCGTAGACCCCGAGTGCCGAGAAGGTTTTCAAATCGCCCTGCAGCCCAGCGCCACCGGACGGGTCGGAGCCGGCGATGGTAAGCACATTGCGCAGGCGGGAATCAGTAGACATGAGGATCCTCGGATAAAAACAGTATTCAGCTAGGATACCCAAGCCGAGGCGTTTGTGCTGCCTTAAAAACGCAAATGGCCGCCCGAAGGCGGCCATTTCATGCAAGGCTCAGCGTATTATTCGGCGCTGTCGCCTTCAGGGTTACGCGCGTTGTAGTATGCCTGTTCGGAGATCGCGTGATAGTCCTCGACCTTCTCCTGGAAAGCCTGATAGGACTCGTAAATCCGCGTTGCCATCTCGCTGGATTCTGCCAGCTCTGCAACGACATCTGCCGAGTGTTCACGTGCCTGCGCTAATACGTCATCAGGAATGCGTCGCAGCTCGACATCATGCTCGTTGACCAGTGTTTCCAGCGCATCATTGTTACGCGCGGTGTACTCGTCCAGCACGTTGGCATTGACGTCGCGTACCGCGGTTTTCAGGATCGCTTGCAGATCCGCCGGAAGTTCGGCCATTGCCTCTTCGTTGACGATCGCCTCGAACATCACGGTCGGCTCGTGCCAGCCCGGATAGTAGTAGTAATCCGCCGCCTGGTGCAGGCCAAAGGCCAGGTCGTTATAAGGACCAATCCACTCGGTTGCGTCGATCGCGCCCGACTGCAGCGAGGTAAAAATCTCACCGCCCGGCATGTTCACGATCGCCACGCCCATGCGGTTCATGACTTCACCGCCCAGGCCTGGCATACGCATTTTCAGGCCATCCAGGTCATCAACCGAGTTGATCTCCTTGTTGTACCAGCCGCCCATTTGCACGCCTGAGGCACCGGCCACCAATACGTCGACGCCAAATTCATCGTAAAGCTCGTTCCACAGCTCCATCCCGCCACCGAAGTGTAGCCAGGCGTTCATTTCCTGAGCGTTCATGCCAAACGGCACAGCGGCAAAGAACTGGGCAGCGGGGGCTTTGCCCTTCCAGTAATAGGAAGCGGAATGACCAAGCTCAGCGGTACCGTCGGAAACGGCGTCAAATACCTCAAACCCTGGCACCAGCTGACCGGCACCAAAGACTTCGATGGTCAGGCGGCCATCCGACATTTCATCCACAAGCTCGGCAAGACGCTCGGGGCCTTGGCCGACACCCGGGAAGTTTTTCGGCCAGGATGTGACCATCTTCCAGCGGAATTCTTCTTCTTGAGCCTGGGCGTGATTATCAATGCTCGACACCGCCAGCAAACTGGCGGACATGGCGGTCGTCATGGCAATGGCGACGGGGAGTGTTTTTACTTTCATAAATGAACCCTCTAGCTTTCTATTATTACTGTTATGGGTAGGAAAACACCGCTCAGCCATGTGCTTCAGGCGTTGGACCAAGCGGCTTGCTGCAAATGGTTAATGAGTTATTTAACTGCGTAAGTACTAGGTTGTCACGTCCTTGCGTTGATAGCAGCGTCGACTTTCAACTTATTGCTAGCCGCCGAACTGCGCGGGCAGCCACGTTGCCAACTGCGGAAAGAACGTCAGCATCAGCAACATGCCCAACTGCATCAGGATAAACGGAATCACCCCGCGATAGATCGCCGAAGTCGGCACTGACGGCGGCGCCACCCCACGCAGATAAAAGAGAGCAAAGCCGAACGGTGGCGTCAAGAACGACGTTTGTAGGTTAATCGCAATCATGATGCCGAGCCAGATCGGATCAAGCCCCATGGCGAGCAGAATCGGGCCGACGATGGGCACCACCACGAAGGTAATTTCGATAAAGTCGAGAATGAAACCCAGCAGGAAGATAACCAGCATCACGATGATCGTTGCGCCCACCACGCCGCCGGGCATACCTTCAAACAGCTCGGTGACCATGTGCTCGCCACCATAAGCCCGGAATACCAGCGAAAACAGCGCCGCCCCGATCAGAATCAGAAACACCATGGTGGTGACGTTGGTCGTCGAACGCAGAACGTCTTTCAGGGTCGCCATATCCAACTGGCGATAGGCTAGCGCCAACACCAGGGCGCCAAAGGCGCCCACGGCGGACGCTTCGGTAGGTGTCGCAAAGCCACTGAGGATCGACCCAAGCACCGCCACAATCAGCACCACGGGTGGCACCAGACCTTTGAGCAGCAACATGCCAAGCCCCGAGGTGTGACCAAGCTCTTCCATCAACTCCTTTCGATCAGCGGCGGGGGCCATGCTCGGGCGCCACCATGCGATGAGCGCTACGTAAACCATGTACATGACCACGAGGATTAAACCCGGCACCAGTGCGCCCATGAAGAGATCACCCACCGATACCGTTTTCGGGCTAAAAATCCCCATATCCAGCTGCGCTTGCTGATACGCCGATGACAAAACGTCACCCAGTAGTACCAGCGCGATGGAAGGGGGAATAATCTGACCCAGCGTGCCGGTGGCACAAATCGTCCCCGTCGCAAGCGAGGTGCTGTAGCCACGCTTCAACATCGTCGGCAACGACATCAGGCCCATGGTGACCACGGTTGCCCCCACGATGCCTGTGGATGCGGCCATCAGCATGCCTACCAGCGTCACCGAGATACCCAAGCCACCGCGCATGGCACCAAACAGCAGTGCCATGGCATCGAGCAGCGTTTCGGCGACTTTGGATTTCTCGAGCAAAACCCCCATCAAGACAAATAGCGGCACCGCCAACAGCGTCTGGTTGGTCATGATGCCGTATAGTCGGTTGGGCAGCGCGGCAAGATAGCCACCATCGAAATTGGCATCGATTCCCATGGCTTGGAGGCCCAGCCCCATACCGGCAAACAGCAGCGCCGTGCCCGCCAGCGAGAGCGCCACGGGAAAGCCGAACATCAGGACAATACAGATGACGGCAAATAAAACAATCGGCATGAATTCCAGCATCAAAGGCGCTCCTCATGATGGTCATCATCTTCGGCGGGCGCTATCCGTCCGGCCAGCACATAACCATTGCGTACAACTTCAATGACGCCTTGAACGATCATCAGCAATGCAAATAGCGGTATCAGGGTTTTCAGTGCGAACACGGCCGGAATGCCGCCGTGATCAGGGGAGCTTTCGAGGATGCGCCAGGAATTGGCCACGTAACCCATGCTCGATGCAATGATGAACACCATCACCGGCATCAATAACGTCACAATGCCCACCACATTGATAAGGGCCTGACGGCGTGGCGACATTCCCCGGTAGAAGATGTCGACCCGCACATGACCGTCGTGCCGAAAGGTATAAGCCGCGGCAAGCATAAAGACGCTGGCATGCATGTACATCACCAGCTCTTGCATAAAGATACTGTTCACGCTGAACGCATAGCGGAGCAGTACAATCGCGAACTGAATCAGCATCATGATGATGATCAGCCACGCAAGGGATCGCCCGAACCACTCTGAAGCGCGGTCCAGCGCACCTATCAACGCAGGTAGTTTTGTTGTGTCCGACATGGAAGTGTCTCGCGTAAAACGGCTAAGAGGAGTCAGCGCCCCAGACAATAGCGCAAATACGCAGACATTGCAGCGTCCCTTAACAGCGAGACGCGCTTATCTATTAAACGCTTGCGCGAATCGCCGCTAGACAGGCTTCAGGAAGCGGCAAATCGACGGCAATGGGCAGATGGTCAGAGAACAGATGATCCAGTACCTGCACATCCACCACCTCGAGAGACTGGGAGAGCAGAATATGGTCCAGCGCTCGCCGCGGCTGCCAGGATGGGTAGCTCAGCAGGGGTTTTACCGGGTGTAGCGGCAGGGCGTCATTGAAGCGCTCGTGGGCATGCAACTGATCCGGTGTGCAGTTCAGATCCCCCATTACCACCACATGGCGCAGCGGCTGGATGATTTCACTGAGGTAGTTGAGCTGCCGCACGCGACCGCGATGGCTCAGCGCCAGATGCGCGACAAAGATATGCAGCGCATCCGGCCCCTCACCAAAGCGCGCGTGGATGGCACCCCGCCCCGGCATTGCGCCTGGCAAACGATGCTCCTCTATCTGACTGGGAACCATCCGCGACAGCAGCCCGTTGCTGTGCTGAGCAATACGGCCCAGATTGCGGTTCAACTGCTGGAAATGGTGGGGCAATCCCGACTTGGCGGACAGGTATTCGACCTGGTTAACGCGGCTGGAGCGAAAGCTGCCGCCATCGACTTCCTGAAGCCCGACCACATCGAACCTGCCCATCACCTCGGCCATCAATGCCAGCCGCTGCAAGCGTTGGGGATGGGGCAGAAGATGCTGCCAGCTGCGCGTTACGTAGTGATGATACGCCGAGGTCTGAATACCGACCTGGAGATTAAACGTTAACAGACGCAAGTGGCCGCTGCTCAGCAGCGGCGCGTGTGCCTCCAGCTCGTTCATGCAAAACCCCGTGGTGAATGCAGCGTCACAAAGCGTTACTCTTGGCGCGCTTCACGGACCTGATCAACCAGGGCGTCGGCGATATTGGGCATGTTTTCAAGGCTACCGGCGCTGCTTGGCGTCACGACATAGCGACCATCGACCACCAGCGCGGGCACACCCATCAGGCGCATATCGCGCATGCGGCTATTGGCTTTGTTCACGTTGCTACGAACGTTAAAGGCCGTGAGGGCTTCCTTGGCTTCCTCTTCGCTAACGCCATAATCGGTGAAAAAGGCGGCGATCTCGTCTTCATCGGTCAGAGAACGCTCGTCCTGGTGGATGGCGTCGAAAAAATCCGCGTGCAGGTCCTCTTCAATACCGAGTTCTTTCGCGGCGTAGAAGGCGTTGGCATGGGTATTCCAGTCGCCGCCCATGGTCGCCGGCATTTTTTCAACCGTCACGTCATCATCGAGGGTTTCGTACCACTCATTAACATGTGATTGCAGGCGATAGCAGTGCGGGCAGCCAAACCAGAATACCTCCAGCACTTCTATTTGCCCCTCCTCAACCTGCGTCTCAACCGGCTCGTCGAGCACTTCGTAGTGCTGTCCTTCAACCAACTCTTGGGCACTGACCGCCGCTGACAAGCTTAGTCCGGCAACCGCAACCATTAACGTTTTCAACATAGTGACTTTTCTCCGTGGGAAAGCGACCTTGTGACCCCAGCGTTCGGCTGGGGTTCCACGCTTGGCAAAACAAGTGATTAATAACATGAGCTTATTGAGGGCGGTCGTTTAATTCAAACCCAGCAGATAATTAGCTACCGCCTGCATGTCGTCATCGCTCATTTTTGTCGCGATATCACGCATCACGCCGTTAGGGTCGTTGTCCCTGTCGCCGGCGGCAAAGTCCTGCAGGGTGCTGACCGTGTAATCGATTTGCAGCCCCGAGAGTGCTGGATAAGCCGCACTGCCTATTCCCCGGCCGGTCGGCGTATGGCAGGCACTGCAGGCCGGAATGCCATTCTCCCTGTCACCGGCCCGGTACAGCTCTTCACCACGGGCCAACAGCGCTTCGTCATCATCCGCCTGGCCAAGATGAGGCTCCTGCCCGGCGTAAAAAGCGGCCACGTCCCAGGCGTCCTGGTCATCAAAATTATCCACCTGACCCGCCATCTGCGGCACCTCACGGCGGCCATCACGAATATCCATGATTTGTTTGGCAAGGTACGACATCTGCTGGCCCGCCAAATGAGGAAATGTCGGTGTAGGGCTGATACCAGCTTGCCCGTGACAAGCCGCACAGGGCGTTGCCAGGGTTTCACCGGCGGCCGCGTCAGCCTCCGACCGAGGATCTGCCGCAGCGCTCCCCGCGGCACCCAGGGAAATGGCCAGGCTTGCCAGTAATGTTCTCATCGCAATTCCATTATGGTTGGTGTTATCAAAGCCTCCGCACGACACACAAGCTGACACGTTGGTCGCTGCCCGGCAGAGCACGGTGTTACACTACCCGCGGGCCATAGAAACCCATTTGTGTGCAGTATAGCGAAGCCTCCAAATTGCAGAAATCTTGTCGCGCATTGTTGGTCACCTTATTGATTGTTTTTATCTTTGTTTGTCAGGATTAATGCCATGCCTACCCCCCATGATAGTTCAGCTGTGCGACTTAATTACCCCACCGCGCAATTTATGACCAGCGCGCCTACACTCGCCCTCTGCCCGGACGATACCGGTGCCGAAGTCGCGTTTGCCGGGCGCTCGAACGCCGGGAAATCCAGTGCGATCAATGCCCTTACCCAGCAGAAAGCGCTGGCCCGCACCTCGCGTACGCCGGGGCGCACCCAGTTAATCAACTTCTTTAGCGTCATG
This sequence comes from Vreelandella janggokensis, assembly GCF_031451615.1. Lineage (NCBI taxonomy): Bacteria > Pseudomonadati > Pseudomonadota > Gammaproteobacteria > Oceanospirillales > Halomonadaceae > Vreelandella > Vreelandella janggokensis. The sequence continues at coordinate 177,901 of NZ_JARWAJ010000002.1, read as the reverse complement.
AATGATGAGGCATACCGCCTGGTCGATCTCCCCGGATATGGTTACGCCAAAGTCCCCGAAACGGTCAAGCTGGAATGGCAGCAGCACATGTCTGACTACCTGCGCGGCCGCTTCAGCCTGCGCGGGTTGGTGCTGTTGATGGATGTACGCCATCCGCTCACCGAGTTTGACCAGATGATGCTGGGGTTCGCCGACCAGCGTGACATGCCGGTGCATATTCTGCTCACCAAGGCCGACAAGCTGAAAAAGGGCCCGGCCAACGCGGCGTTGCAGCAAGTGCGATCACGCCTGAAGGAGTGGGAGGACCTGGTATCGGTTCAACTGTTCTCGTCGCTCAAGCGTGACGGGGTCGACACCCTCGCACAGCGTCTGGACCAGTGGTTGAAGACGCCTCAATAGGGCGTCTTCAACGCCGCCAGCACGCCGCGCAGCTCTCTCACATGGCCAATCTGATGGACGCCCTTGGGCAGCGCGTCGTGACGCTCCTCGCTGATCCACACAGCGTGCATGCCCAACCGCAGGGCCGGGACTATGTCTTCTTCCCAGGAATCGCCCACGTGCATGGCGTTGTGCGGCGCGACCTCGAAGCGTTCAAGCGCGGCCAGAAACGCCGTGGGGTCGGGCTTGGGGGCCAATAGTTCACCGGCGGCGATCGCCACTTCAAAGTAACCCGCCAACGGTTGACGTTTGAGGTGGATATTACCGTTGGTAATGGCCGCCAGCCGATAGCGTTGCCCAAGGTCTGACAATAACTCGGCGGCTTCGGGGTGCGGCGTCACCTGTACGCGCAAACGATGGAATTCGTTCATGGCAGCGGCGGCCCACAGCGTTGCAGCGCTGCGCGGCAAGCCTTGGGTCTCGAGCTGCGCTTCCAGGGCACGTAAACGCAGCCAGGTAAAGTCGCCACGTCGTTCGGGCACTTCCAAGGCCAATCGCTTTCGGCGTTGCAGATAATCCTCAAGCCCTTGATCAAACCCTAGCCCCCACGACGGCCAGCAACGTTCGGCCAACCAAGCGGCGAGGTTTTCACGCAGCCAGCCGTAATGCCCGGTTTCCGTTCGCGCCATCACGCCGCTGTTATCCCAGAGGGTATCGTCCAGATCAAAGGTAATCGCTTTGAGTGAGGTCATGGCTCGCTCCGTGGGCGGCGTTTTGCGCGAGGGTGCGCGGCGTCATAGCTGGTTGCCAGGTGCTGCCAGTCCAGCCGCGTATAGACCTGGGTGGTCGAAAGGTTGGCATGCCCCAGCAACTCTTGCACCGCACGCAGGTCCTGGCTGGATTCGAGCAAATGGCTGGCGAATGAATGGCGCAGCCGGTGAGGATGCAAATGCTCGGGTAGCCCACGCTCAATGGCAAGCAATGCCAGGCGCTTCTGGATCGCCCGATGCCCCAGGCGTGCCCCACGCTGGCCGACAAACAGCGCTTTTTCAGCGTCAGGCGCCCAATGGGAGCGTACGCTCAACCAGGCCGCCAGCGCCTGCCGGGCTCGACGCCCCACCGGCACCTGGCGGGGCTTGCCGCCTTTTCCCAGCACGCGTACGCGATGGTCCTGAAGAGCCTCAAGGTCGAGTGACGCCAGCTCCGCCAAGCGCAACCCACTCGAATAGAGCAGTTCCAGCATTGCCTGATCGCGGCGCGCCAGTGGCGAGTCATCGTGGGGCGTATCCAGAAAGCGCGCCAGCGTATCGACATCCACCGGGCGCGGTAAGTGCTGGGGTTGCTTGGGTGTACGGACCAGATCCAGCGGGTTATCGGCGATGACGCCCTGCTTCACCAGGTAATCGGCGAAGCGCGATAACGCCGCGCGGCGCCTGGCAAGGCTGCGTGGCGCAAGCCCCCGGCGGCGCTCTTCCCCCAAAAACGCGCGCAGCAGATGCTGGTCGAACGCGGCGGCATCGTCGTCCTGGCGCTCAATAAACCCGCACAGCGCGCCAATATCCTGGCGGTAAGCAGCCACCGTCGCCTCGCTTGCGTGGCGTGCGAGCGAGGCGAGAAACGCCTCAGCGTGCTGGCGGGTAGCGTCGTCATTCATGGGTGGGCGTCAGGCGAATCAGCAGCCGTGCCACGATATCGCCAAGGTACTCGGTAAACAGCGTATCCATACTGGCGCGGTACTGATCGGCATCGGGGCTGGCAATCAGCAAGTACCCCAGCGGCTCACCCGCAGAAAGCCGCGAAATGGCGCATGACCCCGCCTTGCGTGGCGCTTTGACGTGGGGTAACAAGCACTTCCAGTCGCTGACGCTGAGTTTGGCGCAACGACTGGTGCGGCCATCGAGCAACGCCGCCAACCGGGCACTGGCATGCTGATCCAGCACATGCCGGGGCGGCTGCGGGAGTGAGGGTTCGTCGTCGCTTAATGTCGCGGGGCACCATAGCGCCATGGCGGGGGTGTTGAAGCGCTCACTAAGCTGCGTGGCCAACGCCTGGGCCAAAGCGTCACGCGTGTCGGCCTCCACCAGCGCCAGCAACGTTTCGCGCAGCCGTCGGTACTGGGCCTCGTTATGGCGAGCGGTTTCCAGCAAATGCTCAAGACGCCCTTCGGCGGTCTCGGCGCGCTGGCGTAAGTCGATCACCAGGCGCTCGAGGAGCGACACCGCCCCTTCAATATGCGGATGAGGAACCTGCAACTGCTGCAGCAGCCCTTCCCGCCCCACGAAAAAATCGGGATGACGCGCCAGCCAAAACGCGACTTGATCGGGGTCGAGCGTTTTGCGCGGTTCTGGGGCTTGGGACATCGCCGTTCTCCTTGGGTTAGTCAAAGACTGCTTGCTCTATCGGTTGTTCAAAAGCGCTAGTAAATCGCTACCCGGCCGTCGAAGACATGCGTCGCCGGCCCCACCATGATCAGGGGTGACTCGGGTGACGACCACTCGACACTCAATTCGCCGCCGAGTAAATGGACGCGCACCGGGCTTTTTAACAGCCCCTGGCGGATACCACTGGCAACGGCGGCGCAGGCCCCGGTACCACAGGCTAGCGTTTCGCCACTACCGCGTTCAAATACCCGTAGCCGGATTTCGCTTGCCGACAGCACCTGCATGAACCCCACGTTCACTCGCTGAGGAAAACGCTGATGCGCTTCGAGCAGCGGACCCAAACGCGCGACGGGAGCGGTATCAATGTCATCGACCTGAAGCACCGCATGGGGGTTGCCCATCGATACCACACCCAGTTGCAGCGTTTCACCATCCACCTCGACATCGTGCAGCGGCTGGTCGCCCGGGGCGTCGAACGGCACGGCTGCCGGATTAAAGCGCGGCTGACCCATGTCGACACGCACCAGGCCGTCGTGCTGAACATTCAACACCAGCGGTCCGCCAGCGGTTTCAACACGAATTTCGTGCTTGTGGGTCAGACGCTGTTCACGGACAAAGCGCGCAAAGCAGCGCGCCCCATTACCGCAGTTTTCGACTTCGCTGCCATCAGCGTTGTAAATCCGGTAGCGAAAGTCCATATCAGGGTCGCGGGGCGGCTCCACGATCAGCAGTTGGTCAAAACCGATGCCAAAACGCCGATCCGCCAGTTGGCGTATTTGCTCGTCGCGCAGGCGGGCGCGCTGGGTGACCAGGTCGACCACCATAAAGTCGTTGCCGAGGCCGTGCATTTTGGTGAAGTGCAAAAGCATTAGCAGCCTCCTTCGGGCAGCAAGGCTTCACCGGACCACAGGCTTTCCAGCGTTTCACGGGCGCGGACCAGATGACAACGTTCGCCGTCTACCATCACTTCAGCGGGGCGCGGGCGGCTGTTGTAGTTGGAGGCCATGACAAACCCATAGGCGCCGGCGGACCGCACGGCCAGCAGGTCGCCCGCGGCAATCGCCAACTCGCGTTCTTGACCCAAAAAGTCGCCCGTTTCACAGACCGGCCCCACCACATCGTAGATTGAGGTTTCGCGCGCTGATCGCGTATCCACCGGGACAATGGCCTGCCATGCCTGATACAGCGCCGGGCGTATCAGATCGTTCATGGCGGCATCCACGATGGCAAAGTTCTTGGTTTCGCCAGGTTTTAAAAACTCCACACGGGTGAGCATGATCCCCGCATTGGCGGCAATCGAACGACCGGGTTCGAACAGCAGCGTCAGTTGCTCGCCGCCTTCCCAATGCGACAGGCGCGAGAGTAGCTGGCTTGCGTAGTCAAACGGGTGCGGCGGGGTTTCATCCCGGTAGGGCACGCCAAGGCCGCCGCCCAGGTCCAGATGGTCGATCTCGATGCCACGCTCGCGCAGGCGCTCCATGAGCACCAGTAAACGCTCCAGCGCATCCAGAAACGGCGCGGTTTCGGTAAGCTGCGAACCAATATGGCAATCCAGGCCCTTGACCTGCAGGTTGGGCAGACTTGCGGCCAGTTCGTACACCGTCAGGGCATCGTCGACGGGAATGCCGAACTTGTTGTCCTTAAGGCCAGTGGAAATGTATGGGTGGGTACCCGCGTCCACATCGGGATTGACCCGCAGCGACACCGGGGCCACCTTGCCAAGCTCACCCGCCACGGCGTTCAGCCGCTCGAGCTCGGGGCGTGACTCGACGTTGAAACATTTGATGCCCACTTCAAGTGCCCGGGCCATTTCATGGGGCTGCTTGGCCACGCCGGAAAACACGACCTTGTCCGGGTCACCGCCCGCCTTGAGCACGCGCTCAAGCTCGCCCACCGACACAATGTCAAAACCCGCTCCCAGCTTGGCCAACAGCCCCAGCACGGCGAGATTGGAGTTTGCCTTTACCGCGTAGCAAATCAGGTGTGGATGGCCGCCCAACGCTTCGGTGTAGGCGCGGAAATGGCGCGTCAGTGTTGCCTTTGAATAGACATAACAAGGCGTGCCGTATGTCTCGGCGATACGGTCAAGCGGGACATCTTCAGCAAAAAGCAGGCCGTCACGGTCGTTAAAATGATCCATTTAACCCTCCTGCTGATCGACATTATCGTCATCGGGCAGGTAGAGCGGCCCTTTTTGTCCACAGCCGACCAGCAACAGGGCCACCACGGCGAGTAAGGCAATTTTTTTCATAGTGCCCCCCCTTTCAAGGTTGCCAGTGCCTCGCGGGCACGCTGGGCGGCGGCACGCACCTGGTCGGGGGCCGTTCCGCCGATGTGATTGCGCGCGGCCACAGAGCCCTCCAGCGTCAGCACCTCGAATACATCCTGCTCAATAGTGGCCGAGAACTGCTTGAGTTCATCTAGCGTCATTTCTGAAAGGTCTTTTTCAGTCCTCAGGCCATAGGCCACCGACTGACCGACGATCTCATGGGCATCACGGAAGGCCACCCCTTTGCGCACCAGATAGTCAGCCAGGTCGGTGGCCGTGGAAAAGCCTTTGCGCGCCGCTTCAAACATGCTGGCTTTTTTCGGCTCGATGGCCGGCACCATGTCGGCGAACGCTTTCAGGCAATCACGCACGGTATCCACGGCGTCAAACAGGGGTTCCTTGTCTTCCTGATTGTCCTTGTTATAGGCCAGCGGCTGGGACTTCATCAGGGTCAGCAGGCTCATCAAGTGGCCATAGATGCGGCCCGTCTTGCCACGCACCAGCTCAGGCACATCGGGGTTTTTCTTCTGCGGCATGATCGACGAGCCGGTACAGAAGCGGTCGGGCAAATCGATAAAATCGAACTGGGCGCTGGTCCACAGCACCAGTTCTTCGCTCATGCGCGACAGGTGCATCAACAGGATACTGGCGAAGCTGGTGAATTCGATGGCGAAGTCGCGATCGGACACGGCGTCCAGCGAGTTTTCCGCCGGGCGCTCAAAGCCCAGCAGTTCGGCGGTCACGTGACGATCGATCGGGTAGGTGGTACCGGCCAGCGCCGCAGCACCGAGGGGCATCACGTTGATCCGCTTGCGGCAGTCCAGCAGGCGCTCGTGGTCACGGGCGACCATCTCTTGCCAGGCCAGCAAGTGGTGGCCAAAAGTCACCGGCTGGGCGGTCTGCAAGTGGGTAAAACCGGGCATGATGGTATCGGCTTCGCGGTCAGCAAGCTCGATCATTCCCTCGCGCAGGCGGACAAGCTCGGCTTCTATGACGTCGATGGCGTCGCGCATGAACAAGCGAATATCAGTGGCCACCTGATCATTGCGCGAACGCCCGGTGTGAAGCTTTTTGCCGGTAATACCGATCTTGTCGGTCAGCCGGGCTTCGATGTTCATGTGCACGTCTTCCAGCGGCACCGACCACTCAAACTCATCGCGCTCGATTTCGCCCTTGATCTCACTCAGGCCGTTGATAATCGCGTCACGCTCGTCGTCGGTCAGCACGCCGACGCGCGCCAGCATCGTGGCGTGGGCGATAGATCCCTGGATATCCTGGCGCGCCAGGCGTTGATCAAAATTGACGGACGCGGTAAAGCGTTCAACAAAGGCGTCGGTGGGCTCGCTGAAGCGACCGCCCCAAGACTGGTTCGTAGCTTGGCTCATCGGAGGCATATCCTGCTGACAAAACAATTAGAGTCGATAGCGGAAAGTGTAACAGAGTCGCCCTCGGGAGCGGCACGCCGTTTTTATCACGACGGCATCAATGCCTAGGGCGTCGACAACGTCGGGGGCGACGCTAAGAAATCAAGCAGGGCGTTCAATGGCATGGGGCGCGCGAAGTAGTAGCCCTGCAAGTAGTCGCAGTGACGTTGGGCAAGGTAGGCAAACTGCTCAGCGGTTTCCACGCCCTCGACCAGCACCTCTAGCTCCATCTTTCCCGCCATGGCAACAACGCCATCAATGATGGCGGCATCGTGGCGATCGGTAATCACATCACGCACAAATGAACGATCAATTTTGATTCTGTTAATGGGAAGGCGTTTAAGGTAGCTCAAGCTGGAAAAACCGGTGCCAAAGTCATCCATGGCAATGTGAACGCCCAACTGCCGTATGCGCTGCAGCGCTTGAATGGCCTGCTCCGCGCTATCCATCAATACGCCTTCGGTCAGTTCCAGTTCAAGCAGTTCCGGCGCCAGGCCGCTTTCCTCAAGCAACCGTTCAACCGTTTCCAGAAAACCGGGGCGCTGGAAATGCATCGGCGAAACATTCACCGCCATGGTGATTCGCCCCAGGCCCAGCTCGTTCAGTTGCTTGGCAACGCGGCAGGCAGTGGCGAGCACCCAGTCGCTGATCGGGATGATTTGCCCGGTGTCTTCCGCCAGGCCAATAAAATCCCCGGGCGGAATGAAGCCACGTTCAGGGTGCGGCCAGCGGATCAGGGCTTCCACGCCCACCACCCTGCCACTGGGCCCGTGCATTTGCGGCTGGAAATACAGCTCGAACTGCTGCTGCTCAATCGCATACTGCATCGCATTGCGCAGGCTGACCCGTTCGCTGACCTTGCGGTTGAGATCCTCGGTATACCATTGGCAGGTATTACGCCCGCGACGCTTGGCCTTGTACATGGCCAAGTCAGCCTGCTGGATCAACTGGGAAGGGTCACTGAGGGTACCGTCGCTCATCGCCCCACCGATACTTGCGGTAATGCGCAACTCGCTGCCTTGATGCCAGTAGGGTGTCGCCAATCGTTTGAGAATCCGCTCAACCACTTGAATCACGTCGCTGTGATGAGCCAGATCCGGCAGGAGGACCACAAATTCATCACTGCCGAAACGCGCTACGGTATCCCAGGGGCGCAGTTCCTCTTCAAGCCGCTTGGCGACCTCCATCAGAATAAAGTCACCGACTTCATGCCCAAGGGTGTCATTGATCGGCTTGAATTCGTCCAGGTCGATAAACAGCACGGCGAGATGACGCTGGTAGCGGCGCGCCACCAGGCATCCCTGATCCAGGCGCTGGGTCAGCAGCGTCCGGTTGGGCAACCCCGTCAGCGCATCATGGCTGGCGTTATAAGCCAACTGTGCCTGGTACTCGCGCTGTTCAGAGATATCGTTTTGCACGCCGATGAAATGGGTCACTTGCCCCAACGTATCGCGCACCGGAGCAACGTATAAATCGTTCCAGAAAGGCCTGCCATTGCGCCGATAGTTGCGAATCACCACATGCACTTCTATACCATCAGCGACACCCCGGCGTAGCTGCTTGACTGTATTGGGATCGGTATCGTCGCCTTGCAAAAAACGGCAGTTGCGGCCAAGCGCTTCCTCGCGGGTATATCCAGTGATCCGCTCAAAGGCGGTATTAACGTACACGATAGGCAAGTCAGCATGGGCCGCATCCGCAATGATCATGCCATTGGTACTTGACTCGACGCTGCGTTCGAGGAGCTTCAGTCGGCTTTCGGTGGCTTTGCGATCCGACACCACCCGCGCGATGACATAGGCCACCCCGTCGCCCAGCGAAGGATCGACCTCTAACCAGTGAAGCGCCTGTGAGGACGAGCGGGCCCGCACCTCGAAGATGGGAACATCGTGCCCCTGGATCAAGCGCTCAAACATTGTCTCGATGAGAAGGTGGTCCCGCACGTCAACCACCTTGCCACAATGCCTACCCACGAGTGCGTCCGCTGAATAACCCAGCAGGTTCTCAAACGCAGGGTTTACCTGCAAAAACCGCCCTTCCAGGTCAATACAGAAAAATAAATCATGGGAAAGCAGGAAAAATTGATCCAGCTGTCCATACGGTGCAGAGGGCGTCATAGGGTATCCTGAGGCAAGCAACTTGGGACGCATTCAAGATCACTTGCGGTATTGGTTATTTTTACTGGGTAGCCGGGTGCTTTATGATGAGAACTATCATAATTTGACGCGCCGTGTCAGCGGCAAAAGGAGAATAACGTGGCATCTATCACCAAACTACGCATCGCCACGCGGAAAAGCCAACTGGCGATGTGGCAAGCGGAGCATGTTCGCGACCGCCTGATGGCGGCGCACAGCGGACTTGAGGTTGAACTTGTGCCGCTGTCCACGCGAGGCGACAAGATCACCGATACACCGCTTTCCAAAATTGGTGGCAAAGCATTATTTGTCAAGGAATTGGAAGAGGCCATGCTGGACGGTCGCGCCGACATCGCGGTGCATTCCATGAAAGATGTCCCCATGCATTTCCCCGAAGGCCTGGGCCTGTCGATAATTCTCGAAGGCGCCGACCCCACCGACGCCTTTGTCTCGAACCATTACCGCAGCCTTGACGAGCTGCCGGAGGGGGCTCGCATTGGCACGGCCAGCCTGCGACGGGGACTACAGATGCGCGAGGCGCGTCCTGATCTCAGCATTCTGAACCTGCGCGGCAATGTCCAGACCCGCCTGGGCAAGCTGGATAGCGGTGAATTCGAGGCGATCATCCTGGCCACCTCCGGCCTCAAGCGGCTTGGCCTGGACGACCGCATTACCCAGGCGATGCCGCCTGAAATCTGCCTACCCGCCTGCGGGCAGGGCGCCCTTGGCATTGAGTGCCGACTGCACGATCCTGAATTAATTGCACTTCTAGCGCCGTTGGACGATGCTGATACTGCCACACGCGTTCGCGCGGAAAGGGCGATGAATACGCGCCTGGAAGGCGGCTGCCAAGTGCCCATTGCCGGTCATGCGGTGCTGGACCTTGATAACGAGACGATGTGGCTGCGTGGGCTGGTCGGCAACCCGGAAGGCACCGAAGTGCTCCGCGCGGAGGGCCACGGCTCGATGCACGAACCCGAAGCGTTGGGTATTCGCATCGCTGAGGAGCTGCTTGACCAGGGAGCAGGCAAGATTCTGGCCGAGGTATACGGCAACGAGATATGACGCTACCGGTACTGATCACCCGGCCTGGTACTCGAGGGACAGTGCTTGCAGAGGCACTGCGCCGCGAGGGCGTCAACGCTGAGACACTGGACGTGATGCAGCTTCAGGCGCTGCCCGAAGACACGACCATGCGCCAGGTTTGGCTAAATATTGATCAGTACCATAAGATCGTTGTTGTGAGTCCCTTTGCCGCTGGCTGCTTGAGCGAGGCGCTTGATCGCTACTGGCCACAGCTACCGGTCGGCATTGACTACTATAGCGTTGGTCAAAGTACAGCGGCCTTGCTTTACGACCAGTTAGGCGTGCGCGTGCATGTCCCGCCGCCGCGTGAGAGTGAGGATACCAGCGAAGCGCTGCTGCGCTTGGCATCACTGCAAAGGCTATCCCACCAGCGCGTATTGATAGTCGCAGGTGAAGGCGGTCGACCGCTATTAGCGGATACGCTTGCCGAACGCGGCTCGCAGGTGACCGCTTTGGCCGTCTACCGACGCCGCTTGCTGACACCATCGAGCCCCGTAAAAGCGCGGCTCGCAACGGGTAATTACCGGGCGTTGATCGTCACCAGCGGCGAACTCTTAGAACATCTGGCAAAATGGTGCCAACCGGCAGCGTTGAACCAACCGCTAATCGTTTCCAGTCGCCGTTTGGCTACACTGGCTGAAAGACTGGGGTTTTGCGCCCCCATTGTGGCGTCAGGGGCCACACCACCGGCGTTAATCGCCGCGTTGGCTCGGACCTAGACCCAGCGGGTGCCGATGTCGATCAAGGAACTTAACAAGGGCTAGCGACAGATGAGCAAACAAACAAGCGATCAGGACGACACCCAGAAAAACGCGGCGAATACCGCTGGTGAGGACAAGGCGGCGCCGTCGTCATCCTCCACAACCGGCTCCCCTCCTAATGGCGCCCCTGGTAGTCATGGCGACGATTCCAGCCCCTCGACAAACACCTCAGCGTCGTCGCAGACGCCTGCTTCCTCATCCAGTGGTCAGCGCTCACGGCGACGCCAGAAAAGCGCCAAAAACGCCGCTCAGGATACAACCCAGCCAAAGAACCAAGGCGCCAATCAATCAAGCGACGGGCAACAAGCCTCTGCGTCCAGCGATCCCAAGAAGAGTGGCTCTTCACAGGATACCTCTTCCAGCAGCGCAAAAAGTCCTGCTTCGTCGTCAACGCCTTCATCCGGCAACAAGCAAAGCCCGCCGTCCCAATCCACGCCGCCCACTGGCGGCGGCAAAGGCAAAGGCGGGTTTGCCATTGTGTTGGTACTGCTACTGGCGATAGCGGTGGGCGTGGTCGCCTGGCAGGGCTGGCTACGCTTGGAAGCCCAGCAGCAGCGACTTAATGAACTCAGTGAAAGCAGTGCGACGCAACAGGCCGTTGACGACCTTGCCGCGCAGCTTGAAAACGCTCAAGCCCAGCGCGAGCAACAGTTTGACAGCACCATCAGCGAGCTGCGCGATGAGTTTGCCAACTATCGCAGCAACGTCGACGACACCCTGGACGACGTACTGGCGCAACTATCTCAAGAGCAGGAAACCGATGAGCGCGACTGGCTGCATGCCGAAGCCGCTTATTTATTGCGCCTCGCCAACCAGCGTCTGCAGTTGGAAGGTGATGTTGAAGGTGCCACTGCGCTGCTGCGCACCGCCGATGCGCGCCTGGAAGATGCCGACAACCCTGCCTTGACATCCGTCCGGCGGGAAATCGCCAACGAACTGGCCGCCCTTGATGCTGTCCCGCGCCTGGACCGCACCGGGGTCTATCTGGCGCTGAATGCGCAACAGGAACGCGTCGCCGGGTTGCGCCTTTCCCAGGCAGTGGAAGAGCGTGCGGTGACCTCGAGCATCGAGCAGCCGCCCACAGGCACCTTCGAGCGCCAACTGGCCCGCTTCGGCGAAGAACTGAAAGACCTGGTGATGATTCGCCACCATGACGAAGCCCTGGAAGCGCTGGTCACGCCGGAGCAGGAATCATACCTGCGCCAAAGTCTGCGGCTGATACTTGAGCAATCCCAGTTAGCCTTGCTCAAAGAAGAGCAGTCGCTTTACGAAGCGAGTATCGACAAGGCGTTGGAACTGATCAACGGTTACTATGACACCTCTCGGGAAGAAACCCAGCGCGTGATCGAGCGCCTTGAAGAACTCAAGGAGGTGACCGTCGAGCCCGAACTGCCGGATATCAGCGGATCGCAACAGGCCATGGCGGAATTTATCGACAACCGCCACGAGTCGCGCCAGCAACAAGAGGGAGGTGAGTCATGAGAAAGCTCATCCTGCTGATTGTTGCCGGGCTCGCCGTTGGGGCGCTGTTTGGCCACCTGATGATGTCAGTGCCCGGCTACTGGCTGATACGCGTCGGTGACACCTCGGTGCAAACCTCCTTCTGGTTTGGCCTTGTACTGCTGTTGGCCGCCTTTCTGGTGCTGCATTTTATACTGCGCCTGCTAAGCGGCATGATTCGCCCGGTAGGCCGATTTCGCACCTGGAATAGCCGCGCCCGCAACCGCCGTGCCATGAAGCGCACTGTGCGGGGGCTGGTGGCCATGACCGAAGGGCGCTGGAAACGCGCAGAAAAAACGCTGGTGAAAGCGGCCGATGATTCCAGCACGCCGCTGGTGAACTACCTATCGGCAGCCCTGGCGGCACACTATCAAGGCAACTACACCCAATCCCAAGAGCACATCAATCAAGCCCAACTGACGACGGAAGGTGCTGATACCGCCATTGGCTTGATGCAGGCGCAATTACTGATCGACCGCCAGCAGCCTGAAGAAGCGTTGGCAATTCTTAACCGCTTGGACAAGCAGCTGTCTAATCACCCGCAAGTACTCAAGCTTCTCAAGCAGGTCTTCCTGAGCGTCAACGACTGGGAAGGATTACGCCGGCTGATCCCCCGGTTAGCCGCGCAAAAGCTGATTTCACAGCAGGAGCGCGAAGAACTCGAGTTCAAAGCATACCGTGAGCTGATTATCTTCGAGGCCAAAAATCCGAGCGATATCGAGCGTGTTCGCAGCCTCTGGGCAGACATGCCCGACTACCTGCGCGGCAAGACCGAGCTCATCGTGCTGTACGCCGAGGCCCTGCTACAGGCCAACGAAGACACCATTGCCGAACGGTTGCTGAATCACTCTCTCGATCACCACTGGGATGCCCGGCTTGTGAAGCGTTACGGATTGCTCAATGTCGATCCGTCACGCCAGCTCGTCAAAGCGGAAAAATGGCTTCAGGAACGGCCTAACGACCCCGAGCTGCTGCTTGCCTGCGGGCGATTGTCACTACGCACCGGTAAATGGACCAAAGCACAAGAGTACTTTGAGGCCAGCCAACGCCAACGCCCCAGCGGTGTGGTCTGCGCCGAGCTTGCTCGCCTCTACGCCAGTCTCGGCGAGCATAACAAAAGCCAGCTTTACTACCGCCACAGCGTGGAAATGCTGGCCAAGTCTCTGCCTTCGCTGCCCCAGCCAAGCGATGCCAGCGATAGCCAGCCGAGCAGCAAGAAAGCCGCCAAGCGCGCCTAGCGTCACGCGGCAGCCACTGGAAAAGGTGCCTGCGGGCACCTTTTTTATGGCTGGCAAACGCTCAGCTTTCGGCCTGATGCTCAACGACGCCGCCAGGCAGCGTCGCCGTGCAATGGCCGCAGCGCGTGGCCTTGATGGGAATGATCATCAGGCAATAAGGGCAGGGCTCTTCTATAGGGCTCGCCGGAGCCAGCGCTTCTTCACGTTTCAAGCGGTTGATGGTACGCACCAGTAGGAACACCACTAAGGCGACGATCGCAAAACTGACTACTGCGTTAATAAACAGCCCGATGTTCAAGGTCACGGCCCCCGCTGCCTGGGCCTCGCCAAGCGTTGCATAAGGGCCTTCGGTGACCCCCTGGCGCAGAACAATAAACAGGTTCGAAAAATCGATGCCGCCCACCAGCAAACCGATCAGCGGGTTCATCACGTCGGCCACCAGGCTTTGCACAATCAGCGTAAACGCGCTGCCGATGATAATCCCAACGGCCATATCCACAACGTTGCCTTTAACAGCAAACTCTCGGAATTCCTTGAAAATCTTTGCCATTGCGCTGCTCGGTGAATTAATAAAGCTACTTGCTTGAGGGTACACGCTCGTCCGTAACAAAGCTAAAAATCAAAAAATACCGTCTCGCCTTCGCCCTGCAGGCGGATATCAAAGCGATAACGCACCTTGCCGTCCACCTCTTCGCGCCTGGCGATCAGGGTCTGGCGGCGCGTCGGCGATTCGATACGCGTAAGCACCGGGCACTGGGCGTTCGCTTCAACCTCATCATCGAAGTAAAGCCGTGTTTGCAGGTGAATATTGACCCCCCGGGCAAAGACCGCCAGGTTAATGTGCGGCGCCATCAGTTGCCCGCTGGGGTGTTTCACCGCGCCGGGCTTGATGGTGGTCAGCGACCACTCGCTGCCGTGATCAAAGGTGGTAGCGGTCCGGCCGAAGCTGTTGAACGGCTTGCCGAGGTCGTAATCGGTCTGGTAGTTGCCGTTGGCATCGGCCTGCCAGGCTTCTAGAAACGCATCGCGCACCAGGTCGCCATTGCCGTCAATCACGGTGCCCACGATCTCGATAGGCTCACCCTCGGCGTCGGGCTTGGCCATCTCGTTCCAGACCTCTTCATCCCGAACGGGGTTGCCGGCTGCGGCGAGCGCCAGACCAATATGCACATAGGGGCCGGCGGTTTGCGACGCCGTTTCGCGCAGCATCAGCTCGCTGGCTGGCTGGGTGTTGGGTTGAATAGCGGGTTGTTGCATGATGATCCCCCTGGCCTTACTGGTTTTCGAAGTAGGTTTGCAGCTCGCCGCGCACCACGATGTCAAAGCGGTAGGCCAGGCAGTCCATCGGTTTACTGTGCGCCATATCGAGTCGGCCGATCATGGTGTCCACTGCCTCAGGATCGCTGAGCGTATGCACAATGGGGCAAAGCGGAATCAGCGGATCACCTTCAAAATACATCTGCGTAATCAAACGAGTAGAGATTGAAGGCCCGGTCACCGAGACATGGATATGGGCCGGGCGCCAGCTATTCACATCGTTGGGCCAGGGATAGGGGCCGGGCTTGATGGTGCGGAAACGGTACCCCCCCTGATCGTCGGTCAAGCAGCGCCCGACACCGCCGAAATGGGGATCCAAAGGCGCCAGATAGGCGTCCTTTTTATGCCGATAGCGGCCGCCGGCATTGGCCTGCCACATCTCGACCAGGGTATGCGGTACGGGCTTGCCGAACTGATCGACGACGCGACCATGCATGATGATCCGCTCCCCCTGGGGCAGCCCCTCCCCCTGGGAAAAGTTCATCAGCAGGTCGTTATCGTGGGGCCCCATGCGCAGATGGCTGAAATCGGGGCCAGTCAGTTCAGACACGGTGGGTTGCTGCATGCTCACCAGCGCCTGCTGCGGCGAGCGCGGCACCGAGGTTTTATAGCCCGGGGCGTAGGCAGGCGGATGCCAATCTCGGTCACGTGCTACAAAGCGTTTGTTGTCGTGGCTCATCACCCTTACCTCTCGTTCGTTAACATGTCTCGCCTATTCACCCCAACCCAACTCTTTAGCGAGGGCAAAGGCGTGATTGGCGGCTGGCACGCCGCCGTAAATCGCCACGTGCATCAGCACCTGGCGCAGCTCCGCCTCCGTTAGGCCAATACGCTGGGCGGTTTTCAAGTGCAGTGTGAGCTCTTCGCGCCCTAGCGCGGCAAGAATCCCGGTGGTGATCATGCTGCGCTCACGGCGGGTTAAATCATCGTTGCTCCACAGCTCGCCCCAGGCCAGGCGGGTAATCATCTGCTGGAAGGGGGCATCCAAGCTGTTCGCATTGGCGGTGGAACGCTCAACGTGTGCGTCGCCCAACACCTGCTTGCGGGTTTCCAGGCCGGTCGCGTACGCCACGCCGTGGTTGGCCACGTCGCCCAGATCCGTTGCCAGCACCCCGAGGAGCTTTTGCGCGAACAGCGCCGGGGCTTCTACCGAGGGTACATGGCCGACACTGTCAAAAATCTCCAGCGGTGCGTCATCGAGCTCTGCCGCCAGGGCTTCCAGCGTCGCGGGCGGCGTGGCCAGATCTTCGCTTCCGCCAAACAGCTGTACTTTGACCTTATTAGGAACGACCTTATGAAGGGCGCTCTTACCCGAGAGCTTTCCAGTGAACGTATCGCGGCCAAGCATCTCACACAGCTGAGCGTAGGACTCATCGTCGCCACGGCCCATCTGGGTGCACCAGCCCGCTTTCAGCGCCGGGCTTGCCTCAAACGCCTTTGGCGCAAACCAGCGCGGCACGATTTCTTCAGACATCGCCGCCAGGCCCTCCTGGCGCACGCGGCCTGCACGGGTGTTCCACAGTTCCGGGTTGCCGATCACCGCGCCGGTGTTGGTCAGCGTCGCGGAGAGCAGGCGGTCGCCATGCGCAGCAATCAACTGCTGGCCGACGACACCGCCAATGGAGGTACCGGCAAAGTGAAAGCGCTCAGCGCCCGCCAGCTCTGCCAATGCCAGCGCCTCAGCGGCTAAATCAGCGGGCGTGATCTGCTCGCCGCTGACCGCCTGGCTGGCACCGTGACCGGGCAGATCCCAGGTCAGCACCCGGTAGCGGGGCAGCAGCGCGGGAATCACGTCGTCCCATACCGCCTGGCTCATGCCCAGCGGGTGCGCCAGCACAACCAGCGGGTTTACTTCTGCGCCGAGCAGCCGGTACGCGACGCTGCGGCCATTGATGCTATGAAATGCCATGACGGTCTCCGTTAAACGCGTTCAATCAACGTCGCGATACCCTGACCCACGCCTACGCACATGGTGCACAGCGCATAGCGCTTGCCGCTGTTTTGCAGCTCATGGGCGGCGGTCAGCAATAGGCGGGCTCCGGACATGCCCAGCGGGTGCCCCAGGGCAATCGCGCCGCCGTTCGGGTTGACGCGAGGATCATCGTCGGCCAGCCCCAGGTCGCGCATACACGCCAGTGCCTGGGCGGCAAAGGCTTCGTTGAGTTCGATAATATCGATGTCATCGAGGCGTACACCGGTGCGTTCCAGCAGCCGGTTGACGGCTGGGACCGGCCCGTAGCCCATGATGCGCGGCTCGACGCCTGCCGTGGCCATGCCGATGATTCTGGCCATCGGGGCAAGGCCGTGCTGTTTGACCGCCGCGCCGCTGGCCACCAGCATGGCGGCGGCGCCGTCGTTGACGCCCGAGGCGTTACCCGCCGTGACACTGCCTCCATCGCGGAAGGGCGTGGGCAGGCCAGCGAGTTTCTCGAGGGTGGTTTCCCGCAGGTGCTCGTCCTGATCGAAGATCAGCGGTTCCTGCTTGCGGCGGGGGATCTCGATGGCGGTAATTTCCTGCGCGAAACGTCCGCCCTGTTGTGCCGCGGCGGCTTTCTGCTGGGAGCGCAGCGCAAAGGCGTCCTGGTCTTCCCGGGAAATGTCGAACTGCTCGGCGACGTTCTCGGCGGTCTCCGGCATGGACTCGACGCCGAAGGCGTTCTTCATCAGCGGGTTGATGAAGCGCCAGCCGATGGTGGTGTCTTCAATCTTCTGTCCTCGGGCAAAGGCGCTATCGGCCTTGCCCATGACGTAGGGCGCGCGGGACATGGACTCCACGCCGCCTGCCAGCGCCAGCCCCATCTCACCGGCTTTAATGGCGCGAAACGCGGTACCCACCGCGTCCATCCCCGAGCCGCACAGGCGGTTCATGGTGGTACCGGGCACCGAGGCAGGAATGCCCGCCAGCAGCGACGACATCCGCGCCACGTTGCGGTTATCTTCACCGGCCTGGTTGGCACAGCCCATGAAGACTTCTTCGATCGCTGCGGGATCGAGAGTCGGCGCTTCCGCCAGTACGGCCTTGAAAATCGTCGCGGCAAAATCATCCGGGCGCACGCTGGCAAGCGTACCGCCAAAGCGACCGACAGCCGTACGACGCGGGTGACAGAGATAGACGTCGTTCATTTCGACATTGCTCATGACAAGCTCCTTATTCGCCCCCGTGGGCCCGCTCGGTGCGTGCTTTGAGCTCACGCAAGATCTCAAGCTCGTTGTCGCTGGGTTCTGGCGTGCTTGCGAGCTGTTCGGCAAAGCGCACTTCCCAGCCGGTGGCGTCAATCACGTCTTCACGGCTGACGCCTGGGTGCAATGACACCACGACCAGCTCGTTGGTGGCCGGGTCGGGTTTCATCACGCACAGGTCGGTGATGACGCGGGTGGGGCCTTTACCGATATTGGGCACGTTGTCGCGCCCCTTGCCGTCGCGGCCAAAGCCTAGGGTGGTGACAAAGTCGACATCTTTCACAAAGGCGCGCTTGGAGTGCTTCAGGGTGATAAAGACTTCACCGGCGTTGGTGGCGATTTCCGGCGCGCCGCCACCGCCCGGCAGGCGTACCTTGGGCGCTTTGTAATCGCCGATCAACGTCGTGTTGAGGTTTGCAAAGCGGTCGATCTGCGCGGTGCCCAAAAAGCCCACGTCGACTTTGCCGCCCTGTAGCCAGTAGCGGAACATCTCCGGTACCGCCACGGTGGTCAGCGCCGATTCGCACAGCTCGCCATCGCCAATAGATAACGGCAGAATATCGGGCTTGGTCTGCAGCGTGCCGGATTCGTAGATCAGCACCACATCGGGGGCATGGGTCAGCCGTGCCAGGTTGGCGGCTTCCGAGGGCAGACCGATGCCCACAAAGCAGGTCATGCCGTTTTCCAGCGCCCGTGCGGCGGTCACCGACATCATTTCAGAAGAGGTATATTCGAGAGTCATTTGCTGTTCTCCCCTACACTGTAAACGTTGTCGTCGAGCCAACGGGTGAAGGTGTCACGATCGCGAGCGATGGCATCCCACTCTTTATAGAAGCGGTTGCTGCGGCCGTAATAGCCGTGGGTGTAGGAGGGCAGCGCGCCTTTCTCGGCGACAGCAATAGCGCTGATGGCCCAGCCAGGAATCACGCAGGCATTGGGGTGTGCATCAAGGTCATCGACGATCTCTTCCACCGTGACGATGCTGTGCGTGGCCGCCAGTACCGCCTCCTTCTGGACGCCGACAATGCCTTCCACCAGCACATTGCCCTGCCGATCCGCCCGCTGGGCGTGGATGATCGACACATCCGGGCGCACCGACGGCACGGCGGCCAGGCGCTCCCCGGTAAACGGGCACTCGATGAACTTGATCTGGTCGTTGACGCTGGGCAGCTCGCTGCCGATGTAGCCGCGAAAAACCGCCAGCGGCAATCCCGCCGCGCCTGCCTCAAAGGCGCAGGCCATGGCGGCGTGGCTATGCTCCAGAATCTCGACCTTATGCGGCCAGCCTTTCTCGACCGCATCGCGCAGGCGGTGCAGCGAGCCCACGCCGGGGTTGCCGCCCCAGGAGAAGATCACCTTTTTGGCGCAGCCTGCGCCAATCAACTGATCGTAGATGATATCGGGGGTCATGCGGATCAGCGTCAGATCACGCTTTTCCTGGCGGATGACTTCGTGGCCCGCCGCAAAAGGAATCAGATGGGTAAAGCCTTCCATGGCCACGGTGGCGCCGTCTTCGACGAAGCGCGCTACCGCGTCATGCAGGCTGAGAAACTCGGCCATGATGGGTGCCTCTTAGCTGGACATTACTGACTCATCGGTAATTGTTCGTTAGGCGAACATAGATTCTTCATACGAACAAGTTACTGCCGAATGCTCATTGGGTCAAACCCGGCGGCACCCACCAACCGCGCGCCCGGATCCATCGTCCCGTCCACAGCCGAACTTAACGCTTTGTTTTTCAATGCGCTGACGAGGACGCGAGCCATTTCCTGGTGCGCATGACCTGGGCGGCGCTGCTACCAAGGTATAAAGCGGGGTCGCAGGCTTCACGCAGCGCATCGGGATTAACGGCCCCTTTCACATCAGGATGCTCGGCCAGTACCTCTGAATAGGGGCGTGCTTCCCGGCGTGAAGTTTCAGCTGCTTCCGCGCTGATCGCTTTGGCTTGCTCCACGCCCAGCGTGGGAGCCAGCAGCCGCGCCACCGGCTCGGCCATGATGCCGCCGCCGGTTGCCGCGAGGTTGCGGTGCATGTTGGCAGGGTTCACCTCCAACCCTTCAAGCAACACCGCCACTTGCTCCAGTGCGCCTTCGACCAGCAGCGCGCTCTCGGTAAGCGGCGCCCACTCCGCATGCCATTCGCCTAGTCCCCGCTCAAGCGGTTGGGCAGTGGCGTTGACCAACACACTGGTATGACCATGCACTTGCCGCGCCGCGCCGCGAATCAGCGCGCTGCGTACCGGATTGCGCTTGTGGGGCATCGAGGATGACTCCCCCATCCCCGGCGCGGTGGGTTCCGCGACTTCGCCGACTTCGGTCTGGGTGAGCAGCGACACATCCAGGGCGATTTTCTCGGCTGCCCCGGCAACTGCATCCAGCGCCGTGCCAAGGGCATGGATCGGGTAGCGATCGGTATGCCAGGGCAACACCGGCACCGCCAGGCCTAGCCGCCCGGCCAAGGCGTCCATCCACTCAAGCCCGAGGGTATCCCACCCCGAGTGAACGCCGACCGCCCCACCCAACTGCACGGGAAGCTCGACGGCGAATAAACGGCGGCGCGCCTGCTCCAGACCGATAGCCCAGTGAGCCACCTTCACCCCGAAGGTCATCGGCAGCGCCTGCTGCATCAGGGTGCGCCCCACCATGGGCGTGTCGATGTGTGCCTCCATCAGCGCCAGCGCGGCCGAACGACAGCGCAAGAGCAACTCATCGAGTGCTGCCAGGCGTGGCTTGAGCAGCAGCATCAGCGCGGAGTCGACTACGTCCTGGCTGGTCGCCCCCTGATGCCAGTAGCGCTTGAGATCATCGGTGAGCAGCGCACGGCCCTGCTTGACGAAGGGAATCGCCGCGTTGCCGCCGCTGGCAATGCCTTGGGCAATCTCTGAGGCATCAAGGTCGGCACGCGCAAGCTGTTCTCGCATTTGCTGGCTCACGCCATGCGGGATGGCGCCACTGGCTTCCTGAACCTCGGCCAGGGCCAACTCAACGGTCAGCATGGCGCGAACCATGGCGTCGTCGTCACATTCAGCGACGGCGCGCTGGCTCATGAAGGGGTGCTTTAAAAATCCGGCCGGCATGGGCGTCAAGCCTCCTGTTAGCGTTGTTCAGAACCCGCGGCACCGTTCACAAAGTCACGACTCGGCAGGAACGAATTTGCACAGATGTTCGCGATTCGAACTATACGCTAAATAGGCAGACGCTAACTTGCAATCACTGACGTGCCCGCCATCGTCATGATCGGTGACCTACGTCATCGATCAGGGCGCTTCCCGGTCGACCCGTATGTAGCGCAGCACCATATCGGTAACGTGGTCTTCCAGTTTCTGCTGGTTCTCCGGCGCCGTCTGCTGCCAGTCAAAAATACGCGAGAAGGTGTGCTGGTTTGAGACATTGAAGAATGACAGCGCGCTGATCAGCCAGTGCAGCTCCCTCGGGTCCAGACCCTCGCGAAAACAGCCCGTTGCAACACCCCGCGAATAGACATCACCAAGCACATCAATCACACCTGCGTTGAGCGACTGAATCAGTTCGGACTGCGCCAGAAACCGGCCGTGGTGAATATTTTCGATCATCACCAGGCGAATAAAGTCAGGATTCTTGGCGTGATGGCAGAACGTGAACCTCACCAGTCGACAGAGCGCCTCGAGCGGGGCCAGGTGATCCAGATCAAGCTCGGCTTCCTGCAGGCGCACCTTCTGGTAGGCGGCCTCCAGCGTGTGCAGGTAGAGCGTCTCTTTATCGCTGAAATAATAATAAATCATGCGCTTGGAGGCGCGGGTCTTCTCGGCGATTTCATCGATCCGCGCCCCCGAAAGGCCCTTTTCGGAAAATTCACGGGTGGCTACCGCGAGGATATCGGCGCGCACGGATTCGGGGTCATTCTTGCGCCGACGCCGTGTGTCTCTAGGGCTGGCCGTAGCCGAAGTCGCTGTCATGGAGCATGCCTTTTATTGTCGTGGTCGTCTTTCGTCTAGTATGCCACAGCTTGACTGAACGTACCATTTCGTACATTGTTCAAAAGGACAGAATGAATTGGCCTGGCACGCCTTTGCTCAAGGCTTTTTCACTCCCCATGACAACGGCCCGACAAGAGGACAACAACAATGTCTTTACCACTCGCTACCACCAACGTGTCCATGAAACGCACGCTGACCGCTGCCATCGCCACTGCCACGCTCATCGGCGCGGCGCATGCCTCCGCACAGACGCTGCGCTTTGCCCACGTGGACCCGGACGACTGGACGACCTCGAAAAAAGGCGCCGCCGGGCAGGTGTTCAAAAACCTGGTGGAAGCCGAAACCGACCTTACCGTGGAGCTTTACCCCGCGGGCTCGCTGGGCGGTGAGACCGAGCTGATTGAAGGTACTCAGGATGGCACCATCACCATCTCAATGGTTTCCGGCGCCTACGCCAATTTCTGCGAAGCCGTCGCCGTTACCGATATTCCTTATACCTTCCCGTCTGCGCCGGTGGCCTGGGAAGTGATGGACGGCGAATTCGGCACCGCCCTGGCCGAGCACTGCCTGGAAGAGACCGGCCTGCGTACGCTGGCCTACGGCGAGACGGGCTTTCGTCACTTCACCAACTCCGTGCGCCCGATCCACTCACCGGACGATATGGAAGGCCTGAAATTCCGCGTGCAAACCATTCCGCTCTATCAGGAAATGGTAGAGGGACTGGGCGCTGAACCGCAGGGTATCGCCTGGGGTGAGGTGCCGACGGCGCTTGCCACCGGCGTGGTCGACGGCCAGGAGAATCCTATCTCGGTGATTTACGGCAACAATTTCTACGAGTTTCAGGATTACCTCACGCTTGACCGCCACGTCTACGGCGTGGATCACATCCTGATCAACGATGAGATCTTCCAGTCGCTCAGCGCAGAAGAACAGGCCGCCGTGAAGCGCGCCGCTGTGGTCGCCGGCACTACCGGCCGTGCCATTCAGCAGTTCAACTCGGCAGAGGGTATCGCCAAGCTGGAAGCCGAGGGCATGGAAATCACCCAGCCCACTGCCGAGCAGATGGAGGCTTTCCGCGAAGCGGCTCAGCCACCGGTTCAGGCATACCTGCGCGATGAGCTGGGCGATGATGCCGAGTGGATCGAGCGTCTTTCTTCCGCCGTGGAAGATGCGGCCGCACGCTTCTAACCCCCGCTTGACCAAAGCGCTTTGCGGGTGGGCCCTTCAGGGCTCACCCGCGACCCTGCGTACCTGACTAACGATCGAAGGTGCTTTCATGTCTCATCTTCTTGCCCGGCTACATCGTGGCCTGATCCTGTTCAATGGCAGCCTGGCCGGGCTTGCCATGATCCTGATTTTTCTACTGGTCGCAGGCAATGCCTTTGCGCGCTATACCGTCGGTGCTTCCATTACCTGGGGAGAAGACACCGCCATCTACCTGATGATCTATGGCCTGATGTTCGGCATGTCCTGGGCCTACCTGCAGGACAGGCACATCGGCTTTGACCTGATTCGCCGCCTGCTGCCGCCGCGCTGGGTGCGCTGGCAGGCCGTCGCCGTCGACCTGGCGGTACTGGTGATCGGCATCGGCCTGATGATGTCGGCGGTTGAGTTCATCGCTTCCCGAGGTGGGCGTACATCGTCGAGCACCGGGATGCCGATGTGGCTATTTCAAGCCTCCATGTTGGTTGGCGGCGGGCTGCTCAGTGTCTCTGCCCTGGTAATGGGCGCACGCCGTTTGACCAGGCACGCCGATGAGGAGGCAGCATCGTGATATTTATATTGCTCTTGGCGCTCATCCTGCTTGGGGTGCCGTTTGCCTTTGCCATCCTCGGCACGCTGACGGTGCTGATGGGTACCGGTGACTTGCCTTACCACATCCGTATCGTCGCGCAGCAGTTCTTCGGCGGTATGGAGTCTTTCCCGCTACTGGCGATACCGCTGTTCATTCTGGCCGGCGAGCTGATGAACGAAGCGGGCATTACCCATCGCATTATCAACCTGGCCACTGCCATTGTCGGCCGTCTGAAAGCGGGACTGGCGCACGTCAACATCTGGGCGTCGGTGATTTTTGCCGGCCTCTCGGGGTCAGCAATTGCCGACACCTCGGCGCTGGGGCGGGTCTTCGTCCCCGCGATGGAGAAAGAAGGCTACCCCCGCGATTTCTCCGCTGCACTCACAGCGGCCTCGTCGGTGATCGGCCCGATTATTCCGCCGAGCATTCCGGTCATCATCTATGCGCTTACGGTGTCGGGTGTCTCGGTACCGGGGCTGTTTTTGGCGGGTATCGTACCCGGGCTATTGCTGGCGCTGGGCCTTTCCATCTACGTCTACTTTTTCGCCGGCGACCTGGGCGCCACTCGTTCAGAACAGCCGTCACGCCGCCATGCGTTCCTCCACGGACTGCTGCCCGCGCTCATGCCGGTGTTTGTGGTCGGGTCGATTCTCGCTGGTATCGTCACGCCCACCGAGGCGGCGGCCTTTGCCGTGGTGTACGCGCTGATTCTGGGTGTGGTGCTCTACCGCAATATCAAGCTGGTGGATCTGCCCGGCATCTTCGCCCGTGCCATGCGTGACAGCGCGGTGATCATGGTCATCATGGGCGCCGTCGCGGCGGCCAACTGGGTGCTCACCTTCGAACGCGTGCCCAACATGCTCACCGAGTGGGCGCTGATGAGCATCGACACCCAATGGACCTTCCTGATCGCCGTCATACTGCTACTGCTGGTGGTGGGACTGTTTCTGGAAGGCATCGCCGCCATTCTGGTGCTGGTGCCGATTCTGCACCCCATTGCCATAGCACTGGGTATCGACCCGCTGCACTTCGGCATCGTGGTGATCTTCAACCTGATGATGGGCCTGATCACACCCCCCATGGGGCTCTGCCTGTTTGTGGCCGACTCAGTTTCGGGGGTAGGGATGGGCCCCATTATCCGGCGCATTCTGCCCATGCTGGCCGTGCAGTTCCTGATCCTGCTGCTGATTACCTTCGTGCCCGAGCTGGTCACCTTCCTGCCGCGCCTGGCGGGCTACTGATGTTCATCAATCAAAGGAGCGTGATGCCATGTACTCATCCATCGCCACGGTTTGCCTGAGCGGCTCGCTGGAAGAGAAGGTCGACGCCATTGCCCAGGCCGGCTTCGAGGGGCTTGAGCTGTTTGAAAACGACCTCACAGCGTTTCCCGGCACGCCGCGAGAAGCGGGCGAGCTGATTCGTGCCCGCGGGCTCAAGCTGGTCACCCTGCAGCCGTTTCGCGACTTTGAAGGTCTCCAGGGGCGCGCGCGGGAGCGGGCGTTTGACCGCGCCGAGCACAAGTTTGACCTGATGGAAGAACTCGGCACGGACCTGTTGATGGTATGCAGTACCGTTCATCCCGATTCGCTACCGGGCTTGAGCCGCGCCGCCGACGATTTCCATGCGCTGGGCGAGCGTGCTGCACGACGTAATCTGCGCGTGGCTTATGAAGCACTGGCCTGGGGCCGGCACATTCACGACTACCGCGACAGCTGGGAAGTGGTGCGCCGCGCCGCGCACCCCAATGTCGGCCTGGTGCTGGATACCTTCCATATCTTCTCGCGCCAGACCGAGCTTGGCACCGTCGGCCGTATTCCGGGGGATCGCATCTTCCTGGTACAGACCGCCGATGCGCCGCGTCTCTCCATGGATCACCTGTCGTGGAGCCGCCACTATCGCTGCTTCCCCGGCCAGGGTGAGCTACAGATGGATAAGTTCATGGCCATGCTGGAAGAGACCCGCTACGACGGCCCGCTCTCCCACGAGATCTTCAACGATGTGTTCCGCATGGGCCACAGCGACCAGACGGCCCGGGACGGGCTGCGTTCCTACAACCTGCTGCGCAGCATGCAGGCCGACAGCGGGATTCCCGCACCACAGCCGATCGAGTCGGTCGCCTTTCTGGAGATCGCCGTCGAGCCTGACGATCTAGCCTCGCTACGCGAGCTGCTTACCGCGCTGGGCATGGCCTGCGTGGGCCGTCACCACTCGCTTAACGCCGAACGCTGGGCGGCGGGTGACGTTAATCTGGTGCTCAACACCGAAGCGAGCTTCACCGGCCGTGTACCAGGTCGTGATGCCTCCGCTGTCACCGCCATCGGCTTGCGCGTGGGCAACGCCTACGAAGCGTTCAAGCGGGCAGACAAGCTTGGCTACGACATTGTCGAGCCTGAAGAAGTGGGCGCCAGCCACCGCATGAGCGCGCTGCGCAATGTGGATGGCAGCCTCTCCTATATCATCGACGACTCGCAGCTTAGCCGCACCTGGGACCGCGAGTTCCCTGTCGATGTACAGCCGGTTCCTCAGGGGTCGCTGGTGGATATCGACCATATCAGCGTGGCGCTCTCCTACCACGACTACCTCTCGCTGATGCTGCAGTACCGCGCTATTTTCCAGCTGGCACCAACGCCCTCCTTCGATGTCACCGACCCCCGCGGGCTGATCCAGAGCCAGGTGCTGCAGAACCATAACGGCCGCTTTCGCCTGGCGCTTAACGCCAGCGCCTCGCCGGATACTGCCAGCAACCGCTTCGTCCGCCAGTACGGCGGCTCGGGGATCCATCACGTCGCCCTGCGCACTAGCTCCATGCGTGAAACCAGCGCAGCGCTCCAGCAGGCAGGCACGCCGGTACTGCCGATTCCGGGTAACTACTACCGTGACCTGGCCGCGCGGTTCGACCTGCCGGCGCAAACTCTTGAGTGGATGAAGGATCATCATATCCTCTTTGACCAGGACAACGACGGCGACTTTCATCAGCTGTATACCCGGCCCGGCCGTCAGGCGTTCTTCTTCGAACTGGTGCAGCGTGAGGGGTATCAGGGGCTGGGCGCGCCGAATGCCTTTGTGCGCGTCACCGCGCAGCAGCGCCTGGAAGCGGAAATTGACGGCATTGCCCAAGACACAGCAGACCACACGTCGGGAGACCCCCAAGCATGATCAAACTCGGACTGGTAGGCGAGGGCATTGCCAAATCGCAATCCCCGGATTTGCATGAGCGCCTGGGTGCGTCACTGGGCGAGCCGGTACGCTACGACCTGGTCGATAGCCGGGGCGTCGAGGATTTTGACTTTCCCGATGCCATACACACCTTGCGCGCTGAGGGCTACCGGGGCACCAATGTGACCTTCCCGTTCAAGGAAAAAGCCGCGCAATTGGCCGATATTCGCGGCGAGGGCGTGCGCCGGGTCGGCACCGCCAATACGCTACTTTTCGATGAAGACGGCCTGCGCGCTGAAAACACCGACTACACCGGCTTCATCAGCGCCTACCGCCACTCTTTCGGCGATCGGCCAGCGGGCGATGTGCTATTGATCGGTGCCGGGGGGGTAGGTCGTGCGGTGGCCTGCGCGCTGGGTGAACTCGCGGTCAGCTGTATCCACATTCTTGAGCATGACAGCGCCCGGGCAGAAAACCTCAGCCGTGACCTCAACGCCATGGGTATTCACGCGACGTGCATCACGTCAGCGCAGGTACCGCAGGCACTGCCCCATTGGCAGGGCGTGGTCAACTGCTCGCCGATTGGCCATATCAACCACCCCGGCTGCCCCATCGATACCGCCGGGCTGGGCGTGCAGCACTGGGTTTTTGATGCGGTGTACATCCCCGCCCATACCGAGCTGTTGAATGCCGCCTATCAGGCTGGCGCCAAAACGCTTTCCGGCGTTGATCTGTTCGTGTTTCAGGGCGTGGATGCCTTTCGTTTCTTCACTGCCGGGCGTATCCCCGCCAACCAGATCGACCCGCATGTGATACCGCTGCGTACACACTATATAGAGCAGCTTGTCGCTTCCTCTGCTCACTCCATACCATGAAGCGCCAGCGAAATAGCGTACAATTATTCGCTATTTGAACCTGCCTTCATGCGTCAAGGGGCTGCCATGCTCGCGATACTGGGAATCACCACCCCCATATTCCTGCTGATTGGCGTAGGCTACGCAGCGAGATGGAGCGGCATTATCCAGCGCGAGCAGCTGCAGGGAGTGGGCGTATTCGTGCTCTACTGCTCGCTACCGGCGCTCGTGATTCGTGCGTTAACCCAGCAGCCGCTGGAAGAAATACTTAGGCTCGACTACCTGATCGCTTACGGCTTGAGCTCCATCGTCGTTTTCAGCGCAGGGTTGTGGCTTTGCTACCGGCTCCAGCGCCAACCGCTCAACGTCAGCGCCATGCAGGCACTGGGTATGGCCGCGGCCAATAGCGGTTTCGTTGGCTACCCGGTGGCCGCCATGGTCATCGGCTCACCCGCCGCGGTGCTCTTGGCACTGAATATGCTGATTGAAAATCTTCTGATTATTCCGGCAGCACTGATCCTTGCTGAAATGGGCAACCAACACGGCGCCAGCCCGTGGCAAACCGCTCGGCAGACGGCGCTGAACCTGGCCAAAAACCCGGTATTGATCGGCCTCTCGGTAGGCATATTGATCGCGCTAACCGGACTGGTCATTCCCACTCCCATTGATAAAGCGATCAATATGCTCGCTGAAGCGGCAGGGCCTGCAGCGCTGTTTGTGATTGGTGGGTCGCTGTTTGGGCTTCACGTTAAGGGCATGGTGCGCGACGTGGGCCAAATTGTGATCGGCAAACTTATCCTTCATCCCCTGGCAGTATTGATGGCGTTTCTTATGATCCCCGATATCGAGCCAATTTACGTTGCCGGTGCGCTGCTGTTCGCCGCCGCGCCGATGATCAGCATTTATCCACTCTTCGGTCAGCGCTACGGTCTCGGTGGCATCAGCGCCACCGCCATGCTGGTGGCGACGGTGGCGTCCTTCTTTACGCTTAGCTTGATCATCGGGGGGATGACACTTGCGGGATTGCTCGCCGTGTAGGGCGTCAACGCTTAATCGTTTGCTGCCAGAATAGCGTCGAGCGCTGCTTGATAGCCCTGGGTGCCGAGCCCCGCAATGACCCCATCGGCACGCAGCGAGACATAGGAATGATGCCGAAAGCTTTCACGCTGATGGACATTGGAGATGTGCACCTCGATCACCTTGCCTTCAAAGGCATTGAGCGCATCCAGGATAGCAACGGACGTATGGGTATAGGCAGCCGGGTTGATGATGATGGCCAGGGTTCCATCGAGACGTGCCGCATGAATCGCGTCGATCAGTTCGCCTTCATGATTGCTCTGGAAACAGTTGATTTCCCAGCCCGCCATTATCGCGGTCTTGCGCAAAGCGTTGTTCACATCTTCAAGCGTTTCATACCCGTACACATCGGGCTGACGAACCCCTAGAAGGTTCAGGTTGGGGCCATGAAGTACCGTTACTTTTGGCTGACTCATTGATTGATATCCTCTCAGCGCTGGGTCGTCATCATGTGTAAGCTCGGTGCATCATTATAACGTGTTATCAATGCATCGTAATGAGCTGAAAGTACACAAAAATGCGCATTTGTTCGTTATTCGAACAGCGTGTTATATTGCTCAGTTAAATCCCTCTAAATGGCCTATCGACCCCATGGACGCAACGGCTCAGGAAGACAAACTCGATCCCGATGACCGCGATTTTGTCACCGCGCTTGCCAGCGGCCTGGATGTCATCCTGGCGTTTGACGATGCGCACCCGCGGATGACATTGAGCGAAGTGGCCTCGCGCACCGGCATGAATCGCGCCACGGCACGACGCTTTCTACTGACGCTGCACGCGTTGGGCTACGTACGCAAGCAGCAGCGCTATTTCGAGCTGGCGCCGCGCGTGCTGCAGCTTGGCTATGCCTTTTTGTCGGCCAATGACTACCGCAGCGTCATTCAGCAGTATCTGGAAGATATTACTCAGGAAAGCGGTGAGTCCTCTTCGCTTGCCGTCCTGGATGGCGACGATATCACCTACGTCGCCCGCTCTGCCGCCCCGCATCGCCTGATGGGCATTACCCTGTCGGTGGGCACACGGCTACCCGCCGCGCATACGTCGATGGGTCGGGTTTTGCTTGCTCAGCTTCCCGACGCCGAACTCGACGCCTACCTCGAACGGCTGACGTTAACCCGCTACACCGACAAGACCATTACCCAAAAAGACGACCTCAAGCAGTGCATTGGCAAGGTGCGTGAGCAAGGCTACGCCATTGCCGATCAGGAGCTCGATCCGGGCCTGCGGTCATTGGCCGTGCCCGCCTTCGATGCCAACGACAAACTCCTGGGCGCCATCAACATCAGCACCAATGCCGCTCGGGTCGACCTTGAAACGCTGATGGAACGACACTTACCGCTGCTACTGGAAAAAGCCCGGCTCATTCGCACCACCATTTCCAGTTAACTGCGCCAGCGCCTGATCGAGCGATGCCTGCTGGCGCTTGGCGTAGAGGGCGACTTCATCGGTGACCGGCACGCCGAGCGCCTGCTCGAATTGCTGCTGGTTGGCATCCTGAGCGTAGCCGCTTTGGCCGTTGTCACCCAGGTTCGACTGGAAAATGCCCGCCGCGCTAACCGGCAGAAAGTCCTCGTAGGTCATCGGCGTGGCGGTCAGCGCGCCTTGCGCCAATAACCGTTCCACGTCACCTTCATCGACCGGCGCCGCCACTTGCGCACCGGGTATCGCGTGGTAGTGGAAAAACGCCAATCCTTCGCGCCGCAGCGTTGCTTCGTCATCCGGAAAGGCCTCAAACACCGCCGCCAAGCGGGCCTGGTGAGCGGCGTTTTCCGCCTCCGCAGCCTGTTTCGCCTCGCCAAGCAAGCGGTCGTATAGCGCACGGCCTGTGTGGGTGAGCGCGATGCCGCGCTGCTCGATTTCGCCAAAGCGCGCCGTGTGGTGTCCCTGGGCGGCATCGGCAAACGCAATCGGCTCTTCCAGGGCCTTGAAGCTGGTCTGGCGCAGCAGAATAGGGCACCGACGGCGCGGTGGCCCTTCGATAATCGCCTTGGGGTCGATGCCTACCTGTGGCATGCGCCGCTGCACTTCATCGATGTCCAGGGTGCGCGGGGTCAGGTGGTTGATATGCGGCCCCTTGAAGCAAACTACATCGGCAATCAGGCGGTGCTCCTGCTGCAGGCGCTGATAGGTGACCAGGTCGACCGTGGCCTGGTCGTGCCAGCGAAATGTTTCCAGCGCCTGATCGACAAACTGCGCCGCCTGATCGGCAGTCAGCCCGCCCTGGCGCTCGAAGGTTTCAATCAACGCCTCGGCCTGCGGGGTCACGATACGCCGTGCATCCAGAATCTCGCGAGCCTGCTGACGCAGCTCGGTATCCTCGATCAGTTCCAGGCGCAGCAGCGACGTGAAAATCCGAAAGGGATTGCGCGACAGCGCTGCATCGTCGACCGGGCGGAACGCCGTGGAGTGAACCGGCACGCCGGCAGGTGCCAGATCGTAGTAGCCGACGGGCAGCATGCCCATCACCGCGAACATGCGCCACAGCAGCGCGAGCTCCTCGGGCGTGCCGACGCGAATCGCCCCGTGACGCTCCACGTCAAGGCGCTCCAGAGCATTATTGGCGGCGAGCGTCTCACGCAGCGCCGGCGACGCCGCCAGCACCTCTTCATTAACCGCCGCGACCAACGACAGCAGGGCACTGTATTGAGGCACTTCCTGCTGGTACATGGCCGACATGGCCTTGGAAAATTGGTCGCGAATATCATCGCTGCTGACGTGCGCTGCGCTCATCGTGCGCTCCTTGATCATAAAGCCTGGATAGATAGTAACGCGCCTGTTACGCCGACAATTGCATATTTTCTTCCCTTAGCTTCATCAAAATACCACCCGCACCTGCCAGGCGCTCCAACTAGCATTGGCAGCGTCACTTGTCCGGCTGTTACATTAATGGCCATATTTCTTGAGGTTAACGCCACGCCATGACGTGCCCGCTCTATATCGGCTTGCCCATGTGGTCCAATCAGGATTGGTCGGGCACGCTCTATCCGCGTTACGCCAAAACCGACCTGCTCAGCGATTATGCGGCGGTGTTTTCCAGCGTCGAGGGCAATACCACGTTTTACAGCGGTGCGCCGAAACCGGAAACAGTCGCGGGCTGGGCACGCCAGGCGCCTGCCCATTTCCGTTTTTGCTTCAAACTCCCTGCAAGCGTTACTCACGACCAGCGCCTGACACGCCTGGACGAGGCCTGGGCCTTTTTAGATGCCCTCGCCCCACTTCACCACCGATTGGGGCCCACCATGGTCCAGTTGCCTCGCGATTTTGGCCCTGATGAACTCCCCCGGTTGGAAACCTTGCTGGCAGGCTGGCCCACGCATTTACCCTGCGCGGTTGAAGTGCGTCACCATGACTTTTTCCACAAGGGCGCGGCCGAGAAGGCCCTTAACCGGTTGTTGATAACTTATCGGGCAAACCGTGTGATGCTCGATGTGCGCCCGCTGTTCTCGACCCCGGCAAATGACCACCCAGGCCTGGCCCACGCCCAGCAAGAAAAGCCGAAACTCCCATTACACGTGCTTTCAACAGCGAATCATCCTGTCATTCGCTTTATTGGCCATGTTGACAAAGCCATTAATATTGACTATTTCAGTGCCTGGAAGTCACGCCTAGCCCTGTGGATAAATCAGGGGAAAACCCCTTTCTTATTTGTGCATACCGCGGATAATCGGGAGTCCCCGATGCTCGCCCGCATGTTCTATAACGACCTTCAAAACATGACGGCACTACCGCCGCTTGGTCCGTTTGCCAATGAAAAGCAGAGCCAACTGTTTTAACCTGGTTTTTTAGCGGTGCTGACTGGCATGCAGGTCACTGATCGGATAAATTGCGCATACTTTCGAAAAACGACGCTGGCAATCTTCTGTCAGTCCTTTTTCGAATAACGGTGCAACGCGCCGACAACGACTTATTACAATCAATTAATCAACAGGTGATGTATGGCAAAACTTGCACATGCACAGTGGTCATCGAAAATGGCCTTTGTGCTGGCAGCCGCCGGCTCGGCAGTAGGCCTGGGTAATATTTGGCGCTTCTCATATCTGGTCGGCGAAAGCGGTGGTGCGGCCTTCGTGCTGGTCTACCTTGCCTGCGTGGCATTGGTCGGCGTGCCCATTCTACTTTCCGAGTGGATGATCGGCCGACGCGGGCAGAAAAATCCCATCGACAGCATGAAAGAATTGGCCAGCCAAAGCGGCAAGTCCAAGGGATGGGCACTGGTGGGTATCAGCGGTGTCCTGGCAGGCTTCCTGATCCTGTCGTTCTATAGCGTGATTGGCGGCTGGTCGCTCAACTATACGCTGAGTTCAGTGATTGGCACCTTCAGCGGTCAGAATGCCGACAGCATTGGCGCGATCTTTAATGGCATGCTGGCCAGCCCCGGCACGCTACTGCTCTGGCACAGCGCCTTTATGCTGCTGGTCATCGGCATCGTGGCCCGCGGCGTGACCAAAGGGCTTGAGAGCGCCGTGCGCTCGCTGATGCCCGCGCTGGTCATTTTAATGCTGATTCTGGTGGGTTATGGGATGACCACCGGCCACTTCGGCGAAACCCTGGCGTTCATGTTCAGCCCGGACTGGAGTGCGTTGAATGGCGGTGTGGTGCTGGCCGCCATGGGCCAGGCGTTCTTCACGCTGTCGTTGGGCATGGGCATCATGATGGCCTACGGCTCCTACCTGGGCGAAGACGTCAACCTGCTGAGCACAGCGCGCACGGTCATCATTATTGATACCGCCATTGCGTTGCTGGCCGGTTTGGCCATTTTCCCCATCGTGTTTGCCAATGGCTTGAGCGCTGGCGAAGGGCCGGGGCTGATCTTCGTTACCCTGCCTATTGCGTTCGGCAACATGACCGGCGGTGTCATTCTGGGGCTGATGTTCTTCCTGTTGCTGACCTTTGCCGCGCTGACCTCGGCAATTTCGTTGCTCGAACCCACTGTGGAGATGCTTGAAGAACGCACCTCGCTGTCACGGGTCCCCGCGACGCTGGTCAGCGGTATTGTGGTTTGGCTATTGGGTGTCGCAGCGCTGCTGTCGTTCAACCTGTGGTCGGATGTCTTGTTCTTCGGGCTGAATATCTTCGACTTGCTTGACACCTTCACCGCGAAGATTCTGCTGCCGCTCACCGGCCTCGGTGCCGTCGTGTTTGTCGCGTGGTGCCTGGATCGCAAGAGCGTCGAGCAGGAGCTGGCGCTGTCCGGCACAGGGCTCAGCGTGTGGAACATCATCGCGCGCTTTATCGCGCCGATTGGCGTTATTGTGGTGTTCCTCGCGGGTATCCTTTAAGTCGGGTTAAGTTGGCTCTGCGCTTAGCAGAGCCAAACGCCCATGACCGTGCTTTATACGGCGAGACTCACGTCAAGCATCGCCGTTGAGCACCTCTCCTGGTGAAATTAGCTTCTCAGTGCAGTTCGCTCTCTTGCCGTTCGTCTTCGTCCGGTAAGGGAGCAATATCCCGCGATAACGCTTGAAATTCCCGATGCAGTTCGATTCCCCGCCGTGCTCGTAGGTTGCGTTGCGCGGCACTACGCCGACGCTGGACATGTTCATCCACTTCCATGCTCATGAAGATATCGAGCAATTCGCTCTTGACCGAGGTGATGCGTTCGACATTACGCATGATCGACGTTCCTCCAGGTGAATATGCCTACGTCCACCTGCATCCGTGACGACTGATAGATGATGCAGTGCGGCACTTCAGTTTTTACTATAACCTACTTGACAAAATGATGACCACTTAGAAAAAAGAACCGCCTAACGTCACCCCAACGGTGGCCGCATGCTTTGCTTGCCCATATAGTGAGCTACTCGGCTTTATTTTAAGGAGCTAAACGTGAGTCGCGCCCTGTTCGATGAAATGAGACGCCGCATGGAGCACTTTCGCCGCTCCGAGCAGAAAGTGGCGCGGTTTGTACTGCGCAATCCCGAGGAAGTCATCCATATGCGGATCGTCGACCTTGCCACCGAGGCAAAGGTCAGCGAGCCCACCGTGGTGCGCTTCTGCCGCGCTCTGGGCTGCAATGGCTTCCAGGACTTTAAACTCCAGCTCGCCCAGATGCTGGCCACCGGCAGCCAGTTTGCCCAGTTCTCGATGAACGATAGCGATTCCGTCGCCGAGTTCTCGCACAGCATTTTCGATTCGACGGTGGGCACCTTGCTATCGGTACGGGATCGCCTGGATAACGATGCCCTGGGCCGCGCAGTCAAT
Organism: Vreelandella janggokensis; assembly: GCF_031451615.1. Lineage (NCBI taxonomy): Bacteria > Pseudomonadati > Pseudomonadota > Gammaproteobacteria > Oceanospirillales > Halomonadaceae > Vreelandella > Vreelandella janggokensis. The sequence goes on along the minus strand of NZ_JARWAJ010000002.1, from coordinate 143,194 downwards.
GCTCTGGCGATGGCCAATCGGGTCGAGTTTTACGGTTTCGGCGCGTCAGGGGCCGTGGCTTTCGACGCCCAGCACAAATTTTTTCGTTTGCAGATTTCCACCTCCGCCTATGCCGACCCCCACATGCAGAACATGTCCGCGGTGACGCTAAAGGAAGGCGATGTGGTAGTAGCGATTTCGCAAACCGGGCGCACCAAGGCGCTGGTCGCCAGCGTCCGCCTGGCCCGGGAGGCGGGTGCAACGGTGATTGGCCTGTGCCCCAGCGACTCACCGCTGGCAGAAGAGGTGACACTGCCGCTGTATATCGATGTGCACGAAGACACCGAAATCTACACGCCAATGAGTTCGCGCATCGCCCACCTGGTACTGGTCGACGTGCTGGCGGTGGGCGTCGCCAAGACCCGTGGCCCGAAACTCGCCGAGCAGCTCAAGTCAGTGAAGAAGAGCCTTAACTCACTGCGTTTCCCGGAAGACTCGTGAACGCCAAGTTATCGTTGTGGCTGTGCTAAACTGACGGCCCATTTTTCGACCCGGCAGCGGCTTATATGGACGACGTCACGGCGATACTCGATCAGCTTAACTCCGACCAGCGCGAAGCGGTCAGCGCCCCTCAAGGCAATCTGTTGGTACTGGCGGGTGCCGGCTCGGGCAAAACCCGCGTGCTGGTGCACCGCATTGCCTGGCTGATGCAGGCCGAGGGCCTGTCCCCCTATGCGCTGCTGGCCGTGACCTTTACCAACAAGGCCGCGCGAGAAATGCGCACCCGTCTGGAAGCGCTGCTGGGGCTGTCGTTGCGCCATGTCTGGGTGGGCACCTTCCACTCGATCTCCCATCGCCTGCTGCGCACCCACTGGCAGGATGCGCGGCTGCCACAGCACTTTCAGATCATTGACGCCGACGACCAGCTACGGCTTGTAAAACGCCTGCTGAAAGACTACTCCATCGACGACGAACGCTACCCACCCCGCCAGGTACAGCATTTCATTTCCGGCTGTAAGGAAGAAGGCCTACGCCCGCATCAGGTCAACGTGGACGGCGATGCCTATATGGGGCAGATGGTCGAGCTCTACGAACGCTACCAGTTGACCTGTGAACGCGGCGGGCTGGTCGATTTCGGCGAGCTCCTGCTCAGAAGCCTTGAACTGCTGCGCGACAACCCCGCACTGCTGGCCCATTACCGCGAGCGCTTCGGCCACCTGTTGGTCGACGAATTTCAGGACACCAACACGCTCCAGTACGCCTGGCTGAAGCTGCTCACCGGCATGCAGACGCCCATGACCGTGGTCGGCGACGACGACCAGTCGATCTACGGCTGGCGCGGGGCCAAGGTCGAAAACATCCGCCGTTTCGAGCAGGAGTTCCCCCAGACGCACACAGTCCGCCTTGAGCAGAACTACCGCTCCACCAGCGCGATTCTCGATGCGGCCAACGCCTTGATCAGCCACAACAGCGAACGCATGGGCAAACAGCTGTGGACCGACGGCGTCGAGGGTGACCCTATATCCGTCTACGCAGGTTTTAACGACCTCGAAGAAGCGCGCTTTATCGTCGACACCATCAAGGAAAAAGTCGATGAAGGCCTCAACCGCCGCGATATGGCGATTCTCTACCGTTCCAACGCGCAATCGCGTCTGCTGGAAGAGACGTTGATCCGCCAGGGAATGCCCTACCGTATCTACGGCGGCCACCGCTTCTACGAACGGCTGGAAATCAAGAACGCCCTGGCCTACCTGCGACTATTGCTCAACCGCGACGACGACGCTTCTCTGGAAAGGGTGATCAACGTGCCGACGCGGGGCATTGGCACCCGTACGGTGGAAATCGTTCGCCTGCGCGCCCGCGAGCAAAACATCCCGCTGTGGCAGGCACTGCACGACGCGATTCACGACGGCACGCTGAAAGGCCGCGCGGGCAACGCGGTGCAGGCCTTTGCCAACCTGATCGAGCAGTTGGATAACGACGCCTCCGGGCTCCCACTGCACGAGATCATCGACCACGTGACCGTGCGTACCGGCCTGATCGAACACCACAAGAGCGAACGTGGCGAGAAAGGCCAGGCGCGGGTGGAAAACCTCGAGGAGCTGGTCAACGCCGCGCGGGCCTTCACCCACGGCGATGCCTTTGAAACGCCGGAAGCCGGCGAAGGCATGGCGGCACTGGAGGCGTTCCTGTCAGAAGCCGCCCTCAATGCCGGGGATCACGAGGCCGAAGAGTTCGAGGACAGCGTGCAGCTGATGACGCTGCACTCGGCGAAGGGCCTGGAATTCCCCGTGGTATTTATTGCGGGCGTCGAAGAAGGCCTGTTCCCCCACAAGATGTCACTGGAGGAGCCGGGAAGGCTCGAGGAAGAACGTCGCCTGTGTTACGTCGGCGTGACCCGCGCGATGCAGAAACTTTACCTCACCCACGCCGAAACCCGCCGCCTGCATGGCAAAGAGGTGTTTCCACGTCCGTCGCGCTTTCTGCGCGAACTGCCGCCGCACCTGCTCGAAGAAGTGCGCCTGCGCGGACATATTTCCCGCCCGGTCACCGCCTCGCGCACGTCCTTCGCACAACAAAGTGTCGAGGCCAGCGACGACCTGCCCAGCCTGCATGTTGGCCAGGGGGTAGAACACCCGGTCTTCGGTGAAGGGATAATCCTTAACGCGGAAGGTGAAGGCGCCCGCGCCCGGGTCCAGGTCAGCTTTGAAGGCGAGGGTGTTAAATGGCTGGTGTTAGGTTTCGCCAAGCTGACACCGCTTTAAACGACTCGCGACGCATTACTGACGCATCTTTGCGTGCGCGCACCGACTGCCCCACAGAGAACCTTATGAAACAACGCTTGAAACGCCTCTTTCCCGAAGTGTGCAACGGCTGGTCAGCCTTGAGCGGCTACCACCGTTTTGAACGCATCATCTCGTTGATACTGACCCTGGCCATCGCCGGGGCCGTACTGGTTGCCATGTACTACCTGGTCATTCACGTAGTCCAGCTGTTATTCATTCAAAGCCGTGACCCCTTTGACTACCGCGTGTTTCAAGCGCTATTCGACATGATTCTTACCGTGCTGATTGCCATGGAGTTCAACAACTCCATTGTACGGACGATGACCAGTGGCAAAGGCTTTATCCATGTCGAGATTGTCGTGCTGATTGCCATCATGGCACTGGTGCGCAAGTTCATGGTGCTGGACATGGAAACCATCGATCCCTGGCAGATTGCCTCGCTGGCCGCGGCAGTGCTGGCGCTTGGGGGCTGCTACTGGCTGGTTCGCCATGCCAACCGCATGAAAGATGCCAGCGACGATTGATCGGAAAACTTGCGGGCAAAATTCGCCCTCACGCATACTGACGGGCGGAATCGGTGCCCGTGCGCCCCATAAAAAATAGCAACATTACGTTTGGAGTCTTGCTCATCATGCAACGCCGTCACTTTCTCAAAACCGCCAGCCTTGGCGTCGCAGGGGCCGCCGCCGCCCCTTTCGTGTCCACCTCCCAGGCCCACGCCAACGAAACCTACAACTGGGACATGGTCACCTCCTGGCCGAAAAACTTTCCTGCGCTAGGCACCGGTGCCAATGACTTCGCCCGTCGGGTGGAGCAGCTTTCCAACGGCCGCATGACAATTACCGTCCACGGCGCGGGCGAGTTGGTACCTGCGCTTGAAGTCTTCGATGCTGTGGCGGCGGGCACTGCGGAAATGGGCCACTCGGCGTCATATTACTGGCGTGGAAAAGTCGCCGCTTCGCAGTTTTTCACGGCCGTGCCCTTCGGCATGACCACCACCGAAATGAACGCCTGGCTTTACCACGGTGATGGCCAGGCGCTGTGGGATGAGATTTACGCTCAGCACAACCTGAAGCCCTTTGCTGTCGGCAATACCGGGCCGCAAATGGCGGGCTGGTTCAAGAAAGAGATCAACTCGCTGGACGATATGCAGGGCCTCAAGCTGCGCTTGCCGGGACTAGCTGGTGAAGCCATGAACGGCATCGGCGTGAGCACCGTCAACATGCCGGGGTCGGAGATCTTCACCTCGCTGCAAACCGGCGTACTGGATGCCGCCGACTGGGTCGGCCCCTATAACGACCTGGCCTTCGGCTTGCATCAGGTGGCGGACTACTACTACACCTCGGTGTGGAATGAGCCAACAGCCGCGCTTGAGGGCACCATCAATCTCGACGCCTGGAACGCGCTGCCCGACGACCTGAAAGCCGTCGTCACCGAAGCCGCACGCGCCTCAAATCTGGCGATGTACAGCGAGTTTGCCTTTCGTAACGCCCAGGCCCTGGAAGCCCTGGTGGACGAACACGATGTACAGTTACGCACCTTCCCCGAGGAGGTCATGGCGGCGCTCTATGAAAGCTCTCAGAAAGCCATCCAGCGTCAGGTCGAAGACGACGAAGCATCACGCCGGGTGTATGAGTCCTATTCGGCGTTCCAGAAAATCGTCCGTCCCTTCAGCGATGTTGGCGAATACGCCTATTTGAAAAGCCGTGATAACGTAGGTTCATAGGCGTTTAGATCGCAGACAGGCATAAAGGGCGCTGACTCAAGCGCCCTTTATGTTTAGAGTCATGTTTCTAGAGTCGCTATAGGGCCTGTTTAGTCATGCACCGCGCGGATGCGGCCATTGTCGTCCAGCGCCACCATCACAAAGCGTGCCTCGGTCACCTTTTGGCGCTCGTCCAGATGCTGTTCGTGTAGGGCACGTACCCACACCTCCACATCGATCTTCATCGAGCTATGCCCCACCTCTTGAAGCTGGGTGTACACGCTCACCATCGACCCGACCCGCACCGGGCTTAAAAAATCCATTGCCTCAATGGCCACGGTGGCGGTTCGCCCGCCGGCTTCACGGCCAGCCGCCAGCTCGGCCGCCTGATCCATCTGGTTCACCAGCCATCCGCCGGAAATGTCACCGTAAACATTGGTATCCTGGCGCGAAGCCAGTAATTTGAGGGTCAATTGCCCTTGGGGGGCAGGCACATCGTCCAAATCGGTATCCAGCAGTGTCATGTGTCGGTCGCTTTGTCGGTTTATTATTGTGAAAATCAGGTCGCCATCTGAGGCGCGCCTTGCTGCATTGCAATAAATAACGAGTTAATCACAAGAGAGCTTCCGATTGAATAGTAACGGTTTCGCTTTTCGCATGAAATATCGCGCGGCACTGGGCCTGGCCTGGCTGCTCTTGAGTTTGCCGCTTGTTGGCTGGGCACAGCCCCAGCAGCCTTCCGTGAGCGGCACCCTGGGCGCCGTTGGGTCCGACACCATGGCCGGATTGATGCTGCGCTGGGGCGAAGCGCTTACCACTCAATATCCGGAAATCAACGTGCAATTTCAAGCCAGCGGCTCTGCCAGCGCACCACCGGCTTTGTTGGCGGGCACTACCCGCATCGGCCCCATGTCCCGGCGCATGACCCACGAGGAACGCAACGCCTTTATCGAGCGTTATGGCTACCCACCGCTGGAACTGCGCGTGGCACGCGATGCGCTTATCGTGATTGTACATCGTCACAACCCACTGTCGGCGATCTCACGTCAGGACGTGGATGCGGTTTTTTCGACCACCCAGGCCTGTGGTGGCGAACAATCGATCACTCGCTGGGAAACATTGACCCAGGACGCGACGGCGCCAAGCGGTCGCATCGCCTTGCACGGACGGAATATGGCCTCGGGCACCTACGGCCTGTTTCGTCAACGCGCGCTGTGTGACGGTGAGTTCCGCCCCGATATCAGCGAGTACATGGGCGCGTCGGCGGTCGTCGCGGCCGTGGGCGAGTCCTATAGAGCAATGGGCTATTCTGGTCATAACCACTTGACGCCATCGGTAAAGGCACTCTCACTGACCACTACGCAGGGTAACGCCGTGCCGCCCAGCGAAACCGCCATTCAAAGCGGCGACTATCCGCTTTCCCGCTACCTGTATATCTACGTCAACCTGCCGCCTGACGAATCGCTACCTGCCGCCGAGCGGGCGTTTCTGGATCTCATCATGTCGACTGAAGGTCAGAAAATTACCCGGGCGTCGGGTTTCGTCCCCCTGCCCCTGGACGATCTGGAGGCTCAGCGGGCATGGTAGCCGGAATTTGTCATTTAATTGTCACATTGGTCACGTAACGTAAGGAGCATCCATGTACCCCCAAACGCTGACCCTACCGCTGACTTGCCCATGATCGTCAAATGACTCGCGCTCGGCTCTTTCATCAGCCGCTTCGCCACTTGCAGGACCGCATCGCCACCGGACTTATCACCGCCGGTGGTATCGGTGTGTTGCTGGCGATATTGGGTATTGGGGTATTTTTGGTCTGGGAAGCAGCCCCCTTGTTGCTGGATGGCGAGAACGCCTCGCTTGCCATGCTCTCGCCGCTGGCGTGGGGAACGCTGAAAGCCGCCCTGATGGCATTACTGTTTGCGTTGCCGCTCGCACTGGGGGCGGCCGCCTATTCAGCGTTTTTCATGTCGACCCGACTACGCAGCCGCATCAAACCAACCCTGGAAATGATGGAAGCCATCCCTGGGGTGGTCATCGGCTTTATCGCCGGTATGCTGCTCGCCCCCTGGGTCGAGCGCCACTTGGCCAGCACCCTGGTGGTCATCGTCTGGCTGCCGCTTAGTGCCGGGCTCGCCGGTCTGGTCTGGCACCTGGCAAGCCGCCGCTGGCAGCGTCGTCTGCCGCTTTCGTGGGCAGCTCTGTGGCTGATTCCGTGGCTCATTGTCATGTTCATCCTCGCCCTGTGGTTAACGCCACTGGTGGAGCAGACCTTTTGGGATGGCGACCTTCGCCAGCATCTTTATGCCGTGTTTGGACTCGATTACGTCACCCGTAATGCCCTGATTGTCGGCCTGGCAATGGGCTTCGCCGTGATTCCCAGCGTCTATTCGCTGGCCGAAGATGCGCTCACCGAGGTGCCTCGCCCGCTGATGGAAGGCGCTCAGGCGCTCGGCGCCAGCCGCTGGCAAGCGGTCGTTAAAGTCGCGCTTTCCGCAGCTGGGCCGGGGCTGTTTTCAGCCATCATGATCGGCGCAGGCCGAGCGGTGGGGGAAACCATGATCGTACTGATGGCCAGCAGCAATACGGCACTGCTCAGCGCCAGTCCCTTCGAAGGCATGCGTACCATGGCCGCCGCTATCGCCATTGAGCTGCCCGAAGCCACTGCGGGGAGTACTCCATATCGCATGCTGGTGCTCGCAGCCCTGTTGCTGTTCCTGTTCACCTTTTTAGTCAACACCCTGGCCGAGCTGGTTCGCCAACGGCTGCGCCGTCGCTACCAGCGACTGGGGGGGGCTTCGTGAAGTGGCTGAAAAGTGCCGTACAGCAGGGCATCTGGCCGTGGCTGTGCGCGGGCTGTGTAGCCCTCTCCTTGCTCATGCTGGGCGCCTTGCTGGCGTTACTGCTGACACGTGGCCTGGGCCATTTCTGGCCGGCAACACTGGACGAAATCACCCTGCACAATGGCGATGTGGTGGCAGGCGAGGCAGTCCGCGATATGCCGCTTCCCAACCGGGCAGGTAGCGAACGCCTCTACTTTACGGGCAATCGTGACATCGACGACGCCCGCTGGCGCTGGGTGGCGATTGACACCATTGCACAACAGACCCAGCCCGCGGCACTGCTGCGTCTGAAACGGCGCACCTGGGGCGACTTTATCGGCTATCTGGAAGCCATTGAGGTAAACGGCGAGCGCTTTAGCGGCCATACTGCCCTGCAGCAAGCAAAGCAGGCGCTCCAGCTGTCCGCGCCCGAGCGCGCTCGCTATCAGCTCACCTTGCGTACGCCCCAGGGGCAAACCCTGCGCCAGCCGCTTGCCACCGTGCTGAGCATTGAAGCGCCCAATGCCATGCACGTTGGCCAAAAAGTGCAGCGCTGGGCAACGGACGTCTGGCAGTTTTTAAGCCAGGGACCGCGTGCCGCCAATACCGATGGGGGGGTGTGGCCGGCTATTTTCGGTACCATGCTGATGGTGATTCTAATGTCGGTGATCGTCACGCCTTTTGGCGTGCTGGCCGCCATCTATCTCAATGAGATTGCCCATCAGGGACCCCTCACCCGCCTGGTACGCATTGGCGTCCGCAATCTCGCGGGGGTACCGTCCATTGTCTACGGCGTCTTCGGGCTGGGCGTGTTTGTCTATGGCATTGGTGGCACGCTGGATGCGTGGTTCTTCGACGACGCCTTGCCGTCGCCCACCTTTGGTACCGGTGGCCTGTTATGGGCATCGCTGACCCTTGCCCTGCTGACGCTGCCGGTCGTGATTGTCGCGACCGAAGAAGGGCTGGCGCGCATTCCCGATGCCCAACGTGAAGGTGCGGTGGCCCTTGGCGCCACCCGGTTTGAAATGTTGACGCGTATCGTATTACCCATGGCCACCCCGGCGATGTTGACCGGGGTCATTTTGGCCGTGGCCCGGGCCGCTGGTGAAGTCGCGCCGTTGATGCTGGTCGGGGTCGCCAAGCTCGCACCACAGATGCCCCTCGACGGAGAATTCCCCTACCTGCATCTGGAACGCAAGTTTATGCACCTTGGCTATCATCTGTTTGACACCGCCTTTCACGGCGAGGACGTCCAGGCAGCGATCCCGTTGGTCTATGCCACAGCGCTGTTATTGGTGCTGATTGTGTTGGTGCTTAACCTAACTGCCATATTATTGCGTCATCATCTACGTCGTCAGCGAGGAAGCGAATGCTAGCATCTCGACACGTCGACCACGCCACGCAAGCACATGTGGCGCATTTCCCAGCAGATCAGTGCTGTCTGGACATCAACCAGTTCAGCCTGGCCTACGCAGGGAAACCAGCCTTGCAGCAGCTCACGCTGCAGGTGCCGCGCCATCGGGTCACGGCCTTCATTGGCCCTTCCGGGTGTGGCAAGTCGACCTTCTTGAGAGCGATCAATCGCTTGCATGACCTTAATGAATCGGTCAGCCACAGCGGTGAGATCAGCCTTGAGGGACATAACATTCATGCGCCGGAAATGAACGTAACCGAGCTGCGCCGTCGGGTGGGCATGGTATTCCAGACACCTAACCCCTTTCCGATGTCGATCTACGAAAATGTCGCTTTTGGCCTGCGCTTGCAGAAGCGGCTCGCCAAGCGCCAGCGGGATGACATCATCGAGTGGGCGCTCACTTCGGCGGCCCTGTGGGATGAAGTCAAGGACCGCTTGCATCGCTCCGCCTGGCAGCTGTCAGGCGGGCAACAGCAACGCCTGGTGATTGCACGAACGTTGGCGGTACAGCCCGACGTGCTGTTGCTCGACGAGCCGGCATCGGCGCTCGACCCGATTTCGACGCTCAAGATCGAAGAGTTGATTCGTAACCTGAAATCTCAGCTAACGTTAGTGTTGGTGACTCACAATATGCAGCAGGCGGCCCGGGTGTCCGATTACACCGCCTTCTTGCAGCAGGGTGAGCTTGTGGAGTACGGCCCCACCGACCACGTTTTCACTAACCCTCGTTTACAACGAACCGAAAACTATATAACCGGCCGTATGGCCTAGGTTGAAGCAACCCCGTCAGGAGGGCTCCATGGACATTACCAGCGATACCCACAGCCAGCATATCTCGCGCCAATTCAACCATGAGTTGGAAGAACTCAAAACCCACCTGATGGCCATGGGCGGCATGGTGGAAAAACAGGTGCAGGACGCCGTCTTTGCGCTACTGGAAAGTGACTCGCGGCTGGCCGAGAAAGTCCGCGATAACGACCGTCAGGTGAATGATCTTCAACTGCAGATTGATGACGAGTGCACGCGTATTCTAGCGCGTCGTCAACCGGCCGCTTCGGATTTGCGTCTGGTGCTCGCCGTCATCCGCGCCACCTCCGACCTGGAGCGGATTGGCGATGAAGCCAGCAAAATTGCCCGCAATGCGCTAAGCCTGAGCGAGAGCAGCAACCCCCTTCGCGGGCTGGTGGAAGTGCGCCACATCAGCGAGCACGTCCGCAAGATGCTGCGCGATTCGCTGACGGCGTTTGCCCGCTTCGATACCGAGCTTGCCATGCAGGTCGTGCGTGAGGATGAGTATGTCGATAGTGAATACGGCAGCGCCATGCGCTCCTTGATGACGTTCATGATGGAAGATTCGCGCTCGATCACCTCGGTACTCAGCATCATGTGGGTTCTGCGCGCGCTGGAGCGGGTGGGTGACCACGCCAATAACCTGGCCGAGCATGTCGTCTACCTTGTCAAGGGGCTGGATATTCGCCATACCGACCCTGAGACACTGGACCAGCAGGCAGCACCGAAAAAGTCTTGACCTGCCCCCCGATTCCTCATGCAATACGCCCTGGCTGCACGGCAGCCAGGGCATTGTCATCTTTGAGGAGTCACATGTTTTCATGCTAGATGCATTCACTGCCATCAGCCGGGGTACACGTTGTGTCTATAAGCCTGGACTGAGGCGTTATGTCTTTTTACCCATTCTGGTCAACCTGCTGGTCTACGTCAGCATGTTCAGCTTTGTGCTAAACCGCTTTGATGGCTGGCTGGCTCACTGGATGGGCATGATACCCAACTGGCTTGATTGGCTGTCGTGGCTTATCTGGCCCCTTTTCGTGCTTAGCCTGTTGGTCGTGGTGTTTTTTACCTTCACGCTGGTGACCAGCTTGATTGCAGCCCCCTTTTACGGTTTCTTGGCCGCTAAAGTTGAAGTTCAAGTCACCGGTCGCGAACCTCAGGATGACCGGGGGCTGGCCAAAACGACCGTTGATGCGCTGGGCCGCGAAATGGTCAAGCTGGGTTATATCCTGCCCCGTGCCGCGCTGCTGTTCGTGATTGGCTGGATTCCAGGGCTTAATCTGTTGGCGCCCCTGCTATGGGCGCTGTTTTCCGCCTGGGTGATGGCCATCACCTACCTGGATTACCCGATGGATAACAATAAGGTAGCGTTTCGCGATATGCGTGGCCGCCTATCGGCTCGCTGGTGGCAAAGCTTAAGCTACGGCGGCTTGGTCACGCTGTTGACGTGGATTCCGCTGGCCAATCTGTTCCTGATCCCGGGCGCTGTGGCAGGTGCCGTACTGATGTGGGATTACCATTATCGCCATGTTCAGTCGGTGACCCAGCGCTCTTGAGGTGTACGCAAGGCCAGTATATGGAGGCTGGAAGAAGGGAAAGCTGACGTTGTTGAAAGGCTAACAAAAACAAGACCCTGCCTTGGCAGGGTCTTCGACAGTGATCATTTTAGGCGGTGGTACTTATCAGCTTCCAATCCTTTTGCGGGACTCCAACCGTGGACGTTACCCTGACTGACAGTGTGACCGCCTTCTAGACTCATCCAATGAATCTCTAATCATCCCTGCTAATGCAGGACATCCTTGCCCTGCATTGGGCTACTGTCTAAGCGTAGTTACTTTTCTTCACTTCGTAAAGAAAAGTATCAACAGTTCTTTGCATCTTACAATGCCAGAGACTGTCTTGCCTATAGAGAAGCACCCTCTATGCCAGCTATTCGTTATTTCACTTATTATATATCAATAACAATGAGTTAAATAACATTAACGATGCCGCTTGATCGCCAGGAGGTGTCATTTGGATACGCTGGATATGTGTCGCAATGGCACATGTGACGCCGTTACTCAGCGACACAGCCAGCTATGTAACCGAAGAGACACTACGCGGGGGCGTGGAAGGCGTGCTAAGGCGGGCCGCCGGGAAGACACAGCGGAAACGGGCACCTTCACCCGGATGCGAGTCGATTTGCAACTGAGCATCGTGGCGCAACAGCACATGCTTAACAATCGCAAGGCCCAGCCCGGTGCCCCCGGTAGCGGTACTGCGGCCTTTATCGACGCGATAAAACCGTTCGGTGAGGCGGGGAATATGCACAGGGTCTATCCCTTCACCATCGTCACACACTTCGATACAGGCACCTTGGCCAAACGCTTTCCAGCGCAGCGTAATCTCGCTGCCAGCAGACGTATAGCGCACCGCATTGAAAGCCAGATTAGAAATGGCACTGCGGATTTCCTGCTCGCTGCCCACCAACTGCGTGGGGTAGTCGCCTTCAATGGTGAGCGTGTGCTGATGCTCGGAAAGCGCCAGCGCATCGGCCCCGACACTGTTTAGCAGGGACGTCACGTCCATTGGCTGATGATCCTGTCCGCCCTGATCAATTTCCAATCGCGACAGCAGCAACAGGTCGTTGACCAGATTTTGCATGCGCTGTGTCTGAGCCTGCATCTGCCCAATGCTGCGCCCCAATCGGGGTGGAAGCTGATCAGCCATCTCGCCATAGGTTTCGAGATAGCCCGATAACACGGTTAACGGTGTGCGCAGCTCATGGGAGACGTTGGCAACGAAGTCGCGGCGCATCTGCTCTAGCTGATGCAAGCGCGTAATATCGCGCGCCATGACCAGGCGCTCGTCGTCACCATAAAGGGTAATCTGGTACTGCAAAATGCGACGCTCATCGATCGGCGACGTGAGCGTCAACGGCTCACTGTAGTCACGGGCATTGAAATAGCTGATAAAACGCGGATCGCGAAGCAGATTGGTAATATGTTGTCCGCGGTCGTGAGCGGTTTGTAGCCCCAGCATATTGCTGGCAGCGCTGTTCCACCACTCCAGGTCGCCGTGACGGTCGAGCATCACCACGCTATCGCGCATGGCTTCCGAGGACTCTTGAATGCGGGAAAGCGTCGAGCGGAGACGGCCCTGGGTAATCCGTTGGCTTTTCTGATATCGGTACAAACGATCAAACAATTCGCCCCAAAGTCCTCCTGCGGCCGGCGGTTCATCCTGCGGGCGTTGCGTCAGCCAGCGGTAAGCGGCGCGCAATTGCCGCAAGTGGTAGACCAGACACATCGCGAAGCCACCGGCCAACCCCAGGCCCGGCAGACCAAGTAGCCATCCCAGGCAGATGCCGAGTGCCGCCCAACCTAGCAAACGCCAAAGCTCACGGCTCCACAAACGCACGGTTAAGCTCGAGCGGAGAAGCGGTAGCCCGTACCGCGTACCGTTTGGATCAAGTTCTGATGTCCGTCGCCCAGGGCTTTGCGTAGCCGACGAATATGAACATCCACGGTGCGCTCTTCCACGTAAACATTACCGCCCCACACCTGGTCGAGTAACTGGCTACGTGTGTAGGCCCTTTCCTGATGGGTCATGAAGAATTGCAACAGCCGGTATTCGGTCGGCCCCATATCCAGCGCTTTACCGTAGGCACTTACCCGGTGGCCCACCGGATCAAGCAGCAACCCATTAATTTCGATGGGATCTTCCACGCCACGTGGGGTCGCACGACGCAGCACGGCCTTGAGGCGTGCCACGAGTTCACGGGGCGAAAACGGCTTGGTGATATAATCGTCGGCCCCCGCTTCAAGCCCCTGTATCTTATTGTCTTCTTCACCCTTGGCGGTGAGCATGATGATCGGCAGTTCGGCGGTGGTTTCCTCGCGCTTGAGGCGCCGAGCCAACTCGATGCCGCTGGTACCGGGCATCATCCAGTCGAGCAATAGCAGGTCAGGCTGATGATCAACGACCATGGCGTGGGCATCCTGAGCGTTGTCCGCTTCAAGAACACGGTAGTCGGCCATTTCCAGCGCCACCGCGATCATCTCGCGAATGGATGCTTCATCATCGACGATCAAGACGGTCTTGGCGGTCATTCCAGAGCCTCACGGTGTCCGATAGAAAGTAATCCAGTGACAGGTACATGACGATCACACCATGACTTGATGACAATTCTATGACATTGACAGAGATTCGCCAGCCGTTGGCCACCAACTCAGCGCAATACCGGCAAACACCAGCAGGCCCGACCAGTGATTATTCAGAAACGCCTGAAAACAGGCATCCCGCTCACGGTGACGGATCAAGCGCTGCTGGTGAATAAACGTCGCCGCCATCCCCGCCAGGCCGAGCCAGAAAAAACCGCCCAGCCCGAGGCGCGCGCCCACCCAGGCCAGCAATGCCAGCGTGGCCAGCTGAAGCAGCCCGATCACCAGCCGGTCGGAATTACCCAGCAACACGGCCGTCGATTTAATGCCAATCTTGATATCGTCATCACGATCAACCATGGCGTACTGGGTATCATAAGCAACTGTCCACAGCACATTGGCAAAGAACAGCAGCCATGCCTCTACCGGCACATGGCCAAGGACCGCACCGAACGCCATCGGAATCGCCCAGGAAAACGCCGCCCCTAGCACTACCTGGGGAAAATGCGTGTAGCGCTTCATGAACGGGTAGATAAACGCCAATACCACGCCACCCACCGACAGCAACACGGTAAACCAATTGGTCAACAGCACCAGCATGAAGGCCGCCGTCACCAGCCCGATAAACAGCAGCTGGGCCTCGGTTTCACTGATCCGCCCGGTTGCCAGCGGGCGCTGTCGGGTACGTTTGACGTGGCCATCGACGTGACGATCGGCATAATCATTGACCACGCAGCCCGCTGCGCGCATGACGTATACCCCGGCGATAAAGATGAGCAGTACGTTGCGCCCGGGTACCCCTTCGCCGGCGACCCATAAGGCCCACAACGTTGGCCACATCAGCAGCCAGGTACCGATCGGCCGATCCAGACGCATCAGCTGTATAAAATCCGCCAGCCGACTCAACCCGGTTGGCCGTAATAAAGAACGATCCATGCTTACCTCACCCATCCAAGAGACGCAGCGTTAGCCTAGCGCGAAGGCAGCGCAAGATCATCCGCCATGGTCGATAAAAAGTATTCCTGTACCAGCAGCGATAACCCGCCGTGCTTACAGCCGTGCTGAAATACCGAGCGGCGCCCCCACAGGCTGCTGGCATCGCCAGGGAAGGTAAAACCAGGCGCATGACGCGTGGCGTACAGCGGGCCACGCACCAGGTCCGGCTGGCGAAACAGCCAGCTGCCCAATGAACGCTCACCCAGGTTTTCCAGACACTGGCCTCTGAGCGCCTTGAGGGGAGCCACCGAACGCGCCACTACCCATGGTGTTTCATCCACACACAGGGCGACCTCCCGGCGCCACGCATAGCGCCGGGCGGCCATACCCAGCGCCAGGGCCTCATGCGGCTGTGGAAAGCCAACCCCCTGGCGTAACAGACGCACGCGGAAAGGCCGCTCGCCCCCTGCGGACACAATACGCGCCGTGAGTGAGTCCGTGGAGGCAACCCATTGCCACCACGGCGCGCTCATCGCCGGACGCAGCGCTCTAATGGGACGCCAACATGGCAAGTCAGGGGCAGTTTCAACACAGTGACGCGACACCAGAGCCTCCAGGCAATTAAACGATCACCTAGTGTAACATGTGGGCTTTACAGGCTTTTGTCCCACTGACCACTGGATACCCGGATGCCCTCATCACACGCTGAGCTCGTTATCGTTGGCACTGGCATGGCGGGCGTTGGTCTTGCCCGTGCGCTGCGCCGCAAAGGCGATACGCGCACCCTGCACTTGATCAGCGCCGATAGCGGCGACGATTATACCAAACCACTGCTGTCTACCGGCTTCGCCAAACGCCTCCCGCCCGAAAAGCTCGCACAGCGCAACGCCGCGGCGCTTGCCGAATCACTTGACGCTCGAGTGATCACCCACACCCCTGTCCGCCAGATTGACGTGGCTAACCGCTCGCTGCGGCTGGAAGATGACCAAGCGCTTGGCTACGACCGCCTGGTGTTAGCCACCGGCGCCGAACCAAGGGTGCCCATGGCGATACCCGATTCCGTCAAAGCGCATTGCTTTACCGTCAACGATCTTGACGACTATCGCCGTTTTCATCGTGCGCTGGGGACAGCGCCTGCTCGCGTGGCGGTGATCGGCGCAGGCCTCGTCGGCTGCGAGTTTGCCAATGATCTGCACGCGGGCGGTCATGACGTCACCGTTATTGCCCCCGATGCCACACCGCTTTCCCGCTTGCTGCCTGGCCCCCTGGGCCGAGCACTCGGCAAGGCGTTTGTTGACGCAGGCATCCACCTTGCCCTGGGCAGAACCATCAAGACCATGGCCCTTAATGATGACCCCGGCGTGACGCTGACGCTGGATAACGACGACACGTTCAACGTCGATGTCATCTTGATGGCGACGGGGTTGACCCCGCGTACCGCTCTGGCTGAGACAGCAGGGCTCACGGTTTCCGCCAGCGGTATCCTGGTGAACCGGCAACTGCGCACCTCTCACCCGGATATCGATGCGCTGGGCGACGTTGCCTGCGTCGACGGCATCAACGCCATGTACGTTCAGCCCCTGCAAGCCAGCGCCCAGGCGCTCGCCGCCACCCTGGTCGGCACACCCACACAGGTCAGCTTCGGGGCCTGGCCGGTGATCGTCAAAACGCCCCTGCTACCGGTGGTTGCCTACCCACCGGTCGAGGCCCCTGAACGTTGGCGGATCGAAGGCGAAGGCGTTGATATGACGGCAATCGCTGAAGATAAAGACAGACGTTTGATTGGTTTTGCATTGACAGGCAACTGCGTGAGAAGGAAAGTGGAGCTTTCCAGAGCAGCCCCTACGCTGCTAGGCTGAATTCCGCGGCGCTCGCGGCTTGGCTGAAACGACGGCCGCGCCTACAGTGTCCTTACCAACAACACGACAGTGTATCTTGCACGATCATTAAACAAAGGGAGTTTCCTTATGCGTAAACCTGAACTTGCAGCCGCCATTGCGGAAAATGCTGATCTGTCCAAAGATAAAGCGGGCCAAGTCCTCAACGTCATTCTTGATGAAATTACCAACAGCGTGTCCAAAGGCGAAGACGTTGCCCTGATCGGTTTTGGCACCTTTACCGTCCGCGAACGCGCTGCGCGTACCGGCAAAAACCCACAGACCGGTGCGCCGCTGCAGATTCCGGCCAGCAAAAATGTCGCCTTCAAGCCGGGTAAAGCGCTCAAGGACGCTGTTTCCTGATGAAGCTCAAACTGACGCTGTGGCTATTGGGCTTCTTGCTCAAACGTGCCCTGCGCCGCAAGCCGCGCTTTCGCGAACAGCTGGAACGCATGCGCGGCCTGGACTGGGGCATTGCCACAGAAGATTTGAGTACTGCCCGTTACTACCGGATGACGCCAACCAGCGTTACCAGTGGTAAAGGGTTGCCGGTCGACCTGGACCTTGAACTGCGCTTTCGCGACGACGAGGCCGCTTTACGCATCCTCAAGAAGCCCACGCAGCAAGCCTTCCTCGACGGCATGATCAACGGCGAGGTCCGCCTGGTAGGCGACTCTGCCGATATGAACAAGCTACAGAAACTGCTCAAGCATTTGTAGTTTGCGGCCCCGACAGCACTGCTAGCGCTCGAGGGGCCAGTCACGTCACCCTGTCCGGATACCGCCGGTGACTCGCCCACCCCGCTGCTAGGTTACCCCCTCGCCGGTCACTGATAGATCAGCGTTGCAGACAGGCGCTACCCAAACCCTCTATACTATGGTCTCGACTAAAGTCTAATAAAAGCGACCACCAAGAGACCCTATGCCCATTGCATTACCGCTGCGCCGCCTCTGGACGCTGGATAAGTTCGCCTACAGCGTGCGCGTGTTTATCGCCTTCAGCGGTGCGCTACTGCTCAGCGCGCTGCTGGGCGATGTCGCCTTGGTCATCCCGCTGTTTCTGGGCATTATCGCCTGCGCACTGTCGGAAACCGACGACAGCTGGGAGGGCCGTTTCCAGGCCCTGCTGGTCACACTTGCCTGCTTTGCCTCGGCGTCGTTCATCGTGCAGTGGCTGTTCCCGTGGCCGTGGCTGTTTGCCCTGGGGCTGGCGATTTCGACGTTTACCCTGATCATGCTCGGGGCCATTGGCCAACGCTACGCCACCATCGCCTCGGGTACGCTGATTCTGTCGATCTATTCGATGATCAACATTGAACAGCATGGCGGGGTGGATGAAGACGTCGCCTACCGCCAGCTTCTGCTCCTGGCGGGTGCTGCCTGGTACGGCGTCATTTCGGTCATCTGGTGCGCGCTTTTTTCGCGCCAGCCGGTCAAGCAGAGCATGGCGAGGGTATACAAGGCACTGGGCGAATTTCTGATCTTGAAGTCGGCCTTGTTCGAGCCGGTCCGGGGTGTGGATGTCGAAGCCCGCCGCGTGGCGCTGGCACGCCAGAACGGTAAGGTCGTTACCGCGCTTAATCAGGCCAAGGAGATGATCTTTCGCCGCCTGGAAGGCCAGCGGGGTGACCAGAAGCTCAACCGGTATCTACGCATCTACTTTATCGCCCAGGATATCCACGAACGGGCAAGCTCAACCCACTACCCGTATAGCGCCCTGACCGATGCGTTCTTTCACCATGACGTGCTGTTTCGCTGCCAGCGGCTGCTCGATCAACAGGGTCGTGCCTGCCGTCAGTTAGCCAAGTCGCTGCTACTCAACCGCCCGTTCGGCCACGAACAGAGCGAACAGGCACTGGCCGACTTGCGCGCCTCGATCGATAACCTGGGCGACCAAGGGAAACCCGAGTGGCAACCGCTTATGCGCCCGCTCAACGCCCTGGCGGATAACCTGACCACCCTGGAAGCGCAGATTGCCAGCGCCCACAACCCGGACACCGGCAGCGAACGCCGTGACAGCGCGCTTTACGACCGCTCACCCTCTAGCCTGCTGGAAGCCTGGAGACGAGTGCGGCTCAACTTTACCCTGGGCTCGCCCACCTTTCGCCACGCCGTCAGGCTGAGTACCGCGCTCGTGGCAGGCTATGGGCTACTGCACTGGCTTGATCCGGAGCAGGGTTTCTGGATCCTCTTGACCACGCTGTTTGTCTGCCGACCCAACTTTGCCACCACACGACGGTTTCTTTCTCAGCGGATCATCGGCACGGTGTTGGGGTTAGTCGTCGGCTGGGCATCCATCAGCCTGTTTCCCCACCCGCTGGTGCAAAGCATGATCGCGGTGGCGGCGGGGGTGTCGTTTTTTGCCAATCGTGAAAAGCACTACGTGATCGCCACCGCCTCGATCACCCTGCTGGTGCTGTGTAGTTTCAATCAGGTAGGTGACGGCTTCGATCTTATCTGGCCGCGCCTGTTCGATACGCTGATTGGCGCCCTGATAGCCGGCCTGGCGGTGTTCTTTATTCTGCCCGATTGGCAAGGGCGCCGGCTTAACCGTGAGGCTGCACATGCGCTGACCAACCATCGCCGCTACCTGGAAGAAATCATTCACCAGTACGAAGAAGGCAAGCAGGACGATTTAGCGTATCGCCTGGCACGACGCAATGCGCATAATACCGATGCGGCGTTGTCCACGCTGCTGACCAATATGCTTCACGAGCCGGGGCATTACCGTAAGCAGGATGCCGACAACGGGCTGCGCTTTCTGGTGCTTTCCAACACCCTGCTGAGCCACCTTTCGGCCCTCGGCGCCCATCGCCACCAGCTAGCCGACGACGAGGACGACAGCGCGTCCGTGCCCGCCGCCAAGCGCATGTGCGAACTGCTCGACCAACTCGCCGAGCAGCTACAAAACCGCCAGCCAATAACCCCGCTGTCGGCCCAGGCCGAGGCGCTGATCGCGCAGCTCGATGAGCAAGGCCCGCCCAAAGAGGAAAACGCCGTCACACGTTACCGGCCGATCCAGAGCCAACTGCGCCTGATTGCGAACCAGTTGGCACCGCTGAGCGACGCGGCGAGTCGTCTTATCAGCACTAACGGAACTGACGACCCTGGCTTGAGTTAAACCTGCCCATAGCGCCCGGCGGCTTCGCCCAGCCAGCGGCGCACCAGCACGGTGGTGATGTCCTTGTTGCCTTGCAGCGCCTGGGCCAGCGCCGTGACCTGGTCCAGCAGGTCAGCATCGCGTTCCAGGTCGGCAATTTTCATCTGCGCCAGGCCGGTCTGGCGGGTGCCGAGGACTTCGCCGGGGCCACGAATTTCCAGGTCTTTCTCGGCGATGCGGAAACCATCGGCGGTTTCGCGCATCACCGCCAAACGCTGACGGGAGGTTTTGGACAGCGGCGGGTGGTAGAGCAGCACGCAGAAACTCTCGGTACTGCCGCGCCCCACGCGGCCGCGCAGCTGGTGCAACTGGGAAAGCCCCAGGCGTTCGGGGTTTTCGATAATCATCAGGCTGGCGTTGGGGACGTCCACGCCCACCTCGATCACGGTCGTGGCGACCAGAAGGTCCAGCTCGCCTTCTTTAAACGCCGCCATCACCTCGGCTTTTTCGCTGGACTTCATGCGCCCGTGCACCAGGCCAATGGCAAGCTCCGGCAGCGCCTCGGTAAGCTCGTCGCGGGTGACTTCCGCCGCCTGGCACTGCAGCGCTTCGGACTCTTCGATCAGTGTGCACACCCAGTAGGCCTGGCGGCCTTCGCTGCAGGCGCGCCGGATACGCTCGACCACTTCCGGGCGGCGCTCGTCGGAGACCACCACGGTCTTTACCGGCGTGCGGCCGGGAGGCAGTTCGTCGATCACCGAGACATCCAGGTCCGCGTAGGCACTCATGGCCAGCGTGCGGGGAATGGGCGTGGCGGTCATGATCAACTGATGGGGTGTCAGCCCGCCCGCTTCGCCTTTTTCACGCAGCGCCAGGCGCTGGTGCACGCCAAAACGGTGCTGCTCGTCGATAATCGCCAGCCCCAGGCATTGGAAATGCACATCGTCCTGAAACAGCGCATGGGTACCCACCACCATGCGCGCACGGCCATCGGCAATCGCCGCCTTGGTATCCAGCCGCGCTTTGCCTTTGAGCTTTCCCGCCAGCCAGGCCACTTCGATGCCCAGTGGCTCAAACCAGGCTTTAAACGAGCGGTAGTGCTGCTCGGCGAGGATTTCAGTGGGTGCCATGATGGCCGCCTGGCAGTTCCCTGCCAACGCCGACAACGCCGCCATGGCGGCGACCACGGTCTTGCCCGAGCCCACATCGCCTTGTACCAATCGCAACATGGGGGCAGGACGGGCAAGGTCCAGAGCAATTTCTTCCAGCACCCGCCCCTGGGCACCCGTCAGGGCGAAAGGCAGTTGGGCAAGAAAACGCGCCTGAAGGCTTCGCCCGGAAGGTAACTCAGGGGCGCCATCTGACTGAATGCGCAAACGTACCTCGCGCAGGCTTAGCTGGTGAGCCAATAGCTCTTCCAACGCCAGACGCCGCGTCGCCGGGTGCTGGCCGTGGGTGAGTTGCTCCAGGTCGGCATCCGGCGGCGGCTGGTGGAGAAGCTTCAGGCTGGCGTGCAGTCCGGGTAGCTGAAAGCGCTGGCGCAGGGCGTCGGGAATAACGTCGGGCAGCGCCTTGGGCTGATTTTCCAGCAGTCCCAGCGCCTGCTGGGTCAACGCGCGCAGGCGCGTTTGATGCAACCCTTCGGTGGTGGGATAAATCGGCGTAAAGTACTCGTCGACCGGCGTTTCGCTGCCACCGCTCAGCCTATATTCGGGGTGATAGATTTCCAGACCCGTCGCCCCGGCGCGCGCTTCGCCAAAAGCTCGTACGGTGGCCCCGGGCCTAAGTTGTTGCTGCTGGGCGGGGGAGAAATGAAAAAAACGCAGGCTTAAAATGCCGCTATTATCGCGCAGCCTCACCAGCAGGCTGCGTCGGCGCCCTTTGACCACATCGCAGGCGGTGACCTCGCCCTCGATGACCGCCTCGCTGCCCGCGCGTAGCTCGCCGATAGGTGTCAGCCGGGTGCGGTCCTGGTAGCGCAATGGCAAATGAAACAGCAAGTCGCTGACCTGCTCGATCCCCAGGCGGCCGAGCTTCAGCGCCAGTGCTTCACCAACGCCTTTAAGGGCGGTGACCGGTGCCGAAAGCGCCGTCATGAGGCAACCGTCGACGCCTGGGTTGGCTGACGACAATGATTGATGGCGTTGATCAACGCATCAATGGCTTTGGGGCGCGGAAAGCTGGCCCGCCAGGCAATCGCGACCGTTCGCGAAGGCGCGGGGCTGACAAAGGGGCGACTGACCAGCATGGCGTTTTCATACTGGTCGGTACCCAGCGCCGACTGAGGCAGTACGGTGATGCCCAGCTTGGAAGCCACCATATGCCGGATTGTCTCCAGCGAGCCACCTTCGGCGATAAGCGTGTTATCGGGGTTATTGAGCTTTTGCGTGATCGCGGGACAGGCTTCCAACAACTGGTCGCGGAAGCAGTGGCCCTCGCCCAGCAGCAATAGGCGCTCTTCCAATAGCTCTTCTTTATGGATCGCCTTCCGCGCTTCCCAGCGATGCTTGGCAGGCAGCAGGACTTCAAAGGTTTCATCGTAAATCGGCTTGGTCACCACGTCGGTCTCGGTGAACGGCAACGCCACGATGATGACATCCAGCTCACCGCTGCGCAGCTTGGTGCGTAGCCCGCCGGTCAACCCTTCTTCAATATACAGGGGCATTTGCGGCGCAGCCTTGGCAAGCTCGGGTACCAGGTGCGGAAACAGATAGGGGCCGATGGTGTAAATGGCCCCGATCCGCAGTGGATTGGCAAGCTGGTCTTTACCCGCACTGGCCATATCAAAGATAAGACTACTCTGCTCAAGCACACGCTGTGCCTGGGCAATGATCTTTTCACCTAACGGCGTTACCTGGACCGTCGCCTTGGAACGCTCGAACAACGGCGTTTCCAGTTCATCCTCGAGCTTTTTGACGGCCACCGACAAGGTGGGTTGGGAAACATGGCAGCGCTCGGCGGCACGGCCAAAGTGGCGCTCCTGGGCAAGGGTTACGATGTAGCGAAGTTCTGTTAAAGTCATAGTGGTGCCAGTGGCATCCTCTCGTAGCAGCTTGTGACTAGCGATCGCGACAGTTAGCGGGTAGGCAACGGACAAACAAGCCCTGCTGACGATGTCGTCTCTACGATTGCTTCTATATATAAGGAATTGTAGATCAGGGACCTTGTATCTAATAGGGATTATTTATCAACAGGAGCGAGCAAGTGACGCTAACCGTACTGATTATTGGCTGTGGCGATATCGGCATAACGCTCGGTCGCGAACTGCTTAGCGAAGGACATCGCGTGATTGGGGTTCGTCGCCATGTCGATGCTCTACAAGATACCGGTATCGAGCCCTTGGCACTGGATCTCAATGAGCTCGAAGACGCCGACGCCAAGGCACTCCCCGAGGCGGATTACGTCATTTACACGGTAAGCGCCGACCACTTTGAAGAAAGTGCCTACCAGAGTGCTTACCCCGAGGGCTTGAAGCGGGTATTGAGCGTCATGGAACAACACGCCACGCCGCCCCGCCGCGTGTTTTTCGTGTCGTCGACCAGCGTCTACGGCCAGCAGGAAGGCGAGGTGGTCAACGAGGAAAGCCCAACCGAACCGACAAGCTTCTCCGGCACCCTGATGTGCGAAGCCGAGCAGGCGCTTATCAACCACCCGCTACCCGGCACCGTGGTGCGTTTTTCAGGCATCTACGGTCCTGGCCGCGACCGGCTTATCCACCAGGTCGCCGAAGGTCGGATCGCCGCGGTTACCCCGGTGATCTATTCCAACCGCATTCACCGCGACGACTGTACCGGCATTCTGGCCCATCTGATTCACTGCCAGGAAAACAGCCAGCCATTGGCGGACCTCTATCTGGGCAGCGATTGCGAACCGGTCACGATGCACAACGTGATGGACTGGATTGCCCAGCAACTCAAAGTCACGTCCACTGACACGATGCAATCGCCGCTGCGTCGTCGCACCAGCAAGCGTTGCGATAACCGGCGTATCCTGGAAACCGGGTATCAATTCCGCTACCCAACGTTCCGCGAGGGCTACGCTCAGGTATTGAAAAAAGGTGGCTTCTGGCGCGTGCAAAAGGCTTAACCGTCCGCCACATGCTCACAACACTGCCATGAGTCTCCAGCTTGCTCATGGCAGGTGTTTTTTCTGCCTTAATCGCCAATGACCATGACGGCTTCGGCTTCCACCTGGCTCCCCTTCGGCAGCGCTTTTACCCCTACCGCGGCGCGGGCCGGGAACGGCATGTCGAAAAACTCTTCCATCACCTTGTTCACGATCGCAAAGTTATCCAGCTCGACCAGGTACAGGTTCAGTTTGACGATATCGCCAAGCGTCCCGGCAGCTTCTTCGCAGACCGCCTGAAGGTTGGTAAATACTTGACGAGCCTGCATTTCAAAATCGTCTGACACGATTTCCATGGTGGCCGGATCCAGCGGAATCTGGCCCGACAGGTACACGGTATTGCCTGCTTTAACCGCCTGAGAGTAAGGGCCGATGGCGGCGGGGGCTTTCTCGGTGTTGATAACAGCTTTGTTGCTCATTGGATGTCATGCTCCTTGGTGCACTCAACGTTGATCATGGTGGTCTCGCCATCGCTAACGCTGCCAGCCATGGGCCAGCAGGTTGCCACAGCGGGCACTTAATTGGCCATGCGGGTTATTTTGCTGACGTTAGGCAGGTTGCGAATACGTTTCATGATGCGGGCAAGGTGAACGCGGCCCTTTACCGAAAGCGTGAGGTTCACAGTGGCAAGGCGCGCATCGCGCTCTTCAATCCCGATGCGCTCGATGTTGGCATCCGCATCGGTGACCAGCCCGGCGAGTTGCGCCACGATCCCTCGGCGACTTTCGATTTCAATGCGCAGGACAACCGGGAAGTCTTCGTCGATGTTCTCTGACCATTCCAGCGCAAAGACTTTGTCAGGGTCGTCTCTGTCCAGCAGGTTTTTACATTCAGACCGGTGAACCACAAGCCCTTTACCCATCGAAAGATGGCCAATAATGCTATCACCGGGCAGCGGGTGACAGCAGCGGGCAAAGTTAATCACCATGCCCTCGCTGCCGCTTATCACCACCGCCTTTTGGCTGGTGCCCTCATTGATCAGCTCGTTGGGATGGCCGTCCGCCACATCCACCAGCCGTCGTGCCACGACGTGGGCAACGCGGTTGCCAAGGCCCAACGACTCCAGCAGCGCTTCTTCTGACGCCACGTCGAGTTGCTCGAAGGCGCGGTTTAATACCGTCGGTTCCAGCTCTTCCAGGCTGGTATTGAAGGGGGCCAGTGCCTTGTTCAGCAACCGCCGCCCGAGCATCACCGCTTCGGTATGCCGCTGATGCTTGAGGGCATGACGAATGGCCGAGCGCGCCTTGGCCGTGGTGACGAAGTTCAGCCACGCCAGATTGGGGCGCGCCCCCGGCGCCGTGATAATTTCCAGCGTCTGGCCGCTCTCCAGACGCGTGGAAAGCGGCGCCAGATGGCGATCAATACGGCAGGCGATACAGTGGTTGCCGATATCGGTATGCACCGTATAGGCGAAGTCGATCACCGTAGCGCCCTGGGGCAGCTCCATGATATCGCCCTTGGGGGTAAACACGTAGATATCGTCGGGAAACAGATCGTTTTTGACGTGCTCGATAAACTCCAGGGAATCCCCGGCGTGGCGCTGCATCTCCAGAAGCCCTTTCACCCAGGCGCGGGCGCGGGCGTGGCTGCCTTCGGCGATCGGGTGCGAGGTTTGCCCGGCTTTATACAACCAGTGGGCGGCAATGCCGTTATTGGCCATGGCCTCCATTTCGCGGGTGCGAATCTGCACCTCTATCGGCATCCCCCGCGCGCCAAACAGGGTGGTATGCAGACTCTGGTAGCCGTTGGCCTTGGGAATCGCGATGTAGTCCTTGAACCTGCCCGGCACCGGCTTATATAGGTTATGCACCACACCCAGAATGCGGTAGCAGCTGGCCACATCGTCGGTAATGATGCGAAAACCGAACACATCCATGATTTCGACAAAGGGTTTGCGCTGGTCGCGCATCTTGCGATAAATCGACAACAGATGCTTTTGGCGGCCGACGACCGTACCGCTCAAGCCTTCGTCGTCGACGCTTTGTTGCAGCGTCGCCTGGACTTCCCGCATGGCACTGCGCCGATGCCCCCGAGCGTTGGAGACGGCGCGCTTGATGCGCTCGGAGCGCATTGGATGAATCGCCTGAAAGGAAAGGTCTTCGAGCTCGACGCGGATGGTGTTGATCCCCAGCCGTCCGGCGATGCGGGCATAGATTTCGAGGGTTTCGCGGGCGATGCGGCGCTTTTTATCGGGGCGCAGCGCGCCCAGGGTGCGCATGTTATGCAGCCGGTCAGCGAGCTTGACGATAATCACGCGGATATCCCGGGACATCGCCAGGACCATCTTCTGGAAATTTTCCGCCTGGGCGACGGCTTTATCCTCGAAGGTGATCTGGGTCAGCTTGGAAACCCCGTCAACCAGTTCCGCCACCGGCTCGCCGAACTGGGCGCCGAGGGCTTTTTTCGACACCCCGGTATCTTCAATGACATCGTGCAGCATGGCGGCCATCAGGCTCTGATGATCCATGTGCATGTTGGCGAGGATGTTGGCCACCGCCAGCGGGTGGGTGACGTAAGGCTCGCCGGAGCGCCGCCGCTGACCATCATGGGCCTGTTCGGCGTAGTAAAAGGCGCGTTTGACCTGTTGAATCTCGTCGGGGGGTAAGTAGCCGCCGAGTCGGTCGGCCAGGTCATCAATGGTAAACATTCACCGCGCCTCTAATCGGTCGTGAACCCTAGTCGTCGATTTGTGCGCTGGGAGCCATCGCCGGGCGCGTGCGAACGGGCGCTTCGACCGGTTCGTCCAGTATCGTGTGATCGACCAGACCCGCTGCAATTTCACGCAGTGCCAAGACCGTGGGCTTGTCATTTTCCCAGGCCAGTTGGGAATCACGGGTGCCCCGCGCCAGCTGACGGGCACGCTGGGTGGAGATCATCACGAGCTTGAAACGGTTTTCCACATTTTCAAGACAGTCTTCAACGGTGACGCGAGCCATGGGTGCCTTCCTGTAATAACGACGCTGGATCGCGTCCGTAAGGGGTCAAACGGGTCGATCCAGCTAAAGAGGGTAGTAGAACCGTGTAGATTACTCGACGCCGGGCGCCTGTGACAAGAGCGTTGCCAGCAAGGGCGCGTGGCGTTCGCTCATTAACGGGCGCGCCAGGCGGCGGCTAATAACCAGCGACTGCAATTCCTGCAGGGCAGTGGTGAAGTCATCGTTGACTACCAGGTAGTCGTATTCGTCGTAGTGCGACATTTCGCTGATCGCATCACGCATGCGTCGCGCAATGATGGCGTGCTCATCGGTTCCCCGGCTGGCCAGGCGACGCTCCAGCTCGGTGCGCGACGGTGGCAGGACAAAAATCGACACGGCCTCGGGCATTTGTTCGCGCACCTGGCGCGCGCCCTGCCAGTCGATTTCGAGAATCACGTCCTGGCCGGCATCAAGTACCGTTTGGACGGCCAGGCGCGAGGTACCGTAATAATTATCGAAAACCTTGGCGTACTCAAAAAACTCGCCACGCGCAATCATCGCCTCAAAGGTTGCCGCATCGGTGAAGTGGTAATTCACACCATCGACCTCCCCCTCGCGCTTGGCCCGGGTGGTGTGCGATACCGACACCTGAATGCCATCGAGGCTTTCGATCAGCTCGCGCACCAGGCTGGTTTTACCCGCCCCCGATGGGGCAGAAACGATAAACAGTGTACCTTGGGACATACGCGCTTCCCTTGTTGGCGAGGTAAACTCATGCAATTAGAGCAGTGTAGAAAAGGGACGCAGTATCGCACACCCGTCGCGACGACTGTAGCGTTTCGCAGAACAGGGAGGTCACGATGCGAAGTAGCTGGCTGATACTGGCACTGATCGCGTTAGCCGTTGCCCTGCAAAAGGGCGTCATCGACATTCCCCGCCACTGGTCACCGTGGGCACCGCTATACGTCGACGACCCGATAACACCGGTCACGTCGCTAAAACTGCGCCGCCTGGAACATGACCGTGACGGCTGCCTGGCCGCACTGGACAGCGTGCCGGATGATGCGCTGCGCTATTCCCCTCTGGCCGACTACACCCCCGTTGATAGCTGCCCGCTTGAGAACGTGGTGCGCCTTGAAGACAGCAGCGTCGCCTTCAACCAATCGTTTGTAGCCAGCTGCCCCTTGGCGCTTGCCTGGGTGATGTTCGAGCGCCACGCGCTGCAACCCAGCGCCGAGACCCTTCTCGGCACCCGGGTACGCCAAGTCGACCATGTGGGAAGTTTTGCCTGCCGCGACGTATACGGTCGCGAAAGCGGACGACGCAGCGAGCATGCTACTGCCGAGGCGCTGGATGTAACCGGCTTTCGCCTCGCCAACGGTGAGCGTATTACCCTGCTTGAGGACTGGGGCAACGGTGGGCCAGCGGGGGCGTTTCTGCGCGACATACGCGATGATGCCTGCGACTTCTTTGGCAACACACTGGGCCCAGACTACAACGCCGCCCACGCCGACCACTTTCATTTCGGGATGCGCGGCTTTCGCCTCTGCCGTTAGGTGGCGTCCGCCAGGCGGGCCGGGGGATAACGTTTCTCCAGCCATCGCCCGGCCGCAAACAGCACCAGCCCGCACAGCGCCAGCCCGGTCCCCACCAGACCGGTGCTAGACCAGCTGAAACCCGCGCTGATCACAAGCCCGGCAAGCCATGCGCCCAATGCGTTGGCGCCGTTGAACGCCGCATGGTTGAGCGATGCCGCCATGGTCTGGGCGTCTTCGGCGACATCCATCAATCGGGTCTGGAGCGCCGGGGCAAGCGCCATGCTGGAGCCCACCAGCCCCACGAACAGCAGCCCGGTCCACACATTGTTGGCCGCAAAGTAGAAAAGCCCCTGAATCACCGCGCACCACACCAGGGTGGCAGGAATCGCCCGCATAAGGTTTTTATCCGCCGCGCGGCCGCCAACCAGGTTGCCGGCAATCGAGCCCAACCCGAAAATCACCAGCACCAGTGGCCCAAGCGCCTCGCTCATGCCCGCCTGATTCGTCAGGGTCGGCATCACGTAGCTGAAAATTGCGAACATGCCGCCGCAGCCGATGCACGCAATGGCCACCGTGACCAGCACGCGCTGCTTGACCAGCGCCGAGAGCTCGCGAAGCGGGCTCGCATGGGCATCGAACGGCTGCACCGGCACCCACAGGCGAATCAACAACGCGGTGATCAGCGCAATGCCGCCCACCGCCCCGAAGGCCACCTGCCAGCCAAACAGATTGCCCGCCCAGGTGCCCAGCGGCGCACCGATCAGGATCGCCACCGTCAGGCCCATCATCACCCGGGCAATGGCCCGCGCGCGCTGGTCGACCGGCACCGCCCCGGCGGCAACCAGCGCCGCCACGCCAAAGTAGGCGCCATGGGGAAGCCCGGCGATAAAGCGCAGGCCCACAAACGACCAGAACCCCGGGGCCAGGGCGCTGGCAATATTGCCCAGCGCAAATACCAGCATCAGTGCGATCAGCAGCGCGCGCTTGGGGACGCGTGCCGCCAGCGCTGAGATCAGCGGCGCGCCGACCACCACGCCCAGCGCGTAGCTGCTGATGGCGTAGCCCACCTGGGGCACGCTAACCGCCAGGTCTCCCGCCACACGGTTCATCAGCCCCATGATCACGAACTCGCTGGTGCCGATACCAAAGCCACCCAGCGCCAATACAAATTCGGCCAGCCGCGGATTTCGCGCCAGCCCCGATGACGATGCCTGCATAACACTCCTCCGGGTACCTCGGCACCCGCTGACAAAACGGCCTTTAGAGTGGAATGATCGCAGGACTAGACGAAAGTATAAATATAACGCGGCAAAAAAATTAGCGCGCGAAGAAATGGCCTATGGTTAGTCAACCACCCGACCATGATTTGAGCTTTGACGACGAGTCTGCCCACAATACGGCACAATCAAGCCGCGCGAGGTTGCCATGACGCCCGACACCATCAAAGAGGCCATGCAGGTACTGGCCAGCGCCGACACGGACATCGGCCGCGCTTACCCACTGGTGGGCGCCCCTGCCCCACGCCAGCGCGATCAGGGCTTTGCGACATTTTTCAGTACCATCATCAGCCAACAGCTTTCCACTGAGGCCGCCCGCGCCATCATGGGCCGCGTCAACACGCTGCTGCCCGAACTGCATGCCCAGGCCGTGATGGACGTGGAGGGGCAGGCGCTGCGCGATGCCGGGCTCTCCTGGCGCAAGATCGAATACGCCAAGGGGCTGGCCGAGGCGGAACTGGCCGGAACGTTCAGCGCCGATGGGCTCGAGCAGCTAAGCGACGACGAAGCGATTGCCGCGATTACCCAGCTACGCGGCTTCGGCCGCTGGAGCGCCGAGATCTACCTGATGTTTTCGCTCAAACGCCTGGACATCTTCCCCGCCGACGACCTCGCCCTGCGCGTGGCGCTGGGTCGCTTGAAAGGCATGGACGACAAACCCACGCCCAGGCAGGCGCGCCAGCTGGTCGAACACTGGTCGCCCTGGCGCAGCGTGGGCTCGCTGTTCCTGTGGCACTACTATCGTGGCGAACCGCTGTAGGGACGCCGCCGTTGAGCACCCGGTGCTCGCTTTATCGCCATCTCAAGGAGTCACTCACCATGGCCAACCCAGCCCCCGCCTACCGCGCCAAACCTGGCTCTCCCCTGAGCGTTGACCCGGCGTTCTACAACCGTATTGCCAACGCCACGGATCAGCGAAGGCTGGTAGAGACGCTGGAGGTGCCGATTCGCGACGCGCGCGCCTGGAAAGTGCCCGCCGGTCACGTGATGCGCATCTGTACTCGCCAGGGCCCTCAGGTGGGCGATTTCAACCTCTGGTCGCTGCATAATCCCCGCGAGCGCTTCTGGGCCTCGCGCACTCGCCAACTGCAGCGCGCCCACGTCAGCGTCCAAGACCGTCTATGGTCGACCCTGCCCTATCTGCGGCCCATGGCCACCATCACCGCCGACACGCTCGAGCATTACGGTGTCGACGAGGACGGCGGGCGTGTTCACGATCTACTAGGGACGCGCTGCGACCCCTACGTGAACCATTTGCTGACCGGTGAGGATTTCGACTTCCACTGCCACTCCAACCTGACCCGGGCCGTGGCACCGTTCGGTCTCACCGAATTCGATATCCACGACGTGCTCAACGTCTTCCAGTGCACCGGCCTGAACGAAAAGGACCAGTACTTCATGAAAGCCTGCCCGGCGCAGGAAGGCGACTACCTGGAACTGTTTGCCGAGATTGACTTGCTTTGCGCACTCTCGTGCTGCCCAGGCGGCGATCTCTCGGTAGATTTGTGGGGCAGCGATGCCACCGATGACGACCTGCTGGCCACCTGCCATCCCATCGGCATCGAGATCTACGCGCTCGATGACTCGCTGCTAGAAGGCTGGTCGCCGCCGACGCCGCCCGACTATCGCGGCCACCACGGCGTGCGTCCGCCCGAAGCGGATTGGAGCGCCAAACGCCGTTCGTGCTGCTGACGCGGCTGTCAGGCATCGAGGCCGCCAAATTTGCCGTTCTGGTAGTCCTCCACCGCCTGAACGATCTCTTCACGGCTCGACATCACAAAAGGCCCGTGGGACACCACCGGTTCATCGATCACCTCGCCGTGGCCAAACAGCAGGCGCGCGTCGCTGCTGGATTCGATGTCGAGGCTGTCACCATCGCGATCCACTTCGATCAGGTGGTGCGGCTTGACGGCGTCGCCGCCCACCGTGACCTCGCCGCTTACCACGTAGAGAAATACCTGCCGCCCCGGCGCCACGGGTAACCGTTCGTGGCCACCAGCCGGCAGCCGCAGCGTGGACATGAAAACGCCGGTCAGCGTGTCGATGGGGCCTGTGTGCGCCTGCCACTGCCCGGCGATCAGGTTCAGCTCGCCGCCGCCCGGCAACGCGATGGCCGGTATGTCCGGCTGCTGCAGGCCGACGTAGCGCGGCTCGCTCATCTTCAGCCGCGACGGCAGGTTGACCCACAGCTGGAGGATCTCCAGCGGACCGCCCTCGCGCATGAACTCGGGCGGCGATACTTCCGCATGCACGATGCCGCTGCCCGCCGTCATCCACTGCACGCCGCCCGCATGGATCACGCTTTGATGGCTGGTGCTGTCCGCGTGGGCCAGCGAGCCTTCCAGAATAAAGGTGACCGTCTCGAAGCCCCGGTGCGGGTGTGGGCCGAACGGCAGGCCCTGGTTATGGGCCGGATACGTCTGGGGGCCGTGGTGGTTAAGAAACAGAAACGGATCGTGCTGCTCGAGCTGCGGTCCCGGCAAGGGCCGCCGGGTGACCAGATCGCCGATATCGTCGCGCCTGGCCGGGTGCTGGGCGATGACATGACGCGTTGTGAGGGTCTTATCGGATGACATAGCTAACTCCTTATCGATATCCCCCAGCGTAAAACCCCAGCGCGCCCATGAGGAGCGAATAATTTGGCCCGATTCATTGAAGGAAATTGGTAGAAACCGGCTACGGCGCGCGAACGTCCAGTCGGCCCACCACCTCCAGCCCATCCGCGGTCGGGCGCACCACCACCATCTCGCCCGACCCCACGCCGCGGCCGGTCAGCGCCGAGATATTCACCTGATGGGTTACCAGCAGCATGTTGCCTGACTTTTCCCAGGCGGCTATCTGCTCAAGAGCAGCTTGGGTGATGACGTCCCGATCACCGCGTCCGCGAAAGAACGAGTCCAGCCACGGCGCAGGCTCGACGTCGCCCAGTTCCATGAGATCGGCGGTATCCAGCGCCCGACACCAGCGCGACGAATACACCGCACCGATGGGGATATCGCGCTCGTGAAACGCCTCGCCAATCGCCCGCGCCTGGGCACGCCCCTCCCCAGACAGGTTGCGCTGGGTCTCGCAGCGGCCACGTTCGAACCCGGGCGGGTCGCCGATGCCCGGCGCCAGCGCATGGCGCATCAGCACCACCAGACCGCCTTCTTCAAGCGACTGCCAGATGGCCTCGTTTGCCTGAACACCGAGCGGCAGCGCGCCCACTATGGCAAGGAGTAGGGTTAGTATTATGTGGCGAAGGGTGGGCATGGGGATTGTCCTTCAATCATTGATGAAGCATTGGCCAAGCTAACGGCAATAGGCATGTGATATTAACCAACCTTCCCGATTCAAGACGCGGCAGGCATTTGCCATGGCAAAGCCTAAACGACTTGGCGCGGCGATACGCGCTGACCCAGCCAGCCCCATTCAACGCAAGGATAGCTTCCTCATCAGGCGCAACGCCTGAGCACGCTTTCTCAAAACGCCGTCACTACCGTCACGCCCGCCCCTTCAAACTTATCCATGTTCATCAGCGCCTCAATGGACTGCTCGAGGGTGATGCGCCTGCCGATAAGTTGCTCAGGCGCCAGCTTGCCAGACTGGATCATCGCCAGCATGGCGCCGTAACGATGCGCTTGCATGCCGTGACTGCCGAGTATTTCAAGCTCGTTGGCAATCACCTGGCTCATGGGAATAGCCGGTGTGCTGTTCTCCGCCAACATCAGCCCGACCTGAATATGCTTGCCACGCTTACGCAAATTGCTGATGGAGTTAAAGCAGGTGGTCGGGTGTCCTAGCGCATCCAGTGACACGTGAGCGCCTCCCCGGGTTATGTCCGCCACCGCCTCTACCACATTGGCCACCTTGGCGGCATTCACGGTGGCAGTCGCGCCCAATTGGCGGGCCAGAGCAAGCGCTTTTTCCGAAATATCGATAGCGACAACGTTAGCGCCGATGGCGTTGGCAATCATCACGGCGGATAGACCCACACCCCCGCAGCCATGAACCGCCACCCACTGCCCGGCCGATGTTTGGCCCTGATCGACCACCGCCCGAAAGGAGGTGACGAACCGACAGCCCAGGCTGGCTGCCGTGGCAAAGTCGAGCGTTTCGGGCAGCGCGACCAAGTTGACGTCGGCGTAGTGAATACTCACATACTCGGCAAAAGACCCCCAGTGCGTGAAGCCGGGTTGGAACTGACTATCGCACACCTGATGGTTCCCGGCGTGGCACTCAGGGCAAGTGCCACAACCACCGACGAACGGCACCGTGACGCGATCGCCAATGCGCCACTGTTTGACGTCCTTGCCAATCGCTTCGACAACGCCTGCCAGCTCATGCCCCGGCACATGAGGGAGCTGGATATCGGTATCGTGCCCCACCCAGCCATGCCAGTCGCTGCGGCATACCCCGTTCGCCATTACCTTCACTACCACGCCATGCGGTTCTGGCGCCGGATCAGGCACCTGCTGTATGTGGGGAGGGGCGGAAAACTGCTCAAAAACAACGGCTTTCATAAACGACTCCTGCGCGGTATCCATTGTTTTACTATAACCAACCGCCCCTGAAATTACTTTTCTGATGGATGGACACACAGGCTAATTTTGAATCATTCTTTCTTTTATACGCATAAATCTGAAAGAGATTTTCAAATGAGCCAACTGGACAACATAGATGCCCAACTAATCGATAGCCTTCAAGCCGATGGTCGGCTATCCATCACCAAGCTGGCCGAGCGGCTGGGAATGAGCGAAGCCACCTGCTGGCGGCGTCATAAACGCCTGGAAGAATTGGGCGTGATCGAAGGCTATCAAGCCACGCTGAACCGCCGAAAGCTTGGCGGCAACGTGCTGGCCTTTGTGCAGATCACCTGTACGCAACACAGCGAGGCGGCCACCGCGGAGTTCGAACGCATTATCCAGGCCAGCTCCCGGGTGCTCAGTTGCCATAACACCACCGGCGAGGCGGACTTCCTCTTGCAGGTCATCGCCCGCGATCTTGATGACTACAGCCGCTTCGTGGAAAAGGTACTACGCCAGCTGCCGGGGGTATCGAGCATCCGCTCCAATATCTCTCTGCGGGAAATGAAGGCGACAAGCCACTTGCCGGCTGGGGAGTTGCTGGGGCTGTGAGCGAGGCAGTTGGGGAGGGGCCAGTCGAACAACGTCAGCAGCAGGCTACAGCACGAAAAGCAATAAAAATAGACACAATAATATCCATAAAAAACCTAAAACATCTATAATAGGTACAGGAGTATCCTTTTTAGGAATGTTAACTTATGCACCGTTTTCTGCTGTTGGACGATACCGATGTTCAGCAAGCCTTTGCTGCTCACCTGCGTCGGTTACGCGAACAGGCCAAGCTATCCCGGGCGTCACTGGCGCAGCGCAGCAGTGTGCCCGCCCCCACCATCAAAAAATTTGAGCTCACCGGGCAAATCTCGTTTCGCCAGCTGCTGTTGCTATGGCAAAGCCTGGACGACTTGGCGCGGCTATACGCGCTGACCCAGCACGACGCATTCAAAGAAAAGATACCTTCCTCAATCGATGAGGTACTCAAAGATGGCCTTTAAGCCTACGCAACGGCTGAACGTGACGCGCACGCTATCAACCGGTGAACAGGTCGCGGCTGGCGTATTGGCACAAAACCGCCAAGGGGTATTCTTTCAGTACGCGGAAGGCTATCTAGAACAGCATGGCAATCTATCGCCTTTTACGTTAGAAGACGACCTGACACTTCAACCCGCCCCTAGAACGCCGCATCAAGGGCTTCACGGCGTATTTGGCGACTGTTTACCCGATGGCTGGGGTCTGCTGCTACAGGACCGCGCCTTTCGTCAGCATGGCATAGGACCTACGCAGCTTACGGCGATGGACCGGCTGGCATTTGTTGGCCAACGTGGTATGGGCGCACTGGCCTTTGAGCCAGCATCAGAGGCAGCGCCGACACAGAGCGATAACGAAGACCTGGCGACACTCGGACTCCAGGCACAGGCCGTTTTTGATGGGCAAACGGAAGATGTGCTCAGCGCTTTGGTCGCAGCGGGTAGCTCTGGCGGGGCAAGGCCGAAGGCACAGCTTTTCATGCCGCCTGGTCAATCGAAAAAGTGCCGAACCTATGCCCAGCCAGAGGATGACGCCTGGCTGGTCAAGTTTACCTCTCAACACTTGCCACTGGGCCATGAAGAGGGGCTATGCGAAGCGGCATACCTGGAAATGGCTAAAACAGCAGGCCTTGAGCCGCCCGAATGGCAGTTACTACGCATACCTACGCCACAGGGTGAGCGCGCCTGGCTTGCCATCAGACGGTTTGATTGGATCCATCAGACAAACCCTACGGGGCGCCTCCATATGCACAGCGCCTGCGGGCTGCTGGATGCCGATTTCCGAACCCCTAGCCTTGATTACACCGACCTGATCAAGGCAAGCCGCCAGCTGTGTCAATCCCCCGCCGTAGGCCAACTGCAATTCCGACGCGCACTATTCAACTTATTTGCCTGCAACCAGGACGATCACAGTAAAAACTGGGCGTTTCTGCAGGATGATCACGGCCAATGGAAACCAGCACCGTTTTACGATGTGACCTTTAGCCCCCACCCTTTTGCAGAACACGCCACTGCCTATATGGGCTTTGGCAAGCAGCCCTCGCTAAAAGCCATTCAACAGCTCGCCACCCATGCAGGCTTTGCCAACTGGAAACAGGCTCAGCCGCACGTTCAGAAGATCGCGGACGTTATTGGCAACTTCCCGGCTGTGGCAAAAGACCTTGGTGTGAAAGCCAGCACGGTCAAGCTGATCACCCAGCGATTGAACGAGGCTTGGCAGGAGAATAAGGGGATTTTAATCAGTTGAAGATCGGGCATTTAATGTTATCTGTCTCTACTGAATCAACGCACGCCCGCCCGATAGCTGTCGGGTTCGAGCCAGAGTTGCCCCTGAAGGTCGCCTTTCAGGCAAAAAAGCTTCGGCCCTTTGCGGAAGTTGAAAAGCCGGAACAAGTGATAATGCTCAGAGTAAGCACGCGAGCAGGCAAGTTCGTTAGGCGTGATAAAAAACGCACTTTCTTTGGCAAACGCCGTAGTTTTGACCTCAATCAGCCGGTCTCGGCCATTAGGCTCAAACGAGCGAATATCAAATCCTAGTCCATCACCTTGCGTGACGGCGACATGTTCTAGACGCTCGGCGAGCTTTTCTTTTCCTGCCTTTATCAAGCGCTGTTGCTCGAAGCGCATCACAAGGTACTCACCCGCAAGGCCAAGTTCGCGGTTGCGGGTTTCCCGGGCCAGATAGTCACGTTTTTGTAGCGAATGCACTGAATAGTCGGCATGGAATTCCAGAACGCCTTTTTGCGGTGGTGTCGTTCTGGGAGGTTCTACGATGATACGCTCGTCTACGAGGCCGGTGGTATCAACCACCGGGAGGTCGGCGGCCAAGCGCGCCGCGCGATCAACGAGTTCGCTTCGCAGCAACAGCTCCTCGACAACCTCAACCAGACTTTGCTGATAGTTGCTACGTGGCTTGTAGCCATCGACATAGGGGCAGTTGGCATCACGCAGCACCGCGCTGATGTTGCAGTGCTTGAATTCGATAGCGCTGGCCGAGCGACCGTGGAGCTGTGCCATCAGCGCTCGATTGAGCTCGCGCTTTTTATAGTTTTGCCCGCTTAGTTCCGCCACCAGCATCTGCCGGTAGGTGGCGACGGTCGCCTCTACCTCACTTGAACTCCAGGGTGTAGCTCGACTCATATCCCTCACTCAATATTTTGAATCTGTTCCCGCATCTGCTCGATTAGCACCTTTAACTCGACCGCGCAGCGGGTCGTCTCGGCGACGACGGATTTAGACGAGAGCGTGTTGGCTTCGCGGTTGAGTTCCTGCATCAGGAAATCCAGACGACGGCCTTTGGGGCCTTTTTGTTTCAGTTGACGACTGACTTCGTCGACATGCGCCGTCAGGCGGTCCAGTTCTTCGTCCACATCGGCCTTTTGCGCCACCAGCACCAGCTCAGCTTCAAGGCGTTGGGGATCGAGGTCGGTCTTGGCGACCTCTAAACGCTCCAGCAGGAGGCGGCGCTGGCGCTCAAGAATCTGCGGCAGGAGGCTGCGCACGGTGGCGACCTGCTCGCTTACGGCGGCAAGCCGGGTGGTGATCATGACGGCGAGTTTCTCTCCCTCCCGGGCGCGGGCGTCAATGAGCTCATCCAGCGCCTGGTCGAACAGCGCCTTGGCAGCCGAGGTAATGGCCTCCTGATCCAGGTGCTGGGTTTCCATGACGCCGGGCTGGTTGAGTAGCGCAAGGGTAGTCGGCGGCACGGCACTGGGCACCTGCTGTTGAATAGCCGCCAGTGCGTCGGCAATCTCTTTTAGCCGCTTAGCATTCACGGCGGGCGCCTGATGGGCCTCGGTGGCCTCAAAGCGCAGGCTACACTCGACTTTTCCTCGTGCCAGGCGGGTACGCAGTGTTTCACGAAGCGTCGGCTCCAGGTCGCGCAGGGCATCGGGCAGGCGGAAATGGGGCTCTAAATAACGCTGGTTCACCGAGCGGATTTCCACCTGCAAGGTGCCAAAAGGCGCAACCTGCTCGGCGCGGGCGAAGGCGGTCATGCTGTGTACGCGACTGGAAGCGGCCATGGTTCATCCTGTTGGTCAAAAACGATTAATGATGCATTGCCAACAGTCTACCCGATAGGCCAATCAGCGCACGCCCAGACGTGTACAATGGGGGGCTTTTCCTAGTGACACGTTGATTGAGAGGTACTATTTGTGAGCAGTGCTAAGCGTCCTGATGTTGTGCGTCCCAGCGGTCGCGAGGCCGACCAGCTGCGTGATATTCGCATAACCCGCGATTACACCCGCCATGCGGAAGGCTCCGTACTGGTGGAGTTTGGCGATACCAAGGTATTGTGTAATGCGAGCGTGGAAGCAGGCGTACCGCGCTGGCTGCGCGGCAAGAATCAGGGTTGGGTAACGGCCGAGTACGGCATGCTGCCCCGCGCGACCCACTCGCGCAGTGGCCGCGAGGCCACCCGCGGCAAGCAGGGCGGCCGTACGCTGGAGATTCAACGTTTGATTGGCCGCAGCCTGCGCGCCGCAGTGAATTTGAAGAAACTGGGCGAGTTCACCATTACGCTGGATTGCGATGTCATCCAGGCCGACGGCGGGACCCGCACCGCAGCGATTACCGGTGGCTGCGTCGCGCTTGTGGATGCGATCCGCTACCTGCAGCGCGATAAAAAGATCAAAGGTGACCCCTTCAAGCAGTTGGTCAGCGCGATTTCGGTGGGTATCTACAAAGGCGTGCCGGTGCTGGACCTGGACTACCCGGAAGACAGCAAGGCCGACACTGATCTGAACGTGGTGATGACCGAAAGCAACGAGTTGATTGAAGTGCAGGGCACCGCCGAAGCAGGCGCCTTCAATCGTGCCGAGCTGAATGCCATGCTCGATCTCGCCGAGAAAGCCGGCGACGAGCTACGTGAAAAGCAGCGCGAAGCGCTGGGTATTCGAGGCTGATAAGCGTTAGCCACAACGCCACATGCCGACCCAAGGGTCGGCCTATGACGTGTCAGCTGCGGACGGACGGCGACGCGGGAAGTACGCGCCTAAAGCGCCAGGTCGTACTCGACGATCAGCGGGGCGAACTCGGAGAAGGTCGCATCGTAATCGATCCACGCATCGACCACGTGGCGGCGGAAGTTGGGACCGACCAGCTGGTAGTCGATTCGCCAGCCTTCCTGGCGCTCACGGGGAACTTCCTGGTGAAGCTTCGGCCACCAGGTGTATTCGCCCGCGTCGCGGTTGATTTCCCGGAAGGTGTCGATAAACCCGGTTGGGCCAAGCACCTGATCCATCCAGGCGCGCTCTTCCGGGCGGAAACCCGACGTGAGCTGATTGTCGGACCAGTTGGCCAGATCGACGGTCTTGTGGGCAATGTTCCAGGTACCGCAGATGATGTATTCGCGGCGTTTGCGCGACATCTTGGTCAGATACTCCTGGTATTGGTCCATGAACGCCTGTTTGGCTTTTTGGTCGCTCCCGTCGGGCATCAGGAAGGTCGCAATGCTGAAACGGTCATAGTCCGCCTGCAGAAAACGCCCTTCGTGGTCACACTGGGGGAAGCCAAGGCCGTACATGATCGCCTTGGGGATTTGACGGCAATACAGTGCTACCCCGGAGAAACCATCCTCTTCAGCATCCAGGAAGTAGCCTTCATAGCCTTCCGGGTACAGAATATGGTCACCCAATTCAAAACTTTTTGCCTTGATGTTCTGCACGCAGACCACGTCGGCATCCTGCTGAGCCAGCCAGTCCAGGAAGCCACGGTCGACGGCATCACGTATACCATTGACATTAATGCTGGCAATTTTCATAAATCGTCCCTTTTGCGTCGCTGCTGTATGATACCCGACGTTTAGACGTTTGGGTAAATAGACAAACCAAATCTTGCTATTTACCTGCTTTTTATTGTTGCCTTTGCCCCAACTTTTGATCGACAAGGGAAGACCGCCGTGGCCACCACTCTACAACCCTACCAGCGCGATTTCATTGCTTTTGCCATTGAGCAGGGGGTGCTCAAGTTTGGCGAATTCACGCTTAAATCCGGGCGTGTAAGTCCTTACTTCTTCAATGCAGGCCTGTTCCAGACCGGCCGCGCGCTCGCCAAGCTGGGCCGCTTCTATGCCCAGGCGATCGTCGATAGCGGCCTTGAGGCCGATGTGCTGTTTGGCCCGGCGTACAAGGGCATTCCCCTGGCAGCGGTGACTGCCGCAGCCCTGGCTGACCACCACGATCATGACATCCCCTACGCCTTTAACCGTAAAGAGGCCAAAAGCCACGGAGAAGGAGGCGACATTGTCGGCGCACCCCTTGCCGGTGATATTCTGATTATCGACGACGTGATTACCGCAGGCACCGCTATACGCGAGGCCATGAGTCTAATCGAGCAGAATGGTGCTCGTGCTCGGGGCGTGATCATTGCCTTGGACCGTCAGGAGCGTGGCCAGGGTGAACAGAGCGCGATTCAGGAAGTGCAGTCTCAGTACGGCATCCCGGTGGTTAGTATCGTGACGCTTGAGCAGGTGCTTACCTATCTTGAAGAGCATGCCGGTGGCGAGATGCTGGCCTACGCCGAAGCCGTTCGGGCTTATCGTGACCGCTACGGAATTGCCGACTAAACGGCTAAAGTGCGTGGGCGCCCGCATAGTCTTGCTGGCGCCACGCCTCATAGCTCACGATAGCGACCGCGTTGGAGAGATTGAGGCTACGGTTATTGGGCTGCATGGGGATGCGCAACGTTTGCTCGGCAGGCAAGGCAGCGTGAACCTCGGGCGAGAGCCCGGCGGTTTCCGAACCAAACAGCAGCACATCACCTGGCGCATAGGGCGCCGCGCTGTGGGCACGGGTGCCTTTCGTGGTGATTGCCCAGATGGTGCGTCCCTGCATGGCGCTTTGAAAGGCGCTAAAATCGGCATGGCGCGTCACATTGGCAAGATCACGGTAGTCCAGCCCGGCGCGGCGCAGCTTTTTCTCTTCCAGGTCGAAGCCCAGCGGCTCGATCAGATGTAATCGACAACCGTTGTTGGCCACCAGGCGCATGATATTGCCCGTATTGGGTGCCATCCGCGGTTCAAATAAAGCAACTTCAAACATTAACACCTGCCTATTGTTAGCCCATTATGCGTTTACCCAGCGCAGCTGATTATAATCGAAACCGCCCTGCAACACTTTAGAGGTTACCCGTCGCCATGACGCCCCAGCCGCCAAAGAGCATCCTTAGCCGCATTAACGGGCTCAATCCGCGCCAGCAGGAAGCCGTGCGCTATATTGATGGCCCCTGTTTGGTACTCGCAGGGGCAGGCTCCGGTAAAACCAGTGTGATTACCACCAAAATCGCTTACCTGGTGCAGGAATGCGGTATGAGCGCACGCAAGATCGCCGCGGTGACCTTTACCAACAAGGCCGCCCGGGAGATGAAAGAGCGCGTAGGGCAAATGCTGCACGGCAAGGAAGGCCACGGACTGACGGTTTCCACCTTCCACACCCTGGGGCTGAACATCATCCGCGGTGAGCTGAAAACCCTGGGGTACAAACCCGGCTTTTCGCTCTTCGATCCGGAGGATGCCAAAGCGCTGCTGCGCGACCTGATGAATAAAGACGCCCAGGTTGATGCCGAGCAAATCAACACGGTGCAGGGCAAAATCTCCCAGTGGAAAAACGACCTGATGCTGCCCAGCGACGCGCTGTCGTTTGCGGCGGACGACGACGAGCATTTTGCCGCACGGGTCTACGAAGCCTATGTTCGCCATCTGAAAGCCTATAACGCCGTGGATTTTGACGACCTGATTCTGCTGCCGGTGGTCCTGCTGCAACGCGACCCGGAAGCGCTGGCCCGCTGGCGGCGCAAGATCCACTACATGCTGGTGGATGAATATCAGGACACCAATGTTTCCCAGTACCTGCTGGTGAAGCTGCTGATGGCTGAACGGGCAACCTTTACCGTGGTGGGCGACGATGACCAGTCGATTTATGCCTGGCGTGGCGCCCGGCCGGAAAACCTGATTACCCTGGGCGAAGACTTCCCGCGCCTGAAGGTGATCAAGCTGGAGCAGAACTACCGCTCGACCGGCACGATCCTGCGCGCCGCCAACACGCTGATTGCCTATAACCCCCACGTCTACGAAAAAACCCTGTGGTCGGATATGGGCGACGGCGCCTCCATTCGAGTCATCGTCAATCGCCACGAGGAAGCCGAAGCGGAGCGAGTCGCCAGCGAAATGTTTACCCGGCGGATCAAGGAAAAAGCCGAATGGCGGGACTTTGCCGTGCTTTACCGGGGTAACTTCCAGGCACGGCTGCTGGAGTTAAAGCTGCAGCATTACCAAATCCCCTACAAGCTGTCCGGCGGCACGTCGTTTTTCTCGCGCAACGAGATCAAGGACACCATGGCCTATCTGCGGCTGCTGATTAATCCCGCCGACGACAACGCTTTTTTACGTATCGTGAACGTTCCGCGCCGGGAAGTAGGTCCCGGAACCGTCGAGAAACTTGCCAACTACGCCACCGAGCGCTCGATTTCGCTGTTTGCCGCTTGTCATGAGCTGGGCCTGGAGCAGGTGCTGCCGACCCGAGCCGTGGAGAGGCTATCGCGTTTCACCCACTTTATCGACGGTGTACGCAAACGCATGGACCAGGGCGATGCGATTGCCGCTATTCGCGACATGCTGAGGGACATGGATTACGAGGCCTGGCTGTACCAGAACGCCAGCGCACCGACCGTCGCCGAACGACGCATGGCCAACGTGTGGATTTTGATCGACCAGTTGGAAAAGTCGCTCAACCGCGATCCGGAAGATGATGCATCTGAAGCCACCGAAACCGATAGCGTGGAAGCGGCGATATCACGCCTGGTGCTGCGCGATATCCTCGAGCAACAGGCGGAAGAAGACGACTCCGACCGGGTGCAACTGCTCACCATGCATGCCTCCAAAGGGCTGGAGTTTCCCCACGTTTATTTGATGGGCCTGGAAGAGGATCTATTGCCCCACCGCAATGCCATTGAAACGGGCACGGTGGAAGAAGAGCGTCGCCTGGCCTACGTAGGCATTACCCGCGCACGACGCACGCTGACGTTGACGCTTGCCCGCCAGCGCAAAGCTTACGGCGAGTTGATGGACTGCCAGCCTAGCCGCTTCCTGGACGAATTGCCTGCTGAAGACCTGGAATGGGAAGGCCGCGCGGATAAGGAAGACCCGGAGAAAAAGCAGGCCCGGGGGCAGGATGCCATTGCGGGGCTGCGTTCTTTACTTGGCTGAGGTGTGCTTTAAATCAGAAGTGCAAGCGAGATTCGGCGCTTATAAATTATCCACAGGCTGTCAGCCACAACCGCTTGTGGACAATTTAAATAAGCACAAAGAGCAACACTCTGTTTATTCGGCCTCGGCGACCATATAGTCGACAACCGCCTGAATTTCTTCGTCGGACGCGCTACTGCCACCGCGCGCTGGCATGGCGCCTTTCCCCTCATACACGCTTTGATAGAGAGCCTCGGTACCTTGCTCAAGACGAGATGCCCACGCCTCGGCGTCCCCTAGCCCTGGCGCTCCCGCCGCGCCGCTATCGTGGCACGCCGCACAACCGATACTGCTATACAGCGAGGCGCCATCCGATCCACCACCACCGCTTTCAGCATTGGTTTCGGCTTCTGCTTGCGCCGCTTGGGTGCCACAATCCTGGCCCTGTAAACAAACGCTACCTACCGGCGCCAGCCGCTCCGCAATCGCCTCCCGGGAGGCATCATCAGCGATTGCTCCCGACCCGCTCAGCATGGCAACCCCAAGTGCAACAAGACCTTTTGCTATCTGCTTAACGTTCACTCGCACCACCTCTTATTTATTATTGTCGGCGTCTGGGCGGCTGAAGATTAAAGGCTACCAATACGCCTACTTAATGAATATTAGCAGTATAGTGGTAATTCAAAGTGCCACAAAACCCACCACGCCTGCCGGGTCAACGCGGCAACGACGTCTTGACGGCTAGCCGCGCCAGGCCATGACATACTGTTGAGCATATTCGCTGAAGCCAGCGCGCCTGTAGAGGTTAAACGCCGGCAAGTTTTCATGATCCACCGATAGCAATAGCTCCAATGCGTTCGCCTGCTGGGCGAGGGCCAAGGCATGGTTGAGAATATGGCCGCCCAGTCCCAGACGCCGCCACTCAGGCACCAGTCCCATCAGCATCAGCTCCCAACGGTTAATCTCGCTCCGCGGTGCCAACAGCAAGGCGCCGATGGGCGACGGCGATTCATCCACATACAGCGCATGCCAGTGAGCGGGGGCGTGGGGGTCTTGCCCGTAGAAACCAGCCAGTAAGTCGTTGACCGATAAGATGTCGCGTAATCCACGACAGTCCAGCGAGTCATGCCCAACCGCGGTCATCAACGCATGCTCCTGAGCCGTTGTCAGAAGGTCCCATGGTGCCCAATGCAGTTGGGTGAAGGGCTTTGCAGCAGGAAAGCGCTGGTCCACGCCTGCTTTTAAACAGCGCAGCGATACGAGCGGCTGCA
Source organism: Vreelandella janggokensis (assembly GCF_031451615.1). Lineage (NCBI taxonomy): Bacteria > Pseudomonadati > Pseudomonadota > Gammaproteobacteria > Oceanospirillales > Halomonadaceae > Vreelandella > Vreelandella janggokensis. Next base: position 98,750 of record NZ_JARWAJ010000002.1, on the reverse strand, counting down.
TGCCATGGGCGATCAATTGCGCTCGCTGCTGGGTCGCCTCTGGGTCTAGCTCAATGTGACAAAGCGTTAAGCGTTGCTGAATGACCCAATGTCGTGCCGTCTCGATCAACGCGCTTATGTGATCACCTTGCACATTGGGTAGCCAAAGCTGCGCCATATTCTGTGGCAGCCGCTGTACCCAAACAACACCGTTGATACGCCCTCTCTCCAGGCTTATCCATAAGCTCTGCCAAGCCGTTTCCGGCGCCTTCGTCATCGACTTTAGCGCCTCGGTCAATGCTTTCTGTCCTTTCGACGACTGCGACTTGGCCAGATGCAGGAGTGCCTCGTGGCGGTGTTCAGGCGAGCATAGGATAATCTTTGAGGTATGTGCCATAGACGCTACTATCGTTGTCATCCATTGTGTTTATCTGACTATCGTATTCATCTGAATAGGTAAACTCACCCAAGGACATCATCTCTCATCATGCGCATCCTACTGGTAGAGGACGACTCAAGTTTAGCGTCTGGTATACGCCTGGCGCTTAAGCCTGAAGGGTACACGGTTGACCATCTCAGCGATGGAGTGAGTGCCCGGTCAACGCTGCTGGAAGGGATGCCCTTCGATGCCGTGATACTTGACCTGGGGTTACCCCGCCTGGATGGCGTCGACGTGCTCAAAGCCGTCAGAAGCGAAGGTCATCAGGTACCGATCCTGGTGCTGACCGCCCGTGATGCGGTCGATGAGCGAATTGCCGGCTTGGATGCCGGCGCCGATGATTACTTGGTCAAACCGTTTGATGTCACCGAGCTTACCGCCCGGCTACGCGCTTTGTTAAGGCGTAGCCATGGGCAAGCCCGCTCGCTGCTGGAGTGTCAGGGGATACGCTTTGATCCGGTCACTCTCAAGGTAAGTTATCAAGGACAAGAAGTGTCACTTTCACGCCGCGAACTGACACTGTTGCAGGAATTCATGAGTCACCCTGGACGTGTGTTCACACGCGATACCTTAACCCAGTTGGTGTACGGATGGGATGAAGATGTCGAAAGTAATGCCATTGAAGTCCATATTCATCATTTGAGGCGCAAGTTTTTCCCCCATGTCATACGTACCGTGCGGGGCATTGGTTACGTGATGGATAACCCCGGATGAGATCGATTCAATACCGCACCCTCACCTTGGTACTTCTAGTCTTTGGCGTCAGCACGCTGGTGATTGGGGTGATCAGCTACCGCTATGCCGCGCATCAGATAAGCGAGCTTTCAGATGCTCGACTTGCACAGCATGCCCGGCTTCTCGAAGGCATGGCGCAAGCGTCTGGACTGAGTGAGGATCGCAAAGCGATGCTGAGCAATATTGAAAACGCGTTACAGCGCGCCGAATCGGCCGATTCACCCTACGGACATCGCTACTCAAGTCAGCTTACCTTCCAGCTGTGGGAAAACGATCAGCTATTGCTGCGCTCTTCAACAGCGCCCGCTATCCCCCCCCACCGACAGGACACGGGCTACTATGACCTCACTATTGACCAACAGGCATGGCGGATTTATGCCCTGAATCAGTCAGATACCAATCAACGAATTGTCGTCGCCGAACGCGAAAACAGCCGCGGTGAATTGAGTCGTTCGGTCGCCCTGCGCACCTTATTACCTGAGCTGATAGGCTTGCCCCTGGTCGCCTTGCTGTTGTGGTGGTGTATTGGCTGGGGGTTAGCGCCATTGTCGCGAATGGCCGAGCAGACAAGGACCCGCGGCCCCCACAACCTTCAACCTCTGTCGCTGACGTCGCTGCCTCAAGAGTTAGCCCCGATCGCCAGCGCGTTAAATCAATTATTGGCGCGTATCCGTCAGATACGCACCCGCGAAGAGCGTTTTATCGCTGATGCTGCCCACGAATTACGCACGCCACTCGCCGTGCTGGACCTCCACGCGCAAAATGCGCTGAGCGCCCATAGCCATGAAGACCGTGAAGAGGCGCTTGATCACCTACGCGACGGTGTTACCCGCGCTACGCGAGTGGTCAGCCAGTTGCTTGCCCTGGCCCGTCTAGCACCGGAAACCGAAATACAACGTCACTACCGTCCAGCCAACTTGCTCATCGAAGCACGTGAAACCCTCGCCGAACTCTCGCCGCTAGCCGCCGAACGCCAACAGCAGGTGACCCTGCATGCCGATGAAACGCTGGACTGGCAGATGGAAGCGGAGCCCGGTGCCGTTGAAACCGTGTTGCAAAATATTGTGGGTAACGCTTTCCAGCACACACCGACTAAAGGCGTTATCGACATCGCCTTAACCGCCACCGCTCATCACGTCTCACTCTGCGTGGATGACCAGGGGCCAGGTATCCCGGATCAGGCATACTCAAAGGTGATAGAACGTTTCCAGCGTGCCGGACCAGGCGCCGGGGCAGGCTTGGGGCTATCCATTGTTGACCGTGTCGTCAAACGTCACAATGGTGATTTCACCATGACACAGGCGCCTCAGGGTGGACTGCGCGTTTGCATTACGCTGCAGCGTTATCCTTCCCGACACAGAATGACCTCAATCGACCCCAGCGTTTCTTAAGGTTGCCATAAGAATATCGTGCAAATGTGACGTAACGGCAGGACATCTGTTGTTTGCCATTACGTCACTAAACGCAGGTACTCTAATGAACCAGATATTTTTTTCACCCAAGCCTTTAATTCAACTGGGGTCAACGCCAACGCTGGTTGTCCCTAAAAAGCCGTCGTTATCGCCTCAAAGCCCAGCTATAAGCGTTCTGACCGATTTTAGCCAGGTACGTCCTCAATGGGTTGATGGCGATACCCCGGTTGATCAGGCCCACCAAAAAATGCGCGACGCGGGGGTGCGGTTGCTGTTTGTCATGGATAGCCATGAGCATTGTATCGGGGTGATCACGGCCAAAGAAATCATTGGCAAGCGGCGAATCAATATTGCCATGCAGCAACGCCAGCTAAGTCAAGAGGACATCACGGCCGAAATGATCATGACCCCCTGGCACAAATTAAGCGCTATGCCGCTTAGCCAACTTTCGTCGCTGAGCATCGAGGATTTGGTGATATCGATGGAAAGCTTTACGGATCAGCACTTGCTGATTATAGAAAATGATGATCGTCACGATCCCAGTATTCGCGGCATCATTTCAGCCGGCGACATTCAAGCGGCGATCGGCAAGACGATCAATGCCATCCCGAGGGCACAAAGCTTTGCGGATATCTGCCATGTCATAACGGGCCACGACATTTAAGCGACTCATGGCTTCAAATCTACCACCCGCGCGTGTCAACGTGCGGGCGGTTGTATTGAAACGGGGCTAAAACAGCCCGGCATTTAACCAAAGGTGGGTAAGAATGCTGGCGATATAGCCCAGCATGATGGCTGGCGCCCAGCGCAGATGACGGGCAAAGGTATAAATTCCCCTGGCCTGGCCCATCAGGGCAACCCCTGCCGCAGAGCCCATGGATAGCAGACTGCCACCAACACCTGCCGTCAGCGTGATCAGTAGCCAGTTGCCCAGCGACATGTCCGGTTCCATCGAAAGCACCGCGAACATCACTGGGATGTTATCCACCACCGCTGAAATCAGGCCAAGCACCACGTTGGCCCACACCGGATTCCAACTACCGTAAAGGGTCTCCGACAGAAGGCCGAGATAACCGATAAAGCCCAGACCGCCCACACACATCACCACGCCGTAGAAGAAAAGCAGCGTGTCCCACTCGGAGCGGGCTATCCGACTGAAGATGTCAAAGGGGACAACGCTGCCCAGTTGCTCGAGTTTTTTCCAATCGCCGCGGCGGGAATAGCGCTCACGCTTGCGCTCCAGTGAGCGCGGCAAACTGCGGCGCAGGTAGTAACCAAAGAACTGCAGCAGACCAAGACCAAACATCATGCCCATGGCAGGCGGCAAATGCAGCACAGAGTGGCAGAGAACCGAAATCGCCACGGTGATCAGGAACAGCACGACAATGCGCCGTGCACCTCGCTTCAGCCACACATTTTCAGACAACGCTGCGGGTTTTCTGTTGCGAATAAAGCAACTCATGATTACCGCTGGCACCATGAAATTGACGATTGACGGCACCAGCAACTGGAAGAAATCACCGAAGGCAACCTGACCGGCCTGCCAGACCATCAGCGTCGTGATATCGCCGAAGGGGCTGAAGGCGCCACCCGCATTAGCGGCGACCACTACGTTAATGCAGCAAAGGCTGATAAAACGATCATCGCCCTCGGCCACTTTCAGCACCACGGCACACATCAGCATCGCCGTGGTCATGTTGTTGGCGATCGCCGATATACCAAATGCCAGAATGCCGGTAATCCAGAACAGGGTGCGGTAGCTAAACCCCTTTCGCACCAGCCATGCGCGCAGAGCGTCAAACACCCGCCGCTCTTCCATGGCGTTTATATAGGTCATGGCCACCAGCAAGAACAAGAGTAGCTCGGTATACTCCAACAGCGTTTCACGAAACGCCGTTTCCGCCTCTTGGGGCAACCCCGCCTGAACGTAGACCCAGGCCACCAATGCCCAGATCAGACCAGCAGCCACCAATACCGGCTTTGATTTGCGCATGTGCAAAAGTTCTTCGGCCATGACTAACGCATAGGCGAGCACGAATATGGCAACAGATAAGACACCGGCGATAGAGCGGGTTAGATCGAGGGAGCCGGCAGCGGCATAAGACAAGGAAGGAACAGCAAGACAGCATAACGCAAGCAGCAGCCACATCACGCGACGGCAATAATGCCCAGCGATGCGGAAATCAGGTGGTTTCATGGCGAAGAAGTCCCAGCGGTCGAACGACGGAAAGAAAAACCGCCATAATGATAAGCCGACTAACGGAGTAGAGCAATGTGACATTGCAGTCAACGAAGAGAGATGGGCAGGATAAAATCGGTTCGATTTCGCCGTTGACATAGGTAAAGCTTCTCAGTTCGGGTACCATTTTATTAATCAACTCGAAGGTCCTTTCACTCTTCTGAGATAGTGAAATTTTCTCTAACGCTTTGTTAAAAAATATATTTAATGTAAGCACTGGCAAATCTCATACTTTTTAATACCCGCTTTAACGCCATGTAACTGGACTTTACATTCCCCCATGATCGACCAACACTAATCACACCCCAGTCGGCGATAGTGCCGAATGATAGAAATACTCACCTCTTCATTTTCAGCCTGAGACTGGAAAAGGGTGCTTTCTATAGGGGCTTGATAACTCATGATGCACGGTTGAAACGCCGTTTCAAGAACTTGCCTTACGTAGGGCCTGATCACTATTAGCAGTGGTTGCCAGCAACCATGAGGTAACGCCATGATCGAGCCACCCAGGCAGCTCATAACAGCAGGAAACACGACGTTTCTTCATAACACCGTAAAACAACTCTTAGGGTATGGCTGGTCCATTAACCATGCTGTTAATACCCATAAAGCAATGGAATTGCTCGACAAAGCACCTTATCGAGTTGGATTAATCGCAATCGATCCTTCAACATCCATCCTTCCTTTGGAAATCGATAGTCACTCTCGGCTGTCAGATATCTCTTGGGTAGCCATCATCGAACGTAATGGGTTAAGTCAGGAGAAGACGCGCGAGCGGATTTTTAATACTTGTTACGCCTATCAAGTCTCTCCCATCGATGTGAAAAAACTCGATACCTTGATGGAGAATGCGCTGGCAATGGCCAACCTCAAAGGTGCTCACCGGATCCCGACTCTTTCCTGTTTGGACGACGAATATCATATCGTTGGCGATAGCCCGACCATGCAACGGCTCTATCGAACGATCGCCAAAGTGGCCTGTGCCAGTGCACCTGTGCTGATCACCGGAGAGTCGGGCACGGGAAAGGAACTCACAGCTCATGCTATTCATAATCATTCAACCAGACGCCATGGCCCGTTTAACGTCGTCAATTGTGGCGCTCTACCCCCCGGGCTTATCCAATCCGAACTCTTCGGTCACGAGAAAGGCGCCTTCACCGGGGCTAATCAACGCAAGGTCGGCATCATAGAGCATTCACAGGGAGGTACCCTGTTTCTCGACGAGATCGGAGACCTGCCGCTGGATTTACAAGTCAATCTGCTTCGCTTTCTGGAAGACCTCAAAGTGCTGCGCGTCGGTGGACTCAAAGAGATTCCTGTAGATGTCAGAGTGCTGGCCGCCACCCACGTCGACCTTGATGAAGCCGTCGGCAGGGGCGATTTTCGTGAAGATCTCTACCATCGGCTCAATGTGCTTCAAGTCAGGGTACCGGCACTGAGAGAGCACCTTGAAGACATTGAAGCCCTGGCCCACTTTTTTTTCCAGAAATTCTCAACCGAAAAACCAACCCGTGTCTGTGGATTCAGCCACGCATGTATCACTGTCATGTGTCAACACCGCTGGCCGGGCAACATCCGCGAACTGGTCAACCGGGTTAGACGCTCAATGGTCATGTGCGAAAAGAGGCTCATTACGCCCGCCGATATGGGGCTGGAAAGGCGACATGGACTTTCCCGGGGTATTGATACCCTTCAGCAGGTTCGCGACGCAGCAGAGTTCGAGGCCATCAGGTCTGCCCTGGCACGCAACAAACACAATGTGCTGCGTGCGTCGCTCGAACTGGGTGTCTCACGCGTCACCTTATACCGATTAATCGAAAAGCACGGTATCGCAAAGAACGGCTGCCCCCATGAACGGCAAACGATCCATGTCTCTCCCCGTTAGGACGAGGCACTACGCAAAAAGAAAAAAGGAAAGACACCATGACTCCACGTGGCACTAAACTCCTCTATACCGCCGGCTTGGCATCTTTTATCAGTTGCACACCGGTGCTGGCTCAACAGACAACCGAGGACTCGCAGGTTCAGCCCGTTGGACGGGGCCCCGACCAGCAGGAGACCCAGCCAGACGTCCAGGCAATGGCGGAATATGGAGGCGTCTTGACCCCCAAGGGCAGGCTGGTTCTGGAGCCCGAATTCCAGTACTCCCACGAGAGCATTAACCGAACGACCTTCGAGGGTATCGAAGTATTGAGCACCCTGCTGATCGGGGTGTTTACCGCACAGGATGTCGACCGTGATAGCTATACTGCCTCTCTGACGGGACGGCTGGGTTTTACCGACCGCCTGGAACTCGAGATGAAAGTGCCTTATGTCTATCGGGATGAGTCGAATCGTGTCACGGTCTCAGAAGTTAATCCCGATTTTACGTTGAACCGTGAATTATCCAATAATGCGCTAGGCGATATCGAATTTGCCGCCCACTACCAGCTAAACCGTGGCCTGAATGGTATGCCCTACTTCATCGGTAACCTGCGCTACAAGAGCACCACCGGTGAAGGCCCCTTCGATATTCGTCGTAACAGCGCCGGCACTCCATTGGAGTTAACCACCGGCACCGGCTTTCATTCCTTCGAGCCCAGCCTCACCATGCTCGTCCCCTCGGCGCCCGCTGTCTATTTCGCTAACCTTGGCTATGTCTTCAACCTTGAAGATGATGTCAATCAGCAAGTTACTCAAGATGATGACGACCTGATCATAGGCGAGGTAGATCCCGGAGATACCATTCGATTGAGTTTCGGCATGGCCTACTCAATCAATCCGAAAACGTCCTTTACGCTGGGCTACAAAAACGACTTCATCGGCGAAACGACAACAAAGTTTGTCAATAACAGTACCGGCAACACGGTTAAGGTCAGCTCAAATACCCTGAACGTTGGCTCCCTGCTCCTCGGGTGGTCCTACCAGTTAAATCCGGATGTCTCGCTCAACCTGGGCCTGGAGCTGGGCATCACCGATGATGCGCCGGATACAACCCTGACACTTCGCATGCCTATCGGCATGGGCATTTTTTAGCTAAAGGAAGAAACGTCGACAGCTGCCTCATCGGCAGCTGTCGTATCAGCGCAAGATACCTGAAAAGGAATCAACAATCGCGGCCCGTTGCCTGGCTGCCTTCAATGCTCCAATGTTGTTGAGTTGAACATCAACATTGATCCGCTGCTGTATATTCCGTCCAGAAGCATTGCTCACTACGCCGCTGACGATGGCGTCACGAGTGATATTTTGCAAGGCTGCCGTAAAGCCTTTGGCATCGCTCAACGTAACGCCAGAAAAACCTGCCAGACCCGATAAATCCACGCCAGCTGGTGTCAGATCAGTGACGAGCACTCCCGTACCAGGCCCCACCTGACTGACTGAACCAGAAGGGGCGCGAAATGTCTGGGACACAACGTCGATGCCCGCCCTGGTGAAGTTGACAACCGACACCAGCTCAATGCTGTTATCGATCAGGGTCTGTAGCCTGGCCCCGAAGTCCACGTCGAGCCCACCAAGACTGAATCCCGCTCGCAATTGATCGAGCTCTATCTCTGCAATAACGACGCCTCGACTAAATTCATCATTTACAGTCAATGAGGATACAACCTCAGTGTAAAGACTCGCGGGTACTGGATAACCTGAAGAAGCTTCCCAATGGCTACTTGATGATTCTGACGCTGCATTGCTTGCCGGTGGGGAAGCTGCCCCAGTGCCGGTCGCCGCTATCATCAGCGCTGCACCGATCCATCGCCCGCCCCTTCGCCTAAGCATGGTGCTTGATTGAGATGGCATTTTCGTATTTCCTCATCATCGACCCATCTCATTTCTGGCGGGAAGGGTCAGCAGACTGGCACCTAGGCTTGAACGGTTCACTCCTACCGACAGAGGTGAATCGGGGCGCACGGCCCAATCCTGCTCGTTATTGAAGTTTTTCCGGGCAATCTCGATTTCCTCGCGCACGCCCAGAACCGTTCCGTCCCACAGCGATTCGAAGTGATCCTTGGGTACCACCTGGGTACCTGCCGCGGGATCCCCAATCAGAATATTATTGGCATCCACCCCCTTCACAACGACAAAGTGCTTGTAACCCGCCGTGTTCACCATCGTAATGGCGGGCACACCAATGCGAATAAAGTCATCCAGGCTGATTCTGAACCCATCGGAGTTGAGCCCCTGAGCATCCAGAAATCGCTTCATATCCAACATGGAAAAGCCATGTCGCTGGATCTGCTCGGCATCCCCGGCACGAATCATGCTTTCAAACACGTCTGCCTCGGTGGTCTCACGCTGATAATGAAACGTCAGCAAGGTCGCAACAGATGCAGAACCACAGCTGAAATCATATTGCTGGCGAACCACTCTGTCCCAACCCTTTTCCTGCAGACTCTGGGCCTCGACCTGAAAACTACCGAAACGATTGAATATGGCGACCTGTCCGGCATGGGCGACCATCACGTTGCCAACAAGAAAGAGTGACGCCATGCCAGAGCAAAGTTGTCTATCTAGTTTCATGGCGCATCATTCCTTGTGGAAAACCCGATCAAGGCTCAGTTGGCGATAAAGACACTGATACCCACGGCATTGTTGATGGAATTCCCATTACCCGTCACGGCACTGAAAATGCCTGTGCCGCTATAGCTCCCCAAGGCATCAGAAGCAAAACTGATATTGCCTGAGGCCATATTTCCGCCAATATTGAAGGAAGTATCTGTCACCGACGCTTTCATGTTCTGGATGCTTTTTACTGTATTGAAATTGACGAGCGCCTCACCTTCCCTGGCCCTGGCCCTATCCATTTCCTCTATATCCATCCGTTGCATCGCTTCAAAACCATTGCTGTTAAGCGCATGACGATCGTCGGCCTGACTCTTTGTCACTCCCAGGACGATCATCAAAGCGACGAGCGTAATGACCGTCAGCGCACGCTGAGGACCAAGTAACTCGGATTGAATTGAACTGACTGAAGACACCTTCATGGCACTGGCTCCCGGCACCCTATCCATACGGACAGTTCATCGAGGGAGCCGATGGATTTGCGCCCACCAGCTCCCGGTTCGTTAAAGCGCCATTAGCGCTCTAAATCAGTTGCCAATACTCACATTGCTGTGAGCCGCGACGTTGGTACCCGATACCTGAGCGTTGTACAGGCCGGTGGTCACGTTCATATTGTTGATGCCGCCGAACACCCCGGCCGCCACGGAAACACTGGCTGCACCTGTTGCCAATCTTGCAGCACCGCCATTGCCACCATTGCCACCATTGCCACCGTTGCCAGCTACCGCAGCGGCGTCACCGCCCACTCCCTGCCCGCTACCACCGTTGCCGCCGCTGCCTGCACCGCCGTTACCGCCGCTGGCTGTCGCTAGGCCTCCATCACCGCCATCACCGCCGACGCCAGAAGCTGAACCGGTGCCGGAGCCGGTGCCAGAACCGTTACCTGCGGTTCCACCCGCCACGGCAGAGCTAGCAGTAGCGTCACCGTTGGTGCTATCACCGTTGGTAGGCGTATTCGTGTTGTCATCATCGATATCATCGGCCGTGACAGACGCATAGCCTTGGGCGGTACCACCCTGAGCATCCGTATTGCCATTGGCAGCACCCGCATCGCCGCCATCGCCAGAGCCGTCACCGTATCCTTCGGCATAGCCTTCGCCATAACCACCTTCGTAGCCATCGCCGCCATCGGCAGTCGCACTACCGCCATAGCCTCCCTGCCCCTGACCACCTTCGCCACCGGCACCTTCACCGTAGCTATCGGCATAAGCGTCACCGCCAGCACCGCCAGCCGCTCCAGTGGCTCCGCCGCCGCCATAGACGTTGATACTAGCGCCGCTGACGGTGGAGCTCATATCTTGCATCGAGATGACATTGGTCGAGGTGTTGTAGGATTCGCTCATTGCCCAAGCATCACCTCCACGGCCCGTTGTCCCCCCGGTGCCACCCATCCCTGTTCCACTTGCAGCGCCACCGGTACCGTTACCACTGGTTAGGTTATTGTCATCCGAACTTTCATCAAAGTCGCCGTCGACATTGGCATAAACACTGCCACCAGTGCCCTGACCAGACCCACTAGCGCCATTCGCGCTTCCACTGCTGCCGCCGGTCGCGTTGGCCTGAGAGTCCACCGTCTGATCTACCTCTTCTGCTAATCCTGCGCTAGGGTTGGCATTCGCCGTAGAGATGGCCATCACAATGGCCAGTAGAGGCGTACCGGCTACTACGAGATACTTTTTCATGTTCGTGTCTCCATTTGAATTGTCTGCTGCAGCCTGCGAACTTTTGCCATCATCCCTGATGTTCAATTCTGGACCCTTGAAGAATGCATCTCGCTCGCAGCCACCAACCCAGGAGCATGATCTATGCCAGTTAAAGCCCAATTGGATGTAATCAACTGTAAGAAAAGAAAAATTATAAATGGCGGACACTTTGATCCCATTCAAACATTGCCCTTGGGTTTGTCACTTTATGATTAGTGTTTCACCCGCGGAACAGTTGAACGATAAAAGTCTTAAATTTAAGCGTATTCTTTTTAAAAACAGTTGTTTTCTAACATTCCATAAAGTGCAACGAGAACGTTACAACAAGGAATGGGGAAAAAACTGATGCGATCATTGATCAAATGCCAATGCGATACCACTGGCACTGAAGCTTTTATCGAACCGGAAGAGATGCTCTGAGAATCATGTCGCATTGTGTCCATCGACTGGGCATGAGCACTGTCTTGAAACATCCGTCAGAGATATATAAGCCACTGGAAAACTTGGCTGAATTTTTAAAGGAAGGGAAATAACATTGGTGAAAAAGGGGCAGCAACTGTCTTGTTGTTACCCCTTTGTCAGGCACTACTCTACCGTGACACTTTTCGCCAGATTACGCGGCTGATCCACGTCAGTACCTTTAAGTACCGCGACATGATAGCTCAACAGTTGCAACGGCAAGGTGTACAGCAACGGGGTCAGTGCTTCGTGGATATGAGGCAAGCGTAATACCCGAATATCATCACGTTCTTCGATTCCGACCTGCTCATCGGCAAACACAAACAGTTCTCCTCCGCGCGCGCGCACCTCTTGTAGATTCGACTTGAGTTTTTCAAGCAACTCGTCGTTAGGGGCCACCGAAATCACCGGCATATCAGCATCCACCAGTGCCAGCGGTCCATGCTTCAGCTCACCGGCTGGGTAGGCTTCCGCATGGATATAGGAAATTTCCTTAAGCTTGAGTGCACCTTCAAGGGCCACCGGAAAATGCGCACCACGTCCCAAGAACAACGCGTGATGTTTTTCAGCAAATGCCTCCGACAGCACTTCGATTGCCGGATCTAACGCCAGCACTTGTTGGCAAAGTGCGGGTAAAGCTTTCAATGCCGATACGATATCGGCGTGATGATCATCGCGGCCATGCACCCTACTAATTGACAGTGTCAGCAACATCAAACCGACAAGCTGGGTAGTAAACGCTTTGGTTGATGCGACACCGATTTCAGGCCCTGCCCGGGTCATCAGGGTCACATCCGATTCACGCACCAATGAGCTACCCGGCACGTTGCAAATGGCCAGGGTACCCACGTAATCCAGTTGTTTTGCATAGCGCAGCGCCGCCAGGGTATCGGCGGTTTCACCGGACTGGGAAAGCGTGACAAACAGTGTGCCCTCGGGCACCACGGGATAGCGGTAGCGATACTCGGATGCCACTTCCACCTGCACGGGGATACCGGCATAACGCTCTAACCAATAGCGTGCCACCAGACCAGCATGATAACTGGTGCCACAGGCGATAATATGGATTTGCCGGGTGGCTTGAAAAATAGCCGCGGCATCGGGGCCAAAACTTTCGACCAAGACGTGATCATCGCTTAAACGCCCTTCAAGCGCGGCCCGGATTACCTCGGGCTGTTCAAAGATTTCTTTGAGCATGAAGTGACGATAGTTACCTTTACTTGCCGCGCCATCACCATGCTCAAATGTCTGAACCGGTCGTTCAACCGCTTTTCCGTGCTGGTCAACAATACGAATAGCGCCCGGCTCACGCAGCTCTACCAGGTCGCCTTCCTCCAAATAAATGAATCGGTCGGTAACCTGCAACAGCGCCAGTGGATCGGAGGCCAAAAATGCTTCGTCAATACCGACGCCAACCACCAGAGGGCTGCCCTGACGTGCGCCGACGACAACGCCTGGAGAGTTAGCGCTCATCACGCCCAGCGCATAAGCACCGCCCAAGCCGTTGACGATCTGCTGGGTGGCATCAAATAAACTAAGGCCGCTATCCAGTTTCTCGGCGAGTAAGTGAGCAATGACCTCGGTATCGGTTTCAGAGGTAAAACGGTAGCCGCTGGCTTGCAGCCGATCTTTGATGGCTTCGTAATTTTCGATAATGCCATTGTGTACAACGGCAACCTGATCACCGCTTTGGTGGGGGTGTGCGTTGGCTTCAGAAGGTTTTCCGTGCGTGGCCCAGCGGGTATGGGCAATCCCTGATTTCCCGGGTAATGCCGCTTCATCCAGCTTGCTTGAAAGCGCTGCCACCTTGCCTATCGCCCGGTGGCGGGTCAGCGAACAGCCATCGTAAACCGTCATGCCGGCCGAGTCGTAACCACGGTATTCGAGACGTTTTAACCCTTCCAATAAGATACCCTGGACGTTGCGCTGGGCAACGGCGCCGACGATGCCACACATAGGCCTTCCCCTTTTCAGTCGTGATGCTTGAGTGGACGCTGCCAGTTGCTTTTCTCGAGTTGCCGCCCCCGCGATACGGCCAACGCATGATCGCTGACGTCCTTGGCGATAGTCGAGCCAGCCCCCACCGTGGCGCCTTCCCCAATACTCACCGGTGCCACCAGAGCCGTGTTGGAACCAATAAAGGCATGATGGCCAATGTCGGTAAGGTGTTTGTTAGCCCCATCGTAGTTACAGGTAATCGTACCCGCGCCGACATTGACACCACGCCCCAGACGCGCATCACCCACGTAGCTCAAGTGATTAATTTTACTGCCTTCACCAACATCGGCATTTTTTGTCTCGACAAAGTTACCGACTTTCGCCTTGACCGCTAGCCGGGTACCCGGGCGCAGTCGGGCAAAGGGTCCAATCTGGTTAAGTCCAGCGGCCACCGTTTGGTCGATGACACTATGTGAATCCACGCGGCTCTCGGCTCCGATCGTACTATTTTTAATCACGCAGTAGGGCCCAATACGCACACCCTCACCTAATTCGACCTCGCCTTCAAACACACAGCCCACGTCGATAAACACATCATGGCCACAGGTGAGGCTGCCGCGCACATCAAGTCGTGCCGGGTCAGCCAACGCTACCCCCTGTTCCATGAGTTTCTCGGCGACTTGGGCCTGGTAGGCACGTTCCAGGCGCGCCATCTGGGCGCGGTTGTTGACGCCTTCGACCTCTGTGGCGGTGGAAGGTTGGGCGGTGCAAACCGTGATGCCGTCGCTTTTAGCCATGGCAATCACATCGGTCAGGTAATACTCGCCCTGAGCATTATCTGCCGAGAGTCGAGGCATCCAGCGTTTCAATTGCGCACTGGTCATCGCCATCATGCCCGTGTTGCACTCGGTAATGGCGAGTTGCTCCGGGCTGGCGTCTTTCTGCTCGACGATCGCTACGGCCTCGCCTTCTGAATTGCGCACAATACGCCCATAGCCAGCGGGGTCTTCTAACATGACGGTTAAAAGCCCCATATGCTGATCATCCACCTGGGCCAGTAACGCCGCCAGCGAATCACGGTGTATCAATGGGACATCACCGTACAGCACCAGTACTTTACCGCTGCCCAACTGCGGTAGCGCTTGGGCGACCGCATGCCCAGTGCCTTTTTGCTCGGCCTGAACAGCAAACGTCACGGGATAATCAACCAGTGCTTCGCGCAGTTGGTCGGCACCATGGCCAATCACGACATGAATGCGCGATGGACATAGGCCGGCGGCCGTATCCAGCACATGCTGAACCATCGGCTTACCCGCCAGCGTATGCAACACTTTGGGGATCTGAGAACGCATTCGCGTGCCTTTACCGGCCGCGAGAATGACAATATCGAGTTCTTGCATGTTAATTACCTGTCGCGGTTTTACGGTCGTCCGCGCGGGCAGACGCAACCTCTATCTCTAACGATTCAACGAGCTCATCCCCAAAGTGCTGGGCAAAGGCGGGGCTGGCCAGGCTTCGCCATTGGCCTCCCTCGCGTACCAGCATCAGTACATTCAGGTCATGGTCGCGGGCCATCGACATGCCTTCTTCATCCCCTGCCACCATCAGCGCAGTGGCCCAACCATCGGCCCAGGCGTTGGAGGGATGAAAGACCGACACCGAGGCCAGGTCGTGGGTGATCGGCTGACCAGTGCGCGGGTCAATCGTGTGCGAATAGCGCTGGCCGTCAGCCTCAAAGTAATTCCGATAGTCGCCTGATGTCGCCACCGAGATCGAATCAAGCGGCAGTACATGCTGGGCGCGCTGTTGTCCGTTCTCTGGCACTTCAATGCCGACGCGCCACGCGGTCTGTTCATCTACATCTCGAACGCCGCGGGTAATCAAATCCCCACCCAGATTGACCAAATAATTCTCGACCCCTTGCTGATCCAGATAGGCGGCGACGCGGTCGGTGGCGTGACCTTTGGCAATGGCCGACAGATCAACGAACACGTCACGGATACGCCGCGCCTCAAGCGCCTGCGTATCCAGTTCAATGGCGTCGAAGCCTACCCGCGCCAATCGATCACTAAGCTCTTGAGCTGATGGTACTTCTTCAGGTCGAGCCTCAGGGCCAAAACTCCACAGATTGACCAGGTCTCCGATGGTAATATCGAAAGCGCCATCGCTTGATTCGGCAATTGACTGGCTTATCGCCAATACGTCGATGAGTCCGTCTGACAACGGCTGCCACTCGCCTAGTGGCGATCGATTGAAGGCCATCAGCTCGGCGTCGTCGCGGTAGGTCGACATCGATTGATCGACGCTTTCCAGTTCCTGCTCGATACCCGCTTCAATCGTGTTGACTTGTCCCTGGGTGAGCGAATCGGCCATCGTCACTTGATAGAAAGTACCGAATATATTGCCTTCCAGTTTAACTGGCGATTCCAGCGGCCGATCGGTTTCCGAGCAGCCTATCAACGCTATCGTTAGCAGCACGACCACGCCGCAATAGCACCACAAATGACGACCCTGTCGCATCGTTGTTACTCCGCCCTAACCATGAAAAAACCATAGCAGCCAAGCGCCAAAAAGAACGCGATATAACACAAAAGGCTGCATCCCCAACCGTTTGATCAGCGCCAGGAAAAAATGAATACACGCATAGGCGCTCAAACCGGAAAGTAGCGTTCCCACAAGCATTGCGGGTCCGTCGACCGGGTTGGGTTGGCCAATAAGCTCTATCGCTTCTAACCCGCCCGCTAGCACAATGACCGGAATGGAAAGTAAAAAGGAAAAGCGTGCCGCACCTTCGCGGCTCATTCCCAGCATCAGCGCGGCGGTCATGGTAACGCCTGAGCGCGACGTGCCGGGAATTAGCGCCAGGGCCTGAGCCACGCCAATCCATAGTGTATCTGTCAACGTTAGCTGATATTCGCTACGCACCCCACGTTTTTGCCAATCGGCATAGCCCAGCCAGAGGCCAAAAACGATCAAGCTGACGCCGATAATCAGTGGCGAACGCATATACTCCGACACCACATCCCGCATTAAAAAACCCACGGTGCATACCGGTAGCGTAGCGATAATCACCCAACCGGCCAGACGTGCATCGCGATCGACAAGTTGGCCTTTCAACGCGGAAACGCAGCTCGTCATCATCTGCCACAGCTCAGCACGAAAATAGACCACGACTGCTAACAGACTGCCCAAGTGCAGCGCCACATCGAAAGCCAAGCCCTGATCTTGCCACTCGGTGAGCACAGGCACCAAAATCAAATGAGCAGAACTGGACACCGGCAAAAACTCGGACACTCCCTGCACCAGGGCTAATACCACCACCTGAAGCCAATCCATTGCTTATCCTCATCTGCTCTCGGTTGAGGGGGACATATTGGCGCTTAAGGATACACATCCTGGCCAAACTTGTCCGCCATTAGCATTCTTCAACCGCTTGGGACTATAGAGCACGCAGGTGAGTGCGCTACAATAAGGCACCTATTCGCCAAGGGGCGTCCCTGCAAGGTACCTCATGACTCAGCGCGTCGACTCATCGGTTATTCAAGATTCTCAGTTACAAAGCCGCGAAGCAAAGCGTGTCACCTATATTGGTGCCTGGCTGGATGGGCTTCTGAGCATCATTAAAGTCGCCGTCGGGTTGATGGTCGGTTCCGCCGCGTTGATTGCTGACGGCATTCATTCATTATCTGATTTAGTCACTGACGGTTTTGTCCTGGCAGCGATTCATTACGGTCGCCAGGAGCCCGATAAAGACCACCATTATGGCCATGGCCGGATCGAAACCCTTACCACGCTGCTGCTGGGAAGTGTGCTGATTTTCGTTGCGGGGGGTATTGCCTGGTCAAGTCTGGATCGTTTGTTCAGCGGCGCCGA
Source organism: Vreelandella janggokensis (assembly GCF_031451615.1). Lineage (NCBI taxonomy): Bacteria > Pseudomonadati > Pseudomonadota > Gammaproteobacteria > Oceanospirillales > Halomonadaceae > Vreelandella > Vreelandella janggokensis. Next base: position 81,440 of record NZ_JARWAJ010000002.1, on the reverse strand, counting down.
TATTAATGCGCCAGGCGTGTTCGCCATTGTGGTGACGGTTATTGCGTTGCTCAGTAAAGAGTGGATCTACCGCTACACCATGCAAATCGCCAAACGGGTCGGTTCCAAACTGCTGGAAGCCAACGCCTGGCACTCGCGTAGCGATGCCCTCTCCACTGCAGTGGTATTGGTTGCCCTGCTCGGCGCCCAGTTTGGCCTGGGTTGGCTGGACGCCGTGGCCGCCATTATCGTTGGCTTGCTGGTCGGTAAAGTCGGCTGGGACTTGCTATGGGAGTCGGCTCGCGAGCTGGTCGATACCGCCCTACCCGAAGACGCCCAACAGCAGATGCATGACGTAGCCTGCGGAGTGCCTGGCGTGGACAGTGTCCATGACCTGCGTACCCGCCAATCCGCTGGCTGGGTAATGGTCGATTTGCACATTGTGGTCGGCCCCAAGATCACCGTCTCGGAAGCCCATGAAATCGGCAATGAGGTCAGTCGTCGTCTGCGCCATCAGTTTCCTGCATTAACCGACGTCATATTTCATATCGACCCGGAAGACGACGCTGGCGAAGGCGACCCAAGCCGCCTTCCAGGCCTTCCCTTGCGCCCCGAAGTAGAGGCAGCCCTGGATGCGCGGTGGTACAAGCACCCGGTATGGCGGACGCTCAATGAGCTACAGCTTCACTACCTTAACGATAAAATCTCAGTGTCGCTGATTATCAGCGACGCCGTTCACCAACCGCCCCAATGCCTTGCCAGCCAGTTGAAAGCACTGGCCAGCGATATCGAATGGCTGGGTAATGTTGAAGTGTTGTTCATCACCCGCGCGGCTAGCTACAGCATGCGCTAGCCATACCGCCTTTTAGAGCGGGGTGAGAACAGCGGTTGCAATACTGAAGTAAATCAACACCCCGGAGGCATCAATCAGCGTTGTCACCAGCGGCGCCGATGCCGTCGCAGGGTCCACCTTGAAGCGTTCCAGCACGAACGGCAGACACATGCCGATGAGGCTGCCGAACATGACGATGGTCACCATGCTGAGTGCGACGATGATCGCCACCGCCTCACCACCACGAATCACCCCGATAGGTGCTACCGCAATCGCCATGGTGACTCCCAGCGAACCGGCCACCAACAGCTCACGGCCAAGCATTTTTCCCCAGTCTTTGACGCTGACATCACCGGTGGCCATCCCGCGCACCATCAAGGTGGCGGCCTGAGCCCCTGCGTTACCACCGCTGCCGATCAGCAGCGGCAAAAAGAATACCAGGGCAACCTGCGCCGCAATAGTGTCTTCAAAATAGGCAATGCCCGCGCCGGAGAACAGATTGGCGAACACCAGCAACACCAGCCAGAACACCCGCTTGCGATATAGCGTCCAAAGCGGTACCCGGCTAACGCCGTCCTCCAACTGACCGATCGACATCCCCTTGTGGATATCTTCTGTGGCTTCCGACTCGGCCACGTCCATGGCGTCATCATGGGTGACGATCCCCACCATCCGACCATCAGCATCGATCACCGGCAGGGCCAGCAGATCATAGCGCGCCACGATCTTGGCGACGTCTTCCTGCCCTTTATCCACCGGAGTACTGATCACATCCTTGATCATGATGTTGTCGACCAGCGCGCCCGGGCGGGCAACCATCAATTGGCGCAACGACATGGTGCCTATCAACTGACCTTCGCTGTCCAGCACATAGAGCTGATAGACCGTTTCAGCGTCAGGCGCGGTCTGGCGTACCCGCATCATCGCCTGAGAGACGGTCATGCCACTGGCAATCGCAACGTAATCCGAGGTCATGATCGCCCCGGCAGTGCCCTCCTCGTAGCTGGCCAATCGCTTAAGGTCTTCACGCTCCCTGTGGGCCATGCGACGCAACAAGGCTTCACGGCGGTCTTCATCGAGCAGGTTGAACAAATCGGCCCGCTCATCGGAGCCCATTTCTTCCAACAGCTTGAGTGCATAGGCATCCGAGAGACTGCCGATGACCTCTAGCTGGCTTTCGCCGGGTAAATAACCCAAGACATTGGCGGCGCGTTCGGTGGACAAAACATCGAGTAACGCCAACGCCTCGTCCAAGGCGTCGTCCTCCTCGATCAGATCTTCGAGGATTTCGCCAATATCCGCCGACCGGATCTCACTCAGACGTTCAGCAAACAGTGCCGTGTTCGGTGCGTCCTTTTCAAGCTCGTCAAGCAGCTCAATTTTTATGGCTTGCAGCGTTTCATCGTTCAATGACACGACATTCTCCTTATACGCTTGCGAAGGCTACGCGGCGGATATTCATCATTCCTGCATTATGGCTGCCATTCCGTTTCTGTTTTATATACTACCAGACAAAAAAAACGCCCCTTGAACCCTAATGACGGGTTCAAGGGGCGTTGTATTTCACGCCAAGCGTGACGGTTTTAGCCTTTACCCGCTTTTTTGCGCAGTTGCTGGATCGTTCGCAACTGGGCAACGGCTTCGGCAAGCTCCGCAGCAGCCCGCGTATAGTCGAGCTCGGACGTCTTGTCGTTAAAGGCTTTCAGCGCTTGCTGACGCGCTTCTTCGGCAGCCGCCTCATTGAGGTCGCTGGCACGCGATGCAGCATCGGCCAACACGGTCACGATATCTGGCTGGACTTCCATGAAGCCGCCAGTCACGAAGAAATGTTCTTCTTCGCCACCATCGTGAATCACCCGTACCGGCCCTGGCTTGAGTTCCGTCAGCAACGGCGCGTGACCGGGTAGAATACCCAGATCGCCCGTGCTGCCAGAGGCAACCACCATCTCGACCGTTCCCGAGTAGATGGACGCTTCAGCGCTGACGATATTGCAAGTGAAGCTATTCGCCATAGCGAATCCCCCTAATGGACGGGATTACTTCTTCATCTGGTTGGCTTTCTCGACTGCTTCGTCGATGGAGCCGACCATGTAGAAGGCCTGTTCCGGCAGGTCATCGTACTCGCCTTCGAGGATGCCCTGGAAGCCACGGATGGTGTCTTTCAGCGACACGTATTTGCCCGGTGCACCGGTGAACACCTCGGCCACGAAGAACGGCTGCGACAGGAAGCGCTGGATTTTACGCGCGCGGGCAACGGCCAGCTTGTCTTCGTCAGACAGCTCATCCATGCCCAGGATCGCGATGATATCCTTGAGTTCCTTGTAACGCTGCAGAACACCCTGAACGCCGCGTGCGGTGTCGTAATGTTCTTGACCAACCACCAACGGATCCAACTGGCGCGACGTGGAATCGAGCGGATCGATGGCCGGATAGATACCCAACTCGGCAATCGAACGCGCCAATACCACGGTAGCGTCCAGGTGCGAGAAGGTGGTGGCCGGCGACGGATCGGTCAAGTCATCCGCCGGTACATAAACGGCCTGTACGGAGGTGATCGAGCCTGTCTTTGTCGAGGTGATACGTTCCTGCAGAACGCCCATCTCTTCGGCCAGCGTCGGCTGATAACCCACCGCTGACGGCATACGACCCAGCAGGGCCGATACTTCGGTACCCGCCAGGGTATAGCGGTAGATGTTATCGACGAACAGCAGAACGTCGCGACCTTCGTCACGGAATTTTTCCGCAATGGTCAGGCCGGTCAACGCCACGCGCAGACGGTTGCCCGGCGGCTCGTTCATCTGACCGTAGACCAGCGATACCTTGTCGATAACGTTGGATTCGGTCATTTCGTGATAGAAGTCGTTACCCTCACGCGTACGCTCACCGACACCCGCGAATACCGAGTAGCCGCTGTGTTCGGTGGCGATGTTGCGGATAAGCTCCATCATGTTGACGGTTTTACCGACACCGGCACCGCCGAACAGGCCGACCTTACCACCCTTGGCAAACGGGCAGACCAGGTCGATAACCTTGATCCCGGTTTCCAGCAGCTCTTCAGACGCTGCCTGGTCGGCATAGCCAGGTGCCTTGCGGTGAATCGGCATGCGCTCGTCTTCGCCGATTTCACCTGCTTCATCAATCGGCTCGCCGAGCACGTTCATGATACGGCCCAGCGTGGCTTTACCCACGGGGACCGAAATCGCAGCACCTGTGTCGGCCACGTCCATGCCACGCTTCAAGCCCTCAGTGGAGCCCATGGCGATGGTGCGCACCACGCCGTCGCCCAGCTGCTGCTGGACTTCGAGGATGGTCTCTACATCAGAGACCTTCAGCGCGTCGTAGACCTTGGGCACAGAGTCCCGCGGAAACTCTACGTCAATCACCGCGCCGATGATTTGTACGATACGTCCGCTCATCTTGGTTCCTCTCAAAAACCTGCAAATGAAACCTGTCTGCCGGGAGCCGCTAAAGCGTCGGCTCCCTAGGCGTTATACGGCGGCAGCGCCGCCGACGATCTCGGAAATTTCCTGGGTAATGGCGGCCTGGCGGGCCTTGTTATAAACCATTTCCAGATCGTCAATCAGATTGCCCGCGTTATCGGTTGCACTCTTCATGGCGATCATCCGGGCGGCTTGCTCGCACGCCACGTTTTCCACAACCGCCTGATACACCTGCGATTCAATGAAACGAACCAGCAGGCTATCCAATAACGCCTTGGCATCCGGCTCATACAGGTAGTCCCAGCTTCCGGGACGGGCGTTTTCGTCGTCTTGCTCTGCGTCTTCACCAATATCGGTCGACAGCGGAAGAAGCTGACGTACCACCGGCTGTTGCGTCATGGTGTTGATAAACTCGTTATGCACCACGTACAAGCGGTCGATATTGCCTTCATCGTACGCTTCGAGCATGACCTTGATACTGCCAATCAGACCTTCGACCGATGGCGCTTCGCCTAGCCCGCTCTTGGCGGCAACCAGGTTGCCCCCATAGTTGCGAAAAAAGCCACTGGCCTTCGCGCCAAGCGCGCAGAAGTCCAGTCCAGCGCCTTCCTGATGCCAGGCCTTGGCATCCTTCACCACGGCCTTGAACAGGTTATGGTTCAGGCCGCCGCACAAACCACGGTCGGTGGAGACCACAATATAACCAACGCGCTTCACCTCTTTACGCTCGACCATATAGTCGTGCTTGTACTCGGGGTTGGCGTCGGCAAGGTGGCTGACCACGTTGCGAATCTGCCTGGCGTAAGGCTGACTAGCCTTCATCCGCTCTTGCGCTTTACGCATTTTCGACGCAGCGACCATTTCCATGGCGCTGGTGATTTTCTGCGTATTTTTAATGCTCCCGATCTGGGTGCGTATCTCTTTTGCAGCTGCCATAGCGATCTACCCTTCGTTCGTGGCTCTCAGAAAGCATGCAAACCCGCCCAATTCAGACGGGCCAGACATTACCAGCTCTGAGTCGCCTTGAACTTCTCGAGACCCGACTTCAAGCCGCCTTGGATCTCTTCGTTGTAGTCGCCGGTCTGGTTGATCTTGTCGAGCAAGTCGCTGTGCTCAGCCTTCATGTAGTCGTGCAGGGCACGCTCGAAGTCCAGCACTTTATTGACTTCGACATCATCCAGGTGACCTTCGTTGGCGGCGTAAAGCGTAAGCGCCATCTCGGCTACCGACATCGGCGAGTATTGGTGTTGCTTCATCAGCTCGGTGACGCGCTGACCATGTTCAAGTTGCTTGCGGGTGGCTTCGTCCAGGTCAGACGCAAACTGCGAGAATGCCGCCAGTTCGCGATACTGAGCCAGCGCAAGGCGCACGCTACCGCCGAGCTTCTTGATAATCTTGGTCTGCGCCGAACCACCAACACGCGATACCGAAAGACCCGCGTTGATTGCCGGCCGGATACCCGAGTTGAACAGGTTGGTCTCAAGGAAAATCTGACCGTCAGTGATCGAGATCACGTTGGTCGGAACGAACGCAGACACGTCGCCACCCTGGGTTTCGATGATCGGCAGCGCGGTCAAGGAACCGGTCTTGCCTTTCACTTCGCCGCCCGTAAACTTCTCAACGTAGTCAACGTTCACTCGAGCAGCCCGCTCAAGCAGACGCGAGTGGAGATAGAAAACGTCACCTGGGTAGGCTTCACGACCCGGCGGACGACGCAGCAACAGCGATACCTGACGATAAGCCACGGCCTGCTTGGAAAGATCGTCATAGACAATCATTGCGTCTTCGCCGCGGTCACGGAAATATTCGCCCATGGTACAGCCGGAATAGGCCGCCAGGAACTGCATGGGTGCCGGGTCGGCAGCGCCAGCAGCGACGATGATGGTGTGTTCCATCGCGCCGTGCTCTTCGAGCTTGCGTACCACGTTGGCAATGGTCGACTGCTTCTGACCAATGGCGACGTAAACACAGGTCACGCCCTTGCCTTTCTGGTTGATGATGGCATCAATGGCAATGGCGGATTTACCAATCTGACGGTCACCGATGATCAGCTCACGCTGACCACGGCCGATCGGCACCATGGAGTCAATCGACTTCAGGCCGGTTTGAATCGGCTCATCGACTGACTGGCGGGTGATAACACCCGGGGCGACCTTTTCTACTGCATCGGTCAGCTTGGCATTGATATCGCCTTTGCCGTCGATGGGATTACCCAACGCATCGACAACACGGCCAATCAGCTCGGGGCCTACCGGTACTTCGAGAATACGACCAGTACACTTCGCGGTCATGCCCTCTTCAAGCAACAGGTAGTCACCCAGCACCACGGCACCCACGGAGTCACGCTCCAGGTTGAGTACCATGCCAAAAACGCTGTTGGGGAATTCGATCATTTCACCGAACATCGCGTCTTCGAGGCCGTGAACTTTCACGATACCGTCGGAAACACTGACGATGGTGCCCTCATTACGGGCTTCAGATGCGACGTCAAGCTTCTCGATTCGCTGCTTGATGATGTCGCTGATCTCGGAAGGATTCAATTGCTGCATGCCATGTCCCTCAGACTCAAGCGGTTAACGCGTCGGAAAGGCGGTTCAATCGTCCACGTACCGAACCGTCAATGACGGTATCGCCGGCACGCAGGATGACGCCACCAATCAGCGTTTTATCCACTTGAGTGGTAATGGAGATTTCGCGATTCAGACGTTTCTTGAGCGCGTTCTTTAGCTTGGTTTTCTGCTTGCTATCGAGCTTGTAGGCCGATAACACCACGACATCAACCCGCTGTTCATGATCGGCGCGCAGGCGCTCGAACTGATCAGCCATTGATGGCAAGGCGTTAAGCCGACCTTCATCTGCCAGCGTGTCCAGAAACCGCCGTTGAGCATCATCGCCTTGATCGGGCAAGACGCCCGCCAGCAACTCAGCTTTCTGTTCGGCCAGTAGTTTCGGATTACCCAGCAAACGATGCACATCACTGTCTGTGACGGCTTGACTCAAAGATGCAAGCGCTTTTGACCAGCTATCCAGCGCCTCATGATCACGCGCGTATTCAAACGCCGCCTTAGCGTAAGGACGAGCGACGGTCAGTAATTCCGCCATGATTCACCTCCTTACAGTTCAGCAGCCAGCTCATCGAGTAACTTGCGATGGGCTTGTTCGTCGACCGACGCTTCCAAGACGCGCTCAGCACCGATGATGGCAAGGTGAGAGACTTGGGCACGAAGATCCTCTTTAGCACGGTTCACTTCTTGCTCAATCTCGGAACGTGCGCTTGCCACCAGACGTTCGCCTTCGGCGCGGGCCTGATCGCGAGCTTCTTCAACGATCTGAGCAGAACGCTTGTTGGCCTGCTCGAGAATTTGAGAAGCCTGTTCCTTGCTCTCACGCAGGGTCTGCTCGGCTTTCTCCTGGGCGACTTCGAGATCGCGAGAAGCACGGCTGGCTGCGTCCAGGCCATCAGCAATTTTCTTCTGACGCTCATGGAGCGCGTTGCTGATCGGTGGCCACACATACTTTATGCAAAACCAGACAAAGATCGCGAATGCGATCGTCTGCCCAATTAGCGTCATGTTGATATTCACAGGGATGTACCTCTGACAGGTTCGTGGCGACCGGAGTGAAACAGAACCGAGCGGAATGCCGCTCGGCTAAGCTGTCATTAACCGGCAACAACGAAGATCAGGTACATCGCGATACCAACACCAATCATCGGTACCGCGTCCAGCAGACCCGCCATCAGGAAGGTTTTGGTTTGCAGCTGATCGCTCATTTCCGGCTGACGTGCAGTGGACTCGATCAGTTTGCCACCCAGGATGGCAAAGCCGATGCCAGTACCCAGGGCGCCCAGGCCAATCATAATCGAAGCGGCAACGTAGATAAGTTCCATGGTATTGCTCCTAGTTTCTCAAGGTTAAGGTCAAGGTTGAGGGTTGATGTTAAAGGTTAACGTATTGCAAGCATTGCTCCGTTCAGTGATGTTCGTGGGCCGAGCTCAGATATACCACGGACAGCACAGTAAAGATGAAGGCCTGCAGGGTAACGATCAGGATATGGAAGATGGCCCACGGTACATCCAGCAGCCAGATAGCCCAGAAGGGCAGCATGGCGATCAGGATGAAGATCACTTCCCCGGCAAACATGTTACCGAATAGACGCATGGCCAGGCTGAACGGCTTGACCAGCAACGCGATGATTTCCAGCAGCAGGTTGAAAGGAATCAGCGCCCAGTGATTGAACGGTGTCAGTGATAGTTCCTTGGCAAAACCACCGACACCTTTCATCTTGAAGCTGTAATAGAGAATCAGGCAGAACACGCCTAACGCCATGCCGAGGGTGGCATTGGGGTCGGTGGTCGGCACGATTTTCATGTAATCAACGCCCAGACGGGCAAACAGCTCCGGGAAGTAATCCACCGGGATGATCTTGAGCGTGTTCATCAGCAGAATCCACACGAACAGCGTCAATGCAAGCGGTGCGATAATCGGGTTACGCCCGTGGAAAGCGCCCTGGACCATGTTTTCGACGAACTCGAACACCATTTCGACGGCGTTTTGCAGTTTCCCAGGAACCCCGGTCGTGGCAATTTTGCCGGCCTTGCGGAAAAGCCAGATAAATAACAGCCCCATGGCAATCGACCAGCCCATGGTGTCCAGGTGAACCGCCCAGAAGCCCATTTCGCGTGCTTCTTCAGCAGAACTTGCCAGTGACCAGCCGTTCTCTGGATGGTTACCAAAGGTCAGATTCTGCAAGTGGTGCTGGATATAGTAAGTCGGCGAGACTTCGTTTCCTGCGGCCATAGACTTGTCACCTCGATCAGTTGCGCAATTCTCTAGGCATCAGCCAGGGCGCTAGCCAATGCATTAGAACAACCGCGACATAAGCACAAAAAAAGAAAGCGGGGTTTGAGGGAGGTACTGTGCTCAGCACTATGGCAAACAATGCCACCGTCAAACCAAACTTGCCTGCTTCGGCGCGAAACAGCCTCAGTGCATTGCGTGATGCAGGCGCACGCTGCTGGAAGATCGCCATCCGATGAACAAAAAATGCCTGGGGCAGAAAAGCTACCAGTGCCCCCAGCGCTACCGATATGGCGCTGCCGCTATCGACGGCGACCAATGCTAGTAGCGACCCAACCAGTGCGACCAACAATTGGGCAATCGTTAACCGGATGACATAAGCCTGCCGTCGAAGCGTTTCCAGTCGCTGCATGCCATTCCAGCCCATCAAGCTATGTCAAAAGCCATGTTTACAGGCAATGAACAACCTTGCGCAGCCTGCACAAATCTTGCGCGATTATAGGGAAGGGCTATAAGACCTTCAACCGAAGTTGTGGGTATTTCACTCTCTCAAGCGCCGATATGCGACCAAAGAGTGAAAAAACAGCTTTTTTCCGCCGTTTTTTAATAAGCCTGCTATTTATAAAATAAATAGCAGGCTATTTAATATGCTCAAGGATACCGTCCAACTCTTCCAGGCTGGTATAGCGAATCGTGACTTTTCCTTTGCCTCTCTGGCCATGGTCAATGGACACAGGGGCGCCGAGCAGTTCTCCCAGTTGAGTTTCCAGACGCGCTACGTCAGAGGTTTTTGCCTGACGCCTGGGTGTGGGTGCTACCGGTTGGCTTTGGACTTTCTTGACCAACGCTTCCGTGGCACGAACGGTGAGGTCATTATTGACCACTTCGTGGGCAACCTGGCGCTGCTGAGCACTATTGAGTGTCAAAAGCGCACGCGCATGCCCCATATCCAGATCTCCCCGTTCGAGCAGCGTCTGAACCTCATTATCCAGTGCCAGCAAGCGTAACAGATTGGCCACCTGGGTACGCGATTTGCCTACCGCATCGGCCATCTGTTGCTGGGTCATTTCAAACTCGTCGCCTAACCGTTTCAATGCCAGCGCCTCTTCGATGGCATTGAGGTTCTCGCGCTGAATGTTTTCGATCAATGCCAGCGCCAGGGCGACTTCGTCGCTGACGTCCCGGATAACCGCGGGAATAACGTCCAACTCAGCAAGCTGAGCCGCCCGCCAACGGCGTTCGCCGGCGACAATCTCGTAGCGGTCTTCACCAATCGGGCGCACTACAATGGGCTGCATGACCCCCTGAGCACGGATCGAGTCGGCTAGCTCTTCCAGCGCTTCCGGCTGGATATCGCGGCGCGGCTGATACTTACCCCGTGATAGCTGGCCGAGCGGCAAACGTTCAAGGCGTTCCTGAGTCGGTGAGGTAGCCGTATCCGCAGCACCATCGCTATCTGCTGAAGCTGCTGTCAGTTCAAGGCTATCGCGGCGACGTGCACCAGCACCAATCAGAGCATCCAAGCCACGTCCTAGCGCGGGTTTACGCGTCATGGGCATTCCCTCGTGATAAATAGATCAGTCGTGGTGATTATAGCGCGAGTCGACGAATTAGCTCTTTCGCTAACACACGGTAAGCCTGGCTGCCGCGGGAAAAGCGCGCGTACTGGGTAACCGGCAGGCCATGGCTGGGCGCTTCAGCCACTTTAACATTACGCGGAATCGTGGTTTTCAGCAGTGCATCCCCGAAATAATCGCGCAGTTGCTTGTCGACTTCACGGGTCAGGCTGGTGCGTTTATCGTACATGGTACGCAAAATACCGGAGACAGCCAGATCAGGGTTGATGCTCTGTTTAATCTGCTCGACCGTGTCCAGCAGCGCCGAAAGGCCTTCCAGTGCATAGAATTCACACTGCAGTGGAATCAACACGCCGTGTGCCGCTGTAAGGGCATTCACTGTCAGCATATTAAGCGACGGCGGGCAGTCAATCAGTACGACGTCGTATTGTGACAATACGCCCGACAGCGCCGTCGTCAAGCCACTTTCGCGGTGGTCTGAATGCATGAGTTCGACCTCCGCGGCGGTCAAGTCGCCGTTGCTGGGCAGCACATCGTATTTCACGGGCGGCTGCCGGACAATCGTATCGGCAGCACTCGCCTCACCTAACAGGACGTCGAGAACGCTTTTTTCCAAGCTGTGCTTGTCGATACCACTGCCCATGCTGGCGTGCCCCTGTGGATCAAGATCCACCAGGAGTACACGGCGGTCGAGTCCGGCGAAGCTGGCCGCCAAGTTGACGGCTGAAGTGGACTTGCCCACGCCGCCTTTCTGGTTGGTCAGGGCAATGATCTGGCTCACTTACTCAACTCCTTGTGGGGTCAGAATCAACAGCTGTCGCTCGGCCGTCTCAAAGGGGACATGTAACGCGTGTCTTGCATAAAGCTGAACATCACCCGGCAGATCACGCAATTCTTCATTGGCACCAGGGCCTTTCATCGCCAGCCACTGTCCTTCCGCCGTCGGAAGTTTTCGCGTCAGATTGACAAAATCCACCAAACTGGCAAATGCCCGCGAAATCACTTGATCAAAGACGCTGTCAGCAAACTGCTCTACCCGCGCTTGAACGGGGGTCACGTTCGACAATCCGAGCTCCATCACCGCTTGGCGCTGAAAGCGGACTTTCTTGCCATTGCTGTCCAGAAGGGTCACGGATAGCTCGGGCTTGAGAATGGCCAGGACCAGCCCCGGCAACCCGGGACCTGCACCAACATCAAGAAGCTTGGGCCCTTCGACAAACGGCAGCACGGCTGCACTATCCAGCAAGTGGCGCGATACCATGTCGTTAACATCGCGTACTGCGGTGAGATTATAAGCCCGGTTCCACTTGTGCAATAGCGCAAGCAGGCCCAGCAGTTGATCACGCTGCTGGGCTGTTATTGGGGTGCCTAATGCGCTGAGACCTTCATCCAGCCGCGTTTCGACCTGGCTGGGTAAATCGGAAAACAGCGTTGATACGCCGCTCATCCGTTGGCCACCTCGGGTGTCGATATCAGCCGACGTTTCTTGAGTTGAATCAGCAATATCGATACGGCCGCAGGCGTCACGCCCGAAATACGCGCCGCCTGGGCGAGAGTTTCAGGCCGTGCTTCGCTGAGTTTTTGGCGAATCTCATTGGACAGGCCTTCAACGCGGTGATAATCCAGATCAGCAGGTAGGGGCATCGCCTCATGGCGTTTGAGTTTATCAATCTCGTCCTGCTGACGATCGATATACCCCTGATATTTTGCCTGAATCTGCACTTGTTCAGCCACGGCCTCGTCGGTCACCGGAGAAGCTTCCAGACCGGGAAGATGGGTCAAGGTCGCATAGCTCAGTTCCGGGCGTTTCAGCAGATCGCTCAACCGGTACTCACGGTTCAACGCCTGGCCGGTGTGCTCGGCGATAACAGCGGCGGCCGGGCTTTTCGGCTGAACCCAGGTACTGGCAAGCCGAGCCGACTCGTGCTCGATGGCATCGCGCTTTTTACTGAACGCTGCCCAGCGCATGTCATCCACCAGCCCCAATTCGCGACCTTTTTCAGTGAGCCGGAGATCGGCGTTGTCTTCACGCAGCAACAGACGGTATTCCGCGCGTGACGTGAACATGCGGTAGGGCTCCTTGGTACCCATGGTGATCAGATCATCGACCAGTACCCCAAGGTAAGCTTCGTCACGGCGTGGATACCACGCTTCCAACTGCCTGGCACGGCGTGCCGCGTTCAGTCCAGCGAGCAAGCCCTGAGCCCCGGCTTCTTCGTAACCGGTCGTGCCGTTGATTTGTCCGGCAAAAAACAGGTTGTGGATAAATTTGGTTTCCAGGGAGTGCTGCAAATCCCGTGGATCAAAGAAATCGTACTCGATTGCGTAGCCTGGCCGGGTGATATGCGCGTTTTCCATTCCCTTGATCGAGCGTACGACCTGAAGCTGTATATCAAACGGCAATGAAGTGGAAATTCCGTTGGGATACAGCTCATTGGTATCCAGGCCTTCGGGTTCGATAAATATCTGGTGGCTCGATTTATCGGCAAAGCGATGGACCTTGTCTTCAATCGAAGGGCAATAGCGTGGCCCGATGCCCTCGATCACGCCCGAATACATTGGTGAACGTTCGAGGTTCGCCATGATGATCTCATGGGTGCGCTCGTTGGTGTGCCCAATGTGACAGCTCATCTGTTCGGGGTGCATTTCCCTTGAGCCCAGATAGGACATCACCGGCGTTGGCGTGTCACCAGGTTGTTCTTCAAGTTGAGAGAAATCAACGGTTTTGGCATCAATGCGTGGGGGTGTACCGGTTTTCAGACGATCAACCCGGAACGGCAGGGCACGCAGTCGCTCAGCCAATGCATTGGAGGGCGCATCGCCTGCTCGGCCACCGCGAGTTTGATCAAGTCCGATGTGGATCACACCGCCGAGAAAAGTACCGGTCGAGAGCACGACGGATTCACTGTGAAACCGGATACCGGTTTCCGTCACCACGCCCCGCACGGTGTCGTTATCCACAATCAGATCGCCTGCAGCCTGCTGGAAAATCGTCAGATTTGGCTGGTTTTCAAGCATGCCACGGATGGCAGCTTTGTAGCGTACGCGGTCAGCCTGGGCGCGGGTCGCTCGAACAGCAGGCCCCTTACGTGCGTTCAAGACACGAAACTGGATGCCACCTGCGTCTGTGGCAAGACCCATGGCGCCGCCTAACGCGTCAATTTCCTTGACGAGATGGCTCTTGCCGATCCCGCCAATTGCCGGATTACACGACATTTGGCCGAGCGTTTCGATGTTGTGCGTAAGCAACAGGGTTTGACAGCCCATGCGAGCAGAGGCCAATGCGGCTTCAGTTCCCGCATGGCCACCGCCGATGACAATGACATCAAAGCGGTCAGGGTAATTCAAGAGACACCTCGTCTTGTGCCATCAGGCACGGATGAGTTGAGTCGGTGCATGCGCACCTTAATTCAATAAGCCCGCCAGTATAAACCCCTTGTGGGTAACCGTCAGTTTTTTCCACACCCCGTTTGTTCAGCAGCGCTTACTAATAACAACATAAATATTATATAAGAGAAGTTCTATTGATGTTGTTACTACTGGTGTGGACAAAATCTGTTGATAAGCGATTTTATCTCATTTTTATCAATACTTTATATTGTTGACTTCTACATGATTAAACGGCGGACTAACTGAGTAGAAACCGTGTTGGGCCTGTGGATGAAAGCTTGTTTTATCCACCGCTGTGATGAGGCACGGGTTTTCCACTCGTGTATACCAGGGTTGTTACCGTGACTGTGAACAAGGGAAGGAAATACGCTGGTATCGAGTTCGAAGGCGGCGTGATGCAGGTTAAAAGCAGGTTGTGACAACCTATAGAAATAAATTATCCACAGGCAAAAAAAATGGCCTGTGGTGATCACAGGCCATCAAATGTCGGTTACCAAGCGTATTTTTTGGCTAAATCAGTGCTTGAGTACCCGGGCTAAAAACGATTGCGTACGTTCGTGTCGAGGCGCATCGAATAGCTGTTCGGGAGGCCCCTCTTCGGTGATTTCCCCCTGGTGAATGAACACCACACGGTCGGCGACTTCACGCGCAAAGCCCATTTCATGGGTGACGATCACCATGGTCATGCCCTCTTTAGCGAGCTCTCGCATGGCATCCAGTACCTCGCCAATCATTTCGGGGTCCAGCGCCGACGTAGGCTCGTCAAACAGCATTAATCGCGGTTCCATGGCAAGTGCACGCGCGAGTGCCACACGCTGCTGCTGACCGCCAGACAGCTGGCTGGGATACTTATCCGCCTGGTCGGAGATCCCAACGCGGTCAAGCAGTCGCTTGGCAGCTTCCAGGGCGTCTGAACGGTTCCAGCCACGTACTTTCATGGGAGCGAGGGTGATATTGTCGATAACGCTTAAATGAGGAAACAGGTTGAATTGCTGAAACACCATGCCGACTTCGGTACGGATGGTTTGTAGTGCCTGGCTACTCTTGCCGTTAGGTAGCAACTCGTTACCGTCAACTTCCAGCGAACCGGACTGGAATTCTTCCAGTCCGTTGATGCAGCGGATCAGGGTGGATTTACCCGACCCACTTGCACCGATCACCACGACCACTTCGCCAGGTGTGATGTGCATATCTATGTCTTTGAGTACGTGCAGGCTACCAAAGTGTTTATTGAGCTGCTGCATACGCACAATCTGCTGAGCTTTGTCGTTCATTGTGCGTCTCCTTATTGGCCTACCAAGCCTTTGTTTTCAAGCTGTCGCAAGATGATTGAAAGGGTCCAGGTGATAGCCAGGTACATGATGGCCACCATCAGATAGACCTCCATCGCGGTAAAGGTGCTGGCGATA
This sequence comes from Vreelandella janggokensis, assembly GCF_031451615.1. Taxonomy (NCBI): domain Bacteria; kingdom Pseudomonadati; phylum Pseudomonadota; class Gammaproteobacteria; order Oceanospirillales; family Halomonadaceae; genus Vreelandella; species Vreelandella janggokensis. The sequence continues at coordinate 66,014 of NZ_JARWAJ010000002.1, read as the reverse complement.
TAAACCTGGCCTTGACGAACCAGCTCACCCACCCCGATTACCGAAAATAAAGAGGTATCCTTGATGCTGATGATACTTTGATTACCCAGGGGCGGGATCATCCGGCGAAACGCCTGGGGCCAGATAACGTAACGAAACGACTGGGTACGTGAAAGACCCAGCGACAGGGAGGCTTCCCGCTGGCCACGTTCAATGGATTGAACACCGCCCCGCACGATTTCGGAAATATAAGCCCCCGAGTTCACCGCTATGGCCGCAATACCTGCAACGAGCGCATTGATAGGGCTTCCCAACAACTGAGGCAGGCCGTAGAAGATAAACAGCACCTGAACCAGAATCGGCGTGCCGCGAAAGACCTCGACGTAGACGATAGCGGGCCAGCGCAGCCAGCGGAGGGGACTTATGCGCAGGAGGCCAAAAAAGATGCCGATAAAAAAACCGATGGCGAGTCCGCCAAAGGAAATCAGCAGGGTGTAGGGGATCCCCGGTAGCAAATGGGGAATCGAGTTAATGGTCGCTTCCCAATTAAACTCAAAGCTCGGTTCCACGCGCGTTCTCCTGAGAGATGAGAAGACAAACGAACAGGGCCGGGGGCGATGCCGCCCGGCCCTGATGAAATGGTCAAATAACGTTCAGCGATAATTATTCGTCGCTGGGCGCTTCACCAAACCATTTTTCATAGATTTCATCGTAGGTGCCGTCTTCGCGCATTTCAGCCAAGGCTTCGTTGGTAGGTTCTACCCACTCGCTGCCTTTGTTGAAGACGATGCCATATTGCTGGCCTTCGTAGAGGGGACCCACCACTTTAGTACGGCCTTCACCGCGGGTTTGCGAGAAATAAGCCACGTTGGGTGCGTCGTAGAAGACAGCATCGACGTTGCGGCCCAGCAGGGCCATGTACATGTCGGAAGTGCCGGGGTAGGGCGTATAGTCGGCGTCGTCACCAAACTTTTCTTCCAGAAAATCGTAGCTGGTGGAGCCTGTTTTGGTGGCGATGGACATGCCTTCCAGGTCATCAATGTCTTCAACGTCGCTATCGTCGCGAACGATGATTCTCAGGCCTGAATCGTAGTAGGGGTCAGAGAAGTCAACGATCTCCGCCCGTTCTTCGGTAATGGTGATCCCGGCAATGGCGATCTCCTGGTTGCCGGTTTGCACCGCAGGAATAATGCCTGAAAAGTCCATGGTGGTGAGATTGACGTCAAAGCCTGCCCGGTCGGCCACTTCGTTGATGATATCGATGTCGAAGCCAACCATCTCGCCGGTGTCTTCATCCATCATCTCAAACGGTACGAAACTTGGGTCGGTAGCGACATTGACGCTAGGCGTCTCTTGCGCCTGAGCAGAAGCGCCGCCCAACGCAAGCGTCAGGGCGGATAAAGAAAGTACGGTGCTTGATAGCAGCGATTTCATAGGTTTTCCCCGTGGTTTGTATGGCAAAGTGCCAGCAAAGCAGTGTGCACCGCTTTGCGACTGGTACTTAAGCCTGTTATTGACCTAATAACCTTGGCGAGAAACCATCAGGGCGTCAAGTCACGGGTGGGAATTGCGATAAACGCTGGGTCGACGCTGTTCGATGTTGAAGGGAAACCGCTACACCATAAATGAAGCCCCGCAACCACATGTAGTGGTGGCATTGGGGTTTTGAACTCGAAAACGCGCCCCTGCAAGGCCTTCTTCGTAGTCAACGGTTGAGCCCACCAGATATTGGTAGGAGAGGGGATCAACCACCAGAGCGGCGTCACCAAATTCGATAACCGTGTCGTCATCGGCAACGTTATCGGCAAAATCGAAACCGTATTGAAAGCCTGAACAGCCACCGCCGGTGACATAAACGCGTAGTTTAAGCGTTGAGTTGTTTTCCTCTGCCATCAAGGCGTTGATGCGTTTTTGAGCACTATCGGACAACAACAGTGGCGTTGGAACAAAGGATTCTGCGCTGCTCATGGCTACCTCCCGTGAGCTAATGGGGCGAGTGTCGTTTTAGTGACAGACGCTCGCCCCGAAGCGAATAGACTGCATGGATACTAATTATGAGTAAAACCTAGCAAAAGGGTCAACTATTACCGACCCAATGGAGGCTAGGGCATAACCGCCGGGGCACTTAGGCCGGTGGCTTCGTCATAGCCAAACATCAGATTGAGATTTTGAACGGCTTGCCCCGAAGCCCCTTTCACCAGGTTATCGATCACCGATAGCACCACTACCGTGTCGCTATTCTCCGGGCGGTGAACTGCAATACGGCACGTATTGGTGCCTTTCACACTGCGTGTTTCCGGGTGACTGCCAGGGGGCATGACGTCAACGCAGGGTTCGCCTGCGTAGCGACGTTCAAACAGTGTCTGAAGGTCACCGGGTGCTTCAATGAGCGTCGAATACAGGGTGGCGTGAATACCGCGAATCATGGGCGTCAGGTGCGGTACGAAAGTCAGGCTCACTGCACCGGCTTGAATGTCTGTCAGCCCTTGGCGGATTTCGGGCAAGTGGCGATGCCCGGAAGCACCGTACGCTTTCATGGATTCGCTGGCTTCGGCCAATAGCGAACCGACTTTAGCCCCGCGACCGGCACCCGTGACGCCTGATTTGCAGTCGGCGATCAGCCGGTCGGCATCGACCAAACCGGCCTCCAGCAATGGCAGATAACCCAACTGAACGGCAGTGGGGTAGCACCCTGGCACAGCGACAAGGCGCGCCGTTTTAATCTGTTCACGGTGCATTTCCGGCAGGCCATAAACCGCTTCGCCAAGCAAGGCAGGTGCTCCGTGGGGCTGACCATACCATTGCGCCCATTCGTCGGCGTCACGTAGGCGAAAATCCGCGGAGAGGTCAATCACGCGGGTACCTTGATCCAGCAGTTCACTGGCCAGTGCGTGAGCAACCCCGTGGGGCGTGGCAAAAAACACCGCATCCAGACGACCAAGCTGTTTGGCGTCGGGCTCGCTAAACGCCAGCGTGTCGTAGTGCTCGCGCAGATTTGGGTACATGTCGCTGACTCTCACGCCCGCTTCTGAACGTGACGTGATGGCTGTTACTTCGACGTGAGGGTGCATGGCAAGAAGCCGAAGCAGTTCAACGCCTGTGTAGCCTGTGCCGCCAACAATGCCTACCTTAATCACAATGACTCCTTGCAGTTTTTGAGCGCAAAACGAATCGCCAACGGCTTAAGCATAGGATACCAAGCTGTTTATGCGTATCCAGCTATGATACACAAGAGTGTATAGACACAAGAGCAAGGATGGTTGCCTGTGGCGCTTTTTTCTCGATCTGATTTCACCCTAGACAGTTTTCGGCGCCAGTTGGCCAATGTCGATGCGCTGCCGCAGCTATGCGTATTGGGCTTGGTGTCGGGGCTGATTACCGGTGCCTTGATGGTCGTGTTTCGCTTGCTGCTCTCTGCGGGGGCGTTGCTTTATATGCCCGAGGGCAATCCTGAAGCGTTTGAGTCACTGGCACCCTGGGGGCGGGTGGCGCTTCCGTTTATCGCTGTTGGCCTGATCGGCGCCTTGCTTTACCGCCAGAAAGCCACGGCCCGCAAGCTTGGCGTGGCCCATGTCATCGAACGCTTGACCTACCACCAAGGCCGTTTCCCGCTGCGTAACTGGCTCAACCAATGGTGGGTGGGTGTCGTGGCCGTACTGGGAGGCCTCTCGGCGGGTCGCGAAGGGCCTGCCATTCATCTTGGGGCGGCGGCATCGAGCGGCCTTGGTCAGCGGATGCGTCTACCCAACAACAGTTTACGGGTACTGGTTGCCTGCGGCACCGCCGCGGGAATTTCAGCCTCGTTTAACACCCCGATTGCCGGTGTCATCTTCGCCATGGAAGTGGTGATGATGGAGTACACGATGATGAGCTTTATGCCCGTTATATTGGCGTCCATGATGGGGGCGCTGGTGGCGCAAGTGGTTTACGGCAATCAACCGGCGTTCCATATCCCCGACGTTGCCCTTGGTTCATTAATGAACCTGCCCTGGGTGGTGATGACGGGCCTGGTGATTGGTTTGTTGGCGGGCGGGTTCATTCATTTATCGCGTTTGCAGCGTTTTCAGCAGTGGCCCTTGTGGGGCCGCCTGGGTGTTGTTGCGCTTATAACCGGTGTGGCCGCCTTCTGGTTTCCTGAGGTGCAAGGGATTGGCTACGACAGTGTGGCCGCCGCGCTCAATAACCAGTTGGCGGTTCAGGTGCTTCTGGCGTTGATTGCGGTAAAGCTTGCCGTGACGGCCCTGACGGTTGCCGGCGGGGTACCTATCGGGATCATCGGCCCGGTATTGGTGATAGGAGCCGCCACAGGCGCCCTGAGTGGCCACTTGGGGGGCTGGGTATGGGAAGCCAAAGCCGCTGACCCGGGCATTTATGCCATGTTGGGAATGGCCGCGATGATGGGAGCCGTCTTGCAAGCACCGCTGGCAGCGCTTATGGCTCTGCTGGAGTTAACCCATACGCCAGGTATCATGTTGCCGGGAATGTTGGCAGTGGTAGTTGCCTGCTTGACGTCGCGTCAATTAACCGGTTGCGAAGGGTTTTTTATCAGCAGCGTGCGCTATGGGCTGCACCCGCTACAGCAACCGCTGATGCAAGCGCTATCCAGGGTGTCTGTACCAGCGGTGATGGAGCGTCATCTAGTTCGCACATCGCGGATGATAACGCCCGATCAAGCGCGCCGCTTACTGGAAAATAACCCGATATGGCTGGTGATCGAACGATCCAGTTCTGATAAGCCGGTTCTTGGGCTAAAAGCCGCTGCCCTGGCGCGTTGGATGATTGAACACGATGAGTCGTCAAGCGATAACGCCTCAACTGAAGGATTGATCGATTTATTGGAAGTACCTGGGGAGCGGCTTGAAATGGCACCCATCGCGCTACAGGCGACCCTTTCCGAAGCCTTTTTGACGTTGCAGAATGACGCTCTGGACGCGCTTTATGTGGTTCACGGTAATCGGCCGAAACAACAGCGTATTTCAGGTATCATCACCCGGGGCGCTATCGAGCGTTATTACCATTACAGCGATCCTCGCGATAATGATTCATCTCACAAAGAGCCTTGGCCTAAGGAGTGACAATGTATTTATGGATCAAAGCGATTCATCTAATCGCGATGGTAACCTGGTTTGCGGCCATGTTTTATTTACCCAGGCTGTTTGTCTACCATGCCCAGGCACGCGATGCTGATGATCAGCAAGCGATGACGTATTTTACGACCATGGAACGTAAGCTTTATCGGGGCATCATGATGCCGTCGATGATTGCCGTGCTGATTTTCGGTGGCTGGCTTTTATATCTGGCACCCGCCTGGCTCAGCCAGGGATGGATGCATGTAAAACTGCTGCTGATTGCGCTGTTAATTGCCTACCATCACGTCTGCCTGATTTACTTCAAGCAGTTCAGCCAGGCACGTTGCACGAAAAGTCATGTATTTTTCCGCTGGTTTAACGAGTTACCGGTGATTGGCCTGATCGGCATTATCTTGCTGGCGGTGGTGAAACCGTTCTGATGCGACAACCATTACCTCCTGTTGTATTAGTACTGGCCGGGCATGACCCGACCGGCGGAGCCGGGTTGATCGCCGACAGCGAATCCATTGCTGCCTGCGGCGGCTGGGCGGTGACCGTGCCCACCGCGCTGACCATTCAAAACTGCCATAACGTAGTGCGGGTGGTGCCCACGGATGCTTATCTCATCAACCAGATGGTCGATGAGATCGCGACTCTGCCGGTGGCGGCCATCAAGCTTGGCTTGATTAGCAGCGAGTCAACCCTTGAGGCGGCGATATCGATTATCCGGCGTTTCCCCGGTGTGCCGGTGGTGGCCGACCCGGTGCTCAAAGCCGGTGGCGGTGCTGAACTCTCGACCCCCGAATTGCGTCAACAGTATATCGAGCGGCTGCTTCCTCTGGTCGATATCCTGACGCCCAACCGGGCCGAGTTGGCAGCACTCACGCCTGAGTGTCAGTCAACGGATGACGATACGGCCAGGGCGGTGGCCTTGCTTTCGCTGGGTTGTCAGGCGGTGCTGGTGTCAGCAACCGATGATCCGCTACCCGGCAATGACGATCAGGTGCTACTGACGCTGCATTCACCGGATAATACCCGGCAGTGGCCATGGCCGCGTCTACCTGAACAATTTCATGGTTCAGGGTGCACGCTGGCATCCGCGATTGCTGCGCGCCTGGCTGTAGGTGAGCGCTTACTTACTGCGTGTGAGCAAGCTCAGCACTATACCTGGCAAAGCTTGTCACATGGCTATGAGACGCCAAGCGGACAGTTTTTACCCAATCGTACCCCGCGCGCTTCACGTTTTTGATTTGATGACGCCACGCAATTAATGAAGAGGACGCCATGACGACTTCCGCTGAATTGTTTGAACTTGCCAGCCGCCATATTCCTGGTGGCGTTAACTCCCCGGTGCGGGCCTTCAAGGGGCTGCATCGCCCGCCGGTATTCATGGAGCGCGCGCAAGGCGCTTATCTGTTCGATGTTGAAGGCAATCGCTACGTCGACTACGTGGGTTCATGGGGGCCGATGATTACCGGGCATGCAGACCAGGATGTGCTTGCGGCGGTCCGTGCCAGGTTGGATAACGGGTTATCGTTTGGTACCCCCACGGCGGTTGAAACCACCATGGCGGATCTGATCTGCGAAATGATTCCGTCGATGGAAATGGTGCGTATGACCAGCTCTGGCACCGAAGCCACAATGTCGGCCATCCGTCTGGCACGCGGCGCCACCGGGCGAGACAAGATCGTCAAATTTGAAGGCAACTACCATGGGCATTCCGATTCGCTGCTGGTTAAAGCCGGGTCCGGGGCATTGACGCATGGCGAGCCGAGCTCACCCGGCGTACCGGCGTCGCTTGCCGAACATACCATTACCTTGTCGTATAACGACCCCGAAGGTGTTGAGGCATGCTTTGAAGAAATGGGCGATCAGATTGCCTGTATCATCGTCGAGCCGGTCTCCGGCAACATGAACTGCATTCCGCCGCAGCCAGGCTTTCTCGAGACGCTGCGCCGCGTGTGTAACGAGCACGACAGTATCCTGATTTTTGATGAAGTGATGACCGGCTTTCGGGTTGCCCTTGGCGGTGCTCAGGCTCATTATGGTGTGACCCCCGACCTCACCTGCCTTGGCAAGATCGTGGGTGGCGGTATGCCGGTCGGTGCCTTCGGCGGCAAACGCGAGATCATGCAGAACATTTCGCCGATGGGGCCGATTTACCAGGCGGGTACGCTCTCCGGCAATCCGCTGGCCATGGCGGCTGGTATCGCGCTTCTGACCAAGCTTCAGGTACCCGGCTTCCATGATGCCCTGACTCAACGTGTTGAAACCTTGTGCACCGGTCTGCAGGAACGCGCCAACGCCGCCAATGTGCCAATGATGACCCAATCGGCAGGCGGCATGTTCGGGATCTTTTTTACCGGCCAACGCCGTGTGGATAACTTTGCCCAGGCGACCGCCTGTGACCCCGAAGCGTTTCGCCGCTTCTTCGGCGCGATGATCGACCAAGGCGTATATCTGGCGCCCTCGGCGTTCGAAGCGGGCTTCATGTCCAGCGCCCATACGCCAGAAGATATTCAAAAAACCCTGGATGCTGCCGAGAAAGCCTTTGCCTTAATGTAACAGAAAGTAACGAAAACTCCGCTATCTGCAGAGAGCCGCTGAATATCAGCGGCTCTCTGCATTGTAGAAGCCATTATTCGATTCGTTAGTAAAACTGCCAGCGAAAATGAATAGTCTCCTGACAACTGGCGAATCAAGGCAAAGCGATAGCATGCTCTGCTCTCTCTTTGTAGCTTCTGGATTCCCGGAACTCATCCCCCTACATTTAGTTGTAACATAATGTTACGAAAAGCTTTCTTTGCCGACCTCGGACTGTAACCCTCCCTAAATTTCGATAAAGATCAGCACAAGCTCGGATTCATCATCGATCACAACCGTGTCAAGGCATTAGAAACCGGGATTTTTTCATCGTGCCCGTTAATGATTTTATTTTTATATAATTGTATTTTAAGAGTTTTTTATTAATTGATGATATAGCTAATACTGGTTTACTCAAGCAATCTCATCTTTCCTTCGCACCTTCCGCATGAAAAAAACCACCGACTGATTTGAAAAATATCAGGTGTGCTCTCTTTCGATCCTCTCCTATTATGTAAATCAATATTTCAGTAAATAACTTTTTGTATCTATGTGTATCTGTAAGCGATGACCCACCCACGGTCGAAGGTTGAGACGATGATGGCACAACATGAAAAAGGGCTTGAGGCGGCGCCCATACTGATAAAGGGATTATCGACGCTTGTCATGGCTGGCTTCATCGCGAGTGCCTGGGGGCAGGAGCGTCTTCAGGACGATAGCTTCCACCGGGTTTTCAATACCACTTACCGTGCGGCCTCCCTGATTGATGGTAACTCTCTCAGCAATGTTCAGGGAGCAATCAACATCAATATAGCCGCCGGTAACAGCAATCTTCAGAGCAACTCCGGTGTGATTGCCATGGGCGATTATGCCCTGGCCAACAACATCGTGGTTCAGGTTGTTTCATCGAATAATCGCCTCGCACCGGAACAAGCGACCGCCGTCATCAAAGATGAGGCGTTGAGCCAGGCGGTTGGCTGGATTTCAGTCAACCAGGCCGCGGGGCAGGAAAATGTGCAGAGCAACACCTTGAGTGTGGCGCTGGGCATAAGGGGCAGCACCCTCAACAGCGAGTCGCTGGGTCAGGTGCAGTCCCGTACGCAAGAACCGACAGATGAGTCAGATGATGCTACGTCAGAACGGCGAGTCGCCATTGAAGATTCGGCGTTTGCAGGGTCACGCGGTGTCATCCAGGTGAATCAGTCGGCGGGAATGGGCAACGTTACCGGGAACCATGTTGGTGTCCGCATGACATCCGGTGCTCGCTAAAAACGGTAGCTGTGCCTTGATAAAACCAAAAGCGTTACTTGCAAGTTCATTCAGGAGAAAGACCATGAAAACATTCGCAAAAGCACCGCTCGCCATGGCTATTGCTGCCCTTCTTGCAGCACCCTATGCATTGGCTTCTGGCAGCAGCAACGATTTCGATACCGATGCCTATATGGACGTAGACGTCGAAAACGATATCACCGTTGAAATTGGTCACGAGATCGAGAGCGATATCTGGGTAGAACTGGATATGAAAGCCGATGTTCTGGACCCGAATCATTTCTCAATTGCTACCGTCGATCGTAAGCAGTATTCCGATAACAATACGGTCTATGACGATCAAAGCGACAATGATGCACTGGTGACGGGTAGCGGCGGCGGCGCTAGTGGCAACATTGGCGTCAACGTATCGGCTGGAGGTCTTAACACTCAGGCCAACGATGCGGCTATTTCTAAAGGTAGCACTGGTGAACAGACTACTACCACTACCACTACGACAAATGAATATAAGAATATCTTGGGCCATTGGGTGAAGACTGATACGACGGTTGAAGAATCTGTAACAACCGACGAAGCCATGGTATTTGCCAAGGCCGCAAACTTCTCACTTCAGTCATCCTCTAACAACAATTTCGATAACGACGCAACCCAAAACAATGCCAAGATCAGTGGTTCCTTTGGAGGTGCTTCTGGCAACCTCGGTGTGAATGCTGCCTCTGGCTTCGGTAATGCCCAGCATAACAGCATGGCGCTGGCGCTGGGTCAGAACAGCTCTGCCGAGGCGACCGTTGTTGGTGTCCAGTCCGTCTACGATAACGATTTGGATAATGACACTGTTGGTTGTGGTTGTAACCTTGACGTCAATACCAATACTGCTGAGCTGCACAACAGCTTTGGTGGCGCAAGCGGTAATATCGGCGTCAACATCGCATCCGGCAACCTCAACATGCAGAGCAATACGCTGTCTATCGCTCGCGCCAAGTGAGTTGATACTCAGTTCGTTCCCGGCCTCGCCATTTGGCGGGCCGGGTTTTCGAATTTAGCAGCGTGCCGGAGGCGAGTATGAAGACCTTTTGGGCTTCCCTGCGATTTGCGGCTTTGTCTATGGCGGCTTTGGGTGTTGCTAATCCTGTTGCAGCGGCGTCGATCCAAATGGGTAACGTCGTACCCGGTACCCAGGTGACCAAACAAGTGATGTCCATGAGGGAGTTGAAATTCGAGAACCTCGTGGCTCAGGAGACGGATTTTTCCTGCGGTGCGGCTTCGCTAGCCACTATCCTCAAGTACGCCTATGGCCGGTCTGATGTTACTGAAGAAACGGTTCTACAGGGCTTGTTTGAAATTGCCAATGCCGATCAGGCCAGACGGTTGGGCTTCTCGTTGCTCGATCTCAATAATTATGTGGAAACGGTAGGTCTGCGCGGTCGTGGCTATAAGATTGATGAGCCCTCACTGGATACGGTGTCGATCCCGGTCATTGTGCTGCTGGATCTGGATGGCTATCAGCACTTTGTGGTGCTGAAAAAAGTTGAGGGCGACCGGGTCTACGTTGGCGACCCTGCGTTAGGTAATAAGGTAATGAACCGCTCCGAATTTGTTGAGGCTTGGAACAACGTCATCTTCGCTGTGGTAGGGGAGAACTTCGATACCAGCACGGTACTGCTTGATCCGGCTCAGCCGCTGACGGCCCGCCGACTCACGGATGTCTTCTCACCAGTCCCCAAGCAACAACTGCTGGATTTCGGGTTTCGCCATGCTGAGGTGTTCTAAGCGCCTGGCGCGATAATTGTGAGGGTGGAAACATGGACGGGCATAAAAGTATTCGACGGTGGGGTGAGGCGATGGCCGTGCCGCTAATCGGTGTTTCAATGTTGTTGACTGACATACCGGCTGTTCAGGCGGCTACTGTGGCGACTGATTTCAGCGATCCGGCTTTCAAATACGGCATGCAACTGTCTGACTCCGAATTAGCGCAGCTGCGTGGCAAGGCCGTTAATAACCGCGAGGTGCTGTTCTTCGGTGTGGAAATGTCGATGAACTGGAAAACGTCGCTGGGTGAGGACATTCATGCGCGGGCGAATCTGGGTATCGATATGGCGGGTGGACGACCTTCACCAACGTTTTCCTCCCATATTACTTCTACCACTCCGGAAGAGTACGCTGCATATCAGCAGGCTATGAACAATACTTCTCTGCCTGGAACCGGTTTGTCCAATGGCAGAGGCGTGGTACAGCTGGTCCAGGCTGGTGGCGATTTCAATACGGCGAATAACACCTTCTGGGTTGATGTAGGGCAAAGTGGCGGACGTGACAGCAGCCAACCTGCAAACGGCAAAACAGAATTGGCTCAGGGAGGCGCCCTTGTGAAGGTTGGCAGACAGGCCGGCGGGATAGGGATGACGATGACGCTGCCCGGTGCGGGGGTGGCAAGTCAGGATATAAGCCCGGGACGTGGTCTGCATCAATCCATCCAGCTTACCAGTGACCATCAGCAAATCAGTAATATGACGCGCTTGAATGTCCAGTTGGGAAAAGTCTCGGATGCGGGTATCAATCGCGATTTCAAAAGTTTGTTGAAATCGGTTCGCGCACTGGAGCGCCTGTGATCAAGAACTATTTCTATCTTCTTCATACGCAATAGGCCGATCATCTTCGGCCTTTTTCATGCTTATCTGACGATGTCTATTGCCTCTTAGGCTGACTGAGGGTATCAAGAAGTTGGGTCTTCCTTCGCGATCGAAGGAGTGGAGGCGAAAGGCTCTTACCGAGCTCATATTTAAGGGGATCATCAATGCAGTATAATAATTCGACAAGCAAGTTTCCGTCTGCGGGTCACCGATTCTTACTTTCGCTATGTCTTTGCACGGCGGGTAGCCTGTCGACGGCGGCAATGGCACAGGGCACCAATGAAGAGGTCGTTCGAGAGGCCCAGCCCAGCCAGAGCGTCCAGAACGTGCTACGCGAGGAACACGCGCTTTTTTCAGACCGTTTAACGATCGAGCCAGGTATCAGCTACTCTTACTCTAACAGTAGTGAATTGGCGCTAAGCGGGTTCCTGGCGCTGGATGCCATCTTTCTGGGTAATATCAGCGTGGATACGGTGGAGAGCCACACGACCACTTTTGATGTAAGTACCCGTTATGGGGTATCAGACCGTCTAGAGCTGGAACTGGTAGTCCCTTATGTCTACCGTAGTAGCCACTATGAAACCATCGGTGCCGGTGGTGCGACAGGTGGGCTAGTCGAAGAAACCGTCAGTCAAGGTGATTTGGGGGATATCAGTGCTGGCCTCTACTATCGTGTCTTGGCAGAAACCCAGTCCCGGCCCGATGTAGTATGGAATTTCTCTGTTCGGGCACCGACTGGTAGGCATCCTTACGATATCAGGACCAATACCAGAATCGTGGATGTCGAGGAAGGTGGAACTGAAAACTTAACCGTGCCAACCGAGCTTCCAACCGGCAATGGCGTCTGGGGGGTCAGCACTGGGTTTTCGTTCCTCAAGACGGTTGACCCGGCCATCATCTTTGCCAATGTTGGCTACACTCATAACATCGCCCAAGACTTTGACGATATTAACTCAAGCGATCAGACAGTACCCGGCGAGATCAATCTGGGAGATAGTATTCGTCTGGGATTCGGGACTGCCTTCGCCCTGAACGAGCGCTTCAGTCTTTCCATGTCGTTTACCCATCAGCACTCCCTGGAGACAAACGTTACCGTCGAGGGAGGGGATGAGCAGTCGGTCATCGGTAGTAGCGCCAATGCCGCTTCGTTCAATTTCGGAGCTACCTATGGCTTGTCAGATTCCACCTCGATCGTTACCAGTATGGGTATCGGCTTGACCGACGATGCGCCAGACTTCACGCTCAATTTCCGTATGCCTTTCCAGATCTAACCAATATGAACCTTCCCTGCGCTAAGTTGGGCGCAGGGAAGGTTCACGATGGTGTTTCACCATTTAGCGAACTCTCCCAGCATGCATAAAATAGCCTCAGCACTTTGGCTGCGGCAGAAGTAAGAGAGTCAACACTGCCAACTTAGTGAGAAAAACTAGAAAAACGGAGGCATTTACCATGCCCCTTCGTTCTATTGTTGGCTAATGGCGACGCTGCAAACTGCGTGCGGTTTCAATGTTGGGCAGGATGGGGCCCAAATTCTGATGGATCCAGTTTAGCGCCTGAATGCGGTTGTGTACGTTGATTTTGCGGAAGATATTGTAAAGGTGAGACTTGACTGTGTGTTCGCTGAGGAACAGTTTTTCAGCAATCTGATGGTTGGAAGCCCCGGCACTCAACAGCGAGATAATTTCCATTTCGCGGTTTGTGAGACCGCAGGCGGGCCTGAAAGCGTTGTTTTGATATTTGCGATAAAACAGGATCAACCGCGTCATGAGTTCCCGGGACATCCATAGCTCGCCCTCGAGCAGCGCATGAATGCCCTTGCAGATGACATCCAGGCTTTCATGGCGATAGAAAACCCCTTTCAACTGCGCGCAGGACAACGCTTCAAGTGCATGATCCATATCGCGGATATTAAAGGCAGCTAATGGCGCGTTATTGAGCGTCTCAGGGAGCTGATGCTGCCAGTCTGGCAGGGTATCAACGCTGATGTGATCGCTGTCGATCAACATCAGGGCATTACCCGATGCCGGTGCCGTAACATGGTCATGGGGAGACAGCAGTTGCACTTGGCACTCGGTATGAGTCCCCAGATACTCCGCAAATAATTTTGATTGTGGGCTTTTTTCGGTAACGATAAATACCGTATCAATAGCCTTCGCCTGCGGCATTGGAACACCCTCGTAGAAACAACGAATGAGCGGTTGGTCTTTTAAGTGTTGTCTATTAACTGTTAAATGTAAATATTTGTTACTAAAAAGCCATCAAATAAGGTGAGCTGAAATGGTTTTTATACGATAAGAAATTGAATATAAAGAATTATTATTTTTCTAATACTTCAACTATATTTGATATAAGCTACATGGTGTTACATTAAGGTCCCTTCAGTCGAGCCTCTGGCATGCGTAAACTGATCGTTCACCTTAGGAGCTCGCCGGATGACCAGTACTCAAACGTTTGTGCTTGCCAGCGGAAACGTTGGTAAATTGAAAGAATTCAATGAATTATTAGCGCCACTTGGGTTCGATGTGCGTACCCAGGCTGATTACGGTGTCCACGACGTGGCGGAGACGGGCGTGACCTTTGTGGAAAACGCGCTTATTAAAGCTCGTGAAGCGAGCCGCCAAAGTGGATTACCGGCCCTTGCCGATGACTCAGGTCTAGAGGTTGATGCGTTACAGGGCGCACCGGGCATCTATTCCGCCCGTTATGCAGGCGAACCCAAAAGCGACCAGCGTAATAATGCCAAGTTGCTTGAAGCCTTGCAGGATTGCCCGGAAGGGCAGCGAACGGCACGTTATTGGTGTGTTCTGGTTTACCTGCGACACCCTGAAGACCCGGTGCCCGTTATTGTGCAGCGTAGCTGGGAAGGCGAAGTGTTGGCACACCCGCGCGGTGAGGGCGGCTTTGGCTATGACCCACTATTCTGGCTGCCCGATCAGAGTTCAAGCGTGGCGGAATTACCCAGCGAAACGAAAAATCGCTTGAGCCACCGTGGTCGTGCTCTGAGCGGGTTAGTTGACGTGTTGAAGGTGGCCCATGGCTGAGCCGTTGCCACCGTTATCGCTGTATATCCATACGCCGTGGTGCGTGCGAAAATGCCCATATTGTGACTTTAATTCCCATGAGCCCCAGGGCAATGAATTGCCGGAAACCGCTTACCTTAAGGCGTTGTTACAGGATATTGATGGCGATCTTGAGCTGGCGGCGGGGCGAACCATACAGAGCATATTTATCGGCGGTGGAACCCCAAGCCTGCTTTCGCCAGGTTTCTATAGACGCCTTTTAAGCGAAGTGAGTGCTCGCTTACCATTTTCAGAGGCGATTGAAATCACCCTTGAAGCCAACCCGGGTACGACTGAGCAAAGCCGCTTTACCGGTTACCGAGATGCCGGTATTAACCGGCTTTCGCTCGGGGTGCAAAGCTTTCATTCAGACCAGCTGGCGGCATTGGGTCGAATTCATGGTGGTGAAGAGGCCGTCAGCGCCGTCAGGCAGGCACGTCAGGCGGGCTTTGATAACCTCAATATTGACCTTATGCACGGCCTGCCGCAGCAGACGTCTCAACTGGCGATGGCGGATATTGAGCAAGCGCTGGCGTTATCCCCTGAACACTTGTCCTGGTATCAATTGACACTAGAGCCCAACACGGCGTTTTATGTCCATCCGCCGACCTTGCCCCATGAAGAAACCCTTTGGGACATTCAGGATCAGGGCCATTCACGTTTACAGCAGGCGGGACTGGAACGTTACGAAATTTCCGCTTACGCGCGCCTTGATCGACAGAGCCTGCATAATCTCAATTATTGGCAATTTGGCGATTACCTGGGCATCGGGGCGGGCGCTCACGGGAAGTTGAGCCATGTTGATACACAGGGGCAATGGCATATTGAGCGGCGTTGGAAAACGCGTCAGCCAGATGCCTATTTAAGACGCGTAAATGATCCGCGCGGTTTTATTGCAGGCAAGCAGCCTATTGCTGCAAACGAACTGCCGCTGGAGTTCTCGATGAATGCGCTGCGTCTGACCCAAGGGGTTCCTGTTTCCATGTGGTCAGCGCATACGGGGTTGCCGGTTGAGGTGTTGTTGGCGCGTTTACACAATGCCGAGAAAAAAGGACTTTTGATGGAAATGCCCAAAAGACTGCAAGCATCGCCTCAAGGTCTATTATTCTTGAACGAGTTGCTGGCTTTGATAAGCGACGAGTAACTTCATAAGTAGATGACAATGTTAAGGAGTGAGCGATGCGTATTTCTCGACTACTGACCCCGTTAGCGGCCGCTGTGCTGGTTGCCGGTTGTGCAACCTCGGACCCTTACGGCGGCGGTCAAACTCAGCGCTCATCGACGGCAACCGGCACAGGTATTGGTGCCGTTGTAGGCGCGGCTGCCGGTGCGCTGTCCGGGGATGGTAGCACTAGCCGCCGAGATCGGGCGCTGATTGGGGCGGCGGTAGGTGCCGCAGCGGGTGCTGGCATAGGGGCTTATATGGACCGCCAGGAGCAGCAACTGCGCCAAAACCTGGAAGGTTCGCGCATTGAAATTGATCGCCGCGGCGACGATATCGTGCTGAATATGCCCAGCAGCGTGACTTTCGGTTTTGATTCCGCTGAATTGACCAGCCAGGCCCGCAGCTCGTTAAACGAAGTGGCCAATGTGGTCAGTGAATATGCTGACACCCGGATCAACATTGCGGGCCATACTGATAGCACCGGTGACGAAGCCTATAATCAGCGACTGTCTGAGCGCCGGGCTCAGGCAGTAGGTAGCTACTTGAACCAGAATGGCGTGTCCTCAATGCGTCTAAGTACTCGAGGCTATGGTGAATCCCAGCCGGTGGCCAGTAATGAGACTGAAAGCGGACGCAGCCAGAATCGCCGTGTCGAAATTACCTTAACGCCCACCGGAGAAGGTCAACGCCAAGGCGGCTAAGCAATGTTGCTGTGAAGCCTTCCCAATGCCCGCTATGCTGATACGGCGGGCTTTTTTATGAGTTGTCGAATTATCATGTTGTCATATCAACACGCATATCATGCTGGCAATTTTGCCGATGTACATAAGCATTTGACGTTATTTGCAACCATCGAGTATCTGCTGCGCAAACCTTCACCGGTGACATATATCGATACCCACGCGGGTCGCGGATTTTACCCGTTGTCGAGCGAAGAAACCCAGCGCTTGAAGGAGTATCGGGATGGTGTCTGGCCTCTCTGGGAAGCAGCTCAATCGGTGTCCGACCCGCTGCTGTGCAGCTGGCTGGATGCCCTGTCCCGTGCGCAGCGCCATCCCAACGAATTGGCCCATTACCCCGGCTCTCCCTGGTGGATCAGCCAGGCGCTTCGTGCCAGGGAGCGGTTGTACGGGTTTGAGTTGCACCCTGGCGAGCACCAGCATTTCGATGATCAGGCGCTAGCAGAAAGCGTAGAACGCATTCATGGCGATGGCTTGCAGGGATTATGCCAGCGTCTGCCTGTTGCAACGCCTCGTGTCTGTGTGCTGATTGACCCAAGCTACGAGCGTAAAGACGAGTATCAGTTGGTGGCGGATACCCTTAATGTGGCGCTTGCGAAAGCGCGTCACGCGGTGGTGTTGATCTGGTATCCATTGCTGCCTGCCAACAACCACAAGGTGCTTTTGGAAGCGCTTGAGCGCAGCGGCATCCGTAAAATCTGGCGTAGCGAATTGTGCCTGCGAGACGCGGACACCCAGGAGCGCGGTATGTACGGAAGTGGAATGTTGGTGATCAACCCGCCCTGGGGGTTGGACGAACGCCTGGCCGGCGCGATGGCCCAGCTGACACCACTTCTGGGCACACAGAGCCGCTATTGCGCGTCTTGGTTGGTAGGGGAGTAGCGCTGTCTGGGAGAGCTTATTTGCCGATACAGAAGCTACCGAAAATTTCACCCAGCAGATCATCGGCGCTGAATTCACCGGTGATTTCACCTAGCGCCTGCTGCGCATCGCGTAGATCTTCCGCCAGCAATTCACCGGCGCCATTGCCTTCGAGCTGTCGGCGGCCGGTTTCAAGGGCGTTCATTGCCCGGTCAAGCGCATCCAGGTGGCGGCGGCGGGCCGAAAAACGCCCCTCGGTGGTCGCTGAAAAGCCCATGATATCTTTCAGGTGCGCTTTCAAGTTATCCACACCTATCCCTGTCTTTGCAGAAAGACGCACCGTGGGTGGGGTTGTGGATAAGTCTATGCCGGCCTGTTCGGCGCTGGTGTCGATTTTATTACGTACCAGCGTCAGGCGCTGCTGGTCCGGCAGCCGGGCGACAAATTCAGGCCAGATTGCCATGGGGTCGGTTTCATCGGTCGTTGACGCATCGACCAGGAGCAGCACGCGGTCGGCGCCTTCGATCTCTGCCCAGGCCCGTGCGACGCCGATCTGCTCAACGGCATCCGGCGTATCGCGCAGCCCTGCGGTATCAATCACATGCAGCGGCATTCCGTCGATGTGGATATGTTCGCGCAGCACATCCCGCGTGGTACCGGCAATATCCGTGACGATGGCGGTGTCCTGCTCGGTCAGGGCGTTGAGCAAGCTCGACTTACCCGCGTTGGGACGCCCGGCAATGACAACGCTCATGCCCTCACGCATCAAGGCTCCCTGGCCAGCAGCAGACCGAACGTCGATAAGCTCACGGTTTACCTCGTCCAGCAGGCTCGCCACGTGGCCATCAGCCAGAAAGTCGATTTCTTCCTCGGGAAAATCAATCGCCGCCTCGACGTAGACGCGCAGTTCGATAAGCCGCTCTACCAGCGCGGCTACCCGATTGGAAAACTCGCCCTGCAGCGAACGCACCGCGTTTTCGGCGGCCGAGCGGGAGGTGGCATCTATCAGGTCGGCAATGGCCTCGGCCTGGGCCAGATCAAGCTTGTCATTCAGAAAAGCACGCTCAGAAAACTCCCCTGGCCTTGCCAGACGGGCGCCTAACTGGACGCAGCGCTCAAGCAGCATATCCATGATCACCGGTCCGCCATGGCCTTGCAGTTCGAGCACATCTTCACCGGTGAACGAGTGAGGGTCCGGGAACAGTATAGCGATCCCCTCATCGATACTGCCTTCTGCGCCCATAAAAGCGCCATAGTGTGCGTAGCGGGGGGCTGGGCAGTGGCCTAGCATGGCGACGGCAATGTCGCGGCAGGCTGGGCCAGAAACACGAATAATACCGACGCCACCACGACCGGGAGGCGTGGCCAGGGCGGCGATGGTGTCTTGGGTATAGAGTCGGTCTGCCATGGCGTTTCTCTTTTAGGTGCAGGTGGCAAGTGAGCGTAGTGTGAGTTTTTGCCCCCTGAAACACCAGACCCCCGCAAGGGCGGGGGTCTGGGTGTTCAAGGTATCGGCTTTATTTTTTGGTTTTCATGCCTTTGCCGATACTTGGGTCCTGCTCGATTTTGCGCGTAATAAAGTACTGCTGCGCCACTGAGATAATGTTGTTGACCACCCAGTAGATCACCAGGCCCGCCGGGAACCACAGGAAGAAGAACGTAAAGATGATGGGTAGCATCTTCATGATCTTCGCCTGCATGGGATCAGGCGGCGTTGGGTTAAGCTGTTGCTGCACGAACATCGAAAGGCCCATCAGAATCGGCAGTATGAAGTATGGGTCTTTCACCGACAGATCCTGCACCCAGAAGATGAAGGGAGCGTGTCTCAGTTCAACGGATTCCAGCAACATCCAGTACAAGGCGATAAAGACGGGCATCTGTACCAGAATCGGCAAGCAGCCACCCAGAGGATTGATCTTCTCCTTCTGGTAGAACTTCATCATCTCTTGAGACATTTTCTGGCGGTCATCGCCGTACATCTCCTTGAGACGCTGCATCTCGGGGCCAAGCTTGCGCATCCGTGCCATCGACTTGTAAGCCTTGGCAGAAAGCGGGAACAGAATGGTTTTCACCAACACCGTCAACAGGACGATTGACCAACCCCAGTTGCCGACAATGTCGTGAATCTTGTCAAGCAGCCAGAAGAGCGGGTTTGCCAGGAACCACAGCCAGCCATAGTCGACCGTCAGGCGAAGGTTAGGCGCTACTTCCTCAAGATGATCCTGGACCTTGGGACCCATATAGAGAGTGGCGCCCAAGGAAGCTTCTTCTTCCGGCGCCAGCTCACTGGTGGGGCCAGCAAAGGCGACGACATTGCGGTCGCGCGAGTCTGTCGAGACGTAGTAAAGGTTCTGCTGATCCTGAGAAGGCGCCCAGGCCGAGACAAAGTAGTGCTGGATGATGGCAATCCAACCGCCTTGTGCCTCTCGATTATTGAAGTTGCCGCCTTGTATATCGTCAAAATCAATCTTTCCGTAGGTCTCTTCAGGCGTCGAAAACGCCGCACCCAGGTAGGAATTCATGCCCATACTGACGCCGCTTGACGGGTCAGGGCTGTTATCCCGAGCGAGCTGGCCGATAAAACGAGCGCTAACGGGCTCATCGGTGTTATTGGCCAAGTAGTAATTGACGTCAACAGCATAATTGCCGCGTTCGAAGGTCAGCCGCTTGATGACCTCAATGCCGTTTATCTCGGCGGTGAGGTTGACCTCAAGCTGTTCTTCGTCATCACCCAGCAGGTATTCGCTTTTCTCAGGGGTAAAGGCAATGCGATTTGCTTCCCCGTTAAGTTGCAAGCCCGAGCGTGCGACGTAACTGCGCGTTTGATTGTCGGAAAGCAGAATATAGCTGCGATCCGACTCGAGCGCCTGTTTATGCTGCGGCAAGGCGGCATACACGATATCGCCACCGTGTGGATCAATACGAACATCCAGCACGTCGGTGGTCACCGCGATGAAGTCACGGCTGTCGCTATCACTTTCGTCGCTGTTTAGCGCGTCCTGCGAAGCGGCAGTGCTATCTCCGGGAACCGACAAGTTTTCCGCGTCGTCATTGCCAGACGTACCGCCACTTCCCGACGATGCGTTGTTATCGCGTGTTTGATCTTGCGATACCTCGGACGACGGTTGATAAGACGTCTGTCCGTAATCCTGATTCCACTGTACAACCAGTAGATAGGCCAGAATGGCAAGTGGAATCAGTAATATAAGTCGTTTTACGTCCATGAGGGTTCTGCCCGCTGGGTGGTGAACATGCTAATGACGCAGTATCAATTACTCGACCCATGACACACGAAAGCCTGCCAGGCGGCAGGCCGAGGTCGAGCGATGAGGTGCCCATCAAGTAGTGTGCTTTGAGCTTGCAGGTAGCGCCTTGTCTGCCTGGCTGTCGCGCCGAAGCCGTTTCCACATGCCATGGAGCTGACGATATAAAACGTCATTGTCCATGTCCTGAACGCCACGCCGAGCAAGTACCACAATATCCACTGCGGGAAGCTGGTCTTGACGTAGCCTGACTGACTCTCGAACGAGTCTTTTGAAGCGATTTCGATCAACGGCGAGCTTCACATTTTTTTTGCTGACCACGAGGCCAAGGCGGGGATGCCCGAGGGTATTCCGGCGTGCTAACGCCATAATCCCTTTACCATGTACCTTGAGATCTGCTTGCTCAAAAACGTAGCGGTAATCCCCGGCGTTAAGTAACCGAAAACACCGGGGAAACCCTTGATGTGGCACACGCAATCCGAGATCAGGCGCTCAGACGCTTACGGCCTTTGGCGCGGCGACGCGAAATAATGGCGCGGCCATTTTTGGTTGCCATACGAGCACGGAAGCCATGCGCGCGCTTGCGCTTGAGAACGCTAGGTTGAAAAGTGCGTTTCATAACTCGTTATTCCCACGTGGTTAGGACGGAAAATAAATTCCAAAAGACCCGGTCCAGTGAGGAACTAGCCGGGAGATTCAATTCAAGACCGGAAATTGTAGAGGCTTCCCGGGTTACGTGCAATTTTTTCCTTGTAAAAAATACCGCCTGTCCACGCAGGTGCCTGTCAGGGAGCACGCAATGGTGCTTGCCGGGAAGTGCACCGGCGTCCAGCCATTGGTCTTCTGCTGCCTTGTGGCTAATAGTGGGGATACATTTTGTTAACAACTGTATATTTTTCTTTAAATTCAACTATATAAAAGCTAGATGAGGTTGTGTATAAGTTGCGGAAAAGACGATGATAAGTGGTTGATTAACTGTGAATTAATGCCCAGCGATAATGAACAGTAAGCTGTCGATCAGCACTTGGAATATCTATCAATTCGACACCTGAAAAGTTTTCCACAGCTTATTAAAACGCCCCAGTCCTGTGTGGATAACCACGCCGTTGGACGCTACAATGGTCGGCCTTTTTCAACCGATGGTGAGATGTGTGTCACTCGCGCTTTGGCAACAGTGCCTGGATTACCTGCAGGACGAGCTGAGTTCGCAGCAGTTCAACACGTGGATACGTCCACTGCAGGCTGAAGATAGTGAGGCTAACGAGCTGCGCTTGTTGGCGCCTAACCGCTTTGTGCGCGATTGGGTGAGTGACAAGTACGCCAAGCGGATTAGCGAACTGATGCGCGAGCTTGCCCCTTCGAAACCTCCCAAGGTTAGCCTCACGGTAGGTAGTCGACGGCCAGCAGCACCTGCCCCCCAACCCCGTGATCTGGGTAATCCGGTCTCGGCCTCTCCGGCACCGCGTGCGTCGGCGGCTGTTCATACGCCGCCACGGGGCGACATTGCTGACGAGCGTGAAATCGATCAGCTACGCGAGGAGGGAAGTGGTTCAGACCGGCGTTCGAACGAGCGCCAGGTTCAGGTTGAGGGTGGGCTCAAGCATACCAGCGGGCTAAATCCTAACTTTACTTTTGATACTTTCGTGGAAGGTAAATCCAACCAGCTCGCGCGCGCGGCTTCTCGCCAGGTTTCCGAAAATCCGGGTGGGGCCTATAACCCGCTATTCTTGTATGGCGGTGTTGGTCTGGGTAAAACCCACTTGATGCATGCCGTAGGTAATGGTCTGGCGTTGCGCCGTGAAAATGCGCGTGTGGTCTACCTTCACTCGGAGCGTTTCGTGGCCGATATGGTGAAGGCGCTACAGCTCAATGCCATCAATGACTTCAAGCGTTTTTACCGTAGTGTTGATGCGTTACTCATTGACGATATTCAATTTTTTGCCGGTAAAGAGCGCTCTCAGGAAGAGTTCTTCCATACGTTTAATGCGTTATTGGAAGGCGGTCAGCAAATGATTCTGACGTCGGATCGCTACCCGAAGGAAATCAGTGGTGTCGAAGAACGCCTGAAATCACGCTTTGGGTGGGGCCTTACTGTCGCTATTGAGCCGCCTGAGTTGGAAACCCGTGTGGCTATTTTGATGAAAAAAGCGGATCAGGCCAAAGTCGACTTGCCCCATGATGCGGCGTTCTTTATTGCCCAGAAGATTCGATCGAACGTGCGCGAGCTTGAAGGTGCCCTCAAAAAAGTGATTGCTGACTCGCACTTCATGGGCAAGACCATTACCCAGGACTTTATACGTGAGTCGCTTAAAGACTTGTTGGCGCTACAAGACAAGCAGGTGGGCGTCGACAATATCCAGCGAACGGTAGCGGAATATTACAAAATCAAGGTTGCCGATTTATTATCCAAACGGCGTTCCCGGTCGGTTGCAAGGCCCCGTCAAGTTGCCATGGCGCTTGCCAAGGAATTGACCAATCACAGTCTGCCTGAGATTGGCGATGCGTTTGGCGGTCGTGATCACACGACGGTGTTACATGCCTGCCGCAAGGTGAAAGTGTTGCAGGAAGAAAACGCCGATATTCGCGAAGACTATAAGAACCTGTTACGCCTACTGACCAGTTAATCAACCAGGACGGACCTGTTTCAGCAGGTCTTTCAGGATAGACAACGGAGTATTGATGAAATTTTCGATTTCCCGAGAGGCGCTGCTACGTCCGCTTACCTTGGTAGCAGGGGTGGTAGAGCGCCGTCAGACATTGCCTGTTTTATCGAATGTGCTGATCCAGGTAGACGGTGACCAGGTGGCCCTGACGGGCACTGATCTGGAAGTCGAATTGGTTGGCCGTACTGTCGCCAGTCAGGTGGATCAGGAAGGCTCGGCAACCGTGCCGGCCCGCAAGTTGATGGATATTTGTAAGTCGCTCCCTGATCAGTCAGATATACAGCTAGCGGTTGAAGAGGGTCGCGCTGTCCTGAGGAGTGGTCGGTCTCGCTTCACACTGTCGACGCTTCCCGCAGCTGAATTTCCGTCTATTGAAGATGCCGAAGGCAGCCAGGAATTGAGTGTTCCGCGTGGTACACTGAAACACCTGATCGAAGCGACATCCTTCGCCATGGCCCAGCAGGATGTTCGCTATTATCTGAACGGTATGCTGCTCGAGATTCAGAGCAACCTCCTGCGCACCGTGGCGACTGATGGGCATCGCCTGGCGATGTGTTCGCGGCCGGTGGACGTGACCGTTGATCAGTCACAGAAGCTCATTGTTCCCCGTAAAGGGATTCTCGAATTGTCCCGTTTGCTTGACGATAGCGATGAGCCGGTGAGCCTGACATTAGGATCCACGCATGTGAGGGCGCACACCGGTGATTTTACGTTCACGTCCAAGCTGATTGATGGAAAATTCCCCGACTATGAGCGTGTGGTACCGCGCAACGGTGACAAGGTTTTAATTGCTGAGCGCGCCGAACTCCGCCAAGTGCTTTCCCGCACCGCTATCCTGTCCAATGAGAAGTACCGTGGTGTACGCCTTTATCTCGAGGAAAATAACCTCAAGGTAATGGCCAATAACCCTGAACAGGAAGAAGCGGAAGAGAACATTGCCGTTGAATATACGGGCTCGGCCATGGAAGTTGGTTTTAACGTCGGCTATCTGGTCGATGTGATGGGCGTACTGGATGAAGACCGCGTACAAATCACCCTTGCAGACCCCAATAGCAGTGCGCTTCTGGAAGAGCCGGGTGGGGGTGACGCACTCTACGTTGTCATGCCGATGCGTCTATAAAGTTCTCAGTTGGCGATAATTTACCGAGTGACGGCGCATATGGGCGCCGTCGCTACGTTTCAGGGCGCACAAAATAAGTGACGGGTGAATGGGTCTTCTTCAGCTTAATTTCGATGGTCTTCGCAACTTGCAGCCTGTGGATATGGCACCGTCGCCCGGTATCAACGTGATTAATGGCGTTAACGGAAGCGGTAAAACAAGCTTGCTGGAAGGCATTCATATCCTGGGCATGGGCAGGTCATTCAGGACACGTCAGCTCAAGCATGCGATTCAAACGGATGCGCCCCACGTAACGCTGTATGGCCGTTTGTCCGGAGAGCCTGATGTTGCACTAGGGGTCCGTCGCTTGCGCGCCACCAGCGAGCTGGAACTGCGTATCAAGGGTGATAAGAACGCCCGCCTAGCGGATCTGGTGGAAGCCATGCCGCTTCAACTCATCAATCCTGATGCTTTTCGCCTTTTGGAAGGTTCCCCCTCAGGTCGTCGTGAATTCCTGGACTGGGGTGTGTTTCACGTGAAACATGGTTTTCTCGAAATATGGAAGCGAACGCGTCGAGCGTTGAAACATCGGAATGCCTTGTTGAGGCATGGTAGAATAGAGCCTCAGGAGTTTGCCATCTGGGAGCAAGAGTTTGCTAACTGGGGTGAGCAAATAGATACGCTAAGACGGGACTGGTTCGCTGATTTTCTCCCTGTATTTGAAGAAACCCTCGAATGGCTACTCCCACTACCCGGTTTAACGCTTCACTATGCGAGAGGCTGGGATAAAAGAAGGTCGTTGGTTGATGTACTGCAGGCTAGCCGTTCAACCGATCAGCAAATGGGCTTTACGCAGCAAGGCCCTCAGCGAGCAGACTTGCGCATCAAGCTTAATAAGCAACCTGCGATTGAAGTTCTTTCCCGAGGCCAACAAAAACTGGTGGTGAGTGCGCTCAAGCTAGCGCAGGGTCGGCTTCTGGAAAGAGCGTCACAGCGGCATTGCATCTATTTGATTGACGACTTGCCCGCCGAGCTAGACAAGCTGCATCGGTTAAGGTTTTGTCAATTACTGGAAGATATGCAGTGCCAAGTATTTATTACCAGCGTCGAACCTGATGCTTTAAGGCAAACATGGCAGGCTCAAACCCATGTAAGGATGTTTCACGTGAAACATGCGGATAATGGATTGAGTCAGTTAATGCCTGAAGGGTAGACGACACGGATAGAGACAGACTTCACGACGGAGTGGTCAATGAGCGAGCAGGCTTACGATTCATCAAGCATCAAGGTGCTCAAGGGGCTGGATGCGGTACGCAAGCGTCCAGGCATGTACATCGGCGATACAGACGACGGCACCGGGCTGCACCACATGGTCTTCGAGTTGGTGGATAACTCCATCGATGAAGCCCTGGCTGGCCACTGCAGCGAAATTCGTGTGGTTATTCACCCTGATGAATCCGTCACGGTCAGCGATAATGGACGCGGTGTGCCTACCGAGATTCACGAAGGTGAAGGCGTATCGGCCGCTGAAGTCATCATGACCGTCCTGCACGCAGGCGGTAAGTTTGACGATAATTCGTATAAGGTTTCCGGGGGGCTCCATGGTGTGGGCGTTTCCGTGGTCAACGCCTTGTCCGAAGAGCTTCGGCTGACGATCTGGCGCCAGGGAGACGTTTTTGAACAGGTTTATCACCACGGTGTTCCCCAAGCTCCCCTCGCCGTTGTGGGCACGACAGAAAAGAGTGGTACGCGAGTGCATTTCCGGCCTTCACCGGAGACGTTCACCAGTATCGAATTCCACTACGATATTCTGGCGAAACGGCTAAGGGAGTTGTCCTTCCTGAATTCTGGCGTTGCCATCCGTTTGATGGATGAGCGCAGTGGCAAGGAAGAGCTTTTCCATTATGAAGGTGGTTTGAAAGCGTTTGTTGACCACCTGAACCAGAATAAATCGGTGCTCAACCCGGTGTTTCACTTCAACGCGGTTCGTGAGGACGGTATTGAAGTGGAAGTGGCCATGCAGTGGAACGATACCTTTACAGAGAGTATTTTCTGCTACACCAACAATATTCCCCAGCGCGATGGCGGTGCGCACCTGGCTGGCTTTCGCGCGTCGTTAACGCGGACGCTGAACCATTACATCGAGGCTGAAGGTCTGCTCAAGAAGGCCAAGGTCAATACCTCGGGTGATGATGCGCGAGAAGGCTTGACCGCGATTATTTCAGTAAAAGTGCCTGACCCGAAGTTCTCCTCACAAACCAAGGACAAGCTGGTCTCCTCGGAAGTTAAGACCGCGGTAGAACAGGAAATGGGCCGTCAATTTTCTGACTACTTGATCGAGAAGCCCAACGAAGCCAAAGCAATCGTTAATAAGATGCTTGATGCAGCACGGGCGCGTGAAGCGGCTCGTAAGGCGCGGGATATGACACGCCGTAAAGGGGCGCTGGATATTGCCGGGCTGCCTGGCAAGCTCGCCGACTGCCAGGAAAAAGACCCCAGCCAGTCGGAACTGTATCTGGTGGAGGGTGATTCGGCGGGTGGCAGTGCCAAGCAGGGCCGCGACCGTCGCACGCAAGCGATTTTGCCGCTTAAAGGCAAGATACTGAACGTCGAAAAGGCGCGTTTCGACAAGATGCTATCGTCAGCGGAAGTTGGCACGCTAATAACCGCGCTGGGCTGCGGTATTGGTCGCGAAGAGTTTAATCCCGACAAATTACGATATCATTCCATCATCATCATGACAGACGCTGATGTTGATGGCTCGCATATTCGAACGCTGCTGCTTACGTTCTTTTTCCGTCAGATGCCCGAGCTGATCGAGCGCGGTCATGTGTTTATCGCGCAGCCACCGCTTTACAAGATCAAGCGTGGCAAGCAAGAGCTTTACCTCAAAGACGAGCAGGCGATGGTTGATTACCTGACGACCACAGCCCTTGACGGTGCAGGGCTCCATGTCAATGCCGATGCGCCGGGTATCGCCGGGTCGCAGCTTGAATCGTTGGTTAACCAGTACCGCAATGTGATGAAGCGTATTGACCGCCTTGCACGGGTATACCCCATCGAAGTGCTCAAGCAGGCTGTTCACGCCACCGCTCTTGAGGGTGAAGCAAGCCTTAAAGATCGCGTTACCATGGAAAACTGGATTGCCGAGCTGCAAAAAGCCATGGATGACATGGTGGCCTATGAAGGTGGCCCGCGTTATCAGTTCTATCTCCACGAAGACACGGAGCGTGATCTTCACCTGCCCGCCGTATCGCTCATTGCTCATGGTGTGACGACTGAGTATGTATGGGGTCTGGATTTCTTTGAAAGTGCAGATTACCGCGCCATTGCGGCGCTGGGTGGCACGATTAACGGCCTTCTTGAAGAAGGTGCCTATATCGCTCGAGGCGAGCGCCAGAAGCCGGTTGCCCACTTCTCTGAAGTGCTGGCCTGGTTGATGCAGGAAGGTCAGCGTGGCCTTTCTGTGCAGCGTTACAAAGGCCTTGGTGAGATGAACCCGGAACAACTCTGGGATACCACGATGGATCCTGATAGTCGTCGTATGCTGCGGGTCACCATTGAAGACGCGGTGGCGGCTGACATGATGTTCAACACCTTGATGGGTGATGAAGTTGAGCCGCGGCGTGACTTTATTGAATCCAATGCGCTGACGGCGAATATCGATATCTAGCACGCTGTTTCACGTGAAACAGTCGGTGCTTTGCCTGATGAAAAACGCTGCCCGCTCAGGAGCAGCGTTTTTTTATGGCTGAGGAATTATCTGTTGTTGGTCACACAGCCAATCAGCAAACTCTGCCAGATCGCGATAGACCAGTGCCTTCTCCAGACCTATATTCCTGGAGAGCGTTTTTTCCCCTTTGCCCGTTTTGACCAGTACCGGTCGACAGCCAACCGCTTCACCTGCTTGAAGATCTCTCAGGCTATCACCGACCATCCAGCTGCCCTCAAGGCTCTCCAATTCCAGTTTTTCCTGTATTTCAGCAAGCAGGCCGGGTAACGGTTTGCGGCAATCGCAGTGATCGTCTGGTCCATGTGGGCAGTAGGCGATATGGGTAATTTGGCCACCTTTGGCATTTACCTGACTTTGAAGATGGTCGTGCATGGCTTGCAGCGTCGATTCATCGTAAAAACCCCGGGCAATGCCCGATTGGTTAGTGGCAATCGCAACCGTGAAGCCCGCGCGGGATAGCTTGGCGATGGCCTCGATAGCTCCGGGTAAGGGGACCCATTCGCTCAAAGATTTGATGTAGGCGTCAGAGTCATGGTTGATAACGCCGTCGCGATCGAGAATGACCAACTGGTGAGCACTCAGCATAGGTATCCTTGGGTGATGGTGGTGCTTTCGCTTTAGCCTTAGATTAAAAGCGGATCAATAAAAGCGCGAATGTTTCACGTGAAACAGTGCTGTGGGTATAAAAAAGCCCGGCAACCTGGGTGCCGGGCTTTCCGTGTTTCAAACCGTATCAGATACTGGGTTGGCGTTATTGAGGCAATTGGGCGATGTCTGCCACTTCAAGGAATAGCGCCTGAAGACTGGCAAGCAATGCAAGGCGATTACGGCGAATGGATTCATCATCGGCCATCACCATCACCTGATCAAAGAAATTATCCACCGGCTCGCGCAACGTTGCCAACGCATCAAGCGCCTGCTGGTAATCACCAGCGGCAAACAGCGGAGTCACCTGATGCTGGCTGCGGGTTACTGCATTGAACAATGCTTGTTCCGCCGGCTCTTGCAGCAGGCTTTGATCGACCTGAGTGCTGCCGTCATGTTCCTGCTTGCTGAGAATATTAGAAACACGCTTATTGGCTGCGGCCAGGGCAGCCGCCTCATCACGCTGGGCGAAAGCTTTGACGGCACGCAGGCGGCGAGCGAAATCGAGCGGCTTGGTCACCGGGCGGGCGCGAACAGCCAGGTACATTTCGGCGGTGATGCCTTCTTCCTGGCCCCAGGCGCGGAAACGATCGAGCATGTAGGTCAGGACATCATCGATTAGTCCTTCCGCCTTGTGGAGATCCTGGTACTGTTCAGCGGCCACGTTAAGCAGCTCACGAAGGTCGAGATTGAGCTCGCCTTTGACCAGGATGTTCAGCACACCGATAGAGGCGCGACGCAATGCAAAGGGGTCTTTGGCGCCAGTCGGCCGCTGACCAATACCGAAAATGCCGACCAGGGTGTCCAGACGGTCAGCCAGAGCAAGCGCCTTGCCTGTCGCACTATGGGGAATGGCATCGGTCGCAAAGCGAGGCAGGTACTGTTCTTCAAGTGCCTGGGCAACGTCAGCGGGTTCGCCATCCTGCTCGGCGTAGTAACGCCCCATGATGCCCTGAAGCTCAGGGAATTCCAGTACCATCTCGGTCACCAGATCACACTTGGCAAGTGCAACGGCGCGTTGGGCATGGGTGACGTCACCGCCAATCCTTTCGGCAATGTGGCTTGCGATAGCACTGCTGCGGCGTGCCTTGTCGGCCAGGGTCCCGAGTTGCTGCTGGAAGACCACGCTTTCCAACTGGGGAATACGCGAAGCAAGGGTACGCTTACGGTCGGTGTCGTAGAAAAACGCCGCGTCGGCCAGGCGCGGGCGAATGACCTTTTCATTACCTGAAATCACCTGCTGAGGATCAGCGCTGTCGATGTTCGAGATGGTAATGAAAAGTGGCTTGAGCTTGCCCTGATCATCCAGTAAATGAAAGTACTTCTGGTTGGCCTTCATTGAGGAAACCAGACATTCGGCAGGCACTTCCAGGAAGCGTTCGTCAAAGCTGCCAGTCAGTGCCACGGGCCACTCAACCAGACCGCTGACTTCGACCAAAAGGTCTTCGTCGATTACCGCGTTGGCTTCCTGTACTTCCGCCTCTGCCAGCACCTGCTCGCGGATACGCTCCCGGCGCTGTTGACGGTCGGCCAGCACAAAGGCGTCTTCCAGTGCGCCAAGGTAAGCATCGGCATGCTCGAGCTGAATGGCATCCGGGGCGTGGAAGCGATGACCATAAGTGGTACGGCTGGCTTGCAAACCCAGTGCCTCGGCAGCAATGACATCGCTGCCGTAAAGGGCCACAAGCCAATGAACCGGGCGGGAGAACTCTATTCGCGAGGTACCCCAGCGCATGTTTTTGGGCACGGGCAGCGCGCTGATCGCTTTGCGCAGAATATCGGGCAGTAGCGTCTGTACACTTTCACCCGGCTGATGTTCGCGAAAGCCAAGCCAGGTGCCCTTGTCGGTTTCCAGGTGGATCAATTCATCCACGCTGACACCGCAGGAGCGCGCAAAGCCTTCTGCCGCCTTGGTGGGCGCTCCCTCTTTGAAGGCGGCTGCCAGGGCTGGACCACGGCGCTCGACTTCACGGTCAGGTTGTTTGTCGGCTAGGTTTTTCACCTGCACCGCCAGACGGCGGGGTGTCGCATAAGCCGTAACGCCCTGAAAGGGAATGTCAGCTTCCTGCAGGCCTTTTTCGATCCCGGCCGCGAAGGCATCTGAAAGCGCATCCAGGGCCGTCGGCGGAAGCTCTTCAGCGCCCAGTTCCAGTAGAAGCGTATCAACAGCCATTATGCGTCTCCCTGATCGGCGAGTAGTTCGTTGCGCAGTGATTCCGGGGCCATGGGGAAACCTTCAGCTTTGCGCGACTCAAAATAGGCAGTGGCGACGTCCCGTGCCATGGTCCGAACGCGTAGAATAAAGCGTTGACGCTCGGTGACCGAAATGGCGTGACGCGCGTCTAACAAGTTGAACGTATGCGACGCCTTCAGCACCTGTTCATAAGCGGGCAGTGGAAGTCTGGCTGCCAGCAATTTGCTGCACTCTTGTTCCTGATGGTCAAAGTTAGCAAATAACTGTTCAACGTCAGCGTGTTCGAAGTTATAGGCGGATTGTTCGCGTTCATTCTGCAGGTAAACGTCGCCGTAGCTGACTTCGCTGCCGTCGGGGGCAATGGCCCAAACCAGGTCATAGACGCTGTCGACGTTTTGCAGGTACATGGCGATGCGCTCAAGCCCGTAGGTCAACTCGCCGGTGACCGGGTAACATTCGATACCGCCGGCCTGCTGGAAATAGGTAAACTGGGTGACTTCCATGCCGTTCAGCCAGACTTCCCAGCCAAGCCCCCAGGCGCCGAGGGTAGGGGATTCCCAGTTGTCCTCGACGAAGCGCACGTCATGGATCAGCGGGTCCAGTCCTAGGCGTTTCAATGAGCCAAGGTACAGGTCCTGGAGATTGCTGGGTGACGGCTTCATGACCACCTGAAATTGATAGTAATGCTGCAGGCGGTTGGGATTTTCGCCGTAGCGGCCGTCTGTAGGGCGGCGAGACGGCTGGACATAGGCAGCGTTCCAGGTCTCCGGCCCAATGGCACGCAGGAAGGTAGCGGGGTGAAAAGTGCCTGCACCAACCTCCATATCGAGCGGCTGGAGAATGACACAGCCTTGTTCTGCCCAATACTGTTGCAGCGCAAGGATCAAGCCTTGAAAGGTCGACACATCAGGCGTCGATTGGTTTGTCGAGACACTCATCGCGGAAAGCACCGTTGGCCATGAATTCATAAGCCGTCAAGTATACAATCCCAAGCAGATAGGTTATAGGCACGAGAGCCAACAGAGCCGTTTTTGGTAAGGAGAATGAAATGATTGTCATAACAGGCGGTGCCGGTTTTATCGGGGCCAACTTGGTCAAAGCGCTGAACGCCCGCGGCCGGAACGATGTAATGGTGGTTGATGATTTGCGCGATGGCACCAAATTCGTCAATTTGGCTGACTGCACCCTGGCGGATTATCTTGATAAAGACGATTTTCTCGCCAGGGTAAAAGCGGCATTGCGGGGAGAGAGCGTCGATCTACCCAAGATCGATGCTATTTTCCATGAGGGCGCCTGTTCCGATACGACGGAATGGGACGGCCACTATATGATGGAAAATAACTTCGAGTACTCCAAAGTACTGCTAAATTACTGCGAGCTGCGGGGAATCCCCTTCTTGTATGCCTCATCAGCTGCCACCTATGGCGGTAGCGAGGTATTCAAGGAGGTGCCTGAGTGTGAAAAACCGCTCAACGTGTATGGCTACTCCAAGCTGCTGTTCGATCAACACGTGCGTACTCGCTGGGATGAGCTGACAACCCAGGTTGTGGGGTTTCGGTATTTCAATGTGTATGGCCCCAGAGAGCAGCATAAAGGCAAGATGGCCAGCGTGGCGTATCATCACCACCTGCAAATCCGTAATGGTGAAACCCTGAAACTGTTTGGTGCCTATGATGGCTATGAGGCCGGTATGCAGAGTCGTGACTTTGTGTATGTAGGCGATGTTGTCGACGTAAACCTGTGGTTTCTGGATAACCCAGGTGCCTCAGGTATTTTCAATCTGGGTACCGGCCGCGCGGAACCGTTTAAGGCGATTGGTGAAGCGGTCATCGATTTCTACGCCAAGGGGCAAATCGATTACATCGATTTCCCGGAAGAACTGAAAGGGCGTTACCAAAGCTATACCCGTGCTGACATAAGCAATCTGCGGGAAGCCGGTTGCGATGTTGAATTCAAAACGGTTGCCCAGGGGGTCAAAGCGTATCTGGAGTGGCTCAATGGCTAATTCCGCCATGCGGCTACTGGTTATCGGGCCTTCCTGGGTGGGCGATATGGTGATGGCCCAGAGCCTGTTCATGACCCTTAAAGCACGTTATCCCAATGCCACCATCGGGGTGGTCGCACCCGCATGGTCACAGCCTATTCTGGAACGAATGCCCGAGGTGGATGAGGTGCTGCCCCTGGCGGTAGGCCACGGCGAGTTTGGTCTTGTCAGTCGGCGCGAACTTGCCAATCGCCTGAAAGGACGTTTTGATCGGGCGATTGTGCTGCCCCGGTCCTGGAAAGCCGCATTGGTGCCCTTTATGGCACGTATTCCTGAGCGTATCGGATTTCTCGGAGAGCATCGCTATGGCCTCTTGAAAGAGCGCCGCAAGCTGGATAAGCAAGTATTGGATCAAACCGTGAAGCGATTTGTCTCGTTAGGCTTGCCGCTTGATGAGGCGGCGACAGGGGATTTTGCGATCCCCAAGCCGCGCCTGACCATTGACCGGGACAATCTGGTCAATTTACGACTGGCCAATATGCTTTCATCCCGTCCGGCGATAGGCATGATGCCGGGGGCTGAATATGGACCGGCGAAACAGTGGCCACTCGACTACTTTCGACAATTAGCTCAAAAGCTCATTGCCGATGGCTATGAAATACGTGTTTTTGGCGGTCCCAAAGACCATGAAGGCGCTGACACGATTGTGAAAGGGCTCCCCCAGGCCCACAATCTATGTGGTAAAACGGCCCTGGCAGATGCGGTGGACCTGCTTGCCGACTGTCGCCAGGTCGTGACCAATGATTCGGGTCTTATGCACGTAGCGGCCGCAGTCGGTGTGCGGATACATGCGCTTTATGGTTCTTCTTCGCCTGCTTACACACCACCGCTTACCGATAATGCGGTGATTCATTATCTTGAACTTTCCTGCTCCCCATGTTTTGAGCGTACCTGCCCATTGGGCCATACTAACTGCTTGAATAAGTTACACGTAGAATCCGTCTATCAGGCAATTTTGGCCGACCGGCAGCGCGAAAAAGTGATCGTTAACGCATAATGTCGACTTCATCGGTTCGGTCTGCCGGCGTTTCAATCACCTGCTCCTGTGGAGAGGGACTGGGTTCCTGACGCTGGGGTGCCAGCCCCTCCCACAGTCGGTGCTGCAGGGCGGTTTCCTCTCGTAAGTGCTCGTTCAAAGTATCCAGGCCATGACGCTCCACCAGGGTTTCCTGATCGCTCAGCAGCGAGACGCCCAGCCCCGCTCGGTGTCCATCCAATGTGAAGTCGAGAGCCTCAAGAATCGTGGGGAAGGCATCCAGCATGGTGGCATTTCGCTGAATTCGCTGGGGAGGCAAATGGTCACCCAGTAGCATGAAGGTGTTTTCACGATCCATCGTGGTCAGCTCGTCCCATACTGATACGCGCATGGTGAGGTGATCACTCATGATCGCCACGACGGTGTCATCCAATAACCCTTCATTGTTCAGGCGATTAATCAGATCGCGTGCCAGCCAGGCAGAGCACTCAACTGAATAAAGAATGTCTTGCTCATCAAAAGAGCCTTGACGTTCGCGACAGCGCTGAGCGGGAAATCCGTTGGGGGCATGGCCTGAAATACTCAGCGTCACTACCCCCCAGGGGCCGTTATCTGCTTCGTCAAGCCGACGAATTTCTTCAACTGTCATGTTATAAAGGCTGTCATCGTAGATTCCCCAACTGTTGACGTAGTCCGGGTCATCGAGTCGCTGTACGAGCTCTTCCTTGCCTTGAACGCGTTGAAACTGATGGCCGCGGTAGAACAAGCCTTTGCCAGCAAACTCCGTGCTGGCCCCACCCAGGTAGCTGAGTCGGTATCCTTGGGCGGCTAGAATATCGCCCAGGCAGTCAATACCTGGAACAACACTCTTCAATGGTTCGAACTGACTGTCGTGGAGAAGCCCCGCTGGCATCAGGGGAACACCGCATTGACTGGCGATCATACCGGCCATGGTCCAGCCGGTATTCTCCATTTGCTGAATACCCTCAAAGACAAC
The DNA here is from genome assembly GCF_031451615.1 of Vreelandella janggokensis. NCBI lineage: Bacteria > Pseudomonadati > Pseudomonadota > Gammaproteobacteria > Oceanospirillales > Halomonadaceae > Vreelandella > Vreelandella janggokensis. Next base: position 31,048 of record NZ_JARWAJ010000002.1, on the reverse strand, counting down.
GCCCCGTTCACCGAGGCGGTTAAGGTCATCGTAAGCATCGCCAAACTGGGTGGCATCATAAGTGCGCTCGATGCTTTCCAAATAAAGTACAAGCAAGTTAGGGGCTTCTTTCTGATTAGATGTAGGTGGGGCTACATAGCGCTGATCCAGCCAATCAGCGTTGTCGGCCACCACTGCCGCGCTGCGCTGGCCCAGCCCGAAAAGCAAAGGATTACTGGCGAGAAGCCCAATCGCCAGAAAGCGTTCTATCAATCGCCAACGTTGATCATGGCGGGACAGCCAGGTGACAGAAGCCAATACAGCAAGCATGCTCAGTGTATAAACAAGGGCGGTAATCATCTTGCCTGCACCGCCATGCTCAGCCATGCCTGCCTGGAGATGGAAAAAAACAGCCCCCAAGTCGACATTACCGAAGCTGTCTGCCAGGTAGATATAAACACCCCATAGACTTAACGGCGCAAGCGACCACGGCCATACGTTACGATAACGTGCATTGAGAGGCCGTCCCCAGCGTAACTTTATACCGACGGCGAACCAGGTAATGGCAAACAGGAACAGGGTCCACCAGGGCAGGCGTGTCAGCACGGTGATCGCATAGCCAAGGGAGAGGCCTGTCATCGTAATGGGCAAACACGCCGAAGGCTTTTGACGTATAAACGCGATCATGCGTCTCCTGTGATGATGTAGGCTACAGGCATAGCTGGCTCGGTAGTGCATTGAGAGAGCGAAAAGGCTATGAGGTAATAGAGACTTAACAAAATATATCACCTTAGTATAGATGTTGCACCTTTAACAGCATATGAAGGCAATAAAATGATAAAAGTTAGTGGTCATTGTTAGTGATTGTACGCCATTTAAATATTTAGAGACTTTATGAAAACTTTAGTGGAAGTGACGCAGATTTTGTTGGCTACAAATATTGGCCTCAAAATTATATAATGTTCTTTTCAATAAGAGCTGCTTTTCAATAAATATGTCGCTGTAGTAGAGAGGAAGCTATTTTAAATAAATATTTAAGTAAGAGTCAGCCATGCTTTTTGAGCTATATTTCTTTAACCTAAGGAAGGCGTTTTCGGAAATATGGTTTGCTAGGTCTTCGTCTTTATATAGCATAACAATAGCTTCTTTAAATGCTCTTGCGTTATCAGGTTGAACTAATATTCCGGTTTTTTGATGTTTTACAATATCCGGAATTCCGCCTGTATTACTAGCAATTATAGGCACTTTTGCATTCATGACATCAAGTAAAATTGACCCTAGTCCTTCGTTACGTGATGGAAATGCAAAAAGATCGAATGCTTCAATATAATCTAAAATGTTTGATTTAAATCCCATCCACTTAACATTTGACAAGTGACTACTCTCTTTTCGAAGTGCACTTTCATCTTCACCCTTCCCAAAAAAGATGAATAACAATTCTGGATATTCTTTTTCTAATAATTCTGCTGCCTCAATGAGAATGCGTTGACCTTTGTGGCGATCAACGACAGCGCCAATATGACCAATAATAAATCGGCCTGGATACTGATGCTTAAGCGATTGGGCTATTTCGAGGCTTGGGGATGAAGGTGTAAAAGCACTTGGAATAATGGGTATATGCTTTGAGGTCAATGAAGTCAGTTCATTTGCAATTATATTGGAAATCGCAACACAAGAATGTGCTTTCTTATAAAAAATTAGGTTGGTAGGTTTTCGCTTAATTGGAGTATCGACTCGACGAGTGATTATATATTCACTCTTATATAACACCCGATGCAACCAAGCCCAGTGTACTGCTTTTGCCTCATGAGCATGGACAATTTTGGCTTTACCTGTAGCATGATGTCCCATTAACTGGTGTTTAGCTGCGACGATACGCAATTTTGGGACACCGGACAACTCACCGCGCATCGGGGAGTCGGGCTGACAAACGAGGGTCTGACGAGAGATGTTCGCGTTGGCTGCAAGCTCCTTAATGAGGAGCACCGTTTGTCGTTCACCACCGCGAAAGCCCTTTGCCAAATTAGCGTGTATAATGTGCAAGTAAGACTCCACCGTACTTAATGTTTTGATGATATCATAACATTGTTTCTGCTTGGAAAAAGGATTTACTGATGATGTCCATAAGGGTGAGCGTTGTTATCATTACCCGAAATGCGTCTGCAACCTTGGTTACGGCGCTAGACTCTCTCTGTGATTTTGATGAAGTTGTCATCTATGATAACGGTTCAACAGATGATACTTTAAAAATAGCTTCTCGCTACACTAATGTATCATTGCATCAAGGAGACTTTTTAGGGTTCGGTTTAAGTAAGCGTCATGCGGTATCATTAGCTAAAAACGATTGGATTTTATCAGTAGATGCGGATGAAAAACCGAATAAGCTACTCATTGATGCTTTAGGTGAATGGATTTCAAACGCACGCTTATCTGATGTTGGAGAAATACTTCGCGAAAATTGGATGTTAGGACGTCCTGTACGGTATTCTGGATGGGGAAACGATTGGCTAGTTAGGTTGTTTAATAGATGTGAATATAATTTCAACGATGCAATGGTTCATGAGTCAGTAAAGATTGATAGTAAGGCGAGCACTTATCGTCTTCCTGGCTGCATTGAACATGAAGCTGTTACAGATTTATCTCAGTTCCTTGAAAAAATAAATCGATATTCTTCTCTTCGATCAAAATCTGGTAAGCTGAAAAAGTACTCGCCCGCTAGTATATTATTTAAATCTTTTTTTGCTTTTATTCGTACTTATTTTATCAAGCTTGGCTTTATGGATGGTTGGAGAGGTTTAGTAATAGCTGTGGCGAATGCCAATGGTGTTTTTTGGAAGTATATTAAGGTCTATACGGATAACTAGTTTTATCAGATGGCTAGGATTATTTAATATGAAGATTTGCTTAATATCTAAGTGTGTGGTGGTTTTTTTGCATAACAGGCCTTTTTTTGGAGCGTATATAGTCCATATTCCATTTTTAGCGGCCATTAAAGAGAAATACCCTAACGCAGTTCTAGTAGGAGTCTCTAAAACATTAGGAGCAGAGTTTCTCTTGGAAGCCGGGTTTTTAGATGTGCTTGAAGTTATAGAAAATGATGATGTTTCAATTTTAAGAAAGAAATACGATTTTGATGTCGGTTTTAACTTGCGGCCTTCCAGTATAAGAACTGCCTTCCAAATGTTAAAGTTGCGTATACCCAATAGAATAGGCTTTCGAAAATTTGGAGCGCTATATACATATTCAAAAAAAATGAATAAGTCTTTATATAGGTCAGATCTCTTCTTATCTTTACTAGACATTCCATCTTCATTGGATGCTGAACCATATGTAAGGGAAAAAATTCCTTATGATAAGGAAATGATGGGAAAAATAATAGTTGCTCCTGGGGCAGGAGGTGCTGAAAAAAAATGGCCTTTGTTATATTATGTAGAATTAGCGAGACGTATTTCGCTTTCTGGCATTGGCGAAATTTTGTTCTTGACAGGTCCTCAAGAAGTAGAAGAAAAAGATAAGCTTGAGAGTTTAGGTTTTTGCGTTTTTCATAATCCGAGTGTTAAAGTTTTGTTCGGTTTGATTGGAGGTTGTAGGCTCTTTATTAGTAATGACTGTGGACCTTCGCATATTGCGCATATATATGGTGTAAAACAAGTCGTTGTTTTTAAAAAATATCTTCCTGAATGGTTTCTGGAAAGAGATAACAGTTTATATTTAGCATCAGAGGAAAGTATTTCTTCTATCACACCAGCGGACGTGTGGATTGCAATTTTAAAAATTTTAAATTAGTTTAATTCAGCTGTAGAAAAAGACTGGTTATAAAAATCACATTGAAGACTCAATCCAAGTATTTGTGTTTATAGATGGAGGAAGTAGTGTCACGTCGATTGCCAGTACCAACGGGAGGAGATCCAGAGTTTTTGCCATTAACTGATGCTCGAATGTATTGGCAGGTGCAGCGTGCTCGTGTGCAGGTGGCGGTTCGTGAGGGCTTTCAGGCGTGGGTCGGCGCTCCTGTGGAGCGAATGACTCTTGGTATATGGAAGCGATGCCTGCCAGGTGGCATTGTGTTGGAAAAGTTGGGCCTACCGCGTCGGCCAGTCGAGCAGGAACTGGCTGATAGTCTGATAATTCACGTAAGGCCGCGTGAGTTGATAAAAATTCGGGATTGGAGGGGAATTCCGAAGCGCAAGCGTCCTTCATCTTCGGCGTTTATTTGGGACGGTGATTGGGATCTGCAACGAGGGGATCTGCGCCATGGCTCGCGTTACCGTTTCATTAGCGATTTGAATGTGCATTCTGATGACCTAACTGAGAGCGATACATTTCAGCGCTTAAAGGCCCGCTCGGATAAAGGGAGTCCCCTGTCTTCCTATCGGCAAGGTTTTCTCCTTGACTCGGAAGAGCGCATTCTTGGCTATCTTAGTGTTTACCTGAATTTTATGAATGATATGAAGCGTAATGGTTTTAATCGGGATAGAGGTAAGGATGAATTAGGCGTAGCGGTAAGCCGAGATGGTCGTTTGATAAAAATAAACCGTGGTTTACATCGGCTTGCTATGGCGCAATATCTTGACTTGCCGACAGTGCCGGTGAAAGTGAAAGCTGTCCACAGAGAGTGGTGGGAGAAAGTAACCCAGAATGCGCATGGCGCTGAAGCGCTTGAGCGTGTGGTGGAAGCACTGCAGCATTGTGAGCCGGAAACCGAGCCTGGTCCCCTTGATCCTGATCAACCCCCTGAAAACTTTATCTGGCCATCCTAGATCGGCTTACTGTCCGATAGCTGTAATGGATATGAAAGCCAACCATGGCGGGCTTAACCCAATGTATATCTTTACCGGTTGAGCTCAGCTTGCAATTGATAAGTAGCCGGGCAACCTCATGGTACGAAAGGCGAAGCACGTATGCTCGATCTCATCTTCATTATGCGGCTGCCTGCGTTAGGTTATGCAACGCATGCCATACCGGTTGTAAAAAATTTGCAGACTCAGGTGCCTGATATTGAGATCACCTGGGTGATCATCGAGCTGACAGATAAGCCCTCCACCAACCTTTCAATTACCCACAATTTTTCAGTTATATTAGTTTTATTTGTATTAATAATAGTCGGTTTTATTTCGCTGCTGAGTATCTTCAACAGCGTTGGGAAAGTCACAAATATGGAAAGCTGGGTGGAGTAGGAAACGTCTGGCTGTGATCTGGGTTATGCACGATGGAACCGAAGGTTAGGGTGACCTTGGGAGATATTGAAGATATACAAGATAGCTCCCTACCCATGGCATTCCAGGACTGGGCGAATCAAAGGTCGTCTATCGCCTCTTCGCTAACCAGGCCGATGCAGTACAAAAATAAACTCGTATGCACAACGCTGGAACATAGAGACATTCTTCAAGACCCTGAAAATAGAATGCCGGATTGAGAAGATGCAACTCACCGCTGCTCTTCGACTCGCTAACAGTATTGCGCTCTGGGAATATCATGACTGACTATGCTTTGACGTCAGTTCCCAAGTGACTCACCAGAAACGGTTTTCACAGATATTGAAGAGCCTTGCTCGACCGTTCAATGTCTTCAACTAGGCAGGATATGCGACACGATATTGATTTTTACATGACGGCGATTGCTCGCTGTGGTGGCTACTTGGACCGTATTTTTGATTGGAATCTTTCAGGTTCAATAGGCATCTTACCCATGTTGGCAATTAACAAGATCCGGTATGTTTCATTCGGCAGGCAGGTTTGAGCCTGGTACGAAAAGTAAGACCTTTGATACCCCCGAACCTTTTCGAGCCCCGGCAATCAATACTGTGGCGCCCTCATAACCCTAGGAATATTCTGATATGTCATTATTGCCTGTTGTCCTGGCGGGTGGTGTTGGGTCGAGACTATGGCCATTATCGCGTCAATTGCATCCCAAACAATTCCTGTCACTGGATGGTGGGCCTACCATGCTGCAAAAGACGCTAGGGCGTCTGGACGGGCTTGAAACACAATCACCCATCGTCATATGCAATGAGGAACACCGTTTTCTGGTAGCAGAACAGTTACGCCAGATAGGGTCGGATAATCGTCTCATATTGCTGGAACCGGTCGGGCGCAATACGGCGCCCGCGATTGCATTGGCGGCCATTGCCGCGACACAAGACGGCGATGACCCTTTACTGCTTGTGTTGGCGGCTGACCATCAGGTTCAGGATATTGTGCCGTTCCATGACAGTATCAAGAAGGCGCAGGCTCTCGCAGAGCTTGATTATTTGGTCACCTTCGGTGTGGTACCCACCTTCCCAGAAACTGGTTACGGTTATATTCAGCAGGGGACATCACTGGGGCAGGGCTTTGGTGTCAGGCGTTTTGTCGAAAAGCCTGATGCGGCGACGGCGACTGCTTACCTGGAAAGTGGTGAATATCTATGGAATAGCGGCATGTTCCTGTTTCGAGCGAGCTGCTACCTGCAAGAGCTGGAGCGCTTCCACCCCGATATGCTGCATGCCTGCCATCAGGCAATGGCTCAGCTAGAGAATGACCTGGATTTTACGCGCATCGACAACGAGGCTTTCGCCCGATGCGAGGACATCTCGGTCGATTATGTCGTGATGGAGAAAACACAGCATGCCGCCGTCGTGCCCTTGGCGGCGCGCTGGAGCGATCTGGGAGCCTGGGCTTCCATATGGGAGTTAAGCGATAAGTGTGAGGCGGGTAACAGCTATCATGGTGATGTTATCCAGGAAGATACTCGCAATACCATGCTGCGTTCCGAGAGTCGCCTGGTGGCTGCGATAGGCTTGGAAGACCTGGTCATTATCGAAACCAAGGATGCGGTATTAGTCGCTGATCGGCATAAGACGCAAGACGTTAAAAAAATCGTCGAGCGACTCAAGGCTGAAGGTCGCGACGAGTTCAACAATCATCGCGTTGTCTATCGTCCCTGGGGGCGCTACGAATCGGTTGATAGGGGCCAGCGTTATCAGGTCAAGCGTATTACGGTGAATCCGGGTGCCAAGCTCTCGGTACAGATGCATCATCACCGAGCAGAGCACTGGATAGTGGTATCCGGCACGGCGGAAGTGACTAACGGAGAGGCGACCTACCTTGTGTGTGAAAACGAGTCGACCTATATCCCCATCGGCCAGATTCACGCGCTGAAAAACCCCGGCACGCTGCCTCTCGAATTGATCGAGGTACAGTCCGGCAGCTACTTGGGTGAAGACGATATTATTCGCTTCGAGGATCAATACGGCCGCGTTTGATCAACTCGTAGCGCGATATCCTTGCAGAATAGAGGAGATCGATAGACTGGAATCAAACTTGTGAATGGACCTCTCAAGCCTCTCCAGATTGGCGCTCTGCCACTTCCCCGGTTGGCGCAACCGACAGCGGTCCAGGTCAATCAGCCATGGCGTGCCGTTGGCATCGACCAGAATATTGCGGGCGTTCAGATCGACATGATCAAGCTTGGCCCGGTGAAAGCGTCGAATCATGGCACCTACGCGTTGCAAGAGCGCTTCATCTGCCAGGTGGCTGACGATCAACTCGGCGAGCGCTTTTGCGCCGGTGATGCGTTGCGTGATCAAGGCGGCTTCGTAGCTGAGTCCATGGCGAACCACGCAGGTGGCGATAGGTCGAGGAACAGGTAAACCCTGCTCGAACAAATTGGCCGTGAGGCGCATTTCCTGAAAGCCGCGGGTGCGCTCAGCACCTAGCCAGAAATAGCGTTTTTGGCTTAGTTTGGCGACTAGACCGCCTCGCCGGTAAGGGCGTAAAACCCATTGCTCTTCAGGGGAGGCCTGTAAAAAAAGGCTGCTGCCCCGACCAGGGGCTTCGCCGACCACTAAATCGCGGGATCGCCAGTACTCAGCGCTGAACAGGGCGGGATCGGGTTGGTGTGACGTGGCAGCGTCACATAAACTGTCTGCATCATGTAAAATCAGATTATTTCCTTGCCGGAGTGCCGCTAAGCGCATGAAGCCCTCTCTGCCTGCTCAACCTAACCATATTGCGATTCTGCGCCTCTCGGCGTTAGGAGACGTCTGCAACCTTGTGCCCACCGTGCGAGCGTTGCAGCGCCAATGGCCACAAGCGCGCATTACCTGGATCATCGGCAAGGGTGAATACAGTTTACTGGCCGGCTTGTCCGGGGTCGAGTTTGTTGTGTACGACAAATCGACGGGGTTCAAGGGGATGCGCGCCCTATGGCGCGAGCTGGCGGATACGCGTTTTGATGTGCTTTTGCATATGCAGCAAGCCATTAGGGCGAGTATTTTATCGCTTGGGCTGAAGGCCAATGTGCGTGTGGGCTACGACAAGGCGCGGGCCAAAGATGCCCAGCACCGGTTTACCCAGCTACATATTGCGCCCAGGACCAACCCTCATGTGCTGGAATCCTTCATGGATTTCGCGCGTTTGATGGGTGTCGAAGAGGGACCGCTGGAGTGGAATTTGCCGGTACCCTCTGCCGCTTATGATGAAGCGCGCTTGATCAGCGGTGAAGCGCCTTATCTGGTGATCAATCCATGTAGTAACGTGCGGCTTCGCAATTTTCGTAACTGGTCGGTGGAAGGGTACGCAAGCGTCATTGAATATGCGTGGGTACAACACGGCCTGAAAAGCGTGTTGACCGGAGGAGGCAGCTCCCTTGAGCGTGAGGTTGGAGAGCAAATTGAAGCGCTCTGCCAGCCAGACAGCGTGATCAATGCCATTGGCCAGACGTCGTTAAAAGGCCTTTTAGCGTTGGTTGATGGCGCGCGCGCGGTGGTTTCGCCGGATACCGGTCCTGCGCATATGTCCAACGCCATGGGGACCCCGACACTCGGGCTTTACGCGACGACCAATCCTCAGCGTGCGGCGCCCTATCTATGGCGTGATTTTGCCGTTAATGCCTACCCGGAGGCGCTTTACACTTACCAGCAAAAATTGGTGGAAGAGGTAAGCTGGGGGCAGCGCGTTCGCCACGCCGACGCCATGGGGCTCATCAAAACCGATAACGTGATCGCCAAGTTAGAGGCACTGCTGACACATACGGCGGCGCGCCCAACAACAGGAACCACGGATGAAAGTTGATTTAAACGCCTTGGAGCATGCCCGCGTTCTTGTAGTGGGCGATGTCATGCTAGACCGCTATTGGCACGGTGGCACCTCGCGCATATCGCCGGAAGCGCCTGTACCGGTGGTGCGCGTCGAGGATGCGGATGATCGTCCCGGCGGGGCAGCGAACGTTGCGTTGAATATCGCGGCATTAGGGGCACAGGTCGGCCTGGCAGGACTGGTGGGCGAAGATGAAAATGCTGAGCTGCTTTCGCGTCAATTAGTTGCTGCCAATGTAAGCACTCACTTTCAGCGTAGTGCAGAGATACCCACGATTACCAAGCTTCGAGTCATGAGTCGCAACCAACAGTTACTGCGTCTGGACTTCGAGGAGCGTCTGGAAGGTGTCGATACCACAGACTTGCTGGCTCAAGTGGAGCAGGCGCTGCCCGATTGCGACGTGATGATTCTGTCCGACTACGGCAAGGGCACGTTGAACCAGGTGGAACAGCTGATTGCCTCGGCGCGAGCCCAGGGTAAAAGGGTGCTGATTGATCCCAAAGGCAGCGATTTTAGCAAATACCGTGGCGCCAGCCTGATAACGCCGAATCTGACCGAGTTTGAAGCAATCGTCGGCCCATGCAGGACGGATGCGGAGCTCGCTCAGCGTGGCGAGGCGCTGCGCGTTGAACTTGAGCTTGAAGCGCTATTGATCACGCGTAGCGAAAAAGGCATGACGCTGATTCGGGAAGGGCATGAACCGCTGCATTTGCCTACTCGTGCCCAGGAAGTCTTTGATGTGACGGGCGCCGGCGATACTGTGATTGGCCTGATGGGGTTGGCATTGGCGGCAAACCATGAGCTGCCCGAGGCCATGATGCTGGCCAATCTGGGGGCAGGGTTGGTAGTGGCCAAGCCGGGTACGGCAACGTTGTCGATCGCCGAGCTTTATACTGCCCTGCACGGCGATAAGCTTGCTGAATTCGGGGTGATTGAGCCAACCCAACTGATTGAGGCCGTACACGCTGCCCAAACCCGGGGCGAGCGCGTGGTCATGACCAACGGCTGTTTCGATATTTTACACGCGGGCCACGTGGCCTATCTTGAACAGGCAAAACGGTTGGGGGATCGGTTGATTGTGGCAGTCAATGACGATGCCTCCATCGCCCGCCTGAAAGGCCCGACGCGGCCGATTAATCCACTCCATCGCCGTATGCAGGTGTTGGCCGGGTTGGGGGCGGTGGATTGGGTTGTCCCCTTCAACGATGATACCCCACAAACACTCATCGAAGCCGTACTGCCGGATATCCTCGTCAAAGGCGGCGACTATCGGCCAGAGGATATTGCCGGCGGTAAAGCGGTGATTGCCAATGGCGGTGAGGTGAAAGTACTGGGCTTTGAAGATGGTGTCTCAACCACGGCGATGATCAGTTCGATCTTGGATCGTGAGCGCTAATGGCGGCACCCAACTGGCCTCGGCTTGCTTACTCAACGGCACTGTATGCCCTTTCGCCATTGATCATGTGGCGTATCTGGCGGGAGCAAGTACCTACTTACTCACGCCTGCAGCGCCTTGGTATGTGTCTTGATCCACTGCCCTCAGCGCCGCGCCTCTGGTTGCACTGCGCCTCGGTGGGCGAGGTGCGTGCTGCCCGCCCGCTGATAGAGGGCTTGCTGGAGCGCTATCCCCGGCACAGCCTGCTGATCACTACCATGACCGCCACGGGCGCTCAGCAGGCCCAGGCACTCATCCATGACCAACCAGAAAGCGAACAGAGGCGGCTTGTTGACCGCTTCCTGCCGCTCGACTACCCAGGCGCGGCCAGACGTTTTGTCGATCGGGTAAAACCCGCGATGGCGATGCTGTTTGAAACCGAGCTCTGGCCCAACCTGCTACACGCCTGCCGTTGCCAGGGAGTCCCCGTAGCGGTAGTCAACGGCCGTTTATCCCCCCGCGCCTATCAACGTTATCGGCGTTGGCAACCCTTGATGGCTAATGCCTTGGCTAACATTAGCTGGCTGGCGGCTAAGTCATCGGAAGATGCCGAGCGCTTTAACGCGCTGGGATGCCCTGCTGAGGTAACCAGCGTGGTGGGATCGCTGAAATTTGAAATTCACTCTCAAGATGACGCCCTCAAGGAAGGTGAGTACTTACATCGTCAGTGGGGTAGACGCCCGGTATGGGTAGCGGGTTCCACCCGTGATGGTGAAGAAACGCTATTACTAGAGGCGCATGCTCAGTTGCGTAGACGCCATCCAAACGCGCTTTTAGTTCTGGTACCCCGCCATCCCCAGCGGTTTGATGAGGTTGCCTACCTGTGTCGCGATAAGGGCTGGTTGCTCAGCCGTCGCAGCGAAGAGCAAGTCGTAACGGAGCAGACCCAAGTCTACCTGGCGGATACGCTGGGGGAATTGGCGCTGCTCTATGCGACGGGCAGTGTGGCTTACGTGGGAGGCAGTTTAGTGCCGCTGGGCGGCCAAAACGTGCTGGAGCCCGCTGCCCTGGGCAGACCTGTGCTGAGCGGGCCCTCAATCGAAAACTTTACTGATGTGGCCGAGCCGCTGTTAGCCGCCGGTGCCCTCGCCCTGGTGGATAGCCCCGACGCCCTTGCCGAAGCGTTGCTTGATTATTTTGACCATCCCGGCAAGGCGCAGCAAAAAGGCCGGGCCGGCCTGGCGGTCATCAGTGCTCAGCAGGGCGCCCTCAAGCGGACGCTGGACGGGCTGTGCGAATTCGTACCTCCGTCGCTAGCGTAGCGCTATCCGATCAACGCCCTCCGGGTTACCCAATAGCAGGATGTCGGCTCCTCGGTCGGCAAATAGACCGTTGGTGACCACGCCCACAATGGCGTTGAGCGTGGCTTCCATGGCGACCGGGTCGTCGATCATGAATTCATAGCAGTCGATAATCTGGTTGCCATTGTCGGTAACCACGCCTTGCCGATACACCGGTTCAGCCCCCAGGGCGACGAGTTGGCGGGCAACGTAGGAGCGTGCCATGGGAATGACTTCCACCGGCAGTGGAAAGTGCCCAAGCTGGCTGACATATTTGGATTGGTCGGCGATGCAAATGAAACGCTCGGCGCAGGCAGCCACGATTTTTTCCCGGGTGAGTGCCGCTCCGCCGCCTTTGGTCATTTGTAAGTGAGCATTCACTTCGTCAGCGCCGTCGATGTAAAAGGGCAGTGTTCCAACGCTATTCAACTCGAACACCTCGATGCCCAATGCTTCCAAGCGTTTGGCACTGGCCTCAGAGCTTGCCACCGCTCCCTTGAACTGATCACGTAGCGGCTTTAAGCGGTCGATAAACAGGTTGGCCGTCGAGCCGGTGCCGATTCCCAGCACGGTGTCTTTTTCCAGCCAGGGTTCAATTTCACTGATCGCTTTATCGGCGACGGCGGCCTTGAGTTCGTCTTGGTTCATGGTATGCCTTTTCGCAGGGAATATTGGACTCGGTGCCCATTATAACGGCCTAAACGCGGCCTGCCGATCAAAACGCTGCTGGACGTCGAACGGCGTAATCTGCTACCAATAGGAGCTTTCCCCGCACCCGTCAGGGTTATGTTCTTTCTTGGAATTTTCCGCATGCTTGAAGCTACCGTCAAAAAGATCCTCCAGGCCCACGTTTACGAAGCCGCTTGTGAAACGCCCATTTCACCTGCTCCTTTTTTGTCGCGTCGTTTCAATAACCAGATTTTAATCAAGCGCGAAGACCTGCAGCCGGTTTTCTCGTTCAAGATCCGTGGGGCCTACAACAAGATGGCCCAGCTCAGCGAAGAACAGAAAGCCAAAGGCGTGATCGCCGCGTCGGCGGGCAACCATGCTCAGGGGCTTGCCATGGCCGCCAAATTGATGGGCGTCAAAGCGGTGATCGTGATGCCACGGATTACCCCCGAGATTAAAGTACAGGCGGTCCGCGCCCGGGGCGCCAAGGTAGTCCTCAAGGGGGATGCCTTTGCTGCCGCCGCTGAGCATGCCCAGGAGCTGATCAAGGAGCACGGCTATACCTATATTCCCCCCTTCGATGATATTGATATTGTCGCCGGCCAGGGCACTGTCGCGGTGGAAATCCTGCGCCAGCAGGCGGGGCGTCTTGATGCTATTTTCGTGCCGGTTGGCGGCGGTGGACTGATTGCCGGGATCGCTGCCTACGTTAAATATCTGCGCCCGGATATCAAGGTGATCGGTGTTGAGTCCGAAGATAGCGCCTGCCTGAAAGCGGCATTGGAGGCCGGTGAACGGGTAGTGCTGGACCAGGTGGGTGTTTTTGCTGAAGGTGTTGCCGTGGCGCAGATTGGCGAAGTGCCCTTTTCGCTGGTGAAAGACATTATCGACGATGTGATTACCGTTACCGCCGATGAAATGTGCGCCGCTGTCAAAGATATCTTTGAAGATACCCGCGCCGTCGCGGAAACCTCGGGCGCGCTGTCGCTGGCCGGGTTGAAAAAATATATTCAGCAAACCGGCGCGGAAGGCGAAACCCTGCTGTGCATCAATTCCGGCGCCAACACCAACTTTGACCGTCTACAGCATATTGCCGAGCGGACCGAGCTTGGCGAGCAGCGGGAGGCGATCCTGGCGGTAACGATTGCCGAAAAGCCAGGCAGCTTTAAAAAGTTCTGCCGCACGCTTGGCAAACGCATGGTCACGGAGTTCAGCTACCGCTACGCAGATAACAGCGAAGCGCATATTTTTGTCGGCGTGCAGGTTAAACCCGGCGGCGAAGATCGCCAACTGGTCATCGACAAGCTTCGGGACGGGGGGTATCAGGTCGAGGACTTGACCGATAACGAGCTTGCCAAGTTACACATCCGTCATTTGAGTGGCGGCCGCCCCAGCGAATACTTTGAAGAAGAGCTGTATCGCTTTGAATTTCCTGAGCGTCCAGGGGCGCTGATGAACTTTCTCACCCAACTGCCCCATGACTGGAATATTTCGCTGTTTCATTATCGTAACCACGGGGCCGCTTATGGCCGTGTTCTGGTGGGTATGCAGGTACCTAACGGTGACCGCTCTCACGTCGCCGAGCATCTGGATGCGATTGGCTACCGCTATTGGCGGGAAAGCGATAACCCCGCCTACCGGCTGTTCATGGCTTGATCTTGCGTCGCCAAATATGTGAGCGGTTACTTACAGCGCAGCCCTTCACAAGTCAGTTTGTTAAGAAACAGTGTGCGTTTATTTTTTAATGTCATATAGGGGGTTAAGCCGTTGTCAACGATAGCCTATTGGCCCTATAGTCACAGGCGATATTGATGAAGGGCGTCATCAGGGCAGTATTAGGCTGCTCATCAACGACAGGTAACCAGGATGACGCCTTAAAGTTGACAACTTTAAAGGGGCTGGAGAAGCACTATGCGGCGTAAGAAACCCGATATGGTACTGACACTGATGATTGTGTTTGCGCTCGGGGTATTAGCCACCGGCTACGCGCAGGCGCTTTCGGGAGGTTAAGCCGTAGCGCTGGGGTACGAAAGCGTCACCGGCTCAATGGGCTGGCCCTTACGGGCCAGCCCATTTTTTTAGGTAGCTTATCCTGGGCGAACGATATGCTGGTCACTCACCACGGCGTTTAATGGTATGTCCCAGGGCTCAACAGGGAGGGTATCTACCTGTTGGCAAGCGTGGGCAACACCCAGCAGCGTCGGTTTGGGGCCAGGGCGGCGCATAAAGGCAAGGCTGCGATCGTAAAAGCCGCCGCCCATGCCCATGCGATTGGCCCGGGCATCAAAGCCGACCAACGGTAAGATCACTGTATCCAACGCCCATGCGGGCAAACGACGCTGATGTTTGGCCGCAAAACGGGTATCCGGCTCGGCGATGCCAAAGCGGTTTTTGATCATCGGCGTGTTGGCATGGTAGGCGACAAACCAGAGCGTATTGGCACTGAATGGCCGTAAAACGGGTAGATAAACCGACACTCTTCGTCGACGCAACCAGGGAAGTAGCGGGGTCGGGTCGATTTCACCCATGACAGGTAAGTAAAGACTGATGCGTCTTGCGCGGTGAATTTCGGGAAGGCGCTTAAGCTGCTGACAGAGACGGTGGGCTGCTTCGCGTTGTTCACGCAGCGAGAGCGATTGACGCCGCCGACGCAGTTCACGTCGCAAAGCGCGTTTTTCTTCAGCGCTGTGGAGGCTGTTCATCATTAGTGTTCCCCAGAGTGCCGCTGTCGTTCTGGCCCTGAACCTACTGGTTCAGGTGGGTGGCCGCAGCCAAGCCGTCAGGCTTTCCGACGCACGGACATGCACACGGGCCTGGCTAGCATTTGGCCCCCTAGGTATTACGCATAGGCTCGAGGGACTGTAACGACTGGCGCGCACCCCAGAGAACGTCATCATCCTAACAGAGCGGGGCCCAATGCCAAAGGCATGCGTTAAACGGTCTTTACGGCGTGCGGGTTTGTGACAAAGCGTGCTCCAGCCGCTCGTTAAGCCGGTTCAGGCTGGCTTCTCCGGCGCGATGTTCGTCCATGGCTTCAAGCAGCTCGTGGGTAATGTTAAGTGCCGCCATGATCGCGATACGTTCGCTTCCCAGCAGGCTGCTTTGGGCTTGAATCCCTTGCATGGCGCGGTCCAGGTAGCGTGCGGCCCGTTCTAGTTTGGCTTCTTCACCGGGGTCGCAGGCAATCACGTAATCACGCCCTAACAGGCTGATTTCGGTAGTAGGCCGTTTAGTGTTACTCATGACAGGCTCCGGCACGGGTCAAAAGGATGCCCAATGCGTTAACATCACTGCATAGGAAGGACGATGTCGCTCACTATAAGAGAGCCGCTTGCGCGGGGTCAACGCGCAAGCCCGAGCGACCCTAAACCCATCAACGAGTGAAGACGATGTCGCTAATAGACGAACGCCAGGATTTCTCGGATATCGCCGATGTTTTTTTGTTGCACGGGAGTATGCAGTCGCCCGCCTTTCTGGACGGCCGGTTATGCGCACTGCTCGCGCTGCGTGATATGGATGCCCAGGCTTGGCTGGAAGAGGTCTGCTTAAGCCTGGGGGTGGATCAGCCACGCGATTCGGCGAGTGCTGAACGTCTGTTGGGCTGGCGACGGCAAACCCTGGAGGCGCTAAGCGCCAGTGATATGAACTATGCGCCCCTGTTGCCGGATGAGCTGTTCAGCCTGGCTGAGCAGGCCCAGGGCCTGAAGGAGTGGACGCTAGGCTTCATGGAAGTGGTCGACGAAGTGGCCGATGACGCACAGCGAAAGCATTGGTCGCAAACCTTGCGTGAAGCGGTAGAAGACCTTGCCGGGTTAGGCCAGATCGAGACGGATATCGATGATTCCCCGGAAAATGAAAATGACCTCTTTGCGCTGACCGAGCACGCGCGGATGGCTGCCATGCTGCTGTATACCGAGCAACACCCCGGTCAGCCGCAGGTCGAGCAAACTGATACCCCTGTTCATTAATCTGTTTTGGAAAACGCTATGTTGCCTGATGTACTGCCTCGCCCTCCGGCTATCCCGTCAGCGGAATACCACCAGCGGCGCGAGACCCTCATGGCCCAACTTCCGCCGAATGCCGCCGTTATTGTGCCCGGCGCATCGTTGGTAACGCGTTCTCATGACAGTGAGTATGCGTTCCGGCAAAGCAGCGATTTCTACTACCTGACCGGTATTGGCGAGCCGGATGCCCTGCTGGTGCTGTTGCCCGGGCGCGAAGCGGGGCAAAGCGTGGTGTTCTGCCAGGACCGTGACCCCACCATGGAAGCCTGGACAGGGCGGCGATTGGGCGCTCAGGGAGTCGTGACAATGCATGGCGTCGATCAGGCGTTCGAGAACGCCGAACGCGAGACATTGTTGCTTGAGCTGTTAGCGGGTCGTGAGTGGCTCTATTTACCGCTTGATCAGGGCGATGCCCTCGATATTGCCGAAGACGCCCTGTCCCAGGCCAAGGCGGGTCAACGTCGCGGTCATCCCATGCTGAAAGGCTGGATGGATATTAGCCCGCTGATACATGCCATGCGTCAGATTAAGAGCGAGTCGGAAATCGCCCTGTTGCGGCACGCCGCGTCAATCTCTGCCCGTGCTCATGTGCGCGCCATGCAGGTAGCGCGCCCTGGGTTAAGCGAATATCAGCTTCAGGCTGAGCTGGAGCATGAGTTTGTCTGGCAGGGTGGCAGCGGACCCGCCTACAGCACGATTGTCGGGAGCGGTGCCAATGCCTGCGTGTTGCACTACATTGAGAACAGTGCACCCCTTGCAGACGGCGAGCTGGTGTTGATCGATGCCGGTGCCGAGTTTGACCTTTACGCGGGCGATATTACCCGCACTTTCCCGGTTTCCGGGCGCTTCAGCGATGCTCAGCGAGTGCTTTACCAGGTGGTGCTTGATGCCCAGGAGCGGGCTGTTGCGGCTGTTCAGCCTGGCACCACCCTCGCCGAAATCCATCAGGGCGTTGTGTCTGACTTGACCACTGGATTGATGGAACTGGGTCTGCTGGAAGGCGATCTGCAAACCTGCATCGACGAGCAGCGCTACCGGCGGTTTTATCTTCATTCGACATCGCACTGGCTGGGGCTGGATGTGCATGATGTGGGCACCTATCGCCTGGACGCAGAAACCCCGTGTCCACTTGAGCCCGGTATGGTGCTGACCGTTGAGCCGGGGCTTTATATTCCCGATGAAGCTGACATTCCGGCCGCGTACCGCGGTATCGGCATCCGTATTGAGGATGACGTGGTGGTTACCGCGCAGGGGCGTGAGGTACTGACCCACCAGGTCCCTAAACGGGTAGCCGATATTGAAGCTCTCATGGCGCCTGATTAAGTCGTTGCAGTGCATTATGTAATTTACGTTACGCAATAAGCGTGGTCCTGTGTCACCAGCGGGAGAGAGTCAATGCAAGCGTCTGGGCAAACGGTAACCCATGACATTGTGATTGTGGGGGGCGGATTAGTCGGCGCAAGTCTGGGCTGTGCTCTGGCGCCCTTGATTGAGCGTTACGGCTGGAAAGTCGCCATTATCGAAGCGGCGCCGTTACCGGCCAAATCACTTGATGAGGCCTGGCAACCCAGTTTCGACGCTCGTGCCAGTGCCATTGCGGAAGGCTCGGCCCAGCGCTTTCGTCAGCTGGGCGTATGGGAGGCCATGCAAACCGAGGCAACGCCCATCAAGCGTATCCATATCAGTGAACGGGGGCGGCTCGGGGCAACCCGGCTCAGTGCCGATGAACTGGGCGTGGATGCGCTGGGTCACGTGATTCCCAATGCCTGGATGGGGCGCGTGCTGCATCAGCGGCTGAATGCATTACCCCTTGAATGGCACTGCCCGGCCAAGGTCGACAACATCACGCCTACGCCCCAAGGGCACGACTTGATGCTGTCTGATGGCAGTCGGCTCCACGGCGCCCTGACAGTGCTGGCGGACGGCGGGCGGTCGGGTTTAAAGGAGCAGCTTGGCATTGGCAGCCGTCGCGAGGCCTATCAGCAAACGGCGCTGATTGCTCATGTGGGCGTTAGCCAGCCACATCAGGGCGTGGCCTATGAGCGGTTTACCCAGGCCGGGCCTATCGCTCTGTTACCCTTGCCAGGGCAGACGATGGAGCTGATCTGGACGCATTCCACCGGGCATGAACAAGGGCGCCTGGGTCTATCCGATGGAGACTTCCTGGCGCAGTTGCAAACGGCCTTTGGCGACAGGGTCGGGCGCTTTACCCGAGTGGGCCAGCGCCACAGCTATCCATTGACCTTAATCACTGCCGAGGAGCCCGTTCGGCCTGGGCTTGCGGTGCTGGGCAATGCAGCCCATGCGCTGCACCCGGTGGCCGGTCAAGGCTTTAATCTGGCCCTTCGTGGGGTAATGGACCTGGTCGAGGCACTTGAGAAAGGCGAGTTGGCGAAGCGGCCGTTGGGTGACATGACCACGCTTCAGGCGTTCGAGCGGCAGCGCGCTCAGGACCGAGCCAATGTGATTCGTTTTAGTGATGGCCTGATTCGCCTGTTTGGCATGAACTTACCCTTTTTACCCCATGCCAGAGCCGCCGGCCTGGTGGGGCTCAATATCATCGGGCCATTACGTAAAGGTCTGGCGCGCCGGGCGATGGGACTGGAGCGTTGAGTGCCCCCGGGGCTGCCAGCAGAAGGAGTGTTATGCAGACATCCAATGAGTCAGGTGTACCGGTGGAGAACGGCTTCGACGCCATCGTTGTCGGCGCCGGCATGGTGGGCTCGACGTTGAGCTTGCTATTGGCCGACGCCGGCATGCAGGTGGCGCTGGTAGAAGCGCAAGCACAGCCCCCCTTGCACGAGGTGAGCGGTTTGCCGTCGCCCCGGGTGAGTGCTCTGACACCGGTCTCGCAGCGACTGTTAACCCATATCGGGGCCTGGCCATTAATGGTTAATGCCCGGGTGACCCCTTATCGCTATATGCAGGTATGGGACGCCGAGGGTAGCGGCGAGATAAGCTTTTCCGCCGACGAAGCGGGCGTGTCCGTGTTGGGGCATATCGTCGAGAATGACGTGACGTTATCGGCGTTGCACACAACGCTTCAAGACCAGGGCCGGGTCAACATATTTTTCGGCACGCCGGTAGATGCCCTGGAGGCTTCAACGTCGGGGCGTCAGTTGCGCTTGGCGAATGGCCAATCGCTGCATGCGCCGTTGGTCGTTGCGGCGGACGGTGCGCGTTCGGTCTTGCGCGACATGGCGGGCATCGACGTGGTCAGCGAGGCGATGGGCCAGGAGGCGCTGGTCACCACGGTGCGCTGCGGCTATCCCCATGGTGATACCGCGCGGCAAGCGTTTATCGACGGGTGTCCGTTGGCATTTTTGCCGCTGACGGTGGAGGGGGACCCTCATTACTGCTCGATTGTGTGGTCGACCACCCCCGCGCATGCCGAAGCGCTGTGCCAGCTTTCCCGAGAGGCGTTGGGGGAAGCCCTGGGTCACGCCCTGGGGGAGCGAATGGGCGCGGTGAGCGTCTGCGATAAAGCGCACCGTTTTGCGTTGGTCCAACGCCATGCAGTGCATTACGTGCAGCCGCATTTTGCACTGGTGGGTGATGCGGCCCATAGCCTTCATCCCCTGGCGGGGCAGGGGGCTAACCTGGGGTTGATGGATGCCGCCGTTTTAGCCGACGAGGTCACCTCGGCCTGGCGGCGGGGGGCACCGTGGGGTGAGCTAAGCACCTTGAGCCGCTATGCCCGCCGTCGGCGCGGTGACAACCGCGCCATGCTGGCATTAATGAAAGGCTTTAAAACCCTGTTCGGCAGCCATGATCCGGCACTGACGCTGGTACGTAACCTGGGCATGAGCGGCTTGCACCGGCTTACTCCGCTGAAGCGCATGGTAATGCGGCAAGCCACCGGCGAACGCGGCCGCTTGCCGGCTTCGTGCCGTTAATGACGGCGGCGGTCGACCACGTTCAGCGCTTTGAGCAGATTAAGTGCTTCGCTCAACTGGTAGTCTTCGCGCAGGCGCTGTGACACCTCTTCCTGGTCACGCGGGGCCTGTTGGGACTGTAAATGGCCTTCCAGGTCGGATTCGCGGATTTCGCGCCTGCCTTCGGCGACTTCCAGGCGCCCGCGAACCACATCAACGTCGGGTTCGATGCCCTGGGCCTGAATGGAACGGCCTTGCGGCGTATAGTAAAGCGCCGTGGTAAGCTT
Organism: Vreelandella janggokensis; assembly: GCF_031451615.1. NCBI lineage: Bacteria > Pseudomonadati > Pseudomonadota > Gammaproteobacteria > Oceanospirillales > Halomonadaceae > Vreelandella > Vreelandella janggokensis. Next base: position 10,442 of record NZ_JARWAJ010000002.1, on the reverse strand, counting down.
CAACCCCTCACCATTGCCCAGCGGCATGATCTGCTGTACCGATCCCTTACCGAAACTGTCGGTGCCCATGATCACGCCGCGGCGCTGATCCTGAAGGGCACCGGCGACAATCTCCGCGGCGGAGGCGCTACCGCCATTGATCAGCACGACAAGCGGCACATCCTCTGCTGGCGTATCAGCCGAGGCGGAGAATGATAGCTCGTTGTCGGGAATGCGACCCTCGGTGTAGACAATCAGCCCTTCATCCAGGAACAGGTCCGCCACGCCAACGGCGGCCTGTAAAACCCCGCCGGGGTTATTACGTAAATCGAGCACCAGGCCATCCAGCGGCTGTTCACGGGCCATGCGCTGCAGGGCTTCCCTGGCCTGCTCAGGCGTGCGTGACTGGAACTGGCTGATGCGTAAATAGCCATAGCCGGTTTCCAGCAACTCGTGTTTGACGCTTTCGCTACGGATAATCTCGCGGGTAAGGGTGAACTCGCGAGGGGACTCTTCGCCTGCCCTTAGCACGGAAATGTCCAGCGTTGTATCGGGGTCGCCACGCATCAAGGTCACGGCCTCTTGCAGGGACATGCCCTCGGTGGGGGTGCCATCGATACTGATGATGATATCCCGGGACATCAGCCCCGCCTCTGAGGCCGGGGTATCGTCGATCGGCGTTATGATCATAAGCTGGCCGTTTTCCATACCCACTTCGATGCCGATTCCGCCGAACTCGCCCTCGGTGGATTCGCGCAGGCTTTGATATTCTTCTTTATCCAGATAGGCGGAGTGAGGGTCCAGCTCGCTCAGCATGCCGCGCATGGCGTTGCGGAGTAGAGTGCGGTCTTCGACGTCTTCGACATAGGCGCGCTTGATGCGCTCAAATACCTCGGCAAACGTCTGGATTTCTTCAAGCGGCAGGTCGTCGCTGACGTTATCAACTGTCCCGTCGCTGTCACTACTGGGCTGAGCCAGAAGCGGTAACGGGACCGAAAGTAAAGCGATAGGGAGCAGGGTTGCCAAGAGGCGTTTGGCAAGGGCCGATCCCTCGGTAACAGATAGCGTCATGCAGACTCCGCGAAACGATATTGGTGGGCAGCGCGCGCCGCTACCCCAATGACAACAAGAATTACCCAGCTTATCCCGTCAGCGGCGTGCAATCCAACGTTGTGGGTTAATTGGTTCACCACGCCTGCGGACTTCAAAGTAAAGCGCACTACGTGGCTGACCACCGCTATCGCCAACCCGACCAATCTCGTCGCCGCGCTCGATCTGCTGACCGGGGCGCGCGGTGAACTGCTGCAGGTGGGCGTAGAGCGTCATGATTTGATCACCATGGTCGATAATCAATAAATTGCCAAATCCACGCATCCAGTCGGCAAACACCACACGACCAGGGTGCACGGCGCTAACCGAGGTGCCTGCCGTGGCCTGAATGACGATGCCGTTGTAATGGACACCATCACGGCGCTGAAAAGCCGCCGTGATATCGCCCTGGACCGGCCAGGGCAGATCCCCCTGAGTACGGGCAATATGGGTCGTCGGCGCAGGCTCGTCAAGGCGTGCCAGCTCGGCCTGAATCTCGCGCAGTCGCTGTTCGGCCTGCTCTCGGTCATCATTCAGGGCGGCCAGACGCTCGGCTTCACTGCCATAGCGGTCATCTAGGCTGTTTACGACGCCGCGACGTTCCTGGGTGCGTTCGGCGAGCCGTGCACTTTCGGCTTCCAGTTCTTCGGACAGAGCGTCCAGTCGGTCCTCGCGCTCGGCAAGTGCTTGTTGGGTGTCGGCCAGCGCACTATCCAACCGGGCTATCTCGGCCATGCGCTGCTGACGCGCCTCGGTAAGCCGATTCAAGTAAGCCTGCATGCGGTCAAGTTCGGCGGGGTCGCCCTGATTTAACAGCAGTTTGAGTTGGGGAGTCGGTCCCAACCGGTAAAGCGCTGCCAGCTGTTGGCCGAGGGCATCTGATTGAACTTCGCGGTCTGCCTCAAGGCGGTCGCGATGCTTGCGAAGCTGATTGGTTTCCTCATTGAGCTTGCGGCGCTCGCTTTGTAGCTGATCGAGCCGTTGATGGGTCTCGGCGAGCTCGGTTTCAACCTCGCGCAGCTCGCGTTTGGCCCCTTCGCGAGCTTCATCGGTTTCGCTCAAGCGCTCGGAAAGCGCCTCGATCGCCTGGCCGAGGTTATCCAGTTGCTGGCGTGCCTGGGTTTCGCTGGGCTGGGCAGTGCTGTGCGTAGCGTATAACAGCGCTATCCCAGCCGCTATGCTGACAAGTCGTCGCATCAAGCGGATTAACCGAAGGTGATCAATGGGTGGCCGGTCATCGCTTGAGGAACCTCTTGATTCATCATGCGCAAAAGCGTCGGGGCAAGATCACATAGCCGTCCATCCTCCAGCGCCCCTGGACGTTCTCCAATGTAAACCAGTGGCACCATAAAGGTGGTGTGGGCGGTTTGCGGTGCGCCGGTCTCGGGGTGGACCATCTGCTCGGCGTTGCCATGATCGGCGGTAATCAGGCAGGCCCCGCCCGCGCGCTCAATGGCTTCGACCACGCGTCCCGCGCAGGTATCGACGGTTTCTATGGCTTTTACTGCGGCGTCAAAGTCACCGGTGTGGCCCACCATATCGCCGTTGGCGTAGTTGCATACCATCAGGTCAAAGCGGCCGCTATCGATGGCCTCAACCAACTTGTCGGTAATCTCGACGGCGCTCATTTCGGGCTTTTCGTCGTAAGTTTTCACGTCGCGCGGTGAGGGGACGAGAATACGCTCTTCGCCTTCATATTCGGCTTCATTGCCGCCCGAAAAGAAGAAGGTGACATGGGGGTATTTTTCAGTTTCGGCGATGCGCAGCTGTTTCAAGCCGCGTTTGGCCACGACTTCCCCCAGAGTGTCGTTCAGGTCCGAGGGCGGGAAGGCGGCTGGTGCGGGAATATCGGCGGCGTACTGGGTCATCATGACCAGCCCATCGCCCGCGAGCTTGGGACAGACGCGCCGCTCGAAACCATTGAAGTCAGGCTCGACGAAGGCGCGGGTCAGTTCGCGAGCGCGGTCCGAGCGGAAGTTAAGGAATATTGCCGCGTCGCCATCCTGTAATGTGATGGCCTTGTCTTGGGAGCCGTCACTCAGCGGAATGCTACTGGCGGCCACAAATTCATCGGTTTCACCACGGTCGTAGGCATCGCGCAACGCCGTTTCAGCGCTGGTGGCATAGTAGTCGGCGTGGCCGTCAGTGAGCAGGCGGTAGGCTTGCTCAACACGCTCCCAACGGTTGTCGCGATCCATGGCGTAAAAGCGACCGATGATCGAGGCAACAAAGCCGTTGTCAGCCCCTACCAGCTCAGCCAGACGGGCGTTGGCACGCTCTATGGAGCGCAACGCGCTTTGTGGCGGCATATCCCGGCCGTCCAGGAAGGCGTGAACATAGATACGCTGGGCGCCGCGGCGGGCCGCCAGCTCCGCCATGGCGATAAAGTGGTCCTCGTGACTGTGAACGCCACCGGGCGAAAGCAGCCCCAGCAGGTGAACGGGACGTCCGTTGGTCACTGCCTCGTCGATGGGCAGGGTCAGCACGTCAATGGTGTCCAGGTCGCCGTCTTCAATTGCCTTGGTGATGCGGGTAAAGTCCTGGTAAACAATGCGGCCGGCACCCAGGTTCATGTGGCCCACTTCGGAGTTCCCCATTTGCCCGTCAGGTAGCCCGACGTGGCGCCCATCCGTGTGGACAAAGGCATGTGGTCGGTCAGCCCAGAGTTTATCCATTACCGGTGTGTTGGCGGCAGCTACTGCATTGTGCGCGTTGTCGGGGTTGTGGCCGTAGCCGTCTAAAATAATTAACGCGACGGGGCGGGGAGTGCTTGCAGTGTCCATAAAATTTCTCCTGATGAGTGGCGAACCGGACGGCATAAAGCCAATCGGGGTCGCGACTAATGCATGCTTGGGGCATCATAACGCAGCCAGTGGCTGAGCGTCATGAATAGGGCCTGTTGACGTTTCACGCATGGCCGCGCTGGTGCTCGTTTTTATTCGCGGCCTGCGCGCGCTGGCGTCAGACGTGTATACTTGTCGCGTTCTAATGGTGGCAATGCCGCTTTTTTCTGTATTGACCAAGAGATTGTGTCGCGATGATCGATCAGCTGTTCGAATTCGTAATGAATCACCCCCTATTGGTAGGGGCGTTTGTGCTGGCGCTGATTGCGTGGATTGTGTACGAAACACGCAGCGCCTCAACCCATGCGCTAACGGCCACTGAGGCCACGCAGCTCATTAACCGTGAAGACGCCGTTGTACTGGATATCCGTGAAAGTAAAGACTTTAAAACGGGGCATATTGCCGGTGCGCGGAATATGCCCCAGAGCAGCCTTGATAGCCGCATGAATGAGCTGAATAAAGTGAAAGACAAGCCGATCATTGTGGCGTGTAAACATGGACAAAGTTCAGGTGCTGCCCAGGCGAAGCTTGCGAAAGCAGGCTTTGAACGCGCCTTTAAATTAAAAGGTGGCATGGCGCAGTGGCAGGCTGACGGCCTTCCGGTGGTTAAAAAGTAAGCGTCGATACGCACGTTACTTATTGCATGAACGATTGCACTGACTATTGCATCAACAACGAGGAGTTCTCACATGGCGGAAGATAACAACACCCCGCAGGCTGGCGCGCAAGCCGACGACAAAACGCAGCTCAAATTTTCGCTGCAACGTATTTACGTAAAAGATATTTCGTTTGAAGCGCCCAATTCGCCGTCGGTGTTCCAGGACGCGTTCAAGCCCAAGGTCAACCTCGACCTTAATACCAGTAGCAAAAAAATTGCCGATGACCAGTATGAAGTGGTCGTTAAAGTGACGGCGCAGGTTAACGACAAAGAAACCGGTACGACTTCCTTTTTGGCGGAAGTTGAGCAGGCAGGCCTGTTCCGTATCTCCGGTATCGAAGGTGCCCAGTTGGATCAAACCTTGGGTGCCTTCTGCCCGAACCTGCTGTTCCCCTACGCCCGCGAATGCGTGGATAATCTGGTCAACCGTGGTGGCTTCCCGCCGCTGATGCTGGCGCCGGTGAATTTTGAAGCGATGTACGCGCAGCGTAAGCAACGCGAGAAACAACAAGCTGACCAGGCTGAAGCGAATACGCACTAAATGATGTTGGCGACCGACTGGTACGCCCGGCACGGGAAAATGCCGCGCCTTTATGTCCCCGGGGTGTTTCGCCCAGGCGATGAGGTGGTGCTCCCGGAAGGCCCTGCGCGACATGTGACACGGGTGTTGCGGTTGGGTGAAGGCTCGCCCCTGGTGCTGTTCGATGGCAATGGCCATGAGGCGGGTGTGCGCCTTGTCGACGTAGGCCGCAAGCAGACAACGGTGGGTATTGAGGCTGTTTGGCCGGGTAACGGTGAATCGCCGCTGGCCGTGCATCTAGGCCAGGCAATTTCCAAAGGCGACCGGATGGATTATGCCATTCAGAAGGCCGTCGAGCTTGGCGTGTCTGCCATCACTCCGCTGTATACCGAGCGGGGTGATGTGCGCCTTAAAGGCGACAGGGAAGCCAAAAAGCTGGCCCATTGGCAGGCGGTGGCTGCCAGCGCCTGTGAGCAGAGCGGGCGTGCGTTCGTGCCGCCGGTCAACCCGCCCATCACCCTCAAGGCATGGCTTGAGGCGCGCCAGGAGCCGCTGCGTTTAATGCTGCATCTGGCGACTGGCCATGCCTTCGATCGCCAAGACCGTCCCACGTCGGCTGCATTGCTTATCGGCCCGGAAGGCGGTTTGAGCGAGAGTGATATTGATGCCGCCCAAAATGCTGCCTTTAAACCGCTAACACTCGGCCCACGGGTTTTGCGTACGGAGACGGCGCCGGTGGTGGCGTTAACCCTTCTTCAGCATTACCTAGGCGATTTGTAAGCCTTCCTCTCTACTACTTTGCCTTGCGTTACCAAGCCCCCATAATGAAAGCCTATTTATTGTAAGGACGGCACCCATGGTCCGTGAGCCTCACTCTTCCTCCCGACCCGCCAGCGATGCATCTGCTCAACTGGGTGAAGTGGCCTACTTAACCGTTACCGCGGTGAACAACACTGGCGCCTTTTTGCGCTGGGGGCCCTCCAAGGATGTGCTGCTGCCCTACAGCGAGCAGCGTTTTCGCCCCGACCCCGGCAAACGCGTGTTGGTTATGCTGTATAGCGACGATCAGGGGCGGCCCGTGGCCACCATGCGCCTGGATCGGTTTTTAACCGATGATGCCTGGGCACTGGATACGGGTGACCAAGTGGCCGTAGTGGTCGCCGACCGCACCGATCTGGGCATGAAAGTCGTCGTCAATCACCGCTATTGGGGGTTGATCTACCAGGACGATATCAGCCAGCCGCTGCGTCGCGGCCAGTCGTTAACAGGGTATGTCAAGCAGCGTCGTGAAGACGGACGGGTGGATATTTCGCTGCTGCCGCCCGGCGCTGCCCGCTTGGACGTGGTAGGTGACCAAGTGCTCAAGGCGCTGCGCGAGAGCGGCGGTTACCTGGCATTGGGGGATAAAAGTACCGCTCACGATATCAAGGCGCGGCTGGGTGTGAGCAAGAGCGCCTACAAGCAGGCGATTGGGCGACTTTACAAGCAACAGCTGATTAAGCTTGAGCCTAACGCCATACGCCTAGTGCCCGGTGCGCTCAGCGAGTAATACGTCTCGCGGTTGGAGCCTGAGAAGCAGTGCGGCATACTGCCCACCTATATGTTCATGTATGGATTGTGCCCCGATGAGTCAGTCAACATTGCACCTTGGTGTCGTGATGGATCCCATCAGCGACATCGCTTACAAGAAAGATACCACCATGGCGATGCTATGGGCGGCCCAGGACCGCGGCTATACGTTGCATTACATGGAGCAGGAAGATCTTTTCTTGAATGCAGGGCAGGCATACGCGCGCATGCGACCGCTGACGGTTTATCGAGATCCCGCGCATTGGTATGAACTGGGTGAACCCTCAGCCCGGCCGATCAATGAGCTTGACGCGGTATTGATGCGCAAAGACCCGCCGGTGGATGCGGATTTTACCAACGCGGTTCATCTGCTCGGCTTTGCTGAACGAGAGGGCGTGTTGATTGTCAATCCGACAGATGCCCTGTTGCAGTGTAATGAAAAGCTATTTGCCCAGCAGTTTCCGCAGTGCTGCGCGCCGACGCTTGTGGCCAGCCGGGCCGACGTGTTGCGCGCCTTTCACGCCGAGCATGGCGATGTGATCTTCAAACCATTGGATGGCATGGGCGGTACCGGTATCTTTCACATTGGTCCCGAGGGGCGCAATATCGGTGCCGTGATCGAGCAGCTTACCCTGCGCGGCCAGCGCCAGATCATGGCGCAGCGTTATCTGCCCGCCATCAAGGAAGGCGACACACGGATTCTGCTAGTCGATGGCGAACCGGTACCCTATGGTCTGGCCCGCATTCCTTCAGCGGGGGAAACACGCGGTAACCTGGCTGCCGGTGGGCGCGGCGTGAGTAGCGAGCTGACCAGGCGAGACCAGTGGCTTGTTGAGCAAGTGCAGCCCATGATCCGCGAAAAAGGATTGATGTTCGTCGGTCTGGATGTGATCGGCGATTATATTACCGAGATTAACGTGACAAGCCCCACCTGCGTGCGCGAAATCGACGATCAGCGTGGCACGGATATCGCAGGGTTGCTGCTGGACGCCATAGAACGTCGCCTTGCTGCATAAGCGGCTCTTTATTGCTCTGTCGCGACTTATTTACTGATTTTTTAGGCTGGCTGATGTTGTCAGTTGGCCGCAGGAGACGCATGCAAAGTTTAAAGCATCATTTCTTGATGGCGATGCCGCACCAGGACGATCCCAATTTTGCGGGGAGCCTGATCTACCTGTGCGACCATGATCACAATGGTTGCATGGGTGTGATTGCCAACCGCCCCTTGGAGATCACCCTCGATGCGCTCTTCGAGCAACTGGAATTAGAGGGAGATAATAGCCCCTACCGCAACTCGCCGGTGTATTACGGTGGGCCGATGCATAAAGATCGCGGCTTTATTCTCCATACCGGGGATAGTCAGGCATGGGATTCCAGCCTTCAGGTTGAAGACAACATTTCGCTCACGACGTCGATGGATATCTTGCAGGCATTGGCGAACGGTGAAGGCCCTGAACAGTTTCTGGTCTGCCTGGGTTGTGCCGGCTGGGAAGTGGGGCAGCTTGAAGAAGAGTTAAAAGAAAACGCCTGGTTGACGGTGGAGGGTCAGGCATCCGTACTATTTGATACGCCACCTGCCGAACGCCTCGCCGCGGCGGCAGGCATTCTCGGGGTGGATCTTAACCTGATGACCCGTGATGCAGGCCACGCCTGATGGTTGAGCATAATGACTGAAAGCGGTCAGCGCCTTGTGCTGGCGTTTGATTTTGGTACACGGCGCATTGGCGTGGCTGTCGGCAATGAGATGCTGAACAGTGCTCGTGAGCTTGCTCCTCTCACCGCACGCGACGGTATTCCCGATTGGGAGCTGGTGACGCGCCTTGTCAAGGAGTGGCAACCCGATCTATTTGTTGTCGGCTTGCCGCTCAATATGGATGGCACCGAGTCGGCCATGAGCCTTCGCGCGCGCAAGTTCGGTAATCGACTTCACGGGCGCTTCGGTAAGCCTTGTGAAATGGTCGACGAGCGTGGCTCTACCCAGGAAGCGAAGCACATCGCCCGCGCGGCGGGACACCGTGGCAACTACCGTGAAGAGAGTGTCGACGGTATCGCCGCGGTGTTGATTCTGGAAGGCTGGTTTGCCCACCAGGAAGGACTTCCCGGTGGGCGCATATCCCGCTGACGGTAGGCTAACGGTCGAGCGTGCCCGTCTGGGCGGGGACAAACCAACGTACGGGGCGCATTTCCTTTTCAACCAGCTCGTCAACCTCAAGTAGCGTTGCGAAGATGGCCATGCGCATGGGAATGCCGTTATCGGTTTGGCGGAAGATGGCTAGCCGAGGATCGCCGTTTAGATCCACGTTCAAGTCATTTGCTCCAGGGCGGCTATCGCGGGGCAGCGGATGCATGACGATGGTGTTGTCGCCACAGCGCTGGTCCAGGAAATCGCGGTTAACCATAAAGTCATTCGAAAGGCCCTGAAAACTCTCGTTCATCTCGTCGGTAAAGCGCTCCTTCTGAATCCGGGTAGCGTACACCACATCCAAATCCGAGAAGTCGCTGGCCAGCGAGTTGCGCTGTTCAATACGGTGGCCACGAGATGTGACGAGGTCTACCAGTTGTGCAGGCATTTCAAGGCCCGGCGGCGATACCAGGGTAATGCGTAGCGGTCCGTAGAGTGACAAGAGCTTGATCAGAGAGTGCACGGTACGGCCGTACTTTAAATCGCCGGTGAGCAGAATGTGGGCACCGCTCAGTGATTTACCCAAGCGCTGAAACTCTTTATCGATGGTGTAGATATCCAGTAGCGCTTGGCTGGGGTGTTCACCGGGACCATCGCCGCCGTTGATCACAGGGACATTTGTCGCCGCAGCAAATTCTGCCACAGACCCCTGGTCCGGGTGGCGCATGACAATGGCGTCGCAATACCCACTCATCACGCGGCTGGTATCGTACAGCGACTCTCCCTTGGCCATCGACGAAAAGGTAAAGCCGGTGGTGTCGCACACGCTGCCGCCCAGCCGGCAAAAGGCGGCATTGAAGCTCACGCGGGTACGCGTACTGGCCTCAAAAAACAGGTTGCCAAGAACTGCCCCCTCTAAAACACGGGTAACCTGGCGGCGCTGTGCAATCGGCTCCATACGTGCGGCAATGCGCAGTAAATGGTCAACGCGTTCGCGATTTAATGAATCGACAGTTAACAGGTGCTGACGCTGGCTCATCACGGACCTCGGCAATAAAGTAAATGCCGTTAGTGTAACCGCCAATTGGCTTGTCGCCGAAGCGCTTTCACGGCGGATAGTGTCTAGCCATAAAACTTTTTCGTATAATCCCTTGCGTCCTCGTCAGCAAAGCCGTAAAGTACGCATCCGCTGCCGGGGACGCCCAGCGTTGCCAGCGGTGAATGAGGTATAAAAACCTCGGTTTGTCAGTAAGTTAGGCAAATAGCAGGAAAGAAAGTTGAGTTAAGCATTTCCTTCGCTTCTGCCAAACAGCCGTTGACAAACATTGGAAAGTGCGTAGAATACGCCTTCCTCGCTTAGCAGCGGCCACGTCAGGTTTTGAGGCCCGCAAGCGAAACGCTCTTTAATAATGTGATCAGGTAATTCATGTGGGCGCTTGCCGATGAGGGTGATAAATCACCAATTATCAAGGCAAGCGACTCGTCCAAGGTCTTCGGATCTTGAGAGAACGTTTGAAAACCTTGAGCCAAGTTTGATCCGCTTTTGTTACTTTCGAGTGACAAGTAAGGATCACAATGATTGTAAACTGAAGAGTTTGATCATGGCTCAGATTGAACGCTGGCGGCAGGCCTAACACATGCAAGTCGAGCGGTAACAGGTCC